>CAVXFL010000001.1:0-79547 GCA_963761015.1 uncultured Alphaproteobacteria bacterium
TCGTCGAGGGCAAGTCGATCAAGGCGATCTGCCGCGATCTACGGGTGTCGCGGAAGGTCGTGCGGAAGGTGTTGCGCTCGGGTGCGACCGAGTTCCACTACGAGCGAGGCGAGCAGCCGATGCTGCGGCTCGGGCCGTGGAAGGAGAGTCTCGATCGGTTGCTGGTTGAGAACGAGGCGAAGGCGGCGCGCGAGCGGCTGACGCTGATCCGGCTATTCGAGCAGTTGCGTGGACTGGGCTACGAAGGCGGCTATGACGCGGTGCGCCGCTATGCGCAAGGCTGGCGGCAGGAGCACGCGAGCACATCGGTGGAAGCGTTTGTGCCGCTGAGCTTTGCGCCTGGCGAGGCGTTTCAGTTCGACTGGAGCCACGAGGTCGTGCTGATCAACGGCGCGACGGTGACGGTGAAAGTGGCGCAGGTGCGGCTGTGCCACAGCCGAATGCTGTTCGTGCGGGCGTATCCGCGCGAGACCCAGGAGATGGTGTTCGACGCGCACGATCGGGCTTTTGCGTTGTTCAAGGGCGCCTGCACACGCGGGATCTACGACAACATGAAGACTGCGGTTGACGCGATCTTCGTCGGCCGCGAGCGCGCTTACAACCGCCGCTTTCTGCAGATGTGCAGCCATTATCTGGTTGAACCGGTTGCCTGCACGCCGGCATCGGGGTGGGAGAAGGGGCAAGTCGAGAACCAGGTGGGCCTGGTACACGAGCGGTTCTTCACGCCGCGGCTGCGGATGAAGAGCTACGACGAACTGAATCTGCGGCTGCTTGATCAGTGTGTTGCTTATGCGCGGGCGCACCGGCATCCGGAACTGCGCGATCGGACGATCTGGGAGATGTTCGAGGCCGAGCGGCGCTTTCTCGTGCCGTATCCTGGTCGCTTCGACGGATTTCATGCGATCACTGCGTCGGTATCGAAGACCTGCCTGATCCGCTTTGATAACAATCGCTATTCGGTGGCGGCAAGCGCGGTCGGGCGGCCAGTAGAGGTGCGCGCCTACGCCGATCGGATCGAGCTTCGGCAGGCAGGGCAGGTAGTGGGCGAACATCGGCGCTGTTTCGGGCGGGATCAGACGGTGTTCGATCCGTGGCATTACTGCCGGTGCTGGCGCGCAAACCGGGCGCATTGCGCAACGGCGCGCCATTCAAGAACTGGGTTTTGCCGTCCGGTCTGGAGCGGGTACGCCGCAAGCTCGCCGGTTCGGCGGATGGCGATCGTCAGATGGTCACCATCCTTTCCGCGGTGCTGAGCGACGGGCTTGCGGCGGTGGAAGCCGCCTGTCTGGAGGCGTTGCGCGAAGGCGTGCACTCGGCCGACGTCATCCTGAACATCCTGGCGCGCCGCCGCGAGCCGCCAGCGCCGGCCGCCGTGGCGGCGCCGGATGGGCTGCGGCTGCGCGTCACGCCGGCGGCCGACTGCGGCCGCTACGACCGGCTGCGGAGTGCGGCGTGATGGACCGCACCGAGATCCTGGCGGCGATGTCGGAGCTGAAGCTCTACGGCATGAAGGCCGCGTTCGACGAGATCATTGCCACCGCAGTGAAGCGGCAGCATGAGCCGCAACGGATCATCGGCGATCTGCTGAGCGCGGAAATCACCGAGAAGCAGGCCCGGTCAATTCGCTATCAGATCACGATTGCCAAGCTGCCGCTGGCCAAGGACCTCGCCGCGAAGGTCTGGCGTCAGGAGGATCACGCCACCCTCCTGTCCGTCGAGGGCTCGACCTCATGCTCGGCCTGTTCGTCCAACGGCAGGAAGCCGAGCAGCCGCGCCTGTAGCTGCCGGGTGAAAACTCCCCAGATGTGCCGGTTGAAAACTCCCCAGTTCGCCTGAGGCGCTGCGGTGCTTGAGCTGGGCGTCTGAACGATCGGCGATCGATGGTCGAAGCTGTCTTCCTGAGGAATTGGGGGCGGCCGGTGATCGGACTGGGAGAGGTAGTGATGATCCTTGATCTGCATCGACAAGGCGCTGGGATATCCGCGATCGCCCGCCGCACCGGGCTGGACCGCAAAACGGTGCGAAAGGTCATTGCCAGCGGCCTTGAGCCGCCGGCTTACGGTCCGCGTCAGCCCAAGGTGACGAAATTACAGCCGTTCGAGCGGTATCTGCGCGAGCGGCTTGATGTGGTTCCCGAACTGACCGGGCGCCGGCTTCATCGCGAACTTGCCGCCATGGGCTATGAGGGCGGCTACACGGTTCTGACCGATCTTCTGCGCGAGATTCGGCCAGTTACATCCCCGCCGTTCGAGGTGCGGTTCGAGACGCCGGCGGGCCGGCAAGCGCAGGTCGACTTCGCCCAATTCCGTACTGTGTTCACCGACGAGCCCGGCGTCGAGCGGGTGGTCTGGCTGTTCTCGCTTGTGCTCGGTCACAGCCGAATGATCTGGGCGCGGTTCGTGGTGCATCAGGACATGCCGGCGGTATTGCGCTGCCACGCGGCCGCCTTCGAGGCGCTCGGCGGCGCGCCGGCCGAGATCCTCTACGACCGGATGAAAACCGTGTTCAGTCGTGAGGACCCCGAGGCCGGCCACATCATCTATAATCGCACTCTGATCGAGTTCGCCCGCCACTACGGTTACATCCCGAAAGCCTGCAAGGCTTATCGAGCGAAAACAAAGGGAAAAGTAGAGCGACCGTTCCGCTATGTCCGAGAGGATTTCTTCCTCGGCAGCAGCTTCCGTAACCTCGCCGACCTCAATGCTCAACTCGGGCAATGGCTGGACAAGGTCGCCAACGTGCGCACGCACACGACAACTCGGCGCGTGGTCGGCGAACACTTTGCCGAGGAGCAGCCCAGCCTGCAGAAGTTGCCAGCCGGCCCGTTCCAAGCCGTGTTGCGGCTCGAGCGGCGCATCACCAAGGACGGCATGATCTCTGTGGGCGGCAATCTCTACAGCGTGCCCGACACGACCCGTCGCCGACCCGTCGAGGTGCACAGCATGGCAGATGAGGTTCGCATCCTCGAGGATGGCCGGGTCATTGCTGTTCACCCGGTGATGGACGGACGCGGCCAGCGCCGCATCATCGCCGGCCACCGCAGCGCGCCGCCACCTGCCAACAGCCAGACGGGGCGGCAAGGTCCGGCCCCCGGCCGATCCGGCGACGTCGTTTCCCTGCGGCCTCTGACGTTCTACGACGCCGTGGGCAAACGTCTCGCGGCTGATGAGGCTGCGGCATGAAGCCAGCGATGCAGCTCGACACTCCCATCGAGCGGATCCGCCAGAACCTGATTGGCCTGCGCATGCCGCGCGCTCTGGAGGCGCTCGACGCCGTCGTCCAGCAGATCGAGCAGGGCCAGATCAGCCCGATCGAGGCGATCGACATCCTGCTTGCGGAGGAGTTCACCATCCGCGAGGGCCGCCGGATCAAGGCGGCGCTGCAGATGGCGCGGTTAACGACGGTCAAGACGCTGACTGGGTTCGACTTCTTGTTCCAGCCCTCGCTCGACCGCAACCGCATCATGGCATTGGCCGGGCTCGATTTCATCGATCGCCATGAGGTGGTTCATCTGATCGGGCAATCGGGAACGGGGAAATCGCACCTCGCCGTCGCTCTCGGCGTCGAGGCGATCCGCGCCGGCCGCAGCGTCTACTTCTCGCCCTTGGCCGACATCATCGACAGTCTGGCCAAGGCGGATCGCGAGGGGCGCCTACGTGAGCGCATCCGTTATCTCTGCCGCGCCCAACTGCTGATCATTGATGAAATCGGCTATCTGACCCTTGGGGCCACCGCCGGCAATCTGCTGTTTCAGTTGGTCAACGCCCGCTACGAGCGTGGCGCCATGATCCTGACCAGCAACCGAGGTTTCTCGGAATGGGGCCAGGTGTTCGGTGACCCGGTCATCGCCACCGCGCTGCTCGATCGGTTGCTGCATCATGCGGTCGTCATTCAAATCGAGGGCTCCAGCTACCGCCTGCGCCAACACGCCGACCTGCTCCCGGCAGCCCAGCGCTCGAGCGCGCCGTTCGCTGAGACGCCCCGTCGCCGCGGCAGACCACCGAAGACGGCATCGACACCCGCAACGCCGGCCTGAGCAACCAGCGCCATCGCCATTGTATTGCGTCACGTAACGGAAATCAGACCATGCCCAGAGGCCGACGCCCGCAAGGTGAGAACGCGCTCAGCGGCGCCGAGCGGCAAGCGCGCTACCGCGCCCGCCAAGAAATTCCGCAAGCCGCTCCCTCCATCCTATACAGGCGGCCTGCTGACCGACGCAGCCGGCCGCAGCGATGGAACGATGCCGTCGCCGTGCTGCTCGCGCTTCAGGCCGAATACGCTGCCTGGGCCGATACAATTCCTGATGGATTGCGCGACACGCCGACCGCCGAGGGGCTGCAGGCCATCGTCGATCTCGATCTCCAGGCCCTAGCCGATATCGAGCCGCCCCGAGGTTACGGACGAGACTGATCCCGCAACAAAGTGGGGAATTTTCAACCGGCGCTTTCGGGGAGAATTCAACCGGCATTGACAGACACATCCGCGTCGCGTCCAAAGCTGAACTCAAAACCAGGATTCTCGCCTACCTCGACGATCTCAACCGCGACCCTGTCATCCATACCTGGACCTACAAGATCGCCGAGGCCGCGTGATAGGAGTCGGTTTTTGGAAACGCTCTGCTAGTTTGTGCGGGTGGAGGCCGAGGGCCGCAGGCGAGCATAGCCGGAGAGCACATCGGCCACCTGCGCCTCGCTCATATCCGCGCCCAGCACCCGGCGGGCGCCCTGATCGTCGCCGGCCGCCATCAAGGCGACCGCGAGGTCCTGCCGCACGCGCGGGGTCGCCTCGGGATTCGCCGCCAACGGCCGGAGGATTTCCAGGGCTCGGTTGCCGTGACCCGAAAGCGCCAACGAAAGGCCGAGGTTCACCTGCGCGGCGGTCATTTCCGGCGCCAGCGCCGCCGCCTTCGTGTAGGCTTCCTGCGCCGCGGCGTGCCGGCCCTGCAGGTCGCGCGCGATGCCCAGGTCGTTCATCGCCGCGGCGTTGGTTGGATCGGCCGCGAGAACCTGCAGAAACATGGCTTCCGCGCCGGCCGGATCGGTCCTGATGCGGGTCCGACCCAGCCCCAGCTTGGCCTCGATGTTGCGCGGATCCATTCGCAATGCCCGTTGATAGACGCGCGTGGCCTCCGGGATCCGGCGCATCGCGAACAGCGCGTCGGCCTCGCGCACCACGGCGACGGCATCGTCGGGGTGCTTGGCCAGAACCTCCCGCGCAACGTTCAGCGCCATTCCAGGCGCCCCGCCGGCCAGTGCCGCGTCCGCCACCCGCAGGCTGGCGCCTTTGCTGAGCGGCGGGCTGCTCGATGGCGCGCTGCTGATGCTCAGCGGCGCACGCGCGGCACCCGCGCCGCCGCAGGCCGTCACCGCGGAACACAGCAGCAGAATCCAGATCCGCATTGGCTTCTTCCTCATTTTTTCAGGACGATAAGCAGTTGCAGGATCGCGGGACCACCGACGATCAGGAACACACAGGGCAGAATGAACACGATCATCGGCACCGTGAGTAACACCGGCAGCCGCGCCGCGCTGGCCTCGAAGCGGGTCAACATCTCCTGCCGCATCTCCGCTGAGAGCGTGCGCAGCGCCTGGGTCAGCGGTGTGCCGAACTGAATGCTTTGGGCCAGGGTCAGGGCCACGCGCTTCATGCCGTCGAGACCGGTTCTCGTGGCTGCGTTGAACAGCGCGGCGCGGCTGTCGGAGGTAACGCGCAACTCGTTCGCGGTCAGCGTCAATTCGTCGGCAACCGCCGGATGAGCTATCCGGATTTCGGTGGCTACCCGGGAAATGGCGGGACCCAGGCTGAGCCCTGCCTCGGTGCAAATGATGAGCAGATCGAGCGCATCCGGCAGTCCGCGCTCCAGCAGACCGAGATGCCGGCGCCGCAACCGGCGGACCACGAAATCCGGGCCGAGCAGCCCGACCACGGCGGAGCCCAGCACCAACAGGTGGCGCAGCATCGGCGCGAGCCCGGTCTGGGCCAGCAGAAGCCAGCTGACGATCGGCAACAGTATCAGCAGCAAAATCTTGCTGCCGATGAACACCCCCAGCCCCCGGCGGCCGCGAAAACCCGACACGCTCAGCGTGTGCTCGAACTCCGCCAGCGTCCGGGCTGAAAGCAGGCCGCTGCGCGCCACCGCGCTGCCAATGGCGCCCACGCCGCGCAGCAGGAAGGAGTACTTCGGTTCGCCCGCTTCGCTCTCCTGACCGGCGCCGCGGCGCGCCCGTTCCACGCGGTTGATCAGCCGCTCATGACTCTCGATTTGCCGAAGCAGGAGAAAGCCCACGGCGATCATGACGACGACGACGACGAAAATCGCCAGAAGCATATAGTCACGTGTCACGACAGTGTCTTTCGAATCATGTAACGCATGATCGTAATTCCGGTGCCCAGCAGTATGACCGCCAGCGCAAGAAGTCGTTGGCCGCCAGGATCATTGAACAGGAAATAAATATAGCTGGGATTGACGAGCCATAGCCCGCCGCCGGTGAGGACCGGCATCGCGGCCAGGATCGCGGCGCTGGTATTCGCCTCCGAGGCCAGCGCGCGCGCGCGGCTGCGGGCGGCAACTCGCTTGCGAATGACCTCGGCCAGATTCTCCAATGTCTCGGTGAGCCCGCCGCCTGACTGCTTCTGCAGCGACAGCGCCGTCGCGAAGAAGCGATATTCTCGGAGGTCGGTGTTGCTCGCGACCTGGATCAACGCTTCGTCGAGCGGTACGCCGAGCCTGATTTGATCGCTCAGTATCTTGAACTCCTGCGCCGTCGGGTCGGGACCTTCCCGCGCCAACACATGGATCGATTCGCCTACCGGAATGCCGATGCGGACCGCACGCACGATCATCGCGAGGGCGTCGGGAAATTGTCGGAATAGCGTGTCGGAATAGCGTCGCTCGGACCAATGGAAAACCTGCCGGCTCAGCCAGACCCAGACCGGCGGCAGCAGCAGATATGCCCACATGCCGAGCAAGGCGGCCGCCAATCCGATCGCCACGCGTGCGACGACCAGCGTGACGCCAAGCACCACCCACCACCGCACCGGATAGCGGCTTTGTCGTTCCGGATTGAACCCGAACAGCTTTGCGGCGCGCAGCCGCAAGCTGGCGGCGTCCAGCGCGCTCCCGCTGCGGACCAGGCTGACTGCCTGCTCCGCGCGAACGCGTCGATGCGGCCCCACTGATCGCGCGACGCGGTCTCGGAATTTCTGTTGTTGCTCGTGCGCCTGCAACAGCAGCATGCTGCTGAGACCGAGGCCCGACAGGCCGGCGAAGGCCGCGAGCAGGTATTTGAGCGATTCCTCGCGCGTCACCGGTCGGCCTCGCCGATGGCGGTGTTCCACGCTCGCTGCAGGCCGAAATAGCCCAGCCGATCGAAGAAACTCGGACGCGACCGGTTCACGTCGTAATGGCCGTACAGCCGTCCGTCCGTGGTTTCGCCCTCGACCTCGAATTGGAAGATATCGTTCAGAATGACCACTTCGCCTTCCATGCCGCAGACTTCGGTGACCTGAGTTACCCGCCGCGTGCCGTCGCGGTGGCGCTCGACCTGTACGATCACGTCCACGGCGCCCACGATCTGCTGGCGGATGGCGCGCGCCGGCAGGCCCATGTTGCCCATCTGCACCATGTTTTCGATACGGGTGAGCGCGTCGCGCGTGTTGTTGGCGTGAATGGTCGACATGCTGCCGTCGTGGCCGGTGTTCATGGCCTGCAGCATGTCGAACGCCTCGCCGCTGCGCACCTCCCCGACGATGATCCGGTCGGGCCGCATCCGGAGCGCGTTGCGCACCAGATCGCGCTGGGTGACCTCGCCCCGCCCCTCGAGGCTCGGCGGCCGGGTCTCCAGACGCACGACGTGCGGCTGCTGGAGTTGCAGTTCCGCCGCGTCCTCGATGGTCACGATCCGCTCGCCGTGGTCGATCAGCAGCGACATGGCGTTCATCAACGTCGTCTTGCCCGACCCGGTGCCGCCCGAAATGATGACGTTCAAACGCGCTTGCGCGGCGACCTCCAGCACGCGCGCAACCGGCGGAGTGAGCGAGCCGAACTGAATGAGTGTGGGGAAATCGATGACCCGGCGAGCGAATTTGCGGATCGACACGTACGGCCCATCCAGCGCGAGCGGCCTCAGGACAATATTGACGCGCGATCCGTCCTTGAGCCGCGCGTCGACCATCGGACTGGATTCGTCGACGCGGCGGCCGACCGCGGCGGCGATGCGCTGGCAGATGTTGATCACATGCATCTCGTCGCGGAAGCGAACCGAAGACAGCACAACCTTTCCGCGCCGCTCGACAAACACCCGCGAAGGGCCGTTCACCATGATGTCAGCGATGCTTTCGTCTTCGAGCAGCGGCTCCAGCGGCCCCAGCCCGAGCATGTCGTGCACCAGTTCGCGGGCCAGTTCCCGCTGCTCCTGGCCGTTCAGTTGGATTCGCCGCTCGGTCGCGAGTTCGGAGATCAGGCGCTCGACCTCGGGCGTGAGCCGGTCGGCCGGCATGTTGGCGATGACCGCTGGATCGAGTTGTGCCAGGCAAAGCGCGCCCAATTCGGCCATTCGTGCCGACAGCGGCGCCGCCGCCGCCGCCTCACCCAAGGGCGCCGCGGGCCGCGCCCGCGGCGCTTCGTCCGGCTCCGAGTCCAGGCGACGGCGGCCAAAGGCGGGTGCAGCCGTGTTCATCTCACGCGCGCCCTCCGAACAGGCTCCAATGGCGGCTGGTCGCCCGCGTCGGCTCGGCGGCTTGCTCGCTCGGCATCGCGAGCGCGCGCACCGCCGCGACCTCGCGCGCGAGGTCGGCGATCGCGCTCTGGAACGGGCCGCGCATGGCGGTGAGGGGCGCGCCCATGGTCGCTGCCTTGCCGATCCGGCGTGGCAAATCGGGGATCGCCACATCGATCCGCAATTTCAACGCGTCTTCCACCTGATTTCGCGTCAAACCACCCACCATGCCCGATCGATTGAGCACGACCACGGCGCGCCGCGCCTGCATCGGCCCGTTCGGCAGCGCCAGCAGCCGCAGCGTGTCCCGCACCCCGACCAGCGTCGGGGTGAGGACGATGACCCGCTGTTTGGCGGATTCCAGCAGATCCCGATTGATCTGCATCGGCGCGAACGGCACGTCGGCGACGATCAGATTGTAACGCCGCCGCAGCGCTTCGAGCAGCCGCTCCGCGGCGCCGGGCGCGAAATTCGGTTGATCCGTCAGCGGTTCCTCGCCGGCCAAGAGATTGAGCCGACCCGAAACCGGCTGGGCGACGCGCTCGACGAACAGTTCGTCGATCCGCTGCGGCGTCTCCAGCGCGGTGCGCAGGCCGGGGCTGGTCTTGGCGTCGAGCAGCATCGCGGCGCTGCCCATGTGCAGATCGGGGTCGAGCAGGACCGTGTGCTGACGCGAAGTGATTCCGAAATGCCAGGCGAGGTGGGCGGCGACCGTGGTGGCGCCGACGCCGCCACGCGCACCCGTGATGGTAATGACAAAACCGCCGTGGACGCTTTCCTGCGGCGCCGCCTGTCGCGTGATCAGCGGCCCGAAATAGCGCGCCACCATGTCGCGCGTCAGCGGCTTGTAGAGGTATTCCATCACGCCGAGCCCGCGCGTGACGTGGCGGTAGAACGTGACGTCCTGACGGTCACCGATCACCAGCACGCGAACGTCGGGCTCCACCACGTGCGAGAGGTCGCCGAGCTGCACCAGCGGCTGATCCTCGCCGCTCACATCGACGATGAGCGTGCGCGGAGTCGGCATTTTTTGCATCGCGGCGTTGGCGGTACGGATATTGCCACGCCGGACGTCGACCCCGGCGGGCATAATTTCGAGCAGGGCTTCCCGCAACACCGCTTCGGTATCGGGATCCGCTACGAACGCCAGAAGCGGCAAGCGATCTGCCCGTCCGGATGCGCCCCCCTCGTTCCTGATCGGGACGCTGATATCGTCGGGCACTATTGCACCTGCGCCGGCACGCCGCCGGATTGGCCGCCGGTACTGCTGCCCGTACCGAGGGTCTGGGTCGTTTCAGGTACTGGGCAAGGTCTTCACCTGGTCCCGTCGCAGCCGGATGATGGGAATCACCGCCGATTGTCCGGGGACGTGGCTCTCGCTCCGTCCGTGCACCAAATCCATCGGATTATCGACCATCGCGGCGAGGTTCGCGTTGTTGACGCCGCTGAACGTCCATTTAGCCGGTTCACCATAGGGATCCGGAGCCTGGCAGGCGCCGACGCCGGTTACCGCGAACAATATCAGCACCTTCCTGAATCGATGTTCACGCATGATCGCTCGCCTTCCGGTTATTGCAGGACGAATCCGGCATCGCCGGGCACGCGAATTGGCGCCGACGGGGGAAGCCGGGAGCTTTGGCGCATCAGGAGGATCCGTTCGACGTCGTTGGGAACCCCCCAACCATCGGTTGGCAGATGCACATCCGACGGATTGCTCATGGGGTGAACGATGTATGGCGTTACGACGATAACCAGCTCGGTCTCGTTGCGCTGGAAGCTGGACGAGCGGAACAGGGCTCCGAGAATCGGCACCTCGCCGAGCCAAGGCAATCCGCTGTCCGTTTGCGTGATGCTGTCCTGCAGCAGACCGGCGATGGCGAAGCTCTGGCCGCTACCCAGCTCGACGGTCGTGTCGGCCCGTCTGATCGTCAGCGCGGGGATGGCGATGCTGGAATTGCCCGCCGAAAGCTGCACCGCCCCCTGGTTGGACAGCTGACTCACTTCGGGACGAACATGCAGATTGATCCGCCCTGAACTCAAAACGGTCGGCACGAAGGAGAGCGACACCCCGAATTGCTGAAACTGCACCGATACCGTGCCGAGCGACTGAGCAATCGGTATCGGGAATTCGCCCCCGACCAGAAAGCTCGCCGTCTGTCCGCTCATGGTCGTCAGATTTGGCTCGGCCAGCACGTGCACGAGATTATCCTGCGCCAACGCGTCGATGATCGTGTTCACATCGGCGCCTTTGTTGAGATAGCTGCCGGCGAGGGAGGCCGCCGAGGTGGCTCGACGCGGCGAGTGGATTGTTGGTCAGAAAGTTGATGGAATATTTCCCGATATTGCCCAAGGCCTGCCAATTCACGCCGAGCTCCCGCGTGATCGCGCGCGACATTTCCGCGACCCGCACCCGCAGATTGACCTGAATGGCGGACAGGACGGTCAAGCGGTTGTCGAGCTTCTGGTTCGCCGACAGGTAGCCGCGCGCGATCGCGACCGCCCGCTCCGCTTCCGCCGGCGTCGCGACCGCGCCGGTCAACACCAATCCGCTCGCCGATTGCCGGACCTGAACGCCACGTCCCGGCATCAGCCGATAAATCGCTTGCTGCGCCTCGGCCGCGCCAAACGCCGACGGCCGTACCGTCACGTCGTATTCGGCGATGGGATGGCCGGCGGCGTCGAGGGCGGCGATCGTCGTCCGCCCCGGCGCCACGCCGAACACGAACAGGCTGCTCGGGCTCGCCGGCCGGACCTCGGCGATTTTTGGATCGGCGGCAAACAGGCTCGCCACCGGCGCGCCGAGCGCGAGCACCTGCCCGGAGCCGGATTCGAGCTGGATCGACCGATGCTGCGGCTGTGGCACCGGCGCTTGCGGGATCGCCGGCGGCTCCGCTCGCGGTACCGCTATCGCCGTGGGAGCCGGTTGCGTCGCGGGTCTGGTGATTTGCTGAGCTTGGGCAGACGTCTGCGCGAGCATCAGCACGGCAGCCAAAGCCGGCAGGAATTTTGCCATCAGAAATGGAATTCCTTTCCATCGGAAGCGCCCTGGAACACGCGCACCGTATTGGGAACGCCGCGAGCAGGGTTGTTGAGCGTGAGCGCCGGGGACACGTCGCCGGCCCAGGTCACCGCCCTCGCGGGGGGCTGGACGGGATTGTTCGGCCCCGCCGTCGCGGTCTGGTCGGCGGAACGGACCACCAGCGAGAGGTGCCCGAGCCGCGCCGCCACCGACACACGCTCCGCCTGCTCGGACGTCACTTCCAAGGTAACCGTGCGGGCAGTCTTCCGGTCGCCCGCCTCCGGTGACGCCCCTTCGACGAGACGCTGATCGACGGCGATCACGCGGATATTGGCCAAAACCGTTTCGGCGGCCAATCGGCGTCCGGAGGGAAGCGTCGGCGTGTCCATCGCCTGGGTCAGAATGAGGTCGACACGATCGCCGGGCCAGATCAGTCCGGCGCTGCCGCTGATCATGTCGACGCCAACCGTGATCGCGCGCATGTTCGGGCCCAGTACGGCGGCAAGGAACCCATGGTCGCCCGGCCGCAAGACATCGGAGGGCAGGATCGGGTCGCCCGGCCGCAAGCCGCGGCGCACCATCGCGCCCACGAACTCCGCGCGCTGCTGCGGCACATCCGGAATGGCGCCCTCGGGAACCTTCGACTGCGCCAGCGCGCCGGCCCCGATATCCTCCGGCTTGAGCAAACTCCCGGCGCGCAGTTGCCGCGCCGCGACGAGCACCTTCACCTTGACCTCGCCGTCCGCTGCCGCCGCGGCTGTCTGCGGCGGAGCCGGCGGCCGGGTACCTGATCCAGGCAACCGCGCCGAAGCCGGCCAGGCCGACGGCCAGGAGCGCGAACAGGGCGATGCGCAGCAACATTTTGTCCTCAGTTACTCAGAAGCATGAAGATGACGCCGGCGAAAATCGCGGACGCGTAAGGCAGCGGCGCGCCACGCCGGATGCGCCAGTGCTCGATCCGGATGATGCGCGAGAGCAGCGGCAGCGGTCCCGCCCGGTGCCGCGTCTTCGATTCGGCCGCGACCGGGGCCGCCGATCCGGGCAGCGTGGCCCGGAGCAAGAGGTAGGCGAGCGCGAGCAGGCCGCCCGCCAGCGATACGGCGAGCATCAGGCTCGGAACCCGGTATGGCGCGACCAGCAGCGCCGCGGCCGCCAGCAGCTTGACGTCGCCACCGCCGAGCCAACCGCGCCGCCAACACACGGCCCCGAGCACGAACACGGCCATGGCGGACAGGAGACCGGCCAGCAGATCATGCCACTGCAAATGCAGCGCGACGCCGATCGCGACGAGGCATAAGGATAGCCAGTTCGGAACCCGTCGGGTCGCGACATCCGATGCGCCGGCCAGGAGCAGCAACAGACAGCTCGTGGCCAGCAGCGCCGGACTTGTCGTAGCGATCACGAACTCCAGCATCGGAGCACCCGTTTTGGAGTGAACCCGGCTTGGGCCGGCAGTACGGCGAGTGGGTGCCCTGCCCGCCCAGTGGGTGTTTCCGCGAGGTGAGTGGCGGAACCGCCGATCAGCTAGAGGCTGCTCGCAATCGTGTTGAACGTATTGCCGATGTTGCCGCCGAGCGTGGTCAGCGCCGCGATGATCACCACCGCGATCAGGCTGCCGATCAGCGCATATTCCATGGCCGTCACGGCACGGGTGTCGGTTTTCAACGCGAGCCAAGCCCTAAGATATTCGACCATCGATAAGCCTCATTTGCATGCGCGAGTACCTCGCGCGAGTTGCTCCGGTTCGTAATCCGCGCGATCGTCCGGCAAAAACGGCATGACCTGGAGTTTCGCGCTGGGGCTTATCCATGCATGATGAAGCTTTAAATCTCGTTAAGAGGGCGCGCTTGTCGCGGTTATTTATTCGGGCCTGAACACACGTGGGAGGAAGCGGGCGTGGCGGCGCATCCAAGCGGCGGGAGCCGAACTGCGCGACGGCGTGAATACCGCGATGCCGGCCGCGCCCGGGGCCAGCAGCGCGACGACGGGATCGCGTCCGCCTGCCATCCGCCCCGCCATCCGCAAGGAACCGCCGCGCGCCGCGAGCGAGCTGCCGCCGCCGTCTTTCCGCAGCGCCTCGACCCGCATGCGATACGCTTGGCCAAGCGCGGGGGTCGCCGAGTGATACAGCGCGACCGCCGACGGCCAGTCACCCCGATGGCGATGCAAGTCGGCCAGAAACCGCGCCGCGGCCATCGCGTTGGCGGTGGGATCGAACGCCTCGCGCAACGACATGAACGCGCCGGGGTGATGCGCCAGATTCACTTGAAAACATCCGACATCGATGGAGCGCACGCCGCGCGCCCGCCGGTCTCGCACATAAGCGATCGCCGCGTCGGCCGAGTCGAAATAGCGTCCGTCGCCGGCGGCATCGACCGCAAACGGAAACGGTTCGAGCCGCCCGCTCGCCGGATCGACACGTCCGGTTTCGGCGCGTCCGATGGCCAGCAGCAGGCCCTCCGGCAAGTCCCAGGCCTGCGCCGCGCGCGCCGCCGCCTCGGCGCAATCGCCATTGCCGCGCGCGTTCGGCGCGTCCGCAAGCGGCGCGGCATGGCCCGGCCGCTGCCATGCGGCCAGCAAGGCCGCGAGCGCCAGAACAGCGGTTCTCCGGCCCAGCCATGCCCCGTCGGCATGCGGCGCGAGATGCGGCGCTCCCGGCGTGGCGCGCCCGCGCTCCGTTTCCACGAATAAGCTCCCCCGTGCCGGCGCTCCCGGCCCGGCATCGCTGATCGACTATTCGGGGGCGCGCGGGTTAAGACTTCGCGAAGAACGCGTCGGGCAAACGGTGGGAGGGATCGGCTTGAACAGGCTCGCGGGAAAGGTCGCCTGGGTCACCGGGGCGGGCAGCGGCATCGGCGAAGCGGCGGCCGTCGCGCTCGCCGGGGAAGGCGCGCGCGTGGTGCTGACCGGGCGGCGCGCCGACGCATTGCAGCGCGTGGCCGATCGTATCGCGGCGGCCGGGGGCACGGCCACGGTGGAGCCCGCGGACCTCGCCCAATCCGCCGCGGTCGATCGCATCGCCGCCGCGATCGGCCAGCGGTTCGGCCGGCTGGACATCCTGGTCAACAACGCCGGCCTGAACATCGTCGAACGCGAATGGTCGCGCCTCAAGCCGGAAGGCGTGGACGCGGTGATCGGGGCCGACCTGAACGCCGCCTTCTACTGCTCGATCGCGGTCCTGCCGATCATGCGCGCGCAGCAGGACGGGCTACTGATCCACACCGCCTCGCTCGCCGGGCGGTTCGTCGGCCCGCTCAGCGGTCCCGCCTATACCGCGGCCAAGCACGGCATGGTCGCGATGAGCCACAGCATCAACATGGAGGAATGCGTCAACGGCATCCGCTCCTGCGCGCTCTGCCCGGGCGAGGTCGCGACGCCCATCCTCGACAAGCGGCCGGTGCCGGTGAGCGCGGAGGAGCGGGCAAGGATGGTTCAGCCGGAGGACTGCGCCGACCTCATCCGCTACATCGCCTGCCTGCCGCCGCATGTCTGCATCAACGAAGTCCTGATCAGCCCGACCTGGAACCGCGGTTACGTCGCCGCTTTGCAGCGTAAGGGCGGGTAGCGACGCCGATGGCTGCGCGGGAACTCGGCCTGAGGCGGCTATGGCCCGCGACAGCGGCTCTCCATATATAGGGCAGCATACACAAGGCAGCAGCATGACCGGGTGGGCCTATCCGTGATCGTAACCCGAATCCTTGCCGTCCTGGCGGCGACCCTGCTCGTGGCCGCGTTCACCATCGCCACGGTGTTCCCGCCGGATATGCCGCTCTCGGCGGGATTGGCGATGCTCGACAGCGGGCTCGTCGGCCGCTTGCAGAACTTGGCGAACGTCCATCTGTCGCCCTGGATCTGGCCGCACCTGGCCACCCCGCTGCTGATCCGGCCGGCCTGGCTGCTGCCGGCCTGTTTCGGCGTGGTGATCGCCGGCGCCGCGACCTCGGTGGCCTCGACCGGTACCACGTCCCGCTCACGGCGGCGGCGGAGCTGAGCCGGCCGTCGGCGGGTCGAACAGCAGGCGCCGCGCCAGCCCGACCACCCGCCGCGCCTCGCTCCAGAGTTCGTAGTCGTCGAACTGGTCGAACCGTACCCACGCGGCCGCAGTGACGTCCGAGCCCGCCCTGGGCTCCCCGCCCGACCAGCGCGCGGCGAAATCGAGGATCGTGTAGTGAAACCGCACCCGCCCCTCCGCGTCGCGGTGGATGCTGTCGACATTGGCGGCCAGGATGAGATCGCCGACCTGCAGGCCGGTCTCCTCGGCGAGTTCGCGCCGAGCGGCTTGCTCCGCGGTTTCGCCGAGAATTTGCCCGCCGCCGGGCAGGCTCCAGGCCCCTAGCGACGGCGCGCGGCCGCGCCGGACCAGCAGCACGGCATCCGGCCGCAACACCGCGACGCCGATCCCGACGATCGGGCGCGGCGGATATTCCCGGCCGCGCCGATCATCGCTCACCCGAGCGCCAACATTCCGCGCCGCCTCACTTGGGCGCGGCGGATGGCGATGTCGCGGCTGGGACCGGCGCGGGCGGCGGCGCGGATTTCGGCCGGCTTGGACGCCGCCGAGGGGTCGGTAGCCGCCGCCGGAGTGGCCGAACCAGGCGCCGTGCTCGCGGCGTGTGCGGGTTCGGCCGATGATGTTCCGGGGCCAGCAGCGGCAGAGCCGCCGGGAGCGGAGGACGCTGGGGCTTCTGTCGGCGCCGCCGAACGCGTCGAGACCGGCGTCGACGGCGCCTTGGCCGGCGCTGCCGCGGTCGGGGTCGGGCTCGCGACGGTGGACGCGGTGCCGGCGTTGGCCGGCGCGGGCGCCGCCGTCTTCACGACCACCGGCGTGGATGGCGCCTGGGCCTTTGCCGGCGCGCTCGTCGCACCGGCGATGGTGGCGCCTTGGCCGGAGCCGCCGTGGTCGTCGCGCTCGTCGCTGGGGCGGTCGTCGCTGGGGCGCTCGTCACGGCGGGCGGCGCCGACGCCGGCTTGGCCGGCGCCACCGTCTTCGCGACTGCGGGCTTGGGTGTCGGCGCCTTCAGATCGTCCATCGCCGGGACCAGCGCCTTTTCCTTCCAGCCGCCAAGTTCGTAGATCCAGCCCTTCAGCCGGCCCTCGAGCTTCTCGGCCTCCGGCTTGGCGGCCCCCTCGCCCGCGGCGGCGAAACGGGCCCAGACCTCGTTGCCTTTCTCGGTGACGGTCACGTTCACGGTCATGCCGTCGGAGGTCGTGAACCGGCTGTGCCCCAACTCGCTGCCGGGCATCTTCCCGGCCGGCCGCACGCGCAGGAAACTCAGCAGCTCCAGCGCCTGCTGCACGTCCCCGACCTTCGCCGGGTCGAGCTTCGGGTGATCGGCCGGCTGCTTCATCGCGAGCTTGTCACCCGCGCGCACCAGCACGATCTTCGGCTGCCCCGGCCGATCGGACACTACGCGGGCGATCTTGCCGTGATCGATGTTGAGGATCTCGCGCTCCAGCCACATCAGCGCATCGTCTTCCAGCGGCAGCCGGCCCTCCGCGAGCCACGACTGCGCCTCCCCGGGCCGGCGCACGTAAATCTGATCCGGCAGGTTGGGCATCCCGCGCGTCCGGCTGTGCCCGACGATCAACGAGAGGATCGGCTTGCCGGCCTTGTCGCTGACCGAGACCAGCGTGGAATCGGCCTTCGGTCCGGGTTTTTCCACGCCGAGGCGATCGTACATCGCCGGATTGGCGGTGCGTGGCTCGGCCAGCCGGAGTTCGGCCAACCCCACCAGCAGGTCGTGCACCTTGCCGGGCTTCGCGGGATAGCCTTCGTCCTCGACGACGCCCCAGACATTGCCGGTCCGCTTGAGCATGATCGTGCTGCCCTGATGGGTCATTTCCACCATGGCGGCGTTCTGCAGCCTGGGCGCGACGTTCGGGAACGCCGGCTGCCCGGCCGTGGCGACGCTATCGACGCTCGGCCGGGTGGTGCGCGCGCCGAAATACCAGCCGGCGCCGACAACCAGCACCGCGAGCACCGCGAGAACGAGCGTGGTACGAGGCTTCATGAACGGCGGCTCCTCAGGCGTGGGCCACGGCGCGGCGGCGCATCCGGACGAAGCCGAGGATCATCGCCAATAGGGCCAGGATGGCGGGCACCAGCGCGACATCGAACAGTCGCAGCTCGGTCTTCAGCCGGTCGATGTCGCGCCGCAGGTCGAATTGCACGTTGCGCAACTGCCGCCGCGTATCGACGATCTCGTGGCTGACCTGGGTGATCGCCGCCTGCTGCGCCGGGGTCAGCACTGCGGCCGAAACGCCGCTCTGTCCGCTGCCCTGGCGCAGCTCGGACAGCCGCCGCTGCGTCTCCTTCAGGTGCGTCTGCAGGTTCTGCTGGGTCTGGCGGAAGCGCGCCTCGGCGCGGTGCTGGATGTTCTCCACCACCGTGAACGGCCGCTCCGCCACGCCGCGCCCGCGCAGCCCGATCAGCGCGTCGCCGCCGGCCAGGGTGCCCACCAGGTTGGCGACCAGCGCGCCGTTGTCGCTGAACGGCGTCGCCTGCTCCTGGCCGAAGAAGTTCTGCACGTGCACCCAGAACCGGTCGGCCAAAATATCGCTGTCGGCGACCACCACGAGATTCGCCGGGCCCTTGGTCTGGGCGATGAAGGTTGGCAGCCCCGCCGGGCGCTTCTGCCCCTTGGCCGGCTCGGGCGGGCCGGTGAACGCCGATTTCAGCACGCCCCGCACCCGCGCGGCGATCACGCGCGGCCCGCCGGAGGGCTTGAAGTCGGCGAGCAAGGTCGCCGGATCGGTCCCCGTGCGCAGCTTCTCCACCGGGATCAGGCCGGACTGCTTGCTCGAGGACAGGATCGGCGTGAACGCGATATCGGCGCCCGGTTTCTTGGCCAGGAACCCGGGGGCGGCGACCGTGACCTGGGTGAGATCGGCGGTGGCCGGGTCGTTGTGATTGATGCCGTCGCGGATGTTGAACCACGGCAGATAATCGACCGACGCGAGCCGGTCGCCCGGGGTGGCGCGGATGCGCCAGGCGCCGTTCATGTCGCCGACGACCTCGTTCGGATGGTAAACGATGCCCCAGGCCGCGAACAGCTTGTGCAAATCCGAGGACACGTCGGTTTGCGGCATGCCGTTCATGCGGGGCTGGCTGAACTGCGCCTCGCTTTCCGGGTCGACCATCACCATCAGCCGCCCGCCGCGCATGACGAACTGGTCGATCGCGTATTGCGCGGCTTGCGACAGATGCTGCGCCTGCGCGACCAAAAGCACCTGGATGTCCGGATCGATCGTCCAGGTAGTCAGCGGCACGTCGCGTACCGTGAAGGCCTGGCGAAGCTGCAGCATGGAAACCCAGGGCCGGCCGGAATGCGCGCCCATCCGCATCATCATTTGCGGATTGCCCTCGAGCGGCAGCGACGACATCACGCCGACGACGGGCTTCTTCGGGCTGGACAGGTCGTAGATCAGCCGCGTCAGGTCGTATTCCAGGAAGCGCTCGCGGCTCTGGTCCAGGAACGGAACGGTGCGGACATCGTCCAGCAGGTTGCTGCCGACCAGCCCGAAATAGACCTGTTCGCCGGCACGATCCAGCGGCACGCCCTGCAAGCCGTACGCCATCGCGCGGTCCTCGACGTCGCTGAACGGCTCGGGGTTGTAGAATTCGAGCTTCAGCTTGCCGTGCGAATCCCGCGCATACGTCGTCAGCAGCTCGCGCACGCGATCGGCGTAGCTGCCGTAGCTCGGCACCCGCGCGCCGAGCTGCGGCGAATAGAACAGCCGCAGCGTGATCGGGTCCTTGAGCTTGGCCAGGATCGCGCGCGTGCCCTTGCGAGAGCGTGTAGACGTGGCCTTGCGTCACGTCGATCTGCGCATTGGCGAGACGCGTGTTGGCGAGCAGGTTGATGCCCGCGAGAATGGCGGCGACGGCGATCACGCCGATGATCGAGTACCAGACGCGACGCATCGTCAGGCGGCCTTCCGATGTTCGAGGATGATGGTGTTCAGAAACAGCCAGAACACGATGAAGGAACCGAAGTAAATCAGGTCGCGCGCCGCGATGAGCCCCTGCGTGAACGGCTGGAAGCGTTCGCTGATGCTCATGTGCCGCGCGGCTTCGGCCAGCGCCGGCACGTTCTGGCTCAGGAAGTCGATCACCACGGGATAGGAGCTGACGGCGAACAGGAAGCAGATCGCGACCGTCAGCACGAAGGCGATCACCTGGTTCTTGGTCAGCGCCGACAGCGCCGCGCCGATCGAGAGGAACGCGCCCGCGACCAGGAACGAGCCGAGATAACCCGCGCCGATCACGGCGTTATCCGGCCGCCCGAGATAGTTCACGGTGATGACGAACGGAAACGTCAGCGCCAGTGCGATGCCGCAGAACACCCAGGCGGCGATGAACTTGCCGAGCACCGCCTGCGATTGCCGCACCGGCAAGGTGAGCAGCAGCTCGATGGTGCCGAGCCGGCGCTCCTCCGCCCACAGCCGCATGGTGATCGCCGGGACCAGCAGCAGGAACACCCAGGGGATGAACTCGAAGAACGGCTGCAGGTCGGCGCGGTTGCGCTCGAAGAACCCGCCGACGTTGAACGTCAGCACGCCTTGCAGCACCAGGAAGATGACGATGAACACCCAGGCGACGGGTGTCAGGAAATACCCGCCCAGCTCGCGCCGGGCGATGGTCAGGATTGGTCGCATGGGTCAGGCCGCCAGGTATTGTTTGCGCGGGGAAAGCTGCGGCTGGGTCAGCGCGCGGAACACGTCCTCCAGCCGCCCGGAGGGATGGCGCGCGGCCAGTTCCCGCGGTGGCGCGTCGGCGACAATGCGGCCGGCGGCGATGATGATCGCGCGCGTGCAGACCGCCTCGACCTCCTCGAGGATATGCGTGCTGATGACCCAGGCTTTCTCCGGGGCGAGGCGCGAAATCAACGTGCGCACCTCGTGCTTCTGGTTGGGATCGAGCCCATCGGTCGGCTCGTCCAGCACCAGCACCGGCGGATCGTGCAGCAGCGCCTGCGCCAGCCCGACGCGACGCTTGAACCCCTTGGACAGCGTCTCGATCGGCTGCAGCCGCACGCCATCGAGCGCGGTGAGGCGTATCGCGCTCTCCACGCGCTCGGTGCGTTCGCCGCGCGAATAGCCGCGCATGCTCGCCACGAAGCGCAGGAAGGCGATCACGGTCATTTCGGGATAGAGCGGCGCACCTTCCGGCAAGTAGCCGAGGTTGCGCCGCGCGGCGACACCTTCGTCCTGCACGTCGTAGCGGCAGATGCGCGCGCGGCCGGCGGTCGGCGTGATGAAGCCGGCCAGCATGCGCATGGTGGTGGATTTGCCGGCGCCGTTCGGCCCGAGAAAGCCCAGAACCTCGCCCTTGGACACGTTGAACGAGACGTCGTCGACGGCGGTAAAGGCGCCAAACCGCTTGGTCAGCCCTTGGATTTCAAGCAGAGCAGCCACGTCCATCCCCCAAACTTGCGGCCGGGCATAGCGGAATTATCGCACAGCGCAAAGGGGGAGCGGCCGATGCCTTGCGATCTGTTAATCCAGCCGCAAGAACTCGCCGGGCCGGAAACCGCTGTGCTCGCACGGCCCACTTCCACGACTGGCTTTGCTTTGCGCGAACCGCGTTCGGCAACATCCCGGAACGCCTCGTTCTGCTGTCGAAGCGATCTAGTTGTTTGGCTTGCGCTGCTTCGCCGCGGTCAGGGCGGCGCGGACGGCGGCGGCGAGTTCGCTGGCGGCGAAGGGCTTCAGCAGCCAGCCCAGCGGTTGCGCCTCCCGCTCGCCGCGCACGCGCGTTCCCGGATCCGCCTGCGCCGTGACGAAAATGGACCAAATGTCGAAGCGGTCGCGGATCTCCTTCGCGGCGTCGATGCCGTCGCGCGCCCCGTTCAGCCTGATGTCCATCACCACGAGATCGGGCCGTTCCGCGTCGGCGATCGCCACCGCCAGATCGGCCGTGGCCGCCACGCCGACCACGTCGTGGCCGGCGTCGGTCAACGCGTCCTCGCTGCTGAGCGCCACGAAGTAGTCGTCCTCGACGAGCAGGATACGGGCCGGACCCGGCGGCCGCGCGCCCAGCCCGCCGGCCTCCTGCGCCCAGGCCGGAACGCCGCGCCAGACGCCCGCCCCGCTGGCGGGCCAGGCCGCGTCGGCCGCGCGCATCATGCCGCCGCGCCTTCGCGCGCCGCTTCCCGCCGGGTTTCGAAGCGAACCAGACAGCGCGCCCCGCCATGCTCGCCGCGCTCGACGTCGAAACTTCCCCCGAGCTGGCGTACCAGTCCGCGCACCAGCCCGAGACCCGATCCGCGCTTGACCGGCCCGGCCGGCACGAAACCCGGCCCGTCGTCCTCGACCGCCAGGGCGAAGGCCGCCCCGTTACCGGTGAGGTCCGCGCGGATCTGGCCGTCCGGCGGTCCGTGCTTCACCGCGTTGGCCAGCAACTCGTTCAGAATGAGGGCAAGCGGGATCGCCGCGTCGTTGGGAACCGTCGCGTCCGCGGCGCCGCGCGACGACACGCGCGAACTGGCCCCGTAGGGCCGCAGGATGCTCGCCGCAAGCTCTGCCATGAACCGATCGGCGCGTAGGCTGCCGAGGCTGTCGGCGCGATAGAGCATCTGATGCACCGCCGCCATCGCGCCCAGGCGACGGCTGGCCTCGTCCAGCACGGCGCGGGCGGCCGGGGCCTCGGCATCGCGCCGCGCCGCCGCGACCATGCCGGTCAGCATCTGAATGCTGTTCTTCACGCGGTGGTGCAGCTCGTGCAGCATCAGCTCGCGGTCGTGCAGCGCCTCCTCCAGCACGGCCTGCGTGCGGCGCCGCTCCCGCAACTCCCCGTTGAGGTCGCGCACGCTGCGGGCAAGGGTGGAGAATCGCTGCAAGCCGGCATCCGAGCAACGCAGCAACACCAGCGCCGGGGCCCCGTCGCGTGCCGGGACCAGGTACGCTGCCCTGGCAGCGCAATTGCGCCGGGCCGTTGTCCGGCAGACACAGTTCGATCGCGCCGGGCAACGGTTGGCGCGAGCCCGAACAGCGGCGGAGATACGCGCGAAATTCCGGCCCGGCTTCCGGCGGCATCACCGAGGTCAGCGGCCGATCGACGATATCGCCGCCCAATCGCGCCACGGCCGCGCGGTTGGCCACGCGGGTCAGCCCGGCGCTGTCGACGACCACACACGGCTCCGCCAGGCCGTCCAGCACGTCGCGGACGGTCGGATCAGGGGTGCGGATCGTCACGGCGGAAATATTCGCGGACATCGGCACCCATATCGTCCCTTGGCCGCAGATGCACGACCACCCGGCACTCCGGATGGCCCTCGGCGATCGTGCGCTCCAGTTCCACGCCGGCGTAGCCGAGGTTCTCGGCCGCGACGTGGCCAAACACGTTCGAGGTCATCATGCAGAGCGACGGCCGGTCGCGCACGAACGCGCCGAACGGACACCGCCGATTGCCGAGCACGATCCGCGCCTCGGTCTCCTCGATGACATAGAAGTCGCCGCGGATGCGCCGCTTCAGGTCGACCAGCACCTCCGCCACCTGCCGGCGGTCCAGCCGCTCGACGGCGAGCGCGCGCCGGTACTCGGTGTCGATGTGCTCGCCGACGGCCGCGCCGACCACGCTGATATAGCCGGAGGCCTCGTCGAGGCCGACGACGTCCTGCAAGGTGCCGGCCAGTTCGCGCAGCAGGTGCCGCAGGAAACTGTCCGGCTCCAGCCGGACATCGGCGGCTGCCACGCGTGAAACGGCAATGTCCATAACCGTCGCTCCCCGGACGGGCCCTTCAATTCCAAGCGGTACAACCGGCTAGGGGCCGGCCACAAGGCGACGCATGAACACGATTTCGCGGTCGGGGCGAGCGCCCGAGCGACCCCGACCGCCGCGCCGGCCCCCGACGCGAACGTGATGACGGGCCCGTGCCGGTTGCGGCGGCGGATCGGATAAGTAGCGGTCGCGATCTTTTCCCCCGGGACGGACCAGCACGATGCGCAACGCAGCAAGCGCCAGGACACCCGGCCGGTTTCGGCTGGTGCTGCTCGCGGCCTCCCTGGTCGGCGGATTGTGCGGCGGATTTGCCGCCACGCCGCGGCGGAGGCGCCGGACGTGAACGAGGCGAACGTGCTCCGCAGCCTGTTGCCGGCGGTGGTGAACATCGCCGCGCATCGGGCCGAGCTTGATCGCCGCCCGGAGACGGAGGCGGAAGCGGCGGCCGCGGCGCCGCGCTACCGCCGCGTGGTGATTTCCGGCTCCGGCTTCGTGGTCGACCATTCCGGCGTCATCGTGACCAACTGGCACGTCGTCCAGGACGCCTACGAGATTTACGTCACCTTCGGCGACGGCTCGCGCACCCCGGCCAAGGTGCTGTCCGCGGCCCGCCCGGTGGATATCGCCTTGCTCAAGGTCGATGTGGGGCATCCGCTGCCCACGGCGCCGTTCGGCGACAGCGACCGCTTGCAGGTCGGCGACCCGGTGTTCGCGGTCGGCAATCCGCTCGGCCTCGGCACCTCGGTCAGCGCCGGCATCGTCAGCGCGCTCAATCGTGACGTGCTGAACACGCCGTACGACGATTTCATCCAGACCGACGCGGCGATCAATCACGGCAATTCCGGCGGCCCGCTGCTGGACAGCCGCGGCGAGGTGGTCGGCCTCGACACGGCGCTGGTGTCCCCGATTTCCGGCTCGGTCGGCCTGGGCTTCGCCATCCCGTCCAACGTCGTGCGCTTCGTGGTCCGCCGGCTGCTGCGCTACGGCTGGGTGCGGCCGGGCTGGATCGGCGCTAAGCTTCAGGAAGTCGGCCCGGACATGGCGGAAGCGATCGGCATGCCGGCGGCCGGCGGCTCGATCATCGCGCATCTGCGCGCGGACGGACCCGCGGCCAAGGCGGGGCTACAGGTCGGCGACGTGATCCTGCGGTTCGGCGACGAGACGCCGGTCGATACCCGCGCGCTGATGCGCGACATCGTGAAGACCCCCGGCGGCGAGCGCGTCGGCTTCACGATCTGGCGCGACGGACACGCGCTCGCGGTGCCGGTAACGATCGCGATCTGGCCGAAAGCCGAGGCGCTGGCGCGCGAGTTGCCGACGCCGCCGACCCGCCCCAAGCCGCCGCCGGTGCCGCCGGATCTCGGGCTCACCCTCGCGCGGCTCACCGACCGGACCCGCGCCAAGTACAACCTGCCGCCGAACCAGACCGGCGTGCTGGTGAGCGGCGTGCTCGCCAACACCGACGCGGCGGAGCGCGGCATGGTCGCGGGCGACGTCATTCTGCGCGTGCAGGATGCGGTCGTGGCCACGCCGGAGCAGGTGTTGCGCGGCTTCACGGCGGCGCGCCGGCGCAAGCGCGCGTTCGCGATGGTGCTGCTGCTGCCGAAGGCGGCGAAGCAGCCCGGTCCCAAATGGCTCGCGCTCCGGGTGGCCGAGCGCGCTCCCACCGTACAGGAAGTGAATTCGCAACAACCTCGTCATGCCAGGCCTCGTAACAACCCCGTCATGCCCGGGCTCGACCCGGGCATCTCGGCAGTCTAGTGTCCTGATTCGGAAGTCCCTTGCATTCTAGCCCTCAGCCTCTCGACCTCCGCACTCAGATATTCGTTCGGGATGAGAAGCGCGCGGATCGCGGCGAGCTGAGAACCTGCAGAACATGTCGCCGACCAAGAGGGTCGGCTTCCCCCTCCATGATGTCTCCCGCCGGTTGCGCCGATCGCGTTGAAGGCCCGTTGCCGCCGCACGCCCCCCGGATCAGGTCTCAAACGCCTCCGGCGACTGAAGGATCATGCGGTAGCAGGACATGCCGCCTGAGAGAAACTCGTAGGCGGCGCCCCAGAGGTAAAGTCGGAAACGACGATAATTGAACTCGCCGAAGCGGGCGATGATCGCCTCGCGATTATTGTCGAAGTTGACTGCCCATTGCTTGGCCGTCAGGAAATAGCTGACGCGGTCGTTGAGCAGCTCCAGGACTTCAAGCGGCGTGTTGGAAAGCTGCTCGAGAAGGTCATGCAGAACCAGGTAGCTGTGATTGCCGGCGTAGATGTATTTCACGATATAGGACGATTGGTCGTATTTCTTCTTGTCGGCGCTCCCGTCGAGAAAGATCTTGCCGCCTGGTTTGACCAGCGTCACGAATTTATCGAGGACCTGCTTGTAGTCGGGTAGGTGCTCGATCACGCCCATGATGACGATGGCGTCATATTTCCGGTCGGTCTGGTATTCCAGAAGGTCGACATTGATCAGTTCCCAGTCGAAACCGAGGGCTTTCGCCCGCTCCGCGAGATAGTCGATCGAGACCTGGGAAATGCTGATGCCCGTGCATTTCACGCCGCGGCGCGAGGCATATTCGAACCACGCGCCCCAGCCGGGTCCGATCTCAAGGATATGGTAGCCGGGCTTCAGACCGCATTTCTCAAAGCAGTAGTCGAACTTCCTAAGCGTCGCCACATCGAGCGGCTCGTCCGCCGTCTCGTACATGCCCTGCGTGTAGCAGGGCGTGTTCGGATCGAGGAAGCCCAGGAAGAAGTCTGGATCCATTTCGTAGTGGGCGGTGATCGCCTGCTTGTTGGTGCGAACTTGGCCAAAAAGCAGCGGCTGCAGGAAGCGCCAGATCGTGGTGAGGGGATGAAAATCCTTCATCGCCCCCCGCAAGGCATAAGGGGCCAGCATGTCTCCGTCGATATCGACATCGCCGGCGACGTAAGCATCGGCGATGCGCCCCTCGTCCATGCTGCTCACCGCGCGCAACGCCTTGGCGTTCTTCAGCGTGACCTCGAAGCGCGGCGCATCCTTTCCGAAAAACTGAACGGAACCATCGGGGAGAACGACCTTGAACGATACAGGGGAACTATCGAATTGCCGCGCGTATTTGCCGAGAAGCAAACGCGTCATCTTCGGGACCGACGTCTGGTCGGACAATGCCTCGCGCTGCAGGTTTGCGGAATGCTCGTTCATACGGCTCCCTTTCCACACCCGATGCCCGCCGGAAGGCGGGTCCTTTGAGCTTACACCATTTCGCCCACGGGACGTGCGTCGGGCTGCTGCGCAAGATCCGGGCGAGCTTGGCGCCGGGTGGCCAGGTGCTCGGCGTCGCGTTCGTGCCGAACGCGGATCGGGTCACGCCGGCGCCGCTTCCCGCCACCTTCGCCTTCGTCATGCTGGGCTCGACCCCGAGCGGCGACGCCTACACGGCGACGGAATTCGACACGATGGCCAAGGCCGCCGGGGCCCGCGGCGCGACGGTAACGCCGTTGCCGCCATCGCCGCAAAGTCTGGTGCGATTCGAGGTCTGACGCCGGCGCAAGCGACGGGCGGGCGGCTAACCGCGCGGCAGCTCCAATTCCGGCTGCTTCGCCCGCCCGGTCGCCGGCTTGGACGGCGGCCTCCCGCGTCGCGGCCGGCTTGGCGGCCGATTTGCGCATCCGCTTCCGCGCCGGCGGTTCGGCCGTCACGGTTTCGGCCGCGGGGGGCGGCGGCGCCGCGGCTTCCAGGTCCCGCCGCGCGCGCTGCCAATGTTCCGCCTCGCGTCCCTCGGGGCGGCCTTCCGCTTCCCAGATGTGATAGGCTCGCTCGCGGATCAAACTATCCTTGTCAGGCAACGGGCGTTCTCCCTCTTGCAACGCTGAGGCGCGGTAGTGCCCGTCGGGCGGCTTGTCAAAGCGCTCCAGCAACAGCACGGCGACGCCACATCAGGAGAACACAACGTGACGAGTTCGACGAAAGCTGCTGCTTGCCGGATTGGCGCTGAGCACGGTCGCGGCGGCGCCCGTGGTGTTCGGCGGCTGGCGCCAGTCCGCGCCGGGAGTGGAGCACCTGATCCGCCCGAGCGACCTGCCCGAGCCCGGCGCCACCCGCTCGGTCGCCAATCCGGCGAACCTGATCTCGCGCCCGGACGGGGCGTCGCCGCTTGCACCGGCCGGCTTTCACGCGCGGCTGTTCACGGCCAAGCTGCAAGGTCCGCGCGAGCTGCGGGTGGCGCCGAACGGGGACGTGTTCGTGGCCGAAAGCCGCGCCGGCCGCGTCGCCATCCTGCGCGCCCCCGCGGGTGCCGCGCACCCCGCGCAAACCGCGGTGTTCGCCGACGGGCTCGACCGCCCCTACGGGATCGCCTTCTATCCGCCGGGCGCGAACCCGCAATGGGTCTACGTGGCCGAAACCAACCGCGTGCTGCGCTATCCCTACCGCAACGGCGCGCTGAAACCGGACGGCCAGGGCCAGGTGATCCTCCGCAACCTGCCCACCGGCGGCCATTGGACGCGCGACCTCGCCGTGGCGCCGGACGGGCAGACGCTGTTCCTTTCCGTCGGCTCCGAGGCCAACGACCCGGACCTGCCGCGGAAGACGCCGCAACAGATCCAGGCGTTCCAGCGCGTGCACGGCATCGGCGCCGCCTGGGGCGACGAGACGAACCGCGCCGACGTGCTGGCGCTCGGCCCGCGCGGGCGCGCGCCGCGGCCGTTCGCCCACGGCCTGCGCAACTGCTCGGGCGAGGCGATCCAGCCGGCGACAGGCGCGCTCTGGTGCGCGGTGAACGAGCGCGACGGCCTCGGCGACAACCTACCGCCCGATTACGTCACCCGCGTGCAACAGGGCGGGTTCTACGGCTGGCCCTGGTCCTATATCGGCGACCATCCGGACCCGAAGCATCGCGGCGAGCGTCCGGATCTGGCGGGCTCGGTCATCGTGCCCGACGTGCTGATCCAGCCGCATTCCGCCCCGCTCGGCCTCGCCTTCTACGAGGGCGCGATGTTCCCGTCCGGCTATCGCGGCGACGCCTTCGTCGCCCTGCACGGCTCGTGGAACCGCGGCCGGCGCACCGGCTACAAGGTGATCCGGGTGCGCATGCGCGACGGCAAGCCAACCGGCGGCTACGAGGATTTCCTGACCGGCTTCGTCACCGATGCCGGCGTGTGGGGCCGCCCGGTCGGCGTCGCGGTGATGCCGGACGGCGCGCTGCTGGTGAGCGAGGACGGCAACAACACGATCTGGCGCGTCGGCTACGGCAAGTAGCCGGGCCGACCGGGATCTGGGGGCGACCGAGGGCGTCGACAACGGGCATGACCCAAACCCGCATCCGATGTTCGATGCGGCCCTCATCATGACGGGAGCCGTGGCGCCGCCGCACCGTTGCGCGCGAGCCGGTTGCAGACGAGCGTTCGGCCCCGAGCCGGAGCGTGACGCGCGTCGCGCGGTCCCGAGCAGACAGGCGGGAGCGCATGAAGCGTCGCATTGCGGCTATCGCATTGCTGTGCCTGTGCGGCGCGTGCTCGATCAGGACGCGCGGACGGCGGCGGCGGCGCGCGCGTCGTTGCTCGGCATGACGAAACTCGGCATCGAAACCTGCCTCGGTGTTCCGGATTTGCACAGCACGTTCGGCAACACCGAAATCCTCACCTGGGCCTCGACCACCACGTCGAGTTCGGGGTCAGCCTGCCGGTGCCGCTGCTCGGCAACGTCAACTTCTCCGGCGGTGGCGGGTACTGTCATGCGACCGCCAAGCTGGTGGACGGGCGGGTCGCGGAAATCCGCTACACCGGCCAGACCGACGCGCCGCTCGCGCCAACGCCTACTGCGCCCCGATCGTGGCAACTGCGGAACCACCCCGAGAAGCCGACCGCCGCCGTCCCGCCCGATCCGCCGCCCCGGCGCAGTCCAGGCGCGACGCCTGGCGCGCGGCGTGGTCACAAGGCCAGCGCCTCGTCTTCCCAGGGGCCGCGGACGAATTGCACCACCTCGAACGCCCCGTCGTCCGCCCAGAGGATGCTGAGCACTTTTTCCCCGCGCCACACGTCGAGCCCGTAGGGCAGGTCGGATTGCCGGCGCTGCCGCTCCAGCGCGTGCCGGTAGCCCGGCGAGGAGGCCTCGTCGGCGGCCAGCTCGCTGAACGGCGTCCAGTGGCTGAACGCCCAGTCGCCCATCCTGAGCGAGACCACCCGCACCGGCCCGCGCTGGTTCTCGATCGCGCCGTGCTCGCGGATAAGCGGCAGCAGATGGTCGCGGATCGCGAGCGCCCGGTCGTCGGCGGAGGACACGACTCTGAGGCTCATGCGTGGCTCCATTCGGCGGGGTGCCGCGACACCGCCGCCCGGGATTATGCGGCGGTCGTTTATCCCAGGTCCTGCGATGCAGGGCCAATGGCGTTAGCGCCCAGCCGGCGCGGCCGGCTCCTCGCCCAGCAGGGTCAGGCGTTCCGCCCGCGCGGCGCGGATCAGATCGCCATCGAGCGTGGCGAGCGGAAGTCCGTCGCGGCGCGCCAGTTCCAGGTAGCTGGCGTCGTACACCGTGAGCCGCAGCCGCCGGCCGAGGGCCAAAAGCTCGGCCTCCTCGGGCGAGCGATCGATCGTGACGCCCAAGCGGGAAAGGCTGCGGAGGAACGCTGTCGTATCGGCTTCGGCGATGCGGCCGCGCCGTTCGTTGACGATCAGCGTGTTGCGCACCTCGAACCACCAGAGGCTCGGCGCCCGCGCTTCATCGGTGCGGATGCGCTCCAACGCCATTGCGGCCTTGGGGTGGTCTTCATCGTCGAAAGCCCAGCAGGCGGCAATCGAGGCATCGAGGACGAAGGGCATCAGTATTTGTGGCCCTCGTGGCGGGCCGACAGCAACTCGGGGAGCGTGATCTTGCCGGTGCGCTTGCCGAGCGCGCGGATAGTGTCGATCGCCCGGTCGATTTCGGCTTGGCGGCGGTCCGCCTCCGGGACCAGCCGGGCGATCGGCCGGCCGTGCCGGGTGATGACGACCGTTCCACCGCGCTCGACCTCGTCGAGGAGCGGCCGGGAGGTGGGTTTTGGCCTCCGAGGCTTGGATTTCCCGCATGGGCTGTCCGACCAGTTGGTTCGACTGGTCGAAATTCAGGCCGGCGGAACCGGCTGTCAAGCGGGGCCGCCTGGCCGGATGGAGTGCCGGCGAAATCCGGGGTTTCGCCTACGTGGGCTTCGCTAGACGGGTTCGCCCTTGAGGGCGACCCAAACGGAAGCGTCGCGAAGGCGATTTGCCGTTCCCGGAGATTTCCTGCCACAAACCAGCGCGTGCGCGGGGTTGTTCGGGAGCGGGTCCGGGACGATTGCCTGCGAGTTCTTGCGCGCGATTGCCCCCTGGTGCCGGACCAGGGAATGTTCGGGATACCCGCGAAGAGCGAAGCGCCAGTCCAGGCCCGCCGCGCGCAGCAGCGTCTCCGAATCCACCGACATATCCGGGTCCTTGAAGGCCGCCGAGGAGGGCCGGGCTTGCCGGCGTTTGCGTCCGTCGCGACCTGCGCAGGATGAATACGCCGGAACAGCCAATACCCGTCCGGGGATCACGCCGTCGGCGGCGCCCGACATCCGCGCCGGCCTGATGCCGTTATCGCTTCGTCAATTCGTCGAGTGCCGACCGCAGCGGAGCGAAATCGGTCGTCAGCTCGGCCGATACCACAGCGCCGCCTCGGTGGTCCTCGAACCAGAGCTCGCATTGGAAGGGCGCTATGACGTGAAGCTCGAGGTCGATTTCCTTGTCGTGCCATTCGAGCTGGATACCTCCGACCGACGAGGGCACCGCTTGCGGCACGGGCGTTCTGGGATGCATCGCGCGATGCAATACTTCGAGGGAAAACATGCCGGCGCCGCGGCTGATCGCCGGCGCGCCACAGCCATCCGAGTTCCGGGGCAAATCCAGGATCGCGACCAGGCGGTCCAACACCTTGGCCTGCCAGCCGCCTGCGCATTCCCCGGCTGGATCTTGGCGTCGCCGGCAAACCGGTGCCGTCCCTCTTGGAGAAGCCCGACGACCCCACCGACCAAAAGGGTCCCGATCTGCCCGGCGAGGCTCCCCGGAGCCTTGGCGCGGGGCGGCGAGGAGCCCGCTTTCGCAAGTCCATCGGCCACGAGAACAACCTCGAATTGAATGCCCGCATGATTGGGTTTGGGAGACCGGCTGTAAAGCCCATCTTCGACACTTGAGCTCGGTGAGGAATGGATAACTATCTGATTTTGCTCGCTGTTGGGCGGGAGCCGAGCTAATATGTAGTGCCACGGATAGTGCCAGATATGCCTTGATCCCGCGATATTATTGGCTAATCTGTGCGCACCTCGTATCGAGTCGCGCATGTACTTCCGGAAGAAGCAGTCGCAGGGTCGCATCTATCTGCAGATCGTCGAGAGCCACAGGACCGGCGATCAGGTGCGCCAACGAGTGATCGCAACGCTCGGACGGCTGGATGAGCTTGAAGCCAGCGGGCAGCTCGATCGGCTGTTGCGCTCGGGCGCGCGGTTCGTCGAACAGGCGATGGTGCTGGATGCCGCCAGGAACGGCGCTCCGGCGGTGGCGGTGCGCCGCATCGGTCCGGCGCTGGTGTTCGAGCGGCTGTGGACCGAGACCGGCTGCGCCAGCGTGATCGCGGCCCTGGCCCGCGGCCGCGGCCATCGCTTCGCGCTGGAACGCACGGTGTTCCTCACCGTGCTGCATCGCCTAATGCGCGGCGGGTCGGACCTGGCGGCGGATCGCTGGCGCGAGGATTATCGGATCGCCGGCAGCGATGCCATCGACCTGCACCATCTTTATCGAGCGATGGCGTGGCTGGGTGAGGAACTGCCGGCCGATCAGCAGGACGGCGCCACGCCGTTCGCGCCGCGTTGCACGAAGGATTTGATCGAGGAGCAATTGTTCGCGTACCGGCGCGATCTGTTCAGCCGGCTCGACCTGGTGTTCATGGACACCACCAGCCTGTATTTCGAGGGGCTGGGTGGCGAGACGCTGGGCCGGCACGGCTACAGCAAAGATCATCGCCCCGACCTGCGGCAGATGATCCTGGCCGTGCTGATCGATGGCGACGGGCGCCCGGTGTGCTCGGAGATGTGGCCCGGCAACACGGCGGATGTGACCAGCCTGATCCCGGTGGTCGACCGGCTGCGTCGCCGCTTTGCCATCGGGCGTGTGTGCCTCGTCGCCGATCGCGGCATGATCAGTACGGAGACCATCGCCGCACTGCAAGCGCGGGGCCTGCTCTACATCCTTGGCGTGCGCGAGCGCACCGATAAGCTGGTGCGCGACGTGGTGCTCAACGATGCCGCTCCGTTCGTGCCGCTCACCACGGAACGGCGCGGCGCGCAAACCGACTACGGCGCCAAGGCGGTCACATTGGGCGGGCAACGCTATATCGTTTGCATCAATCATCAGCAGGCGGACAAGGATGCCGCCGAACGCGCCGCCATTCTTGCCGCGCTGGAACGGCAGCTCAAGAAGGGCGACAAGGCGCTCATCGGCAACGGCGGTTATCGCCGCTTCCTCAAGACCGCCGGCGAAGCCCACTTCGCCATCGATCACGCCAAAGCGGAAGAGGATGCCCGCTTCGATGGCGTGTTCGTGCTGCGCACCAACACCGATCTCGATCCGCTTACCGCAATGCTGCGCTACAAGCAGCTCGCCATGGTGGAGCAGACGTTCCGGACAGCGAAGCATCTGCTCGCCACCAGGCCGATCTTCCACAAGCTCGACCAGACCATCCGCGGTCACGTGTTTTGCAGCTTCCTCGCCCTCGTGCTGAAGGCCGAGCTGGAGGCCCGCATCGCCGCACTCGGCCTGTACAGCTTCTTGGCCCGCGGTCATCGCCGACCTCGACTCGCTGAGCGAGACCGAGATGGATCAGAACGGCAAGCGCTTCCTGCTGCGTTCCGCCCCGCGGCCCGCCGCCAGCATCGCCCTGCGCGCCGCCGGCGCTGCTCTGCCGAGCACCGTTCAGGCCGCCAGCGCCAACTGAGCGCTCCCGCAAATGTAGTGCCAAGCCGCCGCGGGCGGCGCGGATTGTCGCGCTTATTCAACCACTTGGCAAAACCCACTGTCGAAGACGGGTAAAGGTGCCCTCGTCGATCGGGGGAGCGGATATTCAGGGGTCCAGGAAGGCGACGCGGAGCCGGAGGTCAAAGACTTTATCGAACTCGCAACCGAACAGACCGACCTTGATCCGGAAGCTGGCGACTTTCTTGGCGGCGAATAGTTTTTGCTTGATTTGATGATGTCCCGCCGCCAGCGAAGTAGGGCGGATGAGCGAAGCGCAATCCGCCGTGCTCCGGGTGGCGGGTTACGCTTCGCTGACCCGCCCTACGGCTTGCTGTGTATGGCGGGTAAGCGAAGTGTAACCCGCCGCGTCCGTCCGCTTGCGGCGGATTACGCTTCGCTCATATTGGATGGTTCCTAAACAAATCCCGAAAGACGAAAATGCCAAGTGCGACAAACGCTAATGACAGATCAGCAACGATTCCAACCGCTAGTTTTTCAAACAGGGTGAAACGCGTGCTTGGCTTATCGCTACACGAATGGGAAAACGCGATGGTCGTGTTTCTGATCGCCGCTGGTTTGTTTGCGCTTCTTGCGGGCGCGGCTACTTGGGCGGTCGTTAGACTACAACGAATAGAGCTCGCCGCCTCTCAACGAGAGTTGGATCGATATAAAACAGAAGCGGGCCTAAAGATTGAAGAAGCGAGAAGAGAAGGCATTGAAGCCGACAAGACTGCTGGCAACGCGATGTTGCGAGCCGCTGAACTCGAAAAAGAGGCGGCCTCTGCTCGTCTAGAAACTGAAAAATTGAAGGCGGCAGTAACTTGGCGGACAATATCGTCGCAAACTGCAGCCAAGTTGGAGAGATCACTAGCCGCCCATCCTGGGTCTGTGAACTTGCGGTATACGGACGGCGATCCAGAGGCGCTTTTTCTTGCCATCCAGTTTTCAAAAATCTTGAGCAACGCGCATTGGCGTGTTGCACCAGGAGCTTCGAAGCCCGGCAATGCAATATTATTCGGAATAATTCTTCCGGATGGAAACGGCGCCGACGCTGAAGCCCTGCGGAACGCTTTCACAGAAGCGGAAATACCGTTTTCACCGAATCCGCTCCCACAGACAGGTCTACAGCTAGAGTTTGCAGTGACTACAATTCCTGGCGCTCCGATGCTGATGGTTGGATCGCGAATCCCCGCCATCCCATAACTCTGGAGGCCGACCACGATCACAGCTATCAAGGTCGCCAACACCATCGGAACCCATAAACCTCCTGTAAAGCCGGGAGGGATAGCGGGCTGACCCGACCGGCTGGACCCGAATAGCTGTTTCCTTGACTCCCCTGCCGTCTGTCCGCATATAGCCCCCGCCCGTGCGACGGGCACCGCCGCTCCGCGAGGGTTCGCGCAGCGGCGCTTTCGCGTTTGAAGGATATCCCCCATGTTCGAGAACCTCTCGGACAAGCTCTCCGGCGCCTTCGACCGCCTGCGCGGGCGCGGGCGGCTCGACGAGGCCGATGTCGCCGAGGCGCTGCGCGAGGTCCGCCTCGCCATGCTCGACGCCGACGTCGCCCTCCCCGTCGTCAAGGATTTCGTCGGCAAAATCCGCGAGCGCGCCGCCACCGCCGAGGTGATCGATTCCGTCGCCCCCGGCCAGCAGGTGCTGAAAATCGTCAACGACGCGCTGGTCGAGCAGCTCGGCGGCGCCGGCGCCGTGCCGCTCAACCTCGCCGCCGCCGCGCCCGTGCCCATCCTCATGGTCGGGCTGCAGGGCTCGGGCAAGACCACCACCGCCGGCAAGCTCGGCCTGCGCCTGTCGCGCCGCGAGCGGCTGCGCGTGCTGCTCGCCAGCCTCGACACGCAGCGCCCCGCTGCCCAGCTCCAGCTCGCCCAGCTCGGCGAGCAGACGGGGGTTGCCAGCCTGCCCATCGTCGCGGGGGAAAGCCCGGTGCAGATCGCCCGCCGCGCCATGGAGACCGGACGGCGCGAGGGCTACGACGTGGTGATCCTCGACACCGCCGGCCGGCTCTCCATCAACCAGGAACTGATGGACGAAGTCCGGGAAATCCGCGCCGCGACCAGCCCCGCCGATACCCTGCTCGTGGTCGACGCCATGACCGGGCAGGACGCGGTGAACACGGCGAAAGCCTTCAACGAGGCGGTCGGCGTCACCGGCATCGTGCTCACCCGCATGGACGGCGACGCCCGCGGCGGCGCGGCACTCTCCATGCGCGCCGTCACCGGGGCGCCGATCAAGCTCATGGGCTTGGGCGAGAAGCTCGATGCCTTGGAGGAATTCCACCCGGAGCGCGTCGCGGGGCGCATCCTGGGCCTCGGCGACGTGGTCGGGCTGGTCGAGAAGGCCGCCGAGACGATCGACCAGGAAGAGGCGGAAAAACTCGCCCGCAAGATGATGAAGGGCAAGTTCGATTTGCAGGACTACGCCGACCAGCTCAAGCAGATCACCAAGATGGGCAGCCTGTCCTCGATCGTCGGCATGCTGCCCGGCGTCGGCAAGATCAAGGAGCAGATCGAGGACGCCAACCTGGACACCACCGTGCTGAAGCGCCAGGGCGCCATCATTTCGTCCATGACGCCCAAGGAGCGGCGCACGCCGGAGATCATCAAGGCCAGCCGCAAGCGCCGCATCGCCGCCGGCTCGGGTGCCACGGTGCAGGAGGTGAACCGGCTCTTGAAGCAGTTCGACGAAATGTCGACCATGATGAAGCGCATGAACAAGCTGGGGCCGAAGGGGCTGATGCGGCACGGCATCGGTGCCCTGATGCCGCAGCGCGGGCGGCAGACGTGGCATTGAGGCACACGATCGCGCCCTCGCCGGAACACCCTTGCCGGCGAAGGCCGGTATCCACCGGGCCGTGGCGCCGATCCTGCCTGACGCAGGCCCGATCCTTCCTGACACAGGCCCGATCCTTCCTGACGACAGGGATGACGAAACCCGTTTGAGGAGCACCGAATGAGCTTGAAAATCCGCCTGGCGCGCGCGGGCGCGAAGAAGCGGCCCTACTACCACATCGTGGTCGCGGATTCGCGCAGTCCGCGCGACGGGCGCTTCATCGAGAAGCTCGGCAGCTACAACCCGATGCTGCCGGCCGAGCACGCCGACCGGGTGCGGCTGTTCGCGGAACGGCTGCAGCACTGGCTCGGCCAGGGCGCGCTGCCGACCGATCGCGTGGCGCGCTTCCTCGGCAATGCCGGGCTCGGGCCGATGCCGCCGGTCCGCGAGCAGCCGATCAAGTCGGCGCCGGGCAAGAAGGCACAGGAGCGCGCCAACGCCGCCGCGCCCGCCGCCGGTTGAAGCCCGCGCATGACAAACCCGGGCATGACAAACCCCGGCATGACAAAGACGAGCGGCCTCGGTCGCGCGTGCTGGTGAGATGCCGGCGCGGCGCATTCTGATGGCGGTGATCGGCCGGCCGCACGGCGTGCGGGGCCTCGTGCGCGTGCACAGCCACGCCGCCGAGCCGGCCGATCTCGCCGCCTACGGACCGCTCGCGGACGAAAACGGCCGGCGGTTCGCGCTGTCCTGGCGCGGCGAGGGCGTCGCCGCGCTCGCCGAACTGCGCGACGGCGTGCCCGTGCCTGTCGCCGACCGCGCCGCGGCCGCGCGCCTGACCAATCTGCGGCTCTACGTGGAGCGCGACCGGCTGCCCCCGCCCGGGCCGGACGAGTTCTACCTGGCCGACCTGATCGGCCTGCCGGCGTTCGGCGAAGCCGGGCCGATCGGCCGGGTCGCCGCCGTCCACGATTACGGCGCCGGCACCAGCCTGGAGATCGAGCGCCCGGACGCCACGCCGCTGATCGTGCCGTTCACCCGCGACGCGGTGCCGGAGGTGAACGTCGCGGCCGGCCGCGTGGTCGTGAACCCGCCGCGCGAGATCGACGCCCCGCCGAGGCAGGACGCAGCGGCATGACCTGGCGCGCCAGCGTACTGACCCTGTTTCCGGAGATGTTTCCGGGGCCGCTCGGCTATTCGCTCGCGGGGCGCGCGCTCGCGGATTGCATCTGGTCGCTGGACGCGATCGATATCCGCGATTTCGCCACCGACAAGCACCGCAGCGTCGACGATGTGCCGTTCGGTGGCGGCGCAGGGATGGTGCTGCGTCCCGATGTGGTCGAGGCGGCCCTGGCCGGTGCGGCGGCCGATGACCGGCCCGCCATCTGCCTCACCCCGCGCGGGCGGACGCTCACGCCAGGACCTGGTTCGCCAGTTGGCCGCCGGGCCGGGGGTGGTCGCGCTTTGCGGCCGCTACGAGGGCATCGACCAGCGGGTCATCGAGGCGCGCGGCCTGCAGGAGATCAGCGTCGGCGACTACGTGCTCTCGGGTGGCGAACCGGCCGCGCTCGTGCTGCTGGATGCCTGCGTGCGGCTGCTGCCGGGCGTGCTGGGCACCGCTTCCAGCGTCGAGGACGAAAGCTTTTCCGCCGGGCTGCTGGAATACCCGCACTACACCCGTCCGGCGGAATGGAACGGCCGCGCGGTGCCGGACGTGCTGCTCTCCGGCCATCACGCCGCCATCGCCGCCTGGCGCCGGGCGGCGGCCGAGCGGATCACCCGCGAGCGCCGCCCGGATTTGTGGGCCGCATATCAGGCCAGCACCGCCGCTTCGGTTGCCAGCACGCGCCGCGCGCCGTAACTCAGGATCGAACGAGGGCCATCACGATGAACATCATGCAAAGCTTCGAGGCCGGCGAGGTCGCGCGCCTCGCGTCGGCTCGGGCGATCCCGGATTTCGCCGCCGGCGACACCTTGCGCGTGTCGGTGCGCGTGGTCGAGGGCGAGCGGACCCGCGTGCAGGCCTTCGAGGGCGTCTGCATCGCGCGCTCCAACAGGGGCCTCAACAGCAACTTCACCGTGCGCAAGATCAGCTACGGCGAAGGCGTGGAGCGGGTGTTCCCGCTCTATTCGCCGAACGTCACGGCGATCGAGGTGGTGCGCCGCGGCGATGTGCGCCGGGCCAAGCTCTATTACCTGCGCGGCCGGCGCGGCAAATCCGCCCGCATCGCCGAGCGCGCGCGCACCGTGGACGCGGGCGCCGTCGCCCAGCCGGCGCAACGGCGCCGAGCCGCGTCGCCGCGCCCGAGCCGCAAGCCGCGCCGCCGCCGCCCGAGGCGTCGCCGCCGGAGACCGAAGCGGCGCAGTAATGACATTTTTCGTGGCTAACCAAATCATGGTGATCGTCACCATCATGGAAATCGTCACCCGCGCGAAACCTGTCCCGGCGCAAGCCGGGAGCGGGGGTCCATGGACACCGCGTGTTGGATAGGAGGAACGACGTTGTCCGCTGACAAACCGCGCACGCTGTTCGACAAGATCTGGGACAGCCACGTCGTCGACCGGCTGCCGGACGGCACCTGCATCCTCTATATCGACCGGCATCTCGTCCACGAGGTCACCAGCCCGCAGGCGTTCGAGGGGTTGCGCCTCGCCGGGCGCCGCGTGCGCCGCCCGGACGCGACGATCGCGGTCGCTGATCACAACATTCCGACCTCGGACCGGCGCAGCGGCATCGCCGAAGAGGAAAGCCGCATCCAGGTCGACACGCTCGAGAAGAACGTCGCCGATTTCGGCGTGCCGTATTTCCCGGTGCTCGATGCGCGCCAGGGCATCGTCCACATCATCGGGCCCGAGCAGGGCATCAGCCTGCCCGGCATGACCATCGTCTGCGGCGACAGTCATACCTCGACGCACGGCGCCATGGGCGCGCTCGCCTTCGGCATCGGCACGTCCGAGGTGGAGCACGTGCTCGCCACCCAGACGCTGTTGCAAAAGCCGGCCAGGAACATGCTGGTCCGCGTGGACGGCGCGCTGCCCACCGGGACGAGCGCAAAAGACCTGGTGCTGGCGATCATCGGCAAGATCGGCACCGCCGGCGGCACCGGGCACGTGATCGAATACGCCGGCGAGGCGGTGCGCGGGCTGGACATGGCCGGGCGGATGACGGTGTGCAACATGTCGATCGAGGCCGGCGCACGCGCCGGGCTGATCGCCCCCGACGAGACCACCTTCGCCTATATCGAGGGCCGGCCTTACGCGCCGCAGGGCGAGTATCTCGCCCGCGCCGTCGAATACTGGCGCACCCTGCCGTCCGATCCCGGCGCCCACTACGACAAGGTGGTGACGCTCGACGCCACGCAGATCGCGCCGATGGTGACCTGGGGCACCAGTCCCGAGGCCGTGGTGCCGATCACCGGCGCGGTGCCGAACCCCGAGGACGTCGCCGACGAGGCGGCGCGGGCGCAGATGCGGCGCATGCTCGACTACATGGCGCTGACACCCGGGCAGCGCATGAACGAAATCCCGGTGGACGTGGTGTTCATCGGCAGTTGCACGAACGGGCGCATCGAGGATATCCGCGAGGCGGCGCGCATCGCGCGCGGCCGGCGGGTGGCCGAGGGCGTGCGCGCGCTGGTCGTCCCCGGCTCCGGGCTGGTGAAGCAGCAGGCCGAGGCGGAGGGGCTGGATCGCATCCTCACCGAGGCCGGCTTCGAGTGGCGCGAGGCCGGCTGCTCGATGTGTCTCGGCATGAACCCGGACAAGCTGCGGCCCGGCGAGCGCTGCGCCAGCACGTCCAACCGCAATTTCGAGGGCCGGCAGGGACCGGGCGGGCGCACGCACCTGGTTTCGCCCGCGATGGCCGCCGCCGCCGCGGTGACCGGCCATCTGGCCGATGTGCGGGAGATGGCGTGATGACCGCGTCATTGCGAGCGAGGCGAAGAATCCCCGGAAGATGCGCGCTCCCCGGGGGATTGCTTCGTCGCTCCGCTCCTCGCAATGACAGCATAGGGGTTCTGCGGATGGAAAAATTCACCAAACTGACCGCCGTCGCCGCGCCGCTGCCGCTCGCCAACGTCGATACCGACAAGATCATTCCGGCGCGCTTCCTGAAGACGATCAAGCGCACGGGATTGGGCGTGCATCTGTTCGATACGTTGCGCTTCCAGCCGGACGGCGCCGAGAACCCGGATTTCGTGCTGAACCAGGCACCGTATCGGCACGCGCAGATCCTGATCGCGCACGAAAATTTCGGCTGCGGGTCGTCGCGCGAGCACGCGCCCTGGGCGCTCTTGGATTTCGGCATCCGCTGCGTGATCGCGCCGGACTTCGCCGACATCTTCCACAACAACTGCTTCAAGAACGGCATTCTTCCCATTCGCCTGCCGCGTGCGGTGTGCGACCAGCTGATGGCGGATGCGCGGATGGGCGCGAATGCGCGGCTCACCGTCGATCTGGAGCGGCAGGTCATCGTGCGGCCGAACGGCGAGGAAATCCGCTTCGAAATCGATCCGTTCCGGCGGCATCTGCTGCTGAACGGGCTCGACGACATCGGCCAGACGATGCAGCGCGCCGCGGCGATCGACACGTTCGAGACGCACCGGCACGCCGAGCAGCCGTGGTTTCCCGCCATCGCGGCTGCTTGAGGCACAAGGTGCGCTAGCGGGCACCAAGGAGAACCCATATGCCGTCGAACAAGCGCATTCTCCTGCTGCCCGGCGACGGCGTCGGTCCCGAGGTGATGCACGAGGTGCGGCGCGTGATCTCCTGGATGGAGCGCCGCCGGCATGTTCGCTTCGAGCTGTCCGAGGACCTCGCCGGCGGGGCGGCGATCGACGCCATCGGCAAGCCGATCGCCGAGGAAACCGTCGCGCACGCCAAGGACGTCGATGCCGTGCTGTTCGGCGCCGTGGGCGGCCCGAAATGGGACAAGCTCGGCTTCGACAAGCGTCCGGAAATCGCCATCCTGACGCTGCGGCGCGAACTCGGCCTGTTCGCCAATCTGCGCCCCGCGGTGGTGCTCGATCCGCTGGTGGACGCCAGCACCTTGAAGCCCGACGTGATCCGCGGCCTCGATCTGATGATCGTGCGCGAAAGCACCGGCGGCCTCTATTTCGGCGAGCCGCGCGGCATCGAGACGCTGGCAGGCGGGCGCAAGCGCGGCGTGAACACCGAAGTCTACACCACGGACGAGATCGTGCGCGTGGCGCGCGTCGCGTTCGATCTGGCGCGCAAACGCCAGAACCGGTTGTGCAGCGTGGAAAAAGCCAACGTCATGGAGAGCGGCCTGTTGTGGCGGCAGACCGTGACCGAACTCGGCGAGCGCGAATACGGCGATGTCGCGTTGACGCACATGTACGCCGACAACTGCGCCATGCAGTTGGTGCGCAATCCGCGGCAGTTCGACGTGATCGTCACCTCCAATCTGTTCGGCGACATTCTCTCGGATCTTGCCTCCATGCTGACCGGGAGCCTCGGCATGCTGCCGTCGGCGACGATCGGTGCGCCGCTGCCCGGCGGCAAGCGGCATGCGCTCTATGAACCGATCCACGGCAGCGCGCCTGACATCGCCGGCAAGGGCATCGCCAATCCGATGGCGATGGTGATGAGCTTCGCGATGCTGCTGCGCTACTCCTTCGACTTGGAGGAGGACGCGGCGCTGATCGAGCGCGCCTGCACCAACGTGCTGGCGAGCGGTCTGCGCACGGCCGACATCATGGCGCCGAACTGCGCCAAGGTCGGCACGCACGTGATGGGCGAATCGATCGTGCGCGAACTGGACAAGCTGGAGGGCTGACAGCGGACATGATTATGTCAGCAGGCGAACGGCCTCGCCGCGCACCGGCATCGGCTGTGCAGCATTCTTGTCGAACGTGATGAAGGTTTCGCCGCCGAGCCAGCGTTCCTCGTGAGCGATCACGCCGTCGCCAAAGTCGCCACCGGACTCAAGCAGATCGCTAACATGGCATGGTCGACCTGATGCCGGATGGCAGCGCGCTGGTTCTGTTCTCCGGCGGGCAGGATTCGACCACCTGCCTGGCCTGGGCGCTGTCGCGTTTCGCGCGCGTGGAGACGATCGGCTTCGATTACGGGCAGCGGCATCGCGTCGAACTCGACTGCCGCCCGCGGATTCGCGAACGGCTCGGCGCGCCGCGCCCCGATTGGGCGGAGCGGCTGGGCGAGGATCACACCGTCGATATCGCCGCGCTGGGCGCGCTGTCGGACACCGCGCTCACGCGTGATGCCGCCATCGAAATGGGCGAGCGCGGCTTGCCCAACACGTTCGTGCCGGGCCGCAACCTGATTTTCCTCGCCTTCGCGGCCGCGGTGGCTTACCGGCGCGGCATCCGGCACATCGTCGGCGGCATGTGCGAGACGGATTATTCCGGCTACCCGGATTGCCGCGACGACACGATCAAGGCGATGCAGGTGGCGCTCAATCTCGGCATGGAGCGGCGCTTCGTGCTGCACACGCCGCTGATGTGGCTCGACAAGGCCGCAACCTGGCGGCTCGCCGAGGAACTCGGCGGCGCGCAATTGGTAAGCATCATCGTCGAGGACACCCACACCTGCTATCTGGCCGATCGCGGCCAGCGCCATGACTGGGGCCACGGGTGCGGCGCGTGCCCCGCGTGCCGGTTGAGGGCGGCGGGTTTCGCCCGTTACCGCGCCGCTCGGGCGGGCCAAGACTGACATGGCAACGCGATCCGACGCTTCCCCACAACGGTTTGAGGTCAGGGATCCGCGTTTCAACGTGGGAACCGATTCGATGGTGGGGACTATCGGGATTCGGCCCGCCGGTTGATGCCTTAGACACCCTTCAATACCACGCGAACACAACCTGAGCCGGTTACCGCCTTGCGCTGGGCGTGTCGGAAGGCTTAGGTAACCTTTACGGTTCTGCACACGGCGACGAGATCAGGAAGCACCTTCTTCTCGAGACGAGCGATACGGCTATTGATCTTGCTGTTAATACGCTGAAAGAACTTAGCAGAACGCAAAGTGCTTTTGAACGAGCCATACTCATCGCGATCGTACGTATCGATAGCAGCATCGTAAAACATAGTCGCCGCCATTTTTATGTACTTTCGCAACGCGTTAGAGAACTCTGTAGTTTTCATCCGGTCTATAGTAATATGTGACGATCTCACATCTGAGAGTCGCTCCATCAACTTATAAGCGCAGTATGTAATCCAGTAGCCGCTTGCTACCCCAAGCAATCCTGAATTCGCATCGTTGCCCAACCCGTCCACAAGTTGCTGACGTTCTTCGTCGGCATAGCTCCCGGTGAGCCAAGCCAGGTAGACCTCCGGAGCCTTGATCCCGCAGCGGAACAGTTTCTGATATGGCTGGTCAAACAGTTCTCCCTTGTTATCGATTGCTTGCATCAGGAAGTTCTCCTGCGACGCCGCGAGATATTGCGTCACTTTGTCCAATTCAATGATGGACGAATTGCGGGTCTTGCGGGCCCCCTCCTGCTTCGGGGCGTAGTTAATTCCTGATGTGTCGAATTCCCGACGTAGCTGGTTCTGGATGTCGTCAACAGCTCGCACTGTCCAGATTTTGACCGCGTTTTGGGAGTTATTATAGCGGACAATCTCGTTTCGGAGCGTTGCCTTTGCTGCAATAACTCGCGCAGGTACCTTTGCAGTTGGTCCTGCGTCGGCACGTACGAGGCTCGATGTTGTCTGGCACCCGTTCACAATGCTGAAACGCTTGAGCTCCAAAGTCGATGAAGCGTCGGCGGCCTTTCCTGGGGTCGCGGTGTCAGCCACAATCGTGATGCCGTTGTTGAGCGCCCAAAAGTTGCCTGGGTCCTCCTTGGCTGTCTTAATGATCTGTTCGTTGATGCCGCCCTTCCGTGCGCCGATGAACAGCCGAACGTTGCCGGCAAATAGCCTATCCTGATAGGCCGAATGAAGCCGTTTCAGCTCAGCAGCACTGACCGATCCAACCCATGCGCGGCCGTATGCCCCACTGTCTTCGAAGTGAGCGCCGCTGAAATGTAGAACATCTTCCGGAATTCCGGCCTCCGAATTGACTAAGCTCCTATAGCGCTCAACAATATCCTGCTGGGGAAAGTAGAAATAGCTGATGCCCTTATACGCCTCGTGGGTCTCATGAGCCTTCAGCGAAGCCTCGATGGCTTCGGATTTCAGGCCTAGCGTTATCAATCCGACGGAAGTCGGGTAATCAGGGTGAGCCCTTTTAATTTCGAGAAGCGATTCCGCCAGATCAGGTCGTCCTGCTTCCGCCAGGCTATCTGGAGCGGCAATGAAAGGGAGGGAGGCAACAAGGGCATCCCACTTGGCTTTGGCGGTGACCTTGTTGAAATTTTCAGGGCAATGGGCCTGGATGACGACGAGTTCCTGGGAGGTCTCGTCAGCGAAAGCAATGTCGATTTCCTGATCGTTGCCTCCGTCGGCTGCCGCCGCCTCAAGCGCGTCGTCCTCATCCAGGGTAAAGAAGTTGATGGCGAACCAAGCTGCAAAGGCGCGCTGGCGGGAAATCTTGCCCCGTGCTGCGAGTTCGTCAATGGACTTCAGGATTTCACTTAATTCGGCGGCCACTTCCGAGACCTTTCGATATTTCCATGACATTTTTGGTATGTAGCGCGTATAAGGTGCCGATGTCACGTGGCACGCGCTTGGCGGAAGAGCGCAAGCGCATTCCGCCATGCTGAGCCGAACAGCCCGTCGCTGATCCGGCGCACGAATAACCGCCGTGCGAGTATCGGCAGGCGGCGGAATGCGCTACGCCTTTCCGCACTACGCCTAGCTGAATTGCTTACGAAGGTCACGCGTGGGCGAGCGCGAGCGGACAATGTCGTCGGTCGCTCCGATGTCACTCTTCACATTCAGCGTCGTCCGTCCTCTGCCAGCGATGTTCGGTTTGTAAATCGGATGCGGCTGCCGGCACACCTGGCATCGACATCCGGTAAGCTTGACGGGCTTAACCAAGGTGCATTGCTCCTTGAGGTATGTCTGGAGTTCTTCCGCAGGCTCGCCAGTAACGAAGCATGGCGCCGTCCATCTTTCAAAGACGATTCCGTGAAATCGGCGTGCCCCGATAATTGGTGTATCGTAGTGTTTTCTCGCATTCAACCATTGGATGAATTTGTAACAAAGGGGGCAGAACGGCTTTGATGTGCCGATGTAGTCGTCGTCCTTAAAGCAGGGCCTCATTTTCTTCAGCCAAACGTAATTTATGATCTTTATCTCGGCATGCATTTCTGGATCTATGTTGCAGGCTGGAATGCAATAGATCCTGCCGGCTGTTATGGCAGCCATGATCCGTTCGATTTTGAGCTTATTGACTCCGTAGATGCCGCTGTTCTGTTTGGCTTCGATCAGCCGAGCGAGCGATTGGATCGCTCCCTTATCGCCTGTCGGCGTATAATCTTGTTCCGTATCCGGTAGAGAAATGATCTCGCCACGGCTCGGCGGTTTCCGAGGGGTCGGGTTGTACTCAGCCTTTTTGGATGTGGCGGTGAAGCTGAGTTCGTTGCCTTCTCCGATCATGGCGAGATTGATGGTGGTCGCCGAGTTGCTGCTGAGCAATAGCCATTCCTGATCCTTCCCATCGATCGCCATGTAGGCGGCGGCAACATCCCAGCTCGCGCTCAGCGTGGAGGCGACGAACTCGGCGATGTCATCGAGGATGCGGCCCCATTCGCGTTTGGGCGGCTCGGGTTCCGGAATGACAATCGGCGGCGTCTGGCTCAGCGGCACCACGGCGGGGTGGACCGATTCCATCGATTCGGCGCCTTGCGCAACATATTGCTCCTGCTGGAGCAACTGCTGCTTATTGCCAAAAAAAATTCCGCTGGTGACGGTGTTTCCATTCTCTATGAGCTGTTCGGCCTTCTGGTTCAGAGCCGATGTGCTGCTCGTGGCGGCCTGGCTCGATTTGCCTTTCAGCGAGCAATTATCGGCATGGGTGGTGTTGTGTTCAAACCACCCGGTCTTTCCGCAGCTCGGGCATGTGTACATGGGCAACATTCTCCGGCCAACGCATGTCGCGGATAGTAGTACCCCATGGCCGCGTCGGTAGCGAATCGGAATTTGTGGCAGGACCGGCCAGGCGCAGACCTAACAGATCAGGGGAGCGCCACCCGTTTCGGAGAAGGGTCGAAACCGCTCATTCGATTGGCCGCCTGCTACGACCGTGCGCCGCTCCGAGCGATCCGCACGCATTTGCGCATGAGCGAGGGCAGCGCCTCGGCGCCGAGCCCGGCGGTGGGGCGCAGGAAACCCGCGGCGGCGATAACGGGAACGGCCGCGGCGTACACATCCAGGCGCAGTTCGAAATGCGTGAAGCCGTGGCGCACCTCGCCCGCGCGCCGCCAGTCGCCCGGCATCGGCGCGTAGCCCAGCGCTTCGTCGCCCCACGGCTCGGCCCGCCAATCGGTGCCGGGCAGTTCGGTCATGCCGCCGAGCAACCCGCGCGGCGGGCGGCGGCGCAGCAATACGTTGCCCGTTGCATCCTCCAGCCAGAAATGCGCGCCATATCGAACCGGCCGTGGCCGCTTCGGTTCCCGGCGCGGCAGCTCGGCGGCAATACCGAGCCGCCGCCCCTCGCAGACATCGAACCACGGGCACAGGCCGCAAGCCGGTGCCGCGTCGGTGCAGACGGTCGCGCCGAGGTCGAACAGCGCCTGCGCCATGTCGGCCGGGCGCGCCCGCGCCGCGTTGTCCTCGCCGAGAAGCTCCGCCGCGCGGCGCAGCGCGGGCTTGGCGGACGGCAGCCTGTCCTCGATCGCGAACACGCGGGCGGTCACCCGCTCGACATTGCCGTCCACCGGCACCACCGGCGCGCCGAACGCGATCGCCGCGATGGCGGCGGCGGTGTAGCGGCCGATGCCGGGCAGGCAACCGAGTGCCGCCGCCTCGCGCGGGAAGCCGCCGCGCCGCGCCAGCTCGCGCGCGCAAGCATGCAGATTGCGCGCCCGCGCGTAGTAGCCGAGCCCCGCCCAGGCCGCCATCACGTCGGGCTCCGGCGCCGCCGCCAGCGCCGGCAGCGACGGAAAACGCGCCATGAAGCGCGTGAAATACGGTATCACGGCGGCGACCGTCGTCTGCTGCAGCATGATCTCGCTGACCCAGACGCGGTATGGGTCGGGCGTCTCGCCGGGCAGCGCGCGCCAGGGCAGGTGGCGGCGGTTGCGGTCGTACCAGGCGAGCAACAAGGCGGCGGAGGGAATGGCGGACACCGAGCGCGATATGCCGGCCGGCGGTGAGGCGGGCAAGCAGGCGGACGAGACGCGTCATGTCTATGGCCCGCGCCCGCTCGGCGCGGTGATGCCGCGGCTCGTGCGCGCCGCGTTCCGCAAGCGCTCGCCCGCGACCGCGCAGGTGATCGCTGATTGGGAAACCATCGTCGGGCCCCGGCTTGCCGCCGAGGTCGCGCCGCGCCGGCTCGCCGCCGGGACGCTGACGCTCGCCTGCGCCGGACCGGTCGCGCTCGAACTGCAGCATCTGGCACCGGCGCTGATGGAGCGCATCAACGCCCAGCTCGGGCGCGCGGTGGTGCAGCGGCTGCGCTTCGTGCAGGACCCCGCGCGCCGGCCGCCGCCGCCGTCGCGGCCCCCCGCGAACCTGGCGGCCGCCGAGCGCGCGGTCGCCGGGCTGCCGGAGGGCCCGGTGCGTGATGCGTTGCTGGCGCTCGGCCGGGCCGTGCTGTCGCGCCGCTCTTGACGGATCGCGCGGCCCCGAAGCTGCTATCGCGGGACAACCGCAAGGAGCCGGATATGGCCGACCCGCACGACGTTCTCGCCAGTTTCCGCCTCGACGGCCAGGTCGCGGTGGTGGTCGGCGGCGGCAGCGGCATCGGCCGCGCCACGGCGGCGCTGATGGGCGCGGCCGGCGCGCAGGTCGCCGTCGTCGATCGCGAACCCGACGCGGCCCGACAGGCGGCGGCGGACATCGCCGATGGCCGAGGCAGCGCCTGGGAGCTGGACGTCGCCGACGCTGCCGAGGTGGACCGCGTGTTCGATCAGATCGCGGAAAAACTCGGGCGCATCGACGCGCTGGTGAACAGCGCTGGCATCGCCATTCGCCACGCCTCGACCGAGCAACCCATGGCGGATTGGGACAAGGTCGTCGCCGTCAACATGACCGGCACATTCCTGTGCGCCCGCGCCGCCGCCCGCCACATGCTCGCGCGCGGGCAGGCGGGCGCGATCGTGAACGTCGCCTCGATCATGGGGCTGTCGGGCGGCGGGCTCTATCCGAACATTTCCTATCAGACCACCAAGGGCGCGGTGGTGAACATGACGCGCGCGCTCGCGGTCGAATGGGCGAAGCAGAACATCCGCGTGAACGCGGTGGCGCCGACCTGGGTGCGCACGCGGTTCATCGCGCCGATCACCGCCAACCCGGAACTGGTCGCGCGGATCGAGGCCGTGACGCCGCTCGGCCGGCTCGCCGAGCCCGAGGAAGTGGCGACGGCGATCCTGTTCCTGGCGAGCCCAGCCGCGTCCATGATCACCGGCCACACGCTGGCCGTGGACGGCGGTTTCCTGGCGCAATGAGCAGCCGACCCGCCCGCAGCGAATAGGGTCCGAACGCCGGGTCCGACGCGGCCCGGCGCGTTTCACGCAGTTTCACGCGCAATTACCGCCCGCTGATTTCGATCTGACGCCACCCCGACACGCACACGCCGCAGTATGGCCAGGCCCGCCAGACACGGGCGGCGGCATTGGCGGCGAGGGATTGGCAATGGACCAGATAGTCACCACCGATCGGGTTTCCGAGCAGGACGTCGCGGCGGCGCCGGGCGTGGCCGCGACAACGCCCGCCATCGCCATCGTGGAGGAACGTGACCGACTGTCGCGCGAGTTCCGCCACGTGTTCGACTATCTCGGCATCCGCGCGGACAGGATGCGCTCGGTGACGGAGTTGCGCGCGGCGCTGCAAGCGGGTCCGCCGATGGCGGTCATCTGGGAGGTGGCGGCCGGATTGGACTGCGGCGAGATCATGCGCGCGATATCCGAGACCGACCGCGACCTTCCGGTGTTGCTGGTCGCCGAGGACGACGGCCGCAGCTTGGCGTTGCTGGATTCGCTGATCCGGTTCTGGCGCATGGTGGGCGTCACGAAGCTTGCCCGGCAGCCGGAGTTGCGCGAACTGGTCGAGTTCGTCTTCCAAGCCGGCCGCCGCAGCGGCGAGTTCCGCGTGCTATCGATCTAATTTCGACAACGCCCCGTGTGACAAAGCCCTGTGTATCGGCGCTGGACAAACGAGCGCCGTCATGCAGGGCTCGACCCGGCAATCCTTTGGCCGCGCCGATGCCCGGGTGTTCGCCCGGGCATGACGTTTCGGGACTTTGCATCTTGCCGTCCGGCGCGGTAACCAGTTCGCGGTGCGGGCTGGCTTCGCGGGCGAAAGGACGTGCTCGAACGGAACGTCCGGCGCCAGGTTCGCGTTACATCACCCTCGAACGGTGCTACGAGGCCTTCGCGGACTTCAGCGTCGCGAAACTGGCACCCGACAACTTCCGCGCATCATCTGGCTCCACGATTTTCGCATTCTGGCGAAGGTGTGTTTACAAGATAGGTGACGATGATCAGGGGCTTCCTGCTCGGCGTCTTGGCAAGTGTCATCCTCGCTCTGGCGGGTGGCTATATCGTGCTGCGCGCCGGCCTTGTTCCGGCCAATGCCGATGCCACTCCCGGCGCGCTGGAACGCTGGGCGGCGAGTACATCGCTCAATGCGACGCTGGGCCGCGAGGCGCCCAAGGGTGCCAATCCCGTCCCGCTGACGGACGCCAATCTGCTCGCCGGCGTCAAGTTGTTCGGCCAGCATTGCGCCATCTGCCACGGCACGGCGAAGGGAAACCTGGTGCTTTCACCGGTAGCGAAGGGGGAATACCCGCCCCCTCCGCAGTTGGCCTCGAACGGAGTAGAGGATGATCCGCAGGGCTATACCTTCTGGAAGGTGAAGCACGGCATTCGCTGGACCGGCATGCCAGCGTGGAAAGACACCTTGACCGACGAGCAGATCTGGACTCTGGCGTTGTTGCTCAAACACATGAACAAGCTGCCGCCGACCGCCGAACAGGCTTGGCAGCACGTCGCCTATTGACCTTGGCCCATCGACCCGGGAACGACCCCGCGGCCCGTTGACGGGCGGTCTCGAGCGGTTGAATTACGCCCGCAGCACCGTCGGCTCACCCAGGCGGAAGCGCCGCATCACCTCCTGGTCCGGATCGCGGCCGAGGCCCGGGCCGTCCGGCACGCGCACCTTGCCGTCCGGCGCGGTGACCAGTTCGTGGTACGGGCTGGCTTCGAGATCGACAAAGATGCGCTCGAACGGCACGTCCGGCGCCAGGCTCGCGTTCAAATGGATGGACGCGAGATAGCCGGGGCCGAAATAGGCGCAATGCGGCACCAGCCGCACGGAATGCGCCTCGGCCAGCGCGGCGATCTTCATCACTTCGGTGATGCCGCCGATCTTGGCCACGCTCGGCTGCGCGTTGTCGACCGCCTCGGCCTCGAACAGCGCGTGGAAATCGTGCAGCCCGGCGGCGTTCTCGCCGGCCGAGATCGGCATGCCGGCCTCGCGCCGCACCCGCGCCAGGCCCTTGTGGTCCTCGGGCGGGAACACCGGCTCCTCCAGCCAGGCGAGGTCGTATTCGCCGAGCCGTTTCGCCATCGCGATCGACTGCCGCACCGTCCAGGGGCAGTTCACGTCCAGCATCAGCGGCACCCCGGAGCCGAGCGCGCGGCGCGCGGCCGCCACCTGCGGTAGGTCGATCTCATGCAGCTTGATCGCCTTGTAGCCCTGGGAAGCGGCGCGCGCGACGGCCTCGCCGACCAGCCCCGGCTCGCCGTAGCGCAACAGGCTGGCATAGGCGTCGAGCGTGGCGGCCGGGCTGCCGCCCAGCAGCCGGCAGAGCGGCAGACCCGCCGCCTTGCCGGCGATGTCCCAGAGCGCGACGTCGAGGGCGGAGAGCGCATAGACCAGCGGCCCGTTGCGGCCGAACAGATGGAACTGCTGCAGCATCCGCCCCATGAACGCGCGGATGTCGCGCGCGTCCTGGCCGAGCGCCGCCGGGCCGATCTGCGTATCGAACGCGGCGCGCGTCGCCGGGCACGCCGCATGGCCGAAGCCTTCGCCCCAGCCCTCGATCCCCTGGTCGGTGACCACGCGCACGAACAGCGTGTCCATGTTCGACCAGGTGGCGCCCGCGAACGCCCGCGGCGGCGCGCCCATGTCGAATTTCACCCGCACCATGTGGGTCTCGACGGCGACGATCTTCATAGTGCCTCCACGCGGTTCGAGCGGGCTCGGCCCTCACCCTAACCCTCTCCCAAACGGAGAGGGAGATGAGGGCCGCGCCGAGGCTATTTCAATTCGTCCTTCACCGCGTCGAGCCCGGCCTGCGCGCACATCTCGTCCTGATCGGAGGTGCCGCCGCTCACGCCGATGCCGCCGATCTGCACGCCGCCCGCGGTCATGATCGGCAGGCCGCCGGCGAACGCGATGACACCCGGAACGTCGGCGATGCCGGGCACCATGCCGGGCTTGCCGTTCTTGCCGAACGCGATCTCGGCAAACCGCCGGGTCGGGAACGGAAAGTTGGCCGAGGTCATCGCCTTGTGCTGCGAGATGTAGATGCTACCCTTGAACGCCCCGTCCATGTGCTCGAAGAACACCAGCCGGGCGCCGTCATCCACGACCGCGATGTTCATCTTCCATTTCTCCTGGCCTGCCTTGGCCTCGCAACCCGCCGCCATCTTCTTCGCGAGATCGAGGGTGACCATCGGCTTCGTTTGCAAGGTCATGCCGGCCGAACTACCCATCGTCAGCCCGGCTGCCAGCGCCAGCGCGCCGTAAACGCCACGCAACGTCGTCATCTCCACCTCCCCATGATGCTCGACCGATACGGTCTCGCCGCGGCGGAGCATGCGCAGATAGGCGTATGAGCGCAACGGGGTGCCGCCCAGCAATCACTTCGAGCAGCTGCGGGGCAATCTGGCGGAATTTCATTCGATCCGCGTCAACAATCAGTGGCGGCTCGTCGTCCAGTGGAACGGCAGCCGCGGTGAGGCAGAAGGCGTCTATCTCGACGATCACAGCTACAGATGAGGCCAACCATGCTGACGACGAAGCGCAAGCCGGCCACGGTCGGCGAGATTCTTATCGAGGAGTTCATGCTGCCGATGGGGCTGACGCAGGCCGCGCTGGCCGAGGCCATGGGCGTTCAGCGCAAGCACGTCAACGAGCTGTGCAATGACCGTAGGAATGTGACGGCGGCCACGGCCCTCATTCTGGCGCGTGTGTTCGGCAACAGCCCCGATTTCTGGCTGAACGTACAGCGGCGCAGCGATCTGTGGGAGGCAATGAACAGCCCTCGGGAACGCGAGCGAATCGAACGCGCGAAGCCATTGGGCGCGGCAGCATGATCCCAAGCACCGCGCTATCGCCGGGAGGGGGAAGGATGCTCTGGCGCAGAAATCGGCGGTTCCGCTTGCACATTCTTCCCGGGCTGCTTGCGGCGGCGCTGTCCGGCACGGCGGCCGCCCCGGTGGCGCAGGTCAGTATCGATCGCATGCCGCGCCTGCGCGGCCGAGCGACGGGCGCCGAGAAGGTCGATGCGGCGCTGGCCGCGATCGACGCAGATAATCGCAAGCGGGCCGCGGACTGCGTCGCCTCGGCGAAGGCGTTCGACGCCGGAAGCTCGTTCAGTGTTGGAGCACGGCGGTTGCTCGAAACGAAAGCGCTCTATTCGATCGAAATCGCGGCGCGTTGGTACTGCGGCGGCGCATACCCCGATGGGACAGCGACGGCCCTGACCTTCGACCTTCGCACCGGCGAGCCTTATGACCTTGCCCGCGTCTTCCACGTCGGATCTGGGCACCTCGCCGCGGCGGCGTTGCCGATCGTCGGCGAATTTCGAACTGCGACGCTGCAACGCGGGAAGGATGCCGCCGACTGCTCGCAGATGCCGGCGGAGGATGTGGCGCAAAACGTGCGATCGGCGGAAATGTCCCTCGGCCTCACGCGCAAATATCTGATTTTCTATTTTGGCGTCCCGCATGTCATCGCGGCGTGCTTCCCGCCGGTGCAGGTGCCGCTGTCGGCCCTGTCCTCGCTTACCGATCGGGCGGAACTGCGACGGCTCGGGCTGGATGTCGCAACCAGGCCATAATCGCCGATTATCTGTCGCGTCGAACAATTGGCGGCAGATCGCGCGATGACCTTTCCCTCTTCGCTCTCTCTCGACGTGGCGGACGAACCGCGCGCGGCCGATATCGAGGCGCTGTCATACGGGCTCGAAAGATTCAACGAGCAGCAGTGGCCGGGGCATCAGCCGGGGCGTCCGCTCGGCGTGTTCCTGCACGATCCCGCGAAAGTTCTGGTCGCAGGCCTATTTGGCGGAACCTACAGCGGCTGGTTCTACGTGCAGTATCTTTGGGTGTCGGTCGCGCTGCGCGGCCAGGGAATCGGACGCGGCCTCATCGAAGCGGCGGAACGCCGCGCGTTGGAGCGCGGCTGCCACGCGGTCTGGCTGGACACGTTCAGTTTCCAGGCTCCCGAGTTTTATCGCAGGCTCGGCTATGAACTGTTCGGCGAACTCGACTGGTCGCCCGAGCACAAGCGTTTGTTTTTCCGCAAGCGACTGACGCGCGCCGCTGCCGCCGCGTTCGATCAGACCACCGCCACGTCGTAGTTGCGCCCGAGCCAACCGCCGTTGGTCTGCCAGCGCCACGTGAAGGTAACGCGCCGCCCCGCCGGTAGCGATTGGGTGGGCAGTTCCACGGCATGGATGCCGAGACCGGTGTCCTCGGCCGCCAGATCATAGCTGCTGCGCCAGTCGTCGCCGGTCCAGCGCACCATCGCCGCCTCGCCGAGTTCGATCCGTAGCGCCTGCCCGGCCGGCAAGGTGGTCCGCCGCCAGGTCGGGCGCCAGTCGCGCAGCCGCGCCCGCACGCCATCGCGTTGATACCGCTGCACCGGCTGCGGCGGCGTGTCGAACACGGCCCCCGCCGCCAGGCTGCGCACCAGCTTGATATACTCGGCGTGCGCCCAGACCAGCGGCATGGCCGAGCCGCTCGGCCGGCCGCGGAACAGTTCCAGTTCGGGGGCGTCGTCCGCGTCCCAAACCTGCTCCGGCAGCAGCCCGCCGTCGCTGGCACAGGCCTCCATGGTGGCGAGCAGCCGGCGCGCCGCCATCTCGTCGCCGGCCGCGAGCGCGTAATGCGCCCGCTCGCCGATCAGCAGCGGCCAGACCCGACCCTGCCCCAGCCCGTCGAACGCACGCCCGTCCGGGTGCTCGCCGTAGCCGTCGCTGTTGTAGCGCCGCCAGCCGGGGCCGGCGGGCAGATCGACCTTCAGCAGCCGGTCGATCACGGCGATCGTGTCCAGAATACGCGGGTCGTCGGGCGCGCGCAGCCCGAAGCGCACGAGCGCGAGCGCATCCGGGCTGATCAGGCCCTCGGCGGGAATTTCGCTTTCCTGCGGCAGGCGGTTGCGCACCTGAACCGTGCCGTGCACCGGGCCGGCGGCGGTTTCGCCGCCATCGGGCGCGAAGTCGCACGTAGTAGCCGCGTACCCCGGCCTCGCGCGCGAGCGTCGTGTCGGCGACATAGGTCCAGGTTTCGATGTCGTCGTTCCAGGCATCGGCGGTGTCGCGGAAAAACCCGGCCAAATGCGGCTCGCCCACCCGTTCGGCCAGTTCGGCGGCGGCGAGCAGCGCGGCGACCTCCACCGCCAGGGTGAACGGCGAGTAGCCGGCGTCCTCCTCCCAGCGGTCCTGCGCGGTCGAGGGGCCGTTGCGCAGCACGAAGCCGGCGGCGGCGCGCACCATCGGCCAATAGGCGGGCAATTCGGCGTCCGACAGCGCACCGTAGCGATGCGCCAGTTCGGCCAGCAGGATCGGAAAGGCGCACTCGTCCATCTGGATGCCGCGCCAGTACGGCAGCCCGTCGAGCCAGTTGTTCTGCGGCCAGTGCCCGTCCGCCTCCTGGATGGTGCGCAGGTAGTCGAGCACCCGGCGCGCGTCCGCGTTGGCGCCGCAGGCGATCAGCCCGCCCGCCGCCTCCACCAGGTCGCGCGGCCACACCAGGTGGTAGCCGCCGAGATCGTCATCACCCTTGCTGGCCCCCCAGGGGACCGAGAGGCTGGCGATGATGCCGCCGGGGAAGCTGTAGGAATCGTGCGCCCGTAGCACCGCCGTGCTGATGCGGTAGAAATTGTGCCCGCCGCGGCGGTTGGGCCGGGGCGGGTCGAGCTGGGCCAGCGGGCGCTGCCAGTTGCGCCAGTTCAGCGCATAGTCCGCCGCCACCAGGTCGAAGCCCCTGGCCAGGCTGGCGCGGGCGCGGAACGCCGCCTCGGCGTAGTAGCGGCCGAAGGCGAGCGCGATGACGACCGGCTCGCCGGGCGCGATGTCGATCTCGGCGGTGAGCGCGACGTTGCCGTCGGCGGCGCGGTCGTAATCGGCGGTGATCGTCCCGTTGCGGCTGAGATCCTGCCAGCCGTCGCTGACGCCGACGAATCCGACCGAGCGCGCCAGCCAGGGCTGCGAGCAGGCGAGCGCGAGGGCGGTGCCGTCGCCCTCGGCGAATAGCATCGGGTCGCCCTTGTAGCTGCCGATCCAGGCGGTGTTGTGCGCACCGCCGTTGACCAGATGCGGCGCCAGCAGGGCGAACAGCCGCCCCGGGCCGGCGCCGTTCAGCGGCACGAAATGGATGCGCTGCAACACGACGTCGTGACGGGGATCGCTGGCGACCCATTTCTCGATGCGGTAGCGGCCGGTCCGGCAGGTGTTGCGCAGCACGAAGATCGGCACCCCGTCCTCCATGCGTGACAACTCCGAAACCGTGTCGCGCTTTTCCTCGGAGAAGAAGCCGCCCGGCGTGCCGTCGGTGACGATCAGGCCGAAATCGCGCGTGCAGGCCTGATCGACGCGCGGATAGTAGATTTCGTTCAGAATGCCGTGGCTGAGCGTGAACCAGACGCGGCTGAGCGGCGACAGCGCGGTGCCGATGCCGCTTTTCGCGCTCGAGGTCCAGCGCGGCGGAATGCCGGGCCAGCCGGGGGCATCGGGCATGCTGCTCTCCTGCCGGGGTTGCAGTTCTTATCGCTTTTCCAACCGATCCGGGCCAAAATAGAAACGAGTTCGCTCAGGCACGGGAACAAACCAATGGGTATGCTCGAAGGCAAGGTGGCGATCGTGACCGGCGGCACCAGCGGCATCGGCGCCCGCTCCGCGGAACTGTTCGCGGCGGAAGGCGCCAAGGTGGTGATCGCGGGGCGCCGGCGCACGGAAGGCGAGGCGCTGGCCGAGCGCCTTGGCCCGTCGGCCAGCTTCGTCCGCACCGATGTCACCAGCGAGCGCGACGTGAAGGCAATGGTCGATCATGCGACGGCGAAGTTCGGCCGACTGGACTGCCTTTTCAACAATGCCGGAAATCCGGGGCGCCTGGTCGGCATCGCCGAGGTCGAAACCGAGGATCTCGACGCGATCATAGCGGTGCATGTCCGTGGCGTGGTGCTCGGGATGAAGCATGCGGCCCCGGTGATGCTCCGACAGGGCTTCGGCAGCATCATCAACACCGGAAGCGTGGCGGGGCGGCGCTCCCTGGGATCGCACCTTTACGCCGCGGCGAAGGCGGCGGTGATCCAGCTGACGCGCTGCGTCGCCATGGAACTCGGCGAGCAGGGCATCCGGGTGAACAGCGTTTCGCCGGGCGGCGTCGTGACCGGCATCTTCGCCAAGGGCGCCGGGATTCCGGACGCCGTGGCGGACAAAAGCGCCGCGGCGCTGAAGCCGAGCTTCGCCAAGCTGCAACCGATCCCGCGCGCCGGGATGCCGGAGGATATCGCCCAGGCCGCGCTGTTCCTGGCGAGCGACGCATCGAGCTTCGTCAACGGCCACGATCTGGTCGTGGATGGCGGCCTGACCGGCGGGATGCCGTGGTCGGTGATGCTCGCCCGGCGCGCCGAGGCGGCGGAGCAGTTGCAGTCGCTGGCCCGGTAGCCACATTGGCGGCGGCCCAGGGTTGCTGCTGCGCGGCCGAAGGGATTATCCGCTTGCTCGCGCCATGGCCGTGCCGGGAAGGAGTGATTCAGAATGGGTTACAGGGTCGCGGTCGTCGGTGCCACCGGGGCGGTCGGGCGCGAGATGCTGAAGACCCTGGCCGAACGCGACTTCCCCGCCCAGGAAGTCGCGGCCGTGGCCTCGGGCCGCTCGGCCGGGGGCGAGGTCTCGTTCGGCGACAAGACGTTGCGCGTGCAGAACCTGAACAATTTCGATTTCCACGGCTGGGACATCGGTCTGTTCAGCCCGGGCGCCTCGGTCTCGGCGATCCACGCCCCGCGCGCCGCCGCCGCCGGCTGCATCGTCATCGACAATACCAGCCAGTTCCGCATGGAGCCGGACATCCCGCTGGTCGTGCCGGAGGTGAACCCGGACGCGCTGGCCAAGTTCGGCCGGCGCAACATCATCGCCAACCCGAATTGCAGCACCATCCAGATGGTGGTCGCGCTGAAGCCGCTGCACGACCGCTGGCGCATCCGCCGCGTCGTCGTGGCCACCTACCAGTCGGTCTCCGGCGCGGGCAAGGAGGGGATGGACGAACTCTACGCCCATACGCGCGCGGTGTTCGTCGCCGACCCGACCACGCCCGAACATTTCGTCAAGGAAATCGCCTTCAACTGCATCCCCCAGATCGACCGCTTCATGGACGACGGCTCGACCAAGGAGGAGTGGAAGATGGTGGTCGAGACCCGCAAGATCCTCGACCCCGACATCCAGGTGTTCGCGACCTGCGTGCGCGTGCCGGTGTTCATCGGCCACGCCGAGGCGCTGAGCGTGGAATTCGAGCGCCCCGTCACGTCCGGCGAGGCGCGCGCCGTGCTGCGCGCGGCGCCGGGAGTCACGGTCATGGATACCCGCGACGACGGCGGCTACATCACCCCCGCCGAATCCCAGGGCGAGGACGCGGTGTTCGTCAGCCGCATCCGCAAGGACCCGACGGTGCCGAACGGGCTCGGTTTCTGGTGCGTGTCCGACAATCTCCGCAAGGGCGCCGCGCTGAACGCGGTGCAGATCGCCGAGGCGCTGATCGCCCGCGGACTGCTCGCGCGACAGGCGGCGTGAACCGCGCGCGCCACCCTCACGCGCCCAGGGGACGAACGTGCGCCTCCCCTGGCGGGAGGGGCCAGGGGAGGTCGCCGCAGCGGCCGGTCCGGTAGGGTCGGAGGTCGCTAACTCTTTCGCGCCTCGTCCAGGCGCAGGATCTCCACTTCCGGCGGGCAAAGCAGGATTTCGCTGAACGCGCGCATCCAGTCGCCGGCATCCGCCTTGGTGCCGCCGCCCTGGTGGCGCAACTGCTCGAGCTGGTCGAAATCGGTCAATTCGACCTCGAATTGCAGCGCCGCCTCGCCCTTGCCCCGCGTCAGCGGCACCAGCAGCCGTGCCTGCAAGTGCTTCTTGCCGGCGGCCTCGACTTCGCGGCGGATGAAATCGATCGCGCGCTGGCGGTTGACCGGCAGCACGCTGTAGGAAAACCGGGCGAGAAACATCGCGATCCTCCGAGTGTGGTCCGCGGGCTCGGCATGCTGACCCGGCTCACGGTAAACCCGATCCATAACGGCCCCATCCAGAACGGAGCGTCCGCGACGCGGTTGCTCAGTGCGGCCAGGCCCCGCGCGGCGGATCGCGCCACACGCTGTCGGCTTGTAGCCCGATGTCGCTCAGCATGTGCGCATCGAGGCTATGAACCGGCTCGGTTTCCAGTCGCGCGCATCCGATCTGCCCCGAGACCATCATCCGAACCGTCTGCATGACCGAGGCCAGCAACCCGGTCCCGCCAGGCCCGGATTGCGCCGGCCGCGGCAAGCCGCCGGCGCCAAGCCCGTGACCGCACTCCGCCCGTTGATGTTGCAGGAACCGCATCGTCTAAGCCTCCGCTGAGCGCGGCCAATCCTGGCCGCGTTCTGCTGATTTACGTCGCCGGGGAACGCCGGGATGTGAGCAGGATCACCGCCGCCGCACATCACGCCATTGTGACGGCCCGCCCCGATTGAGCCTTGCGGCGGCCTGGCCGAGTTGCTGAACTGACCGGGGAACGATTGCGCCCGCGCCGCTGCTGTGGTTTTTCCAAGCATGCCGCCAGTCATGGACGCCGACAGCGCACGTCTGCCCGGCAAGGACGCGGTCCTGAGCCTGCTCGGGTCGCATCGCGTGCTGCGTATGCTCGCCAAGCCGGATTTGCTGCACCTGCTGGACTTCTCGCGTGTCCGCAGGTTTCGCCGCCGCGCGCCGCTGATCGTGGCCGGCGAGGCCGGCGCGGCGGTCTACGCCGTGCTGGAGGGCTACGTGAAACTGTCGCGGGCCAACGCCGGCGGACGCGAGATCGTGCTGGAACTGGCCGGTCCCGGCAGCATGTTCGGCGAACTCGCGGTCATCAACGGCTGGCGGCGTTCGGCGGATGCGGTCGCGCTGTCGGACTGCCGCGTGCTGTCGATGGACGGGCGGCATTTCATGGACGCGCTCCGGCGCAACCCGGAGGCCATGTTCGCGATCATCCGCATTCTCAGCGAGCGGCTGACCGCGACGACATCGCAGATGGAGGATGCGCTGTTCCTGCCGGCCGGGGCGCGGATCGCGCGCGCGCTGATCCGGCTGGCGGCGCTCAACTCGCAGCCCACCGCCGACGGGTTGCAGATCGACGTGGCGCTGTCGCAGCGCGAACTCGGCAACGTGACCGGCTTGGCGCGCGAAAGCATCAACAAGCAACTCGCCGCCTGGCGCGAGGAGAAGCTCATCCGGATCGAGAGCAATCACATCACACTGACCGACGCGGCGGCGCTGCAAGTCATCGCCGAGCGGGTGTACGAAAGCGCCCCGCGATAGCGCCCGCTCGCGCCGCGGCGTGAGCCGTCGCCACCGCCCCCCGAAGTTCCTGGGCTTACGGCGCGGCGGCGAGCGCCCGGGACGTGCGTATCCGTGCCAGATTGGCGGCGAAGTGCCGCCCGCCACGGCTCAGAAATCCGGGGCCGACGATGGCGTTCAGGAAATGCTGCCACTCGGCCCGGCCGATCGGCATCCGGTTCTCGTGCGCGAGCCGCTGGCCCTGTACCCGCGCCCACGCCCGTGTCAGTCCGGCCGAGGACAACAAATCCGCGTCGGACAGCAGGCCGGCGAGCCGGAGCAGCCCCGCGTCGCCGTTCAGCGGCGCCAGCAAGGGCGGCAACGCGGTTCCGCCGTCGGGCTTCGCGATCGCGGCGGCGATGTCCGAGCGGGAGTTCGGCTCGGTCGCCATGACCAGCAGATGAATCGACCGCCGGTCGGCCTCGCCGAGCCCGCAATCCCTGGCGATGCCGTCGAGGGCATCGGCGGAACGCGCCTCGCGCGGCAAAGCGGACGTGTTCCTGCGACGGTTCGAAGTGAATGTCGTGCGCCAGCGCGGCGGCGAGCAGCAGGCCGAGATCATGCGGCGACAAGTCGCAGCCCTGCCGCAGCGAAATTGTCGCCAGTACGGTCGCATTCGTTGCGACCTCGGCGTGGTGCCTTGCCGAATGGTAGGCGCAACCTTGCCAGCGGCTGACCGCGGCGGCCGCGCCCTGGCAGGTGTTGCCGAGTGGGGTGTCGGCGGGCAGACCGATATGGATCAGCAATCCGTCGGTCAGCGCGGCGAGGTCGGGCCCGCCGGTCCGTTGCCAATGCCGATAGAGCGCCGCCATCCGCAACCCGAGCCGCCGCGCATCCGGCACCCGCGATGCCGCGCCGTCGCCCCCGTCACCCCGGTTCGCGCCCGCCTGGCGCAGCAGCCGGCCGACGATGCCGACCCAGATTTCCCGATTATTGTCGTTCAGCATCGCCAATGGATAATCCGGCCGCCTCTGTTTGCAACTGAGAAAATCATGCAAATGCCGCCACCGGCCCACGCTTTCCGCCCGCCGTGTCGCTTCTCGTGCGAAGTATGGTGAAACGATTTTCCGACGGCTTCGCGGCCGGGCGTTCTGCTCATCCGGCGTTCCGCTCATAACGGCCGATTCGACAACGCGAAGCATGAGCGACCAGCCATTATGGTGCGGTGGCGCTTGCCATGCGAGGAACGGCTCCGGCCCTCCGTCCTCGCGCGTCGCCACCATCGCGGCGTCTGCGGAATTGCGGCGATACGCTACGTTCTAACACGAATGCGTGAGTGGAGCTGTGACGCCGCTCACACCGGAAACGCCGGTTCGCGCCGCCGGCGTCCGCTGCGCGCTTGACGGCGGATGGCGCCCCACCGATCATTCCGCTCCGGCAAGGCAAAGGAGGCGTCATGCAATCGCGTATCACCGGGACCACGATGCCGGTGCTCGAGATCGGATTGGAAGCGGGCGAACTGATCGTCGCCGAGCCGGGCGAACTCGCCTGGATGACGCAGAACGTGCAGATGCACACCACCATGCAGGCCGCCGGGGCAAGCGGCTTCTTCGGCGCGATCACCCGCGCGCTGGCCGGCGGCGGCCTGTTCATGACCGAGTTTTCCACCGCCGGCGGGCAAGGCGCCGTCGCGTTCGCGCCGAAAGTGCCGGGCAGCATCGTCGAGATCGAGGTCGCGCCGGGGCGCGCTTTCATGATTCACCGCCACGGCTTCATGTGCGGCAGCACCGGCGCGCAGCTCGGCATGGGCTTTCAGCGTCGGCTCGGCGCCGGGATTTTCGGCGGCGAGGGTTTTGTGCTGCAGCGCCTCTCCGGGCCGTGCAAGGCGTGGGTGGCGCTGGGCGGCGAGAACGTCACGTATGACCTGCAGCCCGGCGAAATCCTGCGCGTCAATCCGGGCCATGTCGGCATGTTCGAGGACAGCGTCACCTTCGACGTGACCAGCATCAGCGGCATCCGCAACGCGCTGTTCGGCGGCGAAGGACTGTTCCTCGCGCAGCTCACCGGCCCGGGCCGGATCTGGCTGCAATCCATGACGGTGCCCGGCCTGGCGCACGCCATCGGACCCTATCTCTCGCGTTCCGATCAGCCGGCGCAGACGGCCGAAACCGCGGTCGAGGCGGGTGTCGCCGGCGCGGTCCTGCGCAGCATGTTCAGCCGGAACTAGCCGGCGAACCAGCCCACCGCCTTGGCCGGGGCCGTGCCGATGCGCATCTCCGGCAGGCGATGCCGCATCCGCGCACTTGGCTGAAAGTCTGCCCCGAGGGGCTGTTCTGCGAACCGGGCGGGTTCTTCATCGACCCGATCGGCCCGGTGGACCGCGCCGTCATCACGCACGCGCATTCGGACCACGCGCGCCCGGGACATCGCGCCGTGCTCGCCAGCCCCGAGACGCTGGCGTTGATGCACGCGCGCATGGGCGAGCGGGCGCCTGCATCGACCCAGGCGCTCGGCTGGGGCGAGCCGATCGACCTCGGCGGCGTCCGGGTGTCGCTCGAACCTGCCGGCCACGTGCTCGGCAGCGCGCAGGTCGTCATGGAATGGGGCGGCTGCCGCGTGGTGGTCAGCGGCGACTACAAGCGTCGCGCCGATCCTACCTGCATGGGCTTCGCGCCGGTCGCCTGCGATCTGTTCGTCACCGAGGCCACGTTCGGCCTGCCGGTGTTTCGCCATCCGCCCGACCGGCACGAGATCGCGCGTCTGCTCGACAGCATGGCGCTGTTCCCCGACCGCACACACGTCGTCGGCTGTTACGTGCTCGGAAAATGCCAGCGGCTGATCGCGCTGCTGCGCCAAGCGGGCTGGGACCGCCCGATCTGGCTGCACGGCGCGCTCGTCGGCTGCTGCGCGGCCTATGAGCGGCTCGGCGTGCCGCTCGGCGACCTTCGGCCCGCGACCGCCGCGGCGAAGCAGGAGCTAGCCGGCCAGATCGTGCTGGCCCCGCCCTCGGCGATCACCGAACCCTGGGCGCGGCGGCTGACCGATCCGGTCGTCGCGCTCGCCTCCGGCTGGATGCGGGTGCGCCAGCGCGCGCGCACCCGCGGGGTCGAGCTGCCGCTGGTGATCTCCGACCACGCCGACTGGGACGAGCTGAACGCGACCATCGACGAGACCGGCGCGCCGGAAATCTGGGTGACGCACGGGCGGGAAGAGGCGCTGATCCACGCCGCCGCGCAGCGCGGCATCGCCGGCCGTCCGCTGCACATGCTGGGCTACGCCGAGGAAGAGGAGGAAACGCTCGCGCCCGAGGCGGAGCCGGCGGCATGATCGCTTTCGCCGAGCTGCTGCAACGGCTGGTGTTCACCCCGGCGCGCACCGACAAGATCGCGCTGCTGCGGCATTATTTCGCCACCGAGCCGGACCCGGACCGCGGCTGGGGCCTCGCCGCGATTGCCGGCGAGTTGGGCTTCGCCGCCGCCAAGCCGAGCCTGATTCGCGACCTCGCCGCCGCGCGCACCGACCCGGTGCTGTTCGCCTGGTCGCACGACTACGTCGGCGACCTCGCCGAGACCGTCGCGCTGATCTGGCCGAGCCCCCATCTCAACCCCCTCCCAGCGAGCGAGGAAGAAAATGCCGCGCCCCCTCTCCCGCGTGCGGGGGAGGGCAGGGGTGAGGGCAAGCCCCCGGCATTGCACCAGGTCGTGCATACGCTCGCCACCACGCCGAAACCCGATTTGCCGGGCATCGTCGCCGGCTGGCTGGATGCGTCGGATGCCTCGGTGCGCTTCGCGATCCTCAAGCTGATTACCGGCGGGCTGCGGGTCGGCGCCTCGGCGCGGCTGGCCAAGATCGCGCTCGCCGAACTGGCGCAGGAAGCGATCGCGGCGGACGACATCGAGGAGGTTTGGCACAGCCTCGGCCCGCCCTACACCGAGCTGTTCGCCTGGATCGAGGGACGCGGCGAGCGGCCCGATCCGGCCGATGCGCCGGTGTTCCGCCCGCTGATGCTCGCGCAGCCGCTGGAGCGATCCGATCTGCCCAACCTGAACCCAGCCGATTACCGCGCGGAATGGAAATGGGACGGCATCCGCGTGCAGCTCGTCGCCACGCCCTCCGGCCGGCGCCTGTTCTCGCGCGGCGCCGACGACATTTCCGCCGCGTTCCCGGAGATCGTCGATGCGATGGCCCCCGGATCGACCAGCCCGGGCGTTCAGGCGGTGCTCGACGGCGAGCTGCTGGTCATCCGCGACGGCGCGGTGGCGCCATTCTCGGACTTGCAGCAGCGGCTGAACCGCAAGGCGCCGGGGCCGAAAATGCTGAAGGACTTTCCCGCCGGCGTGCGGCTCTACGACATCCTGTTCGACGGCGCCGAGGATCTCCGCGCCCTGGCCTTTGACGAGCGCCGGGCGCGGCTCGAGGAATGGTACGCGCGCATGCGGCCGGCGCACATGGATCTATCGGAACTCGTGCCCTTCACCCGCATCGCGCAGCTCGCCGACATCCGCGCCGGCGCCCGCGCCCTTTCCATCGAAGGCTTGATGCTGAAGCGCCGCGACAGCCCGTACGTGCCCGGCCGGCCGAAAGGGCTGTGGTGGAAATGGAAGCGCGATCCGCTCACCGTGGACGCGGTGCTGATGTACGCCCAGCGCGGCAGCGGCAAGCGCTCCAGCGTCTATTCCGACTACACGTTCGGCCTGTGGCGCGACGACGAAGCCGGCGGCCGGGAACTGGTGCCGGTGGGCAAAGCCTATTTCGGCTTCACCGACCAGGAACTGCTCTGGCTCGACCGCTGGATTCGCCACCATACGCTCGCCCGCTTCGGCCCGGTGCGCGAGGTGGAGAAGGCGCTGGTTCTGGAGGTCGCCTTCGATGCCGTGCAGCGCTCGAAGCGGCACAAGTCGGGCGTGGCGATGCGCTTCCCCCGCATCGCCCGCATCCGGCGCGACAAGCCGGCAGCGGAGGCGGACCGGCTGGCCACACTGCTGCACCTTGTTGAAAACGCTCCCCGAAAAGTGCACGCAACGCCGGCCGCCGCGGATTGACCGGCCCGGCCCGTCGTGGTGCCTATGTAACAAATCGCCATAAAGGGGCCCGCGGCCATGTCCATCATGCCGAACCATGCGCTCAACCGGATGCGCGAGGGCGGGCTGGCGCTCGGGCTCGGCCTCGGGCACCTGCGCACGGTGGCGACGCCGATGCTGGCCCAGGCGGCCGATTTCGACTTCCTGTTCATCGACATGGAGCACGGCGCCTTCTCGATCCACGAGGCGACGCAGCTCTGTCTCGCCTCGCTGACGACGCGGGTGACGCCGATCGTGCGCGTGTGCAAGGACGCGCTGGACGACGGCACGCGCGCGCTCGACAACGGCGCGCAGGGTGTCGTGGTGCCGCACGTGAACAACGAAGAGCAGGCGCGCCGGGTCGCCGACGCGTTCCGCTACCCGCCGATGGGACACCGGAGCTGGGGCGGCCCGCCCGCGCTTTACGGCTATCTGCCGCCGTCGATGCTGGAGGCGCAGACGGAAATCAACCGCGAAATCCTGGTCGCCGTGATGATCGAAACCCCGGAGGCGGTGGAGAACGCCGACGCCATCGCCGCCGTCGAGGGCATCGACGTGCTGCTGTTCGGCACCTCGGACCTGACCACCGAAATGGGCATCCCCGGCCAGATCGGGCACGACCGGGTGGTGGACGCCTATACCAAGGTGGGCGAGGCCTGCCGCAAGCGGCGCAAGTTCATGGGCATGGGCGGCGTCTACGACGAGCGCGCCGCGACGCGCTACATCAAGCTCGGCGCCCGCTTCGTGCTCGGCGCCTCCGACCACCAGTTGCTGCTGACCGGCGCCACCGCCCGCGCCGCGTTCCTGCGCGGGATGGAGTAATCGTCGCGCCGCCTTGCGCGCCGAACCGGCACGCCGTTGGTGATGTCGAACGAAGCCGGTGAACACCGCCAACATCCTCCCGCACGTCCGGGATCTGGCCATCGCCTACGGTCTCAGCTTCTTCATCGGCTGGGAGCGCGAGCGCGAGGCGCGCAGCGCGGGGCTCCGCACCTTTCCGCTCGTCGCGCTCGCAAGCTGCGGTTTCGTGCTGGCGACGCGCGACGCCTTCGCCGGCACGCCGGACGCGCTGGCCCGCGTGGTCCAGGGGCTGACGACCGGCATCGGCTTCATCGGCGGCGGGGCGATCCTGAAGCGCGGCGAATCCGTGCATGGCACGGCCACCGCCGCGGCCGTGTGGGCGACCGGGGCGATCGGCGCGGCGGTCGGGCTGGGAAGCTACGAGGTCGCGGTGGTCATCAGCGCCTGCACGCTCGCCACGCTATGGCTGCTGACGCCGCTGAAACACCACGAGGACACGAAAGCGGGCCCGGCGCCCTGATCGCCAGCGCCTTGTTGGCTCAGTCGTAGGACGGGTAAGCGAAGCGCAACCCGCCTCCCGCGAGCAATGGCGGATTTCGCTGCGCGGCTGGGCAAGCGTCTCGATTGGGTCCTTCATCTTCCCCTCTCGTAGTGTCCTAGTTTGCCAAGGCCGAAACGAACGCGGACGCTGCGCTTAGGCCAACCGAAACGGCAGTCCAAAACGCCGCCTTCCGGTTCAGGTTTGCAGTTTCGTTTAATGCGTTGAAGGTGGCTGTGATCCAACCCAACGCTTGCGCAGCTTCTCCCTCCGGCTCTGGATTGCGGCCGCTGCCCGGCATGCCCCACCCTGGATCAATCTGGGTCTGCGTGGAGCGATACCAGCACCGCGCGGCAAACAGTCCCAAGGCTAGGGCAAGCGCGGCCAAGGCGATGCTGATCGACTTCACGCCGCAGTGGTCCAGGATACTACCCTCCTCTCCACCCGCTTGCGGGGGGACCACGCGCGGGAGGGCAATTTCCGCCAATTCCGTCGGATACTTGTCCAGCCTCCGTTGTGTCGCTGGCCCTCTCGGGATTCAGGTCACGAGATTGCGTGGCCGCTCGCCCGCCAGCACGGCGGCGATGCCGTCCAGCGCGAGAAACCCCATCGCGTCGCGCGTCTCCACCGTGGCGCTGCCGAGATGCGGTTCCAGCACCACGTTCTCGAGACCGAGGTAACCGGGGTTCAGGTTCGGCTCGCCGTCGAACACGTCGAGCCCGGCGAAGGCGATCTGGCCGCTTTGCAGGGCCGCGATCAGCGCCGCGTCGTCCACCAGCGCGCCGCGCGCCGCGTTCACCACCACCGCCCCGCGCGGCAGGCGCGCGATGCGCTCGGCGTTCAGCCATTTGTGCGTGCCCGCGGCGGCGGGCGCCTGCAGCGAGAGCACCTCGCAGACCGGCAGAAAACTCTCGTCCGTATCGTGGAAGGTCGCGCCGGCTTCCAGCTCCGCCGGCAGCCGCGCCTGGTCGCGGTAGTGGATCTCCATGCCGAACCCGCCCCGCGCGATGCGCGCCAGCTCGCGCCCGATGCGCCCGAGGCCGAAAATGCCGAGCCGCCGCCCCGAGACCTGCGTGCCGAGCAGCTGCGTCGGCGCCCAGCCGCGCCATTGCCCGGCGCGGATCATCCGCTCGCCCTCGCCCAGGCGGCGGGCGGCGGCGAGGATCAGCGACATCGCCAGCTCGGCGGTGGCGACCGAGAGCACGTCCGGCGTGTTGCACACCGCGATCCCGCGCCCGCGCGCCGCCGCCACGTCGACGTGGTCGTAGCCGACGCTGAACGTGCCGATCGCCTTCACCCGCGCCGGCAGCGCCCCGATCACGCCCGCATCCATCGTATCCCCCGGCGCGCAGAGGATCGCGTCCACCCCGTCGGACTGGCGCAGCAGCTCGGCCGCGCTCAGCGGCACGTCGGACGGGGTCAGCCGCGCCGCGAACTCGCGCTCGGCGCGCGCCTCCACGGCCGGGGGCAGACGGCGGGTGACCAGCAGGACGGGCTTGCTCATCTCACCTCCACATCGATGGGCTATCTTCCACGTCCCGCGCCGGTTGCGAAAGGGGCCGCTCCGCGCCAGCTTCGCCGCCATGACAGCACACGCGCGGCTCGCGGTGGATATCGGCGGCACCTTCACGGATCTCGCGCTGGAGCACGCGGGCGCGCGGCATACGGCCAAGGTGCTGACCACGCCGGGGGCGCCCGAGCAGGGCGTGCTGACCGGCGTGCGCGCGGTGCTGGCGGGCGCCGGGCTGTCCGCCGCCGCGATCGGCATCGTCATTCACGGCACCACGCTCGCCACCAACGCGATCGTGGAGCGCAAGGGCGCGCGCACCGCGCTGATCACCACCGAGGGTTTCCGCGACGTGCTCGCGATGGGCACGGAGAGCCGCTACGACCAGTACGACCTGAACATCGTGCTGCCCGAGCCGCTGGTGCCGCGCTATCTGCGGCTGACCGTGCCGGAGCGGCTGGACAACGCGGGCAAGGTGCTGCTGCCGCTGGATCGGGACGCGGTGCGCGGCTTGGTCCCCGAGTTGCGCCGGCTGGAAGTGGAAAGCATCGCGATCGGGTTCCTGCACGCCTTCGTCAACCCGGCCCATGAATGCGCGGCGCGCGACATTCTGGCGGCCGAACTGCCCGATCTGCCGGTATCGCTGTCCTCGGACGTCTCGCCCGAGATGCGCGAGTGGGAGCGGTTCTCGACCACCGTCGCCAACGCGTACGTGCAACCGCTGATGGCGCGCTACCTGACGCGGCTGGAACAGGATTTGCGCGCAGCCGGGGTCGTCGCGCCGCTGTTCCTGATGCTCTCGGGCGGCGGGCTGACCACGATCGAGACGGCGTGCCGGTTCCCGATCAGGCTGGTGGAAAGCGGGCCGGCCGGCGGCGCCATTTTCGCCGCCGACATCGCGACCCGGCTCGGGCTCGACGGCGTGCTCTCCTTCGACATGGGCGGCACGACGGCGAAGATCTGCCTGATCGACGGCGGCCGGCCGCAGACCGCGCGCAGTTTCGAGGTCGCGCGGGTCGGCCGGTTCCGCAAGGGCTCCGGCCTGCCGCTACGGATTCCCGTGATCGACATGGTGGAGATCGGCGCCGGCGGCGGCTCGCTCGCCCATGTCGATGCGCTCGGGCGCATCACCGTCGGCCCCGAGAGCGCCGGCGCCGATCCGGGCCCGGCCTGCTACGGTCTCGGCGGCGCCCGGCCGGCGGTGACCGACGCCGATCTGATGCTCGGCCGCTACGATCCGGCGCGCTTCGCCGGCGGCAAGCTGCCGCTGGACCCGGCCGCCTCGCGCGACGCGCTGCTGGCCGAGGTGGGCGGAAAGCTCGGGCTGGACGCGGAAATGGCGGCGCTCGGCGTGGTCGAGATGGTGGACGAGAACATGGCGAACGCGGCGCGCGTCCATGCCATCGAATCCGGCAAGGGTTTCGCCGGCCGCACCCTGATCGCGTTCGGCGGCGGCGGCCCGGTGCACGCGTACCGGGTCGCGGAAAAGCTCGGCATCGCCCGCGTGGTGATCCCCGCCGGCGCCGGCGTCGGCAGCGCCATCGGGTTTCTGCGCGCCCCCGTCGCGTACGAGGTGGTGCGCAGCCTGTATCAGCGCTTTTCCAGCTTCGACATCGCCGCCGTGAACGCGCTGTTGCGGGAGATGCGCGAGGAGGCGGCGCGGCTGGTGGCGGCGGGCAGCTTCGGCGCGCCGACCGAGGAGAGCCGCACGGCGTATATGCGCTATGTCGGCCAGGGCCACGAAATCCGCGTTCCGCTGCCGACGCGCGAACTGACGCCCGACGACGTGCCGGCGGTTCGCGCCGCGTACGACCGCGAATACGCGCGCTTCTACGACCGCCCGGTGCCCGGCTCGGATGTCGAGGTGCTGAGCTATTCGGTAACGGTCCGCGCTGCCGGCGAGAGCGGCGTCGTCATGCGCGACTCCGCCTCCGCTTGCGGGAGCGCGAAGCGGGGAGGGGTCGCCCCGCGCACCCAGCTCGTCCGCGACAGCGCAAGCGGCGAGGTCTCCGAATGGCCGGTCTACGACCGCGCCCAACTGCCCCCAGGCGCGGCGATCAGCGGTCCCGCCATCATCGCCGAGGATGAAACCTCGACCCTGCTCGGCGCCGGCTGGCGCGCGAACATCGACGCGGCGGGCTACATCGCGCTCGCGCGGGAGGCACAATGAATACGGCAATTGCGGCGCTCGCGGAAATCCAGCGCCAGGTCATGTGGAACCGGCTGATCGCGGTGGTCGAGGAGCAGGCGCAAACCATGGTGCGCACCGCGTTCAGCACCACCGTGCGCGAGGCGGGCGATCTCTCGGCCGGCATCTTCGACCTGCAAGGCCGCATGCTGGCGCAGGCGGTGACCGGCACGCCGGGCCACGTGAACTCGATGTCCGAGAGCGTCGGGCATTTCCTGCACAAGTTTCCCCTCGAAACGATGCGCCCCGGCGATCACTACATCACCAACGATCCCTGGCTCGGCACCGGCCATCTGCACGACCTGACCGTCGTCACCCCGGCGTTTCGAGGGGGAAAAATCGTCGCCCTGTTCGCGAACACCGCGCATGTCATCGACATCGGCGGGCTCGGCATGGGGCCGGAAGGCCGCTCGGTGTTCGAGGAAGGGCTGTTTATTCCGATCCTAAAATGCTTCGACCGGGGAAATCCGAACGAAACCTTCTTCGATTTCATCCGCGCCGGCTCGCGGCTGCCGGTCGAGCTGGAGGGCGACATCTATTCGCTGTGCGCCTGCAACGATTCCGGCGCGCGGCGGCTGGTCGCGATGATGGACGAGTTCGCGCTGGACAGCCTCGATCCGCTCGCCGCGTTCATCTTCGACAACTCGCTGCGCGCCACCTTGGCCGAGATCGCGCGCCTGCCGAAAGGCACGTTCGCGGGCGAAATCTGCTCCGACGGCTACGACGAGGAAGTCACCCTGCGCGCCGCGATGACGATCGGCGAGGACGCGATCGCGGTCGATTACGCCGGCACGTCGGGGCTGTCCTCGCGCGGCATCAACGTCCCGCCGGCCTATTGCCGCGCCTATTCCTGCTTCGGAATAAAAGTGGTGGTGGCGCCGGACATCCCGAACAACTGGGCGAGCCTGCTGCCGTTCCGCGTCAGCGATCCCCGAAGGCTGCATCCTGAACGCGCCGCGGCCCTATCCGGTATCGGTGCGCCACGTGATCGGCCATCTGCTGCCCGATCTGATGATGGGCTGCCTGCACCAGGTCGTCCCCGACCGCGTCGCCGCCGAGGGTTCGTCCTCGTTGTGGAATCCCCCCTTGCGCGGCGGCGCCTCGGTCTCCGGCCAGGCGCGCGGCAACCGCCCGGTGATCGCGGATTTCGAGATCATTACCTTCAACTCCGGCGGCACCGGCGCGCGGCCGGGGCTGGACGGGCTCGACGCCACCGCGTTTCCGTCCGGCGTGCGCACCATGCCGGTGGAGGCCACGGAAAACGTCGCGCCCGTGGTGTTCTGGCGCAAGGAGCTGCGCCCCGATTCCGCCGGCCCCGGCCGCACCCGCGGCGGTTTCGGCCAGACGATGGAGATCGCCACCAAGGGCGATTTGGAATTCGCCTGCAACGCGGTGTTCGACCGCGTCGCCCATCCGCCGAAGGGCCGCGAGGGCGGGGGCGACGGCGCGCCCGGCGCGGTCGCGCTGAAGAGCGGCGCGCGGCTGCGCACCAAGGGTTTCCAGATCATTCCGGACGGCGACCGGCTGGTGCTGCATCTGCCCGGCGGCGGCGGCATGGGCGACCCGGCGCAACGCGACCCCGCGCTGGTTGCGCGCGACGTGCGCGACGGCCTCGTGTCGGTCGAGGCGGCGCAGCGCGACTACAGGGTTGCTTTGCCGGATCTGCCGCTCCATGACCCTGCCAATTCACGTATCAGGGACTGATGCCGTGGATATTCACCTGGCGCCCGATCTGGAACGACTCGTTCAGCACCGGCTCGACAGCGGCCAGCATGGCTCGCCGTCTGAGGTGATTCGTGATGCCTTGAAAGCTGCACAGCACCAACCCGCTTGAGCGCCTCAATGGCGAAATAAAACGTCGCAGCGATGTGGTCGGGATCTTCCCCAACGAGGCGGCCGACTGATCGGCGCGCGGCTGCTGGAGCAGAACGATGAATGGGCGGTTCAGCGCGCTCGCTACATGAGCCTGGAAACCATCGCCCCGTTGGGCGATGATCCCGCCGTCGGCCAGCCCGCTCTGGCAGCCTGATCCCAGGCAGGTCAACCCTGCCCAGGAGACGCGTTGCTACACCGCGCGCCCGGGAACGATCCGCTCCATCGCTTCCACTTGCAAATAAAGGAACTAAACCGATGGGTACGATTACCACCAAAGACGGCACCGAAATCTTCTACAAGGATTGGGGCAACGGTCAGCCGCTGGTCTTTCATCACGGCTGGCCACTGAGCGCCGATGACTGGGATTCCCAGATGCTGTTCTTCCTCGACGAGGGCTATCGCGTGATCGCCCATGACCGTCGTGGACATGGGCGTTCCACGCAGACCGGCACCGGCAACGACATGGATACCTACGCCGATGATGTCGCGGCCCTTGTCACGGCGCTCGACCTCAAGGATGCCATCCATATCGGCCATTCGACGGGCGGCGGTGAAGTCGTGCGCTTTCTCGCTCGGCACGGAACCCAACGTGCGGCCAAGGCGGTCATTATCAGCGCGATCCCACCAGTCATGGTCAAATCGCAGAAGAACCCCGGCGGCACGCCGATTGAGGTTTTCGACGGGTACCGTAGCGCCCAGGCCGCGAATCGCGCCCAGTTCTTCCTCGATGTCGCCTCAGGGCCCTTCTACGGCTTCAACCGTCCGGGCGCCAAGGTTTCGGAAGGAACCATCCGCAATTGGTGGCGCCAAGGCATGATGGGCGGCACGAAGGCTCATTACGATTGCATCGCGGTTTTTTCGGAAACCGACCTGACGGACGATCTTGCCAAAATCGACATCCCGCTCCTGGTCATGCATAGTGAAGACGATCAGATCGTTCCGTTTGCGGACTCCGCTCCGTTGGCTGCCAAATTGGCGCCGAAGGCCACTCTGAAGGTCTACAAAGATCTTCCCCACGGCATGCCCGCGACCCATGCGGACATCATCAACGCGGATCTTCTCGCCTTCATTCAAGCCTGAGCACCGACCTCTCCCACGTGCACGGCCTTCGTTGGTTCCGCTTCGCGAAGGCCGGACATGATCATAGTGAAGAGGCCCCCTTGGTGCGCACATCGATGATGCCGGCGCCGGACGGCGGACTCGGCCTTGAAACGGACGGCATTCTCCGGCTCGGGCGGTTCGTCGGGTCGTTCCTATACGCTCCGGGATACCGGCGCCGAGATCGTAATCGCTTCGCCGGAAGGCGGTTTTCCCGCCCCAGTCCGAAGACCGCCTCGGTTGCGCGGCTGTGCGTCCAGTCGGCGAGCGCGATCACTCTCCCACTGCGGTTATGCCCGGCTTTTGGGGAGTGTCACGGACATACGGAAGAACTGCACTTGGGAGTCGATGCACGCCCACACGCCCAGGCGGTGCAACTACTGCTCAATGAGCCGTCCTTGTTTTTGGTGAGCGTTTTGGTTCGAGACTGCCAGCCAGCGCTTGATAGCTCACAATCAGCAATGCCCGAACGTTCAATGTAGCATGTTCTTGTTGTTTGCGCTGTAGCCTTCTCTGTCCAAGGAAGCGAAAGCATGCAGAGGCAAAACATCGAAATGGCGGCGCGATTACGCATTTTGGCCTCCCCGATATTGCTAAAAGCAGCCATCGAAACAAACTAACTCCGACCGCCGATGGCCGTCAATGAATTCCTCTTGTAACGGCGTGCTGACAAAGTCGCCTTCTTATCATCCTGGCTGACGCGCGATGATGGCGGCGAGGAATGCGACTTCAGGCGGCCGCGCGTGTGGGCCTGGGAGTTTCGAGCTTGTGTAGAATTCAACAGTTATGGACCGCGATGAAATTTGACATATTGCGCCTTATTGCGGCATTAAGAGTGACATGCCGCAGAGTGCCAACCACAAGATATAGAAACCGGGGCAACGCCCATGAGCAACAAACTTGCAACCGCCGCCGTGTTGGCTCTATGCGCCTCGGCCCACGCGCAGGCCGGGCAACCTACAAAGACACCTGCTGAACATGTCGTCGCACCCGGTGGAAAGACCGTGTATTACATCATGTCGATCACGGGTAAGGACAGCGAGGGCAATCCAAACCGGGACATCGAGGCGGGCATGAATGGCGACACCTCCTTTGAAGTGTTGCTCAAACCAAAGCCGTCGAACGACCCAGAGCAAAATCTCGAGGGATTTTCGCATCTGTTCCTCTCGCCTGATGGTAAAATCTTGTATTTTCAAACGTCAGCCTGGGCGACATCCGACGCCGTCCATTCGCTCGATATTGCGACGAAGCGGGTGTCTTTTGTCACGGCGGGGGGGGTGGTGTCGCAGAGTTGGTGGAAATTGGCGTGGCGGGCATCTCCGGGCAGGCTCAGCTTATCGCGTCATGCCGCAAGATCAATGCATTGAAGAGCAAGCGGTTGAGCGAGCGTGTGCCAGCCGTCAACCTTGCGCATGGTGATCTGGCCCGATGCGAGCAGCGCCCAGAACAGCATCGCCGCGGTTTCCGCCGACGGCAGCACGGTCTGTGTCTTGATACGGCGCTTGAACTCCTCGTGCAGCCGCTCGATCGCATTGGTGGTGCGCGCCGATCGCCACTGGCCTGCCGGCAATCGGGCGAAGGTGAACAGCCGCTCGCCCGCTTCTTCCAGGCTGTCGGCAACCGCCCGGCATTTCAGCCGCCACTTGCGCAAGAACGACTTCCGGCGCGTTTCGATCTCGGTCGTCGTCCCGGCGTAGATCATATCGTTATAGTCGGCCGAGATCTCCGCATGCAGCCGATCAGGCGCGTGCGCCAACAGGTTGCGATGCTTGTGCACCGTGCAGCGCTGCACCAGCGCCTCGGACCACACCAGCGCGAGCGCCTTCTCCAGCCCCGGCGCGCCGTCGACGATGACGAACTCCGGCGCGTTCAGCCCGCGGGCGACCAGATCATCGAGCAGGCTGCGCCAGGCGGCCTCGCTCTCCCCGCCCATGTTGCGCACCGCCAGCAGCACCTTCTGCCCATCGCGGCGGATGCCGAGCACCACCAACAGCGAGATCGACGTCGCGCGGCGGTCGAGCCGCACCCGCACCACCGTGCCATCGAGAACGAGCCGGACAACGTCTTCATCCGCCAATGAACGATGGCACCATGCCTCCCAGTCGGCCTGTAGTTTCCGCCAGGTCCGGCTTACCGTGTCCTTCGAAACCGCGCCCTTGAACAGCGCCGCCAATGCCCGCCGCACCCGGCGCGTGTTGGTGCCGGACAGATAGGCGCCGGCGATCAGCGCCTCCACCTGCTTGGTCATCCGCGCGTAGCGTGGCAGCACGTTGCTGCGCCATTCCAGGCGCCTGCCATCGGCGTCCGTCAGCCGCGCTCGTGGCACGCTGATCGTCACCGGACCGAACGAGCCGAGCAGCCGGCGTTCCCGCCGACCGTGCCGATATCCGACCGTTTCGGCCGCCATCTCGCTGCCCGCCGCTCCGCCGGGCCGCTGGTAGCGCGCACGGCCCAGCGCCGCGTTGAGTTCCTCGTCCACCAGCGCTTCGATGAACCCGCGAATCCGATCCCGGATGCCCATCTCGATCGGATCGAACCACGCCTCCCCGAGCAAGACCGGCGACGCGGTTGCGGTGTTTCTGCTATCCTTGTCCATGGTGTGGTCTCCTTCGGCGTCCAACCGCCGAATCGGCTTGTTGCATCAGCCGGAGACTACACCGCCCCGAATTTCCACCACTTCCGCGACAGCACCGCGGGGGGAATAGCTTGCGTGGTTTTGCAGGGAGAGCATCAGGGTGATTTAATCGTCGAGCGGCACAGATATTTTGTGCAGGGTGGAAGCCACGATGATCTCTATCTATACGACCCGGCGGGAAAGGAAGTCGGCCTCGTTTCGCAAGGGACTGACGCGTCTGGCGTGTGCCCGTCATTAAGCAACTGAACTTTGGCAGGGGCCCGACCAACCCCACCCGCCGATCTAAGCCTGCGCCCAGCGCAGCTCCCCGCGCTTCATAAATTAAGACTTTCGGGCATTTAGCTTGCCCCTGATCCCATCAATGGGTTACACGGCCTCACAAGATATGCCCGAAAGCAAACCGCAAAACCGCCGCCTGGCTATGCCCGCGTCAGCACCTACGGGCAGACGCTCGACGCTCAGCTTGCGCAGCTACGCAAGACGGGATGCACCAAGATTTACCGGGAAAAGGTGACGGGCGCGCGGGCCGACCGGCGGGAACTGCTCAAGCTGCTCAAGGCTGTCGCCCCCGGCGATGTGGTGACGGTGACGCGGATCGACCGGCTGGCGCGCTCGACCTTCGACCTCTTTGCCATCGTCAAGCAGATCGTGGACGCCAAGGCACAATTCCGGTCACTGGCGGAGCCGTGGGCCGACACCGGCACCAGCACCGGGCGGCTGATGATTGCCCTTCTCGGCGGGCTGGCGGACGTGGAGCGCGATCTTATCCGCACACGCACGGCGGAAGGCCGCAGCCGGGCGAAGGCGCGCGGGCAGCACATGGGCCGGCCGCCGAAGCTCACGCCACAGCAGCAGAGAGAAGCACGGCGGCGGCGGGCCGAGGGCGCGACGCTCAAGGAACTTGCCAAGAGCTACAATGTCGGGCAGGTCGACTATTTCACGGCTTGGAGGTCACGCAGCAAAGGATGGGGCGCTCGCGATTGCATTTTATGTTCATTTCTCTTTCTTTCTTTCTGTTCTGAGGCGCTATACCTATAATCCCAAAAGAAATCTGTCACGAACTAAATTCCTTCTCTTGCCGTGTAAGTGTTTCCACTGCTCTAGAAATTGACAGCATGATAAATGAAGCGTGCGCGAAGTTGGCAGCAAGCGGAGAAAGCGTCGACGATGTTCTGACGTTGCTTGAAGAAGCAGTAAGCGCATCTACAAGTCAAGACTCGCGGATGGCCTGACGTGGGGGAATCTCGCCGGGGATGTTTACGACAAAAGAAAGCGAGATGAGGTTTCTTGCGTTTGTAAAACTACAGAAGCTTAAGAGCACAGCAGGAGGATAGAATTATCCGCCCAGAACGATGAGGGAACGGCCTTGCAACAACAGTGGTGGGGGCGATGAAACAGATAACACTGGAACTCTGCTTTGCGCTGCTATCCTCGGCCGCGGCGGCAGCCCGGCCGTTAGGCGCGATGAAAATTTGTCGACAATCCGATCTCACAGAGCCGGCACAAACCAACTTGAACCGGGCTTACATAAGGCTCCCCGCGGGGTTGCTGTTGGATGACTACGGAGCGGAGGATGACCCAGACCCGCTTGACCCGTCTTCGACAGTGGTTTTTGCCAAGTAGTTGAATAAGCGCGACAATCCGCGCCGCCGCGGCGGCTTGGCACTACATTTGCGGGAGCGCTCAGTTGGCGCTGGCGGGCTGAACGGTGCTCGGCAGAGCAACGCCGGCGGCGCGCAGGGCGATGCTGGCGGCGGGCCGCGGGGCGGAACGCAGCAGGAAGCGCTTGCCGTCCTGATCGATCTCGGTCTCGCTCAGCGAGTCGAGGTCGGCGATGATCGCGGGCCAAGAAGCTGTACGGCCGAGCGCGGCGATGCGGGCCTCCAGCTCGGCCTTCAGCACGAGGGCGAGGAAGCTGCAAAACACGTGGCCGCGGATGGTCTGGTCGAGCTTGTGGAAGATCGGCCTGGTGGCGAGCAGATGCTTCGCTGTCCGGAACGTCTGCTCCACCATGGCGAGCTGCTTGTAACGCAGCATTGCGGTAAGCGGATCGAGATCGGTGTTGGTGCGCAGCACGAACACGCCATCGAAGCGGGCATCCTCTTCCGCTTTGGCGTGATCGATGGCGAAGTGGGCTTCGCCGGCGGTCTTGAGGAAGCGGCGATAACCGCCGTTGCCGATGAGCGCCTTGTCGCCCTTCTTGAGCTGCCGTTCCAGCGCGGCAAGAATGGCGGCGCGTTCGGCGGCATCCTTCTCCGCCTGCTGATGATTGATGCAAACGATATAGCGTTGCCCGCCCAATGTGACCGCCTTGGCGCCGTAGTCGCTTTGCGCGCCGCGCCGTTCCGTGGTGAGCGGCACGAACGGAGCGGCATCGTTGAGCACCACGTCGCGCACCAGCTTATCGGTGCGCTCGCGCACGCCAAGGATGTAGAGCAGGCCCCGCGCTTGCAGTGCGGCGATGGTCTCCGTACTGATCATGCCGCGATCGGCGACGAGGCACACACGCCCGATGGCAAAGCGGCGACGCAGCCGGTCGACCACCGGGATCAGGCTGGTCACATCCGCCGTGTTGCCGGGCCACATCTCCGAGCACACCGGGCGCCCGTCGCCATCGATCAGCACGGCCAGGATCATCTGCCGCAGGTCGGGGCGATGATCTTTGCTGTAGCCGTGCCGGCCCAGCGTCTCGCCACCCAGCCCCTCGAAATACAGGCTGGTGGTGTCCATGAACACCAGGTCGAGCCGGCTGAACAGATCGCGCCGGTACGCGAACAATTGCTCCTCGATCAAATCCTTCGTGCAACGCGGCGCGAACGGCGTGGCGCCGTCCCGCTGATCGGCCGGCAGTTCCTCACCCAGCCACGCCATCGCTCGATAAAGATGGTGCAGGTCGATGGCATCGCTGCCGGCGATCCGATAATCCTCGCGCCAGCGATCCGCCGCCAGGTCCGACCCGCCGCGCATCAGGCGGTGCAGCACGGTGAGGAACACCGTGCGTTCCAGCGCGAAGCGATGGCCGCGGCCGCGGGCCAGGGCCGCGATCACGCTGGCGCAGCCGGTCTCGGTCCACAGCCGCTCGAACACCAGCGCCGGACCGATGCGGCGCACCGCCACCGCCGGGGCGCCGTTCCTGGCGGCATCCAGCACCATCGCCTGTTCGACGAACCGCGCGCCCGAGCGCAACAGCCGATCGAGCTGCCCGCTGGCTTCAAGCTCATCCAGCCGTCCGAGCGTTGCGATCACTCGTTGGCGCACCTGATCGCCGGTCCTGTGGCTCTCGACGATCTGCAGATAGATGCGACCCTGCGACTGCTTCTTCCGGAAGTACATGCGCGACTCGATACGAGGTGCGCACAGATTAGCCAATAATATCGCGGGATCAAGGCATATCTGGCACTATCCGTAGCACTACATATTAGCTCGGCTCCTGCCCAACAGCCAGCAAAATCAGATAGTTAGCCATTCCTCACCGAGCTCAAGTGTCGAAGATGGGTTTGAGCATAGGTGGCCGCTGACGATTATCACAATGAAACCTGTTGAGATGCAGCCGCACGTTCAATGTGTGCCTATTCCCGCGATCATATCTCGGTTAAGCCGAGTGCAGTCGGTTTCTCCCGAAGATCACCGCCACTTGGAGATTGTGGCCGTGGGAACACCAGATCGGGAAAACGGTAACTGACCCGATCTTCCACCTAGCTGGGATTGGACGTGCTGCCTTCACATTGCCGTGGAGCGCGAATTCAGGTAACCCCACAGCGAGATCAAGTTTCCCATACAGGGCGTTCTGCGACAGCGACACG
>CAVXFL010000002.1:0-45420 GCA_963761015.1 uncultured Alphaproteobacteria bacterium
AGTGGACCCGAATTTAGGACCGGTGGCTTGATTGGAGAGAGGCCGCTCCGCTGATAGACGGAGCGGGAGATGACGAAGCGAACACGACGCAAGATCGATGCGGCGCTGAAGGCGAAGATCGCAGTGGAGGCATTGCGGGAGACCGCGACGGTGACCGACCTCGCGCAGCGCTATGGGGTGCACCCGAACCAAATCTACGCCTGGAAGAAGCAGCTTCAGGAGCAGGCGGCACGGGCATTCGATGCCAAGGTCGGCCACGAGGCTGAGGCGCAGCGCGAACGTGAGATCGAGAAGCTGCACGCCAAGATCGGGCAGTTGACCGTGGAACGCGATTTTTTGGCCGGGAGGTCCGGAAGATGAGCACTCCGGACCGGCGCGCCCGGCTCGACCGCGACCACCCCAACCTATCGGTCCGCCGCCAATGCGCGTTGCTGGGCCTGGCGCGATCCGGCGTGTATCGCGAGCCGACGGCGGCGAACGACAACGAACTCGCGCTGCTGCGTCGCATCGACGAGCTGTTCACGGCCTGGCCGTTTCTCGGTTCGCGGCGGATCACGGCGCTGCTGCGGGCCGAAGGTCGCGCGGTTAACCGCAAGCGGGTGCAGCGGTTGATGCGGTGGATGGGGATCGCCGCACTCGGGCCGAAGCCGCGCACCACCAAGCCGGCGCCGGGGCACAAGATCTTCCCGTATTTGCTTCGGGATTTGCCGATCGAGCGGCCGAACCAGGTCTGGGCGGCGGACATCACCTACGTCCCGATCGGCCGCGGCTTCTTGTATCTGGTGGCGATCATGGACTGGCAGAGCCGGGCGGTGCTGGCTTGGCGGTTGTCGAACACGATGGACGTGTCGTTCTGCGTTTCCGCGCTGGCAGAAGCGCTGAGGCGGTTCGGCAAGCCGGAGATCTTCAACACCGATCAGGGGAGCCAATTCACCAGCGCGGCGTTCACCGGCACGCTGCTCGCGGCCGGGATCAAAGTGTCGATGGACGGGCGCGGGCGGTGGCTGGACAACGTGTTCATTGAGCGGTTGTGGCGCTCGCTGAAGCACGAGGACGTGTATCTGAAAGGCTATGCGGATGGCCGCGAGGCGCGGGCCGGGATTGCCGCATGGATCGCGTTTTACAATCTGCGGCGGCCGCATCAGGCGCTGGGAAATCGCCCGCCGATGGCGGTTTCGCGCGAGGGGCTGCCCGGCAAGAGCGAAACGGTTGTGGACATGACGCTGCGCTTGGATAACGCTGGCGCGTTATCCACATGCCCACAACCGCAGCAGCAGCAGCCACAAGCGGCATAATGTGAGGAATCAGGAGCGGTCGAATTCCAATTAAGCCGAGCGGCTCAGTGGTCCACTTGAGGGGGTCCGCCTCAGAGGTTTCGTCCGAACACACCACGGCGCTGGCGGTCACGGTTTCGCGGATCGCCACCGCGGCCGCGAGCAACGGCTCGCGCGCGCGGGCCAGCATGTTGCTGATCGCGCCTTCGCTGATCGACAGCGAGAACACCTCGTCCATCAGGGTGGCCAGCCGCTCCATGCCGATGGCGTGGGCATAGTGCAGGTAGACCACCAGCGCCGCGATCGACTGGCCGAATGGCGAACCCGGCTCCAGCCCGGCCGGCGCCGTGGCCACCACGCGCTTGCCGCAGCAGGCGCAACGGCCGCCGAACAGCCGCACCTGCGTGACGTCCGGCTTGACCGGCGGCAGTTCGATGCGCTCGTAGACGTTCTGCGGCGTCGGCAAGGTCTCCGGAAAGGCCGCCTGGCAGTTCGGACAAGCGGTCAGCTTGGCCTCGACCACACGATCCGGGTTCGGGTGCAGCGTGCGACCCGCGCCGGGCCGGCTCTTGCGCGCCGGGCGATCACCGCCGGGCGACGGGAGATTTTCCTTCTGGCCTTGCGACGGAGGCTTCGACGAGTTGTCTGGGGTCTTCGCCGGGCGGGTCAGTTCATCCACCCGCGCCTGCAGTACCGCGATCTGCTGCTGCGCCGCCGCAAGCTGCGCCATCAGCGCCCGGATCAGCGCGTCCTTCTCCGCATGGCTCAGTTCGTCGAGGTCGGGGCACGTCGGCACCCCGCGTTTAGAATCGAGGCGCCCGTAGCCGTGTCAAGCGTTATCCGATGCTGCGGCTCGTCCCGGTCTGATCGGGCCGGCCCGACCCAGGCCGCTCCGTCACCAAGGTGAGCAATTACGCGTCAGAAGCTCATCCGGAGCGACTGCAATATACGATCAACAAATTCGTCTTTTTGCGGATAAGCAAATTCAAGAATGCATGAAACCATATATCGACAAGATATTTGCCGCAGCCCTTGGCGCTTCTTCCTCGTCTTTGCCGCCATCAACACCCTATCACCAAGTTGTGCCAAGAGGGAAAGTAATACTACTATGCGACAACCAGTACCACCTCATTTACCGAGGGCCACAGGGTGGGTCCCTGGATCGCTTTGTGACGAGCGTAGGTGGTGGTAATTGGAGCGCTCGCCTTGGCGAGGGAATAACATGTTGCCCCCCCGGCACTCTCCGTCCATCCAAACTGGATATAACTTTGATGGATGCCCAAGAGAGTGCGGCAGTCTATGACATTAGGTGCAAGTGATCTGGCCACGTGAGACAGCCCCGAACGGCTACGCCACTATACTGAGGCGGACCCCCTCAAGTGGACCACTGAGCCGCTCGGCTTAATTGGAATTCGACCGCTCCTGATTCCTCACATTATGCCGCTTGTGGCTGCTGCTGCTGCGGTTGTGGGCATGTGGATAACGCGCCAGCGTTATCCAAGCGCAGCGTCATGTCCACAACCGTTTCGCTCTTGCCGGGCAGCCCCTCGCGCGAAACCGCCATCGGCGGGCGATTTCCCAGCGCCTGATGCGGCCGCCGCAGATTGTAAAACGCGATCCATGCGGCAATCCCGGCCCGCGCCTCGCGGCCATCCGCATAGCCTTTCAGATACACGTCCTCGTGCTTCAGCGAGCGCCACAACCGCTCAATGAACACGTTGTCCAGCCACCGCCCGCGCCCGTCCATCGACACTTTGATCCCGGCCGCGAGCAGCGTGCCGGTGAACGCCGCGCTGGTGAATTGGCTCCCCTGATCGGTGTTGAAGATCTCCGGCTTGCCGAACCGCCTCAGCGCTTCTGCCAGCGCGGAAACGCAGAACGACACGTCCATCGTGTTCGACAACCGCCAAGCCAGCACCGCCCGGCTCTGCCAGTCCATGATCGCCACCAGATACAAGAAGCCGCGGCCGATCGGGACGTAGGTGATGTCCGCCGCCCAGACCTGGTTCGGCCGCTCGATCGGCAAATCCCGAAGCAAATACGGGAAGATCTTGTGCCCCGGCGCCGGCTTGGTGGTGCGCGGCTTCGGCCCGAGTGCGGCGATCCCCATCCACCGCATCAACCGCTGCACCCGCTTGCGGTTAACCGCGCGACCTTCGGCCCGCAGCAGCGCCGTGATCCGCCGCGAACCGAGAAACGGCCAGGCCGTGAACAGCTCGTCGATGCGACGCAGCAGCGCGAGTTCGTTGTCGTTCGCCGCCGTCGGCTCGCGATACACGCCGGATCGCGCCAGGCCCAGCAACGCGCATTGGCGGCGGACCGATAGGTTGGGGTGGTCGCGGTCGAGCCGGGCGCGCCGGTCCGGAGTGCTCATCTTCCGGACCTCCCGGCCAAAAAATCGCGTTCCACGGTCAACTGCCCGATCTTGGCGTGCAGCTTCTCGATCTCACGTTCGCGCTGCGCCTCAGCCTCGTGGCCGACCTTGGCTTCGAATGCCCGTGCCGCCTGCTCCTGAAGCTGCTTCTTCCAGGCGTAGATTTGGTTCGGGTGCACCCCATAGCGCTGCGCGAGGTCGGTCACCGTCGCGGTCTCCCGCAATGCCTCCACTGCGATCTTCGCCTTCAGCGCCGCATCGATCTTGCGTCGTGTTCGCTTCGTCATCTCCCGCTCCGTCTATCAGCGGAGCGGCCTCTCTCCAATCAAGCCACCGGTCCTAAATTCGGGGTCCACTTCTGGCCGCGATGGATCTGCGTCACGTCGTCGTAGAGATCGACGGCGGGATCGCCCTTCACCTGCTCCGCCGGCAGGCTCTCCACCCGTTCGGCGAGCGCCCTGACCGCCTCGGTCGTGGAGCGCCCGAAAATGGCGGCGATGGTCGCGTCGTCAACCGCTGCGCCGAGATGCCCGGCGATCCGGACGTAGCTTTGTAACTGAGCTGGCAGGCTCGTTCGGCTACGCCCGCGGAAGCTATGTGGGAGGATGGCTAATCAGATTGAGCGACGCCAGACACCGAGTACCTGCTTGCACTTAGATCCAGCGCCGGAGTCGATCCGCTGCCTCCCGCATGTCGGCCTCCGGGCCGCAATAGCTGAAGCGGACGAAGCGGTTGCCGCGGGCGGCGTCGAAGTCGACGCCCGGCGTCGCGGCCACGCCGAGTTCGGCCAGCATGCGGGCGCAGAAGGCGGCGCTGTCATTGGTGCGCTCGGTTACGTCGGCGAATAGGTAGAAGGCGCCCTCGGCCGGGCTCAGGCGGGGAAAGCCGGCGCGCGGCAGCGCATCCAGCAGGAAATCGCGCGAGCGGCGGTAGCGCGCGACATTCGCCTCGCAACTCGGCGTGGCAGTCGAACGCGGCCTCGGCGGCGATTTGCGACAGATGCGGGGCGCTGATGAACATGTTCTGCGCCAGACACTCCACCGGGCGCAGCAGATCCTCGGGCAGCACCATCCAGCCGACGCGCCAGCCGGTCATGCTGAAATATTTCGAGAAGCTGTTCACCACCACCGCGTGCGGGCTCAGCGCCGCCGCCGTCGTTATCGGCGAATCGTATTGAATGCCGTGATAGATCTCGTCGCTGACGAGCCGCACCGAACGCGCGTCGCACCAGGCGGCGATGGCGGCAAGCTCATCGGGGTGCAGCATCGTGCCGGCCGGGTTGCAGGGGCTGGCGACGATCAGCCCGTCGGGCGGCGGGTCGAGCCGCTCCAGCAACGCGACGCTCGGCTGGAAGCGCGTCTCCGGCCCGGCCTCGATGATCACCGGCCGCATGCCGAGGGCCGCGAGGATGTTCACGTAGGGCGGGTAATAGGGCGCGGCCAGCGCCACCCGGTCGCCGCGATCGAAGGCGGCGAGGAAGGCGAGCGGAAACGCCCCGGACGCGCCCACCGTCACCGCGATGCGCGAGCCCGGCAGCGCCAGCCCGTACCAGTCGCGGTAATGCCCGGCGATGCGCTCGCGCAACGAGGGGCGGCCCAGCGCCTCGGTGTAGCCGAGCGCCTCGCCGCCGCGCAGCGCCGCTTCCGCCGCGCGCGCGGCGCCGGCCGGCGCGCCGGTGCCCGGCTGGCCGACCTCCATGCGGATCACGCGCGGCGCGCCCGGCGGCAGCGCCGCCTGCCGCGCGTTGGCGGCGGCGATCACGTCCATGACGATGAACGGCGGCGCCAAAGCGCCGCGCCCGACCTTCAGCGCCATCGGCGCCTAATCCTCGCTGCCGCCGTATGCCGTGCCGGTGCCGCGCCGGTCCGTCATCCAGCGGCAGGTGTCCTCGTCGCCCGGCACGTAGCCCGGGCAGGAAATGACGTTGATCCGGCCCGGCTCCGGCACCGGTCGCGGCACGAGCGGGTGCTTTTTCGCCGCTGGATGACGCAGCACCTGATACAGGCCATCGGCGACGGCGATTGCCGCCGCCTCCTGCCCCGAGCCGCCGACGGCAGCACGGAATCCTTCCTCCCCGGGGTTCCAGGCGATGGCCGCCGACAACAACGGCGGCGGCACCGCGGCCGGCGAGGCGGCGAGCAGGATGCCGGTGCCCGGGGCGATCCGCCCGGTGCCGAAGAGGTTGTCCATGGTCACCGCGCAGGCCACCGCCATGCCGTGCCGGTCCAACGTGACGAACGAGGTCGAGGCCGGTAGCGGCGGCAGGCTGGCCGGCGGCAACTGCGCGTTCAACAACGCGCCCGGCTGGCCCCCGCCGGCGCGCCAGCGCGCCGCCACCGCGATCGCCCGCGCCCGCGCCTGCCGCAGCGCGGCGGGATTGCGCTCCAGTACCCGGAACGCCGCCGCCGCGGCCAGGCCGCCATCGGCCGGCGGCGGCAGGAACGCGACCCGCTCGCGCGCCGTCCGCGACGACGATCGGCGGCGCCAGAAACGCGGAGGCGCGCGCCAGATCGGCGGCGGTAAGCCCGGCGCCCACCGCATCGGCGGAGCCGTGCAACCGTCCGGCCAGCACGCCGCGATAAAGATCGGCAATGCCGGCCTCGCGCATCTGCGCGAGCGTCACGCCGAGATCGGGCTGCACCATGGCCGCGCCCTCGCTGAGCGGCGATCCGTTCGGCGCGAACACGGCGCGCGCGCCCGGGTCGGCCAGCAGCGGCAGCCCGACCACCTTGATGTCGCGGGCCAGCGCGCGCGACACCGGCACCCCGAAGCGGGCCAGTTGCTGCGCCGGCGTGATCAGATTGGCGAGCGGGAGATGGCCGTAGCGGGCGGAGAGTTCGCCGAGTCCAAGCGCCAGCATCGGCACGGAAGCGGGGCGATCGGCCCCGGCGGCGAGTTGGGCCGGCGCGCGCGGGGTGAACAGCAGCGCCTCGGGCGCGTGGCCCGGCCGGTACACCAGGCAGGCGCCGCCGCCGCCGAGGCTGGCGCGGGACGGCAAGGTCACGGCGAGCGTGAAGCCGATCGCCACCGCCGCGTCGGCCGCGTTGCCGCCGCCGGAGAGCACGTCGCGCCCGGTGAGTGCCGCGCGGCCCTCGTCGGCGACCACCGCGCCGTAAAACCCGCTCACGTGCCCGATCTGCCCGACCGCCGGTCCACCGAACACGGTCCGGCCGACCCAGGTGCAGCCGGAGGTCGCCGCGGCCAGCAACAGCAGGACGGCGCCGCGCCGCCGCGCTAAACTCCGGCGCATGCTCTCGCGCCTCGGCCGCCGCTCGCCCGCCCGCCTGCTCGCGCTGCTCTGCGGCTTCGCCCTCGCGTTCGGCGCCGCGCCGCCGCGCCCGGCCCGCGCGCAGGCGGCGGACGGCGGCGCTTCCGGTGTGGTGGTGATCCGCGACGCCGAGACGGAGACGCTGCTGCGCACCTACGCCGATCCTCTGTTCAGGGCAGGCGGGATCGACCCCGGCCTCGTCCACATCGTTCTGATCAAGGACCCCGCCATAAACTCGTTCGTGAGCACCGGCAACCGGATGTTCCTGGACACCGGGCTGATCGAACAGTCGGATTCGGCGCGCGAGCTGATCGGCGTGATGGCGCACGAGACCGGCCACATCATCGACGGCCATCTCAGCCGGCTGCCGGAGGCGATGCAAAGCGCGCTGTACGAATTGCTCGCGGCGATGCTGCTGGCCGTCGCCGCCGGCGTGGCGGGGCGCAATTCCGGTGGCGGCGACGCGGCGGCGGGGATCGCGCTCGGCGGCATGCAGATGGCGCAGCGCCAATATCTGAGCTTCACGCGCACCATCGAGGCCTCGGCCGACCAGGCCGCCCTCCGGATTCTCGACCGGCTGTGCTGGCCGGCGATCGGCCTGCTCCACCTGTTCCAGAAACTGGACGGCCAGGAGGCGCTGACGCCGGAGTTGCAGGACCCGTACGTCCGCACCCACCCGCTTACCGCCGACCGGATCGCGGCCGTGCAGGACCATGTCGATCACAGCCGCTGCTCGAAGGCGTCGCTGCCCGCCGGCTGGGAGCGCGCGTTCGCGATGGTCCGGGCCAAGCTGGTCGGCTTTCTGGCGCCGCGCGACGAGGTGCTGCGGCGCTATCCCGAGACCGATCGCTCGGCGCCCGCCCGCTACGCCCGCGCGGTCATGCTCTTTCGCCAGGGGCATACGCAGCCGGCGCTCGACCTGCTGAACGGCCTGATCGCCGCGCAGCCCGGCAACCCGTGGCTGCACGAGCTGCAGGGGCAGATCCTGTTCGACGGCGGCCGGGGCGAGGCGGCGATCGCGGCCTATCGCCGGGCCGCGCGGCTGGCGCCGGACCAGCCGCTGATCGGCCAGGAACTGGCGCACGCCGAGATCGAGACCGGCAACCCCGCCCTGCTCCGCCCGGCCATTGCCCGCTTGCAAATCGCGCTCGCGCGCGATCGGGGCGATGCGTTCGGCTGGCACGAACTGGGCGTGGCCTGGGGCCGGCTCGGCAATATGGGCCAGGCCGATCTTGCGCTCGCCGAGGAAGCCATGCTGAAGCGCGACTTCGCGGGCGCGCGGGAACTCGCCCGCCGCGCCCAGGCGGGGTTGCCGCCCGGCCCGGCGCGGCTGCGCGCCATCGACATCGCCAATGCGGTCAGGAAAGAGAACCGGCCGCAGGACAATTGAGGAGATTTGCATGCGACGATTGTTGAGCGCGCTCTGTCTGGCGCTGCTGCCCGGCCTCGCCTGGGCAGCGCAGCCCCCGGCGCCGGCCGCGAACTTCACGCCGGCGCAACGGGCCGAGATCGTGCGCATCGTCCGCGAGGCGCTGAAAACCGACCCATCCATCCTGCGCGAGGCCGTCACTGCCCTGCAGGCGGACGAGGGAAAGCGGCAGGACGCCGCCGCCCGCACGGCGATTGGCGGCGCGCATCGGGAATTGCTGCCCGATGCGCTGGACGGCGTCGCGGGCAATCCGACCGGGACCAGCACGATCGTCGAGTTCTACGACATCCGCTGCCCGTACTGCCGCCACATGGAGCCGGTGCTGGACAAGCTGCTGCGCCACAACCCGCAGGTTCGGCTGGTGTACAAGGATCTGCCGGTGCTGGGGCCGGCGAGCAAGCTCGGCGCCCGCGCCATGCTGGCCGCCTCGCGGCAGGGCGGCTATCTGAAGCTGCACGCGCGGCTGATGCATTCGCCGCCGCCGACGGAGGAAAGCCTGAAGCGGGATGCCGAGGCGGTCGGGCTCGACTGGGCGCGGCTGCGGCGCGACATGGCCGATCCGGCGATCGAGCTGAAGATCAAGGCCAATCTCGCGCTGGCGCGGCATCTCGGCATCGAGGGCACGCCCGGCTTCGTGGTCGGCGACCAGCTGATCCCGGGCGAGGTCGAACTGGCCGACCTGGAGCGCGCCATCGGCAGCAGCCGGGCGGGGAGGTGATATCAGTATTGCGGGTTGGTGAGATTTTTCCAGAGAAGCTCTTTCCATTCGTCCGAAAGGGTCCTGGCCCTCAGAGCCGATACAGCCAGAGCGTGGGCTTCGCTCGCCGTGAGACGTCCAATTGGGCTGCGCTTACGCAACGCAGCCGCCACGTCGTTTGGTGAAAAGTGAAGAAGCTGCTTTAGCTCGACGTAGCTGTCGTGATGCAGGAAAGGGTTCAACCTCTGTGCGAGGGAATGATGAGGTTTCCACCAAGGTTGGGAGTTGATCCGAAGAAAAAGAAATTGGGTCGAGCACACACAAATCTGCCACTTGGGCTTTCGCGTCCTTGTCTGCTGGTCCTCAATTACGATGATCTGGCCGACAAGCAACACTTGGGTCAGAAGACCGCAAATCTGGCGGCTTCTGCAAGGTCTTCCGCTTTTGCCTCCCGATCAGGACCTTCCAGCAAATCCTCGTACCTGATGCGGCCGCCGTCGGCTGCAATATACGCTTCGTCTTCATGCGAGAGATCAAAAAGCTCTCGGAATGTCAGATCCCCGACTTGCTCCAACGCATGCCTCAAGGCTTCGGTGTCGCTTTCGGAAAGCAAGCGCAGGTTTGGCGCGCGATCAGCGACGACCTGCCATCGGTCGATTGTAAATGGCAGATTGCCGTTGCCCCCCAACGCGAGCATCTCAATAGGATCACCTTTGAGGAGCCGGTAAATGCAACGTCCCAACGGTCCGTAAATGTCGGCATCATAGTCGTCCCCAGCTATAGGGCGACCGTATTCATTCAGGTGGAATTTGTCGGCGTAAAACGCGCACTTGACGACGTGGTAAATGTCTATCCCGGGGCGTTCGTGCGCCAGCCAGACGATTGTTTCCAGTGCCTTGGCTGTATGAACCGCATACCTCGCTACGGTCACTTGCGTCGCCCTCCTTCCAACCGATGGAAGAACAATACCGCCGAGCACGGCGGCCGACTATTCTCCGTCATTCCCGCGAGAGCGGGAATCCCGCGGCCGAGCGGCGGCAAGGCCATTGGACGGCCACTTTCGCGGGGGCGACGGAAACGGTTAGCCGCTACGCTTGGCGGTATAACACCATGCCGCGAAGTCGCAAGTTCCTCGTGTGTTCACCTTGACACGAGGATCGTCAATCGCTCGCGAGCGGTCATCCCTTCCCCGAGGTCGCCTCGACCGAGGCGGCGGCGGCTCGCGACGTCGCGCAGATATGTGCGCCGCGCGGGCCAGGCGAGCGCGCCGGCGATCAGGACAGGGATGAGCATCAGCAGAAACGTCCATTCCAACCCGCTCTCGCCGCCGCCGAGCCAACCGGAAACCGCGCCGAACAGCAGCGGCGCGCCGCCCTCGAGCGCGGAGCGCAGCGCCATCCGGCCGGACTCGCCCCGGCCCCAAACCCGGGGGTGAACGATGTCCAGCCGCGCCGCGTCGATCGGCGCGATGGCCGCGGCGAACACCGCCGCCCCGACGGTGAGCAGGGTCACGCCGATCCACACGTTGGTGGTCCAAATCCCGGCCGCCAGGAACGGAACGGACAGGAACAACGCGACGGCGGGGAGCAGGATTTGCGCGTCGAGGTGACCGCGCCGCATCAGCCGCTGCGACAAGGACCCTGCCCAGCACGACCCCGGCGATCGCGCCCGCTCCCAGCACGAACACCAGCGCGCTCAGTGTCCGTCCGGAGACTTTACGAGTCATTTGAGTCGGTTATCGGCGGCTGGGAAAATCCGCTTGACCCCGCCGGCTCTCCTATGAGTTCGATCCGTGGCACCGAAACCAGGCGGCACCATGTCAAACTGGTTCTACTCCCGCGCGGGATCGCGCCTCGGTCCATACACCGATGTGGAGATGCGCAACTTGGCCCGGTCCGGTCAGATCCTGGCCGATACGCTGTGCTGGCGCCGGGAGTTCGGGGCGGATTGGAAGCCGTTCTCGCAAACCGAGTTGAGCACGCCCAGCTACATTGACAGCAACCAGCCGCCCCCACTGCCGGTCGCGCTTGTCAGCAACGAGTATGCTTGGCTCTATGCCGCGATCCCGCTGATCGGCGCCGTGATAGAGCGAATCGTCGTCCAGAACAGCGGCATCGCAGACATCCCGGTGGCGGCTTATTGGATCGCGTATCCCATTGCCTATGGGATGTTGGCCGCACTGGATTCCAGGACGATCGCGCGTGCCGGGCATGCAAAGGTGCCCAATCCCTGGTGGTTTCTGTTGGCTCCCGCCTATCTCCTGGGCCCGAGCGCGCGCGCTCGGGCGCCGGCAGACCTACTTATGGGGCTGGGTCTTGGCCTTCATAGCGGGCGTTGCCATCAGCGAGCCCGACCTGCTGCGGGCCTTCCCGAACCTGTATTGGGGCACTGGCCTCCCACCATGCGACAGTAGCTACGCCGAGAAGCAGGTGCTGAAACTCTATGACGAATTGCCGTTCGTCAAGCTGATGGGCCTGAATGGCGATCGGCTTACCAGCCAACGCGAGACTAGCGTGACCGAGAAGATGCGGCAGTGCACCGGTAAAGTGATTGATGCCGCTGGCGAGCAGCATACGCTCGCCTACAGCTTCGAGGCGCGCGGCGGCGACAACTTCTACATTCGCATCCAGCTGCAATAGCAAGCGTAGGGCGGATGAGCAAAGCGTAATCCGCCTCTGATCTGGTCGTTCAGCCGTTTCATCGACGAGGTGGAAGCCGGACGAAGCCTATTGCCGATCCCATCGTCGGATCAGTTGGCATCGCCTTTGCTTCGATCCGCGCGAAGATTCCTTGGGTAGCTACGTAATTGCTCACCTTGGTGACGGAGCGGCCTGGGTCGGGCCGGCCCGATCAGACCGGGACGAGCCGCAGCATCGGATAACGCTTGACACGGCCACGGGCGCCTCGATTCTAAACGCGGGGTGCCGACGTGCCCCGACCTCGACGAGCTGAGCCATGCGGAGAAGGACGCGCTGATCCGGGCGCTGATGGCGCAGCTTGCGGCGGCGCAGCAGCAGATCGCGGTACTGCAGGCGCGGGTGGATGAACTGACCCGCCCGGCGAAGACCCCAGACAACTCGTCGAAGCCTCCGTCGCAAGGCCAGAAGGAAAATCTCCCGTCGCCCGGCGGTGATCGCCCGGCGCGCAAGAGCCGGCCCGGCGCGGGTCGCACGCTGCACCCGAACCCGGATCGTGTGGTCGAGGCCAAGCTGACCGCTTGTCCGAACTGCCAGGCGGCCTTTCCGGAGACCTTGCCGACGCCGCAGAACGTCTACGAGCGCATCGAACTGCCGCCGGTCAAGCCGGACGTCACGCAGGTGCGGCTGTTCGGCGGCCGTTGCGCCTGCTGCGGCAAGCGCGTGGTGGCCACGGCGCCGGCCGGGCTGGAGCCGGGTTCGCCATTCGGCCAGTCGATCGCGGCGCTGGTGGTCTACCTGCACTATGCCCACGCCATCGGCATGGAGCGGCTGGCCACCCTGATGGACGAGGTGTTCTCGCTGTCGATCAGCGAAGGCGCGATCAGCAACATGCTGGCCCGCGCGCGCGAGCCGTTGCTCGCGGCCGCGGTGGCGATCCGCGAAACCGTGACCGCCAGCGCCGTGGTGTGTTCGGACGAAACCTCGGCGCGGGTGAGCGGCAAGACTTGCTGGGAATGGGTGTTCGTCGGCACGCTCGCGGTGCTGCACATCATTCGCCCCAGCCGCGGCAAGGCTGTCGTGCAGGACTTGTTCGGTGCCATTCAGCCGATGGTTTGGGTCTCCGATATGCTGGGCAGCCAGCGCGGCCATGCCGTGGAATGGCAGGTGTGCCTCGCGCATCTGCTGCGCGATGCACGGTATGCCATCGAATGTGGCGATACCGCCTTCAGCGCCGCCTTCAAACGGCTGCTGCTGCGCGCCATCGCCATTGGGCAGCGACGCGACACGTTGGCCGACAGCACATTGCGCCAGTATCGTGCCGATCTGAACCGCCGGCTCGATCGGATCATGATGGCCGGCCCGATCGGTGAGCCGGAACGCAAGTTACGCAAGCGCATCGGGGCCAATCGCGCGCACTTGTTCGTGTTCGTTACCAACCGCGACGTGCCGTACACCAACAACATCTCCGAGCGGAACCTCCGCCCCAGCGTGATCTTCCGCAAGGTCACCAACGGTTTCCGCTGCGAGTGGGGGGCCGAGACCTACGCCGCATTCCGCTCCATCGTCAGCACCGCCAAGGCCAACCGAACTGCCATACTCGGTGCCGTCCGCACCGCCCTGCTCACCCAGCCACTACCTACACCGGGGTGAGCAGTTACCGCTTCGCAGATAACCGTAGAAGCGCGTCCGTTCAGGGATGGAATTGGGAATATCATAAAGCTTCTGCTCCTCGCCGTGGTGAATTTATAGGACGACAGCTATAGCAATCGGGGTATGCGCACTACGCACTATGGATTAGAGACCTTAAGCGCCTTGGCTGGGCCATTAGAGGAATACTTCGCAACTCCGTGAAGCCATTCACGCCCGCTTCCGCAGCCGCTCAGCTTTGCCTAGCAGCGGGGCGAGGAAATGGCCGGTGTGGCTCTCCGGGTCGGCGGCGATGGCCTCCGGCGTGCCGGTGGCGACGATGCGGCCGCCGCCGTCGCCGCCTTCCGGGCCGAGATCGAGAATCCAGTCGGCGGTTTTTATTACCTCCAGATTGTGCTCGATCACGATCACCGTGTTGCCCTGCTCGACCAAAGCGTGCAGCACGTCCAGCAGTTTGCGCACGTCCTCGAAATGCAGCCCCGTCGTCGGCTCGTCCAAAATGTACAGCGTGCGCCCTGTGGCGCGGCGGGCCAGTTCCTTGGCGAGTTTTATCCGCTGCGCCTCGCCACCCGAAAGGGTCGTCGCCGGCTGGCCGAGCCTGACGTAGCCGAGCCCGACCTTTTGCAGGATGCGCAGCCGGTCGTTGATGCGCGATCGCGCGCTGAAATAGGGGATCGCCTCGTCCACCGTCAGGTCGAGCACGTCGGCAATCGATTTTTCCCGGAACTTTATCTCCAGCGTTTCGCGGTTGTACCTTTTGCCCTTGCACACGTCGCACGTAACGAAAACGTCGGGCAAGAAATGCATTTCGATTTTTACCACGCCGTCGCCCTGGCAGGCCTCGCAGCGTCCGCCTTTCACATTGAACGAAAAACGGCCGGGCTTGTAGCCGCGCGCGCGGGACTCCGGCAGTTCGGCGAACCAGTCGCGGATCGGCGCGAACAGGTCGGTGTAGGTGGCGGGGTTGGAGCGCGGCGTGCGGCCGATCGGCGACTGGTCGATGTCGATGACCTTGTCGAGCAGCTCCAGCCCCTCGATGCGGTCGTGGGGCGCGGGCACTTCGGCCGCGCCCATCAGCCGCCGCGCCGCCGCCTTGTACAGCGTGTCGATGACCAGGGTGGATTTGCCGCCGCCGGAGACGCCGGTGATGCAGGTGAAGGTGCCGAGCGGGAAGTCGGCGGTGACGTGCTTCAAATTGTTGCCGCGCGCGCCGATCAGCCGCAGCATTTTTTCCCGTTGCGCCGGGCGGCGCAGGCGCGGGACGTCGATGCGCCGGCGGCCCGAGAGGTAGTCGCCGGTGAGCGAGCGCGGGTTGGCCGCGACTTCGGCCGGCGTGCCCTCGGCGACGACATGGCCGCCGTTCACGCCGGCCGCGGGACCCATGTCGATCAGGTGATCGGCGGCGCGGATCGCGTCCTCGTCATGTTCCACAACTAGAACGGTGTTGCCGAGCGCCCTCAGGCGGCGGAGCGTGCCGAGCAGGCGCGCGTTGTCGCGCTGGTGCAGGCCGATCGAGGGCTCGTCCAGCACGTAGAGCACGCCGGTCAAGCCGGAGCCGATCTGGCTGGCGAGCCGGATACGCTGGCTCTCGCCGCCGGACAGCGTGGTGGAGCCGCGCGAGAGCGTCAGGTAGTCGAGCCCGACATCAACCAGGAACTGCAAGCGCTCGACGATCTCGCGCAGGATGCGCCGGGCGATTTCCAGCCGCTGCGGCGTGAGCGTGGCGGGCACGGACTGGAACCACGCCAGCGCGGCGCGAATCGACAGGTCCGAGACCTCCGCGATGTTCTTCGCGCCGACCTTCACCGCCAGCGCCTCGGGTTTCAGCCGCGCGCCGTGGCAGGCGGCGCAGGGCTTTTCCGCATGGTAGCGCGACAGTTCCTCGCGCACCCAGGCGCTGTCGGATTCGCGAAAGCGCCGTTCCAGGTTGCGGATCACGCCCTCGAACGGTTTCGTCACCGTATAGGAGCGGACCGTATCCTTGTAATTGATGGCGATCGGCTCGTCGCCGCTGCCGAACAAAACCGCCTGGCGCACGCGCTCGGGCAAATCCTGCCAGGACGTGCGCATCGCCACCTTGTAGTGCCTGGCGAGGCTTTGCAGGGTCTGGCCGTAATACGGGCTGTGCGTGCCGCGCCAGGGCGCGATGGCATCGGCAAGCGGCGCGCGCTCGTCCGGCACGACCAGCGCGGGATCGAAGAAGGTTTCGGCGCCGAGACCGTCGCAGGCCGGGCAGGCGCCGTGGGGCGAGTTGAAGCTGAACAGCCGGGGCTCGATTTCCTCGATGGTGAAGCCGCTGACCGGACAGGCGAAGCGGCTGGAGAACACGGTGCGCTCGCCGTTCTCCGCGTTCTCGGCGTAGACCACGCCGTCGGCCATGCCGAGCGCGGTTTCGAAACTGTCGGCGAGCCTGGGTGCCACGCCGTCGCGCACTACCACGCGGTCCACGACCGCCTCGATCTCGTGCTTCACCCTGCGGTTCAGCGCCGGAACGTCGGCGATTTCGTAGAGCTTGCCGTCGACCTTGGCGCGCGTGAAGCCGCGGCGCTGCAATTCGGCGAGTTCCTTGCGGTATTCGCCCTTGCGGTCGCGCACCACGGGGGCGAGCAGCAGCAGCCGCGTGCCCGCCGGCATGGCCAGGACGCGATCGACCATCTGGCTGACCGTCTGCGCCTCGATCGGCAGGCCGGTGGCGGGCGAATACGGCACGCCGGCGCGCGCCCATAGCAGGCGCATGTAGTCGTGGATTTCCGTCACCGTGCCGACGGTGGAGCGCGGGTTGCGGCTGGTGGTCTTCTGCTCGATGGAAATGGCCGGCGACAGGCCGTCGATCGAGTCCACGTCAGGCTTGCCCATGAGTTCGAGAAACTGGCGGGCGTAGGCGGAGAGGCTTTCCACGTAGCGGCGCTGGCCCTCGGCGTAGATGGTGTCGAAGGCGAGCGAGGACTTGCCGGAGCCGGACAGGCCGGTGATGACGGTGAGCGCGTCGCGCGGGATCGCCACCTCGATATTCTTGAGGTTGTGCTCGCGCGCGCCGCGCACATGGATAGAGCCGGCCATGCTGGGTCCCGGGGCTCGAATCGGCTTGTGTTCTGGAACTGTTCGCGCTCCATATGGGCAGGAGCGGAGGCGGCGGGCAAGGTGGAAGAGCGCTGGCCCGAATGCAAGCGCCGCGCTAGGGTGGGCGAGCAGAGGGAGCGGGTGCGGCGATGGCCGGAAGCGTGAACAAGGTGATTCTGGTCGGCAATCTCGGCCGGGACCCCGAGGTGCGAACCACACAGGACGGCACCAAAATCGTCAACTTCACCCTGGCGACCAGCGAGACCTGGAACGACCGCGCCTCCGGCGAGCGCAAGGAGCGCACCGAGTGGCACCGGGTGGTGATCTTCAACGAGCGGCTCGCCGACGTGGCCGAGCGCTATCTGCGCAAGGGCGGCAAGGTCTATGTGGAGGGCGCGCTGCAGACGCGCAAATGGACCGACCAGTCCGGCCAGGAGAAATACACGACCGAGGTGGTGCTCACCCGGTTCCGCGGCGAGCTGACGATGCTGGACCGCGCCGGCGAGGGCGCGGGGGCGGGCGGCGGGGCGCGTCAAGCTCCCGCCCAGCCCGCGGCGCGCCCGGCCGGCGGCCCATCGTGGGAACCCTCGTCCGGCGGCGACCTGGACGACGAGATCCCGTTCTGACCGCGTCGAACGTTGTCCGGCGGTACTCGGCGAGGCCCGTGAGCGGCTACGGGCGTTGGACCGGGCCTTGGAGCGGGCGAGGGGAATCGAACCCCTGTGAGCAGCTTGGAAGGCTGCCGTTCTACCATTGAACTACGCCCGCGGGGCCGGCGCGGGCTCGTTAACCCGGCGGCGGGCGGGGTGCAAGCGCTTGACGGGGCGGGGCGGCATCCGCACTTGACAGGCGTGATCGCGCATTGTGTCTAGCCGCGCGGGCGCGGCCCGATCGAGGGGTGTAGCTCAATTGGCTAGAGCGCCGGTCTCCAAAACCGGAGGTTAGGGGTTCGAGACCCTTCACCCCTGCCAGCCGCCGCCGCTCCCAGTAAGGAATTGCGACACCGTGACAGTCGACCCTCTGAAATTCGTGCGCGAGGTGCGCAGCGAGGTCGCCAAGGTGACCTGGCCCACGCGCAAGGAGACCTTGATCACCACCGGCCTCGTGCTCGCCATGGGCGGGCTCGCCGCCACGTTCTTCTTCGTCATCGACCAGGTGGTCGGCGTGGCGGTGCGCGCGCTATTCGGCACCGGGGCCTGAGGGGGCCGCGATGGCCAAGCGCTGGTACGTGGTGCACGTCTATTCGGGCTTCGAGAAGAAGATCGCCCAGCAATTGAAGGAGCTGGCGGCGCAGAAGGGGCTCGCCGACAGGATCGACGAGGTGCTGGTGCCGATGGAGGAGGTGGTCGAGCTGCGCCGCGGCCAGAAGGTGAACGCGGAGCGCAAATTCTTCCCCGGCTACGTGCTGGTGAAGATGGACCTGACCGACGAGACCTGGCACCTGGTGAAGTCGACGCCGAAGGTGACCGGCTTCCTCGGCAGCAAGCTCAAGCCGACGCCGATCAGCGACGCCGAGGCCGAGCGCATCATGAAGCAGACGCAGGAGGGCGTGGAGCGGCCGCGTCCCTCGGTGCTGTTCGAGGTGGGCGAGCAGGTGCGCGTGGCCGACGGCCCGTTCACCAGCTTCAACGGCACCGTGGAGGAGGTGGACGAGGAGAAGGGCCGGGTAAAGGTGAGCGTCTCCATCTTCGGCCGCGCCACCCCGGTGGAGCTGGAATACGGGCAGGTGGAGAAGGCGTAGGGCCGCCGCCGGGCCAACGGCGCCGGCTTGCCGGGGAGCTGGCTATTTGGGTGGAGAGCTGGCTCACTTGCCCGGTGAGCCGGGACATTTGGCCGGTAAGCTGGTCGAGCCGCGTCGGGGCCAGGCCGGCGAGTTGACCGTACCGCGCCTGCATCAGCGCCGCGAAATTACCGATCCGCTCGGCCAACAGGCGCATCGCCGCGAGCGGCGCGGTATCGGGGGCTTGAGGGCGCGGGCGGAACTGCGCGGGCGTTCGGGCCATGACGGGAGGAATTCCGCGCCGCGACGGCAGCGGCGCAATGCGCTACGCTTTTGCGCCCTACGCTTGCTGCGACAAACAACGGCATTCGGCGGATGGATACCTTTCCCAATGGCATGCCGGGCGATGTCGGCCTGACGCTGTCGAGGCACTGACACGTGCCGGCGCGGACGCTCAGCACCAACCCTCCGAACTCAGCCGCGGCACGCGGGTCAACGTCCGGTTCTCCCCGAAAAGCGGGATTCCCAGATAAATGCGCGCTAAAATCGTATCCGCGGAACGGAGTTCGGCCCTGACGCGGTAGGTTTTTCCGTCGTCGGGATTGTACAGCCACCCGCCTTTCCAATGATCCGGACCCGCGGGCTGTAGCCCCCAAAGAATGGTCTGCCCGCACAGCGGGCGCTGCTGCAATGCCGGATCCGGGTTCTTCTTGTCGCGTACCAACTGTCCCGCGGCATCCCGGGGATGCTGCAGCCATACGATGCGGCCGCAGAGTAGCCCATCGCAATCGTAGATTTGCACGGCTACCTTCGAAGCCATGAGCCACACCCCGTCGGGAATCGCAGCGGAGTGAGCTACCCTCGGTAGCGTCAGCAGCAGCAACATCAGGGCCAGCGAGCCGGCACTCATGCCCCGACGAGGTTCTTTGTCCAGCACTCCGACAACCCGTAGCGGCGAGCCCTTCCTTCAGTGCCGAAAGGTGCCACCCATCGAGGATGCCCCCCGAGGACGCTCTGGCCCGCCCATCGTGGAACATTCTTGGCGGCCAGTCCGGTCTACAACATCCGTCGGCGGAACAAGGCATGATAGAGCAACAACACGATGATCGCGCCGACGACGGCAACCAACAGGCTGTAGATGTTGAGGCCGGTCGCGCCGGCAGCACCGACGGAGTTGAACAGCCACCCGCCGACGATCGCCCCGGCGATGCCGAGCAGGATATCGACGATCATCCCCTCGCCGGTGTTGTTCACGATCTTGCTCGCCAGGAAGCCGGCGACGAGTCCCAGCACGATCCATGCGAGAATTGACATGCTACGGCTTCTTGCCGCCCATCTCGCGGGCAGTGTCCTTAAGCCCGCCGATGGCGTTCTGCACCTTGCCCTCGGCTTTCTCCGCGCTTCCCTCGGCTTGCGTCTTGCGATCGCCGAGCAGCTTGCCGACGGTCTGCTTGATGGCCCCGGCGGCTTGTTTGATGGAGCCCGCGATACGGTCCTTATCCATGACGACGATCCTCCGCTACGACGGGACGATATTCACGCGCCCGAAGGTCTGTAGGTCTGTTGAGCGGCGTCCGGGCGATCGGCCGGCCGCACCATCAGTAGAACCGATGATGAAATCCGCCGCCGAACAACAAGAATAGCACCAGGATCAGCACGATCAAGCCGAGCGCGCTGCCAAAGCCGCGCCCGCCATAATAGCCCGAGCGATAGCCATAGTAGCCGCCACCGCTAAACAGGAACAGAACCAGGATAATCAGCAGAATGAGGCCCATTGAGTGTGTCTCTGCTCCGGTCTGGCGTTATCTTGATCAGCGCGGCGCGGGTCAGTCCAGCTCGTCGCGAAACGGCGTCAGCATGTCACGCCGATCCACGAATGGACCAGGGGAGCGGCTAGGGCGTGAGTTTTTTGGCGCCGTGCGTGATGGCGTGACCCGTCGCCGAGATGTCCTGCCCGGCTCCGGCCGTGGTGTTGCACGCGCTCAATAGCGCGCTCATGCTTGTGAGCATGCCGAGTGCAATGAAAATCGTGAACATCTTGCGCATGGCGACCTCGTTCTCCGATGGTGCATGACGGCGCGCCAAGCGGCAACGATGCGACCTGCGGGCCGGAGCCGGCATGTGGCGCCGCGCTGCGAAGCGCTCGGTGCTCTAAGCGAGGCCGGTTGCGGGTGGAAACGGTGGTCTTGGACGTTCAGTCGGACCGCAACCGCCTATCCTCATATCGTTGGCCGCAAGAATGAATGCAAGCGCGCCAGTCCGATAAGCGGGGGAATGTCCCGCCCGGTGTTGAAATAGGGAGGTCGGCGTTGCCGCCTCGAGCCGGTAAGCTCGGGGTGCCGAATCCACGAACGAGAGCAACGCCATGAAGAAGCATATCACACCAACCCAACGCGCTAGCTGCTTAACCTTGCAACTCGACAGCGGTCGCTGACCAATTTTCAACAGCGAGCGGGACATCGCCCGCATCCAACGCCGTGCGTGACATCCGTCATGGACGACGCGCTGTGCCGTAGCGAACCTATGCAAGCCGTGAGCGCCGATGTCCTGTTCATGCTCGCGCGAGCCGGGGAGCTGCGCCATATCGCGGCGGATGGTTTGCGAAACGATTGGCCTGGAGTTCCTGCTGGACATCGAGCCGGACGGTCGGGCGCCATGGCCTATGCCGCAACGGCTTCCGCCTCGATTTCCACCTTCAGCCGGGGATCGACCAGGCCGGCGACGATCAGCAGGGTGGAGGCGGGCGGATGATCGGCGAACAGGCGGTCGCGATGGGCGCGGAAGACGCCGACGACCTCGCGCCCGGTCACGAAGGCGGTCGTCTTGATCAGGTCGCGAAAACCCATGCCGTGCGCCTCCAGGATGGCGCGCAGATTGGCGAAGGCCTGCGCGACCTGCGCCTCGGCGCTCTCGGGAATGCCACCGTCGGGCGCGATGCCGACCTGGCCGGAAATGACCAGCCGCCGCGGCGGACCCGCGATCAGCGCGGCGTGCGAATAACAGGAAATGGGCGGGCGCACCGTCGGCGGGTTGGAGAGCGTGAACGCGGGCATGTCGTTTCCTCCTGTTCGATTTCGCTGCCGCGGGATCAGCGCGACACGGGCGCGCCGTCGCGAAAACTGGGCGCGACCGGCGCCGCGCAAACGCCCGCGCGTTCGAGTGCGGCGGCGGCGCGGAACAGCACGTCCTCGCGCCACGGCGCGGCGATCAGTTGCACCCCGATCGGCAGCCCGCCCGCGGCGTTCTGCACCGGCACCGTCAGAACCGGCAGGCCGACGAAGCTGATCGGCTGCGTGAACAGGCCGAGATTCGGCCGCAGCGGCATGGTCTCGCCCGCCACGGCGAGCATCTCCTGTCCGATCGGCGTGGCCGCAACCGGCGTGGCGGGGGCGAGCAGGATGTCCCAGTCGCGCATCAGCACCGCCACCTGCTCGCGAAACACTCGGCGCAGCCGCTGCGCATGCAGCACCCATTGCGCCGGCACCAGCGCGCCCGCCAGCAGCCGGTCGCGGCCGAGCGGCGCGAAATCGTCCGCCCGCGTTTGCAGGTCGGGCAGCCGCAATTGCGCGCCCTCCGCGGCGGTGATCAGGAACGCCGCCGCGCGCGCCGCCGCCGCATCGGGCAGGGCGACCTCCGCCGCGGCGCCGAGGACGCGCGCGACCGCATCGGTCGCGGCCAGAGCGGCATCCAGATCGGGGGGCGCGAAGTAGCCGCCGAGCCGGGCGATGCGGAGCGCCGCGACGCCTTGGCCCAGAACGGGCGCAACCGGCTCCGGCGGGCGGCGCGCCTGCGCCGGGTCGGCCGGATCGTCGCCCTGCAGCGCGTCGTAGGCCGCCGCCAGATCGGCCACCGACCGGGCGAACGGACCGATATGATCCAGGCTCGGGACGAACAGCAGCGCGCCCGACCGCGACAGCCGCCCGTAGGTCGGTTTCAGCCCATAGATGCCGCAGAGGCTCGCCGGCACGCGGATCGAGCCGTTGGTATCGGTCCCGAGCGACAGCGGTACGAGTCCGGCCGCGACCGCCGCACCCGAGCCGCCGGACGAACCGCCGGCGATCCTGGCCAGATCGTGCGGATTGCGCGTCGGGCCGTAATGCGGGTTCTCGGTCGTGAAGCCGTAGGCGTATTCGTCCATGTTCAGCGCGCCCACGCAGACCGCTCCGGCCGCGCGCAGCCGCGCGACGGCAAAGGCATCCGCCGGTGCCGGCGGGCGGCGCAGCTCGATCACGCTGCCGGCGAGGGTGACGGCGCCGGCGATGTCGAACAGGTTCTTGGCCGCGAACGGGACGCCGGCGAGCGGGCCGGGATCCTCGCCCCGCGCGATCGCCGCATCCACGGCAGCGGCATCGGCGAGCGCGAGCCGCTCGGTGACTTCGGTGAACGCGTTCACCTCGGGATCGCGCGCCTCGATCCGGGCGAGCGCCGCGTCGGCGATTTCGGTCGCGGACACGTCGCGTGCCCGCACCGAAGCGGCGAGCGCGAGCGCGTCCCGGAGATGCCAATGGTTCACGGAACGAAGACCGGTGCCGGTTCGGTCTCCGCCGGCAACGGGTAAGACAGCGCCGGGGCCGCGATGCGCGTGACGAGCGCGAAGGCCACGGCGACCTGTTCGAGCCGTTCGGGTGCCAGCCGCAACCCCACCAGCGGGGCCGCCGCGGTTGCATAACGAAGCGCGTCGACGTGCTCGTGGTCGATCATGGCGGTCACTCTTCGTCCAGGGCCAAAAGCGCGGCGTTGCCGCCGGAAGCGGCCGTGTTGACCGACAGCACCCGTTCCTCCGCGAAGCGATACAGCGTGATCGGCCCGCCCGCTTTCGGGCCGGTGCCGGAAAGCCCACGCCCGCCGAATGGCTGCACGCCGACGGCCGCGCCGATCTGATTGCGGTTCACATAGGCGTTGCCGACGCGCAGCCGCCGCACGACCCGCCGCGCCACCTGCTCGATGCGCGTGTGGACGCCGAGCGTCAGCCCGAAGCCGGTCGCGGCGATCGCGTCCAGCACCGCATCAAGCCGGTCGGCGGCATAGCGGACGACATGCAGCACCGGGCCGAAGACCTCTTCGCGCAGCTCCGCGGCATCATTCAGCAGATAGGCGCAAGGGGCAACAAAGGTGCCGTGCTCGGTCCCGGCCGGCAGGCTCAGCTCGAACAGGGCTTTGCCCCGCTTGTACGCAAGCAGCCGGGCTTGCGCGTCCGCGTCGATCACCGGGCCGACATCGGTGGCGGGGTCGAGCGGATCGCCGATGGTCAGGGTTTCCGCGGCGCCGGCGAGCATCGTCAACACACGGTCCGCGACATCGTCCTGCACGCACAGGAGCCGCAGCGCCGAGCAGCGCTGCCCAGCCGAGCCGAAGGCGCTCGCGAGCGCGTCCGTCACGACCTGCTCGGGGAGGGCGGAGCTGTCGACGATCATGGCGTTCACGCCGCCAGTTTCGGCAATGAACGGGATGATCGGGCCGGGACGGGTGGCCAGCGCGCGGGCGATCGCCTGCGCCGTGTCGGTGCCGCCGGTAAACGCGATCCCGGCGATGCGGGGATCGGCCACGAGCATCGCCCCAATCGACCCGTCACCCACGACCAGTTGGAGAACCTGCTTCGGAACGCCGGCCTCGTGCAGCAGCGCGACCGCGCGCGCGGCGACGAGCGGGGTCTGCTCGGCGGGCTTGGCGGCGACGGCGTTCCCGGCGGCCAGCGCCGCGGCGACCTGCCCGACGAAGATGGACAGCGGAAAATTCCACGGCGAGATCGCGGCGAAGACGCCGCGCCCGCCGAGCGCCCAGGTGTTGCGCTCGCCGGTCGGGCCGGGCAGTTCGCGCTCCGAGCCGAACTGCTCGCGCGCGCGGGCGGCGTACCAGCGGCAGAAATCGGCCGCCTCGCGGATTTCGGCCATGCCGTCCGGCAGGGTGCGTCCGGCCTCGCGCGCCAGCAGGAACAGCAACTCCGCCCGCGCGCCCTCGATCAGATCGGCGGCGCGGTCGAGCGCCTCGGCGCGGCGCCGCCCGCCGGCCTCGTCCCAGCCGCGCCAGTTGCCCGCGAGGATCGCGAGCGCCGCATCCGCTTCCGCCGCGGTCGCATCGTGCGCGGTGCCGATCGACCGGCGGCGATCCGACGGATCGCGGATCTCCCGCGCCGGCCCGCTGCCGCCGCAATGTCGCGGCCGCGCAATCTGTTTTTGCAGATCCGCCGACAACGCGGACAGGAGTTTGCGGTCGGAGAAGTCGAGACCCGCCGAGTTCTTGCGGTCGGGATACAGGTCGCGCGGCAGCGGAATGCGTGGATTGCGGCCGGGCGCGGCGCGCAGGCGGTCGGCGGGATCGGCGACGATCGCGTCTTCCGGCACGGCGGGATCGACCAGCCGGTGCACGAAGCTGGTGTTGGCGCCGTTCTCCAACAGGCGCCGGACCAGATAAGCCAGCAGATCCTCGTGCGTGCCGACCGGGGCATAGACGCGCACCGGGCACTCGGCACCGACCACGCTTTCGTAGAGCGCCTCGCCCATGCCGTGCAGGCGCTGCATCTCGAGGTCGCGCTCCCCGGCCAGTTCCAGAATGGTGGCGAGGCTGAGCGCGTTGTGGGTAGCGAAGGCGGGGCGGATCGCGTCTTCGTGGTCCAGCATGCGGCGGGCGCAGGCAATCCAGGACACGTCGGTCGCCGCCTTGCGCGTGAACACGGGATAGTCGGCGAGCCCGTGCACCTGGGCCAGCTTGATTTCGGTATCCCAATAAGCGCCCTTCACGAGCCGCGTGGGGATGCGGTGGCCGGTACTGCGGGCGAGTGCCGCCACCCAGTCGACGAGCGCGATGGCGCGCTTCTGATACGCCTGGATCGCCAATCCGAGGCCGTCCCAGCCCGCGAGTTGCCGGTCGCTCAACACGGCGGCGAACACGTCGAGGGTGGTTTCGAGCCGCTCGGCCTCCTCGGCATCCATGGTCAGCGCAATATCGGCGGCGCGTGCCGCCAGCGCGAGTTCGCTCAGCGCCGCGATCAGGGCGGGAACGCAGCGCGCCGCCTGAATCGGCTCGAAGCGCGGATGCAGCGCCGAGAGTTTGACGGAAATGCCGGGCGCATCGGCGCCGGCGCGCGGCATGGCCTGCCCGATGGCGCCGATGGCCTCCCGGTAGGCATGCAGATAGCGGCCGGCATCGGCCGCGGTCTTCGCCGCTTCGCCCAGCATGTCGAAGCTGTAGCGCCAACGGCGGTGATCGCCGCTGCCGGCGCGTGCCAGCGCCTCGCCGATCGTGCGGCCCATGACGAACTGGCGGGCCAGCACGCGCATGCCCCGGCGCAGGGCGGCGCGGATGACGGGCTCGCCCGCGCGGCGGACCATGCGGGCGATCACCAGAGGCACCGCGCGCAATTCCTCCAGCGACAGGACGCGGCCGCTGAGCAGGAACGCCCAGGAGGAGGCGTTCACCGCCAGGCTGTCGGCGTGGCCGAGATGCGCCTCCCAATGCGCCGTGCCGATGCGGTCCTCGATCAGCGCGTCGGCGGTCGCCTCGTCGGGAATGCGCAGCAGAGCTTCCGCGAGGCAAAGCAGCGCCACGCCCTCTGGCGTGCCGAGCCCGTATTCCCTGAGGAAGTCGCTGACATCGGCTCCCGGCCGATGCGCCGCGCGGGCGGCGCGCACCAGTTCGCGCGCGCGCACCTCGATCTTGGCCCGGATCGGCGGCGGAAGCGTGGCGGTTCCGAGTAGCGGCCGAACCACCTCCTCCTCCGAGGCGCGATAGAGGGCCCGAAGGGCGGAACGGCCGTCGGAGCCAGCAGTATCGCGGGGCGTTGCCGTGTCTGGCATGATGCCATTGTGGCACGGAAGCGCGAGCCGCGACGAAGCGCGCGCGAATGTGCTGACGACGTCAGCCGCCGAATGTCGGCGCGTTGCGGTGCGTTGTGTCCGCCATGTCGCTTGCGTTCCTCCTCGCGCTCATGGCCGCCTGCACCAACGCCGCGCGTGTAGCCGTCGTGGAACCAGCCACCCGAGCAGGCGGCCGCGAGCAGGCTCGGAACGCCGAGCAGCCGCGCGGCAGGCCGATCCGGCTCGACGAGCGCCGGAAGCACTGCCGCACCGATCCCGACCGTCGCGACCGTCGGTCCGAATGCGCTGATCGCCACCGCACCCAGCCAGCGCGGTGGCGCCGGCCGGATCCGGTCCGAGACCGGGCTAGACCCGAATCGTGCCTCGGGCAGGGGCTGGCTGTCCCGGTCCGAAAATTTAAACCAATGGTTGAATATCGTTAGCAACGATGCAACTATACGGACGGAAACGGACCCGATGCGATTACCCAGGTTTTTACGACAGGGGCGGACCTCGGCGGCTGCGGGCAACCCGGTATCGCAATCGGGTCTCGCGGAAGGCCCAGGTTGCGCACTGGCAGGTGTTGCGGACTTGGCCAACGGCCAATTCGGCTGTTTGCCCGTCGGTCAGCGAACCGAGCAAACCCAGTCGGCCACCGCTTCGGTGGAGCAAAACCCGTCTGATCGGCCGTCCCAACCACGCCCCACCGTAGCCGAGGCGCCGACCAAGTCCAAATCCTCGCTGCCGCTGCCAAACCTCGGGCCGAGCGGGCACCGGGCGTGGCTGTGCCAAAAACTCGTCGAGCGCGGTACCGAATCGCTCGGCGACAGCCTTGCCGATTACGAATTGCTCGAGATGCTCCTCTTCCTGGCTCAGCCCAAGGAAGATACGCAGTCGCTGGCGAAGGCGGCGATCAATCGTTTCGGCAGTTTCGCCCGTGTGCTGACCGCTCCCACTCGTGAATTGTTCGCGCTACCGCTCGGGTTGCGCACGGTGGCGGCGATCCGCTTGGTGCAGGCATCTGCCATTCGATTGGTTCGCTCCGAAATCGTGCAGCAGTCGATCCTCGACGACTGGGATCGCGTCATCGAATACCTGAACGCGGTGATGGCGCGGGAGAAGGTCGAACAATTCCGGGTGCTGTTCCTGGACAAGCGCAACAGGCTTCTGGCCGACGAAGCCCAGGCCCGTGGTACCGTGGATCACACGCCGGTCTACCCGCGCGAGGTCATCAAACGAGCCCTGGAACTGCACGCGAACGCTCTGATTCTGGTGCATAATCATCCGAGCGGCGATCCGACACCCTCCGACGACGACATCGAAATGACCCGGCAAGTGAAAGCGGCGGCGCAGATGATGTCGATCGTGCTGCACGACCATATCATCATCGGCAATGGGCGCTGGGTGAGCTTCCGAAAGAAGCGCTTGTTGTAAAGGGGTATTTTTCGGCGCATTTGCGCCCGGGGTTCAGCAGGCCCAATTCAGGGCGTGACCGATCCCACCCGCGAAGCCGGCTTCGACCTCATCTCAGCCGTGCTCGGACGTCGCCGACCGCTCGACGAGGCGCTCGACGCGCTTCCCGCCATGGACCCACGCGACCGCGCGGCGGCACATCGGCTTGCTGCGGCGGTGCTGCGCCGGCTCGGCACGCTGGACGCCGTGCTCGAGCCGTTCCTGCGCAAAGCCCCGCCGCCACAGCTTCGGCACGTGCTGCGGCTCGGCGCGGCGGCGCTGTTGCTGCTCGAAACCCCGCCGCACGCTGCGGTCTCGACCGCGGTGGCGCTGGCCCGCGCCCGCGGGTTGGCCGCTTTCGCCCCGCTGGTCAACGCCGTGCTCCGTCGCGTCGGCGAGGCGGGGACGGCCGTCCTCGACGAGCTTGATGGACCAAGGCTCGACACGCCCGCTTGGCTTTGGGCGTCCTGGGGTCCCGAGGCGCGTGCCATCGCCGAGGCGCACCAGCACGAGGCGCCGCTCGATCTGACCATCGCGCCGGGAGAAGCCGCGCCGCTCGGCGGTGAAATGCTGCCGACCGGCTCAGTCCGGTTTCCGCCCGGCACCCGCGTCGTCGCGTTGCCGGGCTACGATTCCGGCCGCTTCTGGGTTCAGGACGCCGCCGCGGCACTACCGGCCCGCTTGCTTCGGATACAGCCCGGCGAGCGGGTCGCCGATCTCTGCGCCGCGCCCGGCGGCAAGGCCGCGCAGCTCGCGGCGGCGGGTGCGCGGCTGACCGCCGTGGACCGGGATGCCACCAGACTGGCGATGGTCCGGCGGAACTTCGACCGGCTCGGGCTCGCCGCCGACTTGATCACGGCCGACGCCCTCACGTGGACGCCGCCCGCCCCGTTCGATGCCGTGCTGCTCGATGCTCCGTGCAGCGCGACCGGGACGATCCGCCGCCACCCCGATGTGCCGCATATCAAGGGCGCCCGCGACATTGGCAGGCTGACGGCGCTGCAGGACCGCTTACTGGATGCGGCCTGCGCCATGCTGCGCCCGGGCGGCCGGGTCGTTTACACAGTGTGCTCGCTGCAATCGGAGGAAGGCTCCGGCCGGGCCGCCGCGGCAGTCGCCCGGCTGCCCTTGCGGCACTTGCCGGTCGCGCCGGACGAACTGGCCGCGTTGTCCGAGGCACTGACGCCGGAGGGCAACCTGCGCACGTTTCCCTACTTCCAGCGCGAGCGCGGCGGCATGGATGGGTTCTTCGCGGCACGGTTCGAGCGCGTATGACGCCGCGCTTGTGTTCGCCGGAGTCGACTGTCTAGAAGCGCGCATGTCGCAGCTGACGCCAGCGCGCATGGCATCCCGGATCACCGTCGCGCCAAGCCTGCTCTCCGCCGATTTCGCCCGTCTCCGCGAGGAGGTCGCGGCGGTGGAAGCGGCCGGCGCCGACTGGCTGCATCTCGATGTCATGGACGGCCATTTCGTGCCGAACATCAGCTTCGGCCCGCTGGTGCTGCGGGCGCTGCGAAACGCAACGCGGCTGCCGTTCGACGTGCACCTGATGATCGCGCCGGCCGACCCTTATCTCGCCGCGTTTGTCGAAGCCGGGGCCGACCATCTGACGGTGCATCCGGAAGCCGGCCCGCATTTGCACCGTACGTTGCAGACCGTGCGGGGGCTGGGGCGCAAGGCCGGAGTCGCGATCAATCCGGCCACATCGATCGATGCGCTTCGCTGGACGCTGGACTTGATCGACCAGATCAACGTGATGACGGTAAATCCAGGGTTCGGCGGCCAGGAGTTCCTGGCGAGTCAATTGCCTAAAATCGCGGCGCTGCGCCGAATCATCGACGAGTCCGGCCGACCGATCGCGCTCCAGGTGGACGGCGGCATCGACCCGGACACGGCCCGCCAAGTGGTCGGGGCGGGTGCGGATACGCTGGTCGCCGGCACGGCCGTGTTCCGGTCGCGCGATTACGGCCAGGCGATCGCCGCGTTGCGCGCGGCAGGAGGGAGCGAATGAGCGGCATGGGTCCGCGTCGTTGGTTGCGTGATGCCCGGCGCGCGATGGCCCGGTTCCCGAACCTGCGGATGGCGCGCATGCCCGATGCGCCGCTGGTGCCGGTGCGCGACGCCTGGCCCGGCGAGGCCTCCCGCGGCGCGCGTATCGTGAAGGGCGAGCTGGAATACAACGGCACCGTCAGGACGTTGCGCCCGGGCGATTGGGCCGAAACCGGCGGTTCGCCGGTTTTACGGGCCGCCCTGCACGGCTTCGTCTGGCTGCGCGACCTGCGCGCGCTCGGCACCGATGCGGCGCGCCTGCGCGCGCGGGCACTGGTGGCGGACTGGATCGGCGCCTCGCAGCGCGACCGGCTGGCCGAGCGGCCGGACGTGGCCGGGGCGCGTATCGCGGCTTGGCTCGGGCACTACGATTTCTTCGCCGCCAGTGCCGACGACGAATTCCGCCAGCGGCTGATGAGCCGGCTGGTCGGGGACGCGCGCAGCGTGGCCGCCGCACTCCCGTCCGAGGAAATCGATGGTCGGGCGTTGACCGCCTTGAAGGGATTGGTGGCGGCGGCGGTTGCCATGCCCGAGCACGCCTCCTTTCTGACCCGCGCGCTGCGGTTCCTGCCGCAGGAGATCAATCGCCAGGTATTGGATGACGGCTGCCATATCGAGCGCAGTCCGAGCGCGCATCTCGCGGCGCTCCAGGATCTGACGGAGATCCGCTCGTTGCTGAACGCCGCCGAGACCGAACCCCCGCCGGCCTTGGTTGCCGCGATCGATCGGCTGGCGCTGGCGCTGAAGACGCTGCGGCACGGCGATGGCGGGTTCGCCCTGTTCAACGGCAGCAAGGAGGAAAGCTCCTCGCTGATCGATCTCGTGTTGACCCAGGCCGGGCGCGGCGGCCGGGCGCCCGCGAGCCTGCCCGACGGCGGTTTCCAGCGCCTGCATGCGGGACGGAGCATGGCCATTGTCGATTGTGGTGTGCCGGCCGCTGCGGGGCTCGACCGCTTCGCCCATGCCGGCACGCTGTCGTTCGAGTTCTCGGTTGGCCGCGAACGGCTGGTGGTGAATTGCGGTGCCTCGACGGCGGCCGGCGTGGAATGGCGTGACGCCGCCCGCGCGACCGCCGCGCATTCCACGCTGATCATCGCCGACGTCAACTCCTCCGAACTGCTGCCCGAAGGCCTGGGCCGGCGGCCGAGCAAGGTCGAGGTGCAGCGCCAGGGCGCGGAAGGGGCGCACTGGCTGGAGATCAGCCACAATGGCTGGGAGAAGCCATTCGGGGCCGTGCATCGGCGCCGGCTCTATCTCTCCGAGAGCGGCGACGATCTGCGCGGCGAGGATTCGGTCGAAGCGGCGACGCCGCAGCCCTACGCCATCCGCTTCCATTTGCATCCGACGGTGACGGCCACCTTGCAGCAGGACGGCGAGGCGGTGCTGCTGCGTTTGCCGAGCGGAGGCGGCTGGCGGCTGCGCGCGGACGGCGCGCGGACGAGCCTCGAGGAGAGCGTGTATATCGGGGGTTCCGAGGTGCGCCGCAGCGAGCAGGTGGTGCTGACCGGAACTCAGGACGGACCGCAGCACGTGAAGTGGGCGATCAGCAAGGTCGGATGACCCTACACGGCGGACGGAGCACTGGCGGGCCATGAGCGAAACCCAATTGTCGGTTCGCTGCTGCGTGGCCGGTGGCGGTCCCGCGGGCATGATGCTGGGGTTTCTTCTGGCGCGCGCCGGCGTCGAGGTGCTGGTGCTGGAAAAGCACGCGGATTTCCTGCGCGATTTTCGCGGCGACACCATTCACCCGTCCACGCTGCAGTTGTTCTTCGAACTCGGGCTTCTGGATCGGTTTCTGCGCCGGCCGCATCAGGAGGCGCGCACCCTCGCCGCCCAGATCGGGCCGTTTTCGGTACCGATCGCGGATTTCAGCCATCTGCCGAACTCGCTGCAAATTCATCGCTTTCATGCCGCAATGGGATTTTCTCGATTTCCTGGCGCAGGAAGCGCGGCAATACCCGACTTTTCATCTTAGAATGCAGTCGGAAGTAACTGAATTGATAGAAGAAGGCGGGCAGATCGTTGGGGTGCGGGCCGATACGCCGGAGAGCCGGCTGTCGGTGCGCGCCGATCTGGTGGTCGGCGCGGACGGGCGGCATTCGACAGTGCGGCGCGAGGCCGGGTTCGTGGTGCAGGATCTCGGCGCGCCCATGGACGTGCTCTGGATGCGCATGTCGCGTCGTGCCGAGGACCCCGAATACACGCTCGGCCGCATGGATACCGCCCGCATACTGGTGCTGATCGAGCGCGGCGACCACTGGCAGTGCGCCTTCATTATCCCGAAGGGCGGCATCGACGCGGTTCACCAGCGCGGCCTGCCCTGGCTGCGCGCCGAAGTAGCGCGCCTGGCGCCGTTTCTCGCCGATCGGGTGGACGAGCTTGCCGATTGGGACGACATCAAGCTGCTCAGCGTGGCGTTGGACCGCCTGCGGCGATGGTGCCGGCCGGGGCTGCTGTGCATCGGCGACGCCGCGCACGCGATGTCGCCGGTCGGCGGAGTCGGCATCAACCTCGCGGTGCAGGACGCCGTGGCGACGGCAAATCTCCTGGCCGGGCACTTGCGGCAGGGCCGCCCGGCATTGGGCGATCTCCGAGCGGTGCAACGGCGGCGCGAGTTGCCGACCCGGCTGATGCAGCGTCTCCAGTCGGCGATCCAGCGGCGGGTGATCGGACGGGTGCTGGCCAGCGATCGGCCGATCACCACCTTGCCGTGGCCGCTCCGGCTGTTGCGCCGCTGGCCCTATCTGCGGCGTATCCCCGCACGCGTGATCGGGCTGGGCTTCCGCCCCGAGCACATCAGGACCCCGGCCGCCCCGCCGGCAAGATGACCGGTGCCGCGACGGTGGTCGGCGCGGTCCTGGCGGGCGGGCTGGCCAGCCGGATGGGCGGCGGCGACAAGGGGCTGCGGCTGCTCGGCGGCCGGACGTTGCTCGATCGCGTGATCGAACGGCTCCGCCCGCAGGTTGGGCGATTGATTCTGAACGCGAACGGCGATCCGGCGCGCCTTGCCCGCTGGAACCTGCCGGTGGTGCCGGACACCATGCCCGGCCGTCTTGGCCCGCTCGCCGGCGTGCTCGCCGGAATGATCTGGACACGCGCCCATGCCCCGGACACGACGGATATCGTGACGGTGCCGACCGACGCCCCATTCATTCCCAGCGATCTGGTCAGCCGCCTGCGAGCGGCGCGTGAGAGCGAAGGCGCGCCGATCGCGCTCGCCGCCTCGTCGGGGCGGCTGCATCCGGTGATCGGGCTGTGGCCGCTGCGGCTGGAAACCAGCCTTGCCGAGGCGCTCGCCAGCGGCGAATACCGGGTCGGCGCCTGGGCGCTCGCGCAAGGCGCGGCGACGGCAACTTACAATTTCGTCGATATCGACCCGTTCATGAACGTCAACCGCCCCGAGGAACTGGCCGAGGCGGAACGACGGCTGCGCTCGTTGTCGGGACCTTGAGCGTCGCCAGCAGAATTCCACCGCCGATCAACACGATCCCGGCGAGGTGATAGGCGCGGAACAACTCGCCGAGGGTGAACACCGCGAGCAGGCTGCCGAACACGGGGATCAGGTGGATGAAATGGCCGGCCCGGTTGGCGCCGATCAGTTCGACGCCGCGGTTGAAGAACAGATAGGCGACGAAGGCCGGACACACCCCGATGAACACGATGGCCAGCAGCGCGCCCGCCGTCGGGTGGATGACGGCGCCCGACATGCGCTCCCAAACATAGAGCGGGAACAGGTTCGCGGTGCCGACGGCGAACGTCGCCGCCAGGAAGCTGAGCGGATGCACCGCGGGACGGCGGCGAAGCAAGGCCGCGTAGACGGCGTAAATGGCGATGCCGAGCAGGATGTAGGCGTCGCCCCGATTCAGCGAGAGGTGCAACATGGCGGCGAGCGAGCCTTGCGCGGCGATCACCAGTACGCCCAGGAGCGAGATCAGCACGGCCACGACTTGCAGCACGTTCGGCCGCTCGCGGAACAGCAGGAACGAGCAGAGCAGGATCGCCAGCGGGGTCGCCGACTGCATCAGCAGGGCGTTAAGCGCCGTTGTCGTCTGGAGTCCGACATACGTGATGGCGTTGTACGCGCCGATCCCGAACGTCCCGAGCACGAACATGAGCTGCCAGTGACGCAACAGGATCGGCCAGTCGCGGCGGAGTTCGGGCCATGCGATTGCCAAGACGAGCGCGAGCGCGATCAACCAGCGCCAGAACGCCAGCGCGACCGGCGGCACCAGATCATGCACGGCGCGGGCGACGATCATGCTGGCGGCCCAAAATAAATTCGTGAGGACCAGAAGGAGAACGGCCGAGTTCCAGGTCCGGGCCATGAGCGCGCGCATCGGGGATCGATAATGTGGAACGGAGTGGGCTGGCTCAAGCTGGACTGATCAGGAGGCTGCCTTGTCCGTCGGCACTGATTGGGTGAAGGCGAGGTAATCGCGGGGCCGGCGTGCCGACTCGTTCCCGGCGTACATGATCACCTGGCGGAGCGCGGCGCTGCCGGCGATCAGCGCCACCGAAGCAGGGCGGGACAGGCGGCCGGACCGGCGAAATACCAGTCGATCCAGGCCATACAGCGCGAGCGGCAGAACGTTGCCGAGCAACTCGGCAGCGCGATAGCCCGGCGCATAGGTCGGATCGTAAAGGGCCGATCCCACGCCGGTTTCGGCGTAGACGCGATCCGAAGCCTGCCCGAGGCCGAGTTCGGCGGCGGCGGCCAAGGCGGCGAGGTTCTCCAGCCGCCGCGCTGTCTTTTGGTACCCGCGTCGCCACTGAATCAGCGACAGCGCCGCCGCGGCGGCAGCCATGGAAGCGCTGGCGAATCGCGAGGCGAGAAGCCGCGGCGCGGCCGCCCACAGCGGAGTCGAGGTGGCGGCCAGCAACCCGCCCGTGTAGAAGGTCATGCCGGCCCCGGCGAGCGCCGCCGGAACCTGCAGCATGCGTGCGACGCGCCGGAACATGCCGCGGGCCCGCAAGGCCGGAACGGAGTCCGCGACGTCTGCCGCCGCCGTGGCGCCCGCGAACGATCCGAACGCGGTCAGTATCCAGCTTCCGATCGACATCGGCGAGGTCGCGCGGAAAATCCGCAGCATGTTGAACCAGCGGCTCGGCGTGTGCAGGTCGGCGATCAGCAGCGGCGGGCCGATGACGTTCGCCGCCAGCGCGATCAGGCGCCCCGGTCTGACGACGGTCTTCGCCTCCTCGTGCGAGCAGAGGTCCGCTAGGGTCGAAATGATCTGCGCCGCCCCGCCGACGCCGCCCACGAAGATGTAGGCCGCCACCATCCAGTTGAACGGGCTCGGCTTCACCGTGCTGCGGTCGTAATAGGTCGGGCCCTGGTAGGAGGGGGCCGGACGCGGCGCCAGCGGATTGGGTATCGCGGTCATTCGCGGCCGCCCAATATGGCGAGCGCCGCGAGAGCCAGCCCGGCCGCGGTCGCCAGCCCTGACAGCAGCGCCGGTGCCGTCCGCCGGGCTGCGCGCGTCGGCGCGGGCGGCAGGTTGTAAACCTCAGGCCGCTCGGTCAGCAGGAAGAAGGCGTGCAGGTGTTCGAGCCCGCCGGTCGCGCCCGGCGAACCCGGCGCGCCGTACAGGTACGCATTGTGGACGCCGAGCGCCTGCAGTTCCTGCACCCGCGATTCGGCGCGGCGGTGCAGCTCCGAGAGTTCGCCGAACTGGATCGAATCCGTTGGGCAGGATTTGGCGCAGGCCGGCTCCAGCCCGCCTTTCAGCCGATCGTAACAGAGCGTGCATTTATGCGCCTTGCCGTCGATCGGGTTCAGGTCGACGACGCCGAACGGGCAAGCGGGCACGCAGTAGCCGCAGCCGTTGCAGATGTCCTGCTGCACGACGACGGTGTCGAACTCGGTGCGGAACAGCGCCCCGGTGGGGCAGGCCTCCTGGCAGGGCGCGTTGTGGCAGTGCTTGCACACGTCGCTCATCATCAGCCAGCTTGACTGATAGGGCGCCATATCGGTGACGCGCTCGTGGCCCTCGCCGACCCGCTCGACGAAGGCGACGTGTCGCCAAGTGTTGGCGGACAGCCCGCCGGTGTTGTCGAAACTGTCGCCGGTGAGCCCCAGGTGATCGGCCGGCAGATTATTCCACTCCTTGCAGGCCACCTCGCAGGCCTTGCAGCCGATGCAGCGCGTCGTGTCGGTGAAGAAGCCGTAAGCCTGGCCTGGCTCGATGCGCGCGCCGGCCGTCAGTTCGGATTCGTCGGCGATCAGCGCCGGCAGCGCGGATTGCGGATAGTCGCGGGCGCGGCCACGGATTTCGGTCACGCTGGCGCTCCCGGCTGATCGTCCGCCAGATACAGCCGGCGCGCCCTGGCCGCGATCACGCCGCCGGCTTCATCGCAGGCCACGACCACGCGAACTTGCCGCCGCATCGCCTGCTGCAATTCCGTGCCCTCGGCCGGGCAATCATGCGCCAGCAGAAACAGCCGGTAGCTGCCGTCGTCGCACTGCAACATGAACCGGTCCTCCTGTACCAGCGTGATCACGCCGCGCAGAATTTGTGGATCGGCTTGGCCGTTGCCTTGTCGCCGCGTGATGGGCACGAACCCTCCGGGATCGGGTCGGCGCGACAACGCCCGGGCGCGAGAGCAGGTTCCGGGTCAGCTCCGGGTGACGGTCGGGTCGATCACGTTGGCGCAGGCGTCGGTGGGCGCCGCAGCCACCTGGCCCACCAGCGGCACGATCTTCAGCCCCGCCGATGTCACGCGGCAGGGCGCGGCGACAAGTCCGCAGCCGGACAGCGCGAGCGCGGAGCAGAGGAGCAGCAAGCCCGCCGCGATTGGGCGGTTCAGCTTCGGCATGGCGCGATCCCCTCCAAGTCGACCCGGAGTGGGGATATAGTGCCGCAGCCCGGTGAATGCCGGCCTTCGCCGGTCGGCAGGTTTCAGAGTAGCGCGGACAGAAAAGGAGCAAAGATGCGCCCTCTTATCGCCAGCCTCGCGGCCGCGTGTCTCGCCGCACCCGCGATGGCCCAAGATGTCCACGCGTACCACGTGACCAAATTCCAGGACCTTCCGCTGTCGATGGCTGTGCTGCTGAACAACGGCTACACCATTGTGAACGAAAGCGTCGGCTCGAACGGGGCGAACTTCCTGCTGCGGAAGAACACGAAATGGGTCACCTGCTCGCTGAAGGGCGCCGAGCAGGGCAGCCGGGTCGTCGTCGGCTCGCGCTGCGTGTCGCTCAACTGAGCGGGCCGAGGCCAATGCCGTTCACCCTCCTCATGCTGCCGCCGCAAAGCGACCTGACCCGCGAATGGGGCGCCCGGCTTTCCGGCGCGCTGGCGGACCTGCGCGTGGTCGTGGCCGAGAACGAAAGCGACGCCGAGCGGGTCATCGGCGAAATGGAAGCCGCCTACGGCGTCCTGCCGCCCGCGCTGCTGGCAAAGGCAAAGCGGCTGCGCTGGCTGCAATCGCCGCAGGCGGCGCCGCCGGCGGGCTATTACTATCCGGAGCTGATCGCGCATCCGGTGGTGATCACCAACATGCGCGAGATCTATAGCGACCATATCGGCGCCCACATCATGGCATTTGTGCTCGCCTTCGCGCGCGGGCTGCACGTCTACATTCCGCAGCAGCTGCGCCGGGAATGGAAGAAGCCGCCCGAGGACGAAGGCGTGGTGCCTCTGCCGGAAGCCACCATGCTGATCGTTGGCCTGGGCGGGATCGGTGCCGAAACGGCAAGGCTCGCGGCGGCGTTCGGCATGACGGTGATCGCCACGGATGCGCGCCGAACCGAGCCGACGGCGGGTGTCGCGGAACTGCATCCGGCCGAGGCGCTGGATGCGCTGCTGCCGCGCGCGGATTTCGTGGTGCTGACCATTCCGCACACGCCGGCAACCGAGGGCCTGTTCAATCGCGCCCGCTTCCAACGCATGAAGCCGAGCGCGTATTTCATCAATATCGGGCGCGGCATGACCACGCGGCTCGATGACCTGGTGGCCGCCTTGCATGCGGGAGAAATCGGTGGTGCCGCACTCGACGTGTTCGAGCAGGAACCGCTGCCCAAGGATCATCCACTCTGGACCATGCCGAACGTGCTGATCACGCCGCACATGGCCGGATACGGACCCTATTTGAACGAGCGCCGTTTTCAGATAATTATGGAGAACTGTCGCGCTTTCGCGACAGGCGGCAAGCTGCGCAACGTCGTTGACAAGGCGAACTGGTTCTGACCGGATTGCCCGGACTGCCGCATGGATGCCTGGTTCCGGCCCCGCGCCGATCGACCGAAACGGAGAAGAGCATAATGAAACGCGCCCCGATGCGCCTTGCCGCAGCAACGCTTTTGGTCGCGCTGCCGATGGCCGCCGCCGCCGATAGCAGTGCCGACCAGGCGGCGAAGCTCCGCACCGAATTGCAACAATGGGCGGCCGGCGTGGTCGGGCCGGATGTGAAAATTCCCGCCAACTTGATCCAGGTTGCGCCGGAGGGCGATCACTACCGTGTCGCGATCGCGCTCGGCGCGCTGCCCGACATCGTGGTCGCCGAAGGCGGCACCATCTCGGCTGCCGCGTACCCTGGCGAGAACGGCAAGTGGCGGATCGACGAGTTGCGGTTCACCTCGCCCTCGAAATTCGCGGTCGGCAACTCGGGCGCGGGCAAAACTCCGACCGAAGTCACGGCGAGCATCGCCAACATGCAGGGCAAGGGCGTGCTGGACCCGAGCTTCGCAAGCCCGACGACGTTCGACATGAAGCTGGGTGGCTACGATGTCAGCGCCGTCAACCCGAAGACGCAGTTTCACACGCGCCTCGACAATGCCGCTGGACAGATGAGCCTCACGCCTTCCTCCGCGGGCCGGATCGATTTCAAGGAGAGCGCGACTGCCGACAATTACGTAAGCCAGCAGAAAAGCGGCGCCCATCCGGCGGTCGATTTCGCGGCGAAGCACATGGGCGCCCATCTGAGCGTCGCCTCGCTCGATCCGACGCGCGTGCTGGCATTCATCCATGCGCTGACGCGGCTATCCGCGACGGCGATGTCGGAAGAAGCCAGCGCGCATGGCGGCAAACCGGGCGCGCCGGCCGGGCACCACCACGACATGGATTCCGCGGCAAACCGCAAGGCGGTGCGCGACGCCTATTTGGCGTTCCGCGGCATCGCCTCGGGCGGCGAGTTGAACGAAACGGTGGACGGCGTTCGCGTCGCCGGCGCGGGGCACATGGTCGGGCTGGACCACCTTGGTCTGGGCGGTGGCATCGCCACGCCGGGCGGAACCTTGCGGGCCCGGCTCACGCTGGACCTGGCCGGCCTCTCCTCGCCGGAAATTCCGCCCGACGTGCGGAAATACCTGCCGCGCCATTTCGCGATTACGCCGAGCGTTTCCGGCGTCAATCTCGCCGGTCTCGACGCGCTGATCATGGCCGCCACCGCGCCGCAACCCGATGACCAGGATGTGGACGCCAAGGTTTCCGCACTGATGGCGCACGGCATCGCCGTAGGTCTGGACAAGCTGGCGTTCGATCTGGGGCCGGCGAATTTTTCCGGGCACGGGAAGCTGATGGCATTCTCGCCCGAGAAGTTCCGGGGGGAAGCCGAAGTGAAGGCGACCGGGTTCGACACGCTGATGCAGGAAGCGATGACCACCAAGGAACTGGCGCAAGGCGTACCGGTGCTGGCGATGATGCGCTCCCTCGCCAAGCCGGAGGGCGACGCGCTGGTCTGGGCGGTGCGCATGGAGAACAGCGTCGTCACGGTCAACGGTCACGATCTGGCGTCGATGTTTGGCGGCAGGAAGCGTAGAACCGCGCCCGGCAACCAATAGCTTCCGAGGCGGCCAGGCCGAATGCAGTACGAACCGCAACCGCACCTGACCCAGCACTGGCAGGTGACCAAGCCGTCCGCGACTGGGCGGCGCGGTATTGTGATCGCGCAGGCGGCGAGCGCTGCCGAAGCGGGTGTCGCGGTGCTGGATGCGGGCGGCAGCGCGGTGGACGCGGCGGTCGCAACCGCGCTGGCCCTCGCGGCGGTCGAGCCGTGGAACTCCGGGCTCGGGGGGATCGGCTTCGCGCTGGTGCATCGCGCGGGGCAGGGCAGGGCGGAGGTGGTGGAGTTCGGCCCGGTCGCGCCGCGCGGGCTCGATCCCGCCCGCTTCCCGCTCACCGGGCGGATGAAGCTCGACCTGTTCGCCTGGCCCGAGGTGGTGAAGGACGCGAACATCCATGGTCCGCTGTCGTTCGTGATCCCCTCCGCGCCGGCCGGCTACGCGCTGATGCACGAGCGCTGGGGGCGGCTGCCGTTCGCGGACGTCGCCGCACCCGCGCTCGCGCTCGCCCGGCGGGGGCTGCCGGCGGACTGGTTCACCACGCTGAAGATCGCCAACGCCGCCGCCATCCTGCGGCTCTATCCCGAGAGCGCGCGCATCTATCTGCGCGACGAACTGCCGCCGGTTGCCCCGTATCAGGGCGAGCCGGCCTATCTCCCGCTCGGTCGGCTGCCGGACACGCTGGAGCGGCTGCAACGCGCCGGGCCGCGGGATTTCTACGAGGGCGAGATCGCCGCGGCGATCATCGCGGACGTTTCGGCGATGGGCGGGGTGCTCTCGGCGGACGATTTGCGCGGCTACCGGGCGCGTATCCGGCCGGCCCAGGACGTGGCCTGGCGCGGGCGCACTATGCAGTTCGCCGGCGGATTGACGGCATCGCCGACGGCCGAGCGCGTGCTCGAAGGCATGGCCGAGGCGCCGTTCGGTGCCGCGCCGGACGCCGCCTGGTTCGTCGCGCTGGCACGCGCGATGAAAGCTGCATACGCCGAACGTCTCGCCGGAATCGGCGACACCGAGCCGAACGCCGCCGGGACCTGCACCACGCATCTGACGGTCTGCGACGAACAAGGCACAATGGTTGCGCTCACGTCGACGCTGCTCTCGTCGATGGGCAGCCGCGTCGTGCTGCCGCGTTCGGGCGTGCTGATGAACAACGGCGTGATGTGGTTCGATCCGCGGCCGAACCAGCCGAATTCGATCGCGCCGGGAAAGCGGCCACTGACGAACATGTGCCCGGCGATCCTGCGCGACGGAAACCGCCCCGCCATCGCGGTCGGCTCGTCGGGAGGGCGGCGAATTCTCGCCTCCGTGCTGCAGGTGATGTCGTTCGTCGCTGATTTCGGCATGAGCGTGCAGGATGCGGCGCATCACCCGCGTATCGACGTGTCTACGCCGGATCTGGTGACGGCCGACCGACGGTTGCCCGCCGGCGTATTGCAGGCCCTGCGCGGCGACGGACCGATCGAGGTGGTCGAGCATGGCGTCGCGCCCGTGAATTTCGCCTGCCCGAACATCATCGTGCAGCACGCGGACGGGCAGCGCAGCGGGATGAGCGACGTGTTCTCGCCCTGGTCGGCCGCGCTCGCACAACACTGAGCGGCCGATGAAGCAGGCGCTGCACCAGATCTCGGTCGAGAGTCGCGGCGAGGGCTGATCGAGGTCACGCGGCCGATCATCCACTGGGTTTTGGCGCAGTCGATCGGGGCGGGACTGCTGACCGTGTTCTGCCGTCATACCTCGGCATCGCTGCTGATACAGGAGAACGCCGACCCCGACGTGCGGGCAGACTTGGAAGCGTTTTTCGCCCGTCTCGCGCCGGACGGAGCGCCGGAGGACCCGCACACCGCGGAGGGACCGGACGACATGCCGGCGCATATCCGCGCGTCGTGACGCAGACCCAGTCGTCGATTCCGGTGGACGGCGGCCGGCCGGTGCTGGGCACCCGGCAGGGCATCTACCTCTTCGAGCACCGGACCAGCCCACACCGGCGCGAACTGGTGTTGCACGTCATCGGCGAATAACGAGGTTCGGCGGAAAGGGAGCGGGGTGATCGCGTTGGACGATTTGGCCCGGTTGAACCAGTTGGCGCTGCCGTTCGCCAAGCTGCTCGGGATCGAGTACGTCAGCGCGTCGCGCGACAAGGTGGTCGGCCAAATGCTGGTGCGCGACGATCTATGCACCCGCCCGGCCGTGCTGCACGGCGGCGCGATCATGGCGTTCGCCGATACGCTCGGCGCGGCCGGCACGATCCTGAACCTGCCCGATGGCGCCGGCACGACCACGATCGAGAGCAAGACCAATTTCCTCGCCGCGGCCCTGCTCGGGGCACGCCTCACCGGCGAGGCGACGCCAATACATCGCGGCCGCCGCACCATGGTCTTGCAGACGCGGATCACGACCGCGGGAGGGCAAGCTGGTCGCGCTGGTCTCGCAGACGCAACTGGTCCTCTGACTTCCGGCCAGCATGCGGTCCGTATCGCCCGCCAGTTTCGGCAGCGCAACCGCCGATCCGCCCTGCGGGTTCTTCTCCGGCTCGGCGACCGATCCAAGCGGCAGCGCCTGTGTACTACGCTCTCGTCGCCCGATCATTCCAGCCTCTCAGCTGCGAGCTTCCCCGGTTGGGGCATCGCGTCGCATTCGGATAACGCCACCCCGCCGAGGGTTCGCCAGAAGCCGGCGTAAAGCCGGCGCCGGTGCGTCGGGCTCCTCGCGGGTAGCCCTCAGCACGCCAGCTTTCGGTTCGCGGCGGGGCCGTCTATCCTCCGGTTGCATAAAAGCGCGACCGGCAGATGGAGAGCCTTGAAGCCAATGAGCGACGTGCTCGCCCCACCTCGCCCGCACCATCCGGCCGGCCGGGTGGCGCCGCGGATCGGCGCGATCGACTGCGACGTGCATCCAGCCGTGCCGAGGATGAAGGCGCTGCTGCCGCATCTGCCGCCCCACTGGGCCGAGCAGGTCACGCTGCGCGGCGTCGATGGGCTCGACCTCGCCAGCTACCCGCATCGGGTGCCGGCCAATACGCGCCCCGACTGGCGCCCGGCCACCGGCAAGCTGGGCAGCGACCCCGATCAGGTGATCGCTCAGGCCCTGGACGGATTCCCTAGCCGCTTGGCCGTCCTGAACTGCCTCTATGGCATCGAGCCGCTGCACAACGCCGACATGGCCGCAGCCCTCGCGCGCGCGGTGAACGAGTGGATCGCCCGCGAGTGGCTGGATGGCCTACAAGGCGCTCTGCCGGCCTCTTCCACCCTGCTCCCCTTGCAGAACACCGAGCTTGCGGTTGCGGAGCTTGAGCGCGCGGCAGCGGATATGCGCTTCGTCCAGGTGCTGGCGCTGGCGATGGGCGAGGCCCCGCTCGGCAGCCGGCGCTACTGGCCGATCTGGCAGGCGGCCGACCGCCATGGGCTGGCGCTCGGCATTCACGCCGGCAGCGCCTATCGCCACGCCATCAGCAGCAACGGCTGGCCGTCCTACTACCTGGAGGACACGGTCGTGCAATCGCACGCCTTCCAGGCGCAACTGCTCAGCCTGGTGAACGAGGGCGTGTTCACCCGCCTGCCCAATTTCCGCGTGGTGTTGATGGAGTTCGGCTTCACCTGGCTGCCGCAATTCCTCTGGCGCGCGACCCGCACTCGGCGGGCGATGCGCGCCGAGGCGCCCTGGGTGGACCGCGCCCCGGCCGACATCATCCGCGAGCACGTCCGCATCACCTTGCAGCCGACCGACGCTCCGCCGCGTCCGGAGGATTCCACGCGCGCGGTCGAGCAGATCGGGTCGGATCGCATGCTGCTGTTCTCGACCGATGCCCACCCGCACTGGCATTCTCCCCATGCAGGAGGCGCTGCCGGGGCGGGCCTGTCGGACGCGCTGATCAGGCGCATACTGGTGGACAATCCCCTGGAGACGTATCCCAGGCTCAGGGAGGGCTCGGGATGACCCCCGACGACGTCCGCACGCTCGACACCGCCGCCCCGCGGCAGTCGACCCGGCTGCAGATCATCGACTGCGACGTGCATCCCGCGATAGGCTCCACCGGCGATCTGAAGCCGTTCCTGGCGCAGCGCTGGCGCGACCATCTGGACGCCTACGGCCCGCGCCAGCCGATTCCGTTCACTGGCTGCCATCCCTATCCGAAGGCCACGCCGGCGCTGTCGCGCCTCGACGCCTGGCCACCTGGCGGTGGGCCGCCCGGCTCCGACCTCGATTTCCTGCGCCAGCAACTGCTCGATCGCGACCGATGTCAGCTACGGCATCCTGCACACGCTGTTCGCGACCGGCATGGACCAGCGCAACCAGGAGTTCGGCGCCGCGCTCTGCCGCGCCGTGAACGAGTGGCAGGTCGCGACCTGGACCGGGCCCGACAAGCGGCTGAAAGGCTCGATGGTAGTCCCCGGCGAGGACGCCGAGGCGGCGGTCGCGGAGATCGAGCACTGGGCCGGTCATCCCGATTTCGCCCAGGTCGCGATGACGAACGCACACGATCGAGCCGCTCGGCCGGCGCCGCTACTGGCCGATCTACGAAGCCGCCGCGGCGCACGGCCTGCCGGTCGGGCTGCATACACCGGTAAGCAACGGCCACGCCGTCACCTCCGCCGGGTGGTCCTCGTTCTATGTCGAGGAGCACCACGCGGTCGCCATTTCGCAGCAGGCGGCGCCGCGGAGGCCTCGTTTTGCGAGGGCGTGCTGGCGCGCATTCCGTCGCTGAAGGTGGTGATCGTCGAAGCCGGCTTCGCCTGGGCGCCCTCGCTCGGCTGGCGGCTCGACCAGCACTGGGCGCGCATGCGCGACGAGGCGCCGCACCTGAAACGCCCGCCCTCCGAGTATATTCGCAAGCAGGTGTGGTTCACGACGCAGGCAATGGACGAGCCGGAGCGGCCGGCGGATCTGCGCGCCATCATCGACTGGATCGGCTGGGACCGCCTGCTGTTCGCCACCGACTATCCGCACTGGGATTGGGACGACCCGCTGACCGCGTTCAAGATCCGCATGAGCGAGCAAGAACGGCGGATGGTGTTCACTGATAACGCGCGGCAGGTGGTACGGGCTGTAGTCCGTCAAGTTCGACTTTCACGGGCATTGCGCGGGGCGAAGCGACGAAGCAATTTCCTGTGCGAGTAGCGCGCGTGGCGGGGGATCGAGTGGCTGCGCTCGCAGTGGCAGAAGAGATTGAACGACCGTCTGTCCCGTCGAGGAGGACTTTGCATGCGCGATATAACCATCGGCGACGTTCGCATCACCAGCCTGATCGAGCGGGACGGGCCGTGGCGGGAGCCGGAGGTGATGTTTCCAAAATACGACCCGGAAATCGGGCGGCGGCACCTCGCCGAATTGCCGCCGTTCGTGTTCGAACCGGCCTCCGGCAAGATGGTCATCACCTACCGCACCTACGTCGTGCGCACGCCGCGCCACACCGTCCTGGTCGATACCTGCACCGGCGAGGACAAGGGCTACGCCGCGCCGTTCGATTTCCCCAAGCAGCGCTGGCTGGAGGAGTTTCGCGCCGCGGGGCTTTCGTTCGACAGCATCGACTACGTGTTCTTTCCTGTACGCATCTGCACATTGACCATTGCGGCTGGAACACGCGGCTGGTGAACGGCCCCTTTGTACCCACCTTTCCGCGGGCCAGGTACGTTTTCCACAAGCGCGAATACGCGGCTTGGGAGGAGGCGATCGCGCGCGGCGAAACGCATGCCGGCTCCTCGCGCGAGGTGTTCGGCATGAACTGCTTGCCGGTAGTGGAGGCCGGGCAGGCGTTGCTGGTGGACGACGATTTCGAGCTGGACGACACGTTCTCGCTGACGCCCACGCCGGGCCACGCGCCGTGCCATTGCTGCGTGAACATCCGCTCGCGCGGGCAGCGCGGCGCGATCACCGGCGACATGGCGCACCATGTCCTGCAACTCCGCGAGCCGTCCTGGTCGACGATCTTCGACTGGGATCCGGCGCAGGCCGAGCAATCCCGCCGCCGCTTCTTGGGCGAAATCGCCGACACCGGAACGCTGATGCTGCCCATCCATTTCCCGGGTCTCGCCGCCGGCCATGTGGAGGCCGACGGCGGGCGGTTCCGATATCGGTTCAGAGAAGGATAGATCGGCCGCCCTGCGCGCACGTTCGTAGGTCGAAAGCGGTTTCGGGCCCAACGACCCATTCGGGACAGGCGACGTGACTGTACGACGCCAGACATTGCCGTCAACGGCCGACGAGGGCGGGCGAAGGCCGTCCGCGCTGTCCACAGGT
>CAVXFL010000003.1:0-52295 GCA_963761015.1 uncultured Alphaproteobacteria bacterium
GCAATCGTCCTTGCTCTCTGAGCCGGGATGCCAGATCGAAACGAATTGGCGTCGCGGAGGCCATTGCGCCTTGACTTACCGCAACTGGCCGGGAACGATCGCGACAAAATCCCGGAGGAAGCGGATGAAAGGGATCGGGCTCGGCGCGGTGGCGGCACTGCTCATCGGGGCAAGCTCGGCGGCGCGCCCGGCGCTGGCGGCGGATTGCGGCGCGCTCGCGCATCTGCAACTGCCGGACACCACGATCATGGCGGCCGACGCCATTCCGGCCGGCAGCTTCACCCCGCCCGGCGGAAAAGCGATCCCGAATCTTCCGGCTTTCTGTCGCGTCATCGCGACGCTCAAACCGACATCGCAATCCGATATCCGCGTCGAGATCTGGATGCCGCAAGCCGGCTGGAACGGCGATCTCAACGGCACCGGCAGTGGCGGCTACGCCGGCAACATCATCTATGCCGAGCTGGAGAACGGGCTGAAACTCGGCTTCGCCGTGGTCAACTCCGACCTGGGCACGCGTCCGGCTACCACTTTCAATGGCGAGCCGCTGGTCGGGCAGCCGGAGAAATGGATCGATTTCGGCTGGCGGGCCACGCACCTGATGACCGAGTTCGGCAAGAAGGTTGTTGCCGCGTTCTACGGCCGATCCGCGCGTCACGCGCTGTTCAGCGGCTGCTCCACCGGCGGCGGACAGGCTCTTCACGAGGCCGAGCAGTTCCCCGAGGACTACGACGGCATCCTGGGCGGCGCGCCGGCCGAGAACCGCACGCATGTCCATACCGACGTCCTGTGGGACTATGCCGCGACGCACGCTGCGCCGGACAGCGTGATCCCGGCCGAAACGGCGACGGCCGTTACCAAGGCGGTGGTGGCTGCGTGCGGAATTGAGAGCGGCAGCTTGCCCGGCGACCCGTTCCTCACCGATCCGCGCTTTTGCCACTGGGACCCCGCCACGCTCGCCTGCAAGGGCGGCGAGAGGAAGCAATGCCTGAACCCGGCGCAGGTGCAGGCGCTCCGCCTGATCTATGACGGGCCGCGCGACCCGCAAACTCACGCGCTGATCTATCCTGGCATGAGCCGCGGTAGCGAGAGCGGCAGCGTGTTCGCGCTGCCGTTCCTCGACGGCCTGCTCACCCTGCCCGGCGAGCCCGCGCACCAGCCGGGATTCGCCGGCCTGTTTTTCTGGGTGTTCGGCAAGGACTGGGATTGGCGAAGCTTCGATTACGCTAGCGACATGGCGAAAGTGGACGCGGTGCTGGCCAAGGATCTAAACGCCAACAGCCCCGACCTGAAACGCTTCGCCGCGCATGGCGGCAAGCTGATCCTGTATCACGGCTGGGCCGACCCGCTGGTCGTGCCGCAGGACGACATCGATTATTACCTGCGCGTGGTGGGCGCCGAGCGCGACCTCGCGCGGACGCAAAACTTCGCACGCGTATTCATGGCGCCGGGCATGGGCCACTGCTTCGGCGGTCCCGGCCCCAACTCGTTCGGCGGCTGGCTGCAGCAGCCGGTGCCCGCCGACCCCGATCACAACATTCTGCTGGCTTTGCGGCGCTGGGTGGATCAGGGGGTCGCGCCGGATAGGCTCATTGCCACGAAATACAACGGCGACGCGAAGGCGAACGGCGTGGCGATAACCCGCCCGCTCTGCCCGTTCCCGAAAGTGGCGCGCTTCAAGGGAGCGGGCGACAAGAACAATGCAGAAAATTTCGATTGCGTGGTGGACAACAACCACGACAACCCGGAGGCCGCGCCACGATACCTGCGCTGATTTTCCCCGTTGCATATCCGCCCCGCGGAAGCAAAGAGAGTTGCTCCGGCGTCTCTTCCGCGCCAGCTAGCGCGAATTTCTCAAACCGGCGAGTGGAACATGGAGCATCGATGCTGTGATGCGTTCCCAAAACGAAGGGCTGAGCATCGGGTTCTCGTGGGCAGCGATCACCACCAAGACAGCCTGCATCGACGGTCCGCTTGGTGCAAGAGCGCGACGGCACGACGAATGGATTCCCGCTGGGAAGCGCACACGGACATCACCAAGGCCCGGCTTGTTGGCGGTTGCCGGGCGCCTCGATATCGGCCAGCATCGGCCCCCCATGCCGCGCTGGCCAGGGCGTCTATAGTCGTCCTGGCGGACCTGCTCGGATCACCGCAACTTTGTCGCGGCCCAAGACGGTGATTCGCGACCTGGGTGCCGGCCAGCTTGGCGGTAGTGGTTCGCCTGCCGTCGCGCACACTGCCTTGATCACAGCAGAATTGAGTCGCCGCAAGATGCCTGGATGGGCCGGGCCGTGGTCCCGCCGACAGGTTGCGACGCACGCGTAACGGCGTGGTCGGAGACGTTCCGGCCAGCGTGACCAGGGCCGAGGTCATCAAAACCCGTCACGCGCTACGGCATGCATGAGTGTTCCCCGCGCATGCGGGGATGAACCGATGCCGCGCTTGCCGAGAGTTTCTTCTGTGTTTTTGTCCCTTTCGCTGCCATCGGCCCACATGCGATGCAGAACCACCGCCAGCTTGCGGGCCACCGCGACGCGAGCGCGCGCCATGCCCCGACGCTTGGCGACGTTCATGCCCCACGCCCGGAGCGCCGACCATTTCGTGCTGCGGATCAGCAGCGAATGAGCCGCCTCGTAGAGCGCGGTGCGGGCCAGCTCGTCGCCGCACCGGCTGATGCGGCCCTGCACGTCGGTTTCACCGGATTGGTAGCGCCGCGGCGTCAGGCCGAGATGCGCGCCGACATCCCGCGACCTTCGGAAACGGCTCGGTTGGTCGACCGTGGCGCGGAACGTCAATGCGGTGAGCGGACCGACGCCGGGCACCGTCATCAGGCGGCGGCACGTCGGCTCGACGCGGACCTCGTCGAGCACGCGCTTGGTGAGCCTCTCGACTTCCCGGCTCATCACCTCGACGATGGCTAGCAGCAATTAGCGAGGCTCGCCAGCACCGGGTCATCTGCCGCCAGTTCGCGCACGCGGGCTGCGAAGTCTTTGCGGCTCGGCGTGCCGACCTTCAGCCCGATCTCGCGCAGTAGCGCACGCAGCCCGTTCTCGACATCGCGACGCTTATTGAGCACCGTCCGCCGCGCCGTCAGCAGCGCCCGCCAGGACCGACAGGAGGCGCTCTTCACATGCACCGCCCGATACCAGCCGGTGCGCATGATCTGCGCAATCCCGCGCGCGTCGTTCCGGTCGGTCTTATTCGGCATCGCACCCATCGCGGCCTTTGCCTGGCGAGCCTCGATGCAGATCGCCGGGATCCCTTCCTTCGAAAGCCCCTGCTGCAGCCAGGCTGTCAACGAGCACGCCTCCAGGCCAACCCGCTCCATCGTTATCCCGCCCGCCCTGAAGAAGGCCACCAGCGCCTCCGGCTCACTGGCAACCCGCGCCTCGCGCACGATCCGACCGGAGCCATCGATAATGCAAACGGCGGTCTCTTCCAACGACACGTCCAACCCGGCAAAGTAGTCCACGGCTGCTCCTCCTCGATGCTTGTGGCCGATACACACCGGACCACGTTCTCTCATCCCGAGAGGAGCAGCCACCCGCAGCACTCATCCGGGCTGAGACCCCAATCACCCCATCTGTCCGGAGACTTCATGAGGGATTACAGAGCCTTCTGAGCATGAGGCGGATGGAGGCAAGGCGGAGGAAGGCGAGCGCGTTGTGATTGAGGTTTTCCCAGTCCTTGGCCAGCCGGCGACAGCGGCCAAGCCAACCGATGGTTCGTTCCACAAGCCATCGTTTGGGCAGAACGACGAAGCCCTTGACCCGATCGGAACGTCGGACGATTTCGGTTACGAGGTCCGGCATGATGCTCGCCAGGCTGTCCTGGAAGACCCGCCCCGCATAGGCGCTGTCGGCAAACAGCCTCCTGAGGAACGGGAACTGTCCGAACAACGTGGACAAGAGCATCAGTCCGCCATCGCGGTCTTGCACATTCCTCCGCTGCACAGTTGATTGAGACATCCCGCAAGCGGACGGTGTCCGCGGGAGGGATGAGCGAATGGGGGAGCGTAAAGCGGAGCGGGCGGGGGCCGTGGAGCGACCGCAAGCCCCGGGCTGTGACCCGGGGGCTGGCGCAGCGGCGCCCGCCCGCGGTGGGCGGATGTCGCGCCAGCGCAAAACCGCCGCGGTGCTGCGGCTGTTGCGCGGCGAGGACCTGGAAGCCGTTTCGCGCTCGCTCGGCGTCACCGCCGCGACGCTGAGCAGCTGGCGTGACGCCTTTCTCGCTGCCGGCGAGGCCGCCCTGGCGACCCGGCCCGGCGACGGCGCGACGCTGGAGAGCGAGCGGCTGAAGGCGCGGCTCGGTGCGATGCTGCTCGGACACGAATTGCTCGGGCAGAAGATCGCCACGCTGGAGGCCGGCCGCCCTTTGGCCCGCCGGAGGTGGAGACGATGAGCCGCGCGCTCTGCCCCTCCAGCGGCAAACCATACGGCATGGCGATGGTTTGCCGCGTCTGGCGCGCGGCGCGGGCCAGCGTCTATCGCCGTCGCCTGCCGCCCCGCGCCGAACCGCCGCGGCGCCCGGGTCCGCTCGGGCCGATGTCCGATCGCGAATTGCTGGAAGCGATTCGCGGCATTCTTCTCGCCAGCCCGTTTCACGGCGAAGGCCACCGCAAGATCTGGGCGAAGTTGCGCATCGCCGGCGTGCGCACCTCGAAGCGCCGGGTGCTGCGGCTCATGCGCGAGCACGATTTGCTTGCGCCCGGCCGGGTCGGATCGCCGGCGGCCCGCGCAGCCACGACGGCACCATCATTCCCGAAACCGTCGATGCGATGTGGGGCACCGATCTGACGACGAGCATTACCGGCGAGGGCCAGGCGGCGGTGTTCATCGCGGTCGATCATTGCTCCGCCGAATGCGTCGGCATCCATGCCGCGGCGCGGGCCACCCGCTTCGAGGCGCTCGAACCAATCCGGCAGGGGGTGCGCCAGTGCTTCGGGCGGTTCGCGGCTGGTGCGGCTCGTGGCCTGGCGCTGCGGCATGATCACGGATCGCAATACATGTCCGACGCATTTCAGAACGAACTCACCTTCCTCGGCATCGAAAGCTCGCCCGCGTTCGTGCGCGCGCCAGAAGGCAACGGCTGCGCCGAGCGCTTTATCCGGACGCTGAAGGAAAACCTCCTGTGGGTGCGGCACTTCGAAACCATCGAGCAACTCCGCCACGCGCTGCTGGCGTTCCGCGATGCCTACAACGCCACCTGGCTGATCGATCGGCACGGATTCGTCACGCCGGCCGCATTGCGCCGCCGACAGCTTCAACCCGCGGCCCTGGCCGCGTAGCCTGCAATCCGATGTCTCATCAACCGAGGGCGCTACACATCTGATCAGCCGGCTGTACGAGCAAACATCGGTGATCGTCACGACGAATCTCGCCTTCGGCGAATGGCCGAGCGTATTTGGCGATGCCAAAATGACGACGGCGCTGCTCGATCGCCTCACGCATCATTGCTATATCGTAGAGACCGGCAACGAGAGCTGGCGCTTCAAGAACCGCGCCTGATCCGCCGCGCGGTCCACCGCGGCTTGCACCGGTGGGTCCACAGGCCCCCCCCGCGCGCCGCTGCGTCAGCCTCTGCAGGGCACTCCGCGACGCGCGGGTCCCCCCTATGGACTACCGGCACAAGCCGCTCCGCCGGGGGGTTCCTTTTGCACGCCGATTGGGGGTCCCGTTTGCGCGCCGATTGACAGCATTGGTGAGCCGCGCGCGCGGCACGCTGATCGTCACCGGACCGAACGAGCCAAGCAACTGGCGTTCGCGCCGACCGTGCCGATATCCGACCATTGCCGCGGCCGTTTCGGTGCCCCTCGCGCCGCCGGGCCGCTGGTAGCGCTCACGGCCCAGCGCCGCGTTCAGTTCCTCGTCCACCAGCGCCTCGATGAAGCCGCGGATCCGATCCCGGATGCCCATCTCGATCGGATCGAACCACGCCTCCCCGAGCAAGGCCGGCGACTCGGTTGCGGTGTATCTGCCATCCTTGTCCATGGTGTGGTCTCCTTCGGCGTCTCACCGCCGAATTGGCTTGTTGCATCAGCCGGAGACTACACCGCCCCGAATTTCCACCACTTCCGCGACAGCACCTCAAGCTGATGTCGCGCCGGCTGGCGCCGGCTCGATCGGCGGCTTTGGCATGATATTCTCAATGAAATCAGTCAGATATCACGTTGCTCGGGCGATTCGAGTCGAACTCTAAGCGGCCCGCCCGCAGCGTTCCAGGTACTGTTGGGCCCCGGCACGCTGACCCAGAAAGGGCCCGCCTATACGCTCGATCTCGGCGTGCTCGCGCACGGCGGCGCGGCCGAGACGATCGTGCTTGGCCTGCAGCGACTGGCGAACGTGCCGGCCGATGCGTTGGCCGGCAGCTTCGAACTGTCGGGCAGCGGTTTTGGCAGTCTCGAATTCGCGCCGTTCGGCGATCTGACGGGAACCGACGCGATCCCGATCGGCACCCTTGCGTTCGAGCCTGACGATATCGGCGCGTTTTCGGAGACGAAAATACTCAGCCCGACCGTGTCGGATCCAAGGTTCTCGGTCAGCCTGACGCCGGAAACGCTGGTGATCGAGGCCCAGGAGCCCTGTTTCGCTCGCGGCACGCGGCTTGCCACCACGCGGGGCGAAATCGCCGTCGAGAACCTCCGCGAGGGGGATCTCGCGATCACCGCCGCGGGCGCGGTGCGGCCGATCGCCTGGGTCGGTCACGTCGATGTCGAATGCCGCCGGCATCCGCGACCGGAGAGCGTGATTCCGGTGCGGGTGCGCCGCGGCGCGTTCGGTGCGGATTTGCCGTCGCGCGACGTGCTGCTCTCTCCGTCGCACGCCGTGTTCGCCGAGGGTGTGCTGATCCCGGTCGGGCGGCTGGTCAACGGCGCCAGCATCACGCGCGAGGAACATACCGGCCACGTTACGTATTATCACGTGGAACTCCCCACGCATGACGTGGTGCTCGCGGAAGGAGTGCCGGTCGAGAGCTACCTCGACGAGGGGAACCGGCTCTCGTTCGTGAACGGGCAAGCCTACCGCCTGTTGCACCCCGGCCGTCCGCCGACGAGCTGGGCTGACGCCTGCGCCCCGCTTTGCGAGAATGGACCGGAGGTGGCGAAGGTACGGCGCCATCTTCGCGGGCGGCTGCCGGAACTGGGGTTCGTGCCGGAGCCTGAGCGGCAGCTTGAACTGTGGGTGGGCGGAATCCGCCTCGCGCCGCACCTCGTACGCGGCGGCAGCTACCACGTGAAGCTGCCGCCCAACGTCGGCGAGCTCCGCCTTATTTCCTCGTCCGGCATCCCCGCCGGGCTGGACGACCAATCGGACGACACCCGCAGGCTCGGCGCGATGCTGGGGTTCTTGCTGCTGGAAGGCGCGTGGATCCGGCTGGACAGCCCGGTGCTGGCCGACGGCCTTTACGACATCGAGCGAGATGCCGGCGGAACCTGGCGATGGACCAACGGCATGGGCATCGTGCGCCTGCCGCCCGTCGGCTCCCCGCGGCTCCTGGAGCTGTTCGTTCACAATATCAAGCACGGCTGGCTCGCTCCGGAAAGCACCGGCCGCGATCGGGTGGCGTGAGCCGCTCGTGCTGCGGTCGCGGCAAGTCGTTCCCGCCCGCAGTCCGAACCGGGGCGGCCTGCCTATCCCGAACGGGTGATGCGGGCGGCGGCTATCACCCGAAATTGCCGGCGGGCTCGTGTCCGCCGCCATGCTATCATTTGTCAATCGGCTTCGATCTTGAGAGGAATGACCGTGCCAAGGGCTACCGGGCTTCCGTTTGGCTGCCTTGCGAGCCGCCGCGGCCGACAGGCCGCCGCGCTGTCGGCCCTGATATTCGCGGCCTCGCTGACGCTACCGAACAGGATAGCCGCAGCGGAGGCCTATCAGCTCCAGCCGGGCGACAAAATCATCATCACGGTGTTCGGCCAGCCGGACCTCTCCGGCGATTTCACCCTCGATGGCTCCGGCAACGTGCTGATGCCGCTGGCCGGCAGCATACCGGCCGCGGGTGACACGTTGAGCGCGCTGGAGGCGCAAATCCGCGCCCGGCTCGCGGACGGCTATTTGAAAGACCCGAAGGTCAGCATACGGATCAGTGAGCTTCGCCCGATTTTCGTGACCGGCGACGTGAAGGCGGCAGGAAGCTTTCCGTTCCGCTACGGGATGACCGTGCTCAGCGCGATCGCGCTGGCCGGCGGGCCGGGCATCAGCTCGCCGGAACGAGCCATGCTGCAAGGCGAGTTCCTGCAGGCCGAGCAGCGGCTGGAGGTGCTCGTCTCCTCGCGCCGGGCGCTGGTCGCCCGCCGGGTCCGACTGAGCGCTGAACGCGACAATGCTTCCACACTTCGTTTTCCGGACGGGCTGATCGATGCGCGTGACCGGCACCTCACCCAGCTTCTGACCGACGAGCAGGAGGTGTTCGAGAGCCGCCGTCAGGCGCAGCGCACACGCATCGAGTTGTTGCGCCAGGAGGAGCCACGCCTGGCGGCGCAGCTCGAGGCGGTCGCGACCCAGCTCCGGCTCGAGCAGAAGCAGCACAACCTGCTTGTGCTTTACCAGACCGACCTGCTTCGCCTCGCCAAGGAAGGGCTGACCACGCGCAGCCGGCTGATCGAGATGCAGCGCGACCAGGTCTCGATCGAAGCCAATATCGCCCGGCTGCGCGCGCAAGCGGCGCAGGCGGTGCAGGAGAAGGGCAACGTCCAACGGCGGATCGAGGAGGCGCAAGCCGCCTACCGGCGTCAGGTCGTCGGCGAGTTGCAGGAAGTCAATTCGAGACTGATGGAGACCGCGGCCAATCTGCGCGCCGCGCACGACAGCCTGGAATTGCTTCAGGCACGCGGCGCGATCATCCAGACGGCCACCCGCCAAGGCCGTCGCATATCCATCCTGCGCAGCGGCAAGAACGGCTTGCAGGTGATCCCGGCCGACGAAACCACGCCGCTGCGCCCGGGCGACATCGTGCGCGTCGGCGGCGGCGCGGACGAATCGCCAGATACCGCGACCGCAGCGTTCAAGCCTCGCGATAGCGATACAGATTTTCTGCCCCGACTGCCCCGAGCACACACCGAGACCGCGCCGGCGACCCGCTACATTTCCAGCGTGCAAGAGCAACGAGCCGACGATCCCCGCCCGCCCGTCGCTGCGGTTTCGACCTCGGCAGCAGCCGCCCATTCGGCCGAGGCGAATACGCCGAGCGTTCCCATCGCAGCCAAAACCACTGATTCGGTAAGGTTGGGCGACCCATCGGCGAACGGGCCCATTCGGACGTCCGTGGAAGCGAAGCGCCCGGTTGGGCCCGCTCCGCAAACCGGGCAGCCTGACCTGTCAATTCACTTCCGGGCGCGCTCGCCATCTGCGGAGCAGAAGACGAAGCGGCTGGAAAAGCAACTCGGCGCCCGATTCAACCACACGGAAACGCATCGCGAAAGCTCGGTGCCCGCGCGCGCCTTGATCCGCTATTATCGGGCGGCCGACCATTCCAAGGCACGGGTCGTAGCCAATGCCCTGAGTGCAATGGGATACTCCTGGAGCGTCCAGTTACTCAGGCCGGCAATCGCGCGGCGGGTTGTCGATGTCTGGATCCCCGACCGATAAGCTCGCGTGACAGCCGAATTCGTGTGGCCAGGCCGCTTTTGGGCCGCGGCTCGGCCCGCCGTGATTTGCGCGCGGAGTGATCTGTTGGGTTGCGGCATGCGGCGGCACAACCGCACCGGCATGGCGGATTTGGCCGCGTGACGCTTGCCCATTTCGTGTCCGATCTCGCGGATCAGGCGCTGATCCTGCCGCTCACGGCGGTTGTCGCGGGCGTGCTGCTGCTCGGTGGCCGCTCGCGGCTCGCGCTCGCCTGGCTCGGTGTGGTGGGCAGCGTGTTCGCCGCGATGCTGCTGATGAAGCTCAGCTTGAGCATCTGCGAACCGCTCATACCGCGCGCCCTGCACAGCCCGAGCGGGCATACCGCGGCTGCCGCCGTGGTCTATGGCGGCCTGCTGCGGATCTCCGCCGAGCCCACCGCGCAGCGCGATTCCCTCGCCTTGTTGCTGGGCCTCGCCATCACGATTGCCGTCGGCACCTCGCGTGTTTGGCTCGGCGCACACACCGCGCTCGAGGTGGTGCTCGGCGGGGCAATCGGTTTCGCCGGGGTGCTGTTGTTCGCGCGCACCGCGAGAGCGTCGCTGGGGGCGGGCACGGTATCGCTGCTGCTCGCCGGGATGGCGATCGTCGCCCTGGCAACGCACGGCGCCCACCTTCCCGCCGAACGCTGGATCGGCGCGATAGCGCATCTCCTTCGCGCCAAATTCTCGATTTGTACCGGCTAGCATAGGAAGTCGCCGATGGAGTACGCACCGCATCGTGACACGTGCCGAACCCGCGTGTGCGCGGTCGTGATCGCGGCCACACTGGTCTCGGGCGCTGCCGCTGCCCTGGGCGCGAACGGCGATTGCTTTCCGCCTGGCTTCGCTCCGCTCGCCACGGTTGGTCCCGAGCGGCATGTGACCGCGCCGGCGGCCGCCGTCCTTGTGAACCCGGGCGCCGATCTGCAGAACGTTGTCGATGCAGAGCCGCCGGGGACGACGTTCTATCTTGCCGCCGGCGTTTACCGGGCACAGCAGGTAAGGCCGCGCGGTGGCGATACCTTCATCGGGGCTTACGGTGCAACGCTGAACGGCTCGGTCCTGGTTAGCGGATTTGCCAGGGCCGGCGAGCAATATGTCGCGACGCAATCAGTGGCTCCGGGCTTCGAGGTCAATGGTGTCTGCCAGCCGGAATTTCCGCGATGCAAATATCCCCACACGGCATTTCTCGACGGCCAACCGCTGATCGCCGTGGCAAGCCTCGGCTTGCTCCGAAATAACCGGCAATTCTATTACGATTACGCAACCATAAGGCTTTTCCTTCACGACGATCCGGCAGGAAAGACCGTGGAGTTGGCGTATTCGCCGTTTGCCTTCGGCGGACGCGCGCCGGACGTGTCCATCAGAAATCTGATAGTCGAGAAATACGCGTCCGCCGACCAGCAGGGCGCGATCGGCAACCACGGCGAGGGGGCCGGCTGGCTGATCTCGCACAACGAGGTGGGCTGGAATCATGGCTACGGCGTGGCGCAGGGTTCGACGAGCAAGGCGCTCGCCAACTACATTCATCACAATGGAGAAATGGGAATCGGCGGCGGCAGCGGCAACCGCGGTTCGCTCGTGCAGGGTAACGAAATCGCGTTCAACGCCTGGAACGGCACCAACTGCAGTTGGGAATGCGGCGGCGGCAAGTGGGGCAACGTGACCGCGTTGTCGGTGATTGGAAACTATGTGCACGATAATCAGGGTGACGGTCTATGGACCGACGAGGCAAGCAGCAAAATCACTTATCGGAAAAATCTGATCGCGAACAATGCGCGTGCCGGCATCTCGCACGAAATCAGCTTCGATTGCCTGATAGCGGGGAATTTCTTTATCGGAAACGGCAAGACCACCTATCGCTGGGGATGGAGTGCAGAGATTCAGGTGCAGAATTCAAGCAATACAGAGGTTGCGCATAATACGATCGTTCTCGATCCGGTGCTCGGCGGCATCGGCATCGCCGTGATTCAGCAGAATCGCGGCCCGCGATATGTGCCCAGAAACGATTACGTGCATCACAACAGAATCCAAATGGCCGGCGACAAGGGTATTGCCGCCGGATGGTTCGCGGATTTCGACCCGACCGGATTTGGCAGGGATCGGGCGCGGTTCGACTTCAATACCTATGTCGTTGGCGGAACCGCTGCGCGATCGGCGTGGATGAACAACGAGTTGACGAGCTTCGTCGGATGGCAATCCGCGGGCCACGATCCGCATGGCGCGTTGCTACGATGACTTACGGTGGGCGGCTCGTGGCCGGTATGGCATCCCCATCCGGGTGTATTGGAGGCCGTTCTACGCTAGCGCGTAGGCGGCAAGACAAAGCGGCAGGAACAGAAACAGGAATTGCAGCGAGCTGAAGACCAAGCGGCGGAATCCCCCGACGGATCGGCGCTTGGGGTAACGGAACGTGTCCGCTCCGCCAAGCCCTCGACGATCGGCCCCCCGAGCGCCGATATCGCCATCGCGGCAACCCCAGGACAGAAGCACCAAATCGCGACCGCGCATGAGCAGCAAATTGCCCTCGCTGGACGCCATTCTGCGTTCGCACGAAGCCGAGCTTCTGCTGGCCCGATTCGGCCGGGCGGCGACCGTCGCGGCACTGCGCGCCGAACTGGCGCGCCTGCGCGACGCGCGCCAGTTCGGCGCCAGCGCGACCGCCGTGCTCGATTCGGCCGCCGATCTTCTGGCCCGCCGGTTCGCGCCGTCGCAGCTTCCGGTGTTCAATCTAACCGGAACGGTGCTGCACACCAATCTGGGCCGCGCGCGCCTGCCGCCCGAGGCGGCCAGGGCCGCCGCCGAGGCGCTCGCCGAAGCGACCAACCTGGAGTTCGATCTCGCCAGCGGCCACCGCGGCGAGCGGGACGATCACGTTCGCGGCCTGTTGCGCGACCTGACCGGCGCCGAGGACGCGACGGTCGTGAACAACAACGCCGCCGCCGTGGTCCTGATGCTGAACACGCTGGCGAACGGCCGCGGGGTGCTGCTCTCGCGCGGCGAACTGATCGAGATCGGCGGCTCGTTCCGCATGCCGGAAATCATGGCGCGCGCCGGCGCGGCGCTGGTGGAGGTCGGCACCACCAACCGGACGCATGCGCGCGACTACCGCGAGGCGATCGGCCCCGCGACGGCGCTGCTCATGCGCGTCCACCCCTCGAACTACGCGATCAGCGGGTTCACCGGCGCGGTCGCCATGCCGGAACTGGCGCGGATCGCGCGCGAGGCCAGGCTGGTCGCGATCGAGGATCTCGGCAGCGGCAGCCTGGTCGATCTCGCGGCCTTCGGGCTCCCGCATGAGCGCACGCCGCGCGCGGCGCTGCGCGACGGCGCCGACCTCGTTTCGTTCTCCGGCGACAAGCTGCTGGGCGGCCCGCAGGCCGGCGTGATCGTCGGGCGCGCCGATCTCGTTCGCCGCCTGAACGCCAACCCGCTCAAGCGCGCCCTACGGCTGGACAAGGCCCGGCTGGCCGCGCTGGAAGCTGTACTGCGGCTCTATCTCGCCCCGGAGTTCCTGGCCGAGCGGCTGCCCGCGCTGCGCCTGCTCGCCCGCGCCGAGGCCGACATCCGCGCCACCGCCGAACGGCTCCGCCCCGCGCTGGCGGCCAGCTTTCCCGAGTGGGACGCCGAGGTGTCGGCGTGCCGCAGCCAGATCGGCTCCGGCGCCCTCCCGGTCGACCTCTTGCCGTCCTGGGCGGTCGCGTTCGCCGGGGCCGGGCTGGACCGGCTGGCGGCGCGGCTGCGCGCGCTGCCGCGCCCGGTGATCGGCCGCATCAACCGCGCGCGGCTGTGGCTCGACTGCCGCTGCCTGGAGCCGGGCGACGAGCCGGGCTTTCTCGCGCAACTGCCATGACCGGCGCGCGCGGCTTGGGCCCGGGCGCCCTCGGCTGATAAGGAGAGGATGGAAGAGAAGCGGTCCCGGTGGGCCGGCCGGCCTTCAAAGCCGGTTGGGGCTGCCACGCGGCCCCGGGTAGGTTCGACTCCTGCTCTCTTCCGCCGAAATGAGGGTCACGTTTGCGTCAGCGCGATGCGCAATTGCCACGCCGTCCGGGAATGAACGCCGCCGCACGCGCGGTTTGCTTGCCAATCGACGATTATTCTGCCAGCGTTTTTTCCGATTTCGTTGCGGCCTCGAAGAGGTTGCCGGCCCGTTTTCGCAATTGTGGCCGGCCTGCAACAGAGGGGGCAAAAGCACCACAGACGGCCTTCCGTAACGTGAGCAGAATGCTAGGTTGCGTCGTCGGAGAGGCACGATAGCGCAGCGACCCCGGCTTAGGTCGGCTGGCCGGCGCAGGAAGAGGAGAACACAGCATGAGGCTTCGGAGTGCGCTACTAACGGCGGCCGTGGTGGGGTTGCCAGCGGTCGCGAAAGCTCAGCCGGTTGCCGGTCCGTATGTCAGCCTCGGCGCTGGCGTGAATTTCCTGCAGAACGAATTGGTCAAGCCCAACCGGGTGCTGCAGTCGCCGAAGCTGTCGGCGCACTTCATCGAGCCGGGGCTCGGCTCGGAGGCCAGCGTCGGTTGGGGGCTCGGCAACGGTCTGCGCCTGGAGGTCGAGGGCTTCTACAACTACAACCACCTGCACAAGCTGCAGGGCACGCCGTTCCCGACCATGGCGGGCGGCGAGAACCAGCAGTACGGCGCCATGGTCAATGCGCTGTACGACTTCGACATCGGCATGCCGTTCGTGTTCCCGTATGTCGGCGTCGGCGTCGGCTATCAGTGGACCAACTGGCACAACGTGCATGCCTTCGGCACGAACTTCCCAGCCTCGCTCAGCGCCGAGGGCACGGCCGGGACCTTCGCCTACCAGGGCATCGCCGGTCTCTCCTTCCCGGTTCCCGCCCTGCCGGGCCTGTCGCTCACCGCCGAATACCGCCTGATCGGCACGCCCGACTCGAATATGCCGATCAACGCGGTCGTGAGGACGCGCTTCCCCACGACGGTGACCCGCGGCCAGCTCAGCATGCACAACGAGTTCGAGCATCAGGCGCTGTTCGGGATCCGCTACGCGTTCGGCGTGGCGCCGCCGCCGCCGCCGCCGCCGCCCCCGGTTGTCACCCCCGCCCCGGCCCCGGCTCGGACGTACTTGGTGTTCTTCGACTGGGATCGCGCCGACCTGACCGCGCGGGCGCGCCAGATCGTCCGCGAGGCCGCCGAGGCGTCGCGTCACGTGGCGTATACGCGCATCGAGGTGAACGGCTACACCGACCGCTCCGGCACGGTGCAGTACAACCTGCGCCTGTCGATCCGGCGCGCGCGTAACGTCGAGGCCGAACTGATCCGCGACGGCGTGCCGCGGCGCGCGATCGACATTCACGGCTACGGCGAATCGCACCCGCTGGTCCCGACCGCCGACGGCGTGCGCGAGCCGCAGAATCGTCGGGTCGAAATCATCCTGCGCTGATACCGACGACCATCCTCGCTTGAACGGGGCGCTCCACGGAGCGCCCCGTTTGTTTTTGGCGGCCGCTTCGGGTTCGCAATCGCGTCCTCAGGAGCCGCCGGCGCCGGACGCATCCGGCCACAGCCAAGCCGCGCCGCGCACGCCGGACGAATCGCCATGCGCGTTGCGAAGCACCGGCGTGGTGAACACGTCGCTGAACGCATAGCGCCCAATGCGCGGGGGAACCTCGGCGTAGAGCTGTTCCAAGTTCGACAGGCCGCCGCCGAGCACGATCGCGTCCGGGTCGAGAATGTTCGCCATATGCGCCAACGCCCGCGCCATCCGATCGACATAGCGCTGCAGCGCCGCCGTGGCGCGCGACTCCCCTGCCCGCGCCCGCCCCGGGATCGCGCGCGCGTCGAACGCGCCCGCCCCGTCGCAATCGGCGGCGAGGCCCGGGCCCGACAGGAAGGTTTCGATGCAGCCGCGCTTGCCGCACCAGCAGGCCGGCCCGGGCAGTTCCTCGGGCTCCGGCCAGGGCAGCGGATTGTGCCCCCACTCGCCGGCAATCCGGTGCCGGCCCTCCACCACGCGCCCGTCAACCACCACGCCGCCGCCGCACCCGCTGCCGATAATCACGCCGAACACCACGCGCGCGCCCGCGCCGGCCCCGTCCACCGCCTCGCTCAGCGCGAAACAGTTGGCGTCGTTGGCGACCCGCACCGCGCGCCCGAGCGCCGTGTTCAGGTCGCGGTCGAGCGGATGCCCGTTCAAAACCACCGAGTTGGCGTTCTTCACCAGCCCCGTGGCCAGGCTGATCACGCCCGGAATGCCGACGCCGACGGTGCCCGAACGCCCGAGTTCGCGCTCCGCCGCCGCGACCAGGCCGGTGATGGCGGCAACGATCGCCTCGTAACCGTCGGGGGTCGGGATGCGCCGGCGGACCAGTTCCGCGCCGCCCGGATCGAGCGCGACGATCTCGATCTTCGTCCGGCCGAGGTCGATGCCGATGCGCAAACCCGCCATGCTCCAGCGCCCCTATCCGGCCGCGCCCGGCTTGCTCAAGCCGTCGCTCCGGCCCCAGGATGCCGTGATGAGCGAGAAGCAGCTCGACGTGAAGGGCATGAATTGCCCGCTACCGGTGCTGCGCGCCAACCGCGTGCTGCGCGGCATGGCGCCGGGCGAGCGGCTGCGCGTGCTCGCCACGGACCGTGCCGCGGTCGCCGACTTCCAGGCCTTCTGCCGCGAGACCGGACACGCGCTGCTCGCCTGGAGCGAGGAATCCGGCGTATTCAGCTTCCTGATCCGCCGCCGCGCGGACGCCGAGGCCGAGCCGGAGGGCTGATGCCGGTCGCCCTGTTCACCCACCCGGCCTGCCTCGCGCACGACACCGGACCCGGCCACCCGGAGCGGCCGGACCGGCTGCGCACCGTTCTGCGTGCTTTGGAGAAAGCCGAGTTTTCCGCCCTGCTGCGCGAGGCGGCCCCGCGCGCCACGCGCGAGCAACTCGTCCGCGTGCATCGGCCCGATCACGTTGACGCTATTCTCGGCATCCAGCCCGGCGAGGGCGAGCTGGTGCCGCTGGACGCCGACACGATGATGAGCGCCGGCAGCGGCGAGGCCGCGCTGCGGGCGGCGGGCGGCGCGATCGCCGGGGTCGATGCCGTGCAGGAGGGTTGGGCCGGCGCCGCGTTCGTGGCCGTGCGGCCGCCCGGGCACCATGCCGAGCCGAACTGCGCCATGGGGTTCTGCCTGTTCAACAACGCGGCGGTGGCAGCCATGCACGCGCGTGTCCGCTGGGGTATCCGCCGCGTCGCCGTGCTGGATTTCGACGTCCACCACGGCAACGGCACGCAGGCGATGTTCGCCGCCGAGCCGGATCTGTTCTACGGCTCCAGCCATCAGCAGCCCTGCTATCCCGGCACCGGGCACGTCCATGAACGGGGCGTCGCCGGCAATATCGTCAACGCGCCGCTGCCCCCCGGCGCGGACGGGACGATGTTCCGCCACGCCTGGGAGAACACGATTCTCCCGGCGCTGGAGCAGTTCGCGCCGGAACTCCTGATCGTCTCGGCGGGTTTCGACGGGCATCGGCTCGATCCGCTGGCCGAACTCAGGCTGGAGACCACGGACTTCGCATGGCTGACCGGCCGGCTCGGCGGGCTGGCGGACCGGCATTGCGGCGGGCGCATCGTGTCGGTCCTGGAAGGCGGCTACGATCTGCCGGCGCTCGCCGCATCCGCGTCCGCCCATGTGCGGGAATTGCTGCGCTTCTGAGCGGGATTCAGCGGCCCTGGGCGCTGGGCGCGGGGTTGGCGATTCGGGCCGGAGCCGTTAGGAGCAGCGGCGTTGCTGGTCTCCTTGAGCCGGGAGAAGGAGCCCATGTCGGAAACGACGTCGGAACCAACGCGAATAGCGGCCGCGGGCGCGGCCGATCCCCACGCGGACGTTTCCTCACTCTCGTTCGAGGAGGCCCTCGCCGAGTTGGAGCGGATCGTGCGCAGCCTGGAGGGGGGGCAACAAAAGCTCGAGGACGCCATCCTGGCCTATGAGCGCGGCACGGCGCTGCGCCGGCATTGCGAGACCAAGCTGATGGAGGTCGAGGGACGGGTGGCCGCGATCGTCGAATTGGGCGGAACGGTCACACTCCGGCCCTTGGAGTGATGGCGGAGGTCGGGTTTCAAACGGTTGTGATGGCGGTCGCCGGCAGAGAATGCCAGATTCGAACTCACAATGATCAGCCCCCACAACCCATGAGCGCCGCTTCTCACGCCGCGCTCGCCGAGGCGCTCAGGAGCGGGGCGGCGCGGATCGAGGACGCGTTGGACGGGTTGCTGCCCGAGCCGGAAGGGCCGGAGGTCCGGCTGCTGGATGCCATGCGCTACGCGACGCTCGGCGGCGGCAAGCGGCTGCGCGGCTTCCTGGTGCTACAGAGCGCCGCGCTGTTCGCGGTGAGCGACACCTGCGCCGCGCGGGTCGCCGCGGCAGTCGAAATGATCCACGCCTATTCGCTGGTCCACGACGACCTGCCGGCCATGGACGACGACGACCTGCGGCGCGGCAAGCCGAGCACACACCGCGCCTTCGACGAAGCCACCGCCATTCTCGCGGGGGACGCCTTGCAGTCGCGGGCGTTCGAGGTGCTCGGCGAACCGGATACGCATTCCGATCCGCAGGCGCGCTGCGAATTGGTTGCCGCGTTGGCCTCGGCGGCCGGCGCGCGCGGCATGGCGGGCGGACAGATGATCGACATGGTGACCGAGAGCAAGCCGTTGACGCCCTCCGAGGTCGCGCGCCTGCAGGCGCTGAAAACCGGGCGGCTGATCCAGTTCAGCGCCGAAGCCGGCGCCATTCTCGGCCGCGCGCCGCCGCCGCAGCGCCAGGCGCTCGCCTGGTACGGGCGGGATCTCGGGGCCGCGTTCCAGATCGTCGACGACCTGCTCGACGCGCTCGGCTCGACCGCGGAGACAGGCAAGACCGCCGGCAAGGACGCCGCCGCCGGCAAGGCCACGATGGTGGCGATCCTCGGTCCCGAGCGCGCCCGCGCCCAGGCCGAGATTCTGGCCGAACAAGCGGCGGGCCATCTCGACGCGTTCGGCGCACGCGCCGAACTGCTGCGCGGGCTGACGGCGCACGTGCTGGCGCGGCGGAACTGACCGGAGGCCTCGATGCAATCATCTGCCCCGCGCACCTCCCGGCCGAGCACACCGCTGCTCGATCGCGTCCGGTTCCCGGACGATCTGCGCAATTTTTCCGCCGAACAGCTGCGCGAACTGGCCGACGAACTGCGCGCCGAAACCATCGACGTGGTCTCGACCACGGGCGGGCATCTCGGCGCCTCTCTCGGCGTGATCGAGCTGACCGTCGCGCTGCACGCGGTGTTCGACACGCCGCGCGATCGGCTGATCTGGGACGTCGGGCATCAGGCTTATCCGCACAAGATTCTGACCGGGCGCCGTGATCGCATTCGCACGCTCCGCCAGGGCGGCGGCCTCTCGGGGTTCACCCGCCGCGCCGAGAGCGAATACGACCCGTTCGGGGCGGCGCATTCCTCGACCTCCATCTCCTCCGGTCTCGGCATGGCGGTCGCGCGCGACCTGCGCGGGGGCGACAACCACGTCGTCTGCGTCATCGGCGACGGCGCGATGAGCGCCGGGATGGCCTACGAGGCGATGAACAACGCCGGCGCGCTGCGCTCGCGGCTGATCGTCATTCTCAACGATAACGACATGTCGATCGCGCCGCCGGTGGGCGCGATGAGCGCCTATCTGTCGCGGCTGATTTCCTCGCGCAGCTTCCTGAGCCTGCGCGACCTCGCCGCCCGCATGGCCAAGCGCTTCCCCAAGGGCATCGAGCGCACCGCCCGCCGCGCCGAGGAATACGCCCGCGGCATGCTGATCGGCGGCACCTTGTTCGAGGAGCTTGGGTTCTACTACGTGGGGCCGATCGATGGGCACAACGTCGACCACCTGCTGCCGGTGCTGCGCAACCTGCGCGAGGCCGACGAGGGGCCGATCCTGCTGCACGTCGTCACCAAGAAGGGCAAGGGCTACCCGCCCGCCGAGGCCTCGGCCGACAAATACCACGGCGTGACCAAGTTCAACGTCATTACCGGCGAACTGGCCAAGGCGCCGCCCGGCCCGCCCTCCTACACCAAGGTGTTCGCCGAGGCGCTGATCGCCGAGGCCGAGCGCGACCCGACCATCGTCGCGATCACCGCCGCCATGCCGTCCGGCACCGGGCTCGACCGCTTCGCCAAGCGCTTCCCCGAGCGCTGCTTCGATGTCGGCATCGCCGAGCAGCACGCCGTGACCTTCGCCGCCGGGCTGGCGACCGAGGGCATGAAGCCGTTCTGCGCCATCTACTCCACCTTCCTGCAGCGCGCTTACGACCAGGTGGTGCACGACGTGGCGATCCAGTCGCTGCCGGTGCGCTTCATGATGGACCGCGCCGGGCTGGTCGGCGCCGACGGCGCGACCCATGCGGGCAGCTTCGATGTCGCGTATCTCGGCTGCCTGCCGGGCATGGTGCTGATGGCGCCCGCGGACGAGGCGGAGCTGGTCCACATGGTGGCGACCGCCGCCACCATCGACGACCGGCCCTCGGCGGTCCGGTATCCGCGCGGCAACGGTGTCGGGGTGGCGTTGCCCGAGCGCGGCGAGGCGCTGTCGATCGGGCGTGGGCGCGTCCTGCGCGAGGGGCACGCCGTCGCGATCCTCTCGCTCGGCTCGCGGCTCGGCGATGCCATGAAGGCCGCCGACGAGCTGGCCGCGCGCGGCTTGCCGACCACGGTGGCGGACGCGCGCTTCGCCAAGCCGATCGACGAGGATTTGATCGAGCAGTTGGCGCGCCACCACGAGCTGCTGATCGTTGTCGAGGAGGCGGCGGTCGGCAGTTTCGGCAGCCGTGTCCTGCAACACCTCGCCTGGACCGGGCTGCTCGAGAGCGGATTGAAGGTGCGGCCGATGGCCCTGCCCGACAGGTTCATCGACCACAACAGCCCCGCCGCGCAGCTCGCCGAGGCGGGCCTCACCCACAAGGATATCGTTCACGTGGCGCTCGATTCGCTCGGACAGCTCCTCCCCAAGGCGATTCCGCTGCGATGAACCCGATCAGGCGACGCGACGCGTTGCTGCTGGCCCTCGCCGGCGCGACGGTATTGCCCCGGCTCGCGATCGCGGCCGATACGCAGGCGGCGCTCGCGCCCGTGGTCGCGCTGGACAACGCCCTGCTCAGGATCATGCAGGCCGGCAAGGCGACGCCGTTTCCCCAGCGCTACCAGATGCTGGCGCCGGTGATCGGCCGCAGCTTCGATCTCGCGCACATCCTGGAATTTTCGGTGGGCCCCGCCTGGAGCGGCTTCTCGACGCAGCAGCAGGGCCTGCTGCTCGACGAGTTCGAGCGCTACACGGTCGCGAACTACGCCGCCAACTTCAACAGCTACGACGGCCAGCGCTTCGACGTCTCGCCCACGACCCGCGCGGTCGGTGCCGACCAGGTGGTGCGGACCACGCTGGTGCCGAGGAGCGGAAGCCCGACCCGGATCGACTACGTCGTGCGCAACGAGGGTGGGGCGTGGCGGATCGTGGACGTGCTGCTCGACGGCACGATCAGCCGCGTGGCGGTGCAGCGTTCCGATTTCCGCAAGGTGGTGCGCACCGGCGGCGCGCCGGGGCTGGTCGACCATGCTGCGGCGGAAGGTATCGGAACTGTCCGGCGGGACCATGACCTGACCGTCGCGGGCTCGTCCATGAATCCGCTGGCGATCGTGCTCGCGGCGGCGGCGGGGTTGGGCTTGGTCCAGCATATCGCGGGGCTGATCGCCGTTCGGCGATTCCGCGCCCATGGCGAGCCCGCCGGCGCTCGGCCGCCGATCACGGTGTTGAAGCCGCTGCACGGCGACGAACCGCTGCTCGAAACGGCGCTCGCCTCGTTCTGCGTCCAGGACTATCCGGCCTATCAGATCGTTTTCGGCGTTCATGATGCCGCGGATCCGGCGCTGGCGACGGTCCGGCGGCTGATGTCGCGGTTTCCGGATCGCGACCTGACGGTGGTGGTCGACGCGACCCCGCACGGAAGCAACGGCAAAATCGGCAACCTCATCAACATGCTGCCAAGCGCGCGGCACGACGCGCTGATGATCGCCGATTCCGACGTGCACGTGGCCCCCGATTTGCTCACCAGCGTCGCGGCGGCGATGGCGCGGCCGGGGACGGGGCTCGTCACCACGCTCTACACCGGGTTGCCGGCGCGCCCGGCGCTGGCATCCCGGCTCGGGGCGACGCAGATCACCCATGCGTTCCTGCCTGGCGTCTTGCTCGGGCGGGCGCTCGGCCGCCAGGACTGTCTCGGCGCCACGATGACGCTCCGCCGCGAGACCCTGGCATCGATCGGCGGCCTTCCCGCGCTGGCCAACCATCTGGCGGACGACGCCGTGCTCGGCATGCTGGTTCGCGGGCGCGGCCTCGCGGTCGGTCTCGCGGGCACGGTCGCCGCGACCACGGTCGTGGAAACCCGACTTTCCGAGCTGTGGCGGCACGAGCTGCGCTGGGCCCGCACGATGCGCTCGGTATCGCCTGCGGGCTATGCGCTTTCCGCGCTGCAGTATCCTCTTCTATGGGCGGCGCTGGCGAGCGTCGCGGCCGGATTCGCCGCGTGGTCGCTGGCACTGTTTGCCGGCGCGTGGGTGCTGCGCGGCGGCATCACGCGCGCCATCGATCGCGCGCTCAGGCTTGCCGCCAGGGCGCCGGTCTGGCTTCTGCCGGTGCGCGACCTTATCTCGGTGTTGCTGATCCTCGCGAGTTTCGCGGGCGATCGGGTCGAGTGGCGCGGCCAGGTCATGCGGGTCGATCGGCCGGGCGGCGATCGTCCGCCGGGACGGCGCCGTTGGCCAGGCTGGATCGCCGGAATGGTTGGGACGGGACGGAAGCGGGGAGACATCGCGCCGACATGATGAAAACGTTGTTCCTGCATCCGCCGTCGTTCGAGGGCTTCGACGGCGGCGCCGGCTCACGCTACCAGGCGCGGCGCGAGATCCGCTCGTTCTGGTATCCGACCTGGCTCGCCCAGCCGGCCGCGCTGGTCCCGGGCAGCAAGCTGATCGACGCGCCGCCGGCCGGCATCGGGCTGGAGGAGGTCACGCGCCAGGCACGCGACTACGATCTGGCCGTGATTCACACCTCGTCGCCCTCGTTCGGCTCCGACGTGCGGGTCGCGGCGGCGCTGAAGGGTGCCAACCCGGCGCTCAAGATCGGCTTCATCGGCGCGAAGGTGGCGGTGCAGCCCGAGGAAAGCCTGCGCCAGGGCGTGCCGGTGGACTGGGTGGCGCGCAACGAGTTCGATTTCACCGTCAAGGAAGTCGCGGAAGGCCGCGATCTGGCGGACATCGCCGGCCTGTCCTGGCGCGGCGCCGACGGCGCGATCGTCCATAATCCCGAGCGCGCCATCCTCGAGGACATGGACCAATTGCCGTTCGTGACCGAGGTGTACAAGCGCGACCTGCGGATCGACGATTATTTCATCGGCTATCTGAAGCACCCGTATGTCTCGCTCTACACCGGGCGCGGCTGCAAATCCCGCTGCACCTTCTGCCTGTGGCCGCAAACCGTGGGCGGCCACCGCTACCGCGTGCGCAGCCCCGGCGCATGTCGTCGAGGAAATCCGGCTGGCGAAGTCGTATTTTCCGCAGGTGAAGGAATTCTTCTTCGACGACGATACCTTCACCGACAATCTGCCGCGCGCCGAGGCGATCGCGCGCGAGTTGGGCAGGCTCGGCGTCACCTGGTCGTGCAACGCCAAGGCGAACGTGCCGCGCGAGACGTTGAAGGTGCTGAAGGACAACGGCCTGCGGCTGCTGCTGGTCGGCTACGAGACCGGCAACCAGCAGATCCTGTACAACATCAAGAAGGGCATGCGCATCGAGGTCGCGAAAAAGTTCAGCCGCGACTGCCGCGAATTGGGCATCACCATCCACGGCACCTTCATTCTCGGCCTGCCCGGCGAGACGAAGGAGACGATCGAGGAAACCATCCGCTTCGCCCAGGACGTAAACCCGCACACGCTGCAGGTGTCATTGGCCGCGCCCTATCCGGGCACGTTCCTCTACAAGCAGGCGGTCGAGAACGGCTGGCTGGACTCCGCGCATGCGGAACTGGTGGACGAGCACGGCATCCAGATCGCGCCGCTGCATTATCCGCATCTGTCGCACACCGAGATGTTCGACAGCGTGGAGGAATTCTATCGCCGCTTCTATCTGCGCGCGCCGAAGATCGCGGCGATCGTGGGCGAGATGCTGACCAGCCCGCAGATGATGGTGCGCCGGTTGCGCGAGGGCCGCGAGTTCTTTCGCTTCCTGCGCGAGCGCCAGACCACCAAGGCCGCGTGACATTTCTCCCGGCGAAAGCCGGGACCCACCGTGCCACCAGCGCGCGAACGCCGGCACGCCACCCGGAATGAAACGGGTCATCCTCACCGCCGACGATTTCGGGTTGTCGGTCGCCGTCAACGAAGCGGTCGAGCGCGCGCATCGCGACGGCGTGCTGACATCGGCGAGCCTGATGGTCACGGGCGATGCCGTGGCGGACGCGGTGCGGCGCGCCCGCGCGATGCCGAGACTGCGCGTCGGATTGCATCTGGTTCTGGTCGAGGGGCGGTCGGTATTGCCGCACGCGGCGATCCCCGATCTCGTGGACCGGCAGCAATGGTTCGGCTCGGATCAATGGCGGCGCGGATTTGCGTATTTCTTCCGCCCCGCCGTGCGCCGCCAACTCGCGGCCGAAATCGCCGCGCAGTTCGCGGCCTACGCGGCCACCGGCCTGAAGCTCGATCACGCCGATGCCCACAAACACATGCACGTTCACCCGACGGTCGGCCGGCTGCTGATCGACATCGGGCGGTCACACGGACTGCCATACGTCCGGATCCCGGCGGAGCCCCCTGCCGTTCTCGCGGCCTGCGGCGAACGGCGGGCGATCGGCGCGCGCGCTCTGTTTCTCTGGACCCGGGTGCTCCGCGAACAGGCGCGCCGTGCCGGGCTGGCCGTGCCGGATCAGGTGTTCGGGATTGCCTGGAGCGGTCACATGACGCTGCCGCGGCTGCGCCGCCTGGTCCCGCGCCTGCCGGCGGGAGTCAGCGAACTCTATTTCCATCCGGCAGCCCACCGCGAGGCCACGCTCGCGGCGCTGATGCCGGACTACGAGCAAGAAGCGGAACTCGCCGCGCTGCTCGATCCCGAGCTGCGCGATCTCCTCGCGACGGTTCGCTGAAAGTGGCTGTGAGGGATAGGATGGTTGCGGGGACAGGATTTGAACCTGTGACCTTCAGGTTATGAGCCTGACGAGCTACCGGACTGCTCCACCCCGCGCCAAGGGACGAAAACGTGAGAACGGGTGGGTTGGAAGACCTGGCAGCGACCTACTCTCCCGCGCCTTGAGACGCAGTACCATGGGCGCTGGGGGTTTTCACGGCCGAGTTCGGGATGGGATCGGGTGCGGGCCCCCCGCCATAGCCACCAGGTCGTCCAACCCACCCGCAATTCGCCGCCCGAGGGCGGCCCAATCTGGGTGAGGGTTCCGGTGCTGCATGTGCCGCGCGGCCGCGCCGGCAACCATGTGGATGATTGCTGCGCATGGTGGACGGGACCCCATCGCGCGAACGCGACGGGAGCCCGATCTCGAGCCTATCGGGCGATTAGGACCGGTTAGCTCAGTGCGTTGCCGCACGTACACACCCGGCCTATCGACGTGATGGTCTATCACGGCCCTCGGGGAGACCTGGTTTCGAGGTGGGTTTCCCGCTTAGATGCTTTCAGCGGTTATCCCGTCCGCACATAGCTACCCGGCGGTGCCGCTGGCGCGACAACCGGTGCACCAGAGGTGCGTCCATCCCGGTCCTCTCGTACTAGGGACAGCTCCTCTCAAGTCTCCAACACCCACGGCAGATAGGGACCGAACTGTCTCACGACGTTCTAAACCCAGCTCACGTACCACTTTAATCGGCGAACAGCCGAACCCTTGGGACCTGCTCCAGCCCCAGGATGTGATGAGCCGACATCGAGGTGCCAAACCTCCCCGTCGATGTGGACTCTTGGGGGAGATCAGCCTGTTATCCCTAGAGTACCTTTTATCCGTTGAGCGATGGCCCTTCCACGCGGGACCACCGGATCACTATGGCCGACTTTCGTCTCTGCTCGAACTGTCGCTCTCGCAGTCAGGCGGGCTTGTGCCATTGCACTCAACAGCCGATTTCCGACCGGCTTGAGCCCACCATCGCGCGCCTCCGTTACATTTTGGGAGGCGACCGCCCCAGTCAAACTGCCCACCATGCAGGGTCCCGGACCGGGCTGACCGGTCGCGGTTAGACACCAGAAAAACTCAGGGTGGTATTTCAAGGGTGGCTCCACCAAAGCTAGCGCCCCGGCTTCGCAGCCTCCCACCTATCCTACACAGAATTTTCCTGGTGCCACTGCAAAGCTGCAGTAAAGGTTCATAGGGTCTTTCCGTCTGACCGCGGGTACCCCGCATCTTCACGGGGAATTCAATTTCGCTGAGCCGATGCCGGAGACAGTGGGGAAGTCGTTACGCCATTCGTGCAGGTCGGAACTTACCCGACAAGGAATTTCGCTACCTTAGGACCGTTATAGTTACGGCCGCCGTTTACCGGGGCTTCAGTTCGGAGCTTGCACTCCTCCCCTTAACCTTCCGGCACCGGGCAGGCGTCAGACCCTATACGTCGTCTCGCGACTTCGCAGAGCCCTGTGTTTTTACTAAACAGTCGCTACCCCCTGCTCTGTGCCACCCCATCCTGGTTGCCCAAGACAGGGTCCCGCTTATTCCGAAGTTACGCGGGCAATTTGCCTAGTTCCTTCGGCATCGTTCTCTCAAGCGCCTTGGTATTCTCTACCAGTCCACCTGTGTCGGTTTCGGGTACGGTCTCGTCGCTGGAGCTGTTTCCCGGAACGATCCACGAGCCCGGGCAATCCGATAAGCCCGGACAAGACTTCACGTTCGTCACTTCCAGCAGGCCCAGGAATATTGACCTGGTTCCCATCGACTACGGCTTTCGCCCTCGCCTTAGGGGCCGGCTCACCCTGCGCGGATTAACCTTGCGCAGGAACCCTTGGACTTTCGGCGACAGAGTTTCTCGCTCTGTTTGTCGCTACTCATGTCAGCATTCGCACTTGCCATATCTCCAGAAGGGGTCGCCCCACTTCCTTCACAGACCTAGGCAACGCTCCGCTACCGAACAGTCGTCAGTAGTCAGTTGTCAGTCTTCGGATCAGAAAGGTGCTTCAGCAAACCCTGGAGCATACGGGCAACGTCGCCGTATTCCTCCTGCCACCCCGCCGCAACGTCCGGCTGCGTAAAGCCGAGGTCGCGTGCGTAGCAACACCAGAGCTTGCCTTCCTCCACCGAACCCAGCGCCATGACCAGGTATCGGCGGAACTCGGCATCGGAGCCGCGCTGCCGCCCCGCGCGCCTTCCGCAAGGAGTGCGCAGACCGACTTGGATGCACGCCGCAATTGGTCGGCGACGCCTCTGTATTGCTCCGTTTTCGGAAATCCGGCGCTCGCGCGATGGATTTCCAACGACAATGCGTAGGCGTGCCGGAACACGTCCAGCTCCCACACATCCCGTGCCATGTCTCGTCCTTTCTGACGACTGGCGACTGACTACTGACGACCGTTCCCGCAGCTTCGGTACGTGGCTTGAGCCCCGTTACATTTTCGGCGCGGGATTTCTAATAGACCAGTGAGCTATTACGCTTTCTTTAAAGGATGGCTGCTTCTAAGCCAACCTCCTGGTTGTTTTGGAATTCCCACATCCTTTCCCACTTAGCCACGATTTGGGGACCTTAGCTGGCGGTCTGGGCTGTTTCCCTCTCGACGATGGACCTTAGCACCCACCGTCTGTCTGCCGTGCTGTACTCGCCGGTATTCGGAGTTTGGTTAGGTTTGGTAAGGCTTTGGGCCCCCCTAGCCCATCCAGTGCTCTACCCCCGGCGGTAATCACACGACGATCTACCTAAATAGATTTCGCGGAGAACCAGCTATTTCCGAGTTTGATTGGCCTTTCACCCCTAGCCACAGCTCATCCCCGACTTTTTCAACAGGCGTGGGTTCGGCCCTCCAGTGGGTGTTACCCCACCTTCAGCCTGGCCATGGCTAGATCACTCGGTTTCGGGTCTTCTGCCGGCAACTATGCGCCCTATTCAGACTCGCTTTCGCTGCGCCTCCACCTAACGGCTTAAGCTTGCTGCCAACAGAAACTCGCTGACCCATTATACAAAAGGTACGCCGTCACCGCAGATGCGGCTCCGACTGCTTGTAGGCATTCGGTTTCAGGTCTCTTTCACTCCCCTCGTCGGGGTGCTTTTCACCTTTCCCTCACGGTACTTGTGCACTATCGGTCACCAGGGAGTATTTAGGCTTGGAGGGTGGTCCCCCCATTTTCAGACAGGATTTCACGTGTCCCGCCCTACTCAAGGATCCACGCAGGCCTTACGCATACGGGGCTATCACCCGCTATGGCCGGCCTTTCCAGACCGTTCTGCTAGACGTTGCGTGAACCACTGGCCTGCTCCGCTTTCGCTCGCCACTACTCGCGGAATCTCGGTTGATGTCTTTTCCTCCGGGTACTGAGATGTTTCAGTTCCCCGGGTTCGCTTCGCCACACTATGGATTCATGTGACGATACCCGTTGCCGGGTGGGTTGCCCCATTCGGACATCCACGGATCAAAGCCTGCTCGCGGCTCCCCGTGGCTTTTCGCAGCGTGCCACGTCCTTCATCGCCTCCTGGTGCCAAGGCATCCACCGAATGCCCTTATCGCGCTCGAGATTGGGCTCGCTTGCGCGAACCCGCCACCATGCACAGGAACCATCCACACGGGACGGATCGCCGCACACGGCCACTCAGCACATTGCATGTCGCCTCTGAACACCAACACGATCGCGGGCGGCCGAAACCGCCGGTCAGACATGCGACCGCGAGCGCCCAGAGACGCACCAGAACCTGATTCACCCTGACAAAGAACATGCCTGCCCGTGCGGGCAGGCGATCACGCCGCGGTTCCGCCCAAGCGGGCGAAACTGGCGCGAATTCTCGTTTTCCTTCGCGACGTACGGCTCGATCCCAACCACCACGGGCCCAACCACTCACGGGCGTGGTGGAGGTGATCGGACTTGAACCGACGACCCCCTGCTTGCAAAGCAGGTGCTCTCCCGCTGAGCTACACCCCCTCACAGAACGCGGTCGTCAATTGCCAGTCGTCAGACAAGGTCAGCACAATGGGCCATCCTCCGACGATCGATGACTGCCAGACTGACGACTGTTCATGGGCCAGGGAGGATTTGAACCTCCGACCCCACGCTTATCAAGCGTGTGCTCTAACCAGCTGAGCTACTAGCCCGTAATCGGTCACCGCTCTTCAGCCTTCGGTCTTCGGATCGAAGCGGCCATTCGCCGCTATTCCGACGGATGGTGACTGATCTGATGGCTGACGACTGAAAACTGGCGCCTGTTACGTCGCGAGGAAGGGATACGCTGGCGGCGCCCGACTTGCGGCGCCGAATTCGATCGGGCTGCCTCCGGCATCCACCGGAGGGCTTGGCGGATTTCCGTCGGACAAGTCCGCCGGAAACCCTGGTTTCGGACCATCCCAAGCGTGAGACTGCTCAGGACGGATCCTTGAAAGGAGGTGATCCAGCCGCAGGTTCCCCTACGGCTACCTTGTTACGACTTCACCCCAGTCGCTGACCCGACCGTGGTCGGCTGCCTCCCTTGCGGGTTGGCGCACCGGCTTAAGGTCAAACCAACTCCCATGGTGTGACGGGCGGTGTGTACAAGGCCCGGGAACGTATTCACCGCGGCGTGCTGATCCGCGATTACTAGCGATTTCCACCTTCATGCACCCGAGTTGCAGAGTGCAATCTGAACTGAGACGGCTTTTCGGGATCGGCTCGGCCTTGCGACCTGGCATCCCGCTGTCACCGCCATTGTAGCACGTGTGTAGCCCAGGACATAAGGGCCATGAGGACTTGACGTCATCCCCACCTTCCTCCGGCTTGTCACCGGCAGTTCCTTCAGAGTGCCCGGCTGAAACCGATGGCAACTGAAGGCGAGGGTTGCGCTCGTTGCGGGACTTAACCCAACATCTCACGACACGAGCTGACGACAGCCATGCAGCACCTGTGTGGGAGGTCCCTTGCGGGAAATGCCCGTTTCCGGACACGTCCTCCCCATGTCAAGCCCTGGTAAGGTTCTGCGCGTTGCTTCGAATTGAACCACATGCTCCACCGCTTGTGCGGGCCCCCGTCAATTCCTTTGAGTTTCAACCTTGCGGCCGTACTCCCCAGGCGGTGCGCTTACCGCGTTAGCTACGACACTGAACGGCTAGGCCGCCCAACATCCAGCGCACATCGTTTACGGCGTGGACTACCAGGGTATCTAATCCTGTTTGCTCCCCACGCTTTCGCGCCTCAGCGTCAGTAAAGGACCAGGTCGCCGCCTACGCCACTGGTGTTCTTCCCAATATCTACGAATTTCACCTCTACACTGGGAATTCCACGACCCTCTTCCTCACTCTAGTCCATAGGTATCGAACGCAGCCCCCAGGTTAAGCCCAGGAATTTCACGCCCGACTCTATGAGCCGCCTACGCGCCCTTTACGCCCAGTCATTCCGAGCAACGCTAGCCCCCTTCGTATTACCGCGGCTGCTGGCACGAAGTTAGCCGGGGCTTCTTCTGCGGGTACCGTCATCATCGTCCCCGCCGAAAGGGCTTTACAATCCGAAGACCTTCTTCACCCACGCGGCATTGCTGGATCAGGCTTTCGCCCATTGTCCAATATTCCCCACTGCTGCCTCCCGTAGGAGTTTGGGCCGTGTCTCAGTCCCAGTGTGGCTGATCATCCTCTCAGACCAGCTACCGATCGGAGCCTTGGTAGGCCATTACCCCACCAACAAGCTAATCGGACGCAGGCTCCTCCCCAGGCGACTTGCGCCTTTGACCCTCGGGTATCATGCGGTATTAGCCGTAGTTTCCCACGGTTATCCCCCACCCAGGGACAGATACCTACGCGTTACTCACCCGTCCGCCACTGACGGGGTTTCCCCCGCCCGTGCGACTTGCATGTGTTAAGCATGCCGCCAGCGTTCGCTCTGAGCCAGGATCAAACTCTCAGGTTCATCTCGGCGCCCCGGTTACCCGGACCGCCTCAACGAACGGACCCTACTCGTCATTGGCTCGGCTTCACCCCTCGCGGGGATCGGCCGGCTCGAAGCGTAACTGTTCACGCATCTGTCGAAGATACGTTCACAGCACCCTATCGGGCTCCCACCGCACGTGTGCGATGGGGACCCGCCGAGCGTGCCGACGAGCGGGTCGATCGACCCGGTCGCGCCGCACGCCACAAGCCACCTGGCCGAAGCCAGATCAGGGGCGCCGCCAACGTATCCCTTCCATTCGGATTTACTTGTCAACGAACAATGCCGAGCCCATCAGCTTTCCCTTGCGGGTCCACCGCCGGACTGGCTCCGACTTGCCCCTTAACCGGGGGGCGGGTCGGCTAATCTAGTGAAGCCGCGGCGAACGTTCAAGTGAATTTTTTGGTCCGTCGCGGTGAGCGCTCATTTAGGCCGGTTGCTTGCCCCGGTCAACCCCCTCCGAACACGCGGCGCTGTGTTTGCCCGGCCCGCGCGCGATGGCGATGAAGCGGCCGCGAAACAGGGCACTACCCGACGCCGTGCCAATCCTTGAACCAGGCCGCGAAGCGGGGAATGCCGACGGACAGCGGCGTGTTCGGGGCGAAGCCGGTCAGGGCGGCAATCTGGTCGACCGCGGCGCGCGTCTCGGCCACATCGGCGCGCGGACGGGGTGCGTGGCGGATAACCGCCTTGCGCCCCAGCGCGTCCTCCAGCAGGCGCACCAGCGCGCCCACCTCCTCGCTCCGGTTGTTGCCGATGTTCAGCAGCCGGGCCGGCGGATCGCCCGTGGGCGGGCGGTCGAGGCAGCCGAGCACACCCGCCACGATGTCGTCGATATAGGTGAAATCCCGGCGGACGCGGCCCTGATCGTAGAGCGTGACCGGCTCGCCGGCTACGATCGCGCGGGCGAAGGCGTAATAGGCCATGTCCGGCCGTCCCCAGGGGCCGTACACGGTGAAAAAGCGCAGGCCGGTCTGCGGAATAGCGAACAGATGCGCGTAGGCGTGGCTCATCAGCTCGTCGGCCCGCTTGCTGGCGGCGTAGAGCGAGAGCGGCGTGTCCACGCGGTCGGCCTCGCTGAACGGCAGGGCGGCGTTGGCGCCATAGACCGAGGACGAGCTGGCATAGACCAGATGCCGCAGCCGGGAGAGCCGGCGCGCCGCCTCCAGCACCACCAGATGCCCCATCATGTTCGCGGCGACATAGGCGTAAGGCTGCTCGAGCGAGTGCCGCACCCCGGCCTGCGCCGCGAGATGCACGATCCGCTCCACCTCCGGGTGCGCCGCCAGCACGTCCCGCACGGAATCGCGCTCGGCGATGTCGCGCCGGTGGAACGCGAATCCCGGCCGCGCGGACAGCCGCGCGAGCCGCGCCGCCTTCAGCCGCACGTCGTAATAGGGGTTGAGGTCGTCGATCCCGACCACCCGCTCGCCGCGCGCGAGCAGCGCCTCGGCGACGTGATAGCCGATGAATCCGGCCGCGCCGGTGAGAAGAACCGTCACGTCATCCGCGCGGCATTTCCGGCTCCGGCGGAATTGCCGGGGCGGCTCGTTTTGCCCCGGCAAGCGGCGTCAGTCGAGCGTTTCGCGGTACAGGCTGACCGCGACGGCGCCCGCGACCAGCGCGAACAGCGCCATCGGCCACAGATCGGGGAGGATCTGCGCGAGGCCGTTGCCCTTCAGCAGCACGCCGCGGCAAATGCGCAACGCATGGGTCAGCGGCATGATCTCGCCGATCGCGCGTGCCCAGACCGGCATGCCCTGGAACGGGAACATGAAGCCGGAGAGCATGAACGAGGGCAGCAGCGCGAACTGCGCCATCTGCTGCGCCTGCATCTGGGTCCGCGCGACGGTCGAAAAGGTCAGCCCGAGCGCCAGATTGCCGGCGATGAACACGCCGAGCGCGAGCAGCAGGAGCACGACCGATCCGCGAACCGGCACCGCGAAGACCAGGACGGCAATGGTCAGGATCAGCAGCACCTGCACGTAGCCGAGCGCCACGTACGGAACGATCTTGCCGAGCATCACCTCGACCGGGCGCACCGGCATGGCGAGCAGGTTTTCCATCGTGCCCGCCTCGCGTTCGCGCGTGATCGCGAGCGCGGTGATCACCAGGGTCGAGAAGGTGAGAATGAGCCCGATCAATCCCGGCACGATGTTCAGCGCCGTGATCTGCTCCGGATTGTAGCGCGCGTGCAGCACGATGTTGAACGGCGGTAGCGGAACCGCCGCCCGCAAGTTCGCCGGCAGATCGCGGTTCAGCACGTTCGCGTTCAGCGCGACCAGCGCGGAGGACGCATAGGCGATCGCGGTCGGGTCCGTGGCGTCGGCGGCCATCAGCACCGAGGGCCGTTCGCCGCGATCGATGCGGCGGGTGAAGTCGGGCGGGATGTGCAGCACGAACATCACCTCGCCGCGCGCCAGCGCCTGCTCGGCCGCCGCCTCGGTCGGGATGGTGCGCACATCGAAATAGCCGGTGTTCTGCAACGCCGCGACCAAGGTGCGTTCGTAGGCGGAATGCTCCGCCGACACCACGCCGGTCGGCAGATGATGCGGATTGGCGTTGATCGCGTAGCCGAACAGGAAAAGCTGGATCAGCGGGAGGAACACGGTCAGCCCGACCGTTGCCCGATCGCGCCGCATCTGCAGCCATTCCTTGCGCAGCACGGCCAGGAATCGCGCGAACGAGAAGCCGCCCATCAGGCCGCTTCCTGCTCGTTCAGCATGTGAATGAAGACGTCGTCGAGCCGCGGCTCGACCTCCTGCCACGACAAGCCGTCACGCACGCGCGCGATCGCCTGTTGCAGCGCGTCGCGATCGGTTCCGGCAATCCGGAGCGCATTGCCGAACACGGCAGCGTTCTCCACGCCCGGTATGGCGCGCAAGCGGCGCACCGCCTGGTCGATGCCGGGGCCGGTCGCCTGGAACGTCACCAGATGCGCGCCGCGCACCACGTCCTCGGCGGTGCCCTGGACAACCAGCCGGCCGCCGGCGAGGTAGACCACGCGCCGGCAACGTTCCGCCTCATCCATGTAGTGGGTGGAGACGAGCACGGTGATGCCGTCGGCCGCCATGTCCTGGATCAGATCCCAGAACTCGCGGCGCGCCTTCGCATCGACACCCGCGGTCGGTTCGTCCAGCAGCAGCAGTTTCGGCCGGTGCAACACACAGGCGCCGAGCGCCAGGCGCTGCTTCCAGCCGCCGGAAAGCTCCTGGGCAAGCTGCCGCGCGCGATCCGCCAAGCCCATGCGCTCCAGCACCTCCGCGACCACGCGCCGGCGGTCGGCGATCTGGTATAAACTCGCGACAAAATCCAGATTTTCCGCGACCGTCAGATCGCCGTAGAAACTGAACCGTTGCGTCATGTAACCGATGAGCAGACGGAGCCGTGCCGCCTCGCGAACGATGTCGAGGCCGAAGCAGGTGCCGCCGCCGGCATCCGGTTTCAGCAATCCGCAGATCAGCCGGATAGTGGTGGTCTTGCCGCTGCCGTTGCCGCCGAGAAAGCCGCAGATCTCGCCTTGCGGAACCTGCAGGGTCAGGCCGTCGATCACCTTGCGCGCGCCAAAACTCTTCTGCAGGTCGCGCACGTCGATGGCGAGGTCGTTCATCGCCGCGCCTGCATCGTCGCGAGGCGCACGTCCATCGGCTGACCCGGCTTCAGCAGGACGGCTTCCGCCGGGTTGGGCCTTGCCTCGACCAGGTAAACGAGTTTTTCGCGGTTCGATTCGCTGTAGATTACCGGCGGCGTGTATTCGGGCTGGGGCGCGATAAAGGAAATCGTTGCCGCCAGCCCCGACGCGCAGGAGTCGCAGCGGAGCGCGACGCGCTCGCCGCGACGGATGGCGGCGAGCGCCGTTTCGGGCACGAAAAACCGGACCCGGATGTTTTCCGGCGGCAGGAGTTGCACCACCGGGGCGGCCGCGGAAACGGTTTCTCCCGGCAGCGCATAGGTGTCGGCGACCCGGCCGGCGACTGGCGCCACGACCCGGCGCTGCGCCAGCCGCCACTCCGCCTGGGCGAGTTCCGCCCGAGCCTGCCTCACCACGTCCTTCTGGGCGGTGATTTCGTATTGCCGGCCGGTCGGCGCGAGCAGTTGCGACAGCTTGGCCTTGGCGGCATTCACCTTGGCCTCGGCCGAGGCCAGGTCGGCGCGCTGCCGGTCCACCGTCTGGCGCGTGGCGGCGCCGCTCTTCAGCAGTTGCTCGCTGCGCGCCAAATCCTTGGCGATCCGCTCCCTAGTGGCACGCAGATCGGCCAGATCGGCGACGGCCTGCGCGATCTCGGTCGACCGCGCCGGGGTGCTCAGATTGGTCAGCCGCGCCTTCGCTTCGGCGAGCTTGCTCGTCGCGGCGGCAACGGCAGCGCGGTCGTCGGCCGCGTCCTGCGTGAACAGCAGCGCGCCCGCGGCGACCGCGTCGCCCCGCGCGACCGCCAGGCTCACGAGCCGACCCTCGAGGGTCGGCGAGACGCGAACGTAATCGGCCTCGGCATAGCCCTGCCAGTAGGGCGGCGATGACGGTGCCAGGTAGCGCCACAGCAGCGCGCCGCCGATCGCGGCGCCGGCGATCAACAGCACGATGGCGAGCCGCTTCATGGCTTGCCGTCGGCCGCCAGGCCGCGCAGCAGGATGTCGAGATGGGCCGCGATCACCTTGGCCGGATCGAACGGGATCTCGGCATGGCGGCCGAGCGATTGCTTGATCAGCGCCATCATCAGGAACGGCGCGCCGAACAGCGGCACCACCGAGGCCACGTCCATGCGGCGGAACTCGCCCCGCTCCATGCCGCGGGCGATCACGCCGGCCATGAACCCCATGGCGCGCGGCGCGACCTCCTCGAGGTAGAGCCGGGTGAGCGCGGGGAAATTCCCCAATTCGGTCAAGATCAGCTTGGGGATCGCCAGCAGCGGACTATCGAGAATGCGCGTGACATGAACAGCCAGCTTGCGCAGCAGGTCGGCGGTCGAACCGGTATGCGCGGCGACCATGGCCTCGGCCTGGTCGAGATTGGGCAGCCAGCCCTCGCGCAGCACGGCGCGGAACAGCTCTTCCTTGGTCGGGAAGTAGAGATAGATCGTGCCCTTCGCGATCCCGGCCCGCGCCGCCACGTCTTCCAGCTTCGTCGCCGCGAAGCCGCGCTCGGCGAACAACTCCAGCGCCGCCGCGACGATTTCGCCCGGTCGCGCCTCCTTGCGCCGCGCGCGACGCGGCGAAGCGGCCAGGTCAGGGCTCTCGCGCATACCTCTAATTACTGACCAGTCAGTCAGTTTTCAAGCCGCGACGACGGGCCCCCACGAAAAAGCGGCGGCCCGGGCAAGCACCCGGGCCGCCGCGTCGCAGGCGCTGGGGAGGATCAGCCCTGCGAATTCTCGGCGTTGTTCTCGCTGCTCTTGCTCATGTCGAGCGCCACGTACACCGCCTGACCGTTGCGCATCACCCGGAGCGCCACCGCGTGGTGCTCCTTGACCGCCTTGCGGATCGCGTCGACCGCCTGGTTGGGGTTGGAGACGCTGTTGGTGCCAACCCCCACAACGACGTCACCCGCCTGAATGCCCGCCTTGTCGGCCGGAGAACCAGGGACGACCTGGGCTACGACGGCGCCCCGCGTGTGATCCGGCAGGTCGAGCTGCTTGCGCAGGTCAGGCGTCAGCGGCTGCAGCGCCAGCCCGACTTTCGCCTGCGAGCCTTGCTCATCCTGACCCTGGTGCTGCGCCGCGCTCGCCACCTGCTCGCCCGGCAACGTGCCGATGTTCACGTCGAAGCTCTCGGTCTTGCCGTTGCGGAACACCGTTACCTTCGCCTGCGCGCCCGGCTTGATGCCGGCGATGTTCATCGCCAGCGCGTGCGGGCTGGCGATCGGCTTGCCGTTGACCAACTCGATGACGTCGCCCGGCTGCAGCCCGGCTTTCGAGGCCGGCGAGTTCGGCTGCACCGAGGCGATCAGGGCGCCCTTCGCCTCGCCGTTCTCGATCTTCTGTTCCGGCAGGTTCAGCGCGGTCGCGATCGACTTCGCCACCGGCTGCGCCTCCACCCCGAGATAGCCGCGCACCACGTGGCCGCTGGACTCGAGCTGCGAGATCACCTGCTTCACCGTGTTCGACGGAATGGCAAAGCCGATGCCGATGCTGCCGCCGGTCGGCGACAGGATCGCCGTGGTCACCCCGATCACCTCGCCGTTCTGCGTGAACAGCGGGCCGCCGGAGTTGCCCTTGTTGATCGGCGCGTCGACCTGGATGAAGTTGTCGTACGGACCGGCCCCGATATCGCGCCCGCGCGCCGAGACGATGCCGGCCGTCACGGTGTCGCCGAGCCCGTACGGGTTGCCGATCGCGATCACCCACTGGCCGGGCTCGACCGACGAGGAGTTACCCAGCTCCACGTACGGAAGGTGGTGTCCGGCATCGACCTTCAGCAGCGCGAGATCGGTGCGCACATCCCGGCCGACGATCTTGGCGGGCAACTCGGTGCCATCGGCGAAGGTGACGCTGACCGACTTGGCGCCGTGCACCACGTGGTTGTTGGTGACGATGTAGCCCTTCGCGTCGATGACGAAGCCGGAACCGCGCGCCTCGATGATCGCGCGCCGGTTGTGGTGGCCCTGGCCTTGGCCAAAATTGAACGGCAGCGGGAACGGGACCTGCGGCACCTCCTCGGCCACCTGGCTGGTGCGCAGCTTGGTGGTGATCGAGACCACCGCCGGCTCGACCTGCTTCACCAGATGCGAGAAGTCCGGCAGGGTCGCCTGCGGCGGGGTCGGGCGGATGACATGGTCCTGCGTGGCGGGCTCGGCGGCCGGGCTGGAGTGGCCGATCGCAAATCCGCCGAGCGCGGTCCCGGCGAGCAGCACCGCCGCCAGCGCCGTGCGCACTGGGAGGCGGGAGGACGGCTTGTTGGGCGCGTGGCCCGGCTGGTCTTGATCCATTATCGACATCTTTGGGGTCCCTCTAATCACGTGCGCGACGCCTCGGCGCGGAATCCGCTCCGGGGCATCCTTTGACCGATACATGAGGTCGCCGACATAACCATTCTCGTGGCGGGGGATGAAAGCTGCGTTATCTCCCCGCTCCCTGGAGGTGGCGACGCAGGCCCAGGATGGCGGTTCCGCGGTGGCGAGCGGGCGCCGAACCGCCCGGGAACGTCGGAACACTGGTTCGGTTCCGAGGTCACGATCCCGCCCCGGCCGCCGCGTCCCGGTCAATTTCTGACCCGCGCCAGCAGCTCCGGTAACTCGATGGCCGGACGCCTGCCCTCGATCCAGGCCTTCAGGTCCGGGCGCGGCAGGCCGGTGGCGAAGCCCGACAGAACCCGCCCCGTGCCGGCCCCGCCGGCCAGGGCCGGGACGATGCAGCCGGCCACGAACAGGCTCTCGCAGAGCAAGAACAGCCGGCGCTGGCGGAAGCGCTGCATCTCCTCGGGACCGCCGCGAGATGGCCGGGTCGAGCCCGGCCATGACGTTAGTCAGAACGTCTCCCGACCTTGCCGAAACATCGCAAATCAGGCCGGATCGGCAATGGATTCCGTAGCCGTCGCGTCCTGCGGAAGCGCCAGCAACTCGGCGGGCAGCGCCTTGGTCGTCTTGGCGCCCAGCTCCTTGATCTGCTCCGTCTGGCGCACGAGGTTGCCGTTGCCTACGCAAAGCTTGCTGTAGGCGGCATCGTAACACTCCCGCGCCCGGCCCAGCCGTTCCCCGAGCGTCTTCATGTCGCCGACGAAACCGACGAACTTCTCGTACAGCTTGCCCGCGCGTTCGGCGATCTGCTCGGCGTTTTGCGTGCGCCGCTCCATCTGCCACACGTTGCGCACCGTGCGCAGCGCGATCATCAAGGTGGTCGGCGTGGCGATCGCCACGTTGCACTCCACCGCGAGTCCGCTCAACGCCGGATCGGCATCCAGCGCCGCCGCCAGCGCGCCCTCGATGGGGACGAACATGATCACGTAATCGAGGCCGCTCTTCGTGGCAGACGGATACGCCTTGACCCCGAGCGTGCGGATATGCGTGCGCAACAAATCGAGATGCCGCGCAAGCGCGGCCTGGCGCTGCTCCTCCGCCTCGGAATTCACGTATTCCTCGAACGCGGTCAGCGACACCTTGGCATCGATCACCAGCCGCCCCTCGCGCGGCAGGCGGACGATGACGTCGGGCCGCAGCCGCTCGCCGTCGTCCGAGGCGTGCGTCTGCTGGACCACGTATTCCTCGCCCTCGCGCAGCCCGCTGCGTTCCAGGATGGAGCCCAGAATCATCTCGCCCCACGCGCCCTGCGTGTGCGACTGGCCCTTCAGCGCCTGCGCGAGATCGTGCGCCTCGCGCGTGGTCTCAGCCGTCGCCTCGGTCAGCGTCTTGATCTGCTGTTCGAGCGAGGCGCGGATGCCCGCCCCTTCCGTCCGCGCCGCCTGCAAGCCCTGCTGAAACTCCGTCAGCTTCTCGCCGAGCGGCTTCAGGATCTGTTCGATCTGCTCCTTGTTCTGTTTGGAAAAGCTCTCGGAATGCCGCTGCATGACCGCGTCGGCGAGCAGCCGGAACTCGGCGCTCATCCGCTCGCGCCCCTCCTCCAAGAGCTTCAGCTTTTCCGCGCCCTGCTCGCGCTCCTTGGCCAGCGTCTCCGTCAAGGTCGCCAGCCGGACCCGCAGCTCCTCCTTGGCGCCGCGCAACTCGTTCGCCTCGCGCCGGCTTTCCGCCAGTTCGTGCTGCAACTCGGTCAGGCGCAGGTTGCGCTGCTGCTCGATGGCGAGCTGGCGCTCCAGCCCCGCCTTGTCGTCCCTGAGCGCGTCCAGCGCCGCCCCGCCGGGCGCCGCGCGGCGCCACAGCACCGCGATCAGCGCCAGCGTGACCAGGGCCAGCGTGACCAGCGCCACGGCAATCGCGATCATGTAGCCCGGCTGCACGCAACCTCCCCCAACTCGGCTCGTTCGGGGATCATGCTGGGCCGGGGTTAAGCTACTGCCAAGGCCGCGCGCTTGCCCGCTCGCCGGCTTCGGTTTAGAAGCCCGGCTCCCCGTCAATCCACGAGTTTTTCCGCCATGAAGCAGCAGGCCAACCAAATTCGTGCCGGCCAGGTGATCGAGCACGAAGGCCGCCGCTGGACGGTGCTCAAGCAGCAGATCATCACCCCCGGCAAGGGCGGCGCCTTCATCCAGGTCGAGATGCGCGACCTGAAATCCGGCAGCAAGACCAACGAGCGCTGGCGCACCGCCGATACCGTGGAGCGGCTACTGACCGAGGAGAAGGAATATACCTATTCCTATACCGACGGCTCGAACCTGGTGCTGATGGACCAGGAGACCTTCGAACAGGCCATCATCCCGGTCGATCTGCTGGGCGACACCGCCGCGTTCTTGCAGGACAACATGCGCGTGACCGTCGATCTGGTGGAGGGCGAGCCGGTCGGGGTGCATCTGCCGGCGACGGTGGTGCTGGAAGTGGTCGAGGCCGATCCGGTGGTGAAGGGGCAGACCGCCGCCTCCAGCTACAAGCCGGCCAAGCTCTCCAACGGCGTGCGCGCCATGGTCCCGCCGTTCATCGAGACCGGCGAGAAGGTCGTGGTGAAAACCGACGACGCCAGCTACGTCGAACGCGCCAAGGGCTGAGCCGGGTAAAGCCGATGCGCGCGCAAGCTCCCCTCCCCTCGCGGGAGGGGAAGTGCGCCATGAAACAGACCTGACCGTGGCGCTTCGCCTATCCCCCCACCTGACGGTCATGGCCAACGCCGCGCATAAGGCGGCGCGGCGGCTGCTGCGCGATTTCAACGAGGTCGAGCAGCTCCAGGTCAGCGTGAAGGGGCCATCGGATTTCGTCAGCCAGGCCGATCTGCGCGCCGAGGCCACCTTGCGCGAGGAACTCGGCAAGGCCCGGCCCGGCTACGCCTTTCTCATGGAGGAATCCGGTGCCTCCGGCTCGGCGAACTGGGCCTGGCGCTGGGTGGTCGATCCGCTCGACGGCACCACCAACTTCCTGCACGGCATCCCGCACTGGGCGATCAGCATCGGGCTGGAGCGGCGGCTGCCGGACGGCGCCTCGGAAGTCGCGGCCGGCCTGGTCTACGCGCCGCCGGTGGACGAGATGTTCTGGGCCGAGAAGGGCGGCGGCGCCTTCCTGAACGAGCGCCGGCTGCGCGTGTCCGCGCGGCGCGAGCTGAAGGACGCCGTGCTCGCCACCGGCATCCCCTTCGCCGCCGTGGCCGCGACGCGCCGCCAGGCCTTCACCCGCACGCTCGGCAATCTGATGCCGCAGGTGGCCGGTATCCGCCGCTTCGGCGCGGCGGCGCTCGACCTCACCTGGGTGGCCGCCGGCCGCTATGACGGCTACTGGGAGCTGGGCCTGAAGCCCTGGGATCTCACGGCCGGCCTGCTCATCGTGCGCGAGGCGGGCGGCTTCGTCACCGAGCCGGCGGGCGGCGATCCGCGCCAGAGCGGGGATGTCGTGGCCGCCAACCCGCATCTGCATCCCCGCCTGCGCGACCTGGTGGCCGAGGGGATGGCGGCCGTCGACGGGTCCGCGCGCGCGCCGGCCGTGCGCGCCGGCTGACGCGCCGGGGCGCCGAATACGCCGTTATGGCAGCCCACCACCGCCGCATGCCGCAATGCGCAATTGAGCGACGGCACAGCGTCGGCTAGGGTCATGGACAGGTATGAAGATCCGAGTCCTCACCGGCGCGATCCTGCTCGCCGCCGCGGTGCCGGCACTGGCCCAGGTCACCGTGAACCCCAAGGCGCTGGAGCCGCTCGGCGGCGCGGCCCGCCATGCGAACGCGCCCGAGCGGCATCATCGGCACCAGCCGCGGCACCGGCACGGCGCGAAACACCACCACGTCACCACCCACGAGCATCGCGGCGAGAAGAAAACCGAGCAGCCGCGCGCGCAGCGTCCGGCCGCACGGCGCGAGGAAGTCCACCGCAAGCCGTCGCCGCCCGCCAAGCCACCGCGCTCGCTGGTCAAGCAGCCGCCCGTCGTGCCGCTGGCCCCGCCGCCGGTCCCGGTTCTCACGCCGCTGGTGCCGCCACCGCCGAAGCACCCCGCCCCACCGCCGCAGCCGATCCCGGTGGTGGCCGGCGCCATGGGCGAGGCGACGACGCTCGGCGACGGAGTGCGGCTCACCTTCGCCGGCGGCAGCGCCGACCTGAACCCCGCGACCGACGCGGCGTTGCAGAAGCTTGCGCACGAGACCGCGGCCAAGCCGGATGCGATCGTCACCGTGAAGGGGTATGCTTCCGGGTCCGCGGACGATCCGTCGGCGGCGCGCCGGCTCTCGCTCACCCGCGCCCTGGTCGCCCGCGCCGTGCTGCTCGCCCAGGGCATCAGCTCGACCCGCATCTACGTGCGCGCACTCGGCTCGCACGGCAGCGGCGGACCGCCGGATCGCGTGGACGTCACGGTGAGCGGCGCCATCGCTCGCGGCAAGTCTTGAGCACGAGGCCGCCGCCATGACGCGCCCGAACGGCTACCTGCTGCGGATGGCGGGATTCCTGGTCATCGTCGTCGCGGTCGCGGCGTTGCTCTCGCACTCCCTGCTCGCTGCCTACGACAACAACCCGGTCCTCAACAGCCTGATCTTCGCCGTTCTGCTCGCCGGGATCGCCTGGAACATCCGCCAGGTGACGCGGATTTCGCGCGAGGTGCATTGGGTCGACGCGTTTCAGCGCGGGCGCGGGCGCGGCACCGGCGCGCCGCCGCCGCACCTGCTGGCGCCGATGGCGAACATGCTGGCCTCCCGCCCCACGCGCGACGGGCAGGAGCGGTTCACGCTGTCCGCCTCCGGCCTGCGCAGTCTGCTCGACGGCATCGCGAGCCGCCTCGACGAGGGGCGGGAACTGTCGCGCTACATGACCGGCCTGCTGATTTTCCTGGGTCTGCTCGGCACGTTCTGGGGGCTGCTGCTGACCGTTGGCGCGGTCGGCGACGTGATCGGCAACATGTCGGTCGGATCGGGCGACCTCAACACGCTGTTCGAGCAGCTCAAATCCGGCTTGCAGCGCCCACTGCACGGCATGGGCACGGCGTTCTCGTCCTCGATGTTCGGGCTCGCCGGGGCGCTGGTGCTGGGGTTCCTGGATCTGACCGCCGGCCAGGCGCAGAACCGCTTCTACAACGAGCTGGAGGAGTGGCTGTCGCGGCTGACGCGGCTTTCCTCCGGCGTGCTCGGGGGCGAGGGCGAGACTTCGGTCCCCGTCTACGTCCAGGCCCTCCTCGAGCAGACCGCCGAGAACATGGAGAACCTGCAGCACATCCTCTCGCGCGGCGAGGAGGGACGGATGCAGGCGAACCAGGCGGTGCTGTCGCTGACCGAACGGATCGGCACGCTGTCGGACACGATGCGCGCCAACCAGCAACTCATGCTGCGCATCGCCGAGGCGCAGGCGGCGATCGCGCCGGCGTTGCAGCGGCTCGGCGAGGGCCGCGACGGCACCGAGGACGCGCTGCGCGGCCATCTGCGCAACATCGAGCTCTACGTGCAGCGCCTGCTGACCGACACCGAGCAGGGCCGCGCCCAGAGTACCGCCGAGCTGCGCAACGACATCCGCGTGCTCACCCGCACCATCGCCGCGCTGGCCGAGGAGCAACCGCGATAGCTCCCCTCACCCGAATTGACCCGACATGCCAGCCCTGAGCCGCCGCCGCAGCAGCCCGGAGGCGCTGAATCCCTGGCCCGGCTACGTGGACGCGCTGTCCACGCTGCTCATGGTCATCATCTTCGTGCTGCTGGTGTTCGTGCTGGCGCAGGCGTTTCTGTCGGTCACGCTCTCCGGGCGCGACCGCGCGCTGACGCAACTGCACCGCCAGATCGCCGAACTCTCCGACATGCTCTCGCTGGAGCGCGGCCGCACCGCCGACCTCCGCAGCTCCATCGCGCAGCTCACGCGCGACCTGCAATCTGCCACCCAGTCGCGCGACCAGCTGGCGCAGCAGCTCGCCGGTCTTCGCACGTCCGCCGATCAGGCGATCGCCGATCGCGACGCGCTGCAACGCGAGCGCGACAAGCTGACGGCGCAACTGGCCGACGCGCAGCTGCAGGCGCAGTCGGCCTCGGCGCGCAACAAGCAGCTACAAGGGCAGATCGCCGACGCGGCGAGCCGCAACGACAACGCGAACCAGCAATCCGCGACCTTGGACGTGCGGCTCGCGGACGCCCAGCGGCAGCTCGCGGCCGCCCAGCGGCAGCTCGCGGCCGCGCAGAAGCAGCTCGTTCAGATGCGCCAGCAGATGGCCGATCTGGACAAGACCGTCACCGTCGACAAGCAGACGATCCAGGCGCGGCTGTCCGACATCACCAAGCTGACCGAGCAGGTGAAGGCGCTCACCGCGCTCCGGGACGATCTGGAGCGGCAGGCGCAGGACGCCGCCACGCGCGCCACCACCGAACAGCAGCGCCGCGCGGCGGTGGAGGCGGAACTCAAGGACGAGCACAAGTTCTCCGACAGCGCCAAGGCGCAGATCGCACTGTTGAACCAGCAGGTCGAGCAGTTGCGCACGCAGCTCCAATCGGTCGCCAAGGCGCTCGACCTCTCGGTGAAGGCGGGTCGCGACAAGGACGCGCAGATCGTCGATCTGGGCAAGAAGCTGAACACCGCGCTGGCCGCCAAGGTCGAGCAATTGCAGCGCTATCGCAGCGAGTTCTTCGGCAAGCTGCGCCAGGTGCTGCAGAACAAGAAGGGCATCCAGATCGTCGGCGACCGGTTCGTGTTCCAGAGCGAGGTGCTGTTCCCGGTCGGCAGCGCCCAGTTGACCAGCGCGGGCGTCGATCAGATCGACAAGCTCGCCGACACGCTGAAGGGCATCGCCGCGGAAATCCCGTCGGGCCTGCCCTGGATCCTGCGCGTGGACGGCCATGCCGACAGGCAGCCGATCACCGGCGGGCCGTTCGCCTCCAACTGGGAACTGTCCACCCAGCGCGCGGTGAACGTGGTGAAGCGGCTGATCCAGGATGGCGTGCCGGCCAAGCACCTCGCCGCCACCGGGTTCGGCGACCAGCAGCCGCTGGTTGCCGGCGATACGCCCGAGGACTACGCGAAGAACCGCCGCATCGAGTTCCGCCTGACCGACCGCTGAGCTTGCCGCCGGTGCGCCAGCGCGCTCCCGCGAGCGTGACTGGCGTGCGCCGGCGCGCGACGAAACCATGCGAAACTCCAACGGTTTAGCGTCTGTCACACCGGGCGGGTCCGCGACGCGCCGGGAGCGATGGCGTCCGGCCACCCAGTTTGGCTGGCCTGGTGGCGCCCGCGCACGAGGCGGTCTCGACCGCGGCGCCGCGATCCACGCGTCGCGATGCGCCTACTCAGATCGAAGGAAATCGCGAGCCATGAAGCTTCCGACCCTGACTGCCATCACGCTGGCCACGGCCGTTCTGGCCGGCCCGGCGTTCGCGGCAACCGCCAACGCGCCCGCAACCGCTACGAACGAAAATCCGACCGCGACCGCGGCGGTTCCGAACGCGGGCACGCCACCCGCCAACGACCACAACACCGCCGCGCTGACCGGCGCGACCACCGCCACGCCGAACACCGCGACCGCCAACCCCGGCGCCGCTGCCACCGCGAACCCGTCCGCGCCGGCGACCAGCACCAAGACCCTCGTTGTCACGACGCCGGCCCCGAATAAATCCGGGCAGGTTGCGGCGGCCACGACGCCCGAGATGACCGCGACAACCGGCACGGCGACACCCGGAATGGGGCTGACCAACAACCCGATCGGCACGGCGAACGTCGTGCCGAACAAGAACAACAACAACGCGAACAACAATGCGCTCCCGCATCAGCGCAATCCGGTTCTCGCCGACAACGGGCTGCCGCGGGCCGGCAAAATGATCGGCTCGAACGTGTTCGATACCCAGAACAAGCACGTCGGCAGCGTCTCTGACATCTTGATGGGATGGAACGGCCGGCCCGACAAGGTCGTGCTGAACCTCGCCAACGGCAATAAGAAAGTGCTCGTACCGTTCAAGGATTTTGTCTTCGGCGATGCCCAGATCAGCGCCCACAACCGTGTCATCCTGCCGAACCAGACCGAGGCCGCGCTGAACCAACAGCCGGCCTTCGCCTACCACGCGAACAACAACAACGGCGTGATTGCCGGGCACAATCCGGTGCTGCCGCCGCCGCGAACGGTCGCCCCGGCGCAGACCGCGGCCAACGCGCCGGTCGCCATCCCGGAGACCACGCGCGCCAACAACGCGCTCGTAGGGCCGACCACGGAATGGGCCAACCGGCCACTCGGCACCGTCACGGTCATGAATTCGAAGCAGAACGCGCTGCCGCACCAGCGCAATCCCGTGCTGGCCGATTTCGGTCCCGGCGAGGCGCGCGCCGGCAAGGTGATCGGCTCGGCAGTGTTCAACGCGAACGATCAGAAGGTCGGCTCGGTCGACGACATCCTGATGGGCGTCAACGGCAAGCCGGACCAGGCCGTGATCCATGTCGACAACGCCGACAAGAAGGTGCTCGTGCCGTTCAAGAAACTCATCTTCGGCAACACCAATATCAGCGGCGATAACCGCGTGATTCTGCCGGATCAGACGCAACGCTCGTTGGCGGATCTGCCGGTGTTCAACTACGACCGGAACGCCTGACCTTGTCTGTCGGCCGCAAGCGGCGGCGCGTGTCGCCGCCGCTTGCGCGCCGCGTTCTCGTGGCGATCGGATGCGACGCCGTTCATCCGACTGCGAGATTGTCGATCAGGCGAACGCTGCCCAGGCGCGCGGCGGCGATCAGGCGGCTTCCGGGCCGTGCCTCGTCCAACGGCGCCAAGCTCCCCGCATCGACCAGAGCGAAGTACTCAGGCGCGAATCCGGCTTGCCGGAGCCGGTCGGCGCCCCGCGCGAGCATCTCGGCGGCCGGCGAGCCGGAACGCAGCAAGTCTATGGTCTCGCGCATGACGCCATGGAGAGTCGGCGCGACGCGCCGGGCTTCCGGGGTCAGGTATCGGTTGCGCGACGAACACGCGAGCCCGTCCGGCTCGCGCACCGTGGGCACGCCCACGATCTCGTGCGGCAGATGCAGGTCGGCGACCATGCGGCGCACCACCTGCAATTGCTGCCAGTCCTTCTCGCCGAAATAGGCGAGATCGGGGCGGACCTGGCCGAGCAGTTTGGCGACCACGGTGGCGACCCCGACGAAATGGCCTGGGCGATGCGCGCCTTCCCAGCGCTCGGCCGGACCGGCGACCGCGATCGTGGTGGCGCCGTCGGGCGGATACATGGTCGCCGCGTCGGGCATCCACACCAGTTCGCAGCCGGCGCTGCGCAACAGCGCGAGATCGCCCGCCTCGTCGCGCGGATAGCTCGCCAGGTCCTCGTTTTGCCCGAATTGCAGCGGGTTCACGAAAATGGACGCGACCACGCCGGCAGCGGCGGCAACCGCCGCGTCCACCAAGGCACGATGGCCCGCATGCAGCGCGCCCATGGTCGGCACCAGCGCGACCCGGCCGCGCCGCGCCCGCAGGCGCGCGCAGGCCTCGGTCAGTTCGGGCAATCGGCGGGCTATCTCCATGCGCGGATCCGGCTCGACCGGGCGGGCGCGCGAACTAGCCGCGCGGCCGCTTGCGGCGGGCGATGACGAGGCTGTGGGAACCCTGGGTCACCCGGGCCTACGGCGCCGGCTTCGACCGGCGCACGCAGGAGCACATTCCTGAAGCGGGCCTCGAACTGCTCGAAGCCCGGTTCGTGGCCGACGAGCTGATCGAGCTGATGACGGCCCGGGTTCGGCCCTGAACGCGCCGCGAACCGGCAAGCCAGAATCGGCCGGTTCCGGCGACGGCCGGAATCCATGGCGCCGCGCAACGAAACGGCAACCCTCAGCGGGTGAACGCCGGCATCACGTCGGCGGCGAACCAGCGGAGCTGCTCCTCGAACTCGGCGGGCAGCAGTCCCTCGGCCCAGTGGATCATGAAATCCTCGAGGCCGGGATATTTCGCCTCGATCGACTTGATGCCGTCGATCACCTGCGCGGGCGGGCCGCAGAACCAGGCCTTCTGCGCCACGCCATCGCGCAACGCGGGCGTGCGCGACGGCGCCCCCGGCGTGCCCCAGGTGCGTCCGTGCTCGTCGGCGTAGCGCACGAAGCCGAACGGGGCGAACCATTTGTAGCGCTCGTCGTGCGCGGGCTCGACGCGCTTGATCGCCGCTTCCTGGCTTTCCGCCAGATAGAGCCCCGCGCCCCAGATCATGTCCTGCCCCAGCAGCTTGTCCTGGCCGCGCCGGGCGAACGCCTGCTGATAAGCGCGGATCACGTCGTCGAGGATCTTCTCCCCGTTCAGCGTCACCATCGCCTTCAGGCCGTATTGCGCCATCATCTCGATGGTCCGGCCGCTGGCGATCGGCATCCAGATGTCCACCGGCAGATGCTTCGGCCGGGGGACGGCGGTGATGTCCTGTCAACTGATAGCCGCGGTATTCCACCGGCGGCGGGCACTCGAAGTATTTGCCCTTGAAATGGAACGAGTCCTCGTTGAAGCAGGCCAGCATCAGCTTCAGCTGCTCCTCGAAGAAGTCGCGGTTGGCGTCCTTGTCGAGCAGCGGCGCGCCGAACGTTTCCACCTCGCGCGTGTGATAGCCCCTGCCCACGCCCATGATCACGCGCCCGTCGGTGACGATGTCGGCCATGGCGTAGTCCTCGGCGAGGCGGATCGGGTGCCACATCGGCAGCACGTTGAACGCGCAGCCGAATTTCAGCCGCTCGGTTTGCGTCGCCAGCCACAGCCCGAGCTGGATCAGGTTCGGGAAGCACTCGTAGCCCTCGCGCTGGAAATGGTGCTCGGCGGTCCAGAGCGCGTGGAAGCCCAACTCGTCCATCACGCGGGCGATGCGGCGGGCGGTGAAGAACACCTCCGAGAGGCGTTCGTTCGGATAGCGGCGCTGATCCGCGGGCGTGCCGGTCGCGCCGACATTGTCGAGGTCGATCTGGCCGACATAGAGCACGTGAAACCGCTTGATCATGGCGCGTCCGGAGCCTTTCGCAGGATCGGCGAGACCACCCTGCCCCGCCAGCCGCGAGGACTATGCCATCCGCCGCAACAAGCTGCCAGCGAGCGCGGCCTGATCGCTGGAGCCGCTCCGGCAGGGCGGCAGAGCGCCTCTCATCGGCGTCTCATTGCCCGTGCGGCGAGATGGCGGATCGTCTCCTGAGACAAACGAGCGCGTATCGGCTCGCGGTGGCATCCGTCCCAAGCGGGGTTGACCCGCCGGTCTCACGAGATCGCCGGGTCAGCCCGGCGATGACGACATTGGCGGGCCCCGTCCACTCACGGGCTGCGCTTGGCAATCCCGGTTCGCGAGGACCCGTCAGGCCGCGCGGTGTTCGGCGGACGCGCGGTCGGGATCGCAATTCCCCTGGATCGGGGCATCAAGCCGAGTTGTTGGCGGGGTGCCCATGTCCGGGGCGCCAATTGGCAACAGGTCGAGCGCGGCCAAGGCCGGGGTGTCACGGGTGATCAGCGCCCGCGCGAGCGCGGCCTCGGGCGGGCAGAAGTACATGACGTCGGGGGGCAGCTTGCCGGTGCGGCGGATCGCGGCGGCGCGCTCGGGATAGACGGCGGCGTATCGCTCGGCGGCGGCGACGAGGTCGGGCGCGGGCGCGGCTTTCGCCGCGGCTTCCCCCGGACATGGGGTCCCCGCCGACAAGTTGGCGGGGCGCGCCGATCCGGGGTCCGCCTCGCTCGGTTCGGGCTCCGGCGCGGACGGCTCCGCCATTGCCGGCGGCGCCGCAGGCGGGGTCCCCGCAAAATCTCCCGATGTCGCGGGGTGCCCCAGCGCCTCGGCCATCAGGCCGAGGGCGCAATGTTCGGTCCAGGCCGCGCGGTCGCGGGCGGCATCGTCCGCCTCCAGCTTGCGCCGCGCATTCTGCATCCGCAGCAGCAGCCGGAGCGCGCCGTTGGCCTGGCGCATCATGGCGAGCGCCTGGGCGCGGCATTTGCTCGCCCATTCCGGCTTGGTTTCGGGAAGCTGCGCGAGCCTGAGGCAGTCCTTCCACTGCTCCGACGCGGCGACGAACATAGCGGCCATGTCGGCCTCGGCGGCGTTGGCGGGGACGAGCGCGGCGATGCGCGCGATGGCGGCGTGGTCGCGGCGGGCGAGATCCTCCGCGCTGTCGGAGAGCGGCGGCGGCAGCGTGAGGCGCAGCGTGTGAACGAGGTGGAAGTACGCGTCCACGGGGAGCTGCAGGGCGACCCCCGGGTCGAGCCCGGGGGCAGGCCTGGTGGGGTTTTGCGCCGCGCTGTCGAACATGGCGGCGACTATAGCGTTAGTTCTACTTCCGTCAAACCGTTAAAAGGCCTACCAGGAGGCGGTGCTCTGGTCCGGCCGAGGTGCTTGACCCCAGCCGGCGACGCGTTATCTGTAACATTGTGGCCAACTCCAGGACGGCAAGAAGCCGCGCCGCGAAGTTTCGCGACCGGCAACGGGCAAAGGGCCTGCGCCCGGCGACCATCTGGATTCCGGATATCCGCGACCCGGCCTATCGCGCGCGCCTGGATGCGGCCTGCCGTGAGCTGGCCGCGCTTCCGCCCGCCGAAGCCCAAGCCGATGCGGCAGCGGGGCTGGCCGATGCCTTCAAGTACATGCCGGGATGGCCGTAGAGCCAGGGCGGCTGCGGCGCGGCAGGTGGCGGGTGCGGCTTCCCGGCGACAAGTCCCGGCCGGCCGCGGCGTTGCGTTTCGATGCGCTCCGCGCGCCTGCCATACGCCATTGCGGTCGCCTTCACGACGACGGCGCGTGCCGAGCCGGACCTCCGCTATGCCAGTGGCGCCGACGCCTGAGAACGGATCGCAGCGATTGTCGTTCGTGATGGTCGATTGGCCACAAACCATTCGCGCCGAACATATGGCGAAATCATTGGCCATCCGATCCGGTCACGCGTGCGGCGGCGGGGCCGTGACGACCACTGCCCCGAAGTTCGCCTCGGACGGGCCGCGGGTTACCGCCGGCTTTCGCGGCGGTTACCCGCCCTGCAGTGTGGGCTCCGGCGAAATGCCCCGGATTGCGCTTCGCTTCATCTGGGCTACGCTTGCTGCCTGGGAGGGACGCTTGAAAGACGTTGGTCATGAACATATAGAGAACTTTTGGCGACGGCCGGTGTCCGTTTCGCATGTCGCCTGGTGGTGCTAGTTTGACCCGTCGCGAGTTGCAGGGCTGTCGTTGGATGCAGAGACGGCGCCCGGACCCGAAGCATTCGAACGCCCTCACGCCTGAGAAGGCGCTCATTTTCCGGACCCCCAAGGACAACATCCCGTGGATTCGGGAATGGCCTTCATTGCCGGAACTCGAATCACTCAACCAGAATACCGTCACTATCGGGAACGAAAGCCTAATTCAAGACCGGCGACAGATCGCCGTGCCGTCTCCCCGAGAGGCACCTTGAGCGATTATGTCCCGTTTTATTTCACGCCTCATTCGGTCATGTTGCTGAATATCAAAACGGGGTATCGCGGAATTCGCCGACGTCGGAATGACGAGATCGTGTCTCATTTCTTCACTTCATAAGTTACAGGAGGACAACGTTAAGTTTGTATTCACCGATCGCCACGCACGATCGAACCTCGTCAAATTTTACGATGATCTGAACGACCTTCATCATATAGATTGGAAGATACTTCAGAACAGAGACTTCAAACGTGACGATAATGATCTCGGCAAACTGGACCGATATCAGGCAGAAGCCTGGTCTACCGTCAACTGCCAATTACGTCGCTTTTGGGGATCGCATGCTGTAATACGATGGAGCGTGATCGTGTTAGCCGATTCGCCGAGGGCACGGGAGTGGATCTGAAAGTGGTCAGCAGGCCAAGGTGATATTTCGATGATAACAATTCACCACGGGCAACCTGCTGAAGCGAAGGCCGAAGCTGGTCAACACCGTGAATACCATCGGAGTAATGGGTAAGGGTATCGCCTTGATGTTTAAGGAGGCGTTCCCTGACAATTTCCGCCAGGTATCAAGATGTTGCGAAACCGGGAAGGTTAAGATCGGGCGGATTTTGCAACCGAGCGGCGCGATTTCTTAGCGGCTGAAATGGATCATCAACTTCCCGACTAAGGAGCATTGGCGGTCTCGATCGCGGCTCGAGTGGGTTCGTGCTGGCCTGACTGATCTCCGCCGGTTCGTTCAGGAATACGGAATCCGGTCGATTGCATTGCCCCCGCTCGGGAGAGGGATGGTGGACTTGACTGGCGAGGTTCGGCCGCTCATCGTAGAAGCGCTTACGCCGCTTCAGGACGTGGAAGGTCTTGATCTATGAACCAATAAAGCAGTATCAGAACGTTGCGAAGCGCGAAGGAGTTGAAGAAATTAACGCGAGCGCGCGCACTTCTGACGGAAGCTTGTTCGACGGTATTGGGTCCTAGGAATTGAATGCACGGTCCTTGAGGTTCAGAAACTGGCTTATTTCCTGGAGCAGGAAATTCGGATTCTGGGAAGCTCCAGGACCCGCTGGATCCTCGGGTTTCGACGCGTAATTGATATGGTCTCGTTCTCGCCGAAGCTGCGTCACTCTGTTGGACTCGCTGGACGGCAGTTACCTTCACTGCGAAAAGCGATTAGCGGATGCCGGCCCGCTTGAATGTTCATTCGGATATGACGCCTCCAAGATGGAAAGTGTCTTCGCCTTACATCCGAACAGAAGCGAAAGA
>CAVXFL010000004.1:0-124180 GCA_963761015.1 uncultured Alphaproteobacteria bacterium
AATTGAAACTCTAAACATCGAGGGCGGATCAGAGTCAACCGTCTTCTGCCTTGGAGGTTTCAACCAAAAATACAAATGCCAAGCACCAAATTACAAATAAATCACAAATTGCAATATCCAATAACCAAAACCTTAAGGAAGATTATACTTTAAGGTATCATACCAAAACCATAAACCCGGTGTCAAACTTAGTGCACATATTCTTAATTACAATTACGTATCTCATCAGGTATTTCAAAATTACCTAATGAACGAAACAATTTTATTCTGGATTCCCGCTTTCGCTGGAATGACAGGCACATACGGTACGAACGTCATTCCCGCGAAAGCGGGAATCCAGAAATCCGATTTGTGTTAAAATACGTGACAGCACTTACGAATCAGACTACTTAGGTAGTCAAAGCCACTTTAGAAGTGGTTTCGACGTTGAACCTGCAGTCGGGTGCAAAACACCCGGTTTGTTTTGCAAAAAATCAAATTGAAGAATATCCGAGAAGAAAGATGAATCTTATCAGGAGGAAGAAAGATGGTCGACTTTTTTGAGTGTCATCTCACTTCCGGTCATCCGGAGATAAAATGCCGGCAATTCGGTCCATGCCCCGGTATTCATATATCTGATGCCCTTAAACATCCGGTCTTCCGGAAAGTGCGTATGACCACAGACAACCGTTTCATATCCGCTTTCCAGAGCACAATTTACCGCATTCTTCATGACATTATCTCGAAGAACTTTATACAGCAACCCGAATTTCTTTGCAAAGTTCGCGACATGTACGGGTTTGGAACCCAATTTGAGCATGAGGTCATGTATGAATTCAAATGACTGAATAAACATCCGGCTTCTGGGCATGATGCTGTCAAAGTCATACCCATGGGAAATCAGCAATCTGTTCTCGATGGTGTAACGGGTCTTAAAGTGGATGTGCTTAAACCCGTTCGGAACATAACCGTTGTCGTGATTTCCCCGTACCCAGACGACCCGCTGGCGGCGCGAGATTTGATCGATAATTTTCAGAATCCGCTGATGATCGGAACGCAATTTTTGATTGGGATCGTCTATGACATCGCCATTTAGAATCAATTCGCATTCTTCGGGAATATTTCTAAGAAAGCTCTCAAAGCCGTTGTGCAAAAAAAATCGTGACCCGATATGTAAATCGCTGACGACGATGGCATTCATTTTGTAATTGGGCGTTATTCGTTAATGGTCAATGGTTTTTTAAAATCAAAAAGCAAAATTATATAAAACGGCCAAGCAAATTGTAAAGAAGGAAGCAATTCGCTTTTAAATACCGAATAACCAATAACTAATAACTTTCTTTTGGACGTTATCGTTCAATCGGAGAAAAACCTGATCCTGGCAATTACCATTTAGCCTGTTCCAAATACTCGGCCAGACGCTGACTTTCCTTCACCAAAACGATTAGCATCTGATCGGCCTGTGCCATGTTCCGGCTTCGTCCGATTTCTTCCAGTGCTTTTGCCGCGTCGAAGATTTCGCAGGCACTCAGGTTGGCGGCCGCGCCTTTTATTTTATGCGCCTGTTCGGTCAGCGCCACTGGATCCGTGCCGGCAATGGCCGCCTTTATGGATTCAATCTGACTGGGAAGCTCTTGGATAAACCCTTCGAGGAGCATTTTCAGGAAATCTTTGTCTCCCATCGCCCTTTCAAGGGCTTTCTCAAAATCCAATGGCAGTGATTCTTTTTTTGTAACGGGCAGCAGAACGTTTTTCGAAACCTCGTTCCCGGCTCCGGAGTCATTTCGTTCGGCACCGGTCCACTTTTCGATCTTTTCCAAAAGCTCTTGGGGGTTTATGGGTTTTGGCGTATAGTCATCCATTCCCGCCGCGATGCATTTCTCACGATCCCCCTTCATGGCATGGGCTGTCATGGCGATAATGGAAATTCTTTTCGATTGCGCCAGATACGGGAAACGTGGAACGGATGCATCACCGGTATCCTTCTCATTGGATTTAACGCGTAAATATTCAAGCTCCAATCGGCGGATTCGACCCGTTGCCGCATATCCATCCATCACCGGCATCTGTATATCCATCAATACAATATCATATGGATCTTTCTCCAGAGCTCCTAATACTTCTTGACCGTTGCTCACGGCATCGGCCCAATAACCGAATTTTCTAAGAATATTTAACGCCACCTTCTGGTTGGTGGGATCGTCTTCGGCCAGTAATATTCGCACTCGGCGTTTTTTATCATCGGCCAAAGAGTAGCGTGTAATGATGGCATTATCCCGGGGCAGTTCTTTTTCTTTAAACATTCCGGCTGTTGCGCCAAGACAGTCATACAACTGTGACTGTTTGATCGGTTTGCTTAGATAAGCAGCGAAACCGATGGTTTTCAAACGGGCGGCATCCCCACGTGCTCCCATGGAACTGACCATGATAAGAACCGTGGTCGCAAGATTTGGGTCCTTTTTGATTTGACGGCCCAATTCTTCGCCGTCTATTTCCGGCATTTGCATGTCGATAATTGCAATCTCAAAGGGATCCTTCATGTTCCGGGCGCATCGCAGCTCATTCATGGCCTGTGCCCCGGTGAAAGCTTCACCATAGCGGCATCCCCAGGATTTGAGCTGTTCTTTAAAAACCTGTCGATTGACCGCATTGTCATCAACAATAAGGATTCGCTTTTTTCGAATATCCTCCGGGACTGTTAAGGTATCATGTATTTCGAGCTGCTTTTCAAGGGCCACTGTAAACCAGAACGTGCTTCCCTCAGCTTCTTTACTGTCAACACCAATGTCCCCCCCCATCAGTTCCGTGAGTTGCTTGGATATGGCCAGGCCCAGACCCGTTCCGCCGTACTTCCGGGACGTGGACCCGTCAATTTGTGAAAACGATCTAAATAACCGGTCCATTTTTTCTGCCGAGATACCGATGCCGGTATCGCTGACACTGAATCGGATCAACGCCCGATGTGCGTCCTCTTTTTCAAGCACGGCTTTTAGCGTCACTTCTCCTGCGTCGGTAAACTTGACGGCGTTTCCCACCAGGTTGATCAAGATCTGCCGCAGCCTTCCAGGATCCCCGTGCAACAGGGAAGGCACCTCATGGTGAATGATGGTGGCAAATTCAAGCCCTTTCTCAAATGCTTTAAGCCCCATCAGTTCGCCCACTTCTTCAAGCGTGACTCTCAGATCAAAGTCGATGATTTCCAACTCTAACTTTCCGGCCTCTATTTTGGAAAAATCAAGAATATCGTTGATAACCGTCATCAGTGAATCGGCGCTCTTTTGAATGGTCTCGGTAAACTCACGCTGTTCCTTTCCGAGATGGGTATCCAGCAGCAGATTGGTCATGCCGATGACGCCGTTCATGGGCGTTCGAATCTCATGGCTCATGTTCGCCAAAAACTCGCTTTTGGCGATGCTGGCCGCCTCTGCGGCATCCTTTGCCCTTTTCAGTTCAACTTCGGTGCGCTTGCGATCGGTAATGTCCATGACGGTTCCGGTATACCGCGTGCCTGCATCAGAAAAAACCGGGGAAGAACGAAGGTGAATCCACCGCTCTTCACCTTTTGAATTAATGATCCTGCAATCTTTTGAAAATGCCTTCAGGTTGGTTAATGTCTGCGACCATTGTTCGGATATGGATTCTCTGTCATCAGGATGAAGAAATTCCTTCCAGTCGACCGTGAGACTTTCGATTAAAGACACCCCGAAGATTTCCTGCCAACTGGTGTTGGTATACAGACATTCGCCGCTTGCATCCGTTTCAAAAATTCCCACCGGCAGTGTTTCGGAAATCAGACGGAATCGCTGTTCGCTCTCATTCTTTTCAACCTCCGGTCCGGCAGAACCGGCAATTTTTTCTTCCATCCCTTTAATCGATCTCTCAAGGTCTTCATACGAAGGTCTGTCATCACGCACGGCATTGTCCTCTCACAAGGGCCTGTCATCTAATTCCAACTGTTGATACACCATTTATCGTCATTTGCCGCTAAAATCTTAAGCCCGAATAAAATCGAATAACGATTTTATGAAATTCCCGCTGGTGGAATAAATTCGACATTTTACGGGTATTGATTCATTGAGCAAAGTATGTCAATAAAATCGTTGAACGATTTTATGAAACTAACGTCCCGCTGAAAGCGGGGCGTGATCTAACCTACCCCAAGTATCGGCGGACCAAAAGCTGTTCGATCTTATGAAGAAATTGAGACATGAAAAAATAATGAAAAGCGTTATCACAATATTATTCGTTTTTTTAATTCTTATTGGTTGTGTGAGGCCATATCAGAGACCTGTTTTGGGTGATGGAGCCGGTGATAAGATGCTTCAAAGTCTCGAAGCAGGCTCAGTGGAAAAATTAAAGGAAGCCAAACGTAATCAAGAACTTTTAAAGCAGGCAAGCCGTTTGAGGTCATTTTTATTATTGTATTGCCGTGCTTATGAAAGCAAGGATCTCGACAAATTTTCCGCCTTTTTTGCTCCGATGCTACCGAAAACAACAAGGCTTTTCATGAATATTTGCCAAGATATCGCAGAAACTTTCAAAGGATAGAATCGCTGACTTACCGAATTGTTTTAGATTCCTATTCGTTAAATCCCGACACCGGCAACATCGATCTCAAGGGGAAATATTTCATTAAATATCTCTTGAAGGGCCAAGCCTGGAAAGAAAACAACGGCATTATTTCAATGGAACTCATCAAGAACGGCGATTCATATCTGGTGAAGCGACTTAATTATTCGTTCCTGTCCTTAGAATAAAATCTTGAAATGATTCTACATTTCATAAGGCAAATAACATCTCCCAACCCATCATTCCGATATTCCAATATTCCAGCATTAATGAATTCATAAAAACTCAATTCATTCCCGCCATGGAAAACGCGGAGACCGCAGAGGAGCAAGATGCTTTAATCCATGCGCGATGGGTTCCGGCAAGGATCAAACCTCGATTGGTCTAAGTGTGAAAACGTCGGCGAGCCGCCCTGCTGTCTTCAGGTCCCCTCTTCGCAAAGCGCCACGCACATCATCGAGTTTTTGTGCATCATCAAGGGATAAATAAGGTGACCAACCTTCGTCCGTGTCGATCAGTTCAATATCAACTTTGGCTACATATTGTCCCTCATGTACGAGTTTTGTGTAATGTCTCTTTTTCATGATTTTCGCCTCATAAAGTCATTTGACCACCGATTTGGGTCCGGCCGATAAGCAGTAACTAAGACAGCAGGCGATAAAGCGCCTTTAGGAACTCCCCATACTACATGGATCGGGTTGCCCTGTTTGTCTTTCTGCAACACCAGAACGCAGTGCCCCTTTGGGTATTCAGGATAATCTTCGACAACGACCGCTTCTGCGACACTTCCCATAATATCCCTCACGAAAATTTCGTCTTCGGCCAGCTCGTCATAACCATGATCTGATATCATAATTTTTTTACGCTCGACCAAATCAAGTATCAGTTCAAAAAATTTGCTTATATTCATATTTTAACCAGTTTAAAATTATTTGTGGATTAGATCTGGAACCGCTGCTAATTTTTATCAGAATATGTCACGAATAACCTGCGAGCTTGATAGATATCAAGAAAATACGCTGCCTTCAACAAAAACAGATGCGAATTTATCCGGCCTGGTGTACGTCTTTATGTTACGTATTCAAGTATTAAATTACAATAATTAATAGCGGTTGTAAAATGGAAAGGCAAATATTGACCAATATGAAAAAATCGTTCGACCCAAAACAGACATTGTCACCTTTTTTAGGAAATCTCCTCTATCGGGGATTAATTTAAAACTTACCCGGGATAAGGATATGCCGAGGAATATTAATTAAGGACTGGAATAATGGAATATTGGGTAGAAGTAGGAATATTGTCAAGCCGGTGCTAATTTCATCCGGATCATTTGATAAAAGAACCTTGGAACCTTTAACTCGCCAAATCAAAGCGGATGGTAACAAATCCAAAGCCCGCATGGGAACATCCTTCCACAATTCCAACATTCCATCATTCCAGCCCTTCTCCCATCATTCCAGCAGTTTCCTCCCGGGCCCACCATTTCAGTTCTTTCCCACCATTCCAATATCCCATTATTCCATTATTCCAGTAGTTCTCCAACATTCTATCATTCCAATGGTGAGCGAGGCGAGCCATCTTTCATTCGCCGACTTCCACAAACTTATCCTTTTTGACTCTGAACAAATAGAGTTTTTTATCCACATCCCCGTTGGTCTTGAAAGAGGTCAGGCCGGTCACTCCGTTGTAATTACGAATATTTAAAAGACCATCCCTTAATTCTTTTCGCGATTTGACTTCAGGCTGATCGGCGGTTTGAAAGATCATCATGGCCGTGTCATAAGCCACTGCTTCAAAAAATCCTGGTTTCTCCTGATATTTTTTTTCATAATGATTGATAAAATCAACCACCTGCTTTCTCTTGCTGGCCAAATAAAACGCATCCGGCACCAGAGCTCCTTGAACATATTTGCGGGCCATCTCCATCAGATGCCCGGAATGCCACAGATTGGTACCCAGAAGGAGAACATCCTCTATACCGTAAAAGCGCAACTGAGGTGCAATCAATCCCACCATGCTATACGTATCCGGAATAAAAACCGCATCGAAATTTACAGGTAACGCTTCCTGTCTCGAATGAGCCTTTTTTCCGGTTTCTTCCTCATTATTTTCAAACCCGCCATATCGGCTGATGAGATTTTTTATGATTTTTCCAAAGTCCGTTTGATCAGGGTTGTATGCATCCACACTGACAACTTGATCGCCGTAAGCCGCCAGCTTGTCCTGAAAGAGCTCCATAAAAGTCTGGCCATACGTTCCTTTGGGATAAAGTATCACAAAACGGCGCGCCCCCAGTTTCTCAACGGCGTAGGGGACAATGGTTTCAATCTGCATTTGCGGGGTAAGGAAGTTTCTGAAAACATAATCCCCCAAATCAGGTATGCCATTTTTCTGACTCAATATCACAATCGGGACCTTTAGTTTCTGTGCTTCTTTGGCAGCGGAATTATCGGCCATCATCGGTCCGATAATGGCGGATACCCTTTTGCTGTTCAAGGTTTGTACTCCTTTGACGGCAATTTGTTCATCAGACTCTGAATCCTGCACAATGAGATTGAAGTGCGTCTTACTATGGAGAGAATGATAGGTATCGAGCGCCAGCTCAATCCCTCGCAATGCACGCTTTCCAAAAACAGCATACGTTCCGCTGAGGGGAAGCAGGCAACCGATGTCATTTCGTTTAAAGGCAAGGCGCTGATGAATTAATGCGATGAACTGCCTGGCCTGCTCCTGATTTTCATGTCCCGGAAATTTTTTGATATATTCTGAGAAAACCTTCAACGCCTCTTCAGGTTGATCGGCCTGGAACTTTCGAAGCCCAAGCTGATATAAAAGATAACCCCGGGGAAGTTTGTCATCCATTCGCATCAATAGGGACAAAATGTCTTCTGTTTTTAGCCGGCTTATGGCAGATTTCAGTTTGACACGAATACGCTCCTTTTCCGTCGAAGGGGCTTTGTGGTATGCGATATTGATAAAATAGACGGCGTCTTTAGGCGCATCCATGGCCGAGTATGTGTCTGCCAGGTAAACATAGGTTTGAAAGATGTGCTGTTTTGAATTTGTTCTTTCAAGTATGTCGGCGGCTTGCAAAATGACATCCTTATACCGCCCCTCATGAAAATACGTAGAGAGAATCTCCAGCATGGCATCGGGAACAAATCGGCTTTTCGGGTATTTTTTTACAAGTTTTTGATAGACGTCGAGTTTTGCTTCGTCCCGTCCCAATGCGCCATAAATCTTTGCCTTTTTCATCAACGCTGCATCAGCCAAGGGGTTGATCCGGGTATTTGACCAGATATTCTTCAAATATCTTCAGGGCATCTGCGTAGGCTTTGGCGTTAAGCAGTTTTTCAGCCTGTTCAAACAGGGCTTCTGCTTTTGCCGTCTTGTCAGATATAGGAGGCGCTTTGATCGTCGGCGCACAGGCAACCAACCAGAACAAAACTGACATTATCAACACATGGTATTTCAGGCTCATACTATAGATCCCTTAACAAACAAGTACTGGGATACTGGCTCTGATATGGAATAATGGAATGATGGAATACTGGAATATTGGGGAGAAAATAGGAATGCTGTCAATTTAAGGACATCAAAATGATCTTTTATCTTATAAACCGAGAGCAGATCCGAAACTTCAGCCGGTGCCAATTTCATCTGAACCATTTAGTAAAAAGACCTGAATGCCTTGATGGACTCGTAAAAGGTATAAAGAGTCTCGTTTTTGTCATTCCTGCGAAAGCGGGAATCCAGCCATCAATTCAATCTTCCGGCTTTTTCCCCATCATTCCAATATTCTAATATTCCATTATTCCATCATTCCAACTTTCCAGGTTTTTTCCCATCATTCCACAATTCCAACATTCCACCATTCCTTTATTCCAGCTAAATTATCGGTCCTTTCCTCTGAAAATTAAGTGGTTTTTATAAACGGCACATATTCTTTTCTGTGTTTTATAAAAAAACTCTTCATTATTTCCTTTTTTGGGTAATTTTTTACATAATAAAAAAAATTTTCTCATTTATTATGTAATTTTTTTCACATTGTGAAACTCGATATCTTGTTTGGTATCGTCATTAAAAAGTCTAAAAGCGATTTTTTTTATATTTATTTTTGTTGCTTCAAACGGAACTCCCAATTCCAAATTTCATGCCCAGCACATGCCTTGCCGCCATAATGTAAATGCAAATCAATCCTGATTACTGTTTTACTGTGATTAAAACATGTTAAGCCGAATATTAAATCTCTCTGTCGAACAGGACACTTCCTAAAAAACAGCTTCTTAATGTTGGAAGATAACAATTTGTCTTACGATCAATGGAAGACGATTTATATTCATGAATCGAGTTCTTCTGCATAACAATGGCATAACTGTTGCTATGGACTTCTATCGAATTCAAAAAAAATGCTTCAATAGTTTTAAACCATGCTTTTTTTAAAGCAGAGGACTACAGGCGATTTAAAAAATAGATGGCTTGTAAAAAGTTAACTTTACTTTACACGTGTAAAGGAGGTGGTGAAACGTATAAGAAAAAGTATTTAACAGTCGGCAACTATTTAACCAAAAACCTTTAATTCATCAAAACAAACACAAAGGAGAAAAAAGAAAATGAAAAAACTGATGAGATTTTTCAAAGACGAAGACGGCGCAACAGCAGTAGAATATGGAGTCATGGTAGCATTGATTGCAGCAATTATTATTGTTACGGTGACAGCTGTTGGCGGAAAATTAACCAGCTTTGTTTGATACCGTCAATGCTACAAATGGCACTGGAGGTGCTCTGCAATAATATATAATTGTTTACAGGCATCCCTATCAAAAACAGGGATGCCTTTAATTCCCAACACAAAAACATCTGTATTTAATAAGGTTAGAGAGAGAAAATGATGTTTCAAACTTCAGACTATTTTTTAATTATTTTATTACTGTCGATCTTAAGCATTTCAGCGATTATTGATTTTCGCACTCAGAAGATCCCGAATCGGGTCACTTTTCCAACGGTTATCATTGCGCTTTTATATCATTTTTTAATACATGGAGTTGACGGCCTGATTTTTAGCGCCTCGGTCTGGCCACAGGCATCGGTCTTCTCATCATCCCTTATATATTAGGTGTGTCAGGCGCCGGAGATGCCAAACTCATGGGAGCTGTCGGTGCTATTTTGGGGAGTAAAAGCGTTTTCGTTGCGTTTCTTTTCACTGCACTTGTCGGAGGCATATACGCCATTATCTTGATAGTTTTTAACAAAAAACAGTTTAAAGGTTTTTTTAAAAAACAGCTCATCACTTTGCAGTTGTTTATCCTAACTCGAAAATTCATCCCGGACCCCGTGGAAGAAAACAGCAAGAAACCCAAGCTGTGCTACGGGGTGGCCATTGCACTGGGAACATTTATATATATGGGTCTGGACCTATCCGGACATCATTTGATTTTTTGAAAACTTAGATAAAGGAGGCACATCATGGGAAAGTGGAAAACAATAGCTCCCATTGTCATTTCAATTATCATTGCGGTCGTCGGCAGCGTTTTTATCTATAAGTGGATCAATTTGAAAACCGCGCCCAAAGAGGTCGTAAAAGTGGAGTCCGAGGCTGTGCCGATCGCGGTTGCTGCAGTTGATCTTCAATGGGGAACACCAACTCAAACCGGAAATGATTAAAACAGCGCCTTTTCTTAAAGAAAGCCTGCCCGAGGGTTATTTTACCCGAACTGCGGATCTTAACAATCGGGTCGTCATCGCTTCGATAAAAAAAGGCGAACCTTTGGTCGAGCATCGGCTCGCACCTATCAGTATCAAAACCGGCGGTGTTTCAGCGGTTTTGGAATCCGGCAAACGGGCGGTGGCCGTTAAAGGCGACAAGGTTATCGGAATATCCGGATTTGTCAACCCGGGAAACCGGGTCGATGTTCTGGTAACCCTCAGGGATCCCAAAACAAAATTAGACAAGACAAAGACCGTTCTGGAAAATATCCCGGTGCTGGCCACCGGAACCCAGATCCAGAAAAATGATAAGGGAGAACCGATGCCGGTTGATGTCTACACGCTTGAAGTCACGGTTATTGCCTGCTGGTTCAGTTGGTAACGCTTCCAGGCCGCTGTTGGTCAGCGTGCCGCCGACATTCAGCGTGCTGCCGCCCTGCTTCTCGCCCTCGTCCAAATTCAAGGTACCGGTGTTGTTCAGGTCGACCGTGGTCGCCACGGACGCGCCGCCCTCGATATCAAGCGTGCCGGCGATGGCGGAAAGCCCGGCAAGCGCGCTGCTCGCGCCGGTGCTACCGGAGTCGGCGACGAACGCTTGCGGCCCATTAATGTTCAGGATCGACTTGCTCGCAACGGTCGTGACCTGACCGCTCGCGAATTCCAGCAGCGCGTCGCCGGTAAGGTTGACGACGCCGTTCAGCGTTCCCGGCGCCGCCTGACCGGTGATGTTGAGCGTCGCCTGATTGGTAGTGCCCTGCGCGATGTTGCCGGAGATGTCGATCGTGCCCGTGTTGGCGAGCGCCGCGGCCGTCAGCGTGGTCGGCGCCGAAAGATTGAAATCGCCGAACTGGTTGGTGCCGACATCGACCGTGCCGCTGTTGGTCAGCGTGCCGCCGACATTCAGCGTGCTGCCGCCCTGCTTCTCGCCCTCGTCCGATATTCAAGGTGCCGGTATTGTTCAGGTCGACCGTGGTCGCCACGGACGCGCCGCCCTCGATGTCGAGCGTGCCGGCGATGGCGGAAAGCCCGGCCAGGGCGCTGTTGGAACCGGTCGCGCCGGCATCGGCGACGAAGGCCTGGTTGCCGTTGACGTTCAGCAGCGCGCCGCCGCCGATCGTGCCGACTTGCCCGCTCGCGAACTCCAGCAGCGCGGCGCCGATCAGGTTGACCACGCCGTTCAGGGTACCCGGCGCCGCCTGGCCGGTAACGTTCAGTGTCGCCCGATTGGCGGTGCCGGGTGTGATATTGCCGAAGATGCCGATCGTGCCGGTGTTGGCGAGCGCCGCGGCCGTCAGGGTGGTCGGCGCCGAGAGATTGAAGTCGCCGAACGCGCTCGTGCCGACATCGACGGTGCCGGTATTGGTCAACGTGCCGCCGATCGCGACCGTGCTGCCGCCTTGATTCTCGCCCTCGTCGACGTTGAATACGCCGGCGTTCGTCACCCCGTTGGTGATCGTGTCGGTCCCGCCTGGATCCAGGACCGCCAACGTCGCCGTGGTGGCGCCGATGCTGATGGAGAGGACGGTGATCGGGGTCGTCAGGGAGACGGTGTAGGGACCAGCGACCGCAATGATCGCCTCGTCGCCCGTGCCCGGAACGGTTCCGGTGTCCCAATCGGCCGCGAGTGTCCAGTTACCGCTTACGCTATCCTTCCAACTGACCGACGTCATCGACTTCCCCCGTCACGACTTGCGCACCGGCAGACAGCGATGTTGCCCTTTCGTTCCAGGGCAATTCTTGGTTAAGCCGGCCGCACCGAATTCCCCACCGTTTGGGCATCCAAATTTTTACCGATGCTCACAGATTTAGCAATCGAAAGCGCGCGGCGCGGAGGGGCTGGCCGACGTCGTAATTCGATTGTAATGCGATGGTAACGCGGGTTCCTCGCCGCGGCGGACGGCGGTCGACACGCGAGCCATCCCTCCCCGCCCCCAACGGGCGGAAAGGGAGGCGATCGCGGGTTGTTACAGGATGAAGCGGCTGAGGTCGCCGCGCGCGGCAAGCGGCGCCACCCGCTCGCGCACGTACTCGGCATCCACCGTGATGGTTTCCCCGGGGCGATCAGTCGCGGTGAAGCTGATGTCCTCCAAGAGGCGCTCCAGCACCGTGTGCAACCGCCGTGCGCCGATGTTTTCCACCTTCTCGTTGATATCGGCCGCGAGTTCCGCCAGCGCGTCGATCGCCTCGTCGGTGAACACCAGGTCCACTTTCTCGGTGCCCATCAGCGCCGAGTATTGCTTCACCAGCGAATGTTCGGGCTCCGTCAGAATCCGGCGCAGATCATCGCGCGACAACGGCGACAACTCCACGCGGATCGGCAACCGGCCCTGCAACTCCGGCAAGAGGTCCGACGGCTTCGCCAGATGGAACGCGCCCGAGGCGATGAACAGGATGTGGTCGGTCTTCACCGGCCCGTATTTCGTGGTCACCGTCGTGCCCTCGATCAGCGGCAGCAGGTCCCGCTGCACGCCTTCGCGGCTGACGTCGGCGCCGCGGAAGCCGCCCTCGGAGCTGCGCGCGCAGATCTTGTCGATCTCGTCCAGGAACACGATGCCGTTGCTCTCGGCGTGGAACAGCGCGTCCTTGGTCAGCCGCTCGTTGTCGAGCAGCTTGTCCGCCTCCTCGCGCTCCAGCGCCCGCCGCGCCGCCTCCACCGTCATGCGCCGGGTCTGCTGGCGTCCGCCGAACATGCCCTTCATCATATCGCCGAGATTGATCATCTGCGCCGGCGGCATGCCCGGCAGATCGAGCTGCGCGAACGGGGCCGACGTGTCGGACAGCGTGACCTCGACTTCCTTCTGCTCGAGTTCGCCGTTGCGCAGCATGTGACGGAAGCGCGAGCGCGTGTCGGCGGCCGCGCGCTCGCCGACCAGGGCGGTGATCAGCCGCTCCTCCGCGGCCTGCTCGGCCTTGCCCTGCACTTCGCGCCGGCTCGCGTCGCGCAGCATGTTGAGGCTGACCTCGACCAGGTCACGCGCGATGCTCTCCACGTCGCGTCCGACATAGCCGACCTCGGTGAACTTCGTCGCCTCCACTTTCAGGAACGGCGCCTGCGCGAGCTTGGCCAGCCGACGCGCGATCTCGGTCTTGCCGCACCCGGTGGGGCCGATCATGAGGATGTTCTTCGGCACCACTTCCTCGCGCATCGCCTCCGGCAATTGCTGGCGGCGCCAGCGGTTGCGGAGCGCGATGGCAACGGCGCGCTTGGCCTCGTTCTGGCCGACGATGAAGCGGTCGAGCTCCGAGACGATTTCTTTGGGTGAATAAGTTGGTACCTGCATCAGCGTTCCGATCGGATCGCTTCCACGATCACGTTCTGATTGGTGTAGACACGAATCTCCGCGGCGATCTTCATGGCGCGCCGCGCGATCTCCTCGGCCGACAGGTCGGGCAACGGCAGCAGCGCGCGCGCCGCGGCGAGCGCGTAGTTGCCGCCCGAGCCGATGGCGATAACGCCGTCCTCCGGCTCCAGCACGTCCCCGGTGCCGCTCAGCATGAAGCTGCGGTCCTTGTCCGCCACGGCCATCAGCGCTTCCAGACGGCGCAGATAGCGGTCGGTGCGCCAGTCCTTCGCCAGCTCGACGCAAGCCCGTTCGAGCTGGTTGGGGAAACGCTCGAGCTTGCTTTCGAGGCGTTCGAGCAAGGTGAAGGCGTCGGCGGTGGCGCCGGCGAACCCGGCGATCACGTTGCCGGCGGGCCCGATGCGCCGCACCTTGCGGGCATTGCCCTTGACGATCGTCTGGCCGAGGCTGACCTGCCCATCGCCGGCGATCACCACGTCGCTACCGCGGCGGACGCACAATATGGTCGTGCCGTGCATGCCGGGATCGGCCGAGGAATTGAGGTTTGCATGGAACATGACGCGGTTAGATGATGTGCCGCCCCCGTTGCGGCAACCCACCCGCATCCCGGCGAAAGCCGGGACCCACGGAGCCGTGGCACGATGCGCGATAACCGAACCAAGCTGTACGGCGGCGCGGTGGATACCGGCTTTCGCCGCTAAGGGTGCAACCGTTAGGGGTGGCGACAGGTTGGGCGTAACCAAATGAGGGACGCGCCACACCCGCCCACCCTGGCCGCCAACGTGATGCATTTCGGCCGGCTGCTGCGCCGCGCCGGGCTGCCGGTCGGCCACGCGGAGGTCGCGGCCGGGCAACAGGCCCTGACCCTGGTGGACATCGGCGACCGCCACCAGGTCGAGACCGCCCTGCGCGCGACAATGATCCGTCGGCACGAACACCGCGAGGTGTTCGACATGGCCTTTCGCCTGTTCTGGCGCGATGCCAACGCCGCGCTGCAAGCCGCCGCGCTCGCCATGTTCTCGGCGCAGAAGGACGCGCTGAAGCCGCGACACGAAGCCGGCAGCCGCCGCGTGGCCGAAGCTTTCGCCAGCCAGCGCGAGCGGCCGCATCTGGCCGAGGACGAGCCGCCCGAATCCGACGCGGTGCTGACGTTCAGCGACCGCGAGCGGCTGCAGACGATGGATTTCGAGGCGATGAACGCGGCCGAGATCGCCGCCGCGAAGGCGGAAATCCGCCGCCTCGTGCTGCCCCTGGAGACCCGGCGGACCCGCCGTGTCCGCCCCGACCCCTCGGGCGGCATCACCGACTTGCGTCAAACCTTGCGCGGCAGCCTGCGCCAGGGCGGCGAAATCCTGCGCATCGCGAAAAGCCGCCGGGTGGAGCGGCCGCCGCCGCTGGTGGTGCTCTGCGATATTTCCGGCTCGATGGCCCGCTACTCGCAGGTCCTGCTGCACTTTCTGCACGCGGTCGCCAATCTGCGCGACCGGGTGCAGGTGTTCCTGTTCGGCACGCGGCTCACCAACATCACCCGCCAGTTGCGCCACCGCGACCCCGAGGTGGCGTTCCAACTGGTCGCGCACGTGGTGCCGGACTGGTCGGGCGGCACGCGTATCGGCGAGGCGCTGGCCGAGTTCAACCGCCGTTGGGCCAAGCGCGTGCTCGGCCAGGGCGCGATGGTGCTGCTGGTCACCGACGGGCTGGACCGCCCGCGCGAGGGCCAGGATAAATCCAAGGGGCTGGCCGAGAACATGGACCGGCTCCATCGCTCGTCGCGGCGGCTGATCTGGCTGAACCCGCTGTTGCGCTGGCAGGGATTCGAACCAAAATCCCAGGGCATCCGCGCGATGCTGCCGTACGTGGACGAGTTCCGCCCGGTGCACAACCTGAACAGCCTGCGCGACCTTGTCGATCTGCTCTCCCGCCCGGCGCCGGCGCGCGACGGGGGGAATACCTGGAGGACAGCCGCATGAACCAAGAGACCCCGCGCGAGGCGGAGGACGTGCTGTCGGTCGCGGCCCAGTGGCGGGCGGACGGCGAAAGCGTGGCGCTCGCGACCGTGACCGAGACCTGGGGCAGTTCGCCGCGCCCGGCAGGCAGCCAGATGGCGGTGACCGCGAGCGGCCGCATGGCCGGCTCGGTGAGCGGCGGCTGCATCGAGGGCGCGGTCGCCGAGGCCGCCATGACCACCATCCGCACCGGCTCCCCGCAGGTGCTGGATTTCGGCGTGACCAACGAGCGCGCCTGGGAAGTGGGGCTCGCCTGCGGCGGCAAGGTGAAGGTGTTCGTGGAGAAGCTGCTGTGACGCCGCAGCTCCTGGCCGCGCTGACCGCGGCCAGGGCGGCGAACAAGCCGGTCGTGCTGGCGACCCGCATGCCCGACGGGGCGCAGAAATTATTGCCCCACCCGGACGCGGAAGCCGCGCTGAACGCCAAGGCCCAGCGGGCGCTGGCGGACGACGAGAGCCGCACCGTCGCGGTGGGCGGCGAACAGTGGTTCCTGCAAGTCCATAACCCGGCGCTGCGGCTGGTCGTGGTGGGCGCGGTGCATATCGCGCAGGCGCTGGTGCCGCTCGCCGCGCAGCTCGGCATGGCGGTGATCGTGGTCGATCCGCGCCGCTCCTTCGCCAGCGACGAGCGGTTCCCCGACGTGGCCATCTCCACCGAATGGCCGGACGAGGCAATGGACGCCCTGAGGCCCGATACGCGGACGGCGGTGGTGACCTTGACCCACGATCCGAAGCTCGACGATCCGGCGCTGGATCGGGCGCTGAAATCCCCTTCCTTCTATATCGGCGCGCTCGGCTCGCGGCGGACCCATGCCGCGCGGCTGAAGCGGTTGCGCGAATTGGGGCATGGCGAGGCGGCGCTTGCGCGCATCCGCGGCCCGGTCGGGCTGCCGATCGAGGCCGTCACCGCGCCGGAGATCGCGCTGGCCATCCTCGCCGAGATCGTGGCGGTGCGCCGGGACGCGCCCCTGGTACAAAAGCCCGCGGCCGAAGCGGCGGCATGATCTTCGGGCCGACGCGGCTCGAGGAGGCGGACGGCGCCATTCTCGCCCATACGCTGCGGCTCCCCGAGCGCGTGCTGCGCAAGGGCTCGGTGCTGGATGCCGGCGCGGTCGCCGCGCTGCAGGAGGCCGGCTATGCCGAGGTGATCGCCGCGCGGCTGGAGCCGGGCGATGTCGGGGAGAACGAGGCGGCCGACCGGCTGGCCAATGCGCTGATGGTGCCGCATGTGCGCCGCAGCCGCGCGGCGACCGGCCGGGTCAACCTGATCGCCGAGCAACCCGGCCTGTTCGTGGCGGATATGGCTCGGATCGACCGCCTGAACGCGGCGCACGAGGCGCTCACCGTCGGGACCTTGCCGAATTTTTCGCCCGTCGCGCCGCGCGACATCGTGGCGACGATCAAGGTGGTGCCGTTTTCGGTGCCCGGCGCGATCCTCGCCGAGGTGGAGGACATCGCCCGCGGCGGATCGCACGCCTTCCTCATCCATCCGTTCCGGCCGCTGAAAGCCGGTTTGGTGCTGACCGAACTGCCCGGACTGAAGGCCAAGGTCGCCGAGAATACGATCGCCGCCACTACGGCGCGCGTGGCGGGCCTGACCGGATCGCTGCTGCCGCCGCTGCGCAGCCCGCATCGCGAGGCGCCGATCGCCGAGGCGCTGCAATCCCTGCTCGCCCAGGGCGCCGATCTGGTCATGGTGGCCGGCGCCTCGGCGGTGGTGGACCGGCGCGACGTGGGGCCGATGGGCATCGTCCGCGCGGGCGGCGAGATCCGCCATTTCGGCATGCCCGTCGATCCCGGCAATCTCATCTGCATCGGCCGGATCCCCACTTCCGCGGGGACCTCGGTTCCCGCCCTGGTCCTGCCAGGCTGCGCCGGCAGCCCGCGCCCGAACGGCATCGACTTCGTGCTGCAGCGCCTTTACGCCGGCCTTGATGTCGGACCGGCCGAGGTGATGGGCATGGGCGTCGGCGGCCTTTTGAAGGACACCGAGGCGCGGCCGCTGCCGCGCGCCAAGGCGACGGAGGTTCCCGTGCTGGCGCCACAGCCGCGCAGGCCGCCAATTGCGGCCATCGTGCTGGCCGCCGGCCTCTCCAGCCGGATGGCGCCGCAAAACAAGCTGCTGCTGCCCGACCGCGGCGGCAAGCCGATGGTCGCGCGCGTGGTGGACAGCGCGCTGTCCAGCGCCGCCCGGCCCGTACTGGTGGTGATCGGCCATCAGGAGGACGCGGTGCGCGACGCGCTCGCCGGCCGGCCGGTGACGTATGTGCGCGCCGCGGATTACGCCGAGGGCCTGGCGGCGAGCCTGAAGGCCGGCATTGCCGCGCTTCCGCCGAACGCCGCGGCGGCCGTGGTTTGCCTCGGCGACATGCCGCTCGTCGTCGGACGCATCATCGACCGGCTGATCGAAGCCTACGATCCCGACGAGGGCCGCCCGATCGTCGTGCCCACGCATCACGGCAAGCAGGGCAACCCGGTGCTGTGGGACCGGCGCTTCTTCCCCGAAATCCTGGCGCTGTCGGGTGATGTCGGCGCCCGCTTCCTGCTCGCGCGCCACGCCGAAGCCGTCGCCGAGGTCGAAATCGAAACCGACGCGGTACTGCGCGATTTCGACACGGTGGAGAGCCTGGCCGGCCTGCCGCAACGGTTGCGCCCCGTCGCGGCCGGCTGATCCCGCCAGCCTCAGCCCTCCAGGAAATGCCCGAACGCGCGTAGCGGCGGCACATCGTCGCAGACCACCTTGATGATGGTCAGCATCGGCACCGACAGCACCGCGCCCGCAACGCCCCACATGAAATACCAGAACACCAGGCTCAAAATCAGCGCGACCGGGTTGATGGTGAAGCGACGGGCCAGGATCATCGGCGTGACCGTCTCGCCTTCGATCAGGTGGATCAGCAGGTACAGTCCCGCCGGCAGCAGCGCCGCCAGAAAGGCGCCTTGCGACAGCACGCCGACGATCGCGAACAGCACCACCCCGGTCAGCGGTCCGAGCACCGGGATGTAATTCAGTACAAAGGCGGTGACGCCCCAGAGCAGCGGATCGCCGACGCCGCACACCCACATCACGCAGCCGGTCGCGATGCCGACGATCGCGTTGATCATGGTGATCGTGACCAGATAGACCGAGATGTCGTGCTCGACCTTGAGCGAGATCTCCACCGCCAGGCGTTTGTCGCGGAACCGGGGCAGGATCTCCACCAGCCGGCGCAGAAACGTCTCGCCCGAGACCAGCAGGTAAAACAGCACCAGCAGCGCCGTGAAAAACCCGGCGATCGCCGCCTGGGTACTGCTGAACACCATCTCCATCAACGCCGTGGCGTGCAGGGCCATGGGTGAGGGCGCGGCCGGCGCGGCCTTGGCCGGATCTGCCGGCCGGGCAGGAGCGGCCGGCAGATCCGAGGCCGCGCCCTGGGTGGGAGCCGGAGGTTGCGCCGGTGCGGTCGTCGTGGCCGGAGCGGACCGGCCGCCCACGGCGCCCTCCAACTCGTCAATCGCCTGCTGAAAGGCATGCAATGGCCGGCCCAGTTCGTGCATCTCGTGCTCGAAGCGCGGCAGCACCATGGGCAGCTTGCCCACCCAATCGGCTGCCGGCCTCGTCAGGGCCGTGACCAGGCCAGCGAAAATGCCGATCAGCAGCAAGACCGCCGCGAGCGCTGCCAAGACGCGCGGAACCCGCACCCGTTCCAGCCCGCGCACCACTGGTTGCAGCAAAAGCTTCAGCACGATTGCCAGGACGATTGGCAACAGGATGTCTTGGGCCACGTACATGGCGGCGAGACACGCCAGCAAGAACAACCCGCCGAGAAAGACCGTTCGAGCATCGTCCGGCAGCGGCATTTCCTCCCGCTCCGATTCTCCAGTCGAGATAGCGGTCACGGTTTCGGCAACGATCATCACGTCGATCGGTGCGTCCGACACGCTCCGGTCCGGAGCCGAGGGATCGGCTTCGGCTGCTATTCCTGACATGGTCCGGTTCTGATCCTCAGCAAGGCAGTGGGGTCGCCGCTCTTACGCACCAGCGTGACTGCGGTTCAGTGGCGAAACGGTCCGACCGAGCCCGGCGATCTCGCGCCCGAGCTTCTGCTGCATCGCCTCCGTGAAGGCCGTGTAGTCCGGGCAGGCGAGCGCGAAGGCGCCCGGGCCGCCGATCACCTCGTCCGTGTAAGTCTGGAGCAGATCCGGCTCCCGGTGCAGGACACAGAGCCCGTTGATCGTGATCCCCGCCGCCGCCATGTGGTCGCGCACCGGGCCGGGCGGCGGGCCGTCGTTGGAGCGCCCGTCGCCCACCATATCGACCACTTGGCGCGGCGCAGGCGCGGGAGCGGCGGCGAGCAGGCGCGCGGCCGCGAGCAGCGCGGCACCGACGCCGGTAAGCCCCGGGCGGACGCTGCGGGGCACGTTCGCGACGTCCTCCGCGAAGCCCGCGGCCGCCTTCGCCGAGCCGATGCGAGTCCAGCCGATCAGCACGTCCTGGGCCGCCGCGCCGGACCATAGCAGCAGCGAGCCCACGCTGGCGCGGCGCGGACCACTGGTCAGGCCGGCGACGATGGCAGGGTCGCGCAGGGCCGCGGCGAGGCCGCCCGTCATCAGGTTGAACTCGTCGTAGGTAACGCTGGCCGAGCCATCGAGCGCCAGCACCAGCGCCAAGTCGACCGGCTCCATGCGCCGCCCTTCCGTTCGCCGCTGCGCGCTCTTGAGCGCCCGGCCCGGCTGACCGACTATCGGCGCGCGGGGGCAATCACAAGGGCAGGCGATGGACGCGGTCAGGCCATACGGCAAGGGGCAATACGCCGGGGGCAAGATGCTCGCCGAGAGCGACGACGGGGTCGGACTCGTCACCTTCAACCAACCCGACAAGCGCAACGCCATGTCGGTGGCGATGTGGGACGGGCTGGGGGAGATCCTGGACGCCTTCGCGGCCGATCCGGACATCCGGGTGGTGGTGCTGACCGGCGCGGGGAATCGCGCCTTCGTGTCGGGCGCCGACATCAGCGAGTTCGAGAAGCAGCGCGGCGACGCCGCGGCGCGCCGCGAATACGACCGGCTGACCATGGCCGGGCGCGCGACGCTCGCGCGTTTCCCCAAGCCGATGATCGCCCGCATCCGCGGCTATTGCCTGGGCGGCGGGCTCGCGATCGCCATGTCGGCCGATCTGCGCATCGCCGGGCGCGATTCCGAGTTCGGCATTCCCGCGGCGCGGCTCGGCATCGCCTATGGCTTCGACATGACGCAAGTCCTCGTTTCGCTGGTCGGGCCGGCGCACGCGCGCATGCTGCTCTACAGCGGTTCGCGCATCGACGCGGCGGAGGCGCAACGGATAGGGCTGATCAACCGCATGGTGCCGGACGAGGATCTGTCCGACATGGTGGTCGACCTCGCGCGCACCATCGCCGACAATGCGCCGCTGTCGGTGACCGCGGCGAAACTGATCGTGAACGAAACCATGAAGGCGGAGCGCGAGCGCGACATGGCGGCGGTGGAACGGGCCGTGGCGGCGTGTTTCGACAGCGAGGATTATCGCGAGGGCCGGCGGGCGTTCATGGACAAGCGAACCCCGCGCTTCCTCGGGCGCTGACCCTCTCCCGAGCCGAACGCGACGTTGGAGTTGCTCGATGCACTTCCTGTGGATTCTGCTCATAGGTGCCATTGCCGGACTGATCGCGCGGATGATTTCGCCCAGCCCGAACAACCCGAACGGCGTGATCATGACCGTGCTGCTCGGCATCGCCGGCGCGGTGGTAGCGACATTCGTCGGGCGCGCGCTGCACTTTTACCGCCCCGGCCAGAGCGCCGGCCTCATCGGCGCGATCGTGGGCGCGGTGATCGTGCTGGCGGTCTGGCACGCCGCATCCCGCCGCGCCTACCGGTGACAGCTACATGCGCCGCTTGGCCGCCGCGCGATCGGTGACGGTTGGCGTCACCGGCCTGATCGGTCGCCGTTCCGCCTTGCCAAACCGCCGGTAATGCGCCGCAGGGTCCATTCCCGCCGCCGCCACGTCGGGATTGGCTTCGAGATAGAGTTGCGGATCGAAGCAAATCGGCAGCCCGTCGGTCCGCCGGATCAACCTTGAGAGGAGCCGGCTGAACGGTTCCGGTATGCCGGCGCGACGGGGGGAGCGCAGTTCCAAGCTCTTGCCGGCAGAAAGCCGCGGCCGATCGCGGTTGCGCATCGCCGCCATGAGCCGCGCAAGCTGGTCTTCCAGGCGAGGGCTCAGCACGCGGATGCGGTGGCGAATCTGACGCCGCCACTTCCTTGACGTGGTTGCCACGAACTTGCCGATGGCGAGCATCACGCGCACCACCACGCCCGGGGCGAGGTAATGGCGGAGCGGACTCTGCTCGGCCGACAGGCCATGCCGCAAACGGTATTTGGCGGGATCGAAATCCGGGCCCGGCTTTCTGCCGGCGGCTTCACCGGCGACGATATAGTCCAGCAGCGGATTAGTGTCCGGCCCGACCTCGGCGGCATAGGTGCGCAGATACCACGCGGGATCGAAATGCGGATTGGGCTTGCGGCCTTCCCGCCATCCGTCGCGGCAGAAATGCTCGAGCGGGTCCGTCCCGGCCGCCAGCACATCCTGATATTCCCGCAGATACCAGGCGGCCTGGAACAGGCCGGACTTCTCGAAAACCGCGCGGACGTCGAGGGGATCGCGTTCCGCTCGGGCGCCCGCGGGTGCCGGCAGCCCGGGGACCGGCATGGCCGTCTCGTCGATGGCGCGAAGCTGCGCGCCCACCTCGTCGCGGTTCAAGAAAGTAATGCGCACCCCAGTTGCGGGCGATGTCGCCCGGGCGAATGCCGGTCGACAGGATTTCGTTGCGCTCGGTAACGTAATCCGCCCCCAGATTCTTATAGTGCAGCAGCGTCACCTGCTGCTCATTCTCCCACACGATACGCCCGGCCGGCGAAGCGTGGTGGCGGCCGGCTTCGTAGTTCGTCTGCTTGACCGACGACGGATCGAAAATCGCGAGCTTGTCGAGCCCGAACGCGCGAACCCCGCGCGTGACCAGTTGCCAAAGCGGCTTGTCTTCGGTCGGGAACGCGTCGGCGATCATGTCGTAGCCGATCGCCTTGATCACGGTGACGCCCTGCTCCCGGCAGGATCGCAAATAGCCCGGGAGATCCTGGCGATACAGGTGTTCGTCCATCTCGGCGGTGATCACCCAATCCGCGGCGTCGCGGCTTTGCTTCCAGAAGTCGTTGCAAAGCTCGCGCGCCGCAAGAACGAAGGAATCGCCCGGCACGTCCCAATGGACGACGGTTACACGTTCGTCGCCCGCCAGCATGCCGAGCGATCCGTCGGTCGATCCGTTGTCGTAGATGAAAAATCGATCGACCAGGCCATGATAATGCCGGAAGAAATACGGGATCATCCGTGCCTCGTTCCAGCACAAGGCGTAAAGATGCACGTGATCCCGTCCGGCACGCTTCAGGTTGCTCGGGTTCGGCCGGCGCAAGCTCACCGCTGCAATTCCGTATAAGCGCCCATTCGTCGCGGTACCCCGTCTGGGGCGGCGCATCCGACCACCCTCGCGGGCAGGTTTACCCTCCGCCCGGCACGTCCGGCAACGTCGGGCTCTCCGTCGCTCGCATCGATCTTTCGCCGCCCCGGTCCTCTCCCTGAGAACCGTATTTGCCGAGCGGGGCCTCACGCACTAGGGTTGTCCCATATTCTTGGCCTGAGACATCGTGCATTTCGCACGGCCCCCGAGCGAGAGGGCACGTGATGGACGTGTTGCATTCCGCCCTGGCGGTGCTGTCCGGCGGACTGATCGGATTTACGCTCGGCCTGATCGGCGGCGGCGGGTCGATTCTCGCGACCCCGATGCTGCTTTACATCGTCGGCCTGCGCCCGCACGAGGCGATCGGCACCGGGGCGCTCGCCGTCTCGATGAACGCCTTCGCCAATCTCGCCAGCCACGCGCGCGCCGGCAACGTGCGATGGCCGAGCGCCATCCTGTTCGCCTGCGTCGGCGTGGTCGGCGCCGCCATCGGGTCGAGCATCGGCAAGGCGGTCGACGGACGGCGACTGCTGTTTCTGTTCGGCATTCTCATGATCGTGGTCGGCGTCGTCATGCTGCGCCGCGGACAGCGCACCAAGCCCGCCGCCAGCGTGCACACGGACGGACGCCAACGGCCGTTCACGTTTGTCCTGGTCGCCGGCGCCGCGCTGACTGTCGGCATGCTATCCGGATTTTTCGGCATCGGCGGCGGCTTCCTGATCGTCCCCGGACTGCTGTTTTCGACCGGCATGCCGATGATCTCCGCGATCGGGTCCTCGCTGCTCTCGGTCGGCAGTTTCGGGCTGACCACGGCGGTGAATTACGCGGTTTCCGGGCTCGTCGATTGGCTGGTCGCGGCCGAATACATCGCCGGCGGCATTCTCGGCGGCCTGGTCGGGATGCGGCTAGCCGTTCGCCTCGCCCCGCGCCGGGCGCTGCTCAATCAGATCTTTGCCGGATTCGTGTTTGCCGTCGCCGCTTATATGCTGTACCGTAACGTGTCCTACATGCGCCGGGGATAGCGGCGACCGCACGGCAAGGCCGTCAACCCGTTCCTCGTTCCAAGGTGCCGCGTCTCTGCCGTGGCGTCTGGCGAAGGCGCAAAAATCCTTCCAGGGAGGAGAGCACAATGGTCGACCCGAAACTCGCACCCGATCGACGCCATTTTCTGGCCGGCGCGGCGACGCTCGGCGCCGCGATCGGGCTGCCGGAACTGGCGGATTCGGCCAGCGCCGCCGAACCTGCGGACGCCGCCATGGCGACGGATTTCACGAAGTGGCTCGATTCGATCAGCGGCAAGCACCGGCAACTGTACGATGCTCCCGCGCCGAACGGTGGCATGCCGTTGATCTGGTCCTACGTGTTTCTGCTCACCGCTCCCGCGGCTTACGCCGTGCCGGAGAGCGACCTCGGCGTTGTTCTCGTGATACGCCATCATGCCATCCCGTTCGCCTTGAGCAGTCCGCTGTGGGCGAAGTACAAGTTGGGCGAGTTCTTCAAGATCACAGACCCAGCCACCAAGGCGCCGTCCACGCGCAACTTCTTCGTTCACTCGAAGCCGGGAGATTTGTTCATTCCCGATGCGTCGCTGGACAAGCTGATGGCGCGCGGCGTCAAGGTCGGCGCCTGCAACATGGCGATCACGGTCTATAGCGGCATCTTCGCCAGGCAGCTGAATTTGCCGGCGGACCAGGTCAAGCAGGAATGGATCGCCGGCGTCGTGCCCGGCATGCACGTCGTGCCCTCGGGTGTCGTGGCGGTCAACGGTGCCCAGTCGCGCGGCTGCGCCTACTGCTTCGCGGGGTAGCGCTCCGCGCGAGTTGCCGGCCCGATAGGGTCCCGAAGTTACAGCGCCAAGGCCTGCAGCAGGTCACTGTCCGCGACTGCGGCGGTGCCCGGCTTCCCGGCGGTCACCTCGGCCGCCACGCTCGCGAGTCGCGCCGCCACCCTGAGCCCGAGCCCGACAGCCAGCCCGGCCGCGAGCGCCGCGATAACCGCATCCACGGCCGCCGGCGCCGCGAGCCGTGGCGTCGGGTCCGCCGAGCAGTGGTACGCGCCGTCGGCATCGGCCAGGGTCAGCCCGCCCGAATCCTGCAACAGCACGGCGGCGCCAAAACCATGTCGCTCGCGCAGCAAGCGCGCCGCGGCGGCGGCCTCCGTCGGCATGTCGAGGCCCGACCGATCGGCGGCCGGCAGATCCTCCCGCCGCACCACGACCACGTCGGCCCCGGCGTAGCGCGCATGATCGGCGCCGTGCGGGGCGACGACGACCGGCCGCCCGCAATTGCGGGCGTCGCCGAGTAGCTGGCGCGGCATGGCCCCGGCCAGCACGCCCTTGCCGTGATCCGACAGCACCGTCACCGTGGTGGCCACCATGGCGTCGCGGGCGATCCGGAGCAGCCGCTCGGCCAGCTTGGTTTGGATCGGGCCGGTTTCCTCCTGATCGGCGCGCAGCACCGGGCGGCCGTCGGCGAGAAAGCGGGTCCTCAGCGTTGTCGTGCGGCCGCCCTGGACCAGCAGCCAGGGCTCGACCCCGGGCTGGCCGCCGATCAGGCCGGTCAGGTCCGAGCCGGTCTGGTCGTCGCCGACGACAGAGACGAACGACACGGACGCCCCGAGCGCGGTGAGTTGCCGAACCAGATTGGCCGCCCCGCCGGGCAGCCCGACCTCGTGCTCGACCTCCAGGACGGGAAACAGCGCGTCGGGGGTGGCGTGCCTGAGTTGGCCGTAGACGTAGCGATCCAGCATGGCATCGCCGACCACTAGCAGGCTGGCACGCCCGAGCCGGCCCACGGCATCGGCTAAATCCGGTGCATCGGCGTGGCGCCGAGAGGCTGCCATCACGCCGGATCTCATGTTTCGCATCGATTACGGCGTAGCCTCCCGCGGCCGGGCTTGCAAGCCAAACGCCGCTGATAATGGCGCGTTCACCGGCCTATGAAGCCGACCTTTTCGCCCTCGAATACGGCGCAAGTCAGGCGACCGCCCATGACCGCACCGGTATCGATGCCGATCCGGTTCGGCCGGAGCGCCGGCTCCCTGATCGGCGTGTGGCCATGCACCACGACCGCCCCGAAATCCCCCCGGTAGGACAGGAACGGCTCGCGGATCCACATCAGGTCCTGGGCCGATTGCTGGTCCAGCGGCACGCCCGGCCGAACGCCGGCGTGCACGAACAGGTAATCGCCGGCTTCGTGCCGCATCGACAGCCGGCGGAGAAACGCGAGATGATCGGGCGGGATGCCGGGCAGCCATGCCGCGCCACCGCCCCGCGGGTCTAGCCCCCAGCTCGCCAGCGTCGCCATCCCGCCATTGAACAGCCAGTGCTCGGCGAGCCGCGCCTCCTCCGGGGCGGCAAGCGCCTGCAGCAGCATATCCTCGTGATTGCCCATGAGGTTGACGACGCGCAGACCGGGCGCGACGGGCTCGTGCAGCAGAATGTCGATGACGCCGGCGCTGTCCGGTCCGCGGTCGATGTAGTCGCCGATATGGAGCAGCAGCGGCGCCGCGACCGGCCGCTCGGTGAGATCCGCCGCGATCGCGCCGTGGACCTCGCGCAGGCGCTCGGCGCAGCCATGCACATCGCCGACCGCGTAGATTCGCTGGCCCTCGGGCAGAGCAGCCGGCGCGTCGTGCCAATCGATCATGGCTGGCAGATAATGTCGGCGCCGCGCGCGAGACGATACCGGCCTTGGCCAGGGCGGCGCGGCGGACTAATCCGCCCGCATGGATGTGATCAGGGTGGAGGCGCTCACCAAGCGCTACGGCCGCACGCTCGCCGTGGACGGCATCGACTTTTCGGTGGCGGCCGGCGAGACCATCGGGCTGCTTGGGCGGCAATGGCGCCGGCAAGACGACCACCATCGCCATGCTGCTCGGCCTCTTGGTGCCGACCGCCGGGTCCGTGCACGTGCTCGGCCACGACATCGCGCGCGACCGCTTCGCCGCGTTGGCGCGGATGAATTTTTCCTCCCCCTACGTCGCCCTGCCGCACCGGCTGAAGGTGGCGGAGAATTTGCGCGTCTACGGCCATCTCTACGGCGTGCCCCACACCGAGCGCCGCATCCGCGAACTGGCCGACCAGCTCGATCTGCACGATCTGCTCGACCGCCCGGCGGGCGAGTTGTCCGCGGGGCAGAAGACGCGGGTGGCGCTGGCGAAGGCGCTGATCAACCGCCCGGAGGTGCTGCTGTTGGACGAGCCGACCGCCAGCCTCGATCCCGACACCGGCGACTTCGTGCGGACCTGGCTGGAGAAATACCGCGCCGAGAGCGGCTGCACGATCCTGCTCGCCTCGCATAATATGGCCGAGGTGGAGCGGCTCTGTTCCTATGTGCTGATGATGCGCCAGGGCCGCATCGTCGATCGCGGCAGCCCGCGCGAGCTGCTGGACCGTTACGGGCGCGAGGACCTGGAGGACGTGTTCCTCGACATCGCCCGCAATCGGCGGCAGCGGGAGGCGGCGTTGTGAGTGGGCTTGTTCCCCCCGTCCCCCTCCCGAAAGTGGAGCCTACCGTGCGTGGATGCCTCGCAGCATGAAACCGGCGCTGCGCCGGATCTGGGGGCTGATGTACCGCCATCTGGCGCTGTATCGCGGCTCGTGGCCGCGGCTTCTGGAACTCGCCTACTGGCCGGTGCTGCAGATGTGCATCTGGGGCTTTACCGCGAGCTTCGTCGCCTCGCGGGCGGCCAGCGTGCCCGGCCATGCCGTGGCAATCGCCGCGAGCACGCTGCTGGGCGGCGTGCTGCTGTGGGAAGTCGCGCTGCGCAGCCAGATGGGCGTGGCCGTGAGCTTCCTCGAGGAATTGTGGTCGCGGAACCTGGGCCACCTGTTCGTCAGCCCGTTGCGGCCCTGGGAACTGGTGGCGGCGCTGCTCGGCATGTCGGTGATCCGGATGCTCGCCGGCGTGCTGCCGGCGGTCGGGCTGGCGTGGCTGCTGTACGCCTACAACCTGTTCGCCTTCGGGCCCATCCTGGTGGTGTTCTTCGCCAATCTGCTGGTCATGGGCTGGTGGGTGGCGCTCGGCGTGGTGTCGCTGATCCTGCGCCACGGCATCGGCGCGGAGGCGCTCGCCTGGTCGGTGTTGTTCGGCCTGACCCCGTTCTCGGCGGTGTTCTATCCGGTATCCGTGCTGCCGCGCGTGCTGCAGCCGGTTGCGCTGGCGCTGCCGTCGGCGCACGTCTTCGAGGGCATGCGCGCCGTGCTCTACCAGGGCGTGATCCGCTGGGACCATCTGGCCTGGGCGGCGGGGCTGAATGTCCTCTGGACCTTGGCCGCCGTCGCGGTGTTCGCCCGCCAGTTCCATGCGGCGCGGGTCCGCGGCGCGCTGCTCAGCATCGGCGAATGAGCCCGGCGCGGTTCTGGCTGATCCGGCACGCCATCGTCGAGGAGAACGCGCGCGCCGTGCTGTACGGCACGCGGGACGTGCAGCTTTGCCCGGAGAGCCTGGTGGCGCAGGCAGCGATGTATCGCGCGCTCGCGGCCTGCCTGCCGCGCCCGGCGCGCTGGCTGGTGACGCCGCTCTCGCGCACCAGCCGCACCGCCGAGGCGATCTTCGCGGCCGGCTATCCGAGGCAGATGCTCGCGGTCGAGCCGGGCCTCATCGAGCAGCGGCTCGGCGAGTGGGAGGGCTTGGCCCATGCCGACCTGCCCGCGCGCCTGACCTTGCCGGCGCACGCCTTCTGGCCGCTCGGCGGACACGAGCGGCCGCCGGGCGGGGAAAGCGTGGTGGAGGTGATCGCGCGGGTCGGCGCCAGCCTGGAACGGCTCGCCGCCGGCCATGCCGGGGAGGACTTGGTGGCGGTGAGCCACGGCGGCGCGATCCGCGCCGCGCTCGCCCACGCGCTCGATATCGGCCCCGATAATGCGCTCCATCTGGCGGTGCAAAACCTGTCGCTGACGCGAATCGAGCGCCATGCCCGGGCATGGCGCGTGGTCTGCGTCAACCAATTGTTCGAGTAGGCGCCCGGCAAACGCCGCGCAAACCAACCGCTTAGCTGGAAACCGGCGTGTCGGCGCGGCACCGAATCCACAGTTTTGTTGTCAACAACTCTGATGCGGTGGCAATATCCGCTCGTAAGGAGTGGAGACTCCACATGATTCGCATCCTGGTCATTGTCCTCCTGACGCTCCTGCCGACGTTGGCGCGGGCGCAGTCCGAGCAGCAGGCCTTGGTCGATCGGGCCGCGCTGACCGTCCAGGACATATTCAGCCGGCCCCAGCCCAGCGATCCGGCGCGGTGGCTGCATCATGCCCGCGCCGTGATGATCTGCCCGCGGTTGTTCCGCATCGGCTTCATCTTCGGCGTCTCGGGCGGCGAGTGCGTGCTGCTCGCGCGCGACGCCGCCGGTTCCTGGTCGGCCCCGGCGTTCTACGAGCTTCGCAGCGGCAGCTTCGGCCTGCAGGCCGGGATTCAGGACAGCCAGACGGTGCTGATGATCATGAGCAACCGCGGGCTCGCGGCGCTGATGGACAGCCAGTTCAAGATCGGCGGCGATGCCTCGATCACCTTGGCGACGATCGGGGCCGGGGTGGAGGGCGACACCACGGCGGCATTGCGGGCCGACATCCTGGCGACCTCGCTGTCGCGCGGGCTGTTCGCCAGCATTGCCTTGAACGGCAGCCTGCTGTCATCCGATACCGATTGGAACCAGGCGTATTACGGCCGGCCATTGGCGGCGCGGCAGATCGTCGTGCAGATGGCGGTCAACAACCCGGGCGCCGATCCGTTGCGTGCCCTGCTGACCCGCTTCGGGGCACCAGCCACGCCCGTCGCGCGCGCCTACGCGCCCGGCCCCGCCTATCCCAGTTCGGCCCCGGCCTATCCGCCCGCCGAGATCGCGCCCGCGACCACGCCGCAACCACTCATGCCGGTGCAACAGCAGGCGCTTCCGCCGCCCCGGCGGTGATAACCGCCGAAGCGAGCGTACCGGGGCGGCTATTACTGGTGGGGACGGCCGGGGACGGGCTGCGGCGCTGCGGCTGGGCCGAGGGCGAGCATGTCGCCATGCGCCGCTACCATGACGAGGAATGGGGCGTCCCGCGCCACGATGATCGCGGCCTGTTCGAGTTTCTGGTACTCGAGGGCGCGCAGGCCGGGCTCTCCTGGCGCACCGTGCTCGACAAGCGCGAGAACTACCGCCGCCAGTTCCACGGGTTCGACATCGCCCGGGTCGGCGGCATGGCGAACTCGGAGCTGGACGCGCTGCTCGGCGAGCCCGGGCTGATCCGCAACCGGCTTAAAATTTACTCGGCGCGCGACAACGCGCGCGCGGCGCTTGCGGCGATCGCGCAGTTCGGCAGTCTCGACGCCTATCTCTGGTCGTTCGTGGATGGCCGCGCGTCGGTCAATTGCTGGCGCGATCCGGCGCAGGTTCCCGCGCGCACGCCGATTTCAGATCATATGAGCAAGGAATTGCGCAAGCGCGGCTTTCGTTTCGTGGGCTCTACGATCTGCTATGCGTTCATGCAGGCGACCGGGATGGTCAACGATCACCTGGTTTCCTGCTTCCGCCACCCGGCCACATCCGCTGCAAAGGACTAAAGCGCGAGCGCGTCGCCACGGCAATGCGCGGCGCGCCGTCAGACCTCGTCGTACCACCGTTCCGCCGCCGCGTGCGCCGTCTGCTCGGGCGGAATGCGGCGCCTCGGCCGGCGCGGCGCCGCGCGCCGGAAGCCGGTGTCCGCAGCCGGCCTGCTGGTGCCGAACATGAACGCGCCGATGCCGACCGCCAAAAGGGTCAGCGTTAACAGAAACCGCATGGCGCCCGCTCCTTAGATTGGCCTTCAACGATCCAGCCGAGCGATCGTTGCGCCCGATCGGGACGCGAGACGATCCGGCCGGGAAATCTCTCCGGCCCGGCGGCGCTCGCTACGCGGGCGGATCGGCGGGCCGGCGGCGTTGACTCCAACCGATGATCCGGGCGGAATCCGCGCCGCGGCCCGACCGCCGCCAAGCACCCCGAAGGGAGCAGACGCCTTGACCGTCAGCCGCCGCGCCGCGCTGGTCGCCGCCCTCTCGGGCGCGGCACTGCCGGCCCTGTCCATCCGTCCCTCCCGCGCCGATCCATCGCCAATCCGCATCGGCGTCCTGCGATTCGGCACGGTTTCGTGGGAGCTGGACGTCGTCCGACACCACCACTTCGACAAGGCGGCCGGCGTGACCATCGACCCCGTGCCGTTCGCGGGTTCGCAGGCGACCCAGGTCGCGTTGCAGGCCGGCGGGGTCGATATGACCGTGCAGGATTGGCTTTGGGTCTCGCGTCAACGCAGCAGCGGCGCCGATTGGACCATGGTGCCGTTTTCGAACGCCGTCGGCGCGGTCGTGGCGCCGCCCAACTCGCCGGTGCGCGACATACCGGATCTGCGGGGCCGGCATCTCGGCATCGCTGGCAGTCCGCTGGACAAGAGCTGGCTGATCCTGCGGGCCTATGCGGAGAAGAAATACAAGCTCGATCTCGACCGCGCCGTAAACAAGAGTTTCGGCGCCCCGCCGCTGATCGCAGCCGAACTGGGGCAGGGGCGGCTCGATGCCGAGCTGACGTTCTGGCCGTTCGCGGCCCGCGCCGAAGCGGCCGGCATGCGCCGCGTGCTCGACATGGAGCGGGCCATCCAGGGGCTCGGGGTTCCCTCCAACGTGCCGATCACCGGCTACGTGTTTTCGCAGAAATGGGCCGAGGCCCACCCGCCGCTGATTCACGGCTTCGTCGCGGCCCTCGGCAAGGCACGCGACGTTCTTGCCACCTCGGATGCCGAGTGGGAGCGCATCAAGCCGATCACCCGGGCCAGCAGCGAGGCCGAGCTTCATCTGCTCCGCGACTACTACCGCCGGGGCATCCCGCGGCATTGGGGGCCGGCCGAATGGCAGGCCGCGGCCAAGCTCTACGATATACTGGCGGCGATCGGCGGCCCCGATCTGGTCGGCGGTGGCAAAACTCTGGCGCCGGGCACGTTCTGGCGGCCCCGGCGCGCGCCGGGGTGATCGGGCGCGCGGCATCGACGGGTCTGGTCTGGGGGACGGGTTCGGCGCGTCTGCTCGCTGGCCCGGCATCGACGCGCCTGTTGTCGTGGGTGGCCCTGCTGCTGCTCTGGGAAGCGGCGGCGCTGGCGGCGGGCAACCGGCTGTTTCCCCCGGTCTCCACCGTGCTCGTGGCGATGGGCGGCGACATCGCCTCCGGGGTGCTGCCGTACAACCTCGCCGTGACCCTGGCCCGGGTCGTCGCCGCCTTCGCCATATCGATGCTGCTCGGCACCGCGCTCGGGCTGGCCATGGGGACCTGGCGCCGGCTCGACCTGATGCTGGATAGCTGGGTGACGGCGCTGATGAACCTGCCGGCGCTTGTGGTTATCGTGCTCATGTACGTCTGGTTCGGGCTGACCGAGGCGGCGGCGATCGGCGCGGTCACCTTGAACAAGCTGCCGACAACCGCCGTGGTGGTGCGCGAGGGCACGCGGGCGATCGACCGCGACCTGATGGAAATGGCGCGCAGTTTCCGCATGCCGCGCTGGGCGCGGCTGCGCCATGTCGTGCTGCCGCAACTCTATCCCTACCTGTTCGCGGCGGCCCGATCCGGGCTGGCGATCATCTGGAAGATCGTGCTCGTGGTCGAGCTGCTCGGCCGCAGCAACGGCGTTGGCTTCCAGATTCAGGTGTATTTTCAGTTATTCGACGTCACTCAGATCCTGGCTTACACACTGGCCTTCATCCTGGTGGTGCAGGCGATCGAATGGGCGATATTGCAGCCGATGGAGCGACGCGCGACGCGTTGGCGACGCTGATCCTGGACGTCGCGGTCGCGCGCAAGTTCTACGGCTCGGGCGCCGCCGAACATCTGGTCCTCGACGGCGTGCGGTTCGGCCTCGCCGAGGGCGAGATCGTTGCGCTGGTCGGCCCATCCGGCTGCGGCAAGACCACGCTCCTGAAGATCATCGGCGGGCTCGATCCGGTCTACGAGGGCAGCGTGTGCTGGCTCGGCCCGAACGCGCCCCGCATCGCCACGATCTTCCAGGAGCCGCGGCTGCTGCCGTGGCGGACGGTGCGGCAGAATCTGATGCTGGTGGAGCCGCCGGGCGGCGGGGCGGCGGTGGACGACCTGTTGCGCACGCTCGGGCTCTGGCAGTTTCGCGACGCCTATCCGCAGCAGATTTCGCTCGGCATGGCCCGGCGGGCGGCGATCGCGCGGGCCTTCGCGATCGAGCCGGATCTGGTGCTCATGGACGAGCCGTTCGTCTCGCTCGATCCGGCGATGGCCGAGCGCGGGCGCGAGGTGCTGTTGGACGCCTGGCGCCGCCGCCCCACCTCCGCGCTCCTCGTGACGCACGACCTGCTTGACGCGGCGGCGCTGGCGGATCGGGTGCTGATGCTCTCAGGCAACCCGAGCCGGGTCGTCAAGGTGGTGACGATCGAGCCGGAACTGCGGCGCTCCGGCATCGAGGCGAGCATGCGCATCGCCACGCAGCTCCGCGCCGAGCGAGCGGGGACGTAGGCTTTTCTCCCCCTCCCCTTGCGGGAGGGGGATGGGGCCGCACGGACGCGAGAATGCCGGGTCCAGCCCGGCAATAACGGGAAACGTTTGCGGTCTGAGCGAACGCGCCGCTAATGCAGCGTCTTCAGATACGCGATCACGTTCTTGCGCTGCTTTTCCTCGGGCACGCCGGGGAAGATCATCTTCGTGCCGGGCGCCATCCCGCGCGGATCTTCAAGCCATTTGTCGAGCGTCTTGTCGTTCCAGGTGACGTTCAGCTTCTTGACCGCGGGCGAGAACTCGTACCCGGGAACCTCGGCCGACTTGCCGCCGTATACGCCGAACAGGCTCGGGCCGATCTTGTTCACGCCCTTCTGGGCGGAATGGCAGAGCGAGCAAACCTGGTCGAAATACTTCTTGCCGGCGGCGGCATCGCCCTGGGCGAAAGCCGCGACCGACAACGACACCGAAGCGGCGAGCGCGAGCAAGGCAACCGGGGTCTTTCGCATCGTTCCATCCCACCTGTCATTTGTTGCACGTCGGATAAGCGGGCCGGCAAATCTCGGCCGAGCCGGAGGCGGGCGGCATTATGGGCCCTTGCCTGCGCTTGTCGATACGCCGCCGCGCCGGGTCATGGCTCGCGCCGGCAGATCGTGCGGATGTAGACCGTCTTGCCCACATCCGCGCTGAGCGGGGTGCGCGCAATGGTGTCCTGCCAGCCCATGGCGCATTGCAGTTCGTTGCCGACCACGCACGACATGACGTCCAGCGCCGTTCGCTCATTGCACTGATCGACGGCGGTCGCATTGAGACAGACCAGCACGATCGCCTGGAACGCACCCATGACGGCTTCCCCGCAGCGGACCTACTCTGGCTCGGACGGTTCGCGGCGCGAAGCACCGGCGGGGCGTTCGCGCCTCAAGCGCACGAGGAATTGTGATTCCCGGGAGGTCTCGCCTCGCCTAGCCGGTCGGATCACAGCGTAATCTTCACCCCGGCGAACGCGGCGATCGGCGCCCCGATGGAGTAGCTGCGCGGGTTGCTCGCGTTCGGAACCTGCCAGATCGGGATTTCGCTGGTGGCCGAGAACGTCCCGTAATTGTAATAGGCGACGTTGAACGCGTTCTGCAGCATGCCGAACACCTGGACGTTCTTGGTCACCTGATAGCTGCTATTCAGGTTCACCAGGAAATACGCCGGCAGCTTCTGCGTCAGGTTGGCTTCGTCGCCGAACAGGTACTGCCCGCTCGCCGCGACGCCGGTGGCGCCCACGGTCCATTTCGGCGTGACCTTGTATTGCACGCCGAGCTTGAGCAGGTGCGCCGGGATCCCTGGCATCCGATCGCCGGAATGCACCGCGATATTGCCGTTCGCGTTGGCGGCGGGATTGTCGGGGCTCGATTCGATGAAGCTGCTTTGGAACGTCGCGTCGGTGTACGAGTAGTCGATCCAGGCCATCCAGCGCCCGCTGGTGTAGCGCAACCCGGCGTCCAAGCCCTGCCGGCGGGTTTGGCCGATGTTCTGAAAAAACCCGGTCCCGATGATCTGGCTGGTCACGAAGATGATGTCGTCGTGGACATTGCTGCGGAACGTACTCAGGTTCCAGTTCAGCCTGCCGCTGTCGAACGGCCGCAAATTGCCGCGCAAGCCTAGTTCGATGCTGCGCGCCACCACCTGCTTCAGGTCGGGGTCGCCGGTGAAGAAGTTGGCGAGGCTGCACGGCGAGGTCGGATCGGAGCAGGTCAGCTCGGCCGGGGTCGGCGCGCGGTTCGATTCCGCGTAGCTGGCGTACAGGCTGAGCGCCGGCAGCAATCGGTAGGTGACACCGAAGGACGGGTTGAACCGGTTGTAGACATGGTTGCCGGTCAGCGAGCCGCCCATGAGATCCGTGATGTCGATCTGCGCCGCGTTGAAGCGGCCGGCCAGGTTCACCGACAGCTTCGGCGTCAGGTCGAGCGTATCGGTGAAGAAGGCGCCGTAATAGGCATCCATGATCCGCGCGCGCACCGGCGCGATCGAGCCGTCGGCCAGGTTGAGGACGGGGCCGGGACCGTAAAAGTTCCGCGTCAGTAGAGCGAGCCCGCCCTCCTCGGTGTTGCCGTCGAACAGCGTATTGGCGCCGTCGAAGCTGAAGCCGGCGACCAGGTGGTTGTGCAGGCCGAACACGTCGTCGCGGTTGCTTACCTGGAAGGAGACGCCGTAGGCGTTGGTGTTGGTGGTCTGGTTAGCGATCGAGCCATACAGCCCGTCCGCCCCCAGGAAGGCGGCGATCGGGTTGCCGTTGCGATCGGTGGCGACCTCGCCGGACGGGGCGCACAGGAAGAGGCCGCGCGGGCACACGTTGAGCGGCGAGCCGTTGCCGTTCGCGAAGCGCTGCAGGAAATTGCTGTAATAGGCGAGCGCCTGCAGCGAGGTCGTGTCGGTGACATCGTAATTGCCGCGTAGGTCCACGCGGCCGTAATTGTTGGCGATGTAGTCCGGCCCGGTGAGATGCGCGCGCGGATCGACGGCCAGCAATTCCACCGGCACCGTTCCCGGCCCTTGCAGGAAATTTTGCGCCAGATCGATGCCGAGATGCAGCTCGGCCCGCTCGCTGCGCCAGCCGATGTCGCCGTAGAACTGCTTGAGCCCGGAGGACTGGTAGTCGCGCCAGCCGTTCTCGTGCAAGCCGGCAGCCGCGATGTAAACCGCCGTATTGCCGATCTGCTTGCCGTACTGGAACGCGCCGCCGATCTGGCCGAACGAGCCGCCGAATACGTCCAGCTCCGCGCCGTGATAGGTAAAGCCGTTCTTCAGTTCCACCGAGAGCGCGCCGCCCAGCGCATTCAACCCGAACACCGGGTTGGCGCCCTCCAGGTTCATCCGCGCGATGGCGATGTCGGGGATCAGATCCCAGTTCACGGTATCGCCGAACGGGTTGTTGAAGCGCACGCCGTTCACGTAGACGGCGATCCCCTGCTCGGTCCCTTGGATCGGCGAGGCCTGGAATCCGTGATAGAACAGCTGCGGCTGGAACGGATTGCCGTAGGCATTCTCCAAATGGACGCCTTGCGCCTGGTCCTGGAGCGCGCGCAAGGCGTTTGGCTCGCCTTGCAGGCTGATGTCCCTGGGCGTGAACACTTGGTTTTGCGCCGGCACCTTGTAGCGATCGAGACCGGAGCCGAGCAGCGGCGTCGCGCCGATCACGTTCACTTCGGGCAGCACGGTGACACTCGGCGCGACCGGTGGCCCCGGCGAGGGCGTCACCGGCGGCGGTGCGGAGATCGGCGCGGCTGCGGGTGGCGCGTTCTGCGCAATTTCGACAGGACCGCGAACCCATGTGATGCCGAACTTGTCCGGTTTTGGCGCAACCGCCGGCGCATCGGCCGCGGGCGCTCCGATCGCTTCGGCGCGCGCGACAACCGCCGGCCGCGACTTGGCGGGCTTGGATGATGATGCCCCCGCGGTCACGGTGGGCGTCGCCGTGGTCTGGGCGAACGCCATGCAGGGAATGGTGACCGCCGCGACCGACGCCTTCCAGACCTGCCTCATCCTTCCCCCAACCCGCCGTTTTGGCCGGCGCCGTGCTCGGTGCCAGCGCCGCTATTGCGGACGATAGCGCAACAGGTTTGCCCACGTGTCAATACTTTCGCGCCGCCGATATCTTCCGATCAGGACACATTTTTCTGATTTTCTGAAATCGGCGACACGACGAGTTGGACAATTCACAAACGCACTGGAAGAATCACGGAAAATCCCCGAGCGGCGTGCGGTTTAACTATCACCCGATCGATGACTATTGTGCAGTATCGACGTGAACACGTTCACTCCGATCCTGCCGAATTGTCACGCCCGGAAATCTCACGGTTGCGTCGGGCTCGCCGCTATGGCTGATCCGCTACGGGGCAAACGGGAGGCAATGACGGTGTCCGGCAGAGCGGCTTGGCGATGCAGCGGCGGCTGAGCGGCATGTGGTCGCTGCGCAGCCGGCTGGTCACGGTGCCGTCCGCGATCCTGCTCGCCGGGCTCGCGGCGACGATCGCGTTCGACATCTACCGCGCGCAGCTCCGCGTGCAGGCGGAAATGGATTCCGGAATGCGTCTCGCCCGCGTGCTGGTTTCCGGCGCGCTGGCTCGGGCCGAAGCGGAGTCCGATCCCGCCGCCACGCTGGACCAGATTCAGTTGGCGCTGCCGACTATCCGCCATGTCGATTTCGTCGTGCTGGCGGCGCCGTTGCTGGGCCGGTTTGCCGGTGAGCCGGTCGTCAAGGAGGAGCGTCGCGCCGCGCCGTTCTGGTTCACGCGGCTGCTGCATGTTCCGCTGCGGGCGGAAGCCTTTCCGATCACGCTGAACGGCCGCGCCGCAGGCCAAGTCGTGGTCGTGCCCAATCCGCTCAACGAGATCGCGGAAATCTGGGACGAGCTGACCTTCCTGGCGGGCCTGCTGCTCGTGCTGGCCGTGGTCATCGTCACGCTGCTGATCTGGAGCGTGCATCGCGGGCTGCGGCCGATCCGCGATCTGGCGGAAGCGTTTGACCGGCTCGAACATGGGCGGTTCGAAACGTTGCAGCGTCCCACTCGCGTCACCGAGTTGCACCGCATCGGCGAGCAGTTCGACAGCCTTGTGCGCTCACTCGCTCGCGTGACGGCCGACAATCATCGGCTGATCGATCGGCTTATTTCGGTGCAGGAGGCGGAGCGCAAGGAGATCGCGCGCGAGCTGCATGACGAATTCGGCCCCTCGCTGTTCGGTATCCGCGCCGACGTCTCCTGCATTGTCCGCCGGGCACGCAACCGCGAGCCACGATTCGAGGAGATTGAGGAGCGCGCGCGCTCGATCGCCGAGCTGGCCGACGGCATTCAGCGGATCAATGCGCGCATGCTGGAGCGCCTGCGGCCACTGGTGCTCGATCAGCTCGGGCTCGCCGAAGCCCTTCGCCAGCTCGTCGCCGAATGGCGGGAGCGCTGTCCCGGCGTCGCGTGGTCGCTGGAAATGCCGCCCGCCATCGTCCTGCCCGACGAGCAGGCGAGCCTCACCCTGTTCCGCACGGTCCAGGAGGCGCTGACCAATGCGGTGCGTCACGCGAAAGCCAGCCAAGTGTGGGTGAGCGTGGCGGCCGCGTCCGGAGAAAACGGCGTCGCGGTCAGCGTGCGCGACGACGGGCGCGGCTTCCCGCCGGACCTCCGGTTCGGTTTTGGTCTGCTCGGGATCGCCGAGCGCATTCACGCCCGCCACGGCCGGCTGCGTGTCGGCAACGCCCCGACCAGCGGTGCCCTGATCGAGGTGTTCCTGCCACTGCAGCCGGCAGGCGCATGACGTCGGGGACGCATTTGCTGGTTCTGCTGGTGGAGGACCACCCGATCGTGCGGGCCGGCTGCCGCCGCGTGCTGCAAAGCCGCGACGGGCTCGACGTTATCGAGGCGAGCTGCGCGGCCGAGGGTTCCCGGCTGAACCACGAGCGCCGCCCGGACCTGATCGTGCTCGACCTCAATCTGCCGGACGCGAACGGGCTCGATCTGATGCGCGAGCTTCTGGTCGCGAACGCCGCGGCCAAGCTGCTGGTGTTCAGCATGTACGAGGACCCGGCTTTCGTGGCGCGCGCCTTGGCAGCCGGGGCCGTCGCGTACGTCACCAAGAACGACGATCCGGACACGCTGCTGGAGGCCATCGAGAAGGCGCTGCGGGGCGAGATCCATCTCGGCCACACGGTGGCGCAGAAGCTGGCGCTCATGCACCTGCGCCCGCGCGAGGATCGGCTCGGCGGCTTGTCGGCGCGGGAGCGGCAGGTATTGGATTTGCTCGGCGCCGGCTGCAACCTGTCGGAAATCGCCGCGCGGCTGGAAATCAGCTACCGCACCGTCGCGAACGTATCATCGCAGCTCAAGAACAAGCTCGGCGTCGGCAGTGCCTCGGCGCTGATCAAGCTCGCCGTCGAGCAGCGGCGGCCTGATCGCGGGTAGGGCGAAAACAGCTGCGTCGCGCGTTGCCCCGGCGGCAACCGCGTCGCATGTTAGCGGCACTTTCGTCGGAAACATGCCGGAAGACGCCGATGGGTCGTTTCGCAAGCACCGTTCCCTACTACGCCGCATACCGCGAGCCTTACCCGCGCGCGTTCTTCGAGGCCATCGCGGCGCGGCTGGGGTTCGACGGGAAGCAGGCGCTGATCGACCTCGGCTGCGGCCCTGCATTGCTGGCGCTCGGCTTCGCGCCGTTCGTCGCGCGCGTGGTCGGCGTCGATCCCGAACCCGCCATGCTGACGGCCGCGCGCGAAGCCGCCGAACGAGCGGGCGTCGCGCTCACCCTGATCGACGGCCGGACGGAAACGCTGCCGGCCGAGTTCGGGCCGTTCGAGGCCGCGACGATCGGCCGCGCGCTGCATTGGATGGAGCCTGGCGCAACGCGCGCCGCGCTGGATCGGCTGCTGTCGGCCGACGGGGTCGTGCTGATCTGCGGCACCGGCCACCCGGAGGATGCGCCGGAGAACGCCTGGATCCCCGCTTACGGCGCGTTTCGCCGTTCGCTCGGCCATGAAGGCGACCGCAAGGTCGATCTGCCGGCGTTCTTCGCCGGCTCGCGGTTCCGCCCCGGCGAGGCAGTGCGCGTGCGCGTGCGCCAGCGGCTCGGCATCGCCGATCTCGTCGGCCGCACGCTGTCGAAGTCCACCTCCTCGCCAGCCGTGCTCGGCGAGCGCATGGATCGACTGACGGAGATGCTGACGCAAGCGATGAAGCCCTGGCTGCGCGATGGCGGATTGGAGGAGGTGGTGGAAGCGCGGGCGACACCGTGCTTCGGCGGAGCCGCCGATCAGCCCCTGGACGCGGCCCCCACGACGTAGCCCTTGTCCTCGGTCGCGCACCACCATGTGACGACCAGATGCGGCGCCAGCGCGGCGAGGCGGATGGCTTGGTCGGGGTCGCCCTCGATGACATGCGAGCAGCCGAGACGGGTCGCGACCGCGGATTTGTGCCGCGCGAGCGAAGCCGCGTCAGCGGCAATGCCGTCGGGCCGGCACTCCAGGCCGAGTTGCGCGTAACCCCAGCGGACAAGCCAGGCCGCGGCGCTCGGCCGTTCCTGTTCCGGCCTCGCCGTGACGATCACCGCCCGGTCCGGGGCGAACAGCGGCAACCTAGCGAGCGGGTCGCCACGCGCCGATCGCAGGATAGCCACCTCCAGATCGATCGCAACGAACGGCGCTTCCACGGCGAGCAGGCGCTCGGGTTGGTTTCCCTCGGCACGCCAGGCGCGCGCGCGGGGGGTCGCCTCGGCGCGTTCCCACGGAAACCGCCATAGTTCATGCATCGAATGCGAGAGGTCGGGAACGTAGTCGGCCCGGTCGGGATCGTGCACCAGGGCAAGCGTCAGGCACGTCCGGCCTTCGGCGAGCAGCGCGGCGCGAACGCCGGCCATGGTGCGGCCGGTGCTGCATCCGTCATCGACCAGCAAAATCCGGGCCCCGTCCAGCGGGGTTCCGAGCCAGACGGCGCGGTTCGCCGCGCGCTCGTAAGCCATGCCGGCGAGCGGTAGCGCCAAGGTGGTTGCCGCCATGGTCGCGGGAATCGTGCCGCCCCGGGCGATGCCGACCACCACGTCCGGCCGCCATCGCGCGGCCTCGCCCAGAAGCGCCGTCAGCATACGCTCGGCCTGTTCATAACCGAGGAAGCGCGGCCCCCGGCTGGTGTCCAGACCCTTCCAGGGCTGCCCCGGCCGGCCCGGCGGCATCGCCTCCCCGCCTACTCGCTCGACAATCGGAAGTTGACGGGGACCTCGGCGATGCCGGCGATCGGCCGTCCGCCGCGCGTCGCCGGAACGAACCGCCAGCCACGCACCGCGTCGACCGCCGACTGGTCGAGCCGCCCGAACCCGCTGCTGCGGACGACGCTCACCGTGGCGGCCCGGCCATTGGCGGTCACGTTCACGCGCAGAAGCACCTGGCCCTGCTCGCCCCGCCGCTTGGCCGAGTCGGGGTAATACGGCGGGCGGTTCCCGGCGGCTTCCGACAGCGGCCGCGGCGGAATCACCGGACCGGTCTCGACCGCGACCGGCGGCGCCGGGCGGGACAGGGGTGCCGGTTCCGCGGGCGCGACTGGCTCGCGCATGACCGGCGCGGGTTGCGGCTCGCGCCGCGCCGGGCGGCGCTCATGCGATTCGCGTCGCGGACGGGGTCGCCGTTGCTCCGCCGTCGGGCGGGTTTGCTTCACGACCGGCGGCGGCTTCGGCGCGACCTTGGGTACCGGCGGAGGGGGCGGTGGCGGCGGCGGGACCGGCAGCGGCTCCGGCGGCGGCGCCTGCACCTCCGGCGGTGGCGGCGGTTCCAGGGGCCGCGGCGGCGGTGTGGGCGCCGGCGCGGCCTGCGGCGGAGGCTTCGGCGCGGCGGCGGCGCCGGCCGAAGGAAGATCATCGGGATCGGCGGCGTTTGCGCCGGCATGTGCAGAATCGTGCGGTGCGCGAGCAGGATCAGCCCGATCGCGACGAGCGCATGTACGACGAGCGACGACGCCAGCGGCTGGACGCGAAATCGCGGCTCCGGCGTTCGGGCGGGCAGCTTGGCCGCTTTGAAATGCGCGTCGATATACATGCCGATCGCGCCGATGTTATCCCCCGCCAATACCCGGCGCAAACCGCCGGGGCGCCTCAGTCGGGAGCGCGCAGCATGAATCCCGCGCCGCGAATGCTGTGCAACAGCGGCGGCTCACCTGGCGCGTCCACCTTCCGGCGGAGCTTTCCGATGTGCACGTCGACAACGTTGGTATGCGGCAGAAACCGGTAATGCCAAACGTCCTCGAGCAGCATGCCGCGCGTCACCACCTGCCCCGCGCGACGCATTAAGTATTCCAGCAGCTTGAACTCGGTGGGCAGCAAATCGATGCTCCGAGCACCGCGCCGCGCTGCGCGCTCGATCAGATCGAGCGTGAGCGGACCGGCGCGGATGGTCGTCTCGCGCGTCAGCAGCGGACGCCGCAACAGCGCCTCGACGCGCGCGGCGAATTCCGGGAAGGCGAACGGCTTGCTGAGATAATCGTCCCCGCCGGCCTTCAACCCGCGCACCCGTTCATCCACCGCGCCGAGCGCGCTCAGCACCAGCACCGGCGTGTTGATTTTCTGCTTGCGCAACTCTTCCACGATCGCGAGCCCGTCCAGGCCGGGCAGCAGGCGATCGACGACGAGCAGGTCGTAAGCCCCGGCGCGCGCCTCGGCGAATCCCTCCGGACCGGTCGCGGCGTGGCCAACGACGTAGCCGCGCGCCGCGAGGTCCGCGCGGATTTCCTCCGCGAGTTCGCAATCGTCCTCGACCAACAGAATGCGGCCCTGACGGGAATCCCCGCCCGGGGCGGCCGAGAGCGCGGCGGCATTCTGCATCGTGTCGCGAAACCGCTCAGTCGACGGTGATGTCGCCGGTCATGCCGGCCCAATCGTGATCGGCGCAGAAGAACCGATAATGGCCGGCACGTTCGGGCACGAACAGCACGTCCGCCGACTGGTGCGGCTGCACCACCAGGTCGGTGCCGTTGCGGGCCAGCACACCGGGGTTCTTGATCTTCGCCGAATGGAAGAATTTTGGCGCGGTCAACTCGTGCATCTCTGCGCCCCGGTTTTCCAGATGCAGCCGATACGGCACGCCGTGGCGAAAGCGCAGATGGCTGGGTCGGAAGTCGTACTCGACCGCGACGACGTCCACCGTCGTCGCCTTCGACCAGTCGATCGTGGACGCGGTTTCCGCAGCCGACGCGGCGCCAAGACCGGTGACACTCACAAGCACGGTTCCGAACAACGCCAAGGACGCGGTTCGCAACGCGTTTCGTTCACAGGCAATCCGCAAGCGAGGCGATCCCGATTCAGGTTGATAGTGTCGTCCTGGCGGCGGTGGCACGCGCCAGCCGCGCGGACAACGCGATGACGAGTTGGGCCATGAACGACCCGAATACCAGCCCGAGCATGCCGTAGAACGCGGCGGCGACGCTGAGGACCACCTGCGGGACGAACGTGGTGAACATCGTGCCGAGCACCGCTGTCTTGTAGCCCTTCGCGTCCTCGATCACGTCGATGGCGGCGACCACGGGTTGCAGGATCGGCGCCGCGGCGGTGATGCGGTCATAGGCGGCCCGCAGATTGCGCTCGCGGTCGAGCGAGGCAAGCAGACTTTCGGCATTCGACGGTTCGAACGGGCGCAGCGCCAGGATCACCGCCTCGTGATTCGCGGCCGCGAGGTGGTAGTAGCGCCGCGCCGAATCCTCGCGCTGCCCGATGTCGCGGCGCACATCCTCGGACACCTGGAGCAAGGCCGCCCGGTAGTCGCGCGTCATGGCGGGAAGCTGCATGGCGGCGAGCGCGGCGATCAGCGAAAGCCCGATGCTGATCGCCTGCGTCAGCCAGCGCCCCACGAAGCCCACGGGCGGAAATCCCCCTCCGAACGGCTGGCGGAGCTATGCTGCGCTTCGCCACGCTCGGCCCATTTACAGGAGGAAGCTCATGCCGCGCCACCGGCACGCGAAATCGGCTCAGAGCCTCCTCTCCCGCCGGCGCGAATGCCGGAGCCGCCCGGGCGGCTCCGTCGCCTCCGCCGGATACGTCGACTCCCAGCCGCCGCCGAGCGCCTTGTAGAGCGCGACGAGATTCGTCGAAACCGTGGTGGTGCTGTCGTTCAACTGCTGTTCAGCCGCGAATTCGGTGCGCTCGGCGTCGAGCACGTCGAGGAAGCTGGAAATCCCGCGCGTATAGCGCTGCCGCGCCAGATCGAGCGCGCGGCGGCTGGCGGCCACCATCTCCACCAGTTGCTGGCGTCGTAGCTGTTCGTCGCGATAGGCGATCAGCGCGTTGTCGACATCGTGCAGCGCCTGCAACACCGCCCGCTGATAGTTGATGGCGGCTTCCTTCTGCTGTTCCTTGCGCAGGTCGAGCGTGGCGGTCAGGCGTCCGCCCTCGAAGATCGGCAGGCTGAGCGTGGGGCCGATGCCGTACTGGCGGGCGTCCCAACTGAACGCCTTGCCCAGGGTCAGCGCGGAAAAGCCGAAGCTGCCGGTCAGCGACACGCTCGGGAAGAAACTCGCCACCGCGACGCCGATATCGGCGGTGGCCGCGTGAAGCTGCGCCTCGGCGGCGCGGATATCGGGGCGGCGGCGCACCAGATCGGAGGGGAGCCCGATCGGCACGCGCGGCGGCACCGGCGGGATCGGTTTCGGCTCCTTCAGTTCGGCGCGCAACGCGCGGGGCGGCTGGCCGAGCAGCAGGCTGAGCGCGTTGATCGTTTGCGCCTCCTGCTGCTCGAGCGCGGGGATTTGCGCCGCCGTGCTCTTCGCCTGCGCGCGCGCGTTCGCCACGTCGAGTTCGGTCGTGAGACCGCCGGCCGCGCGTTCCTCGGTCAGTTTCAGCGTTTCCTCGGCGGTGTGCAGGTTCTGCCGCACGATGTACAGGTTGCGCTGAATGCCGCGCAGGAGAATGTAGTCGCGCGCCACCTCGGCCTCGACCGAAACCAGCGTGCCGCGCCGGTTTTCCGCGGCGGCCCGCGTGCTTGCCCGCGCCGATTCCACGGCGCGCCGTACCTTACCCCAGAGATCCAGCTCCCAGCTCGTATCGAAGCCGTACTGCCAGAGATCGAACGGCGGAATGGTACGTCCGCCCGTCGCGCTCGCGGCAGGCACGCCGCCGAGCGTCGCCGTGGTGCCGCCGAACCCCGCGCCGGTGCTCTGGAAGCCGCCATTGCCGGTGGAGGCGAAACCGCCGGTCGTGCCGCCCCCGGCCGATCCGCTGCCGATCGCGGCAATGGCGCCGAGCGGACTGATCCGCTCGCGCGAGTAGGAGCCGTCGGCGTTCACGCGCGGAAACAGGTCGGCGCGGACCACGCCGAGCTGGGCGCGGGATTCGGCAATCCGAACGGTGCTGACGCGCAGGTCGAGATTGAAGCTGGCGACCCGGTTTTCCAGCGCGATCAGCTCGCGGTCGTGGAACAGCTCCCACCAGTCCGGATCGGGCGGTGCGGTGACGGTTCGGCTGACATGGGCCGGCTTGGCACCCCCACCCAACCACGACGTCGGAGACCACCACGGGCTCGGGCGCTTGAAATCCGGCCCGACGGTGCAGCCCATCAGCACCGGCAACGCCATTGCCGCGGTGCCCCAGTGCCGCAAAACCGCGAGCCCGTGCGTGGCCATTCCGCCCCGTCCCCCCAGTCGACCGGCGCCATGACAAGTCGCCGACGATGCGGCCGCGCGCGGTTATCGGATCGGCACCCCGCGCGGCCGCGATAGCCGCCGAGAGCCGATCCGTTCGGTTCGTGTTTCGACAGGCTAGCCCGATCGGTGCGATGGTCAATCAGCCGGGAGACGAATCGCGCAAACGCGATGACGGTCCGCGCGGACGCCGGCTATCTTTGACCTGGATCGGCGAACGGCGCGAAACAGGCGCCGCGCGCGCCGGGTGGCCGGCCGCGAAGACCCGGAGCCCGAGATGGACGAGACGAGCGACCGAACCGAAGCCGTGCTTCGCCACGCGGAAGCGTCGATGGACGACGCGGTTGCGCGGTGGTTCACGCTGCTGCGCATCCCGAGCATCAGCGCCCAGCCCGCGCATGCCGCTGATTGCGCCAAGGCCGCGGAATGGGTGCGCGGCGAACTGGCGGGGATGGGATTTCAGGCCGAAGTGCGGCCGACTTCCGGGCATCCCTGCGTGGTCGCGCATCACGCCGGGCCCGGCGCGACGGCCCCGCATTTGCTGTTCTACGGCCATTACGACGTGCAGCCGCCGGAGCCGCTGGAGCTGTGGCCGAGCCCGCCATTCGAGCCCACGCTCGTCGATGGACCGCGCGGCAAGCGCGTGGTGGCGCGCGGCGCGGTCGACGACAAGGGCCAGGTTTCGACCTGGCTCACCGCCCTGCGCGCCTGGCAGGAGGTGACAGGCAGCCTGCCCGTGCGCGCGAGCGTGCTGGTGGAAGGCGAGGAGGAAATCGGCAGCCCGAGCCTGGAGCCGTTCCTGGAGGAGCATCGGCGGGAGCTGGCGGCCGACGTCGCGGTGATTTCGGACACCGGAATGTGGGATATCGACACGCCGGCGATCACGACGCGGCTGCGCGGACTGGTCTACGTTCAGATCATGCTCAGGGGCCCGGAGCGCGACCTGCATTCGGGCATGTTCGGCGGCTCCGCGCTCAATCCCATCAACGCGTTGACCACGATTCTCGGCGAGTTGCGGAACCGGCACGGCGGGATCGAGATCCCGGGGTTCTACGACCAGGTGCGGCCGGTCTCGGTGGACCAGCGCCGGCAATGGGCGGAACTCGGCTTCGACGAGGGCGCGTTTTTAGGTGGGATCGGATTGTCGCACCCGGCCGGCGAGGCCGGCGTTCCAGCCCTGGAACGCCTATGGGCGCGGCCGACCGCGGACATCAACGGGATCTGGGGCGGCTATACCGGGGCCGGGGCCAAAACGGTGATCCCGGCCGAGGCGCACGCGAAACTCTCGTTCCGGCTCGTGCCCGATCAGGACCCGAACACGATTCTGGACGGTTTGAAGAGTTTCGTCGCCCGCCGGCTGCCGCCAGATGCGCGTGTCGAGTACCGAGGTATTCGGGTTGGCGCCGGCCATCGAAGTGCCGAGCGATTCGCGATGGGTGCGCGCGGCGGCGGCCGCGCTTGCCGACGAGTTCGGGCGCGCGCCGGTGATGATGGGCTGCGGCGGGTCCATTCCGGTGGCGGACAGTCTGCGCCGGATCGTCGGCCTGGACAGCCTGCTGGTGGGGTTCGGGCTGGATGACGATCAGCCGCACAGTCCCGGGGAAAAATTCGAGATGCGCTGCTTTCAGCGCGGCGTGCGCAGCCACATCCGAATGCTGGGGAAGTTCGCCGATTTCGGCAGCCTGACGATCACGGAAGGCCGTTCGCTTCGCTGTTCGTCATGCCCCGAGTTCAGCCGGACCTTCGTAGCCGATCTGTCTCGGCCTCCTCTTGTGGGGAAGGGGAGTCGTTGCCGTCCCCGGGACGGATGCGCGGCCTGAGCATCGTTGGCCTGCGAAGCCCGCTGGCCGGTCCGTTCGATCTCGCGGTCGCCGAAGGCGCGGTCGCGATCAGTGGGCCGTCTGGCTCGGGCAAGAGCCTGTTCCTGCGCATGGTCGCCGATCTCGACCCGAACGAGGGCGAGGTCATGCTGGACGGAGCGCACCGCGGCGATATCGCCGCCCCGACCTGGCGGCGCCGCGTGAGCTACAGCGCCGCCGAGACGGGATGGTGGAGCGATTCGGTCGCCGACCATTTTCCCCCGCACGCAACGGATGCGGCGCGAGCCTTGGCGGGGCGACTGGCGCTCGCACCGCAATTGCTGGCGGGATCGGTCACCCGGCTCTCGTCGGGGGAAAAGCTGCAACTCGCGCTGGTCAGGGTACTGCTGCTGGACCCGCGCGTGCTGCTGCTCGACGAGCCAACCGGGGCGCTCGACCAGGACAGCACCCGCCTTGTGGAACAGGTGCTGCGCGAACGCATGGGCGCCGGCATGATCCTGCTGCTGTCCACGCACGACGCGGGCCAGCCGGAGCGGCTCGGCGCGCGTCACTTGCGGATGGACGCGGGGCGGCTCAGGGAACTGGCATGCAGCCCATCCTGCTGACGCCGCGCGATCTGGCGGTTTCCTCCACGCTCCTGGTGCTCGACGGCGTGCTGTCGGTCGCGCTGGGGCTCGCGCTGCACCGCCAACTGGCGGTAGCCGGCACCCGGATGGTGATCCAGCTTCTGCTCGTGGGGCTCGTGCTGCGCGCCGCGTTTTCGGCCCGCTCCCCGGCCCTCACCCTCGGACTGGTCGTGATCATGGTGGCGATCGCGGCGCGTGAGGTGGCGGTTCGGCCGGAGCAGCGGTTGTCGAACTTCGGCAATTACCAGATCGCCGGGGTGGCGGTCGGCTTGACCACCGCGATCACCGCGCTGCTCGCGCTGACCACGGCAATCCGGCCGCAGCCGTGGTACGACCCGCGCTACGCCATCCCGTTGGCCGGCATCATCACGGGCAACGTGCTGAACGCCGCCAGCCTGGCGCTCGATTCGCTGCTCGGCGGCGTGGTGCGCGAGCGCGCGGCGATCGAGGCGCAGCTCGCCCTGGGCGCGACGATCCGCCAAGCGATGGCGCGACTGGTGCGCCAGTCGATCCGCCGCGCGTTGCTGCCGATGATCAACACCATGTCGGCCGCCGGCGTGGTGACCTTGCCCGGAATCATGACGGGACAGATTCTCGCCGGCCTCGATCCGGTGCAGGCGGTAAAATACCAGATTCTGCTGATGTTTCTGCTCTCCGGCGGCAGCGGGCTCGGGGCCGCCATCGCGGTGTTCCTCGGCGCGCGCCGCCTGACCGACAGCCGCCAGCGGCTCCGGCTGGACCGCGTGTCGGGCGGCCAGCGCGCGGCTCCGGCGCGGCGACGCTGATGGCCGACCTGCTGCTCGCCCTCGATCAAGGCACGACGTCGACGCGCGCCATCGCCTTTCGCGCGCCCGATCTCGACCCGGTCGCCGTCGCGCAACGGGAATTGCCGCAGCATTTTCCGGGGCCGGGGCTGGTCGAGCACGACCCCGAGGATATTTGGCGGGATTCGGTGGCGGTGCTGCGGCAGGCCCTGGCCGAGGCCGGCGCGCCGCCCGGGGACCTCGTCGGCATCGGCATCACCAATCAGCGCGAGACGGTTCTGGTCTGGGACCGGCGCACCGGCGCGCCGATCCATCGCGCGATCGTGTGGCAGGACCGCCGGACGGCGGACGCCTGCGCCGCGCTTCGCGAGGGCGGGCTCGAGGCCCTGATCTCCGCGCGAACCGGGCTGGTGGTCGATCCGTATTTCTCCGCCACCAAGCTCGCCTGGCTGCTGGACAACGTCCCCGGCGCGCGCGCCCGCGCCGAGCGCGGCGAACTCGCCTTCGGAACGGTCGATACATTCCTGCTCTGGCGCTTCACCGGCGGACGGATGCACGCGACGGACGCGACCAACGCCAGCCGGACCATGCTGTTCGACATCAGGCGGGGCGTGTGGGACGAGGATTTGCTGGCGTTGTTCCGCGTTCCCGCCGCCCTGCTGCCGGAGGTGCGGGACTGCGCCGGCGATTTCGGAACAATTGCTGCCGAAATCGTGGGCGCGCCGGTGCGCATCCTGGGCATGGCCGGCGACCAGCAGGCGGCCGCCATCGGCCAGGCGTGCTTCCGGCCGGGCATGGTGAAGGCGACGTACGGAACCGGCGCGTTCATCCTGCTGAACACGGGTGAATTACCGGTCGTCTCGCGCGAACGGCTGCTGACCACGATCGCCTGGCAGCGCGACGGCCGGCGCAGCTACGCGCTGGAGGGCGCGATCTTCGTGGCCGGCGCGGCCGTGCAATGGCTGCGCGATTCGCTTGGGCTGCTGCGGGAGGCAGCCAATTCCGGCCCGCTCGCCGCGCGCGCCGATCCCGACCAGGCGATTTACTTCGTGCCGGCCTTCACCGGGCTCGGCGCGCCGCACTGGGATTCGCATGCGCGCGGCGCGGTGTTCGGCCTCACCCGCGCGACCGGCCCGGCGGAGTTGGCGCGCGCGGCGCTGGAGAGCGTCGCCCATCAGACCCGCGATCTGCTGGAGGCCATGGGCCGCGACCTTGGCGGTCGGCTCGACCCGGTGCTGCGCGTCGATGGCGGCATGGCGGCGTCGGACTGGACCATGCAGTTCCTCGCCGACATGCTCGGCGCGCCGGTGGACCGGCCCGTATTCGCCGAACGCACCGCGGTCGGTGCCGCTTATCTGGCCGGTCTCGCCGCCGGGGTTTGCCCCGAGCCGGACGTGTTCGCCGAGGGGTGGCGCCATGGCCGCCGGTTCGTGCCGGAACTGGAGCCGGGCGCGCGCGAGCGCAAATACGCCGGATGGACGGACGCGGTGCGCCGCACGCTGGGGTGACGATGACCCTGGCCTGCGTCTAAAAGGTCGAATCCTGGCCGCAACGGGGGAACCATGCCGCCGCTCGATCCGAACACGCTCGACCTGCTGCGCGGCGTCAGCACGGCGACCTTGACCACGCAGATGTTCAAGCGCGGCTTTCGCAACGTCTTCATGCAAGGCGTGCGGCCGCTCGGGCCGCTCTCCGCCAATCTGGTCGGACCGGCCTATACGCTGCGCAACATCCCGGCGCGCGAGGACCTGGACCAGATCGGCGTATTCGCCAACCCCGAGCACCCGCAGCGCAAGGCGATCGAGACCACGCCGCAAGGCCACGTGCTGGTGATCGACTGCCGCGCTGACGCGCGCGTGGCCTGCGGCGGCGACATCCTGATGACAAGGCTGAAGGTACGCGGCGCCGCCGGCATGGTGTCGGACGGCGGCGTGCGCGACAGCGGACCGATCGGCGAGATGGGTTTTCCGGTGTTCTGCGCCGGCCCCAGCGCACCGCTGAACCTGGTCGTCCATCACGCGGTCGATATCAACGTGCCGATCGGCTGCGGCGGCGTGCCGGTCTACCCCGGCGACGTGATCGTCGGGGACCGCGATGGTGTGGTCGTGATCCCGCGCGCGCTGGCCGGCGACGTGGCGCGGGACGGCGCCGAGCAGGAGGCGCTGGAGACGTTCGTCCTCGACCGCATTGCCGAAGGGGCGCCGCTGGCCGGAACTTATCCGCCCAGCGAGGCGACGCGGGCCGCCTTCGAGCAATGGCGGGCGGCGCGACAGGGCTGATTCCGGCGCCTCCACGATCACGTTCGGTAAGCAAAAAGACGAAGCAACGGGGAATCCAGGTGAGCGAACAATACGGTCAGGTCGGCGGTCTCGGGGTTGCCGGGGTTCTGCGCGCGTTCGTCGATGACGAGGCCATTCCAGGCACCGGCATCGAGCCCGCTGCCTTCTGGAGCGGGTTCGCCGCGATCATCCGCGACCTCGGGCCGCGCAACGACGCGCTGATGCGCCAGCGCGACGCGATGCAGGCCGAGATCGACCATTGGCACAAGAACAACCGCGGCAAGCCGCTCGATTTCGAGTCGTACGAGGCTTTCCTGCGCGGCATCGGCTATCTGCAAACCGAGCCGCCGGACTTCACCGCCGAGGTGGCCGGCGTCGATCCGGAGATCGGCCATATCGCCGGACCGCAACTCGTGGTCCCGGTCACCAACGCGCGCTACGCCCTGAACGCCGCCAATGCACGCTGGGGCAGTCTGTACGACGCGCTCTACGGCACCGACGTCATCCCGGAGGACGGCGGCGCGTCCCGCAACGGCGCCTATAATAAGGTACGAGGCCAGCGGGTGGTACAGCACGTACGCGGCCTGCTGGACGAAATCGTGCCCCTCGCGGACGGCAGCCATCGCGACGCGGTGGCCTACGCGGTTGCGGGCGGGGAACTGTCCGTTTCCCTGAAGGGTGGCCAGCGCAGCGCGCTCGCGCAACCCGAGAAATTTGCCGGATTCCAGGGCGCTGCGGAAGCGCCCGGCGCCGTCCTGTTGCGCAATCACAGCTTGCACATCGAACTGGTGATCGACCGCGGTCATCCGGTCGGGCGGGACGATCCGGCCGGCATCGCCGACGTGATCGCCGAGGCGGCCGTCACCACCATCATGGATCTGGAGGACTCGGTCGCGGCGGTCGATGCCGAGGACAAGGTTCTGGCCTACCGGAACTGGCTCGGGCTCATGACCGGCAACCTGAGCGCGCGGTTCGACAAGGCCGGCGGCATGATGGAGCGCCGACTGAACCCGGACCGGGCCTATACGGCGCCGGACGGCGGCTCCCTCACCCTGCCCGGCCGCAGCCTCATGCTGGTGCGCAATGTCGGGCTGCACATGTACACTGACGCCGTGGTTGACGCGGCGGGCCGGCCGATCCCGGAAGGCATGCTCGACGCGGCGATCACCGCGCTGATCGCGCTGCACGACCTGCGCGGCGACAAAGCGTTGAAGAACAGCCGCGCCGGTTCGGTCTACATCGTGAAGCCGAAGCTGCACGGCGCGGAGGAAGTGGCGTTCGCGGCCGAGGTGTTCGCCCGGGTGGAGGATCTGCTCGGCGTGCCCCGCAACACGCTGAAAATGGGCATCATGGACGAGGAGCGGCGGACCAGCGCCAACCTCAGGGCCTGCATCTTCGCCGCCAAGGACCGCATCGCGTTCATCAACACGGGATTCCTCGACCGCACCGCGGACGAGATCCATACCTCGATCGAAGCCGGGGCGATGGTCCGCAAGGGCGAGATGCGCGGCACCGCCTGGATCAAGGCGTACGAGGATCGCAATGTCGGCGTCGGCTTGGCCTGCGGCCTGCGCGGGCAGGCGCAGATCGGCAAGGGCATGTGGACCGCGCCCGACCGGATGGCGGAAATGGTCGCGCAGAAAATCGCGCATCCCCGCGCCGGCGCCAACACCGCCTGGGTGCCGACACCGACCGCCGCCACCTTGCACGCGCTGCATTATCACAAGGTGGACGTGGCCGCCCGGCAGGCCGAGTTGACCGCGCGCCCGATCCCGCCGCTCGGCGAGTTGCTCAGCCTTCCGCTGGCCGAGGGCCGCAACTGGTCGCAGCACGACGTGCAGCACGAATTGGACAACAACGCCCAGGGGATTCTCGGCTACGTGGTCCGCTGGATCGACCAGGGCATCGGCTGCTCGAAGGTGCCGGACATCGACAACGTCGCACTGATGGAGGACCGCGCCACCTTGCGCATCTCCAGCCAGCACATCGCCAACTGGCTGCTGCACCGCATCGCCAGCGACGAGCAGGTGATGTCGACGTTGAAGCGCATGGCTGCGGTGGTGGACCGGCAGAACCACGGCGATCCGAACTACCGGCCGATGGCGCCGGCGTTCGACGGCCCGGCGTTCCAGGCGGCCTGCGACCTGGTGTTCAAGGGGCGCGAGCAGCCGAACGGCTACACCGAGTGGATCTTGCATGCCCGCCGTCGCGAGGTGAAGGCGGCGGCCGGCTGAGGGAGACGCAAATGCAGTGGCTCATCATCGCGCGCGACGGCACGGACGCCGACGCCCCCGAGCGGCGGCTGCGGAGCCGCCCCGCCCATCTGGAAGGCGCGGCGCGGTTGCAGGCGGCGGGCCATCTGCTGATGGGCGGCGCCATCCTGGACGACGCGGGGCGCATGATCGGCTCGGCGGCCGTGGCGGAGTTCGCCACCCGCGCCGAACTCGACGAGTGGCTGCGCACCGACCCCTACGTGACCGGCGGCGTCTGGCAGCAGATCGAGGTCATCCCCTACCGGGTCGCGCCGCACTTTCTCGGATCGCATTTGGCCAGCCCGCCGACGGGTCCCGGCGCCGACTGACCCCGCCCGGGATTCCGCCCGCGCGGAACGACGGCGCGGCGCGACGCATCCTCGCCCGCGACACCGACGGAAAATTCCGGCGCCGCGATTGCGCGCGCAACCGGGCGGGTCAGCCGATCGTAGCAACAAACGAGGAGCCACCGCCCATGCCCGCCGCGCCGCGCGTCAGTCATGTGATGGAAACGTCGCTGTATGTCGCGGATCTCGACCGCTCGCAGCAATTCTATGCCCGCGTGTTTGGCTTCGAGTTGTTCATGCACGACGAACGTATGTGCAGCCTTGGCGTACCGGGCGGTCAGGTGCTGCTGCTGTTCCGCCGCGGCGCGGCGGCGGAGCCGAGCCCGACCCCCGGTGGCATAATTCCTGCACATGACGGAAACGGCGCACTTCACCTTTGCTTTGCCATTCCGCGCGGGGAACTCGGGGCATGGGAGCGGCATTTGGCTGCTGCCGGCATAACGCTGGAAAGCCGCGTGGTCTGGGGTCGCGGCGGAGAGAGCCTGTATTTCCGCGACCCGGACGGACACTCACTCGAGGTGGCAACCCCCGGATTATGGCCGAACTATTGATGCCGGAAACGACGGATCGCGGTGGGCTCGGTGTGGCGGCCAGCACACAGCAGGGCGAGCGGCTCCACAAAAGAAGAGCATTTTGCCCCGCCCCCGTGCTACGTTTGTCAACGGGTGCTTCCGATGCGTGCGGATCGCAAGTCGTCTCGAAGTCGAGCAACTCGCAACGCCGAAACCGGAGCGCGCTTCATGTATTGGACTTGATGGTGGGAAAAGCGAATTCCGTAGAGTTGTCGTGGTACGCCAAATCGTCTTCGGCGAACCATGGGCGAAATCCGCGAAGGGGATCGCGCCGGGATTTGCGAGAGCGTCGCGTGGTGGGGAATAGTGAATCGCCGAGCGGGGATTCATTAACCATTAGCGCCCCGCGTGTAAGCTCGTTAGCAGTTGGCGAATCGTGGCGGCAGGACGGGAGGGTTCCGGGCAGTTGTCGGCGCATGGACGGAATTCTGTTGTGCCGGGGCCCAGAGGCGCCTAGAACAAAAAAAGAACAATTTCGGTGTCCGAGGAGAACGAAACCCCGGCACTCGGCGTTCTCGAGTGCGCAGCAACGGAGTCGTCGATGAACGTCGTGGACGATTTTCTCTCGCGGTCACGCAGGGCTTACGAGGGCCGACGCGAAAGCGAGATGTCGGTTCTGGAGTATCTGCGGCTCTGCCGCGAGAACCCGGTGGTCTATTCCTCCGCCGCGGAGCGGATGGTGACGGCCATCGGAGAGCCGGAACTGATCGACACGTCCAAGGACGCCCGGCTGGGCCGGGTGTTCATGAACCGCACCATCAAGGTCTACGAGGCGTTCAACGAGTTCTACGGCATGGAGGAGACGATCGAGCGGATCGTCAATTTCTTCCGCTACGCCGCCCAGGGCCTCGAAGAACGCAAGCAGATCCTTTACCTGCTCGGGCCGGTCGGCGGCGGGAAGTCCTCCCTGGCCGAGCGGCTGAAGCAACTCATGGAGCGCGAGCCGATCTATGTGCTGAAGGCCGGCGATCACATCAGCCCGGTGTTCGAAAGCCCGCTCGGCCTGTTCGACCCGGACGAAATGGGGCCGGAGCTGGAGGAGCGGTTCGGCATTCCGCGCCGCCGCGTGACCGGTCTGATGTCGCCGTGGGCGGTGAAGCGGCTGGACGAGTTCGGCGGCGACATCACGCGCTTTACCGTCGCCAAGGTGTATCCGTCGCGGCTGCGCCAAGTCGGCATCACCAAGACCGAGCCGGGCGACGAGAACAACCAAGATATTTCGAGCATGGTCGGCAAGGTCGACATCCGCATGCTCGAGCACTACAGCCAGAACGATCCCGACGCCTACAGCTTCTCCGGCGGCCTCAACCGCGCCACCCAGGGGCTGCTCGAATTCGTCGAGATGTTCAAGGCGCCGATCAAGATGCTGCATCCGCTGCTGACGGCGACGCAGGAGGGCAACTACGTCGGCACCGAGAATATCGGGTCCATTCCCTTCCAGGGCATCATTCTCGCGCACTCGAACGAGGCGGAGTGGCAGACCTTCCGCAACAACAAGAACAATGAAGCCTTCATCGACCGCATCTGCGTCATCAAGGTGCCGTACTGCCTCCGGGTGACCGAGGAAGAGAAGATCTACCACAAGCTGATCCGCGGCAGCGATCTGGCCAGCTCGCCGTGCGCGCCCGGAACGCTGCAACTGCTGGCGCGCTTCACCGTGCTGACCCGGCTGCACGCGCCGAGTTCCGGCAGCCTGTTCTCCAAAATGCGGGTCTACGACGGGGAGAGCCTGAAGGAGACCGATCCGCACGCGAAATCGGTGCAGGAATACCGCGACGCGGCCGGCGTCGACGAGGGCATGGAGGGGGTTTCCACCCGCTTCGCCTTCAAGGTGCTGTCGGCGACCTTCAACTACGACAACCACGAGGTCGGCGCCGATCCGGTGCACCTGATGTACATGCTGGAACAGGCGATCCGGCGCGAGCAGTTCGGCAACGAGAGCGAGAAGAAGTACCTGGAGTTCATCAAGGCGGAACTCGCGCCGCGCTACGCGGAGTTCATCGGCAACGAGATCCAGAAGGCCTACCTCGAATTGTACAACGACTACGGACAGAACCTGTTCGACCGCTACGTCGACTACGCCGACGCCTGGATCGAGCATCAGGACTACAAGGATCCGGATACCGGCCAGCTGATGGATCGCGACCTGTTGAACCAGGAGCTCACGAAGGTCGAGAAGCCGGCGGGCATCGCCAATCCCAAGGATTTCCGCAACGAGGTGGTGAAGTTCGCGTTGCGCTCGCGCGCCGCGAACGGCGGACGAAATCCGTCCTGGACCTCGTACCGAGAAGATCCGCGAAGTGATCGAGCGGCGGATGTTCAGTCAGGTCGAGGAGTTGCTGCCCGTCATCAGCTTCGGCTCGAAGAAGGAAGCCGAGACGGAAAAGAAGCATAGCGACTTCCTCACCCGCATGGTCACCCGCGGCTATACCGAACGGCAGGTGCGGCGGTTGGTCGAGTGGTATATGCGGACCAAGCAGGCAGGCTGAGCAGAAGGCGGGGCCAAGTTGAACATCGTCGACCGGCGGCTCAATCCACGTGGCAAGAGCCTGGCCAACCGGCAGCGCTTCATCCGCCGTGCGCGCAAGCAAATCCTCGAGGCGGTGCGGGATGCGTCGGCGAAGCACGGCATCGCCGACGGGGGCGGCGATCGCATCAAGATCTCCGCGGACACGCTGCGCGAACCGACGTTGCGCCCGTCGCACGGCACCGGTCAGCGCACCTACGTGGTGCCCGGCAACAAGGAGTATGTCGAGGGCGACCGCATCCCCCGCCCCCCCTCCGGCGGCGATGGGCAAGGCAGCGAGGGCGCCGCCGACGGCGAGACGCAGGACGCGTTCCAGTTCGTCCTGAGCCAGGAGGAATTCCTCGACCTGTTCCTCGAGGACCTCGAACTGCCGGACCTGCTGCGCAAGCAGCTGCGCCATACCGACGGCTTCACGCCGCAGCGCGCCGGCTATCAGACCACCGGCTCGGCGGCCAACCTCAATCTGCTGCGCACCATGCGCAACAGCCTGTCGCGCCGCATCGCGCTGAAGCGTCCGCGCGCCAGCGAATTGCTGCAGCGCGAACAGGAGATCGAGCGCCTCGATCCCGAGGGCGACGACGCCGAGCGTCGGCGGATGCTGGAAGGCGAGCTCGAGCATCAGCGCCATCGCAGCCGGCGCATTCCGTTCATCGACCCGGTGGACGTGCGCTACAACCGGTTCGAGAATATCCCCCGCCCGGCGGCGAGCGCGGTCATGTTCTGCCTGATGGACGTCTCAGGCTCCATGACGGCGCACATGAAGGATCTGGCGAAGCGCTTCTACAAGTTGCTCTACTTGTTCCTCAGCCGCCGCTATCGTCACGTCGAAATCGTGTTCATCCGCCACACCCACATGGCGCGCGAGGTCGACGAGGAGACCTTCTTCACCAGCACGGAGTCCGGCGGCACCATCGTCTCCACCGCGTTCGAGGAAATGCTGCGCGTGCTGGCGAACCGCTATCCGCGCGATCAGTGGAACGTGTACGCGGCGCAGGCCTCGGACGGCGACAACATGCCGGCGGATAATCCGCACGCCGTCGCGCTGCTGCAGAACCTGATCCTGCCGTGCTGCCAGTATTTCGCCTATCTGGAGGTCGGCTCCGAGGACGGGCGGCACGGTGGGCCGACCGAGCTCTGGCGGGCGTATCAGCGGATGGCGCAGTCCGGCCAGCCGATCGCCATGCGCAAAGTCAATCACCGCAGCCAGATCTATCCCGTCTTCCGCCAGCTTTTCGCGCGCGACCGCGCGACCAGGCAGGAAACCGGAGCGAGCGCATGAGCGAAGGCCTCGTAGCCGACCGGGTGAAGTCCGGCGCCGACTGGAATTTCCAGCAGCTCCGCGACGTCTACGAGAAGATCGAGTCGGTCGCGATCGGCGAAATGGGACTCGACATCTATCCCAATCAGATCGAGGTGATCACCTCCGAGCAGATGCTCGACGCCTATTCCTCGATCGGCCTGCCGCTCATGTACCGGCACTGGTCGTTCGGCAAGCATTTCGCGCGCGACGAGGCGCTGTATCGGCACGGGCTGCGCAGCTTGGCCTACGAGATAGTCATCAACTCCAGTCCCTGCATCGTCTATATCATGGAGGAAAACTCCATGGCGATGCAGTCCCTGGTGATGGCGCACGCCGCGTTCGGCCACAATCACTTCTTCAAGAACAACCACCTGTTCCGCCAGTGGACCGACGCCAGCGGCATCCTGGACTATATGGAATTCGCCAAATCCTACGTTGCCCGCTGCGAGGACATGTACGGGGAAGAGGCGGTCGAGCGCGTGCTGGACGCGGCACACGCGCTGATGACGCAGGGGGTCAGCCGCTACGCGCGTAAAAAGAGCCTCTCGCTGCGCGACGAGGAGAAGCGGGCCGCCGAGCGGCGGGAGGAAGAGCAGCGCACCTTCAACGATTTGTGGCGGACGCTTCCGGACAAGCCGGAAACCGCGGCGCGCCCGACCAGCATCGCCGAGCGCCACCGGCTGCTCGGGCTCCCGGAAGAAAACATCCTGTATTTCCTGGAGAAGAAGGCGCCGCTCTTGAAGCCGTGGCAGCGCGAGCTGCTGCGCATCGTTCGCCATATCGCGCAGTATTTCTATCCGCAGAAGCAGACGCGGATGATGAACGAGGGCTGCGCCACGTTCGTGCACTACAGCATCATGAATCGGCTGCACGAACTCCGCTTCCTCGACGACGGCGCGATGCTCGAGTTTTTGCACTCGCACACCAGCGTCGTGTTCCAGCCGGAATTCGACGATCGGCGCTTCGACGGCATCAATCCCTACGCGCTCGGCTTCGGCATGATGCAGGACATCGCGCGCATCTGCGAGCAGCCGACCGACGAGGACCGCGAATGGTTCCCGGCCTTCGCCGGCAACGGGGACGCGCTCGGCACCTTGAAGGAAGCCTGGGCCAATTATCGCGACGAAAGCTTCATCCGCCAGTTCCTCAGCCCGGCGCTGATTCGCAAGCTGCGGCTGTTCAGCGTGTTCGACGACGGCGAATCGGATCTCCTGGTCAACGCGATCCACAACGAGCGCGGGTATCGCGCCGTCCGCTCGGGAATCGCGGATTCCTTCGACGTGGTCAAGCAGGAACCGGAAATCGAAATCGTCGATGTCGATCTCGATCGCGACCGCCGGCTGATTTTGCAGCACCGCGCGCATAACGGGATTCAGCTCGACAAGAACGATGCCGATGTGGTGTTGCGCCGGCTCGCGGAGCTTTGGGGCTACGAGGTGCGGCTGATCGAAGTCGATGCCGCGACCGACCGCGAGCTCAGGAAATACGACGCCGCGCCGCCGAGCGCGGCCTGACGCGCAAGCGGCTGTCGCGACCGCAGCGACCACTCGCCGGCTTGACCGGACCGATCGCGTTCGGCAACTTTCCACCCTCTATGGATTTGTTCCGTCGTGGCCAGCCGCGCCGTTGCGCAGGCCGCGCGGTACCCGCCGAGCATTGGAAAGGAATCGCTCCCATGAAGCGTTTGGTTCTCGCACTCCTTCTCCTCGCCACTGTTGCGCCGCTGACCGGCTGCATCTACGCGCCGGCGCGTCCGGGCTGGTGCTATTGGCATCCGTATCGTTGCCGCTGAGTTGGCGGCCTCGCCGGCTTCACCGAAAGGTGAGACCGCGCGTCGTGTTTCCACCACAATTCCGCGGGACTGGATATCGGCCGCTCGCAGAAGGAGGAGGAGATTCCAGGATGAAATCGCTATCATGCCTGTCCTTGCGTCCGTTGCTGTTGCGCCTCTGCCTGGCCGCCGCGATGGCCATTCCCGCAGCCCTGCCCGGGACAGCGCATGCGCGATGGGGCGGCCACGTCGGCTGGCGCGCCGGCGGCTGGCGCGGCGGCGTGGGCTGGCGTGGCGGGATGCGTGGCGGCTGGGCCCATCGCGGCTTCGGGTGGCGGGCCGGATGGCGTGGCGGCTGGGCTCATTCCCGCTTTGGGTGGCGGGGGGCCGGATGGCGCGGCGGTTGGGCCCATCCGCGCTTGGGGTGGCGCGCCGGCTGGGGCCGGGTCGGCTGGCGGCATGGCTGGGCGTGGCGCGGTTGGCGCCCCTGGTGGGGCTGGCGTCGGGTCGGCCTGGTGGCGCCGGCGTTTGCGTTCCCGCCGGTGGTCTATGCGCCGCCGCCCCCGGTGGTTTACGCCCCGCCACCGTTGTTGGCGTCCCCGGTGGTGCATCATCGCGCTCGCGTGCATCACGTGACGCATGTCTCCGCGCCGGTCCACCATGCGTGCCACTGCACATGTTCGTGCCTCCCCGGGCAGTAACCGTGTTCCGCCTGGCCCGGCCGGCGCCGTTCGCCGCCGCCCGGGTCGCGAAACTCATTGAAGGCCGCGATCCAGGCTATACATCCTGAGGCGAGTTCGCGAGCGGAAGGCATCGGGATGTATACGCAAGGGCTGGCCGCCAGCCCGCCGGTTCGGCCCGAATCGTCGCCGGAGGACGCGGCCCTCACCGCACGCTTCCAGGCGCGCATCGACGCCGAACAGCGCATCGAGCCCAACGACTGGATGCCGGAGGCGTACCGGCGCACCCTGACCCGGCAGATTTCGCAGCACGCGCATTCGGAAATCGTCGGCATGCTGCCGGAGGGCAACTGGCTTACCCGCGCGCCCACCTTGCGGCGCAAGGCGGCGTTGCTCGCCAAGGTGCAGGACGAATGCGGCCACGGTGTTTATCTTTACGCCGCCGCGGAGACGCTCGGGATCTCGCGCGAGCAGTTGGTCGAACAACTCCTGTCCGGGCAAGCGAAATACTCGTCGATTTTCAACTATCCCACGCTGACCTGGGCCGATATCGGCGCGATCGGCTGGCTGGTGGACGGCGCGGCGATCATGAACCAGATCCCGCTCTGCCGCTGCTCCTATGGCCCGTACGCGCGGGCGATGATCCGGATCTGCAAGGAGGAGAGCTTTCATCAGCGCCAGGGCTACGAGATCATGCTGACCCTCGCGCGCGGCACCGAGGCGCAGAAGGCCATGGCGCAGGACGCGCTCGACCGGTGGTGGTGGCCGTGCCTGATGATGTTCGGCCCGCCCGACCAGGCAAGCCAGCACTCGGATGCGTCGATACGCTGGAAGATCAAGCGTTTTTCCAACGACGAACTGCGCCAGAAATTCGTCGACGCCACCGTGCCGCAGGCGCACTACGTGGAGCTCACCATCCCCGATCCGGAGCTGCGTTTCAACGCGGGAACCGAGCATTGGGAATTCGGCCGCATCGACTGGGACGAATTCCGCCGGGTGCTCGCGGGCGACGGACCGTGCAACCGCCAGCGCATGGAACAGCGGCGGGCGGCGCACGAGAACGGCGCCTGGGTACGCGAGGCGGCTCTCGCCCACGCCGAAAAGCGCCGGGCCCGGGCAACGCGGCAGGCGGCCTGAATGACCGAGCCGGCGATCCCGCTCTGGGAAGTGTTCATCCGTTCGCGCAACGGGCTGGCGCACCATCATGTCGGCTCGCTGCACGCGGCGGACTCGGAGATGGCGTTGCAGGCGGCGCGCGACGTCTACACGCGCCGCGGCGAGGGATTGTCGATCTGGGTTGTGCCCTCGGCGGCGATCGTGGCCTCCGATCCCGCCGAACAAGCGATGTTCTTCGAACCGACCGCGTCCAAGATTTACCGGCATCCAAGCTTCTATGACGTGCCCGACGAAGTCGGTAACATGTGATCGCGGTTGATGCGGTCCACCTCGATCCGCTTCGCCGGCGGCGAACTCGCGCTTTATGTGCTGCAGCGCGCCGACGACGCCCTGGTGCTCGGGCATCGTTTGTCGGAATGGTGCGGCCACGCGCCGATGCTGGAGGAGGATATCGCACTCGCCAATATCGGCCTCGATCTGATCGGCCAGGCGCGCGCATTATACGCCTATGCGGCAGAGGTCGAGGACGCGGGCCATGACGAGAACCAGCTGGCGTATCTGCGCGACGTCGGACAGTATCGTAACCTGCTGCTGCTCGAGCAGCCGAACGGTGATTTCGCGCACACGATCGTTCGCCAGCTTCTCTATTCCGCCTATGCCGATCCGTATTGGCGCGCGATGACGGCATCGGCGGATCCGATGCTCGCCGCCATCGCGGCGAAATCGGAGAAGGAGAGCGCCTATCACCTGCGCCACGCGTGCGAATGGGTAATCCGGCTCGGCGACGGGACGGAGGAAAGCCACCGGCGCGCGCAGACCGCGATCGACGCCCTGTGGTTGTACACCGGCGAGATGTTCGAAGTCGCTTCCGAAGCGGAACCGCTCATCGCCCGCTCCGTTGCCGCCGATCCGTCCGGCTTGGGTGCGGCCTGGAACAAGACCCTCGACGATGTGCTGTCCGAGGCGACGCTGACACGGCCGCCGGACGGATGGATGCAGAGTGGGGGGCGAAGCGGGCAACACTCGGAGCATCTCGGTCATCTGCTCGCGGAACTGCAATTCCTCCAGCGCTCCGACCCCGGCGCAACATGGTAGCCGCGGATGACGAGGCGCTGCGCCGGCGCGCGTGGGATGTCGCCGCCACGGTGGTCGATCCGGAAATTCCGGCGCTCACCATCACCGATCTCGGAATTCTGCGCGACGTAGCGGTGAACGAGGGGAGGATCGAGGTTTCGATCACCCCCACTTATCTCGGTTGCCCGGCAACGGACGTGATCGCGCGCGATATCGAAGCCGCCTTGAGCAAGGCCGGGATCGCGCCGGCTCGCGTCAAAACCGTGTTGTCGCCGCCCTGGTCGACGGATTGGCTGAGCGAGCAAGCGCGGCGCAAGCTCGCCGAAATCGGTATCGCGCCGCCCCCGGCCAAAGCCTCGCGCCCTGCTCTGTTCGCGCAAGATGCCGTCGCGTGTCCGCGATGCGGCGCCTCCGACACCGCGCGCATCTCGGAATTCGGCGCCACCGCCTGCAAGGCGCTCTGGCGCTGCCGCGCCTGCGGCGAACCGTTCGAAGTGTTCAAATGTCACTGACGCAAGTCGAACCGGCTGCGCGCGCGCGCGGCTTTCATGCGCTGACAATCGCCGCTGTCCGGCGGGAAACGCCCGATTCCCTCTCGATCGCGTTCGCCGTGCCGCCCGATCTGGCCGACACGTTCCGCTTCACGCCAGGTCAGTATCTCACCTTGCGCACGGTGATCGACGGCGAAGACGTGCGCCGCTCCTACTCCATCTGTTCCGGCCTCGACGATCGCGAGTTGCGCATCGCCATCAAGCGGCTGAACGGCGGCGCGTTCTCCTGCTTCGCCCACGAGACACTCGAACCCGGCGCGGTGGTCGAGGTGATGGCGCCGATGGGACGTTTCACGCTCGACGCCGATCCCGAACTCGGCACGAACCTACGTGGCCTTCGCGGCCGGATCGGGCATCACGCCGGTGCTGTCCATTCTCAAATCCGTTCTGCATCGCGAGCCGGGCAGCCGCTTCTTCCTGTTCTACGGCAACCGCTCGCGCGCCGACATCATGTTCCGCGACGCGTTGAACGATTTGAAGGACCGCTTTCTCGGCCGCCTCTCGGTGGCACACATTCTTTCGCGCGAGCAGCACGACATCAAGCTGCTGAACGGCCGGATCGACGAAGCCAAGGTGCCGCTGCTGCTACGCACGGTGCCAGCCGTGGCCGCCATCGATCGGGCGTTCATCTGCGGCCCGGCCGGCATGATCGAGAGCACGGAGGCCGCGCTGCTGCGGCTCGGAGTTCCCGCGGAGCGCATCGCGATCGAGCGCTTCACCCCCGCTCCAGGCGGGCCACGTCGCCGCGCGACCGTGGTGGTGGCCGAGCCGGCGTCACCGCCCGCCGCCATCGCCGATATCATGCTCGATGGTGTGCGCAGCGAAATTCCGGTCGCGCGAGACGAGACCGTCTTGCAGGCCGGGCTGCGCGCCGGGCTCGATATGCCCTTTTCCTGCCAGGGGGGGATGTGCTGCACCTGCCGCGCCAAGCTGCTCGAAGGCGACGTCGCCATGGCGCTGAACTACTCGCTCGCGCCGTGGGAGATCGCGGCCGGATACGTGCTCACCTGCCAGTCACGCCCGAAAACCGCGCGCGTGGTGGTCGATTACGATCACCTTTGATCGCGTCGGTCAGCCGGACGGCTTGGCTTCGGCCGTGTGGTTGTGGCCCGTCGTTTTCAGATAGGCGATGATGTCGCGCCGCGCCGCTTCGTCCGCCACGCTGAGGGGCATCAGCGCGCCCGGCACATAGGCGCGCGGCCCGGCGAGCCATTTATCCAAGGTCTGCGCCGTCCAGACGATGCCCGATTTCGCCAGCGCCGGCGAGTAATCGTAGCCGCCGACGCTCCCGGCGCGACGGCCAAACACGCCGGCGAGCGGCGGCCCGACCTTGGCGCGATTCAGGTCGTGACAGGTGCCGCACTTCTCCTGGAACAATTGCGCGCCGATTTCGGCGCTCGGCTCCTTGGAAAAGCGCGTCAGATCCCGCGCCCCCTTGGGACGGAGCGACGGGAAGAACGTATAGGACAGCGTGATCTGGTCGACGTCCCGCGTGCTGGGATCGGTTCCGAGCTTCGGATCGACGAAGAACACGACCGGCATCTCTACCTTGTGGTGCGCGGGCAGCCGCTCCTCGGTGAAGCAGAAGCACTGGATTTTCTTGAAGTAGATCCCGGCCTTGTTGGGCGTGACGTTGAAGGTCGCGTGTCCGACCATGTCGTGGTCAGATCGGTTTTCGGCCTCGAAGAACACCGGCGCCTGTTGCCCGAGATGCACCGTCACCTTGCGCTGGACCGGGACGAAGCGCCACGGCAGGCCCGGCGCCACATCGGTGTTGAAGAACACGGTGATGGTGCGCGCGGAGAGTTTCGCGTTGTCGCTGGCAACGCGTTGCACGAAGCCGCCCGATCCGGTGGCCGAGCAGAACAGTCGATAGAGCGTGACCGAATACGAGACCAGCGTCGTCATCACGCCGACGCCGATCAGTACTCCAAGCAGTGTCCAGTATTTTTTCAATGTCCCCAACCCAAGCCCAGGGCGTTTCCCGGTTCACAAGGAACACCGCACTACCGAGCTACGTGCGCGGCCTTGCCGGGAATGTCGGAAGCGTTCGGCGACGCCGGTGAAAGGCTATCCCCGATAAGCTCTCCGACCCTCATGCGCAAAGCTTCTCAGCCGATGCGGAACAGCGACATCAGCTCTCCAACTCGCTGTCCCAGTACAGATAGTCGCGCCAGCTCCGGTGCAGGTAATTGGGCGGAAAGGCACGGCCGTTGTCCTGCAACTCCCAGGTGGTCGGCCGCCGCGGAGCCTGGCGCGGAAACATGTGCGCCTCGCGCGGAATCCGCGAGCCCTTGCGCAAATTGCAACCGCCACAGGCGGTCACGACGTTTTCCCAGGTGGTGCGTCCGCCGCGACTGCGGGGCACCACGTGATCGAAGGTGAGATCCGGCGCCGGCCGCCGCTCGCCGCAATACTGGCAGCAGAACGCGTCGCGCAGAAACACGTTGAACCGCGTGAACGCCGGCTTGCGCGCGGCAGGAATGTAATCCTTGAGCGCGATCACGCTCGGCAGCCGCAGCCGCACGCTCGGCGAGCGCACCTCGACATCGTATTCGCTGAGCACCGCGACGCGATCGAGGAACACGGCCTTCACCGCGTCCTGCCAGGACCAGACCGACAGCGGGAAATACGAGAGCGGCCGAAAATCCGCGTTCAGAACCAACGCCGGGAAATGTTGTCCACCGTCGGGCAAGCGCCGCTCCTCTTCAGCCGGTGCTTACCCCTCGCGAACCGCTAAACTTACGTAGCAGCGTTGTGCACCGCAGAGAATTGCGACGCTTATTGCAGACGGAGGCATCCGACGCAAGCCGGAGAGGAAGCCGGCCAATTCCGATTCATCCAATGGTCACAGGCCACTGAACGCCTTTTGCAGGAACAGCGCCCCGGCGGACAGGCCGGCATCGTCCATGCCGTGGCCCAGCCCCGGGCAATACAGGGATTCGACCGGCACGCCGGCCGCGCGCAGCGCTTGCTCCGCCATGCGGCTGCGCGCAACCGGGACCACGTCGTCGGCCTCGCCGTGAACAACCAGCACCGGCGGCCGTCCGCGCATTTCGCCGGCCAGCGTGTCGGGCGCCAGCAGCGCGCCGGAATAGGCCACGATGGCGCGCGGCGGGATCGCCCGCCGAAGCCCCGTGAACAGCGCCATCATGGCGCCCTGGCTGAACCCTGTCAGGGCACAGGCGTCCTGCGGCAACTCGAGCCGGGCAAGCTCGGCGTCGATGAAGCGGTTGAACACCGGCATGCTCGCCCGCAAGCCGGCCTCCAGCACCGGCGGGGAGCGGTCGCGCAAACTGAACCACTGCCTGCCATGTGGCGCGGCGTCATGCGGCTCGGGCGCGTTCGGGGCGACGAAGACGGCGTCTGGCAGCGCCTCTGCCCAGAGCGGCGCGATGTCGATGAGGTCGTAGCCGTCGGCGCCGACGCCGTGGCAGATCACGACCAGCTGTTTCGCCAGCCCGCCCGAGCGCGGCCCGAAGCGAGGTCCGTCCAGTTCCGCCATTTCCCGCTCCTGCCTCCGCCCCTGCACTTTTATGCCACACGATTAGTCGGCAGTCCCAGGCGCGAGGGCGAAGCCCAGCGGCGACTTAGCGCCCGAGGAATTGCAGCAGCGCGCGGTCGAACGCCGCCGGCGCTTCGAGGTGGATCAGGTGCCCGGTGTCGAACGTGTCCACGCGCGCATTCGGCATTTTCGGCGCGAGCGCCTTCGCCAGTTCGGCGATGTGACCCATCCGCTCGCGATCGGCGGGCTTGGCGAACTTGCGCCCCGGCCCAGTCCGATCGTGCGTGCCCACCATGAACAGCGTCGGCGTGGCGATCAGCGGGATCTCGTCCACCACCGGCTGACCCCAGATGGCGTAGAAGGTGCTGTCGAACACCTCGACCCAGCGCGGGTAGTCGGCACTGCCCTTGATCCGTTCGCGCAGCACCACGAACGGCATCACCTTCTCGGGCGGCACCGTCAGCCCGTAAGCGGTGACGAGGTAGTGCAAATACGCCTCGGCGCTGCGGTTGAACTCCTGGCGGTACAACACGTCCGGCGGGACCGGGGGCACGTAGAGCCGGTAATTCTCCAGCCCGAGCGGCGATTCCAGCACCAGATGGCGGACCCGTTCGGGATAGGTCCGCGCGAACCGCATCGCCAGCATTCCGCCCATGGAGTGCCCCACCACGTCCACCTTGTGCAGATGCAACGAGTTGAGCAGCGCGGCGGTGTAGGCGGCCGCGTCGTCGAACGACCAGGCCACCTCGGGCTTGGAGGATTTGTTGAAGCCGATCTGATCCGGCGCGATCACCCGGTAGCCGGAGCCGGTCAGCGCGCGGATTACCGAGTCCCAATAGCTCGAGGGGAAATTGCGGCCGTGCAGCAGCAGGACAGCGTGGCCGTTCGCCACCCCGGCCGGCGCCACGTCCATATAGGCCATGCGCGCCGGGTGGTGCGCGACGGTCAGCGGGAAGAAGGCAACCGGGAACGGATAGGGATACGTTTCCAGGTCGATCCCGAGCGGCTCGGCGCCGCGCGCCGACAGCGGAAGGAGCAAGACGAGTGCCAGAATGAGGCGCCGAACCACTATGCTCGTCCTCGTGCCGTGGATCACGTCAACGACCGGTCCTGGATCCTTCGGGCGAACCCTTGGCCGACGCTATCTCGGCATTCCCGGAATCCGTCCGACCTGCCTCTGCAACGCCCTGAGTTGGTCCGGAACAGCCTGAAGCGGGCCCAACTGGCCTTGGATTGCGTGCAGGGTATCGGTGTGCTGATCGAGCTTATCCTGAATCTTCTGAAGCGTTACCGAGTGCTCGTTCACGGTCTTGCTGGTATTCCTGATATCGCCGGCCAGATCCTTGGAACGCTGGAGGACGTCCTTGACCGAAACGCCCTCGACGACGGCGTTCGCGAATCTGTTGTCCAGCTTGTCGACTCTGTCGGCAAGCGAATTGAAATCGTGGACGATCAATCCGACGATGACGCCCCCGAGGATCACGATGACCGTGCCGATGGCTCCGAGCGACCATTTGACCAGCGCCCAATGCCGGCTGATCAGTCGGATGATCGTCTGTAATTCGTTCCCGGGCACCTGCGTTTGCCCCATTGACCCGTCCTCTTGCGGCGCCCGTGATTACCAGATTTCGCACCCTGACACGCGACATTCAACACAACTCTCAGGCGACAATCCCGGCGAGATCCACCCGTCAGGTGCTCGTCAGCGGACCGAGCGCGGCGGCGATGCCGAAGGGCCCGGGCAATACGCCACGCGGGAACAGGCGGGTGACGTGGCCCATCTTGCGGCCGGGCCGCGCCTCGGCCTTGCCGTACAAATGCGGGATCAACCCCGGGGTCGCCAGAACGGCCGGCCAAAGCGCCGTCTCCTCGGGTCCGATCAGGTTCTTCATCACCGCGTCCGAGTGGCGGATCGCGGCGGGCAGCGGCAGACCCGCGACGGCGCGCACCAGCAGCTCGAACTGGCTCGCGGGACACGCATCGATCGTCCAGTGGCCGGAATTGTGCGGCCGCGGCGCCAGTTCGTTCACCAGCACCCGCCCCGCGCCGTCGACGAACATCTCCACCGCCACCAGCCCGACCAAGTCCAGCGCCTCGGCCAGCCGGTGCGCAATGCGCTGCGCCTCCGCGGCGATCGGCTCCGCGATCGGCGCCGGCGCCAGCGTCATGTCCAGGATATGCTCGCGATGCCGGTTCTCCACCGTGTCGAAGGCCGCGAGCGCGCCATCGGCGCCGCGCGCGATCACCACGCTGATTTCCGCCGCGAAATCGACAAAGCCTTCCAGGATCAGCGGCTTCGGCTCCAGGACGGCGAAGGCCGGCGCGAGATCGGCCGCCGAGCGCAGCAGCGCCTGGCCCTTGCCGTCGTAGCCGAGCCGCGTGGTCTTCAGGACCGCGGGAAACCCGAGTCGCGCCGCCGCCTCGGCCAGATCGGCCTCGGTCGCGACGAAGCGCCACGGCGCCGTGCTCACCCCGGCCTCGTTGACGAACGATTTTTCCCGGGCGCGGTCCTGGGTGGTGCGCAGAATCGCGGGGGACGGCCGCACCGGCTTCAACGACGCCAGCAACTCGAGCCCTTCCGCGCTGACGTTCTCGAACTCGAAGGTAATGACATCGACCGCGGCGGCGAACGCCCGGAGCGCGGCACGGTCCTCGGTACTCGCCGTGCGTGACGCCGGACGCGACCTGTCCGGCCGGGCTGTCCGGCTCGGGGGTGAGGATGTGGCTGCGATAGCCGAGCCGCGCCGCCGCCATCGCGGTCATGCGGCCGAGCTGACCGCCACCGACAATGCCGATCGTGGCGTTCGGCGGCAGCGGAAAGGTCATGCGGGTTCGGCCGGATCGCTCGGATGCTCGGCGACCCCGGCGGTCTGCTGCGCGCGGAACGCCGCCAGCCGGTCGGCGAGCGCCGGGTCGGACAACGCCAGGATGGCGGCGGCGAGCAGGCCGGCGTTCACCGCCCCGGCGCGGCCAATCGCGAGCGTGCCGACCGGCACCCCGGCGGGCATCTGCACAATGGAAAGCAGGCTGTCCATACCCTTGAGACTATGGGTTTCCATCGGCACGCCGAGCACGGGAAGCGCCGTCCAGGCGGCGCACATGCCCGGCAGATGCGCCGCCCCGCCCGCGCCGGCGACGATGACCTTGAGCCCGCGCGCCTGCGCGCCCTTCGCGTAGTCGGCCAGCCGATCGGGTGTGCGATGGGCCGAGACGATGCGCCGCTCGTGCGGGACCCCGAGCCGGTCGAGCATCTCGGCCGCGTGGCGCAGGATCGGCCAGTCGGACTGGCTGCCCATGACGATGCCGACGAGCGGAGCGTCCACGGCTCAGGCGATGCTGTCTGGAATGAGGCGGCTTTCCAGGCGGGCGATCTCGTCCTTCAGCAGGAGCTTGCGCTTCTTCAGCCGCTGGAGGTGAAGCTGGTCGGTCGGCGCGTGGTCGGTCAGCCGCGCGATCACGGTGTCCAGGTCGCGGTGCTCGCTGCGCAGCTCGTGCAGCTTACGCAAGACCGAGTCCCGGTCGTTCAACATGCAGGACCTCTTACCACGATCCCCTGGCCCGGACCTATCCTCGTGCCCCGGAAAGCGGCGCGCTTCCGTGCAAAACCCGGCGATCGGCATGGAACTCCGCGCGCGTATACATTACATTTTGGTGGCGCCGCCGCCGCAAGCCGGGACGGCGCCGGAGCGGCCCGCCGCTCACCTGTTGGCGACTGGAACCCTGTTCAGAAGGAGCCACCATGAATTTGGATTCCCGAATCGAGAGCCTGAAGGAGCGTCACGCCTCGCTCGAAATGCGTATTGCCGACGAGGATTCCCGTCCCCGCCCGGACAGCGACGCGCTGATGCGCCTGAAGCTCGAAAAATTGCGGGTGAAGGAGGAAATGGAGCGGTTGCGAACCAGTCCGGTGAGCGGCTGACCCGCCGCCCACCCCGCCCGGCGGGCACGCGAGGGGCCGGCCCGGCCGATTTCGAGCAGCCTGAGTTGCGTCGGGCCTGAGTTCGGTCAGCCCTGAGTTCGGTCAGGCGGCCTGATCCGCTTCCGATACGGCGGCAGGCATCACCGAGCCGCCCTCGCGCGTTACCCGCTCATTGGCCTGGGCCACGGCCGCGTTGAGGTCGGTCTGGGTGCACAGCCCGATGGTGACCGGGTCGCGCGACTTGATATTGGCACTGTTCCAGTGCGTCCGGTCGCGGACCTTCTGGATGGTTTCCTTGGTCGTGCCCAGGAGCTTGCCGACCTGCGCGTCGCTGAGCTGCGGATGGTTGCGCAGCAGGAACGCGATCGCGTCCGGACGGTCGTTGCGCTTGGACACCGGCGTATAGCGCGCGCCCTTGGACCGCTTCGGCATCGGGTTGGCCGTCGCCGCCAGATGCAGCGGCCGGTTCGGGTCCTGCTCGGAAAGCTTGATTTCCTCGGCGGTCAATTGGCCGTTGGCCACGGGATCGTAGCCGACGATGCCCTGCGCCACCTCGCCGTCGGCGATGGCCTGGACCTCGAGCGGGTGCATGCCGCAAAAATCGGCAATCTGCTTGAACGTCAGGGCGGTTTTTTCAATCAGCCAAACGGCGGTTGCCTTGGGCATGAGGGGCAGTGTCATGACTCGTCACCTTGAACTCGTGATGGCCTGGCTCCCGGCGATTCCACGGCCGGGACAGGCAAATGGGGCGTGAACGGCTTTTCGCGGGAACCATGCGATATGGGCTTCGCGGTGCTGTCGGGTCAAGGCCGAACAGGCCACGTTGTCAGCTTGCTGGGCCGCATCGAAAGCAGAACAGGAGATCGCCGTGGCAATTGACGACGAGGACGAGCTTCCGAAGCTGCCGAAGTCCCGGCTGCAGAAGCCGATCCTGGACTCGCTCGGCGTGGCCGAGCTGACCGCCTACATCGAGGAGCTGAAGGGCGAGATCGTGCGCGTCGAGGCGGAGATCGCGCGCAAGCAAAGCCACCGGAGCAGCGCCGATGCATTTTTCCGCCGGCCCTGATTGCGGGATTTTCGGCACAGCCGCCCCGGCTCGGGCGGCAGGCTGAATGCCGCCGCCTCGTGAATCCGCCGGGTCGATTCCCGTCATCATCGACTGCGATCCGGGCATCGACGACTCGGTCGCGCTGTTGCTCGCGCTCGCCTCGCCGGAACTGGACATCCGCGCCGTGACGGTTTCCGGCGGCAACGTCCCGCTCGCCCGCACGCTGCGCAATGCCCTTGGTACCGTGGCACTCGCGGGCGCCACGGTTCCGGTCCATGCCGGGGCCGAGCAGCCGCTGCTCGGCCGCTTTACCGAGGAGGTGCGCGTTCACGGCGCGGACGGGCTTGGCGGCGCGCGACTGCCGGAGGGCGCAAAGCCGGCCCCCGGCCTCGCCTGCGATGCGATCCGGCGGCTGCTGCGCGACACCGAGCGCCCCATCACCCTGGTCGGGATCGCGCCCGCGACCAACCTGGCGCTGGCGTTGCTGGCGGAGCCGCCGTTGGTCGAGCAAATCGGCGAGATCGTGCTGATGGCGGGGGCCTGGGGCGAGGGCAACGGGACCCCGGCGGCCGAGTTCAACGCCTGGAGCGATCCCGAGGCGCTCGCGGTTCTGCTCGCCTGCGGCCGGCCGGTTCGCCTGGCGACCTTGGAGCTGACCGCGCAGGCGGCGGTGACGCCGGAGCGGTTGGACCGGTTGCGCCGGCAGGGCCACGGCGCGTGCCTGCGAGCGGCCGCGGCGATGCTCGCCGCGCTGCCGGCGCTGCCGCGCGCGGTCGCGGGCCGCCGCTGCACGACCCCTGTGCCATCGCCTGGCTGCTCCGCCCTGCTTACTTCACCACCCGCGACTGCGCGGTCAGCGTGGAGTTGGCCCCCGGACCGGGGCGCGGACGCATCTGGGCCGATCGCTGGGGCCGCACCGGCGCGCCGGCCAACGCCACCTTGCTGGAAACCCTGGACGCGGACGGGTTTTTCGACCTGCTCGGCGAACGGCTCGCCAATCTGCCCTGAGCGGTCGTTGACGAGCGAGGTTGGTGGACCGCAGCCGTCAGCGCTGGGTCGCAGCGATCGGGCAGTCGGTCCGCCCGGCGAGCAGGCAGTCCTCCAGGAGCGACTTGGCCTGCAACTCTTGCACCAGGAACAGCCCCAGCACGACCAGGAACAGCGTGAGCGCGAGTCCCGCCAAGACTCGCCGTCTGGCGATTGGCTTCGGCCTGCTCTTCCGGGTCGACCTCCTCGTCGACACCGTAGGTCAGCTTGCGTATCTCGCCCATGCCGGGACGCCTTCCGCTCGAGCCTGCCGACCCTACGCGCAAAATCATGAATCCGAGCACCCATGGCGCAAAGTTAATCGTGGCGATCGGCCGGGACAGCCGGCGCGCGATCTCAGGGGGTGAGGAAAGCCCCGAGCGCGGCCACGAACACCTCCGGCTGGTCGGCGTGCAGCCAGTGCCCGGCGTGTTTCAAGGTGACAAACCGGGCAGCCGGGAACAGCGTCCGGATCGCCGGGCGGTGTTCGGGCTTGACGTAGTCGGAGCGCTCGCCGCTCAGGAACAAGACCGGCCCTGGGAAACGCGCGCCGGCCGGCGCGTCCCAGCCCTCGATCTCGGCCAGCCCGGCGTTGATCTCGGCGAGGCCGCTGCGCCAGGAAGGCCGCGCGCCGAGCGCCAGGTTTTGCAGCAGAAATGCGCGCACGGCCGGATCGGGCACGGCCTCCGCCAGCGCCGCGTCCGCCGCCGCGCGGGTCAGGCCCGGCGTCAGCGCCAGCTCCACCATGGCCCTCGCGTAGGCGCGGAAGCGCGGCTTGTAGGCAACGGGCGCGATGTCGGCGACCACGAGGCGGGATACCGAATCGGGCGACTCGAGCGCCAAGCGCATCGCGACCTTGCCGCCCATGGAATGCCCGACCACCGCCGCGGGCAGCGCGTCGCGCGCCGCGAGCGTCTCCAGCACGTCGGCTGCCTGCGCCGCGTAGCTCATGCCGCGCGCGTGCGGGCTGGCGCCGTGATTGCGCAGATCGAGCGCGAGCACGCGCCAGCGCTCGGCCAGCCGCCGCTGCACGGCGCCGAAATTGCGCGCCGCCCCGAACAGCCCGTGCAGCAGCACGAGCGGCGGTCCCGATCCTGCCTCGATCGCGTTCAGCTGCATGGCGCCTCGACGCGGCCAGGATCGTGGTAGAAGGGGCCGGCGTGCAACCGGGGCGGGGCGAATCGGTTTTCGGCTCGATCCCCAGCGCGACGGAGCACACGGTGTCGTTCCCCAAGGACCATCCGGAGTCCGGACCCGACAAGCACGAGCAGGCGCGCCGCCTGGTCGAGGCGGCGCTGCGCGCGCAGGCGCGCGGCGACGACGCCGAGGCCGAGCGGCTGTTCGATCAGGCGCAGCGCACCGACCCGGAGGCGGTCGCCAACGTGCTGCAGGAGCGCGACGCCGCTCTGACCGCCGACCTCGTGGACGCGACGACGAGCGATGAGGAGGTGGCCGCGATCACCGAGACCCTCGACCCCGACGCGGACGCGCCCCCGCGCGCGGGGATCAGCGGCGCCGGCAGCGGCGCCGACAGCGAAAGGCGCTAGCCCGGCGGCGGCCGTCCGCATCCAGCGGTTGAGTAATGTAACCGACTGTTAACCCAGATCGGACAAGGTGCCGCGGGGTTATCCATGCGAAGATCGCAGCGAAGATGATACATGGACGCTGGTTGGCCGCGCTTGCCGCGGTCCGAGCCGTGGAGCACCTCGTGCTCGGCGGCGTGTTCACGGCGATTCTGCTGGAGGAGTTGACCGGCACGGGGCTCAAGATCGACCCCGTCATGCGGGCGATCCTCAGCATCTTCTAGAGCGGGACGCGCCGGCCCTCGGCAATCCGCCCGCTGTCCGCCGCGTCATGTCACCCGCGTCACGTCACCGTCAGCACGATCTTGCCGATATGCGCGCCGCTTTCCATCAGCCGATGCGCCTCGGCGGCTTGGGCGAGCGGAAACACCGCGTGAATGGCCGGCCCGCAGCGGCCGGCGTCCAGGACGGGCCAGACCCGTTCGCGCAGCTCCCCGGCGATCGCGCCCTTTTCGTCGGTGCCGCGCGGCCGCATCGTCGAGCCCGTTATGCTCAGACGCTTGGTCATGACCTGGGTGAAATCGAAGCTCTCGGCCTTCGGCCCGCCGAGAAACGCGATCAGCACCAGACGTCCGCCGAACGCCAGCGAGCGAACGTTGCGCTGGGCGTATGGCCCGCCCACCATGTCCAGAACCACATTCACGCCACGCCCGCCGGTCAGCCGGGCGACTTCCTCGGCGAAATCCTGCTCGCGGTAGTTGATCGCCGCGGTCGCGCCGAGTTTCAGGCAGGCCGCGCATTTCGCTTCCGTGCCCGCGGTGCAATACATGGTCGCGCCGAACTCGCGCCCGAGCTGGATCGCGGTGACGCCGATGCCGCTCGAACCACCGTGGATCAGCGCCGCCTCGCCCGCGCGAAGGCGCCCGAGCTGGAACAGGTTGGCCCAGACGGTGAAATAGGTTTCCGGCAGGGCGGCGGCGCGGACGGCGTCGTAGCCGTTCGGCCAGGGCAGGCATTGCGGCGCCGGCACCGCGCAATATTCCGCGTAGCCGCCGCCGTTCGCGAGCGCGCACACGCGGTCGCCCACGCTCAGGCCGCGCACCGCCGGGCCGACGTCCACCACCTCGCCGGCCACCTCCAACCCGATGATCGGGCTGGCGTTGCCGGGCGGCGGATACAGCCCCTTGCGCTGCATCACGTCCGGGCGGTTCACCCCGGCGGCCTGGACCCGGATCAGCACCTCGTCGGGCTTCGGCGCCGGCACCGGGCCGGTGGCCGGTTTCAGCACTTCCGGGCCGCCGGCGCCCTCGGCGGCGATGTAGGTCATGCGCTCGGGTCGGCTCATGGCGGCACTCCGCTGCTGGGTTTGCCCGAGCCTTTGCCGCGCGGCCCCGTCCGTCAAGCGGCCGGTTCGGCGCGCTGGCGCGCGGGCCGGAAACGCTGCATTTGCTCTGGTCAATCTTACCGCGATCGTGTCAAATTCCGGCACGCATGGCGGCGGGCCGGGCGCCAGATCACGACCCGGACGGCGTTTGATCCATATCGGAGGCGCGACATGCTTCGCCCGATCCGTCTTGCCGCCGCTGCGGCGGCGTGTGCCCTGCTGCCGCTCTCCGCCATGGCCGCGCAACCGACCGAGCAGCAGGCGCAAGTCCTGCAACAGGATCTGCGCGGCTGGATCGCCGACGTGTTCGGGCCCGAGGTCAAGCTGCCCGAAGGCCTGCTGCGGATCACCCCCGAAGGCGACCATTTCCGGGTCTCGGTCCGGCTCGGCGCCATACCCGCCCTCTCGATCGTCAAGGGCGGCGAGGTCGCCATCTCCGCCGAACCGCTGCCCGCCGGGCGTTGGCTGCTCTATCACTACCGCTTCGCCTCGCCGCTCCAGTTCCGCCTTCGCCTCCCTTCAGAAATGACCGGCCACGCCAAAGTGGAAATGCCGGTCGAATTCTCGATCGGGTTCGACAACGCGACGTGGCACGGCATCCTCGATCCCTCCTTCACCTCGCCGTCCATCATGACGGCCAAGCTCGAGGGGTACGAGTTCAAGTCCATGGCCGGACCGATGCGCCAAAGCGGACATGTGGATTCGCTCACCGGGCACGCCTTGCTGGCGCCGAGCGGCAACGGCCGCATCGACGTGACCGACCAGTCGGCGGCCGACGATTTCACCATCACGACGAAGGGTGCCACGCCGGAGCAATCGGTTGCGGTGTTCATGGGTCATCTGGAGGCGATCGGTAAGCTCGCGGGCGTGGATCCGGCGCGCGTGCGCAGCCTGTTCCAGGTTTCGACCCAGGCCGCCCAGCGCGCCGAGCAACATCCGCCCAGCCCCAAGGAGGCGATGGCGGAACTGCGCGACGCCTATCTGAAGCTGCGCGGCATCGCGACGGGCGGCGAACTGGTCGAGACGCTGACCGATCTGCGCGGCTGCCGCGGCCGGTCACATGGTCGATATCGGCCACGTCACCGTGGGCGGCGGCGTCGGCACGCCGCACGGGACCCTCGACGCGCACATGATCTTTTCCGTCGACCAGCTCACCGCTCCGGACATCCCGCGCGAGGTCCGGGCCTACGTCCCGAGCCACGTTCTCATTCGGCCGACGCTCTCCGGCATCCATCTCGCCGACCTCGACGCGCTGGTCATGGCGGCGACCGCGCCGGGCGTGGAGCCGAGCATGCAGCAGCCGCAGATCGCGCGAAGCGGTGAAGGCGCTGTTCTCGCATGGCGGCATCACCGCCGGGGTGGACGAGCTGGAAATCGACATCGGCTCGACCAAGTTCGGCGGCGTCGGCAAGGTCGTCGCGCTCTCGCCAAACCACTTCCGGAGCGAGGCGGTCGTGAGCGCCACGAATTTCGACGCCTTGGTCGCGAAAGTGCGATCCTCGCGCGAATGGGGCAAGGTCGCGCCATTCCTGCAACTCGTGGGCATGCTCGGCCGCCGCGAGGGCCAGCGCATCCTCTGGACCATCAAGGCGGACAACGCCCACGTCGCGGTGAACGGCCTCGACATCCAGGGTCTGATCGCGGCGGGCAAGGAACTGCGCCGGCATTAGACGGCATTCGCGCCGAGCAACCCGAGATCACCGCGTCATTCCGCCAACACGAGGGAACGTCGTGAAGCATCCATGTGAGAAGCCGAGGATCGCCGCCGGGACGCGCTGGGGCGGCTCGCCGCGGGTCGGCGCGGTGCTGGCGGTGCTGCTTGCCACGGCGGCGCCCGCTTTCGCGCAGAGCCCCGCCGAGATCGAGTTCTGGAAGTCGGTGCAGAACAGCAAGAACGCGGCCGAGCTTCAGGCCTATTTGCAGGCCTTCCCGCACGGGAAGTTCGTCCCCCTCGCCCGGCTGCGCATAACCGAATTGACCGGCAAGCCGCCGCCCGGCCCCGCCCAGCCCTCGCCGGCGCCCAGCGCCATGCAGGAAACGCCGGCCCGGCGGCCCGAATCCACGACGACGCAACGCACACCGAGCCCGCCGTCCCCCGCTCCCGCGCCGCCCACGACCACCGCCAAGGAAGCGACGCCGCCAGCCTCTCCCACGCTCGCCGCCCATGCCGGCACGAGCCTGAGCGCCGCGATCCGCGCCGGGGACATGGGCGCGGTGAAGGCCGCGCTGGCCCACGGCGCCGATGTCAACGGCCTGGACGATTCGGGCATGCCGCCGATCGGCCTCGCCGCCCTGCTCGGCAAGCCGGCCATCATCGCCTACCTCGCCGCCAACGGCGCCGACGTAAACCGCAACGACCGCTACGGGTTCACGCCGCTGATGGACGCCGCCATCCGCGGCCATCCCGAGGCGGCGCGCATGCTGCTCGCGCTCGGCGCCGACCCGGTGCTGCACGGCGCCAACGGCAACGACCCAGCAGGGGTCGCCAAGCCGTATGGTCACGCCGACCCGCATTACGCCGGCAAGATCGCCGTCATGAAGGTGCTCGGCGACGCGATGGGGGCGCGAACACGTCTCGGCGTGCCCCCGGACCGCGCCAGCGCCGAGCCGGAACGGCATTCGTCGTTCCCGGCGATCCCGGGACCGGCAAACACGGCCCGTTCGTCCGCTAGCGCAGGCTAGCGCGCGCTTGCGTCCCCCGCCATCGCGCCCCATGCTCGGGCGCGCATGAGCGAGCCCGACCCGATCACCGCCGAGCTGTTCCGCAACGGCATCAACGCGCTCGGCGACGAGATGGCGCTCACCATCTATCGCACCGCTTATTCCGGCGTGCTGAAGAACATCATGGACTACAGCACGGCGATCTGCGACGGCGAGGGCCGATTGGTGGCGCAGGGACTCAGCATCGCCGGGCATCTGTGCAGCATTCCGGTGGCGCTGAAGGCGTGCCTGCGCCGTTTCGGTTCCGATATCGCCGAGGGCGATATTTTTGCCCTGAACGACCCTTATGAAGGCGGCATGCACCTGCCGGACATCTTCGTGTTCCGGCCGGTGTTCGTGGGCGACCGTCCGCTCGCCTGGGCCTGCACGATCTGCCACCACACCGATGTCGGCGGGCGCGTGCCGGGCTCGAACGCGTCGGACAGCACGGAAATCTATGCCGAGGGACTGCGCATTCCGCCGCTGAAACTGTACGAGCGCGGCCGGCCGAACGCGACGCTGTTTCGCATCATCGAGCGCAACGTGCGCGTGCCCGGGCGCGTGCTCGGCGACATCCGCGCGCAACTCGCCGCCTGCGAAATCGCCGCGCGCGGGCTGGCGGAGCTGATCGCGCGCCACGGCGCCGAGGAGATGGTTGCGCTCATGGAAGCGACGATGGCGCATAGCGAGCGGCTGACGCGCCATTGCCTCGCCGAACTGCCCGACGGCGAGGCGAGCTTTACCGACTGGATCGACGACGACCAGATCGACGCCGGCAAGCCGATCAAGCTGTTCTGCACCGTGCGCAAGCAGGGCGAGCGGATGTGGATCGACTGGACCGGCACCGCGCCGCAGGTGAAGGGCGCGATCAACAATACCTGGAGCTACACGGCGGCCGCGTCCTTCACCGCGGCGAAATCCGTGCTGTCGATCAACATGCCGAACAACGACGGCGTGTTCCGCGCCGATCAAAGTGACCGCGCCGCCGGGCACGATCGCCAACGCGCTGCCGCCGGCCGCCTGCGCCGCGCGCGGCCTCACCGGCTTCCGCATGGTCGATTGCTGCTTCGGCGCGCTCGCCATGCTGTATCCGGATCGCGTGATGGCGGCCTCCGAGGGCGGCAACACCGGGGTGACGATCGGCGGCTACGATGCCGAGCGCCGAGCCGTTCATCTACGTCGATTTCCTCTCCGGCGCCTGGGGCGGCCGGCCCTGGGCCGACGGGCTCGAAGGCAACACCAACATGTTCGCCAATATGGCGAGCTTTTCCGTCGAGGTGATCGAGGCGGAAAATCCGCTGGAGGTGCTGGACTACGGCATCGTTCCGGACACCGGCGGGCCAGGGAAGTATCGTGGCGGCATGGCGCTCCGCCGCACCTGGCGGATGCTCGCCGATGAAGGGATATTGCAGGTGCGATCCGACCGCGCGACGCATCGGCCGTACGGATTGCACGGCGGCTGTCCCGGCACGCCGAGCCGCAACGTGCTGAACCCCGGCCAGCCGGACGAGCAGGCGTTGCATGCGAAGGTCACGATGACCTTGCGGCGCGGCGACGTGTTCCGCACGGAGTTGGCGGGCGCCGGCGGCTGGGGCGATCCACTGGCGCGCGATCCTGCTTTGATCGAGCAGGATTTGCGCGAGGGCCTCGTATCGCTGGAGGCCGCCCGGCGCGACTACGGCGTGGTCGCCGACGGCGATCCGCCGCGCGTTGATCGGCACGCGAGCGAAATGCTGCGCAATCGTTTGCGCGGGTCGCGCGGCGAGTTGCCGAGGGTGGCCTGGCAGCCGCCGGCGATGGCGGCGGAATCAGGCGACCGCTTCTCGCCGGCGCGAAGTCTCGGCTGTGACGCTGCGCATCGGCATCGACATCGGCGGCACGTTCACCGACCTCGTCGCCATCGCCTCCGATGGGCGCGTGCTGACGCGCAAGGCCGCGTCCACGCCGCACGATTACGCCGAGGGCATCGTCGCCGGTCTTGCGGACCTGCTCGGCGACGGCGACGCGGTTGCCGAGGTGCTGCATGCCTCGACCATCGGCTCCAACACCATCCTGGAGGGCAAGGGCGCGCGCACCGCGCTGATCACCACGCGGGGCTTCCGCGACATCCTGGAAATCCGCGACCTGCGCATGCCGCGCCTGTACGACTTGCACTGGAGCAAGCCGCCGGCCCTGATCGAGCGCCGGCTGCGGCTGGAAGTGACCGAGAAGATGCGCCCGGACGGCAGCGTCGCCGTCCCGCTCGACCGCGACAGTCTCCGAAACGCCATCGACATATTACGTCGCGAGAACGTCGCCAGCGTCGCCATCTGCCTGCTGCACAGCTACGCGAACCCGGCGCACGAACAGGCCGTCGCCGATGCGATCCGCCGCGCGATGGCCGGCGTCGCGATCTCGGTCAGCCACGCGATCCTACCCGAGATAAAGGAGTATCCGCGCACCAGCACCACGGCCATCAACGCCTACGTGAAGCCGATCTTGCGCGCCTATATGACCGCCCTGGCCGCCCGGCTTGCCGCGCTCGGCGTGACCGCGCCGCTGAAGCTCATGCAGTCGAACGGCGGGCTGGCCTCGGACCATTTCGCCGCCGGAGTTCCCGGCGCGGGTGATCGAGAGCGGGCCCACCGCCGGCGTGGTCGGCGCGGCCGCGCTCGCAAGCCGCATCGGCGAGCCGAACCTCGTCAGCTTCGACATGGGCGGCACCACCGCCAAGGCCGGGCTGGTGGAGGACGGCCAGGTGCTGCGCGCCGAGGCGCTGGAAGTGGGCGGCGGCGTGATGACCGGCTCGCGGTTGCTCACCGGCGCCGGCTACATGCTGAAGCTGCCGGCGATCGATCTGGCCGAGGTCGGCGCCGGCGGCGGCTCGATCTGCCGGCTCGACGCGGCCGGCGCGCCGAAGGTCGGTCCGGAAAGCGCCGGCGCCGATCCCGGCCCGGTCTGCTACGGCCGGGGCGGCGAACGTCCGACGATTACCGATTGCACGCTGGTGCTGGGCTGGCTCGACCCGGCGGGCCTGGCCGGGGGCGCGCTGCCGCTGGACCGCGCGGCGGCGGAAGCGGCCATTGCCGACCAACTGGCGCGGCCGCTCGGCTGCTCGGTGGAGCAGGCGGCGTACGGCATGGTGCGGCTGGCGGCGGCCACGATGATGCGCGCCATCCGCGCCGTGTCGGTGGAGCGCGGGCGCGACCCGCGCCGCTTCGCGCTGCTGGCGTTCGGCGGCAACGGCCCGCTGTTCGGCGCCGCGCTCGCCGCCGAACTCGGCATCGGCAAGGTGATCGTGCCGCCGCTGCCCGGCCTGTTCAGCGCCTTCGGCCTGCTGGTCGCCGACACCGAACACCACGCCACCCGCAGCCTCCGCCTGCGCGTGGACGCGGCCGATCCGGACAGCGTGCGGGACGTGCTGCAACAGCTCGAAAGCGCCGCCGCCGGCGTTCTCGCCGAACAGGGGTTTCCCGCCGAACGCCAACGCGTTCGGTTGCAGGCGCAGGCGCGCTATGTGGGACAATCGTCGGAGCTTGCGATCGACCTGCCGACGGCGCCGGCGGCGGAGCTGCTCGCCCGCATTCCCGCGCTGTTCGCGGCCGAGCACGAACGCACCTACGGCTTCCGCGCCCCCGAGGACGAACCGGTGGAGCTGACGGGCTTCGGCATCATCGCGCGCGGCGTGCCCGACCGGCCGCGCCTGCCGGCGCGCGTTCCGCCCGCCGCCGCCGAGGTGCCGGCAAGCCGCAATGTCTGGTTCGCCGACCAGGGCTGGCGCGAGGTCCCGGTGCTCGACCGCGCGACCCTGTCGGGCACGCCGCGCCCGGGTCCGCTGATCGTGCAGGAATACGACGCGACCTGCCTGGTCCCGCCCGGCGCGCGCGCCGGGCTCGACGCGTTCGGCGACATCGTGGTGAGTTTGTAGCGAGCCCGGATCGGAGCGCGCGATGCCCGCTACGCCAGCCGCGCCAGCACCGCCTCGATTTCCTCGGTGACCCGGTCGATCTCGGCCATGCCGTCGACGGCATGGAGCCGGCCCTGGGCGCGATAGTGCGGCAGAATCGGCGCGGTTTCGCGGTGATAGGCGTCGAGCCGGGCGGTCACCGTGTCGCGGTTGTCGTCGGCGCGGCGGGCGAACTCGCGGCTGCCGCAGATGTCGCACACGCCCGCCACGCGCAGCGGCTTGAAGCGCTCGTGATAGCCCTCGCCGCATTTGGCGCAGGTGAAACGGCCGACGATGCGCTCCACCAGCGCCGCGTCGTCGACCTTCAACTCGATCACGGCGTCCAGGTTGAGGCCGAGTTCGGCCAGCATCCGATCCAGCGCCTCGGCCTGCGGGACGGTGCGCGGAAACCCGTCGAGGATGAAGCCGTGCCGACAGTCCGGCGCGCCCACCCGCTTGGCCAGCATGGCGACGATGATGTCGTCGGGCACCAGTTCGCCCGCCTCCATGATCGCCTTCGCCTGGCGGCCGATCTCGCTGCCCGCCGCCACTTCGGCGCGCAGCATGTCGCCGGTGGAGATCTGCGCCAGCCGGTGCTTCTCCTGTAGCCGCTTGGCCTGCGTGCCCTTTCCCGCGCCGGGCGGGCCGAGCAGGATCAGGTGCAGCCGCTCCTTCACCGCCCTCGCCCGCCGCGGCCGAGCCGCGATTTTCGGATCAGCCCCTCGTACTGGTGCGCGATCAGGTGCGACTGGATCTGCGTCACCGTATCCATGGTGACCGAGACGATGATCATGAGGCTGGTGCCGCCGAAGTAGAACGGCACGCCGTAGCGGCTGATCAGGATCTCGGGCAGCAAGCAAACCGCCACGACATAGAGCGCGCCAACCGCCGTCAGCCGGGTGAGCACATAGTCGAAATACTCGGCCGTCGCGCTGCCCGGCCGGATGCCCGGGATGAAGCCGCCGTATTTCTTCAAGTTGTCCGCCGTCTCCTCGGGGTTGAACACCACCGCCGTGTAGAAGAAGCAGAAGAAAATGATCAGCGCCGCATACATCACCATGTAGAGCGGCTGGCCGTGCCCGATCGTCGCGCCGATCCAGCTCAGCCAGGACGGGCTGGCGGCGTTGCCCGCGAAGCTGGAAATGGTCGCCGGGATCAGCAGGATGGAGCTGGCGAAAATCGGCGGGATGACGCCCGACGTGTTCACCTTCAACGGCATGTGCGTCGAATCGCCGCCGAACATGCGCGTGCCGACCTGGCGCTTCGGATACTGCACCACCACCCGCCGGTGCGCCTGCTCCATGAACACGATGAACGCGATCACGCCGACGGCGATGACGAAGAACAGCAGGATGAAGAACGGCGACAGCGCCCCGGTGCGGCCCAGTTCCAGCAGGTTGGCGAGCGCGTGCGGCAGGTTGGCGACAATGCCCGCGAAGATGATGAGGGAAATGCCGTTGCCGACGCCGCGCGCGGTGATCTGCTCGCCCAGCCACATCAGGAAGATCGTGCCGCCGACCAGGGTCACGACGCAGGAGAGCAGGAAGAAATACCCGGGATAGAGCACCGCCGGGCCGAAACTGCCGTGCATGCTCTCGAGCCCGACGGCGATGCCGTAGGACTGGAAGAACGCGATCACCACGGTCAGGTAGCGCGAATACTGGTTGAGTTTCTTGCGCCCGGACTCGCCCTCTTTCTTCAGTTGTTCGAGCGAGGGCACCGCCGCCTGCATCAGCTGCATGATGATGCTGGCGCTGATATACGGCATGATGTTCAGCGCGAACACCGTCATGCGGCCGAGCGCGCCGCCGGTGAACATGTTGAACATGCCGAGAATGCCGGAACCGTGCTGGCGCATCAGTTCGCCCATGACGGTGGCATCGACGCCGGGCACCGGGATGTAGGTGCCGACGCGATAGACCACCAAGGCGAGCAGGGTGAACCAGACGCGCTTCTTGAGCTCGGTCGCCTTCGCGAAAACGCCGAGATTGAGATTTGCCGCTAGTTGCTCGGCCGCCGAGGCCATCCGTTATCCCCTAATCCTGCGCGAGCGGCACAGCTCGGCTTCAGCCGGCGTTCCGCGACGCCGCAGCCCTCGCGCCCGCCGGACCTGCCGGGGCGATCCCAACATAGCCCTCAGCCTAAGCCTCTCCCAGAGGGAGAGGGAACAAAATCAATCGCCTTCTCCCTCCCCCTGCGAGAAGGTCGGGGTGAGGGCCGTCACGGCACTCAGGCTTCCGCTTGCCCTGCCGTCTTCTCCGGCACGGTCCGCGTGACCGAACCCCCGGCCTTTTCGATCGCGGCCACCGCCGCGGCCGAGGCGCCGGAGACGGTCAGCCGCACCGCGCGCGTGATCTCGCCCCGCGCCAGCAGGCGCACGCCGGAAACCTTGCCGCCGCGAACCAGTCCGGCGCCGCGCAGCGCGTCTTCCGTGATCGGCTGCTCCGGATCGAGCCGGCCGGCCGCGATCGCCCGCTCCAGCGCGTCCAGGTTCACCGGCGCGTACTCCTTGCGGAACAGATTGGTGAAGCCGCGCTTGGGCAGCCGCCGATAGATCGGCATTTGACCACCCTCAAACCCGTTCAGCGCCACGCCGGTGCGCGCCTTCTGGCCCTTCACCCCCTTGCCGGCGGTCTTGCCCTTGCCCGAGCCGATACCGCGGCCGAGCCGCTTCGATTTGTAGCGCGCGCCCGCATTGTCGCGCAGTTCGTTGAGCTTCATTCAGGAGCGCTCCTCTACCCGCACCAGATGCGCCACCTTGCGGATCATGCCGCGCACCGCCGGCGTGTCCTCCAGTTCACGGGTCCGCCGCAGCTTGTTCAGGCCGAGACCGATCAGCGTTTCCTTCTGACCCGGCTTGTGGCCGGCCGCCGAGACAATCTGCGTGACGCGCAGCTTAGGCACGGGCCGCCTCCTCGGTCGCCGCCGGCGCGGGCGGCTGTTGATCGCGGCGGCCGAGCAGGTCGGAGACCTTCTTGCCGCGGCGCGACGCCACCGAGCGCGGGCTGGCGCAGCGCTGCAGGGCGGCGAACGTCGCCTTGACCATGTTGTGCGGATTGCGGCTGCCCAGGCTCTTCGCCACCACGTCGCCGATCCCCAACGTCTCGAACACCGCGCGCAACGGGCCGCCGGCAATGATGCCGGTGCCCGCCGAGGCCGAGCGCAGCACCACCGCGCCGGCGCCGTAGCGCCCCTGGACATCGTGATGCAGCGTGCGGCCTTCCTTCATCGGCACGCGGATCATGGAGCGCTTGGCCCGGTCGGTCGCCTTACGGATCGCTTCCGGCACCTCGCGCGCCTTGCCCGCGCCGTAGCCGACGCGGCCCTTCTGGTCGCCCACCACGACGAGGGCGGCGAAGGCGAAGCGGCGGCCACCCTTCACCACCTTGGCGACGCGATTGATGCTGACCAGCTTGTCGATCAGCTCGTCGCCATCGCGGTCCCGGTCGCGATCGCGATCGCGGCCCCGGCCTTCTCTCGAGTCACGTGCCATCAGCCGAAATCTCCCTTGCGCCCGCTCAGAACGCGAGCCCGCCCTCGCGGGCGGCGTCGGCCAGCGCCTTGACCCGGCCGTGATACAAATAGGCGCCGCGATCGAACACCACGGCGCTCACCCCGGCGGCGCGGGCCCGCTCGGCGACGAGCTTGCCGACCGCCGCCGCCGCCTGCTTGTCCGCCCCGGTGCGCAGGCTCCCGCGCAAACCGGGCTCCAAGCTCGACGCCGCGGCCACCGTCCGGCCGGCCGCGTCGTCGATCACCTGCGCGTAGATGTGCTTGCCCGAGCGGAAGACGGACAGCCGCGGCCGACCGCCGCCCTTCCGGCTGAGCTGGAAGCGCAGGCGCTGACGCCGGCGCTCGCGCAATTCGTGGATCGCGCTCATTACTTCTTCTTGCCTTCCTTGCGGCGGATCGTCTCGGTATCGAGCTTGATGCCCTTGCCCTTGTACGGCTCGGGCGGGCGGAACGCGCGGATCTCGGCCGCCACCTGCCCGACCAGGCGCTTGTCGATGCCCTCGATGGTGACCGCGGTCGGGCGCGGGGTGGTGATCTTGATCCCCGGCGGGATCGGATAGACCACGTCGTGCGCGAAGCCGAGATTCATCACCAGATTCGTGCCCTGGACCGCGGCGCGGTAGCCGGTGCCGCTGATCTCCAGCGACTTCGTATAGCCGGTGGCGACGCCCTTCACCATGTTGGCAACCAGCGCGCGCGTGGTTCCCCACATCATGCGCGCCTGCCGCTCTGCCCCGCGCGGCGTGACCGTCACCTGGTTGCCGTCGATCACCGCCTCGACGTGCTCGGTCAGGTCCAATTTCAGCTCGCCCAGCCGTCCCTTGGCGGAGAGCGTCCGCCCAGCCAGCGCCAACTGCACGCCGGCCGGAATCTCCACCGGATATTTGCCTACGCGCGACATTGTTCGCGTTCCTCTTTCACTCCGCGCTGCCCGATCAGAACACGCGGCACAAGACTTCGCCGCCGACATTGGCGGCGCGCGCCTCGGCATCGCTCAGCACGCCGCGCGGCGTCGACAGGATCGACACGCCGAGTCCGGCGTAGACGCGCGGCAGTTCCTTGATCCGCGAATAGACACGCCGGCCCGGCTTAGAGACGCGGTGGATCTCCTTAATCACCGGCTCGCCTTCGTTGTATTTCAGCTCGATGCGCAGCCGCGACACGCCCGGACGCAGCTCCTCGGCGGAATAGCCGCGGATGAAGCCCTCGCGCTTCAACACCTCCAGCACGTTGGCGCGCAGCCGCGAGGCCGGTGCCATGCAGGACGAATGCCGCGCGCGCTGCGCGTTGCGAATGCGGGTCAGCATGTCGCCCAAGGGATCGGAGAGTGACATGAGGCCCCCTTACCAGCTCGCCTTGACCATGCCGGGGATCTGCCCGACGCTCGCCAGATCCCGGAGCTTGATGCGGGACAGCTTGAATTTCCGGTAATTGCCGCGCGGCCGGCCGGTCAACTCGCAGCGCAGCCGCACCCGCACGCGCGCGCCGTTGCGCGGCAACTGCGCCAGCTTGAGGCTGGCATTGAACCGATCCTCCACGGGCAGGGTGCGGTCCATCATCGCGGACTTCAGCACCGCCCGCTTGGCGCGGTCGCGGGTCGCCATCCGTTCCCGCTTCTTGTTCCGATTGACCGCCGATGTCTTGGCCATACTTCATTATCCTTCCGGAACCTGCCGGGACCGTCGCCTCGTTCCCGGCGGTTTTCCCAAGCCGCTGTCCCCCGCCGCTCAGCCAGCGAACGGGATGTCGAACCTCTTGAGCAGCGCCTTCGCCTCGGCGTCGCTCTTCGCGGTGGTCACGATCACGATGTCCATGCCGCGGATCGATTCCACCTTGTCGTAGTTGATTTCGGGAAAGATGATCTGCTCCTTCAGTCCCATCGCGAAATTGCCGCGCCCGTCGAACGCCTTGCCGGCGATGCCGCGGAAGTCGCGCACGCGCGGCAGCGCGATCGTCACCAGCCGGTCGAGGAATTCGTACATGCGCGCCTTGCGCAGGGTCACCTTGCAGCCGATCGGCAGACCCTTGCGGATCTTGAAGGTGGCGATGGCCTTCTTCGCCAAGGTCTTCACCGGCTTCTGACCCGCGATCACCGCCAGTTCCGACAGCGCCGCGTCCAGCTTCTTCTGATCCGCGGTCGCCTCGCCGACGCCCATGTTGATGATGATCTTGTCGAGCTTCGGCACCTGCATCGGGTTCGTGTAGCCGAACTCCTGCCGCAGTTGCGGACGCACCTCGTCGAGATAGCGCCGCTGCAAACGCGGCATCGATTGCGGCTCCTGTTCGCGCGCGGTTTCGCTCACGCTGGCCTCCTCAACTCTCGACGTGCTCGCCGCTGCGCCGGGCGACGCGGACCTTGCTGCCGTTCGCCAGCGTGCGGAACCCGACCCTGGTCGGCTTGTCCGATTTCGGGTCGATCAGCGCGAGGTTGGACAGATGAATGGTCGCCTCGCGCGACTCGATGCCGCCGGGCTGGGCCAGGCCGCGCGGCTTCAAATGCCGCTTGGCGATGGCCACGCCGCGCACCACGGCGCGGCCGTCCTTCGGCAGCACCACCAGCACCTCGCCCCGCTTGCCCTTTTCGGCGCCGCTGATCACCTCGACGCGGTCGCCCTTGCGGATCTTCGCCGCCATGGCGCTAACCCTTCCCGTTCCCGGCATTGCCGTCCCCGGACGCGATCCGGGGGTCGACCCGGCAATCCGGTGCGCCCGTGGCTCGCGCCGCCCGGCGCAACGGCCGGCATGACGTCCGACAGAGCCGCATCATAGCACCTCCGGCGCCAGGCTGATGATTTTCATGAACCGCCTGGCGCGCAGCTCGCGGACCACCGGGCCGAAGATGCGCGTGCCAATCGGTTCCTGCTGTTTGTTGATCAGCACCGCGGCGTTGCGGTCGAAGCGGATCGCGCTGCCGTCCGAGCGGCGCACCGGAAACGACGTGCGCACGATCACCGCCTGATGGATGTCGCCCTTCTTCACCTTGCCGCGCGGGATCGCTTCCTTCACGGAGACGACGATCACGTCGCCGACCGAGGCGGTCTTGCGCTTCGAGCCGCCGAGCACCTTGATGCACTGCACCCGGCGCGCGCCCGAATTGTCCGCGACCTCGAGATTGCTTTCGACCGAAATCATCGTCCGCTCCTCAGCCCTGCGCCTCGGCCGCCGATGCCGCCTCGGCGCCCAGCCGCTCGCCGTTGCGCTCGATCACCGTCCAGGTCTTGCGCTTGCTGATCGGCGGGCACTCGATGATGCGCACCAGGTCGCCGATCTTGCACAGGTTCGCCTCGTCGTGCGCCGCGTATTTCTTCGAGCGGCGCAGGAATTTCTTGTACAGCGGGTGCATCACGCGCCGATCGACCAGGACCGTCACGGTCTTGTCCATCTTGTCGCTGGTCACCCGCCCGGTGAGCACCCGCCTTGGCATCGTCTCTCCTCTCAGGCCGTCGGATTAGCCGAAGCCGCCGCTTGCGGGCGCGGCGCCGACTTTTCCTGCAAAATCGTCTTCACGCGCGCGATGTCGCGCCGCACCGCCCTGATCCGGCCCGTCGCCTGGGTCTGCCCGGTCGCGCGCTGGAATCGCAGGTTGAACTGTTCCTTGCGCAGGTCGAGCAGCATCGCGTTCAGCTCGTCCGCGGTCTTGGCCCGGATGTCGGAGGGTTTCGTCATGGATCAGGCGTCCCCGACACGGGCGATGAACTTGGTCTTGATCGGCAGCTTCGCGGCGCCGAGCGTCAGCGCGTCGCGCGCCACGTCGGCCGGCACGCCGTCGATCTCGAACATGATGCGGCCCGGCTTCACCCGGCAGACCCAGTATTCCGGGCTGCCCTTGCCGGAGCCCATGCGCACCTCGGCCGGCTTGATCGAGACCGGAACGTCGGGGAAGATGCGTATCCATACCCGCCCGGTGCGCTTCATGGCGCGCGTTATGGCGCGGCGCGCGGCCTCGATCTGCCGCGCGGTCACCCGCTCCGGCTCCATCGCCTTCAGCCCGTAGGTGCCGAAGTTGAGCGCGGACGCGCCCTTCGTCAGGCCGTGAATGCGGCCCTTGTGCGCCTTGCGGAATTTCGTGCGCTTCGGTTGCAGCATGACGCCCTGCCCCCTACCGCTGCGGCGCCTGTTCGGCGGCGCGGCGGTCCTGCGCCGTCGGGTCGTGCGCCATGATCTCGCCCTTGAAGATCCAGACCTTCACCCCGCACGTGCCGTAGGTCGTCTTCGCCGTGGCGACGCCGAAATCGACGTCGGCGCGCAGCGTGTGCAGCGGCACGCGGCCCTCGCGATACCACTCCATGCGCGCGATTTCCGCCCCGCCCAGCCGGCCGCCGCACTGGATGCGGATGCCCTGCGCGCCGAGCCGCATCGCCGACTGCACCGCGCGCTTCATGGCGCGGCGGAACGCGACCCGGCGCTCCAGCTGCTGCGCGATATTCTCGGCCACCAGGGTCGCCTCGATTTCCGGCTTGCGGATCTCGACGATGTTCAGCGCCACCTCGGACTTTGCCATGCGCGCGAGATCCTTGCGCAGCGCCTCGATCTCCTGGCCCTTCTTGCCGATCACCACGCCCGGACGCGCGGCATAGATCGTCACGCGCGGCTTCTTCGCCGGCCGCTCGATCACCACGCGCGAGACCCCGGCGCCGGACAGCTTGCCGCGCAGATGCCCGCGCAGGCGCAAATCCTCGTGCAGCAGCTTGGCGTAATCGTGGCCGGCGTACCAGCGGCTGTCCCAGGTGCGGTTGATGCCGAGCCGAAGCCCCACCGGATTGACTTTGTGACCCATGATTACGCGGCCTCCTGCTCCGAGCCGGCCGGCGGCGTCGTTTCCTGCTGCCGTTCGGTGACGACGATCCGAAGATTGCTGAACCACTTCTCGATCCGCGACGCGCGACCGCGGCCGCGCGCATGGAAGCGGCGCATCACCACGGCGCGCCCGACATCGGCGCGCGAGACGAACAGCCGATCGACGTCGAGCTGATGATTGTTCTCGGCATTGGCGATCGCGCTCTCCAGCGTCTTGCGCACCTGCTGCGCGATGCGCCGCTTGCTGAAGGTCAGGGTCGCCACCGCCTGCTGCGCCGGCAGGTTGCGGATCATCGCCGCCACCAGGTTCAACTTGCGCGGGCTGATGCGCACGTTGGACAGGATCGCCTGCGCCTCGGTGTCGTCGAGCAACCGCGAGTGCTTCGGCTTGCTCATGTCCGCCTCGCCTTCTTGTCGCCGGAGTGTCCGGTGAACGTGCGGGTCGGCGAGAACTCGCCGAATTTGTGGCCGACCATGTTCTCGGTCACCAGCACGGGCAGGAATTTCCTGCCGTTGTAGACCCCGAAGGTGAGGCCCACGAACTGCGGCAGAATGGTCGACCGGCGCGACCAGATGCGGATGATCTCGTTGCGGCCCGACGCGCGCGCGGCATCCGCCTTGTTCAGCAGATAGCCGTCGACGAAGGGGCCCTTCCAGACCGAACGCGCCATGCTCACTTGCCCTTGTTGCGGCGGCGGATGATCAGCTTGTCCGTCCGCTTGTTGCTGCGCGTCTTGTAACCCTTGGTCGGCTTGCCCCAGGGCGTGACCGGATGCCGCCCGCCGGAGCTGCGGCCCTCGCCGCCGCCGAGCGGATGGTCGACCGGGTTCATCGACACGCCGCGATTATGCGGGCGCCGGCCGAGCCAGCGGCTGCGTCCCGCCTTGCCGATCGACTGGTTCGAATTGTCCGGGTTCGATACCGCGCCGACGCTCGCCATGCATTCGGCGCGCACGATGCGCAACTCGCCCGAGGTCAGCTTGAGCTGCGCGTAGCCGGCATCCTTGCCGACCAACTGCGCATAGGTCCCGGCGGCACGCGCGATCTTGCCGCCGGCGCCCGACCTTCATTTCCACGTTATGCACGATCGTCCCGACGGGAATGGCCGCCAGCGGCATCGCGTTGCCCGGCTTGATGTCCACGCGCCGTCCGGCCACCACCGCGTCGCCCGCGCGCAGCCGCTGCGGGGCCAGGATGTACGCCAGCTCGCCGTCCTCGTACTTGATCAGCGCGATGAAGGCGCTGCGGTTCGGATCGTATTCCAGCCGCTCGACGCGCGCCGGCACGTCGAACTTCCGCCGCTTGAAATCGACGTAGCGATACGTCTGCTTGTGGCCGCCGCCGCGGAAGCGCGTCGTGATATGGCCGTGATTGTTGCGCCCGCCGGACCCGCTCTTGCCCTCGGTCAGCTGCTTGACCGGCTTGCCCTTCCACAGCTCGCCGCGGTCGATCAGCACGGTGCCGCGCAAGGTCGCGGTGACGGGATTGAAATGCTTCAGCGCCATGGCCGCGAACCCCTCAGGCCAATCCGCTGGTCAGGTCGATGGACTGACCCTGTTCGAGCGCGACATAGGCCTTCTTCACGTCGCTGCGTCGGCCGGGCCGGCCCTTGAAGCGCTTGGTCTTGCCCTTGACCAGCAATGTGTTCACCGACGTGACCTTCACGCCGAACAAGCCTTCCACCGCCGCCTTGATGTCCGGCTTGGTCGCTTCCAGCGCGACGCGGAACACCATCTGGCTCCGCTCGCCCACGGTTGTCGCCTTTTCGGTAATGACCGGGCTGCGGATGATTTCGTACATGCCTCGCGGGTCAGGTGCGTCGCGCGCGTGCGCGCCGCGTCCGCCAAGCGATGCGGCGATGTCATCGGCGCGATCTCCGCGCTCAGGCGTTCCTTCAGGCCCTCGATCCCGGACGTGGTGATCGCCAGCACGTCATGGTTGAGGATGTCGTAGACATTGGCGCCGACCGTCGGCAGCACGTCGATGCCGGCGAGAGTTCCGGCTGGCCCGCACGAACCCGGCGTCGATCGCCTGGTCGACGACCAGCGCCGAGCGCCAACCCAGAGTCTTCAGCTTCGCGGCGAGGTCCTTGGTCTTGCCGGCGTCGCCCGCCCGTCGAGCACCACGAGCTTGCCTTCGGCCTGCTTCTGCGACAGCGCGGAGATCAGCCCGAGGCGGCGCACTTTCTTCGGCAGATCGTAGCCGTGGTCGCGCACACCGGGCCGTGCACCACGCCACCGGTGCGGAATTGCGGCGCCCGCAGGCTGCCTTGGCGGGCGCTGCCGGTGCCTTTCTGCCTCTACGGCTTCTTCGTCGTGCCCTGAACCTCGCCCATGCCCTTCACCTTGTGCGTGCCGGCGCGGCGCTTGGCCTGTTGCCAATGGACCACCCGCGCCATGATGTCGGCGCGCGGCGCGGCGGCGAAGATCTCGTCGGGCAACTCGATGGTGCCGGCGCTGGTGTTGTCGAGCGTGTTGATCTCGATCTGCATGGGTGAGATCCTCAGCCGGCGCGGCGCGGCGCAGCGCGGCCGGATAGGGCGCCTCGGCCGGACGCGTGCGCTTCACCGCGTCGCGCACCATCACGAACCCGCCCTTCGCGCCCGGCACCGCGCCGCGCAGCATCAGCAACCCCTTCTCGGCATCGACTGGGCCACTTCCAGATTGAGCGTGGTGACGCGCTCGTCGCCCAGATGACCGGCCATTTTCTTGTTCTTGAAGGTGCGCCCCGGGTCCTGGCGGTTGCCGGTGGAGCCGTGGCTGCGATGGCTGATGGACACGCCGTGGCTCGCCTCGAGCCCGCTGAAGTTCCAGCGCTTCATCGCGCCGGCGAAGCTCTTGCCCTTGCTGGTGCCGATCACGTCGACGCGCTGGCCCTCGACGAAATGCGCCGCGGTGAGCGTCGGCCGCCGGCTCCAGCACCGCGTCGGCGGCGACGCGAAACTCGCACAGCTTCTGCTTCGGCTCGACCTTGGCCCGCGCGTAATGGCCGCAATTCGGCCGCGTCACGTTCTTCACCTTGGCGCGGCCCCAGCCGAGCTGCACGGCGGTGTAGCCGTCGCTCTCCTCGGTGCGCTGCGCGACCACCTGCAAATTGTCGATGTGCAGCACCGTGACCGGCACATGCGTGCCATCGGCCCGGAACAGGCGCGACATGCCGAGCTTCTTCGCCAGCAATCCCGTACGCATCGGCGGCAATCCCCGTTCGTCCTGTCGAGCGCTACAGCTTGATCTCGACGTCGACGCCGGCGGCGAGGTCGAGCTTCATCAGCGCGTCCACCGTCTGCGGCGTCGGCTCGACGATGTCGAGCAGCCGGCGATGCGTCCGGATTTCGAACTGCTCGCGGCTCTTCTTGTCGACGTGCGGCGATCGGTTGACGGTGAAGCGCTCGATATGCGTCGGCAGCGGGATCGGCCCGCGCACCCGCGCACCGGTGCGCTTGGCCGTGTTCACGATTTCCTTCGTGCTGTTGTCCAGCACGCGGTGATCGTACGCCTTGAGGCGGATGCGGATATTCTGGTTGTCCATTTTTCTTCAGTCCGCGTCGCGGCGTCCGCTCGGCCTTGCCTCAAGCCACGATCGACGCGACGACGCCGGCGCCGACCGTTCGTCCGCCCTCGCGGATGGCGAAGCGCAGGCCTTCGTCCATGGCGATCGGCGCGATCAGCTCCACGTCCATCGAGACGTTGTCGCCGGGCATCACCATTTCCGTGCCTTCCGGCAACTGCACGACACCGGTCACGTCGGTGGTGCGGAAATAGAACTGCGGCCGGTAGTTGGTGAAGAACGGCGTATGACGGCCGCCCTCCTCCTTCGTCAGCACGTACGCCTCGGCCTTGAACTTGGTGTGCGGCGTGATCGAGCCGGGTTCGGCCAGCACCTGGCCGCGCTCCACTTCCTCGCGCTTGGTGCCGCGCAGCAGCGCGCCGATGTTGTCGCCGGCCTCGCCCCGATCGAGCAGCTTGCGGAACATCTCGACGCCGGTCACCACGGTCTTGGTGGTCGGGCGCAGGCCGACGATCTCCACCTCGTCGCCGACCTTGATGACGCCGCGCTCCACGCGGCCGGTCACCACGGTGCCGCGGCCGGAGATCGAGAACACGTCCTCGATCGGCATCAGGAACGGCCGGTCCATCGGCCGCTCGGGCTGCGGGATGTAGCTGTCCACCGCGTCCATCAGGGCCAGGACCGACTTCTCGCCCAACTCCGGGTCGCGGCCCTCGAGCGCGTACAGCGCCGAGCCGCGCACGATCGGAATGTCGTCACCCGGGAACTGGTAGGAGGAGAGCAACTCGCGCACCTCCATCTCCACGAGTTCCAGCAGTTCGGGATCGTCGACCATGTCGACCTTGTTCAGATAGACGACCAGCGCCGGCACGCCGACCTGGCGGGCGAGCAGAATGTGCTCGCGCGTCTGCGGCATCGGGCCGTCAGCCGCCGAAACCACCAGGATGGCGCCGTCCATCTGCGCGGCGCCGGTGATCATGTTCTTCACGTAGTCGGCGTGGCCGGGGCAGTCCACATGCGCGTAATGCCGGTTCTTGGTCTCGTACTCGACATGCGCGGTGTTGATGGTGATGCCGCGGGCGCGCTCCTCGGGCGCCTTGTCGATCTGGTCGTACGAGGTGAAGGTCGCGCCGCCCGCCTGGGCGAGCACCTTGGTGATCGCCGCGGTCAGCGTCGTCTTGCCATGATCGACATGGCCAATCGTGCCGATGTTGCAGTGCGGCTTGTTCCGCTGGAATTTCGCTTTGGCCATCTGTCTTGTCTCCGTGCCCCGGGGCTCGTCCCGTCTCTTCTCTTGCTGAAAATCTACCAGCGGTAGTGGCTGAACGCCTTGTTGGCCTCGGCCATCCGATGCGTGTCCTCGCGCTTCTTCACCGCCGCGCCGCGGCTGTTCACGGCGTCGAACAACTCGTTCGACAGCCGCTCCTCCATGGTGTGCTCGCCGCGCTTGCGCGAGGCGTCGATCAGCCACCGGATCGCCAACGCCTGGCGCCGTTCGGCACGAACCTCCACCGGCACCTGATACGTGGCGCCGCCGACCCGGCGCGAGCGCACCTCGACGGCCGGCTTCACGTTGTCGAGCGCCTCGTGAAACATGCGCACCGAATTGCCCTGCGGGCCGCCGCGCCGCTTCAAAACCTCGAGCGCGCCGTAGACGATGCGCTCGGCGACCGACTTCTTCCCGTCGTACATGATCGCGTTCATGAAGCGCGAAATGACCACGTCGCCGAACTTGGCGTCCGGCAGAATGTCGCGCTTGACCGCGCGGCGGCGGCGGCTCATCCCGGCGCTCCCTTACTTCGGCCGCTTCGCGCCGTACAGCGAACGGCGCTGGCGGCGCTTGGCGATGCCCTGCGTGTCGAGCACACCGCGCAGGATATGGTAGCGGACGCCGGGCAGGTCCTTCACGCGGCCGCCGCGGATCAACACGACGCTGTGCTCCTGCAGGTTGTGGCCCTCGCCCGGAATGTAGCTCACGACCTCGTAACCATTGGTCAGCCGCACCTTGGCCACCTTGCGCAGCGCCGAGTTCGGCTTCTTGGGCGTGGTCGTATAGACGCGCGTGCAGACGCCCCGCTTTTGCGGACACCCCTGCAGCGCCGGCACCTTGTTGCGCGAGCGCTGGGGCTCGCGGCCCTTGGCGATGAGCTGATTGATGGTGGGCATGGGCCTGCTTTTCGATCCCGTTCCTTCACGTCGTCCCGGCCAGCGCTGGCGAATGCCGCTCTGGCGAATGCCGTTAGAGCCCGCGTTCCGGGTGGCGGGGCGCGCCACCCTGCGGGTTCCGACCCTGCCTGCGGCCTAGGCCGCCGGGAAAACCCGACGGCGGCGCCACACGCCCTGGTGCTCTGAACGACAACCGCCCCAGCAACGTCGGTGGGGTCGGCCGAGGGCGCGGAACCTAAGAGTGTGGCGGGGCCAAGTCAAGGACCCGCGCTGCTTGACCCGCGACCGGCGCGCCGCGAATGTCATGCCGAAAGGGGGAGTGGGCAAATGACCTTCGCGGAGCTGTACGCGGTCGCAGACGCGCCGAAATCCTGGGCTATTCCCCAGGACTTCGAGGCCTATTTCAACTGGGAATTCGGTCCCGAGCGGGAGCGACTGCTGGCGCTCTACGAACGCGGCAAGTCGATGCAGTGGAACGCGAAGGATCGGATCGACTGGAACCAGGATCTCGATCCGGAAAACCCGCAGCAATTGCCGCCGGAAGCACTGCCGATCCTGGATGCGCCGGTGTATCGCCGGCTCTCGCCGCGCGAACAGATGGAAATCCGCCGCCACCACCAGGCCTGGAGCACGTCGCAGTTCCTCCAGGGCGAGCAGGGCGCGTTGATCTGCGCGGCCAAGATCGTGCAGCAGGTGCCCGACCTCGACTCGAAATTCTACGCCTCGACGCAGGTGATCGACGAGGCGCGCCACGTCGAAGTCTACAAGCGGCTGCTGGAAAAGTTCGGCGTCGCCTATCCGATGACGCGGCCGTTGCAGCAACTGCTCGAGCAGGTGCTGCGCGATTCGCGTTGGGACATGACGTATCTCGGCATGCAGGTGGTGATCGAGGGGCTGGCGCTCGCCGCGTTCGCGCGCATCCGCGATACCGCGCAAAGCTCGCTGGCCTCCGCCGTCAACGCTTATGTGATGGAGGACGAGGCGCGGCATGTCGCGTTCGGCCGCCTGTCGCTCCGGGACTATTACCCCCAGCTCACGCAGGCGGAACGCGACGAGCGCGAGGAGTTCCTGGTCGAAGCCTGCCACCACATGCGCGACCGGTTCGACGCCAGCGAGTTGTGGGGCCATCTCGGTCTGCCGGTCGCCGAATGCCTCGACTACGTGCGGACGAGCCACTCGCAAATGACGTTCCGCAAGCGCTTGTTCACCCGCATCGTGCCGACGGTGAAGGACATCGGCCTGTGGGGCGACAAGGTGCGCCACGGCTTCGCTCAGCTCGGGGTGCTGGAATTCGCCGAGATCGACGTGCAGGCGATGCAGGAGAACGACGAGCGGGTCGCGCGGGATCTCGACGCGCGCCGCCGCTACGTGCGGGAGACGATCGCGGCCGGCCAGTGAGCGAGCCGAGGTGAAAGCGAGGTGACAGCAAGGTGAGGCTGGTGTTCAGCCCCACCCTGCCCGGAGCGCGTTCCGGCTGAGCGGAAACGGTCGCGGATGCCGCGACAACGCTCCGCCGGTCGCCTCGCATCGGTGCCGCCCCGTCATGGCCGGGGCAAGCCCCCGGCCATGACGAACTCGGTAGGTGTGGACGCGTCCCTACTCCGCGGCGATGTCCTGCCCCGGAATAGCCGGCGTCTCCTGGCGCAGCGTGCGTTGGTCCCGCCCCGCCGCGATGGCGCGCAGGCGGTTCATCACGCTGCCTGTGCCGGCCGGAATGAGCCGTCCGACGATCACGTTCTCCTTCAGCCCCATCAAGTGGTCCACCTTGCCGGCCGTCGCCGCCTCGGTGAGCACGCGCGTGGTCTCCTGGAAGGACGCGGCACTGATGAAGCTGTGCGTCTGCAGGCTCGCCTTGGTGATGCCCTGCAAGACCGGCATCGCCGCGGCCGGCCGTTCGCCCGCCTGCTCGCGCTTGTTGTTCTCCGCCTCCACCTCGAAGCGGTCGACCTGCTCGCCGGTCAGGTACGTCGTGTCACCCGGCTCGAGGATCTCCACCTTCTGCAGCATCTGGCGGACGATCACCTCGATGTGCTTGTCGTTGATCTTCACGCCCTGCAGCCGGTACACGTCCTGGATCTCGTTCACCAGGTAGTCGGACAGCGCCTCCACGCCCAGCACGCGCAGGATGTCGTGCGGCACGCGCGGGCCGTCGACCAGCGGATCGCCGCGGCGCACGAAGTCGCCCTCCTGCACCGAGACGTGCTTGCCCTTCGGGATCAGGTACTCGGAGTCCTCGCCGGTCTCGTCGTTCTTCACGATAACCCGGCGCTTCGCCTTGTAGTCCTTGCCGAATTCCACGCGGCCATCGTTTTCCGCAATGATCGCGTGGTCCTTCGGCCGCCGCGCCTCGAACAGCTCGGCCACGCGCGGCAGACCGCCGGTGATGTCGCGCGTCTTGCTGCCCTCGCGCGGGATCCGCGCCAGCACGTCGCCCGCGTGCACCACCGCGCCGTTCTCGACCGAGAGGATCGAATCGGGCGCGAGGAAGTAGCGTGCGTCGGAGCCGTTCGGCAGCCGGACGACGTCGCCCTTCTCGTCCTTGAGCTGCAGCCGCGGCCGGAGATCGGCGCCGCGCGCGCCCTGCTTGTAGTCGACCACCACCTTGGAGGTGAGCCCGGTCACCTCGTCGACGCGCTCGACCAGGGTCACGCCCTCCAAGAGGTCGAGATACTCCACCCGCCCGGCGCTTTCCGTGATGATCGGCAGCGTATACGGGTCCCACTCCGCCAGCCGCTGCGTGCGGGTGACGGCGGCGTTCTCGTCCACCAGCAGCCGCGCGCCATGCGGCACGCGGTAACGCGCCCGCTCGCGATCGCGATCGTCGAACAGCACGATCTCGCAGTTGCGCGACATCACGATCGGCACGTTCTGGCTGTTTATCACCACGCTGCGGTTGCGGATGGTGATGCGGCCGTCATAGCTCGCCTCGACGCTCGACTGTTCGGCCCCGCGCTGCGCCGCGCCGCCGATATGGAAGGTGCGCATGGTAAGCTGCGTGCCCGGCTCGCCGATCGACTGGGCCGCGATGACGCCGACCGCCTCGCCCACGTTCACCGGCGTGCCGCGCGCGAGGTCGCGCCCGTAGCAGTGACCGCACACCCCGACCTTGGCCTCGCAGGTGAGCACCGAGCGGATTTTCATCGCCTCGACACCCAGCCGCTCGATGCGCTCGGCGTCCTCCTCCCCGATCAGCTCGTTGCTGGCCAGGATCACCTCGCCGTTGGACGGGTCCAGCACGTCCTCGGCCGTGGTGCGGCCGAGAATGCGTTCGGACAGGCTGGAAACCACCTCGCCGCCGTCCATCACCGGGCGCACGGTCAGGCCGCGCTCGGTGCCGCAATCGTCCTCGGCGATGATGCAGTCCTGCGCCACGTCGACCAGCCGGCGCGTGAGGTAGCCGGAGTTCGCGGTCTTCAGCGCGGTATCCGCCAGTCCCTTGCGGGCGCCGTGCGTGGAGTTGAAATACTCCAGGACCGAGAGCCCTTCCTTGAAGTTGGACAGGATCGGCTGCTCGATGATCTCGCCCGAGGGCTTCGCCATCAGTCCGCGCATGCCGGCGAGCTGACGCATCTGCGCCGGCGAACCGCGCGCGCCGGAATGGCTCATCATCCAAACGGAATTGATCGAGCGGCCGTGCTCCTGCTTGCCGATCTCCTTCATCATCGCGTTGGCGACCTCGTCGGTGCAGCGCGACCAGGCGTCGACCACCTTGTTGTAGCGCTCCCCGGCGGTGATCAGCCCTTCCTGATACTGCTGCTCGAACTCCTTCACCTCAGTCTGGGTCTTGCGGATCAGCTCGTCCTTTTCGGCCGGGATGATCAGGTCATCCTTGCCGATGCTGATGCCGGCCTTGCAGGCCTGGCCGAAGCCCAATCCCATCAGCCGGTCGGCGAAGATCACGCACTCCTTCTGGCCGCAATGGCGGTAGACCGCGTCGATCACGTCGGAGATGTTCTTCTTGGTCAACTGCTTGTTGACCAGCGCGAACGGCACGTTGGGGTGCTTCGGCAGGATTTGCGCAATCAGCATCCGCCCCGGCGTGGTGACGGCGATTTCGCGCGCCCGGCCGTCGCCGTCCGGCTTCTCGCGACGCACGCGGATCTTGTCGTGCAGGTGGATGGCGCCGACCGTCAGCGCGTGCTCGATCTCGCCCATGCCGACAAGGGCCGGTGCGCGCTCGTCGGGCGTGTTGCGGAATTCGGGCGATTCCAGCGACAGATAGTAGAGGCCGAGCACGATATCCTGGCTCGGCACGATGATCGGCTTGCCGTTGGCCGGGCTCAGGATGTTGTTGGTCGACATCATGAGCACGCGCGCTTCGAGCTGCGCCTCCAGCGAGAGCGGCACGTGCACCGCCATCTGGTCGCCGTCGAAATCGGCGTTGAACGCCGTGCAGACCAGCGGGTGAAGCTGGATCGCCTTGCCCTCGATCAGCACCGGCTCGAACGCCTGGATGCCGAGGCGATGCAAGGTCGGCGCGCGGTTCAGCAGCACCGGATGCTCCCGGATCACTTCCTCCAGGATGTCCCAGACCTCCGGCCGCTCCTTCTCGACCATCCGCTTGGCCGCCTTGATGGTGGTGGCGTGGCCGTATTTCTCGAGCTTCGAGTAGATGAACGGCTTGAACAGCTCGAGCGCCATCTTCTTCGGCAGGCCGCACTGGTGCAGCTTCAGCTCCGGCCCCACCACGATGACCGAGCGGCCGGAATAGTCGACGCGCTTGCCGAGCAGGTTCTGGCGGAACCGGCCCTGCTTGCCCTTCAGCATGTCGGACAGCGACTTCAGCGGGCGCTTGTTCGCGCCCGTGATGGCGCGGCCGCGGCGGCCGTTGTCGAACAGCGCGTCCACCGCCTCCTGGAGCATGCGCTTCTCGTTGCGCACGATGATGTCGGGCGCGCGCAGCTCGATCAACCGCTTCAGCCGGTTGTTGCGGTTGATCACGCGGCGGTAGAGGTCGTTCAGATCCGAGGTTGCGAACCGCCCGCCGTCGAGCGGCACCAGCGGGCGCAACTCGGGCGGGATCACCGGCACCACGTCCAGGATCATCCAATCCGGATTGGACCCGGATTCGGCGAACGCCTCGATCAGCTTCAGCCGCTTGACCAGCTTCTTGCGCTTGGCCTCGCTCGTGGTCTCCTTCAAGTCGCCGCGCAGCTTGACCTTCTCGGCGTCGAGATCGATGCCGTGCAGGATCTGCTTGACCGCCTCGGCGCCGATGCCGACGCGAAACGCGTCATCGCCGAATTCGTCCTGCTTGGCGAACAACTGCTCTTCGGTGAGCAACTGGTGCAGCTTGAGGTCGGTGAGCCCCGGCTCCAGCACCACGTAGCTCTCGAAATACAGGACCTTTTCCAGCTCCTTGAGCGTCATGTCGATCATGAGCCCGATTCGGCTCGGCAACGACTTCAGGAACCAGATATGCGCCACCGGCGAGGCCAGCTCGATATGGCCCATGCGCTCGCGCCGCACCTTGGCGAGCGTCACCTCGACGCCGCATTTCTCGCAGATGATGCCGCGGAACTTCATCCGCTTGTACTTGCCGCACAGGCACTCGTAGTCCTTGATCGGGCCGAAGATGCGGGCGCAGAACAGCCCGTCCCGCTCCGGCTTGAAGGTGCGGTAGTTGATGGTCTCCGGCTTCTTGATCTCGCCGTACGACCAGGAGCGGATCTGCTCCGGCGCGGCGATCTGGATCTTGATCTGGTCAAAGGTCATGGCCTGACCGGTCTGACCCAGAATCTTCATCAGCTCGTTCATAATTCGGTCCTCAGTTAATCAGTCGCCGGTCGTCAGACTATCGCTCAGGCTTTGACGAACGACCGCTGATGGCTTGCTTGCTCGCTGTCCGCCGATCAGTCGCCGGTCGTCAGAAAATCGCGCTTCCGACGGCCGAGAACTGCGGACTGACGACTGATTTCATGCCGGACGGCTGTCGAGATCGACGTTGAGCCCGAGCGACTTCAGTTCCTTCACCAGCACGTTGAAGCTTTCCGGAATGCCGGCCTCGAACGTGTCCTGATCGCGCACGATGGCCTCGTAGACCTTGGTGCGGCCGGACACGTCGTCGGACTTTACCGTCAGCATCTCCTGCAAGGTGTAGGCCGCGCCGTACGCCTCCAGCGCCCATACCTCCATTTCACCGAAGCGCTGGCCGCCGAACTGCGCCTTGCCGCCCAGCGGCTGCTGCGTCACCAGGCTGTACGGCCCGATCGAGCGGGCGTGGATCTTGTCGTCCACCAGATGGTGCAGCTTCAGCATGTAGATGTAGCCCACCGTCACCGGCCGCTCGAACGGCTCGCCGGTGCGGCCGTCCGTCAGCACCACCTGCCCGGACGTATCGAGCCCGGCCTTCGTCAGCATGGACTCGATGTCCGACATGCGGGCGCCGTCGAACACCGGGCTCGCGATCGGCACGCCGCGGGTGATGTTCCCGGCCAGTTCCAGCAGCTGATCGTTGTTCAGATGCGCGATCTCCTGCGAGAACACGTCGTCGCCGTACACGTCGCGCAGCCGCTCCAGCAGTTGCTCGCGCCGCGCGCCGGTGCGGCGATACTCCTCGACCAGTTCGCCGACCTGCTTGCCGAGGTTCGCGCAGGCCCAGCCGAGATGCGTCTCCAGAATCTGGCCGACATTCATCCGGCTCGGCACGCCCAGCGGATTGAGCACGAGATCGACCGACGTGCCGTCCCCCAGGAACGGCATGTCCTCGACCGGGACCACGCGCGAGACCACGCCCTTGTTGCCGTGCCTTCCGGCCATCTTGTCGCCGGGCTGCAGCTTGCGCTTCACCGCGACGAAGACCTTGACCATCTTCATCACGCCGGGCGGCAGTTCGTCGCCGCGCTGCAGCTTTTCCACCTTCGAGTTCGAAGCGGGACTGCAGCCGCACGACCGCGGCGTCGTACTCGCGCCGCAAGGTCTCGATCTCGCCCATTACCGCGTCGTCCTGCACGGCGATGTGCCGCCAAGCGCCGCGCGGATGCTCGGCGAGAACCTCCTCGGTGATCGCCGTTCCGGCCTTGATGCCCTTGAACCCGCCGGCCGCCTTCTGTTCGAGCAGCTTCTCGCGCAGCCGGTTCAGGAACGAGCGCTCCTGAATCGCTTTCTCGTCGTCCCGGTCCTTGGCGAGCGCCTCGATCTCGGCGCGCTCGATCGCCATGGCGCGCTCGTCCTTCTCGACGCCGCGGCGGCTGAACACGCGCACATCGACGATGGTGCCGGTCACGCCGGGCGGCAAACGGAGCGAGGTGTCGCGCACGTCCGACGCCTTCTCGCCGAAGATCGCGCGCAGCAGCTTCTCTTCCGGCGTCATCGGGCTTTCGCCCTTCGGCGTCACCTTGCCGACCAGGATGTCGCCGGGGTTCACCTCGGCGCCGATATAGACGATGCCCGCCTCGTCGAGGTTCTTCAGCGCCTCTTCGCCGACGTTCGGGATGTCGCGGGTGATCTCCTCCTGGCCGAGCTTGGTGTCGCGCGCCATCACCTCGAATTCCTCGATGTGGATGGACGTGAACACATCGTCGCGCGCGATGCGCTCGGAGATCAGGATGGAGTCCTCGAAGTTGTAGCCGTTCCACGGCATGAAGGCGCAGAGCACGTTGCGCCCCAGCGCCAGCTCGCCGAGTTCCGTCGAGGGACCGTCGGCGATGATCTCGCCCTCGCTCACCCGGTCGCCGACGCGCACCAGCGGGCGCTGGTTGATGCAGGTCGACTGGTTGCTGCGCTGGAACTTGCGCAGCCGGTAGATATCGACGCCCTTGGTCGTGCCGTCCTGGTTCGTCGCGCGCACCACGATGCGCGCGCCGTCGATCTGGTCGACCACACCGGCGCGGCGGGCGATGATGGTCGCCCCGGAATCGCGCGCGACCGAGGATTCCATGCCGGTGCCGACCAGCGGCGCCTCGGCCTGGATCAGCGGCACCGCCTGGCGCTGCATGTTCGAGCCCATCAGCGCGCGGTTGGCGTCGTCGTTCTCCAGGAACGGGATCAGCGCCGCCGCGACCGAAACAAGCTGCTTCGGCGACACGTCGACCGCGGTCACGTCGGCCGGCGGCACCAGGCGGAATTCGCCCTGCCGGCGCACCGAGACCAGTTCGTTGGTGAAATTGCCCTCGCGATCGGTCGGCGCGTCGGCCTGCGCGACGGTCAGCCGCTCCTCCTCCATGGCGGAGAGGTACTTCCAGCCCTCCTGCACCTGCCCCCCCTCGACGAGGCGATAGGGCGTCTCGATGAAGCCGTATTTGTTCACCCGCGCGAAGGTGGCGAGCGAATTGATGAGGCCGATATTCGGCCCTTCCGGCGTTTCGATCGGGCAGATGCGGCCGTAATGCGTCGGATGCACGTCGCGCACCTCGAACCCGGCGCGCTCGCGCGTGAGCCCGCCCGGACCGAGCGCGGACAGCCGCCGCTTGTGCGTGACCTCCGACAGCGGATTGGTCTGGTCCATGAACTGCGAGAGCTGCGAGGAGCCGAAGAACTCGCGCACCGCCGCCGCCGCCGGCTTGGCGTTGATCAGGTCGTGCGGCATGATCGTGTCGATATCGACACTGCTCATCCGCTCGCGGATCGCGCGCTCCATGCGCAACAAGCCGACGCGGTACTGGTTCTCCATCAGCTCGCCGACCGAGCGCACCCGGCGATTGCCGAGATTGTCGATGTCGTCGATGGCGCCGCGCCCGTCCTTCAGCTCGGTGAGGATCTTCACCGTGCGCAGGATGTCCTGCTTGCGCAGCACGCGGATGGAATCGTCGCCGCTGAGGCCGAGCCGCATGTTCATCTTCACCCGGCCGACCGCGGAGAGGTCGTAGCGCTCGCGGTCGAAGAACAGGCCGCGGAACAGCGCCTCGGCGGTCTCCGGCGTCGCCGGCTCGCCCGGGCGCATGACGCGGTAGATATCGACCAGCGCGTCGTCGCGGTTGGTGTTCTTGTCCACCGCCAGCGTGTTGCGGATCCAGGGGCCGTTCGCCTGGTCGACGGCGAGCGTCGGCAGCCGGTCGATGCCGGCGGCCTCGAGTGCCGCGAGCCGCGCCTCGGCGATTTCCTCGCCGGCCTCGGCGTAGATTTCGCCGGTTTCCGGATTGACCAGATCCTCGGCCATGAAGCGGCCGAGCAGGTCGGCGCGGCCGACCAGCACCTCCTTCGTGGTCTCGGCGAACTTGCGGGCGGCGCGGGCGGTGAGCTTGGCGTCGGCCTCGGCCACCACCTCGCCGGTTTCCGCGTCGACCAGCGGCTCCAGCAGCTTCAGGCCGCGGAAGGATTCCGGGTCGAACGGCCGCGCCCAGCCCTTCGGCGTCAGGCGGTACACCACCTGGCCGTAGAAGTAGGACAGGATTTCCTCGGCATCCATGCCGCGGATTTCGGCCTGATCGACCTGCTCGTCGCGGGTCTCGCGATCGGCGCGCAACGCCTCGCTGGCGGCGGATTCGAGCGCGTACAGCAGGGTGGTGACCGGCAGCTTGCGCTTGCGGTCGATGCGGACGTGAACCAGATCCTTGCTGTCGAACTCGAAATCGAGCCAGGAGCCGCGGTACGGGATGACCCGTGCCGCGAACAGATACTTGCCCGAGGAATGCGTCTTGCCCTTGTCGTGGTCGAAAAACACCCCGGGCGAGCGGTGCATCTGGCTGACGATCACGCGCTCGGTGCCGTTGATGACGAACGTGCCGTTGTCCGTCATCAGCGGCATGTCGCCCATGTAGACGGGCTGTTCCTTGATGTCGCGGATCGAGCGCGCGCCGGTGTCCTCGTCCACATCCCAGACGATCAGGCGCAGCACCACCTTCAAGGGCGCGGCGTAGGTCATGCCGCGCTGGATGCACTCGTCGACGTCGTATTTCGGCTCCTCGAGCTCGTAGTAGACGAACTCCAGCCGGCCGCGGCCGGCGAAGTCGTCGATCGGGAACACCGAGCGGAACACCTCCTGCAGCCCGGTCGAGGTCCGGCTGTCCGGGGCGACGTTCATTTGCAGAAACGCCTCGTAGCTGGCGCGCTGCACGTCGATCAGGTTGGGCATCGGCGCCACCTCGGGGATGCGCCCGAAATTGCGGCGAATGCGCTTGCGTCCCGTGAAAGATTTGGTGATCGCGTTCATTCCCAATCCTTCGACTAGCGGAGCCCCATCGCTCCGTGCGTCCCCCGCCCCGCTTGCATTGGCCGCGGAGGCGGGGCAATCATCGGTGGCGAACCGTTCCAAGGGCCCGGCCTTCAACAGCCGTCTGGGCCGGAGCCCGCCGCGGCTGTCGCACCGCAGGCGGAAACGCGGGCGCTATCCCATGCAACGACGACCGCGGCGGCGGAAACCGGCCGGTTTCCGCCGCTCGGAAAGCCATGGCCGCGCCCTTCGCGGGCGCGGCTCGGGATGCCGGCCTACTTGACTTCGACAGTAGCCCCCGCCTCTTCCAACTGCTTCCTGATCTTGGCGGCCTCGTCCTTGTTGACGGCTTCCTTCACCGCCTTCGGCGCGCCCTCGACCAGATCCTTGGCCTCCTTCAGACCAAGCCCGGTGATGGCGCGGACCTCCTTGATCACGTTGATCTTCTTTTCGCCAACCGTGGCGAGCACCACGGTGAACTCGGTCTGCTCCTCGGCTTGAGCAGCCGGCGCCGCGCCGCCGCCCGCCGGGGCGGCCGCGACCGCCACCGGGGCCGCCGCCGAGACGCCCCATTTCTCCTCGAGTAGCTTCGAGAGCTCGCTAGCCTCCAGCACAGTCAGGCCGGAGAGCTCGTCAACCAGCTTCGCCAAATCAGCCATGTCCGGGTGTCCCTCAATCTAGACGTTGGTAAGTTTCATGCAAGGGCGGTTGCACGCCGCGGAGTTCAAGTTTTGTGCAACCCAGGTCTTCCGCCCGGCCGCCTTGCCTCAGGCGGCCTCCGGCTGTTCAGCCGCGGTCTCCGCCGCCCGGGCATAGGCGCCGAACACGCGCGCGAGCCCGCCGGCCGGCGCCGCCAGGGTGCCGGCGACGCGGGTGGCCGGCGCCGCGATCAGTCCGACGATGCGCGCGCGCAACTGGTCGAGCGACGGCAGCTCGGCCAGGGCGCGCACCTCCGCCGCGTCCAGCGCACGCGGGCCGAGGCTGCCGCCGATCACGATCAGTTTGTCGTTGGTGCGCGCGAAGTCGACCGTCGCCTTGGCCACCGCGACCGGATCGGACGACCAGGCGAGCGCGGTCGGCCCGGTCAGCAGCGGCATCAGACCCTCGAACTGCGTGCCCTCGAGCGCGCGCGCGGCCAGGCGGTTCTTGGCGACGCGAAAGGTCGCGCCGACGGCGCGCATGCGCTGGCGCAGATCCGTCGCCTGCGCGACGTTCAGCCCCTGGTAGTGCGTGACCACCACCATCGCCGCCTCGGCGAACACCTTCGCCAGCGACTCGACGAACTCGCGTTTTTGGCCACGATCCATGCCGGCCATCTCCTTCTCAATGGCCGGACGACGGCATCAGCCGCGCCGGACCGGGTTGCGCCGCCGGATCACGCGTGATCCGGCCTGCCCCGTCCGAAGCGGAACCGCCAATCGGCCGGGCGGGCGATACCCCCCGGCAATGTCGGATCCCGTCTCCCATGCGCGGCCTCGCGGCCCTTAAATCCGGATGGATACGCACGGTCTCGGACAGGGCCGGCCCCGTCGGGGCCGGAGAAACACTCCTTCTACAAACGCGCCGCCACGCCCACGAACGCGGGCGCTCGACGACGCCGCGCCTGACTTCCCGCTTGCGCGGGAACGGCGAGGGAACTCAGGCCAGCACGCTCGGGATATCGACCCGCACGCCCGGGCCCATGCTGGAACTCAGCGCCACGCGCTGCACATAGGTGCCCTTCGCCCCCGTCGGCTTGGCCTTCTGGATGGCGTCGGCGAAGGCCCGGATGTTCTCGGCGAGTTGGTCGTCGGGAAAGCTCGCCTTGCCGACGCCGGCATGGATGATGCCGGCCTTCTCGGCGCGGAACTCGACCTGCCCGGCCTTGGCCGCCTGCACCGCCCCGCGCACGTCCATCGTCACCGTGCCGAGCCGGGGGTTCGGCATCAGCCCGCGCGGACCCAGGATCTTACCGAGCCGGCCGACCACCGCCATCATGTCCGGCGTGGCGATGCAGCGGTCGAAATTGATCTCGCCCCCCTGCACCTTCTCCGAGAGGATCCTCGGCGCCCACGACATCCGCCCCGGCAGCCTGCGCCTCCTCGGCCTTCGGGCCGCGGGCGAACACGGCGACCCGCACCGCCTTGCCGGTGCCGTTCGGCAACGACACCAGGCCGCGCACCATCTGGTCGGCGTGACGCGGGTCGACGCCCAGATTCATGGCGAGTTCGACGCTCTCGTCGAACTTCGCCGTGGCGTTGCCCTTGACCAGCCGGATCGCCTCCGCGAGCGGATAGGACCGGGTGGTGTCGAACGCCTCGTAGGCCGCCCGCAGCCGCTTGCCCCGCCGCATCGGATCAGCCCTCCACCACGGTGAGGCCCATGGAACGGGCCGAGCCGGCGAGCATGCGCACCGCCGCCTCGATATCGGTCGTGTTCAGATCCGGCATCTTTTCGGCGGCGATTTCGCGCAATTGCGCCGTGGTGACACGTCCGACCGGCGCGCCCTTGCCAGTCGCGGTCGATCCCTTGTCGATGCCGGCCGCCTTCCTCAGGAAATACGAATTCGGTGGCGTCTTGGTGACGAAGCTGAAGGTGCGGTCGGCATAGGCCGTAATCACCACCGGGATCGGCATCCCCGGCTCCAGGTTCTGCGTCGCCGCGTTGAAGTCCTTGCAGAACTGCATGATGTTCAGCCCGCGCTGGCCGAGCGCGGGGCCGACCGGCGGCGACGGGTTGGCCTTGCCGGCGGGGATTTGCAACTTCACGTAGCCGGCGATTTTCTTCGCCATCGCTTTGCCATCCTTGGTTGTCCGGCCGCCGCGCGGCCGGGATCAGCCTGTCCAAGGACCGCGGTACATGCGATCGCGCGCCAGGGCGCCATCTCCCGCGTTCCGAACGAGCGGCGGCCTCTATAGTATGGCGCCCGCCGAGTCCAGGGGTTTTTCAGCCCCCAAACAGCGAGGTGTGCGCCGCCGCCCCGAGCACGGCGTGCGAATACGCGGTCGGGTGCAGGCTGTCCCAGAACAGGTGCTGGTTCTGTGCCACCGGATCGGTGGTGGTCAGGGTGCCGCTGTTCGGATCGAGGTAGTTGCCCGTCCAGACCGGGTCAGTCACGTTCGTCAGCCCGAACCAGGACGGATTCGCGACCGCCGTGTCGATCAGCGAATACGTGTCCACCGTGTGGATGTTCATATGCGCCTGCGCCGCGACCTGCTGCATGGTCTGGTTCAGATAGGCGTCGAACTGCCACGAAAGCGACGAGGCGACGGCGGCCTGCGTGGGGCCGCCCGACATTTCCGCGGGCGTCTTGCCGAGGTCGGGGACATCCATCACCAGCACGTTGCGCGCGCCCATCGACGCCAGCCCGAACACGAAACTCGTGATATTGCCCACCGCCGCCGCGACGTCCGCCGCCGCGGTGTTCGGATCGGTCGACCAGGCCGAAACGGCGTCCATGACGTCGTTCGAGCCCGCCGAAATCGTGTAGAGCGTGGACGCGCTCGCATGATGGTGCAGAAACCGGAATTGCTGCATCTGCGAGGGCAGGTCGAGGAAACCCGCCGAATGCAGCGGCTCGTTGCCGGTCTCCGCGCCGCCGTACGCATAATCGGTGCCGCCCGAGAGGCTCGCGTGCACCGCGGGCAGGCCGGTCCAAGCGGCCAGGTCCTGCACCCAGACCGCGCCGTTGGTGAAATGCCCGTCCACGTAAGGCGGCGAGACCGGCAGCCGGTTCAGGCTCAGGATGAAATCGTTGCCGGCATCCGACAGGCTGTCGCCGAACGCGACGATCCGGCGGAACGGCACACCGGGCGGATCGGCGGCGGCCGTCGCCGCCCTCCCGCCGGCCGCGAACGCCGCGCGCGCCGCTCCGCCGAAGCCGCCGCGAACGAAGCGCGGCGAGCCCGAGAGGCCCAGCGTGTCCGATCCGATCGGGCTCATGCACTCCCTCCGCGAACCTACAATGGCGACCGATACGGTCGTGCGCCGGGCCCGCCTTGTCCAGCCGGCGGGCGATCACGAGCCGTTCACAAAGCAGCGGGGCACAAACGAAGGGGCAAGCAAACCAAGGCGCCAGTCCATCGACAGGGACGATGCCGCTTGGTTCCGCGTCATTGCGCGGGCGGCAGCGGCGCCTCGCCGCCGCGGGTGGTCGGCTCGCCGGTCCGCTCGCGCCGGCAAATCTCAAATTGAGCGCCGCCAAGATCGGGCGCGCAACGACCCTCGCGCCGACCGACAGCCGTCGGCCGAGCGAGGCAATTCCTGGGGCGAGCCGCGATTGCCGGGTTGGCCGGCGACCGCGGCGCGACCTCGAACCGCTACCGCTGCTCCATCGGCGGCGGAGGCGCCGACATCATGTGGCCCTGCGGCATCATATGCCCCATGGGCGGATTGCCGCCCTGGTAGTTCCGGTTGAGCTGCTGCTCGTTCAGCCGCTCGGTCATGGCGTCGCCGGTATTGTTGCCGGCGTCGTTGCGGCGATTGATGTTGCTGTACGGGTGATGCCAATTCGCAACGGGAACGACGGCCGACGGAAGCGGCCGTGCCGCGATCGCGGGATTCGCCGCGGCCGTTCCCGGGCGCGGCGCCAAGGCCAAGCCGCCGCCGAGCATGAGCGCCAGCGCTACTGCGACCGAGTTTCGTGTCATGAGAGGTTCTCCCCAGTAAAGCGCGCTTTCCCATAGCACGCTTCGGTACGCGTGCGAAGCGGATCGGGCGGGCGCCGCTAGGACGGCTGGCGCAGTGGTGGCGGGCGTGTGAGGTCCATGTCCGGGCGCTCCAGGCTCATTTCGTGCGCCATCGCGCGCTCGACCGTGTCGATGACATGCTGCAGGCCCACGAACTCGCCGATCGCCTCGCGGCGGGTTTCGGCGTCGGAGAACCCGGTCAGCACCAACTGCCGCCGCTCGTCCACCAGGTGGTCGCGTAGATGCCGCAACGCTTCCAAATGTTCCTTTGCCATCGCACCATCCCGATAACGCAAGCGAGGGAGCCCACCCTATGGCTCCCGGAAGCAACTGGCCGCCGCAGCCGCGGCGAGGCGAATTATCGGGCAGCCGATGCCGCCCGATACCGACAAGCCGCGCCGCAAATCCTACTGGAGGCGCATCACTACCGGTAGTAGCCGGTGGAGTAGTTCCCTCCAGAACCGAAATAGCCGCCCACGTAGAATCCGCCGAACGACAGCCCAGCGTAGAACCCGCCGCCAGTGTAGCCATAAGGTCCGTACGAATAATAGTAGGCTCCCGGCCCGTAGTAATAATATCCCGGACCATAATAATAAAAACTAGGTCCGTAAGTGTAGAAGGTTGGTCCGTAAGTGTAGAAAGTTGGACCGTAGGTGTAGAACGTCGGACCGTAGGTGTAGAACGTTGGGCCGTAGGTGTAGAAAGTTGGGCCGTAGGTGTAGAAAGTTGGACCGTAGGTATAGAACGTCGGACCGTAGAAAGCTCCCGGAATGTAGTAGCCGCCGTAATACGAAGTAACCGTATCCGTATCCGTATCCGTATCCGTATCCGTATCCGTAACCGCCGTATCCGTAACCGCCGTATCCGTATTCGTAATAGGTCGCCATGTTCCCCTCCCAGTCGTCACAGGTTCGGTGGAGGCCCGAAGGCTCGGATTCCAGCCACGAAGCCCGCCCGGGGAAACCGTCCGCTGGCTCCCGTCGGGCGTCACGGCCAAATCTAAAACAGGGACGCCGTGCCGCAAATATCCCACTACACCGGACGCGAATTGTTGACCGGCTTCGCGTTCTCAGACACCGGCCGGCGGCGTCATTCTCGGCGGACCGAGCGCCCCGCCCATTCTGAAGCCGCCTTGCCCCGGTTGCCGCCGCCGCTCGGTCGACGGGAGGAGAACCGTTACCTTGCGCGTGTTGGCGGCCGGGCGGCGCCAGAAATTGCGCCCGCTGAAGCGTTCGAACAGATCGGGGGGCAAAATCGTCGGCCGCTCGACCAGGTCGACCTTGCCCGTCACCTTGTGCAGCCCCGGAACCCCGATTTGGCTATCGAAGTCGCCGCCCCGTTCGTAAACTACGTTCTCGAAATCGTGATCGAACGGCGGGAGCCCGAGGGAATCGTAAATGAAGCTCATGGTCCTGGCCGGTTCCCGGGCGAGCACCTCGTAGTCGATCACGATAAGCCGGTCGGCATGTTCGCCCCAGAACGCCTCCTGCACGGCGTTCCAGGCGTAGCCGACCGTGCCGTTGCCGGAACCGAGCGCGGCGGTGCGCGTGTAGACCGTCGCCGATTGTTGCGGTCTGAACATTTTGGAGGTCAGCAGCGGGCTCTTGCGCAGGATCCGCTCGAAGGAATCCATCACCCACGCGAGGTCGCGAACGCAGGTAATCACCCGCGCCTCGGGGAACAGCCTTACGATCGCCCCCATCTTGCTGCACCAGAGGCGATTGGTGTCGAACACCGTCTTCGTCGGGTGAACGTCCTTGTAGAAATTGTCGAACAAGCCGCGCAGGACCGCTTCGCGCTGTTCGTCGCTGATCGAAAGCCCGAACTCCGCCTGCGGGCTCATGCCACCCTGCAACCGACGAAACAGGCCACCCACCGGACTCGACATGCCGGAATGGAACCGAGGGTTTTGCGAGAGAATGGCGGCAAGCAGCGTGGAGCCCGCGCGCGGAAGCCCGGAGATGAAGTGAATGCCATTTTGCACGGTGAGGCCGCTCTGTATTGCGAAAGTCTACTGACAATCGCCTTTGCGAAACATGCGCACGCCGCATCGCGGCAGCTGCTTGCCGCCTGGTCGGCGCCTGGAACCACAGGCCAGATCGCCGCCCGGGCGGGCAAATCAGCCCCCCGCCGTCCAAGGACGGCGGCTCAACGTATCCCCACCCAGGCGCGCTGCCTGGGCTAAGATACCGGGGAAAAACTACTGAACGTAATACCCGCTGTACGAACCGTAGCCACCATAGCTGCCGTAGCCACCGTAGCTGCCGTAGCCACCATAGCCACCAGTAGCCACCATAGCTGCCGTAGCCACCATAGCTGCCGTAGCCACCATAGCTGCCGTAGCCACCATAGCTGCCGTAGCCACCATAGCTGCCGTAGCCACCATAGCTGCCGTAGCCACCATAGCCGTAGCCACCGTAACCGTAGCTGCCATAGCCGTAGCCGCCGTAACCGTAGCTGCCATAGCCGTAGCCGCCGTAACCGTAGCTGCCATAGCCGTAGCCGCCGTAACCGTAGCTGCCATAGCCGTAGCCGCCGTAGCCGTAGCTGCCATAGCCGTAGCCGCCGTAACCGTAGCTGCCATAGCCGTAGCCGCCGTACACCGTAGCTGCCATAGCTGCCGTAGCCACCATAGCTGCCGTAGCCACCATAGCTGCCGTAGCCACCATAGCTGCCGTAGCCACCATAGCTGCCGTAGCCACCATAGCTGCCGTAACCACCGTAGCTGCCGTAACCACCGTAGCCAGACCCATAAGTGTATGTGGTGCCGGACATCCCAATCTCCGTGCGCGTTTCTAAAGCTGAGAACTCATAACCATATTGAGCGGGGCTTGCATAGACCCGAAGCAACCGCCCGCGAAGGCTCTTTCAGTCGTGACCCGTTACGAAACGTGCGATGGCGCGGCATCTTGGCAACAGCCGAGGCGGTTTTACCACGTGGAACCTCGAACGCGGCGGCCGTAATAAAGCGACACATTGTGGCGCTTACTTGCCGTAAGCACGGCCGCAACACTGGAAAGGCACCGCTCAACATGGTTCTCTGTGCTCTCTCGACGGCATTCTGGGGATAATGATGGCAAGATTGAGGCTCGTGCTTGTCGCTTTGCAACTGCCGATCATGCTACTCTGTTCTTGGGGAGCAATGGCCAACCAGACGAATAGCCGCGTCGAAGTACCGATTTACCAACGGATTCTGTCGAACGGCGACGTGCGCTACTGGGTGCCCGTCAGCATCGGGGACGGCAAGCCGATCGAGGCCATGCTCGACACCGGCTCCTTCGGCTTCCGGGTGCTCGAGTCCGCGGTCTCGCCCGCGCAATACCAGGCAACCGACATGGTCCGGCATTTCTCCTTCGGGAGCGGCGTCGTCTATACCGGGGAACTGGCCCGGGCGACGGTGAAGATCGGACGCGCGAGCACCGGTGGCCCCGTGCTCATCCAGGTCATCCGATCGGTCGAATGCCGGGCGATGCGGCCGAACTGCCCGGCCTCCCGGGTCGACCCCTCGGAATACCGCATCGGCGGCGATGGCTTGCCCGGCGAGGGCTTCCCGGCGATTCTCGGCTTGTCGATGCGCGTGCCGGACGTCGCGAACGCCGCGCTCAACCCGCTGCTGTCCTTCGGCAACCAAAGGTGGATCGTCGCCTTGCCGTTGCCGGGCCAGTCGGCCCCGGGACAGCTGGTGATCAACCCGAGCGAGGCCGAGCTTGCGGGCTTCCGGCAGCTCCAGTTGCCGAGCCAATCGGCCTGGAACGGCATGGCGGACGGCGGACCCGGCTTCAGCGACAGCGCGGTCCCGCTTTGTGCGGACGGCACCACCGACCCCGCCTCGTGCCCGCCAGTGAAACTCGACAGCGGAGCACGGAACGGGCTGGAGCCTTTCTATTCCTTCGTCGTCATGTACGACGCGAAGCACGGTGTGATGGGTTTCAAGAGCCGCAACTGAGCCTGCCGGCGTGCGCCGGTGTTGGGCGGCCGGCCCCTGGCGCGCCCTCGGCCCGCGTGTTATGGGCGCCAGACCGATAAATTCCACGCGGTTCGGGCAGCTGCATGTCCGGTTGCCGAGTGCCTGGATAGTCAAATGGACGAAACTGCCGATCCGACCGCCGCGATCGAGGCGCTGCAAAAGCGCTTCGCGGACTGTATCGCCGGCCGCGATTTCGCGGCGCTCGCGGGCCTGTTCACCGAGCACGCCTTGCTGCTGCCCCCGGGGCGCGGCATCACCACCGGCCGCGACGACATCCAGCAGTTCTGGCAGGAAGCGACCGGCGTGGAGTCCGTGACTTTCCGAACCGAAAATCTGGACCCGCTCGGCGCCGACGCGCTGCGCGAGGTGGGCTCCCTGCACATCGGCCTGGGCGGTGCGGGGGCCGGAAACCAGGGAGGCGAGATCCCCGGCAAATACGTTTTCATCTGGCGCAAGTCGGGACCGGACTGGAAAATCGAGACGGCGATCTGGAACCGGGTCGCCGCCAGCCGGCCGGCGCCCGGCCGCAGGCGCGGTGGCGGCGGTGGCATGGGAATGGGCCGCGGCCGCAATCGCGGCCCGCAGCGCGGCGCTTTCGTGCCGCTCCTGGATTGAGACCCGGCCCCGGCCTCAGCCCGTTCCATTTTTAGAAGCTCGATTGCAGCAATGGACCAGCCGATCAACCTGAGTGGCCTCACGCCGATCGGCGTGCGCAAGTCTTCGGATGGCATTCGCCTCCAATGGTCCGTCGCCGGCCAGACGGTGGAGACCGATCTCGCGCGCTTTCGCCCGGTGCAGATTTTCGGCACCCGCCGGGAAGACTTGCGCGTGCTGTGGCACGATTTCGCCGAACTGCCGATGACCGACCCGTTCTTCAAGGGGACTCGGGACAAGGCGCGATTGCTGCCGAACAAGGCGGCGGCCTTCGAGACCGAATGGCGAGTGGTCAGCTACGCGGCCGAGATGCCCGGCAATATCCCGCTGTCAGGCGCCATCTTCCATATGGCGCGGACCGGATCGACGCTGATCCATCGCCTACTCAGCAAGACCGAACGGGTGCTCAGCGTGTCGGAACTCGGGTTCGTGGACCAGGCGCTGAGCATCAGCGCCGATTGGCCGGAACCGGAGCGCAGTCCGATGCTGCGCGATGCGCTGCGCGCCTTCGCGCAGCGCCGGCGGCCGGGCGAGCAGCATCTCGTTTTCAAGATGACCGACGGCATTCCCAACACCCGCCTGGCGCAGTTCCGGGAGGCTTTGCCCGAGCTGACCTGGATTTTCGTCTACCGCGACCCCGTGGAAGTGATGGTCTCCGTGCTGGGCCAGCCGACCGGCAATCTGCGGCAATGGCTGCGCAACCGCGCCCGCGCGGCCCGGACCCTGGGGATGCCGGAATTGGCCGATCGGAACATCGGCCCGATCGACTACCTCGCGCACACGCTCAGGCGGTATTGCGCGAACGCCGTCGAGGCGGCCAAGCACACCCCTCGCGGGCGGTTTCTGGCCGTCAACTACGCGCGCCTGCCGGACGCCGTATGGGAAACCGTCGCGCCGCATTTCGGGATCGACGTGTCGAGCCGGGAGCGCGCCCTGATGCAGGCGGAGGCGCGCTACTCGTCGAAGCGGCGCGACAAGGTGGATTTCACGCCGGACAGCCAACTCAAGCGGGAAGCCGCCTCGCCCCGGGTCCGGCTCATGGCGGAGCGGCTGGTTCAGCCGATGATCGACCAGCTCAAGGCGCTGCCGCAGGGGTAGGACCGATACTCAGGCCAACTGTGGTGACAATCTGCTCCGCCGCGTCACCGCTCGTGGCCGGCGTCCGAGAACGCCTGGACCAGCGGCGAGAGGATGTAGCTGATCACCCGCCGGCTTTCCGTCTTGATCTCCACCGTGACCGTCATGCCCGAGGTGAGCGGTATCTTCTTTCCGCCGATAGTCATGTGCGTCCGCGCCGGCTTCACGATAACCGGAAACACCAGATCCTGTGTCTGCTGCGCCGCCGTGGTCACCGACATGCTGCTGTCGAGCGAGGGGGCCTGCGACGGATCGGTCTGCTGTTTCTGCGCCTGCTTGCCCGGAATCGCGTCGTTCGCGACCTGAACCACGGTGCCGTCGATCGAGCCGTAACGCGTGAACGGAAAGGTGTCGACCTTGATGTTCGCCGGCTGGCCCGCCGCGACGAAACCGATATCGGTGTTCTCGACATAGGCCTCGATCTCCAGCGGCACGCCGTCCGGCACCACCTGCAGGAGCTGCTGGCCGGTGGTGACGACCTGCCCGATGGTGGTGACGGCGGAGGCCTGCACGGTCCCCGAGATGGGCGCGCGCAGGGTCATGTCCTTCACCTTCTCGGTGTCCTTGATCAGCTCCTGACTGAACTGGTCGACCCGCTGCTCGGCGGCGGCGAGCTTGGTCGTGTTGTCGGCGATGAAGGTCTCCCGCGCCTGCACGATCTGCGCGTCTGCGGCCGATATGGCCTCTATCGCCGTCGCCAGGCTGCCCTGGAGCGTGGCCAGCGTCTCCTTCGCCTGCAGCACCGGCTGCAACATGTCGAGATATTTGGCCCGGCTGGCCCAGCCCTCCTTCAGCAGCTTTTCGATCATGCCGGAGTGCTCGTTCAGCGACGTTATCAGCGCGTTGGTCGCGGCGATGTTCGCGATGTACTTGTCGCGCTGCGCCACTTTCGCCGCCCGCTGCGCCCGCAGATCCGCGAGCGTGGCCGCGAGCTGCGCGAGGTCGGCGTGCAGCACGCGCTCCTCGCGCTCGCGCAGGTTCTGCGGGATGCCCGCGGGCCAGGGAATCGTCGGGCGCGGCTCGATCTTCTCCGCCCCGCCGGCCACCAGCTCCACCTTCCGCCGCGCGACCTCGGCCTGGGCGCTCTTGAGCGAGTTCCGACGTCGCCGCCTGGGTGGCCAGCGCCTGGGTGGGGTCCAGCTCGATCATCACGTCCCCGGCCTTGACCCGCTGGCCGTCCTTCACCTTCACCGCGATGACTTGGCCGGCGACCAGCGGCTGCACCACCTTGGTGCGCCCGATCGCCTGGATTTTGCCCGGCGCCACCGCGTAGACGTCGAGGCGGCCGATGCAGGACCAGGCCAGCGCCGCGAGGAGCAGCCCGCAAAGCGTGTAGACGAGCGCCACCCGCGCCGGCGAGGGCGGCTCCTCGATGATGGCGAGCGCGGCGGGCAGGAACTCCCGGTCCTCCGGGGCGCGATTGGGGACCCGCGGCGCCTCCAGAACCAGCAGGTTCGGCCGGCGCGGCGGCGTCTGGCGCTGTTCCGGGACGGCGTCGGGCCGGCGCTCGGCCGGCAGGCGCTCCGCCGCCACCGCCACTTGCCGCTTCGCGGGAGGCGCCGGCTCCAGTTCCCTTGTCGTCATGCTTTCGCCTGCTCGGTCTGGATCGCCCACAGCCGGGCGTAGAGCCCGTTCCGGCGCGCCAGCAGCCCGGCATGCGTGCCGACCTCGGTGATCTCGCCCTCCATCATGCCCACGATGCGGTCGCAATCCTTCACCGCCGCGAGCCGGTGCGCGATGACGATCACGGTGCGGTCGCGCGCGATCTGGCGCATGTTCGAGCGGATCACGCTCTCGCTTTCGTAATCCAGCGCGCTGGTCGCCTCGTCGAAGATAAGCAGGCGCGGGTCGGTCGCCAGCGCCCGCGCGATCGCGATGCGCTGCCGCTGCCCGCCCGACAGGTTGGCACCCCGCTCCTGAATTCGGCGTGTCGTAGCCCTTCGGCAGCTTCGAGACGAACTCGTCCGCCCCGGAGAGCCGGGCCACCGCGATCACCTCGGCGCGCGTCATCTCCGGGCGCGCCAGCGCGATGTTCTCGTGGATGGTCTGATTGAACAGGAAATTCTCCTGCAGCACCACGCCGAGCTGCTGGCGCAGCCACGCCGGATCGACCTGGGTGATGTCGATGCCGTCCAGCAGAATCTCGCCGGAGGTCGGCCGGTAGAACATCTGGATCAGCTTGGTAAGCGTGGATTTGCCCGAGCCGCTTGGGCCGACGATGCCCACGACCTCGCCCGGGCTGATCGCGAGCGAGACGTCCTTCACCGCGTCCGGCAGGTCCGGGCGGTAGCGGAAGGTGACGTTGCGCATTTCGAGTTCGCCGCGCGCCGGCGGCAGGCCGGCCATCGAATGCGCCGGCTTCTCCACCTCGGCGTTGAAGATGTCGCCCAGATGCTCGAGCGAGACCTGGACCTCCTGGAAGTCCTGCCAGAGCTGGGACGTGCGCAGGATCGGCTCCGTGACCCGCCGCGCGATCAGCACGAAGGCGACCAGGCCGCCGACCGTCAGTTCGCCGGCGATCGCCGCCTGCACGCCGAAATAGAGCACGAGCGCGGTGGTCAGCTTGGTGACGAACTCCGTCGCCGTCTGCGCCCGCGCCCCGAGGATCGCGGTCTCGAACCCGGTCTTCACATAGGCCGAAAGCCGCTCCTCCCATTTGCGCTGGAACATCGGCTCGACCGCCGCCGCCTTCAGGGTCTGGATGCCGACGATGCTCTCGACCAGCAGTTGCTGCCCGGCCGACCAGCGGCGGAACTTCTCCTTCACCTTGCGCCGGAAGGCGGGACGCAACACCGCGCCGATCACGATATAAAGCGGCCAGGTCAGCAGGACGACCGCGGTGAGTTTCGCCGAATAGATGAACAGCACCGCGATATAAATGAACACGAAAAACAGGTCGATGACCGAGGGAATGCTGCGTCCGGTCAGGAACCGGCGGACCGTTTCGACCTCGCGCGCCCGGGTGACGATCACGCCGGAGGCACGGTTCTCGAAATAGGAGATCGGCAGGCTGAGCAGATGCGCGAACAGCCGCGCGCCCAGCTCGACGTCGATGCGGTTGGACGTGTGGTTGAGGATGTAGACCCGCAGGTATTTCAGCAGCGCCTCGAAGACGGCGAGCAGCATCATGGCGCTGATCACGACGACCAGCGTCGCGTAGCTCTTGTGGCCGAGCACCTTGTCGATCACGAGCTGGAAGGTCAGCGGCGTCGCCAGCCCCAGCAGCTGGATGAAGAACGAGGCCACCAGCACGTGGGTGAGCGGGCGCCGGTAGCGCTTGATCGACGGCAGGAACCAGGCCAGGCCGAACTTCATCTTTTCGGCCGTCATCTGCAGGCTCTTGGCGATCAGCACGACCTCGCGGTCGAGCCGTTCCAGGATTTCCTCGACCGACAGATACTCCTGCCGGCGCGACATCGGGTGCACCACGCGGAACCGGCCCGGCGACTTCTCCATGCCGAACACGGCCCAGTTGCCGCCCCGCAGCCGGATCAGCGCCGGCACCGGCAGGCTGCGCAGCCGCTTGGCGTTCGGGTTCCGCACCAGCCGCGCCTTGAGGCCGATCAGCTTCGCCGCGCGCACCAGATCCTCGCCGTCCGGCGCCTCGTTGCCGAGCGCGAGTTGGTGCGCCAGTTCGGTGGGCGTGATCTGCACGCCATGAAACGCGGCGACCTGAGCGACCGCCATCAGGCCGCCGTTCATGCGCGGAACCGGGCGGAGTTGTTGCGAGGGTTCCGCCATCAAACGCTCGAAGTCGACCTGTTCAACAGGGCCGGTGCTCCCGGACAGCAATGCTTCTGCTTATAAAGCAAGCCAAGCAAGAAATTATGGCGAAATCCGGGTCCGGGCAACAGCGCAACATTTTCGCCGCCGCGAATGCGGCGCTGGAACTGTTCCAGTAAAGCGGTCGTGACGGGGCGACTAATACAGATTGGCGACCCGTCCGTAGCCGCTGCGCGCGGCGGCCGGTCCCTTCGCCTTCGCCGGCCCGCCGGCCTGCCGAGACCGCCCCTCCTGCGGGTTGCGCACGCGATTCCAGATGATGCTCTCGACCAGCCATTGGCCATCGACGTGCTGCCAGACCAGCAGATATTTGCCCAACGTGTCCGCGGCCGACGCGTCGGCCGGCTTCATCCGCATCCGGCCGAGTTCGCGCGCCATATCCGGGCCGAGCGGCTTGAGGTTCGTCGCGGTCAGGCTGATTTGCTTCGTCCGCTCGGCCAGATTTTGCCAGAAGCGAAGCATGTTGTCGCGGCCGGTGATCATCCGGAGGCTTGGCGGCAGCAAGGTCGCGTCCTCGGCGAACATGCCCAGCACCGCGTCCAGGTCGCTGCGATTGAACGCCTCCGCGAGCTGCTTGTGCAGTGGCTCGAGTTCCGGCATCTCCCCGGCGGCTGGCGCCATGGTTCATCTCCTGTCGATCGGGCGCGATAGTGCCGGAGCGAAGGGCTGCTCGCAACCGCGGGGGCCGCGCGAGGCGCGCGCATCGGTGATCGGCTGCCGACAAGCCGTTAACCGATTCCCAACGCTTTGCTCCACACACTACTGTCGCCTCCATAAGGGCCCCGATCCCAAAACTCTATGCTTCCTACTCCGGGACGGGTGGTCGGCCGGGGGCGGCGGCTACCGGGGTCCGACTCGGCGGCTCCCGGCCGATCTTGGCGCGCCGCCGGTTGCACCGTCCCGCGCCTTTGCGCAGATTGCCGGCGCTGCAACACGGGAAGGAGCAGCGTGGCGATGCCGAAGCACGAGTTCCTCACGGTCGACGTGTTTGCCGAACGGCGCTTCGGCGGCAATCCGCTGGCGGTTTTCCCGGACGCGCAGGGATTGACCGAGGCTGACATGCGGGCGCTGGCGGCGGAGTTCAACCTGTCCGAAACCGCCTTCATCCTGCCGCCGGACAATCCGCAGCACCACGCGCGCGTGCGCATTTTCACGCCGCGCGCCGAACTGCCGTTCGCCGGGCACCCGAATGTCGGCGCCGGCTTCGTGCTCGCCCGCCGCACGGAAGCACCAATCGAGCATTTCACCTTCGAGGAAAGCGCCGGGTTGGTGCGGGTGCACATCCTGCGCGACGCCGGGGGTGCCCCGCTTGGCGCGCGCGTGGCCGCACCGCAATCGCTGTCGATCGGGGACGCCGTTCCGACCGAGGTGGTCGCGGCCTGCGCCGGGCTGGAGCTGGACGACATCGCAACGGAAGCACACGAGCCCCTGGTCGCCTCGGTGGGGTTGCCGGTGGTCATCGCCGAAGTGACCGATCTCGAAGCGCTCGCGCGCGCCAGGCCCAACATGCTCGCCTTCGCCGACGCGATCGCGCAGTTCCCGGATGCAGCGGCGTACTTCCCGCTGCTGCTCTACACGCGCCGCGACGGCGACCCGTTCCGCCCGCGCAGCCGTATGTTCGTGCCGCTGGCGGGTGTCGCCGAGGACCCGGCCACGGGCAGCGCCAATGCCGCCCTCGCCGCTCTCCTCACCTCGCGGGCGCCCGGCGACAACCTCCACCTCGACTACGACATCGAGCAGGGCATCGAAATCGGCCGGCCCAGCCGGCTGCTGGCAACCGCGCGCAAAACCGCCGAAGGCCCGGTCACGGCCAGCATCGGCGGAAGCTGCGTGCCGGTGATGCGGGGATGGGTGGACCTGTGATCCAGATAGCGGGCCGCCAGCGTCAGAAGCCCACTTTCGTCGCGTAGTCCTCCCGCTCCGCCTCGGTCTCGGGCGCGGGAAACTTTTCCGCGCCCCCGTCCGGCGATAGCGTGCCCCGTCGAGCAGGAGGCTCCGCGCATGCCCCAACCCCATCCCGCGGCGCCCACTCCCGCGCTGTTGCAGGCGCTGCGTTCGGTTCTCGGCGACAGCGGCTTGCTGACCGAGCCGTTCGACATCGCCCCCCATCTCGAGGACTGGCGGCACCTCTATCGCGGCCGGACCGCGGCCGTGCTCCGCCCCGACAGCACGCGCGCGCTCGCCGACGCGGTGCGCCTCTGCGCCGATGCCGGGGTCGGCCTGGTGCCGCAGGGCGGCAACACCAGCATGGTGGGCGGGGCGACGCCTTCGGAGCAGGGCGCGCAACTGGTGCTCAGCCTGGCGCGGCTGAACCGCATCCGCGATATCGACCCGATCGACCTGACCTTGACCATCGAAGCCGGCGCCACGCTGCAATCGGCGCAGCAGGCCGCCGCCGACGCCGGATGCCTGCTGCCGCTCTCCATCGCCTCGGAAGGCACCGCGCAAATCGGCGGCGTGCTCTCGACCAACGCCGGCGGCAACAACACCGTCCGTTACGGCAACGCGCGCGACCTGGTGCTCGGGCTGGAGGTGGTGCTGCCCGACGGCCAGATCTGGAACGGGTTGCGGCGGCTGCGCAAGGACAACACCGGCTACTGCCTGCGCCAGTTGTTCGTCGGCGCCGAGGGCACGCTCGGCGTCATCACCGCCGCCGTCCTGAGGCTGTTTCCGAGGCCGCGCGAAACCGCGGTGGCGTTCTGCGCCCTGCCCTCGCCCGAGGCCGCGCTCGACCTGTTCGCCCGGTTTCAGCGCTACGACGCCGCCTCGGTGCAGGCGTTCGAGTACATGAACCGGCTGGGCCTGGATCTGGTCCTGACCCATATCCCCGGAACCGCCCTGCCGGTGTCGGCGCCGGCCGCCGACTACGCGCTGATCGAGCTGGCGACCACCCGCCCGGGCGCCCGGTTGCGCGAAGCGTTCGAATCGGTGCTGGAGCAGGGGTTCGAGGCGAGCTGCGTGCTCGACGCCGCCATCGCGTCCAGCGAGGCGCAGGCCCAGGCGATCTGGCGGTTGCGCGAGGAGCACTCCGAGGCGCAGCGGCGCGAGGGCGCCTCGGTGAAGAACGACATTGCCGTGCCGGTCTCGCTTGTGCCGGCGCTGATCCGGCGCGCGACCGCGGCCTGCGAGGCGCTGATCCCAGGCGCGCGGATCGTCGCATTCGGCCATCTCGGCGACGGCAACATCCACTTCAACGTGGTGCAACCCATCGGCATGGACCCCGACGGCTTCCTCGCCCGCGATCACGCGATCATGGACACGGTGAACGCGGTGGTCCGCGCGTTGGACGGCAGCTTCTCGGCCGAGCACGGCGTGGGACGGCTCAAGACTTACATGATGCCGGCCTGGCGCGGCGGCGCCGAACTCGACCTGATGCGCCGCATCAAGCGCGCCATCGACCCGGCCGGCCTCATGAACCCAGGCAAGGTGCTGCCGAGCAGGATAATGCCGCAATCTGACCGCGGCTGCTGCGCGACAGCCCGGCACGCCATCGAAATCCGTCTATCTGCCTCGCCC
>CAVXFL010000005.1:0-87191 GCA_963761015.1 uncultured Alphaproteobacteria bacterium
GACGGCGGCGAAATCCGCCTCAACGGCCGCGTCGTGCATCCGCACAGCGAGCGTCTGCCGATCTCCTTCGTGCACCAGGATCTCGGCCTTGTCGACGAGCTGAGCGTGGGCGAGAACGTCGCGTTGGTCGCGGGCTATCCCCGTGTCGGCGGACTGATCAACTCGTCGCAAGTATGGCGGCGCGCCAGCGAGATTTACACCGCCATGGGCGTCGCGCCGCCCGATCCGCGCGCCCGCGTCGGCAGCCTGAACGCCGCGAGCAAGGCGGTGCTCGGCATCGTGCGCGCGCTGTCGCGCGAAGTGACGGTGATCGTGCTGGACGAGCCGACCGCCTGACTGCCCGAGCCCGACGCGCTGCATCTGTTCGAGGTGCTGCGCAAGCTGCGCGCGCAGGGCGCCAGCGCGATTTACGTGAGCCACCGCTTGAACGAACTGTTCGGCCTGGTCGACCGCGTCACCGTGCTGCGCGACGGCCGCCACGTGCGCACCGCGCCGATCGCCGAGGTCACGCCGGCCTCGCTGGTCGAGGACATGCTGGGTCGTACCGTCGATCTCACGCACGCGATTACGCCGAGCGCGGCCCGGGCGTGCCCGTGCTCGAGGTGTCGGAGCTGCGCATCGGCACGCTCGGGCCGATTTCGTTGGCATCGAAGCCGGCGAAATCGTCGGCCTCGTCGGTCTGCGCGGCGCCGGCCAGCAGACCGTCGGGCGCGCGATTTTCGGCAAAACCCGCGCGGACGCCGGCCGCATCCGGCTGGACGGCGCCGCGCTTTCGCCGAACGACGAAATTCCGCGGCGCGTCGCCGCCGGCATTGCGCTGCTCGCCGGCGACCGAGTGCGCGAAAGCGCGTTTTCCGGCATGTCGCTGCGCAGAATCTGTTTCCCGATCCGGCGCTGACGCACACGAGCAACTGGCGCCCGCTCTCGCCCGCCTCGGAGCGCCAGCGCACGCAAGCGGTGCTGACCAGGTTCGACGTGCGGCCCGCGAACAGCGAGGCGATGATCGACTGGCTGAGCGGCGGCAATCAGCAGAAGGTCTTCGTCGCGCGGTGGCTCGGCAGCGGCGCGCGCGTCTACGTCCTGGAGGAGCCGACCGCCGGCGTGGACATCGGCGCCAAGCTCGCGATCCACCGCATGGTGCGCGATACCGCCGATGCGGGCGCGGCGGTGCTGGTTGTGTCCTCGGATTTCGAGGAAGTCGCCGCGCTCTGCGACCGTGCGCTGATCATCGCGCGCGGGCGCATCATCGGCGAATTGCGGGGCGCAGCCCTGACCATGGACAATCTGGTGGCGCGCTCCTCGCTCGGCGCCGCCTCGGCGGCGACATAGGAAAGTTCTGGTACAGCAGGTGATGGAACAGCAGATAGGCGTTCGCGGCGCGGCGGCACGGCCGTTCGATTTCGGCCGCATCTCGGAATTCATTTCGAATTACGGGCTGGCGCTGGTGTTCGTGCTCGTCATGGTCGCGTTCGGATTGTTGCGGCCGACCACGTTCCTCAGCGCGTCCAATATCAACAACATCCTGGTCGGCCAGTCGGTCACCGCGATGCTGGCGCTGGCGGAAATGGTGCCGCTGGCGACGCGCCAGTTCGACCTGTCGGTCGGGTTCCATCTCGGCATGGCGCAGGTGCTGATCGTCGCCTTGCAGGTGAACGCGCATTTCTCCTGGCCGGCGGCAACCGCCATCGTGCTCGGCATCGCGCTGCTCGTGGGGCTGTTCAACGCCGTTTTGGTCACGGTGTTCAACATCGACTCGTTCATCGCCACAATGGGCGTCGGCACGCTGCTCTATGGCGTCTCCAACTGGTACACCGGCGGCCAGCAGATCGTCGGGATGGACCTGCCGGTCACGTTCGGCAACCTGACGCAGATCGTCGGCCACGTGCCGCTGCCGGCGGTTTACGTCGCCGTGGTCGCGATCATTCTGGATCGTCAGCGAGCGTCTGCCGGTCGGGCGCGCGCTCTACGTGATCGGCGCGAGCCCGCGCGCGGCTGAACTGACCGGCATCAAGGTGGGCCGGCACGTCGGCGGCGCCTTCGTCGTCTCCGGCCTGCTCAGCGGCGTCGCCGGCATCATGCTGGGCAGCATTCTGCAAGCCGGCACGCCCTCGGTCGGCCCCGAATATCTGTTGCCGGCCTTCGCCGCCACCCTGCTCGGCGCCACCTCGATCCGTCCGGGGCGCGTGAACGTGGGCGGTACCCTGCTCGCGGTGCTGATCCTGGCCTTCTCGTTCTCCGGCGTGCAGCAGCTCGGGGCGCCGTTCTTCGTGCAATATTTCTTCAACGGCGGGATTCTGATCATCGCGGTCGGCCTGTCGGTCTACGCAACGGCGCGGCGGCGGCGGGTGGCCAATGCCGGCGAGAAGAGCGAGTAAGGGGAGATCCGAGCCATGGGCAGCCCGAACGAAGATCCGTTCGAGATCATCGACCAGCGCTTCCGCCGCTACACCATTCCGATCGTCTGGCTGGAGCAGCTTCACACGGGCATGCGCTGGGCCGAGGGTCCGGTCTGGTTCGCCGACCTGCGCTGCCTGATCTGGAGCGACCTGCCGAACAACCGGCTGCTGCGCTGGGAGGAGGAAACCGGGGCGGTCAGCGTGTTCCGCGCGCCGTCCAACTTCTCCAACGGCAACACCCGCGACCGGGAGGGCCGGCTGATCACCTGCGAGCACCAGGCAAGGCGCGTGAGCCGCACCGAGCACGACGGCGCCATCACGGTGATCTCCGATCGCTACGAGGGCAAGCGGCTGAACTCGCCGAACGACGTGGTGGTGAAATCCGACGGCACCATCTGGTTCACCGATCCGAGCTACGGCATCAGCGCCGAATACGAGGGCGGCAAGGCGGAGAGCGAGATCGGTGCCTGCAACGTCTACCGTTTCGACCCGCGCGACGGCAGCTTGCGCATCGTGGCCGACGACTTCAGCCGCCCGAACGGAATCGCCTTCTCGCCCGACGAGTCGACTCTCTACATCGCCGATTCCGGCTTCTGGCCCGACCCGACCAAGCCGCACCACATCCGCGCCTTCGGCGTCGGCTCCGACGGCCGCCTGCGCGAAAGCCGGGTGCTCGCCGACATTTCGCCCGGCATCGCCGACGGATTTCGCGTCGACATCGACGGCAATGTCTGGACCAGCGCCGGCGACGGCGTGCAGTGCGTCACCCCGGGGGCGACCTGATCGGCAAGATCCAGGTGCCCGAGAAGGTCGCCAACGTATGCTTCGGCGGACCGAAACGCAACCGGCTGTTCATCTGCGGCTTCACCTCGCTCTACGCGATATATCTGAACACGCAGGGCGCGCAGCGGCCGTGAACGCGCCGGAACCCGCGTGATGCGACCGGCGGAGGCGCGCGGCGCGGAAGCCTGCGGCATGTCGGTATCCGAACAACTGCTCAAGCCGCTCACCCGCGCGACCTTGCCGCAGGAAATCGTGGCGGCGATCACCGGGCTGATCATGCGCCGCGTCTGGCGGCCGGGCGATCGCATCCCGCCGGAGAAGGAACTGGCCGCCCGCTTCAACGTCGGGCGCTCGACGATCCGCGAGGCGATCAAGAGCCTGGTGATTTTCGGCGTGATCGACTCGCGCCCCGGCGACGGCTCGTTCATCCGCGAGCCGCAATCCAATCTGCTTTCGGGTGCGTTTCAATGGGGCCTCTTGCTCACCGAGCGCAATCTCGGCGACCTCGTCGATGCGCGGGTGCTGATCGAGGGCGAGTGCGCCGCCCGCGCGGCCGCGCTCGGCGATCCCGATCTGCCGGCCCGGCTCAACCGCATCCTCGCCCGGATGCGCGAGGAGCAGAATCATCCGCGCGAATTCATGGAACTGGACAACCGCTTCCACGCCGAGATCGCCGGCGCGGCGCGCAACGCGCTCTATCTCAGCCTGTCGAACACGATTAAAAGTCTGGTGAGCGTCTGGTACTCCGAGACGTTCCGTATGGAGCCGACCAAGGCGGCGACGCTCGAGGAGCACGCGGCAATTGCCGCGGCGATCGAGGCAAAGGACCAATCCGCGGCACGGGACGCCATGCGCCATCACCTCCTGTGCGCGGCAAAGCGGTTACAGAAGGTGCTGGACGTCAGGGGCGCGGATGAACCCGGCCGCGACAAGTCGGGCGGCCGCCGCCGCGAGCCCGACCCACGAGCCGAACCCGGCCGACCCCACGCCTGAACGCCGCCTGCAACCCGATCGCCGCATCCCTTTCCCCGAAGGCAGCCGATCTGGTAGAATTGGCGCCGCTCCGCAGCCGGGACGGATGGGACGTAACTGCTCATCCCGGTGTGGGTAGTGGCTGGGTGAGCAGGGCGGTGCGGACGGCACCGAGTACGGCAGTTCGGTTGGCCTTGGCGGTGCTGACGATGGAGCGGAATGCGGCGTAGGTCTCGGCCCCCCACTCGCAGCGGAAACCGTTGGTGACCTTGCGGAAGATCACGCTGGGGCGGAGGTTCCGCTCGGAGATGTTGTTGGTGTACGGCACGTCGCGGTTGGTGACGAACACGAACAAGTGCGCGCGATTGGCCCCGATGCGCTTGCGTAACTTGCGTCCCGGCTCACCGATCGGGCCGGCCATCATGATCCGATCGAGCCGGCGGTTCAGATCGGCACGATACTGGCGCAATGTGCTGTCGGCCAACGTGTCGCGTCGCTGCCCAATGGCGATGGCGCGCAGCAGCAGCCGTTTGAAGGCGGCGCTGAAGGCGGTATCGCCACATTCGATGGCATACCGTGCATCGCGCAGCAGATGCGCGAGGCACACCTGCCATTCCACGGCATGGCCGCGCTGGCTGCCCAGCATATCGGAGACCCAAACCATCGGCTGAATGGCACCGAACAAGTCCTGCACGACAGCCTTGCCGCGGCTGGGGCGAATGATGTGCAGCACCGCGAGCGTGCCGACGAACACCCATTCCCAGCAAGTCTTGCCGCTCACCCGCGCCGAGGTTTCGTCCGAACACACCACGGCGCTGGCGGTCACGGTTTCGCGGATCGCCACCGCGGCCGCGAGCAACGGCTCGCGCGCGCGGGCCAGCATGTTGCTGATCGCGCCTTCGCTGATCGACAGCGAGAACACCTCGTCCATCAGGGTGGCCAGCCGCTCCATGCCGATGGCGTGGGCATAGTGCAGGTAGACCACCAGCGCCGCGATCGACTGGCCGAATGGCGAACCCGGCTCCAGCCCGGCCGGCGCCGTGGCCACCACGCGCTTGCCGCAGCAGGCGCAACGGCCGCCGAACAGCCGCACCTGCGTGACGTCCGGCTTGACCGGCGGCAGTTCGATGCGCTCGTAGACGTTCTGCGGCGTCTGCAAGGTCTCCGGAAAGGCCGCCTGGCAGTTCGGACAAGCGGTCAGCTTGGCCTCGACCACACGATCCGGGTTCGGGTGCAGCGTGCGACCCGCGCCGGGCCGGCTCTTGCGCGCCGGGCGATCACCGCCGGGCGACGGGAGATTTTCCTTCTGGCCTTGCGACGGAGGCTTCGACGAGTTGTCTGGGGTCTTCGCCGGGCGGGTCAGTTCATCCACCCGCGCCTGCAGTACCGCGATCTGCTGCTGCGCCGCCGCAAGCTGCGCCATCAGCGCCCGGATCAGCGCGTCCTTCTCCGCATGGCTCAGCTCGTCGAGGTCGGGGCACGTCGGCACCCCGCGTTTAGAATCGAGGCGCCCGTAGCCGTGTCAAGCGTTATCCGATGCTGCGGCTCGTCCCGGTCTGATCGGGCCGGCCCGACCCAGGCCGCTCCGTCACCAAGGTGAGCAATTACAGTGCTTCCGGACACCGTCGAGAAGAAAGTCGCCGACGCCGGCTCCCTCTACCGCCCGCGCGCCGGTCGTCCGGCTCGGCCGCGCCGTGGCGTGTTGGCTGCGGCCGCCCGACAGCCTAATTGTCGTGCAGGAAACGCCGGCCCGCCTGCCGGCCCGGCCGCGCAGGCCTTTGCCACGGAGCCCTCCGAATGAAGCATGCGACCATGACGCTCGACGACAAATATGCCGTCGAGATCGATCGGGTCTTTCTCACCGGCACCCAGGCACTGGTCCGGCTGCCGCTGTTGCAGCGCGAGCTGGACCGCAAGGCCGGGCTGAACACCGCGTGCTTCATCTCCGGCTACCGCGGCTCGCCGCTCGGCGGGGTGGACATCCAGCTCTGGGCCGCGCGCGAGCGGCTGAAGGACCAGCACGTCCATTTCCAGCCGGGGCTGAACGAGGAATCCGCCGCGACCGCCATCTGGGGCTCGCAGCAGGTGCCGCTGTTCCCCGGCGCGAAATACGACGGCGTGTTCGCCTTCTGGTACGGCAAGGGCCCCGGCGTCGACCGCTCCGGCGACGCCTTCAAGCACGCGAATTTCGCCGGCAGCTCGCCGCATGGCGGCGTGCTGCTGATCGCCGGCGACGACCATGCCTGCAAGTCCTCCACGGTGCCGCACCAGAGCGAGCCCGCGTTCATGGCCGCGCTGGTGCCCGTCCTGATCCCGGCCAATGTGCACGACATCCTGGAACTCGGCCTGCACGGCTGGGCGATGTCGCGCTACGCGGGCCTCTACACCGGCTTCAAGACGGTGGCCGACGTGGTCGAGACCTCGACCTCGGTGCATTTCGACCTGAACGCCTTCCAGATCCGCTACCCGAACGGCGATCGCCGCGCGCCGGGCCACCCTGGCATCCGCCTGCCCGATCAGTGGCTGGAGCAGGAGCACCGCGTGCACGCCCTCGGCCTGCCGGCGGTGCAGGCCTACGTGCGCGAGAACGGGCTCGACCGCATCGTCCTCGACGATCCGGCCGCCCGCTTCGGCGTCATCACCGCCGGGAAATCGTATCTGGACGTGCGCCAGGCGCTCTCCGACCTCGGCCTCGAACGCGCGGGCGGCATCCGCCTGCTGAAGCTCGCGCTGACCTGGCCGATCGAGCCGGGGATCATCCGGGAGTTCGCGCACGGACTCGAGGAAATCCTGATCGTCGAGGAAAAGCAGCCGGTCATCGAAGGCCAGGTGAAGCAAATCCTGTTCGATCAGGCCGAACGCCCGCGCGTTCTCGGCAAGCGGGACGAGTCCGGCGAATGGCTGCTGAAGCCCACGGCCGAGCTGTCCTCCGACGAAATCGCACTCGCGCTGGCCAAGCGCGTGACGCGCTTCAACGACAACGAATTGCTCCGCGCCCGGCTGGCGTTTCTGCAACGTGAGATCGAGCAGAAGGCGGTAGTGCAAACCGGGGTGCAGCGCACGCCCTATTTCTGCTCCGGCTGCCCGCACAACACGTCGACCAAGGTGCCGGACGGCAGCCGCGCGCTCGCCGGCATCGGCTGCCACTTCATGGCGGTCTGGATGGACCGCAACACCTACTCGTACTCCCAAATGGGCGGCGAAGGCGCGACCTGGATCGGCCAGGCGCCGTTCACCGAAGAGAAGCACGTCTTCGCCAATATCGGCGACGGCACCTATTACCACTCCGGCATTCTCGCCATCCGCGCCGCGGTCGCCTCGGGCGTGAACATGACCTACAAGGTGCTGTTCAACGACGCCGTGGCGATGACCGGCGGCCAGCCGGTCGACGGCCCGCTGACACCCGCGCGCATCACCCGCCAGCTCGACGCCGAGGGCGTCGGCAAGATCTACGTCGTGACCGACGAGCCGGAGAAATACCGCGCCGTCACCGACCTCGCCCCCGGCGTGCATGTCCGCCATCGCCGGGACCTGGAGGAGGTCGAGCGCGAACTGCGCGAGCTCCCGGGCATCACCGCCATCGTCTACGACCAGACCTGCGCCAGCGAGAAGCGCCGCCGCCGCAAGCGCGGCAAGATGGTCGATCCGGCCAAGCGCGCCTTTATCAATGCGCGCGTGTGCGAAGGCTGCGGCGACTGCTCGAAAACCTCCAACTGCTTGTCGGTGGTGCCGCGCGACACCGAGTTCGGCATGAAGCGGGCGATCGACCAGTCGAGCTGCAACAAGGATTTTTCCTGCGTCGAGGGCTTCTGCCCGAGCTTCGTCACGGTGCACGGCGGCAAGCCGCGCAAGGGCGCGCGGGTCGCCGCCGAGGCCTTCGCCAACCTGCCGCAACCCGAATTGCCCAGCCTGGATCAGCCGTTCGGGCTGCTCGTCGCCGGCGTCGGCGGCACCGGCGTGGTGACGATCGGCGCGCTGCTCGGCGTCGCCGCGCATGCCGAGGGCAAGTGCGTGACGGTGCTCGACCAGGCGGGCTTGGCGCAAAAGGGCGGCAGCGTCTGGAGCCACATCAAGATCGCCGCGCGGGAGGAGGATCTGCACGCGCTGCGCATCGCGCAGGGCGGCGCCGATCTGCTGCTGGCCTGCGATCTGGTGGTCGGCGCCAGCGCCGGGGCGCTGACGGCGTTGCGGAGCGGGCGCACCCGCGCGGTGGTGAACACGCACGAAACCATCACCGCCGATTTCGTGCTGCACCCCGGCACGCGCCTGCCCATGCCCCGGCTCGAATCCGCCATCGCCGAGTCGGTGGGGCCGGATCACGTCGACATGCTCGACGCCACCGCTCTGGCGACGGCGCTGGTCGGCGACGCGATCGCGACGAACATGTTCATGTTCGGCTACGCTTGGCAGCGTGGGCTGGTGCCGATCGGCGAAGCCGCGCTGATGGAGGCGATCGCGCTGAACGGCACGGCAGTGGAGACCAACAAGGCGGCGTTCCACTGGGGCCGCTGCGCGGCGGTCGATCTGCCGCGGGTGCGCGACATCGCGGGCCGCGGACGGCCGGAGGCACCGCTCGGTCTCGACGTTTCCAAGGATCTGGACACCGTCATCGAACGCCGCGCGGCGGATCTGGTCGGGTATCAGAGCCGGCGGCTCGCGCGCCGCTACCGCGCCCTGGTCGCGCGCGTGCGGGCGCGCGAAGGCAGCACGGTCGCGGGGTCGACCGCGCTCACCGAAGCGGTCGCGCGCAACTACTACAAGCTGCTGGCCTACAAGGATGAGTATGAGGTGGCGCGCCTCTATGCCTCACGCGAATTCCGCGACGCGCTCGCGGCCGAGTTCGAGGGCGATTATCAGCTGAAATTCCACCTGGCGCCTCCGATCATCGCCAAGCGCGACAAGCTCACCGGCCACTTGCAGAAGCGGGAATTCGGCTCGTCCATGATGCTGGGCTTCCGCGTACTGCGGCACTTCAAGCGGCTGCGCGGCACGCGCCTCGACATGTTCGGCCGGACCGAGGAGCGGCAGACGGAACGCCGGCTCATCGCCGACTACCAATCGCTGATCGAGGAGATCCTGGCCAAGCTCACGCCGGAAAACCTGACGCTGGCGACCGCGCTCGCCGCCCTGCCCGACCGCATTGCCGGTTTCGGCCATGTGAAGGAGCGCAATATCCGCGCCGCGGAGGCCGATCGCGCCAAGCTGCTGGACCAGTTCCGCCAGCCGCCGCCGCTGCGCATGGCCGCCGAGTAAACCCGCGGCCGGGGCAGGCCGATCCTCGGCCGCCCCGCCGCCGGGCTCAGCGGGCGAGCGCCGCCTGTGCGGCCTCGCTGTCCGGCCGCGCGAAGCGGCCTGGGGCGGTCAGGCATGGCAACGCGCGCCGGACACCCGCGCGCAACGCGGCCAAGGTCGGCCAGACGCTGCCGTCAAGGTTGCTCAACTGCTCGTCCACGGCGACAAAGCGGAACGTGCTGCCATCCGTGAGCGCGGCGCCGACGAAGCGTCCGTCCATGTCCACGACATAGGATTTGTGCATGCGTGACAATGCCTCATCACGGCTGTTGCGCAGACTAATTGGGAGCCGGGATAAGTCCCGGCGAGAGAAATTTTGGTGAACGACCGCGCCCAGACAAGCGTACCCAACGCGGGACGCTTCCCGGTCCGACCGTCAGCCATTCGGCGTCTTGGTTCCGGCCCCCATCGTCTGTCGGCGATGATCACCCGAGTGCGAGCATCCGGCAATTAACGAAGACGGGAGCTTAGGACGGCCGGCCGGCGAACGCCCGCCAGCGGCTTACCCGAACGTCCGGTCGAGCCAACCGGAAAGCGCGTCGGCGCTCTCCCGCCAGCGGGCCTCCAGCATCGTCATGTGCGCGTAACCGGGCAGGCAGGCCAACTCGGCCCGGTGCTGCCAGGCGGTGCGCCGCATGGCATCGAGGGGGATCAGCCGGTCGTCCTCCCGCCCGATCACCAGCGCAGGCACCGCGAATGCGCCGGCGCCGTCGCTGAACCGTGGCAGTTGCACCTCGGCGAGCGCGCGCAACGAGGTTTGCTGCATACGGGCGAGATGGCGTTCGGCCGAGCCCGGCGGCAACTCGTCGGCGAACAGCGCCCGGCGCAGGCGGGGTGAGACGGCGGCGATCGCGCCCGGGCCGAACGCGGGCATGTTCAGCAGTTCCAGCCAGAGCACGGGGTCGCGCAGGGCCAGTTGCGCGTGCGCCGGCAGCAGGCCCTCGAGCGGTACCGCGGCCATCAGCACCAAGCCGGCCAGCGCCTGCCGGCCCAGGCAGAGCTGCGCCACGAGCCCGCCGAGCGAGTGCCCGACCAGGACGGGCGCGCGCCCGATCGCGCCCACGGCCGCGCAGGCGTCCTCGACGTAATCGGCCAAGCCGTGCTCCCAGAGCCCGCCGCCACCGTGGCTGTTCCCGTGACCGCGGAAGCTCAGCGCGTAGGCGGCGTGCCCGGCCCGCGCCAGATGGCCCAGAAAGTGCTCCGCCCACACCCAGGCCCCCGAGAACGCGCCGTGCAGAAACAAAAGCGGCGGCTTGTCCGTGCGCGCGGCCGGGACGGCTCGCAGGATTTCGAGCCCGTGCGGAAAGCCCATCCCCCATCCCAAAAGGCGAGGGCTGTTCGCCCTCTCCCACTTGCGGGAGAGGGCCGGGGTGAGGGCCGGGGCGGTACAACGCGCGGGTGGCGTTAAACCGTGGCGACCGGCGTGGCCGGCGAGCCGACGGCACCGGGCAGACGGAGCGGCGGGGCGGTGAGCAGGAAACGATAGCGCCCGTGCGCGCGCAGCCAGTCGGCGAGTTCGGTCAGATACCACATCTCCCCGAGATTGACGCCGAGCCGGAACAGGCAATGCGCGTGCAGCGGCAAGGACGCGCAATGGTCGGTGTCGCACGGCCGCGCCGGGACGATTTCGACCGCGTAATTGTCGGCAATGAGCGAGGCGAGGCCGCTATCCGTCACCCATTGCTGCAACCGCTCGTCGCGGCCGTCCAGCCCGGCGCAGATATTGTGTACCCGCTGATCGGGCTGGCGGTTCATCTCCAGGAGCGCCTGCGCGAAGCCGGTGCGCAGGCACACCATGTCGCCCGTCTCGACCGTGACGCGATCCTTCTCCAGGACGCGCATGAGATCGTCGTAGCCGACCAGCTTGCGTTCGCGGCCGAAATGCGCCTCCAGGTCGATCATCACGCCGCGGCCCTGGATGCCGTGGGCGGCCATGTTCTCGACCCCGAGCCGGCGCGCGCCGGGCGGTTCCGAAACCGGCTTGTCGCCACTCGCATAATCGACCGGGCCGATAATGTCGGCGCCGGCGCGAAAGCCGTTATAGAACACGAACTCCGCCTTGCCGTCGCCGTCCACGTCGAACATCTGGCCGACATGGGCGAGGCTGTCCCACTGCGTCGAGTATTGCAGCGTGAGTTCCACCACGTCGTCGCAAATGATGTCGGTGTGCTGCGGATTTTCGCGGCTGAGCGGGTAGTTCATGTTCGGCCGTCCGCCGCGCTCGGTCGGGCGCAGCTTCGGCGGATGCCGGCGCGGGTTCAGCACGCTGCCGCCGGGATAGTCGAGCGGCAGGCTGAGGCAGAAGGTCTTGCCCTCGCGCACTTCCGCGATGCCTTCGAGCACCTTTTCGCGCGTGATCAGATTGAGCCGGCCGAGTTGGTCATCCGCCCCGAAATCCCCCCAGGTCGATCCGGGCGGGCGGTGCTGCCAGCGGGATGATTGCGACATTGCTACCTCGGACCCTTTCCAACTCACGCCATCATTCTCCCCTCCCCTTGCGGGGGCAACGCCCCTATCGCAACGACTGTCACTCCGGCGTGAACATCGGCAGCGGTGGCGTGCCGTCGCCCGTCGGCTTGAACACGAGCCGCACCTTTTGGCCGACGCGAATTGCATCGAGATCGCAATCGACGACGTTGGTCAGCATCGTCACGCCCTCGTCCAGCGTGACATAGGCGATCGCATACGGAATCTCGGCGCGGCGCATCACGCTGTAGCGAGTAGATCGTTCCGCGCCCCGATACCGTCTGCCACTCGCCGGCATCGGCGAAGCAGAACGGGCATACGGCGCGCGGATAGTGATGCAGTCGGCCGCACGCGCCGCATTTGCGCATCGCCAGCCGGCCCTCGGCGGCGGCGTCCCAGTACGCCTTGGTCTCCGGATTGGGCTGCGGCGCGGGATAGCTGCGTTCCTTGGCCATGGCGTTCACTCCCGCTCCATAATCAGGGTGCCGCTGCCGCTGCGCATGGCGAGCAGCCCGCCGGTGCCGTGGGCCAGCGCGAGATCGCAGTTGGGCACCTGCACCTTCGGATGCGCCTCGCCGCGCAACTGGCGCACCGCCTCGATCACCTTGGTCATGCCGCCGCGGTTGGCCGGATGGTTGTTGCACAAGCCGCCGCCATCGGTGTTGAACGGCAGTTTCCCGGTTCCGGAGATCAGGTTGCCATCGGCGACGAACCGCCCGCCCTGGCCCTTTTCGCAGAAGCCGAGATCCTCGAGCTGAATCAGCACGGTGATGGTGAAGCTGTCGTAAATCGAGGCGTATTTGATGTCGGCGGGCTTGACGCCGGCTTCCTCGAACGCGCGCGGCCCGGTCCAGCGCGCGGCGGACCAGGTGAGGTCGATCTGCCCGCCATCCTGGCCCTTCACCGCTTCCGCCGCGCCGATGATCTTGATGCGCGGCCGGTTCAGGCTCTTCATCACCTCGGGGCTCACCACCACCAGCGCGCCGCCGCCGTCGGTAATCACGCAGCAGTCGAGCCGGTGCAGCGGGTCGGCGACCATCGGCGAGTTGACCACATCGTCCACCGTAACGACGTCGCGCAGCAGCGCGCGCTGGTTGTGCTGCGCGTGATGCGAGGCGGCGACCTTGATCCAGGCAAGCTGCTCGCTGGTGGTGCCGAACTCGTACATGTGCCGCGTCGCGCACATCGCGTACGTGTTCACGACCGTCGGCCCGTACGGAGACTCGAACTGCACGTCCGGCTGTGCCGGATTGCCGGCGCGCGGCGCGGTGCCGGTCGCCATGCCCTCGCTGCGCGGCCGGCCGGCCAGGGTGATCAGCGCCACGCGGCACTTGCCCGCCGCGATCGCCTCGGCGGCGTGGCCGACATGCACCAGATACGACGAACCCCCGGTGTCGGTCGCGTCGACGTGCCGCACCTTCAGGCTCATGTAGTCGACCATGGAGAGCGGCCCCATGCCCGGCGCGTCGCCGGCGCAGAAATAGCCGTCCACGTCCTTGTTGCTCAGCCCCGCGTCGGCCAGCGCACCGCGCGCGGCCTCCGCATGCAGTTGCGCGACCGACTTGTCGGGCGCCTTGCGCGTGGGATGTTCGTAGGCGCCGGCGATATACGCCTTGCCCTTGATGCTCATGCCGGACGCACTCCCTTGCTCGCGCTTGCCCTCACCCTAGCGCGAGACGCCCTCTCCCGCTCGCGGGAGAGGGCCGGGGTGAGGGCCAAGGCCAGCGCTAAGCGTTACGCAAGCTGCTTAGACCGCCGGCCGGTCAACGTCCACGCCCATGTCGCCGAGCAGCCGGACGAACGCGTCGCGCGCCTGCTCCACATGCTCCCACGGCACCGCGCCGATCGGGAACTGGCCGCCATAGACCACGCTGATCACCGAATTGAGCCGCTCCAGGCGCTGGCGCAGCTCGGGTGTCGGACGCTCGCGCAACTCCGTTACCATCTGCTCGCGCAGCGCGGTCAGGCAGCGGCTCGCGGCCGAGAAATCGTGTCCGGTCTGCTTCGGGCGGTGCGCCAGCGCCTCGTTCATGGCGTCGAGCGCCTTGCGCGCGGCCAAGGCGCGCCGCTCGGCCTCGGCGCTCACGGAGCCGCTCACCGGGCCACCGCCGCCGGCCAGGACAGCCGGCCCTTGCGCAAATCGCAGGTCAGCGCCTTGGTGCTGTGGATGCTGACGTTCGGGTCGCCATGGTTCGCCAGCAGCACGTTCGCGATGTCGCCGCGCGCGTAGCCCTGCCAACCGTACACCCAGGGCATGCCGATCTCGTAGACCTGCTTGCCATCGATCACGAACGGACGCACCCGGTCGGTGATCATCGCCTTTGCCTCCACCGCGCCGCGCGCCGTGGAGACCACCACCCAGTCGAGATGCGCGATGCCCTTTTCCTTGGCCAGCTCGGGGGGAATTTCCACGAACGCCTCCGGCTGCAACTCGGCCGTGTGCGGCATCACGCGCGTCGGCACGCCGCCGCAATGCAGCTCGGTCAAGCGGAACGTCGTGAACACGTACGGATATTTCGGGTCGGCCGGGGCGTGGTACTCGTTGCCCGGGCGCGGCCAGAGCTTGGCCACGGGATTGATCTGCTGGTCGTAGAACGCGTTGCGCACCGGCGATTCCACCGGCTCGTAATGCGTGGGCAGCGGGCCGTCCTTCAGTCCGGTCGGCACGAACAAGAGGCTCTTCCCGTCGGGCACCATGATGAACGGATCGACGCCGCTCAGCGCCGCCATGCCCTTCGGGTCGGCGCTCCAATCCGGGCGGTAATCCGGGCGCTTGTCCGCCTCGAAATCCGGCACGTCGTTACCGGTCCATTCGCCCTTCGCGGCGTCCCACCAAATCCAGCGCTTGCGCTCCGACCAGGGTTTTCCGTCCGGATCGGCGGAGGCGCGGTTGTACATTTCGCGCCGGTTGGCCGGCCAGGCGAACGCCCAGCCGAGATGCGCGCCCGGGCCGCCCGGCGCGTCGGGGATGCGCGAGCGGCTCTGGTTGTGGCCGTCCTTCGGATAGACGCCGGTGTACAGCCAGCCGCCGCAGGCGGTCGAACCGTCGTCCTTCAGCTCCTTGAAGCTGGCGAGCTGCTGGCGATCGGCGACGGTGTAGCCGTTGATCTCCTTCAGCACCGATTCCGCATCCGGCTCCTCGCGCTCTCCGCGCAGCGGATAATCCCAGGTGAGCGCCTGGATCGGCTTGTCCTTCGCCGCCGTGCTGCCGGCGTACATGCGCTTGAGCAGCCGGCCGAGGTGGAACAGGAACCAGAGATCGGAGCGGGACTCGCCGGGCGCCTCCACCACCTTGTCGTGCCACTGCACGAGCCGGCTGGTGTTGGTCATGCTGCCGTCCTTCTCGGCGGCCATGGCGCTCGGCAGGAAGAAAACTTCGGTGGCGATCTGATCGGTGCGCATTTCGCCGCGCTGGATCAGCCGGCCGTTGTTCCAGAACTCGGCCGTCTCCGTCATGGCGAAATCGCGCACCACCAGCCAATCCAGCTTGGCGAGCCCATGCTGCACGAGATCGGAGTTCACCGAGCCGACGATCGGGTTCTGCCCGAGCACGAACAGCCCCTTCACCACGCCCTCGACCTGGGCGAGCGTGATCGGCTGCTGCGAATGATCGCCGCTCATCTTCGGCAGAAACTCGTAGCCGAACTGGTTGGCTTGTGTCGCGGCCTCGCCGTACCAGGCTTTCAGCAGGCTGACCATGTATTTCGGCAGGTTGTGCCACCACCCGGTCGGCACCGTTTCGTGCGCCAGGTACTGCTGCAGCGTGTTCTGCTGCTTCATCGCGTTGGGTTGCGCGAGATAGGTCGGCAGCATGTTGTAGAGCGTCGGGATGTCGGTGCTGCCCTGGATGCTGCAATGCCCGCGCAGCGCCAGGATGCCGCCGCCCGGGCGGCCCATGTTGCCGAGCAGCGCCTGCACGATGGAGCAGGCGCGGATCATCTGCACGCCGACCGAATGGTGCGTCCAGCCGACCGCGTAGCAGAACGCGCCCGTGCGCTCGCGCCCCGAGTTGCGGGCCAGCGCGTCGCACACCTTCAGGAACGTCGCCTTCGGGCAGCCGGTCACCCGCTCCACCATCTCCGGCGTGTAGCGCTCGTAGTGCCGGCGCATGATCTGGTAGACGCAATTCGGATGCTGCAACGTCTCGTCGCGCGGTGCCGGACCCTGCGCCATGTCGCGGGCGCCGAACATCGTTTCCGAGGTGGTGACGTGATGTTCGGCGAGCGGCGACGGCACCTGCTTGCCGTCATATTGCCAGGTATCGACCTTGTAGCAGCCCTGCTCCTCGCTGTAGCCGGAGAACACGCCATCGAGTTCGTCGGTGTCGCGATAGCCGCTGTCGATGATGTTCGGCGATGTTCGTGTAGTTCATCGCGTAATCGCGGAACCACAGATCGTTCGCCAGGATGTGGCGAATGATGCCGCCCAGGAAGGCGATGTCCGAGCCGGAGCGGATCGGCGCGTACAGGTCGGCGAGTGCCGAGGTGCGCGTGAAGCGCGGGTCGACATGGATGATGGTCGCGCAGCGGTCCTTCGCGCGCACCACGAAGCGGAACCCCACCGGGTGGTTCTCCGCCATGTTGGAGCCCATGACGACGATGCAGTCCGCCTCCTCCAGGCCCCAGAGGGACATGGTGGCGGCGCCGCGGCCGAAACTCGAGCCCAGACCGGGCACCGAAGAGGAGTGTCAGATCCGCGCCTGGTTTTCGATCCCGACCACGCCGAGACCGCCGCCGAGGAGCTTCTTGATCAGGTAGTTCTCCTCGTTGTCCAAGGTCGCCCCCCCGAGCGACGCGATGCCGAGCGTGTGGTTCACGGGCGTCCCGTCCGGCAATTCGTGGACGAAGGTTTCGTCGCGCGTCCGCTTCGTCAGCCAGGCGATGCGGTCCATCGCCCAATCCAGCGGCTTCTTCTCCCAGCGGTCGGAATGCGGCGCGCGATACAGCACGTGGTTGATGCGCAGCGGGCTGGTCAGCATGCCGAACGTGCCCGCCCCCTTGGGGCAGAGCGTGCCGGCATTGACCGGGCTGCGCGGGTCGCCCTCGACGTGGATCGGGCGGCCGTTCCTGGCATAGACGAGCTGGGCGCAACCGACGGCGCAGAACGGGCAGATGCTGGTGCCGATCTTGTCCGCCTCCTCCAGCCGCGGTCGCAGCCGCTTGGATTGCGTGCTCTTGGCGGCCTCCGACCGCGCGTCCTGGCCGGCGAACTGGCGGGGGATCGACCAGTCCCGCAGGAAACCCTCGGCCCGCTCGCGCACGCTCCGGCGCAATTCCTTCATCCCGGCCCTCCTGCCGACCCCGAACGGCGGCCTCAACGCGGCGGCGGGCCGAGGGTTTGCCAGAGGGAGGCGGGCCGGCCCCGGGGTCGGCCCTGTGCTGGCAAAACCGCGCTCCAGGGGGCGGTCGGAACCCCGAGGGATTGGAAATCCGCGGCCATTGCTCCGACCAATTTCAGCTCTTTCGTACCAGCATGATCATGCCGATCAACAACGCCAAAAGCGCCACCGACAGAGCAATGGCGATGCGCGTGGCTTTTACGGCCCGATCCCTCTCCCACCAGCTTGTCGGCTTGATGCCTTGCACCAAAAATGTCGTTACGCCGGCAAGATTCACACAAATCAGGTTCACCAGAAAAAGCGACACCGCGCCCGCTGCCAGGGCCGTGTGTCCGCCGCCGAGCAGCAACCCACAAGTCACCAACGGTGGCAACAACGACACCGCAACCATGACCCCGATCAAAGCTTCCGACACGCCTGTCGTGAACGCCAGCGCGCCGGCGCTACCCGACGCCAAAGCTACCGCGATGTCGCCAAGGCCCACCGCCGAGCGCGACGCGATCTCGGGCGACGCCGGGTTCGCCTGCAACAGCACGCCGAACACCACTGATAACGCCATTACCGTCGCAACGCCGGCCAGCACCGTCAGGAGCGCGTGCCGAAGCAGCGACAAGTCACCCAAGGTCGTGCCGAACGACAACGCCATGTTCGGCCCGAGCAAAGGCGCAATCACCATTGCCCCGATGAGGATGGCGACGCTGTTGTAATATAGACCGATGGCCGCGACGATCGTGGATAACACCACCATCGCCATATAGACACGCGAAAGCCGCGCACCGTCCTTGATGTCCTCGTACAGTTCCTCGCGGCCGATCCGCTCCGGCGGTCTTTCGTCGGAGCGCGATGGTTCGGGCGTGGCGGCCGGCTCCGGCTCGGCGCGCGGCAATGTCGCTTCGACCGGCAGAATCACGACCCGGTTGCCCTCCGCACCGGTGTAGCGTTTCTGCAACAAATCCAGCACCGTCTCGCTCTCTTCCGCGTCCAGCAGGATGCGGACCAGCACTTCCCCATCGGCCAATCGGAGCTGCCGGTGCTCGATCACCTTGCAATCGCTTAGAAGTGTGTGGACGCCCGCGCTGTCCTTCTCCTGCAACACCATCTCGAGCAAACGCAGCGCCATCGGATGTCACCAAATTTCTGTTCTTTCTCCGGAGTTCCCAGATTGGCACCGCCGTAGCTCCACCGACAGCCCCACTCGGATAGCTCGGAATGTCGGTGTCGAAGAGCCAGCAAGCGCAGCCCGGATGCAGCGCAGCGCAATCCGGGATCTTTTCAACCCGAGCGCTGCACCTGCTGCATGTGTGACCAAAATGCGGGCTTGTCGGGTCGGCCCAGACCCCGGATTGCGCTGCGCTCCATCCGGGCTACGTCCGAATTACGCCTGCTTGCCGGCGGCTTGGTCCCCCGGTCCCGATCGAAGGGAGCCAGCCGCATGGGATAGCGAGCGTAGCCCTGAGCGCCGAACCCTTGTAGGGCGGGTGCAACCCGCCGACGCAAGCCGCGCGCGGCACCGTCGATGCCGCTTCCGCGGTTCGGGCTTGCCGCCGCCGTGGTTCATCACGCAAACCTTCCCCGCCGGCCGAACGTTGCGTCGGCGGATTGCGCCCGCCCTGCGAAGTTTGCGGTCCGGGCTACGCTCGCTAAGGCTGGCTGCGGAGCGTCAGATACATCAAGGCAAGATAGACGGCCGGCACCACGATCAGCACCTCGAAGACAGCACCCCCGGGAGCCTGGCATTTCGTCGCCCAAAAAGCATAACCCTCGTAGGCGACCGCAGCCACAATGATCACCAGCCCGATGTACCAGGGTAGCAGCCGGTTCCGTTTGTCGGGCATCTGCATTGCGATCGTCCTTCACTCGCCTACGTTGCTTGTTCCCGCCCGGCGCCTCGTCTGTGCGGCGTCGCCGCACCCTCAGCAGCATTGCGCTCGGCGCACCGGCGGAAGGCGGGCAGATGTCGACCGCGCGACGCTTCCTGCAGCCGCCGCATGACCGACCTTACTGTCGGGTCGCTAACGCCGCCGAGCAGCCGATAGTAAAGCGCGTCATTGTCGAGCTCTGCCTGGATTGCGTCGGCACAGGCTTGTGCCACGCTCTCGGGAGCGTGCACTCGCTGCGGCCACGTATCCAAGGGCGGTGCCGCGCCCAGCCGCTCGAACTGCCGAAGCAGCGCTTGCACGTGGCGATCTTCGGCTTCGACAATGTTGACGAAGGGTCGCACCGGACCGAATTGTGCAAGAACCTTCCGATAGGTAGCGCGGGCTCGGTACTCGTCCTCCAGCGCTTCACTCAAGGCTTCGATTAGCAGGCTGTCGCTCATAATGCTAAAACCGCATGGTAGCGTGCGGGTCACATTGATCTGGATCAACCGGCGTGGGCAATCTCTACTTGTGAGGGCTGCCGGGCTGGGTGCGAGTTGCGCCGCCTTGCCGGCGGCCTGGTCCCCCTCCCGATCGAAGGGAGCCAGCCGCAGCGGATAGTTATGCTAACTGTTGACGCATAGATGAACTAACGCTATACCCGCACCATGTTCGATGGCGCCGCCCCGAGACCCCTCGCCGACCAACTGCCGAGCGATGTTTATTGTCACCTCGTGCGCACGCTCCGCCTCACCCTGCCGCCGCCCCCGACCGACAGCGCCGAGGATCTGCTCCGGCGCGATCATGCCGCCATCGCCCGCGTCGCCGCGCTCGCGCCCGCCAACGCCGCCGAGGCCGACCTCGCCGCGCAGTTCGTCGCCGCCTCGGAGCAGTGGAAGGACTGCCTCCGCCTCGCCCAACTTCCCGAAACGAGCCGGGAATGGGCCGGCAAATGCCGTGCCCAGGCGATGGGCATGATGCGCCAGGCCAACAGCGCGCTCCGGCTCTTGCTGCGGATGCAGGACCGGCGCGCCAAGCTGGACGCCGACAACACCGCCCGCGACCGCGCCGCCTGGACCGAACATTGCGCCCTCGGCTTGATGGCCGAGGCGCTCGCGACCCAGCGCGAATCTTCTCCCCCTCCTGCTGCGGGAGAAGGTACCCCCCTCCCGCGGCCGGCCGCCGAATCGGAACCCGATCCCGACCTGATCGCCGCCGCCGAGCGCTACGCCGCCGCCTATCCCGAACGGGCCGCGGCGATCCGCCGCACCGGGCGGCTGCCGAGCGATGTCCGCTACTTCGACCCGCCCGAGGCCGCGCTCGCGCGCGCACTCGTGGCCGGCCGCACCGCGGCCTTGACCGCGCTCGACGAACGCCCCGAATCCCGCGCCGCCTAGCGCGGAGCCCGGCCCGCGGCGGCCAGGCACGCATCGGACGCTGAAGCAATCCAGAGCGCGGCACGGCGGCACGACCGGATTTGCCTCGCCTTCGGCTCGCCACGACGCGTTCCACGAACAGCGGCGTGCCCGCAAAGCGGCTCGCCCCTGTGACCGCCGCGTCTCAGTAAACCACCCGCCGTCTCACCGTTAGCGCCGCTGAGACGGCGATGAGAGTCGCCGGGAAGGCCGCCCGGCTTGCGCGCCCGCACCGCAGCATCCATGGTACCGGCACGAGCTTACACCCCCTCGATCGGCCAGAAACCCGGAGGAAGCGACATGCCGGTTCAGGTTGTCTACAGAGCGTCCGCGACCGCGAGCGACGCGGCCCGCCCCTGTTCCAACGCCACTCGGGCGGCATGAGCGCCATGAGCCAGACCGCGAACGTGAAGCCCAAGAAGTCGGTGGCGCTGTCCGGCGTGATCGCCGGCAACACGGCGCTCTGCACCGTCGGGCGCGCCGGCAACGATCTGCATTACCGCGGCTACGACATCCTGGACGTGGCCGACGTTTGCGAGTTCGAGGAGATCGCGCACCTGCTGGTGCACGGGCACCTGCCGACCAAGGCCGAGCTCGCCGCCTACAAGGCGAAGCTGCAAGCCGCGCGCAGCCTGCCGTCGGCGGTGAAGCAGGTGCTGGAGGAACTCCCGGCGGCGGCGCATCCGATGGACGTGATGCGCACGGGCGTCTCGGCGCTCGGCTGCGTGCTGCCGGAGCGGGAGGACCACAACCTCTCCGGCGCGCGCGACATCGCCGACCGGCTGCTCGCCTCGCTCGGCTCGATCCTGCTGTACCTGGTACCACTGGTCGCACAGCGGGCGGCGGATCGCGGTGGAGACCGAGGACGAAAGCATCGGCGGGCATTTCCTGCATCTGCTCCATGGCAAGAAGCCGCGCCCGTCCTGGGTGCGGGCGATGCACACGAGCTTGATCCTCTACGCCGAGCACGAGTTCAACGCCTCGACCTTCGCCTGCCGGGTGATCGCGGGCACCGGGTCGGACATCTACTCGGCGATTTGCGGCGGCATCGGCGCGCTGCGCGGCCCCAAGCATGGCGGCGCCAACGAGTTCGCGTTCGACGTGCAGGGGCGCTATGGCTCGCCCGGCGAGGCCGAGGCCGATATCCGCCGCCGCGTCGAGGCGCGCGAGGTGATCATCGGCTTCGGCCATCCCGTCTACACGATCGCCGATCCGCGCAACGAGGTCATCAAGGCGGTGGCGCGCCGGCTGTCGGAAGAGGCGGGATCGATGCAGATGTTCGAGATCGCCGAGCGCATCGAGAACGTCATGGCCGAGACCAAGCGCATGTTCGCCAATCTCGACTGGTACAGCGCGATTTCCTATCACATGATGGGTGTGCCGCAGGCGATGTTCACGCCGCTGTTCGTGGTCTCGCGCACCTCGGGCTGGAGCGCGCACGTGATCGAGCAGCGCATCGAGGGCAAGATCATCCGCCCGCTGGCGAACTACACGGGCCCGGAGAACCGGAAATTCGTGCCCTTGGCGGAGCGCGACCGGCGTTCGGCCTGAACTCAGATCACCCGCCCGGTCTCGTCGTCGATCAGGTGCATGTGGTTGAGGTCGACCGACAGCGGCAGCGGCTTCTCGGCGAACGCCGGCGCGGACGGGTCGACGCGGCCGCAGACCGGCACCTCGCCGATCCAGAAATGCACCAGGGTCTCCATGCCCATAGGCTCGATCACGTCCATGACCGGGTCCATGCGCGCGACATTCGGCTTGCCCTGATCGCGCAACTCGGTCAGGTGCTCGGGGCGAATCCCGAGCGTCAGCCGCCGGCCGTTGGCCTTGCCGTAGCGCTCGGTGCGCGACGGCGGCACCGGCAGGGCGGTGTTGTCGGCCAGCCGCATGGTCAAGCCGCCGTCGGCGCCCTCCAGCCGGCACGGCAGGAAATTCATCGCCGGGCTGCCGATGAACCCGGCGACGAAGCGGGTGACCGGGTTGTGGTACAGCTCCTGCGGCGGACCCATCTGCTCGATCCGGCCCTGGTTCATCACCACCACCCGATCGGCCAAGGTCATCGCTTCCACCTGATCGTGCGTCACGTAGACGGTGGTGGTGCGCACGGTCTGATGCACCTTCTTGATCTCGGTGCGCATGTCGACCCGCAGCTTGGCGTCGAGATTGGACAGCGGTTCGTCGAACAGGAACACTTTCGGGTTGCGCACGATCGCCCGCCCCATCGCCACGCGCTGCCGCTGCCCGCCCGAGAGCGCCTTCGGCTTGCGCTCCAGCAGTTCGCCGAGATGCAGGATGCGCGCCGCCTCGTCCACCCGCCGCTTGATTTCGGACTGCGAGAATTTGCGCAGCTTCAGTCCGAACGCCATGTTGTCGAAGACATTCATGTGCGGATAGAGCGCGTAGTTCTGGAACACCATGGCGATGTCGCGGTCGCGCGGCGGCACGTCGTTCACCAGATCGCCGCCGATCCAGATCTCGCCCGAGGTCAGCTCTTCCAGCCCCGCGACCATGCGCAAGGTCGTGGACTTGCCGCAGCCGGACGGCCCGACCAGGACGACGAATTCCTCGTCCTCGATTTCCAGATCGATGCCCTTGACGGCCTGCACGCCGCCTTCGAACGCCTTCACCACCTTGCGGACTGATACTTGCGCCATTCGCGAATCACCCCTTGGTCGCGCCGGCTGTCAGTCCGGCCACATAGTAGTCCATCAAAAACGCATAGACGAGCACGGGCGGTGCGGCGGCCATCAGCGCGGCGGCCATGATCTTGCCCCACTCGAACACGTCGCCGCGGATCAGGTCGCTGATGATGCCGACCGTGAGCGTCATCTGGTTGGACGTGTACAGATAGGCCAGCGGGTACAGGAAATCCCCCCAGCTGATGGTGAACGCGAAAATCGTCGCCGCGATGATCCCCGGGAACGCCACGGGGATGAAGATCTTCAGCAGGATCTGCATCCAGGAGGCGCCGTCGATCAGCGCGGCCTCGTCGAGCTCCTTCGGGATCGAGGAGAAGTAGCCGATCATGATCCAGGTGCAGAACGGCACCGCGAGCGTGGGGAAGATCAGCACCAGGCAGAGCGTGTTGTTGATCAGCCCGAGCCAGCCCAGGATCTGGAACAGCGGGATGAACAGCAGCGATTCCGGAATCAGGTAGGTCAGGAACACGCTGGTGGCGAGCGTCTGGCTGCCCCAGAACTTGATGCGCGACAGGCTGAACGCGGCCAGCACCGAGATCACCATCGACACCGCCACGGTCGCCGCCGTCACCCAGAGCGTGTTGGCGAAGTAGCGCCGGAACGGCGGGTAGTTGATCAGATAGATGAAGTTCTTCAGCGTCGGGTGGTGCACGATCCAGGGATTGCCGGTCTGCGCGGAAATCTCGGCCGAACCCTTGAGGCTGGTCATCAGCATGTAGAACGGCGGCACCAGGAACATCAGCACGAACACGAACAGCGCGATGTAGCTACCCCAGAGTGCCCATCGCCGCTGCCGGGCCAGGCTGGTGCGGCGCCCGCGCCGGGGCATCGGCACCGGGATGCCGGCGGCCGCGCCGGTGGTGGCCATCAGAGCGTCTCCTTCGAGCGTTGGTTGATCCCGCGCAGGACGAAGAACGACGCCACCGCGAGGATCGGGAACATGAACAGGCTGACCGCCGCCCCGAGCGGGATGTTGCCCGACTGGATGCCGATCTGGAACGCGTAGGTGGCGAAGATGTGCGTCGTGCCCAGCGGTCCGCCGTTGGTCAAAATCCGCACGATATCGAAGTTGGCGAAGGTCACGATCAGACTGAACAGCACCGTGATGCTGATGATGTTGCGCAGCATCGGCAGGGTGACGTGCAACAGCTTCTGCATCGTGCCGGCGCCATCGATCGCCGCCGCCTCGTAGAGCTGCTCTGGCACCGATTTCAGCGCCGCCAGATACATGATCATGAAGAACGGCGTGCCGTACCAGGTATTCACCCAGATCATGCAGAAGCGCGCCCACCACGGCTCGCCCAGCCACGGTATCGGACCCAGCCCGACCCGCTGCAGCGCCCAGTTGAACGCCGAATACGAGGGATCGAACAGCCACCACCAGCCGAGCGTGGACAGCGCCAGCGGAATCACCCACGGCACCAGCAGGAAGCCGCGGAACACGCGCTGTCTCGGCGTGGGAATGTTGTGCATCAGGTGCGCGAGCGCGAAGCCGATCGCCGCCTTGAGCAGCACCGAGACGATGGCGAACAGGCAGCTCTGGAAAATCACCAGCTGGAAGGTGTGGCGCTGCACCAGCAGCTCGAAGTTGCGCAGCCCGACCCACTGCGTCATGTGCCGGTTCATCAGGCTGAGCGCGATCGCATAGAACGCCGGATACACCACCAGCGCGCCGATCAGCGCGATCAGCGGGAACGCCATCACGAACCCGATGAACGAGCGTTTCCCGAGCAGCCGCCGAACCGAGCCCGGCCGACCCCGCTGACGCGGCAGCGGCATGGCGGTGACCGAAATGGAACCTTCGGCCATATCAACCTCCGTTGGTCGGCGTGCGCGCCGCTTGCAAATCAGCCGACATAGCTTGCCAGCCTGTTCTCGGACCGGGTACGCGCCCGGTCAATCGACTGCTCGGTTTGGATCGACCGGACGATGCGGGCGGAGCGAAGCGTTTGGCCACGACTGCGCGTTCGGGCGAACGCGCGGCACCGCCGCGACGCGATCGGCCCATCGAGGCGCGGTCTGACCGGCTATTTGCCGACGATCCACCGTAAACGCTTCCTCGTTCCAGAAGCCGGCTGGTTCCGGCTTGCGTCTTTTTTCTTGAACCAAGCTGCTGACGCCTGGCTCCGGGGCATCCATCGGGGGTGCTCCGGGTCGATCTGACAGCAACTGAACTTTGGCGCAACCCGCCGCAACGCGCAATGCGGCGCTTGTTCACGAATCGTTCAGGCATTCCGGTAGAACACCGTTCGGCGCGTGTCAGGCGAGCGGATATCGGGCTTTCGGAACGACTTGCCTCGGGATCGGCCGGCCCCTATAGGCGCGGAAATGGCACTGCTGCAGCAGAACACCGCGCCGGCGAGTCCGGCGCCGGCGGAACAAGCGGCGGTTCCGGCGCGGCCGGCCTCGATAGAAAGGCCGATGGCGGGTGCCCTGCGCGCGGTCCTGGCCGATCCGGCGATCGGCGGTGAATTCGGCGGCGTCCATGTGCCCTCGATCCTGGCCGACGCGGCGACGGTGCTGTGGACGCGGTTCCTGACATTCGACGCCGCCGATCCGCACTGGCCCGACCGTGACCGCTTCATCGTCTCGGCCGAGGCGGCGCCGCTCTTGTGCGCACTGCTGCATCTGACCGGCGATGACGGCTTCGGCATCGAAACGGCGCAGCGCTGGCGCCACCCGGTGCTAGCCGGCGAGGATGATCGGCGTTCGCACCCGGCGATCGAGCCCAGCCTGGGTCCACCCGGGCAGGCGTTGGCCACCGGAATTGGGCTGGCGCTCGCCGAGCGGCTGCTGGCCGAGCGGTTCGGCAAGAGCTTGGTCGATCACCGGACCTGGGTGATCGCGTCGGATGCCGACCTGATCGCGGGGATCGGCCACGAGGCCGCCAGCCTGGCCGGCCGCCTGAAGTTGAACCGGATCGCGGTGCTCTGGGAAGCCGCCACGCATAGCGGCGCCGACGAGCAGCCGGCACCGCAGTCGGACGACGTGGCGAAGCGGTTTGCCTCGTACGGCTGGGCGGTTCGCCGCGTGGACGGGAGCGATCTGGTGCAGGTCGCGGCCGCGCTGTCGTTCGCGATGCGCTCGCGCAAGCCGACCCTGGTTGCCTGCGCCGATCTCGGCATGGTGGCGGAGCCCGCGCGGATTGCGCGGCGCGCGAAACCGGTGCAGCCGCACGCCGCGATTCCTGACATCGTTCTGACACGATGGAAGGCGGTCGGAGCGCGCGGCGCGGCGCGGCGGCGCGGCTGGCTGAAACGCGCGGCGCGACACAAGATGCGCGCCGAGTTCGAGCGGGCGATCGCCGGCCGTCCGCCGAACGGGCTGCGCGATGCCTTCGCCGCCTGGAAATGCCAACTCGGCGATGGCGGCACGGCGGTCGCCCCCGGCGACGCGGCGCGGCGGATTCTGGCGTCGGTTTTACCGTTGATGCCCGACGTGATCGGCGGCGCGGCGTGCCTGGCCGGGCCCGACCGGGCGTTGCCGGATGGCGGCCGCGGGATCGGTTCGGGAAAGGACCGCGGCCGCTCTTGTCGCCTCGCCCTTCGCGATCATGGCATGGCGGCCGCCATGACCGGCATGGCGCTGCACGGCGGGATCGTCCCGTGCGCGGGCGCGGCCCTGGCGTTCAGCGACGCGATTCGCCCGGCGCTGCGCTTGGCGGCCCGGACGCGCAAGCGGATGATCCATTTTCTGGAGCACGAGGCGGTCGGATGTGGCGCGGACGGCGCCGCGCACCAGCCGGCCGGGCACTTGGCGAGCCTGCGGGCGGTGCCCAATCTACATGTGTATCGCCCCGCCGATGCGATCGAGACCGCGGAATGCTGCGAACTGGCGCTGCACCGCGCGGACGGGCCGAGCCTGCTCGTGCTGACGCGCGAGCCGGTTCCGATCCTGCGCGCGAACACCGGCCGGAACCTCTCTGCCCGTGGCGGCTATGTGCTGGCGGAGGCCGAGGGCAGGCGGCGGGCCACGCTGATCGCCAGCGGCGGCGAGGTGGCCCTGGCGATGGCCGCCCGCCAGGGTACTGGCGCGGCAGGGGATCGCCGCGGCCGTGGTGTCGCTGCCCTGCTGGGAGCTGCTCGCGCAGCAGGACGAGGCCTACCGGGCGGGCGTGCTCGGCGCCGCGCCGCGCATCGGCATCGAGGCCGCGCTCGGCTTCGGCTGGGAACGCTGGCTCGGCGAGGACGGTTGGTTCGCCGGGGCGCGCGGCGACGCCGATAATGGCGCCCCCCTGAGCGCGGAGGCGCTCGCCGCTTCGGTGATGCAGCGGCTCGGCCGGAATAGATGCGAGGAGACGAAGTTGCATGTCCAGCAAGATCGCCATTAACGGCTTCGGCCGCATCGGCCGCCTCGCGCTGCGCGCGCTGATCGAGAGCGGGCGGGACGACATCGCGCCGGTGCTGCTCAACGATCTCGGCAGCGCCGAGGCGAACGCGCACCTGTTCCGCTACGACAGCGTTCACGGCCGGTTCCCCGGACGCGTCGAGGTCGGCACCGACAGCATCGCCATTCACCACAACGGCCGCACCTGGGGCCCGATCAAGGTGACGGCGGAGCGCGATCCGGCGAAGCTGCCGCTGTCCGGCGTCGACGTGGCGCTGGAATGCACCGGCCACTTCACCAAGCGCGAGGCGGCGGCGGAGCTGTTGAAGGCGGGGGCACGCAAGGTGCTGGTCTCCGCGCCGGCCGACGGCGCGGACGCGACCATCGTCTACGGCGTGAATCACAAGGTGCTGACGCGGGACATGACCGTCGTGTCCAACGCGTCCTGCACCACCAACTGCCTCGCGCCCATGGCGAAGGTGCTGCACGAGAATTTCGGCATCTTGCGCGGCTACATGGTCACCATTCACGCCTATACCGGCGACCAGCGCACCGTGGACACGCTGCACAAGGATCTGCACCGCGCCCGGGCCGCGGCGGTTTCGTCCATCCCCACGAGCACCGGCGCGGCGCGCGCGGTCGGGCTGGTTCTGCCGGAGCTGAAGGGCAAGCTGGACGGCACGGCCATCCGGATTCCGACGCCAAACGTCTCGCTCGTATCGCTCGACGTGAATTTGCAGCGTCCGGCGAGCGTGGACGAGATCAACGCCGCCATGCGCCGCGCCGCCGAGGGCGAGATGGCCGGGATCATGGAGTACAACACGGAAAAGCTGGTCAGCATCGATTTCAACCACGTCGCAGCCTCGTGCACCTTCGATGCCACCCAGACCGCGGTGGTCGATGGCGCGCTGGCGCGGGTGATGGGCTGGTACGACAACGAGTGGGGCTTTTCCAACCGCATGATCGACACCGCCGCGCTGCTCGCGACACTTTAACGCACATTCCGGCGCGATCGGCGATGCAGAGCCCGGTCAGCCGTTCCGCTTCCGCGACATCGGGCGTCACGACCGTCGCGAGCGGAAAAAAGGCCTCCGCTTCATCGTCTCCAGCGCACCGGGTTCGAGCAGGTCGCGGCCCGTCGTCGCCGCCGTCACCAGACCGCCACACCTCGATCAGTAGCCTCGGTCTTCAGGCGACCGTAAGTGAAACCTTCGGCTCGGCCGACGGTCTGGTCTCCGGCATCAAAAGCGCAACGATCAGGGCAGCCAGCAAAGCCACCGCAGCAATGCCCAGAAATCCGGCGGTGGGGCCAAAAGTCCCCGCGAGCAGACCCGAGAGCGTCGTGCTCAGCGATCCACCAATCCCGGTGGCCGTTCCAATGATGCCTTGGGCTAGGTTGAACCGACCGGTGCCGTTCGTGAGGTCGGCAACGACGAGTGCCGTGAGCACGCCCAATATCGTTCCGCTGATGCCGTCGAGCACCTGAAAGCCGACAAGCAGCAGCGGATTGCTGATCAACGTGAACAGCAGCGCGCGGATCGGCAAGGCGCCGAAGCCGATGAGGAGGAGCGGCCGGCGGCCCCAACTTTGCGCCAGCCGTCCCGCCAAGGGGGCCAGCAGAGCGACGATGATCTGCGGCACGATGATCAACGCCGAGAGGGTGAGGGAGGCGTGGCTTGGTTCCCGATGCGCGAGAGCTTCTCCGGCCAGCGGCAGCACGGAAGCGTTAGCGAGTTGGAAGAGGAACAGGCAACCGGCAAAAGTAAGCAAACCGGAATTCTTCCATAGGCTCCCGCGGCGGGCTCTGGGCGGTTTGCCGGAGACGTGGTGTTGCGGCGCCCCGCAGGAACGGCCGAAGTGGATGTCGGTCGCACGGATCCGAACCAGAGCCGCGAACAACGGCAGCGCGAGTGCGGCCACCGCCAGGAATATGGCCTGGAACGACAGGAAATATCCGATCAGCCCGATGAGCCCGGCCGCGCTAAGGCTTCCGATGGATGCGAAGCGTTGATTTCGCCCAAGCCGCTCGGCCAGGGCCGAATGGCCGACCAGGCCGAGGCTCATCGCCGCGATCGCCGGCCCGATGAACCCGCCGGTGCTTCCCTGCAGCACAAGCCCAGCCGACACCAGCGGCAGGCTTGCCCAAAATGCCAGAATGAGGGCGCTGATGCTCGTCACCACGGCGCCCAGCGCAACCACCGCCCGCTTTGAGCGAATGATGTCCAGCAGTTCGCCCCCCGGCAACTGGCTGAGCAAGCCGGCGAGACCGCTCGCGGTCAGGACGAAGCCGATATTCTCCTGCGTCCATTTCTGCTCGGCCAGATAAGCGGCCACATACGGGCCGAAGCCGGTCAACAGACTGGCAAGGAAGAAATTGACTTCGTCAAGGCCATGCAGGCTCGCACGAGAAGGCGAGGAACTCGCAGCAGCAGTGGACGCCGCGGTGGCCGCAATCTTTGCTGAGTTTGCCAATGAGCAACCTTGCCGTGCCGATCGGACCGCAGCCTCAGGCCAACCCATTTAGTCCGGGATTTCCCCGGATACTCGTCGATTTCGCCGTTTCGCAGCTGACCGTAGTCTGCCCTCAAGCCTCTTCACAAGAATTTCGTAGGCCACGTCCCGGCGCCCTCTCGGCTGAATTGCAGCGATGGCCCAAATGGCGGGTGTTTCGACCCCGAAAGTAGCGGCGCTTCAGCTTGTTTCGGTAGCGCGGGTGTTCTTGCCACGGCGGCACGCCAACAACGCCGCGCCAGCCAGATCGATCAGCCCGAGCGCGTCGTGCAATTCCCGGAACGCCAGCAGGCCAGCGTCGGAGGTGATGCGGCTGCCATGGAATTCCAGCTTCAGACGGCGGTCGAAATCGACCCGCAGAGAGCCGTTATCCGATTCACCCGCCGGGTGTTCCGCGAACCTACCGCCATGACAATGGCAACCGCCTGATATTCATGGCAGATTCGCCCAATTCGTACAAACGGAATGTCATTCATCCGGGAAATTCGGCTTTAGAGCGGCCTGCCACGCGCCACTCAGGACAGCGCGCGCAGGTCGGCGCGCAGGCGATCCGGTGTGGACGTGGCGACCAGGCGCTCGATATCCGCGTGCGTGCGCTCCCAGATCGGTACCGCGGCGGCGAGCAGAGCGCGGCCGGCCGGCGTCAGGATGAGCCGCCGGCTGCGCCGGTCGGCTTGGTCAATGGCAACCTCCACCAGCCCCCGGCGCTCCAGCGGCTTCAGATTGGCCGTCAACGTCGTGCGATCCATCGCCAGCAGCGCGGCGACATTGCCGATCGTCGCCGGCTCGGGACGGTTCAGCGCCATCAACAGCGAGAACTGGCCATTGGTGAGATCGAGCGGCCGCAGCGCCTGATCGAAGCGGCGCGCCACCGCCCGCGCCGCGCGCTGGAGATGCAGGCAAACACAGGTGTCGCGCACCTTCAGCGTGACCCCGTAGGGAACGGATTCCCGGCTTGACATGGCGGAAGATATGTTGATACCAACGTTTTGGTCAAGACGGCAGCGAGCGATGCCGACAGTCTCGTTCACCACCGCGCTGCAACGGTTTCTGCCAGCCCCAACGGTGGAGGTCGACGGCACGACCGTGGGCGAGGCGCTGGCCCAGGTGTTCGCGTCGCGCGCGACGCTGCGTGGCTACGTGCTCGATGACCAGGGCGCGCTGCGCCGCCATGTCGCGATCTATGTCAACGGCGAGGCGGTGCGCGATCGCCTGCGTCTGAGCGATCCCGTTGCACCGCGCGACGACATCTACGTCGTCCAGGCGCTCTCGGGCGGGTGAAGGAGGAAACGCGATGACCGATCGGCTGGTCGTGGGAACCCGCAAGGGCCTGTTCGAAATCGCGCGCCGCGACGGCGCGTGGGCGGTCGCACAGGCGCAGTTCCTCGGCGATCCGGTTTCCGCCGTGCTCGGGCAAGCCGATGGCACGCTCTACGCCGCGCTCGATCTCGGCCATTTCGGCGCCAAGCTGTGGCGGCGCGACATCACCGGCGCCTGGGACGAACTGGCGGTGCCGATGTTCCCGCCAAAGCCCGAGGACACGGCGGACGATCCGCATCCCTGGTCGCTCGGCAAAATCTGGGCGCTGGAACCGGGCGGCGTGCCCGGACGCATCTGGGCGGGCACCATGCCGGGCGGGCTGTTCCGTTCAGATGACGGCGGCGCCTCGTGGTCGCTGAACGACGCGCTCTGGCACATGCCGGAACGGCGGCAATGGATGGGCGTCGCCGGCGGCGAGCAGCCCGGCCTCAATTCCGTGCTGATCGACCCGCGCGATCCCGCCGATATCCGCATCGGCGTGTCCTGCGCCGGCGTCTGGGCCTCGACCAATTCCGGCGCCTCGTGGCGCATCATCAATCGCGGCATGTACAATGAATACATGCCGCCGGAGCGGCGCGAGGAGCCGATCGTGCAGGATGTGCACATGCTCGCCCGCTGCGCCGCACATCCCGAGATCGTCTGGTGCCAGCACCATAGCGGCGTTTACCGCTCGCACGATGCCGGTGCGACGTGGCGCGAAGTGACCGCGATCCGGCCGTCCAAGTTCGGCTTCGCGGTCGCGGCTCATCCGCGCGATCCCGACACCGCCTGGTTCGTTCCCGCCGTGAAGGACGAGCGGCGCATTCCGGTGGACGGCCATGTCGTGGTGGCGCGCACGCGCGACGGCGGAAACAGCTTTGAGGTATTGCGCAACGGCCTGCCACAGCATCACGCCTACGATCTGGTCTGGCGCCATGCGCTCGCGGTGGATGAGACCGGCGATCGGTTGGCTTTCGGCTCGACGAGCGGCGGATTGTGGATTTCCGAGGACGGCGGGGATTCCTGGACGATGCCCGATGCGCGGCTGCCGCCGATAGCCGCGGTGCGGTTTGCGTAATGGTGAGAACGAAAGGCCATCGATGCAATTCATGCTGCTGATGATCCCTCGCGGATACGAGAAAGCTCGGCCGGGCGCGATGCCGGACCCGGACGCGGTTGCCAAGATGATGAAGTTCAACACGGAGATGAAAGAGGCCGGCGTGTTGCTCGCGCTCGACGGGCTGCATCCCTTGTCGATGGGCGCGCGCGTCTCGTTCTCAGGCGGGCAGCCCACGGTGATCGACGGCACCGCGATCGAAGCGGGCGAGGTTCTGGGCGGCTACTGGACAATTCAGGTGAACGCGAAGGACGAGGCTATCGCGTGGGCCAAGCGCTGCCCTGCCTCCGACAACGAGGTGATCGAGATTCGCCAGGTGATGGAGTTCGCCGATTTCCCTCCCGAGGTGAAGCAGGCGGCCGCCGGATTTTCCGAATTGCAAGCGCAGGAATAACAGGAGAGAACGCATGCAGATCCAGCCCTATCTGTCTTTCGACGGCCGCTGCGAGGAGGCGATCGCGTTCTACCAACACGCCCTCGGTGCCGAGGTGACGATGCTCATGCGCTGGAAGGACAATCCCGAGCCGCAGCCGGGCATGGTCCGGCCCGGAACCGAAAACAATGTAATGCACGCGGGTATCCGGATCGGCGATAGCACGGTCCTGGCTTCCGACGGGCGTTGCCTGGGCAAGCCGGCGTTTCAGGGGTTCACGCTGTCGCTGACAGTGGCCGATGCGGCCGAGGCGGAGCGCGTGTTCGCGGCCCTCGGCGAAGGTGGGCAGGTGCAGATGCCGTTGGCGAAGACGTTCTTTTCGCCGAGCTTCGGCATGCTCGCCGACAAGTTCGGCGTGTCGTGGATGGTTTACGTCGCGCAGTGATCCCGGAACCGGCGCCCTTAGGTTTGGAGAAGGAACAGCATGGCCGGCAAGCAGACGATCTCACCGTGTTTGTGGTTCGATGGCCGTGCCGAGGAGGCCGCGCGGTTCTATACGTCGATCTTCCGCAACTCGCGCCTCGATCATGTCGAACGCTCGAGCATCGATTATCCCGGAGGGAAGGCCGGCACTGTCATTCTGGTCGAGTTCACGCTGGCCGGACTGTCGTATCAGGCGCTGAACGGCGGCCCGCATGATCCGTTCAACGACGCGATCTCGCTGTCGGTGTCCTGCGCCAACCAGGAGGAGGTGGACCGGCTGTGGGACGCGCTGACAGCGGACGGCGGCAGGCCAGTGCAGTGCGGCTGGCTCAAGGACAAGTTCGGGGTTTCCTGGCAGATCGTGCCCGAGGAATTCGCGGCCATGCTGCGCGACGGTGATCGTGCGAGATCGCAGCGCGTGATGCACGCCATGATGCAAATGGTGAAACTCGATATCGCCGAACTCCGACGAGCCTACAAAGGCGCAGACTGAGCCGCGTTCTTCGTCCAGAACGACGGAAATGATGGCGGCGGGGCGGTCGCTGCCGATATAATGCGCCCGCGATGCGCCGTTCTCTCGCCCCGCTGCCCGGCTGGCTCTGGCTCGTGCTCGTGCTCGGCGCCGCCGGGCCCGGGTATGCCGATGTGCAGGTGCGGCACATCCCCGAGCCCGCGCCCGGCAGCATCGGATTGCGCGGCGAGGAGCGCTACAGCCTGGCTCGCGATGATATCGCGGCAAGCCTCGGCTACGTCCCGACCAGCCTTACCCTGATCCTGCGCGTCAAGGGCCGACCCGGGCCGGTGAGTCTGGCCGACCAGGCTTCGCTGCTCCGGCCCTTGCTCGCGCGCTTCCTGCAGGATCATTTGGCCACGCGGCGCGTCACCTTGCTGCTGACGGATCACGCCGAGATCGTGACAAGGTTGTCGGCCGTTCTCGCCTCGTGCCCGGGGTGGAACGGGGCGACGGGCAGGCCGCGGCGCGGTCCGCTCCGGCAATTCCTGGTCGACACCATCAACCGGCATGATCTCGCGGCGGAAATTGCGAAGGTGTTCGCCGAACACGGCTATCGGCTCGCCGCCAACGGTGCGTCGCTGATCACCGAGGCACGCGCGAACGGCAAGCTCGTGCCGGTCGATATCCGCTATCTCAGCTTCGTGGCGGACGGATCGCCTGCAACCCGGGGGAGAACAACATGGCCAACGCGGTTCCAGCATTCGACGTGCTGAACAAGAACTATCCGAATTTCGTCAGCGTCGAGACCGTGAAGCGTCTGATCGGCGGCGCCATCAACGACCTGGACGCTCCTCCCGATCAGCAGTGGCTGGGCGGCGCCAGCGGCAACACCTGCACGATCCGCCTCTCCCGTACGCTGAACTATTCCGGCGTTGCTATTCCGCACGATCCGCCGGGGCTGCGCACGGCGCGGGGCGCCGATCGGCTCAACTATGCCTTTGCCATGCAGGAGATGCGCCATTGGCTCACCGGCCATTTCGGCCCGCCGACGATCGACCGAGCCGGCGGCCCGCCGATCTCCCGGGACCCGTTCCGCGACAAGAAGGGCATCATTGCGTTCGACATCCATTTCACCGATGCCAACGGTCACCTGGATTTGTGGGACGGACACACCTTTTACGACGAAGTCTACGGCCTGAGTCACGAGGGCCACGATTTCTTCGACATGGCGCGCCGGGTCTCGCTCTGGGTCACGGATGGTACGTCGGTTTGCCAGCGCCCTCCCGACGCATGAACCGTCGCCTGACTTGAGCGCCACCGATCCGGTCAACACGCCAACCGATCGCACGCTTGCGCCGCCGGCTTGCGAAGGTCGGGCGATCCGAGTGCGCGGGCTGGTGCAGGGCGTGGGATTCCGGCCCACCGTCTGGCGGATCGCACAAAGCTGTGGCATCGCCGGCGAGGTGTGGAACGACGCCGAGGGCGTGATGATCCGCGCCTGGGGTGATAGCGGTGATATCGCACGGTTCACGCGGCTGCTGCGCGAGCGGGCGCCGCCACTGGCCCGCATCGACGCGGTGGAATCGGCGCCGCTGCGCGGCACGCCGATTGATGCCGGCTTTCACATTCACGCCAGCCGGGCTGGGGACGCGCGCACCGGCATCGTGCCCGATTCGGCAATCTGCGTCGCGTGCACGGAGGAAACGCGCGATCCCGCCTCGCGCCGCTATCGCTATCCATTCGCCAACTGCACGCATTGCGGTCCACGCCTGTCTATCGTCGGGGCCATTCCGTACGACCGAGCATCGACCACGATGCGCTCGTTCGCCATGTGCGGCGATTGTCGCGCGGAATACGAGGACCCGAACGACCGGCGCTTCCACGCGCAGCCGATCGCCTGCCCCGAATGCGGTCCGCGCGCCTGGCTGGAAGGCGCGGAAGGACGGTGCATCGTACCGGAATCGCTGGGGGCGCGTGATGCCGTCGACGCCGCGCGCATCCTGCTGCTGCGCGGAAACATCGTGGCCGTGAAAGGCCTCGGCGGCTTTCATCTGGCGTGCGACGCGACCGACGAGCGCGCGGTGGCGCGGTTGCGCGCGGCGAAGCGGCGCGAGGCCAAGCCGTTCGCGCTCATGGCGCGCGACTTCGACCTCGTTCGCCGCTGCTGCGCCGTGTCACCAGAGGATGCGGCGGCGCTGCGCAGCCCGGCCGCGCCCATCATGATCATGCCGGCGCTGGCGGGCGCGCCGATCGCCGCGGGCGTGGCGCCGGGCGCGAACACGCTCGGCTTCATGCTGCCCTATTCGCCGCTGCACGCGCTGCTTCTGGAGGAGATCGCCGGCCCGATCGTCATGACCAGCGGCAATGTGTCGGACGAGCCGCAATGCACCGGCAATGATGAAGCGCGCGAGCGGCTCCGGGGCATCGCCGATTACATCCTCATGCACGATCGCGATATTGCGCGCCGGGTGGACGATTCGGTCGTTCGCGTCATGGCGGGCGCGCGCCGGGTCTTGCGCCGGGCGCGCGGTCATGCGCCGGCATCGTTGCCGCTGCCGCCAGGCTTTGCGTCCGCTGTCCAGGTTCTCGCCATGGGCGGCGAACTGAAGAACACGTTTTGCCTCGCGCGAGAGGGAGAGGCGATTCTCTCGCATCACATCGGGGACCTCGAGGAGGTCGCGGCCAATGCCGATTATGCGCAGGCGATCGCGGATTATTTGACGCTGTTCGAGCATCACGCCGGACATCATCGCGATTGACGCTCATCCCGAATATCTGTCCACGAAGCACGGGATCATATTGTCGGAGCGCTGCGCGCTGCCGCTTACGCCGGTGCAGCACCATCACGCGCACATCGCGTCCTGCATGGCGGAAACCGCCGTGGCGCTGAACGCCGGCCCGGTGATCGGGCTTGTTTTCGACGGGCTCGGCTACGGCGCGGACGCGACGCTGTGGGGCGGGGAGTTTCTGCTCGCCGACTATCGCGGCTATCGCCGGCTTGCGCATCTCGCGCCCGTCGCCATGCCGGGCGGCGTGCAGGCCATCCGGCAGCCCTGGCGGAACACCTACGCGCATCTGTGCGCGGCGCTCGGCTGGGAGCGCTTTATGGCCGATTACGGCGCGACCGCGCTGTTCGCGTTCCTGGCTGACAGACCGCGCGCGACGCTGGACGGCATGATCGCGCGCGGCATCAACGCGCCGCTCGCCAGTTCCTGCGGCCGGCTGTTCGATGCCGTGGCGGCGGCCATCGGCATCTGCCGCGACCGCGCGCAGTACGAGGGCCAGGCCGCGCTGGAACTGGAGGCCGCGGTGGACGAGGACGCGCTCGCGTTGGAAGATGACGCGCTGGCCTATCCGTTCGGCATCACGCGGCCGGCGCCACAGGGGCCGCTGTGTCTCGATCCCGCGCCGATGTGGCGGGCGCTGCTGGACGACATCGCCGCCCGCGTCACCATCGGTGTGATCGCGGCGCGTTTCCACCGCGGCCTCGCCATCGCGGCCGTTCGCATGGTGGCGGCCGTGCGTCGATACGATCCCGAGGCCGCCAATGCGACGCGGATTGCGCTCTCGGGCGGGGTGTTCCAAAACCGCATTCTGCTCGAACAGCTCGTGGCCCGGCTGCCGGTCTTGGGCCTCGAGGTTCTAATGCACCGAGAAGTTCCTGCCAACGATGGCGGGCTTGCGCTGGGCCAAGCGGTGATAGCCGCGGCGACAGCGCGCGATTGAGGAAACGAACGGCATCATGTGTCTAGGCATTCCGGGGCGGATCGTCGAACTCATCAGCGCGGAGGACGCGCTGGCGATGGTGGACGTGGGCGGCGTGCGGCGGCCGGTGAACATCAGCTTCATCGTGTCCGACGATTGCCCGCCCGCTTCCTGCGTCGGCCTTTGGGTGCTGGTGCATGTCGGCTTCGCCATGAGCTGCATCGACGAGGACGAAGCCGCGCGCACGCTCGCGCTGTTGCAGGAAATGGAGGAGATGCAAGCGGAAATGGCGGCGATGCGCGCTTCGGCGGAAGCCTGGTCCGGATAGCGGCGACTCATGTCCAACGAGCAGGCGCTGCACGCGCTTTACCCGTTCCTGCACGGCAAGAAGCAGGACGCGGCGAAATTGCACGCGGCGCTGCTCGAATCCACGGAACAGAAGGCGCGAGACAGCATCGCGGTCAAGCAGCGCTTCTTCGCCGAGAACGCGACGGCGGTTGTGTCTGCCGCCGAGGCCATCGCCGGTGTTTACCGCCAGGGCGGGCGCATGTTCAGCATGGGCAACGGCGGATCGAGCTGCGACGCGGCGCATTTCGCGGTGGAATTCCTGCATCCCGTCACCGCCGGCCGCCCCGCGCTGACGGCGATCAATCTCGGTTGCGACATGGCGATGATCACCGCGGTCGGCAACGATGTCGGGTTCAACCACATCTTCGTCCGCCAGGTGATCGCCCAGGCGGGGCGCAACGACGGGCTGATCGGCTTCTCGACCAGCGGCAATTCGGAGAACATCCTGGCCGCGTTTGCCAAGGCGAAGGAAATCGGCGCGGTGACGATCGGCCTGTCCGGCTACGACGGCGGCAAGATGGCGCGCACCCCGGATGTCGATCATTGCCTGGTCGTGCCGAGCGACAGCATCCATCGCATTCAGGAGACGCACGTCACGATCTATCACATTCTCTGGGATCTCGTGCACACGCTGCTGGCCGAGGATCGCACCGGCCTTAGAGTTGGGGGCGCATCGTGAAATACGTCGATGAATTCCGCGATCCCGCCAAGGCCCAGGCGTTGACCGCCGACATCCGCCGCCTGGTCGCGCGCATTCCGCACGCACGGCAGCGGCCGTTGCAGATCATGGAGGTGTGCGGCGGGCACACGCACACGATCTTCCGCTACGGCATTCAGCAGATGCTGCCCGCGGAGGTGGAGTTCGTGCACGGACCGGGCTGTCCGGTCTGCGTGTTGCCGATGGGCCGCGTCGATGACTGCGTCGCGCTGGCGGAGCGGCCGGAGGTGATCTTCACCACGTTCGGCGACGCCATGCGCGTGCCCGGCTCGCGCATGAGCCTGCTCAAGGCGAAGGCGGACGGCGCTGACGTGCGCATGGTCTATTCGCCGCTCGACGCGCTCGGCTTGGCGCGAAAAAACCCGGATCGCGAGGTGATTTTCTTCGGTCTAGGTTTTGAAACGACCATGCCCAGCACGGCGATGACGCTGATCCAGGCGCGCGCCCAGGACGTGCGCAATTTCTCGTTGTTCTGCAACCACATCACCATCATCCCGACCATCAAGGCGATGCTGGATTCGCCGGAACTCCAGCTCGACGGTTTTCTCGGCCCTGGCCATGTCAGCATGGTCATCGGCACGCGGCCCTACGCCTTCATCGCCGGACATTATCGCAAGCCGATCACCATCGCCGGGTTCGAGCCGCTCGATGTGCTGCAATCCACCTGGATGGTGCTGAAGCAGCTCGCCGAGGGCCGGTGCGAGGTGGAGAACCAGTATGGCCGCATCGTGCCGGAGGCCGGCAACACGCGGGCGCTCGCCGCGATCGGGGAGGTGTTCGAGCTGCGGGAATTTTTCGAGTGGCGCGGCCTCGGCTCGATCGATCACTCGGGTGTCCGCATCCGCCCCGGCTACGCCGCGTTCGATGCGGAGCGGAAGTTCGCCGTTCCCAACATCAAGATCGCCGATCCGAAATCGTGCCAGTGCGGCGAGGTGCTGAAAGGCGTGATCAAGCCGCGCGAGTGCAAGGTGTTCGGCGGCGCCTGCACGCCGGAAACGCCGCTCGGCTCCTTGATGGTCTCGTCCGAGGGCGCCTGCGCCGCCTATCACAATTACGGCCGGGTCGATGCGCTCGAACGTGTCTGAGCCCTTGCTGCGCGACGCGCGCGCCGAACCGGTGCGGCCCCGCGCGCGCCTGCGGGATGCGACGATCAACCTTTCGCACGGCAGCGGCGGCAAGGCGATGCGGGCGCTGATCGAGGACGTGTTCCTCGGTGCCTTCGGCAACGCGCTGCTCGATCCGCTGGAGGATCAGGCGATCGTGCCACTCGCCGAGCTGACGCGGCATGGCGACCGGCTCGCCTTCACGACCGACAGTTACGTTGTCGATCCGCTGTTCTTTCCCGGCGGCGATATCGGCACGCTCGCGGTCTCGGGGACGATCAACGACCTTGCGGTGAGCGGCGCCACGCCGCTGTTCCTGTCCTGCGGCTTCGTGCTGGAGGAAGGCCTACCGGTCGAGGTGTTGCGGCGGGTCGTCGCCAGCATGCGCGAGGTCGCGGACAGCGCCGGCGTGCGGTTCGTCACCGGCGATACGAAGGTGGTCGAGAGGGGCGCCGCGGACAAGCTGTTCATCAACACCTGCGGCATCGGCGTTATCCGGCCTGGCATCGCGATCTCCGCGAGCAAGGCGCGTCCCGGCGATAAGGTGATCGTCAGTGGCGTGCTCGGCGACCACGGCACCGCCATCTTGGTCGCGCGCAATCAACTCGCCTTGGAAGCGGAGGTGGAGAGCGATTGCCAGCCGCTGCATGGGCTCGTCGCAGCGATGCTGTCGGCCTGCGCGGACATCCATTGCGTGCGTGACGCGACACGCGGCGGGGTGGCAACGGTGCTGAACGAATTCGCCCTCGGCTCCGGCGTCGGCATATGCATCCGCGAGCGGGATTTGCCGCTCCGCGAACAGGTGAAGGGCGCGTGCGAAATCCTCGGGCTCGACCCGCTATTCCTGGCGAACGAGGGTAAGCTGGTGGCCGTGGTTCCCGAGCAGGATGCCGCGCGCGTGCTCGCCGCCATGCGCGCGCACCCGGCGGGCAAGGATGCGGTGATCATCGGCGAGATTGTGAAAAGCCCGGTCGGGATGGTCGTCATGCAAACGACGTTCGGCGGTGAGCGGATCGTGGACATGCTGGTCGGCGAACAGTTGCCGCGGATTTGCTGAGCGATGTTCAGCAGACTCGCCCGTAAATCACGACAATTCCCGATCCGCGTGGCGTCATGCACGAGTTGAGCATTGCCGAGGCGGTGGTCGAAGCCTGCGCCCAACGGGCGGAGGGCGCGCGGGTGGTGCGCGTGCGGCTGGAAGTCGGCGCGCTTGCCGCCGTGATGCCGGATGCGCTGCGCTTTTGTTTCGATATCTGCGCGCAGGAAACGCCGGTCGAGGGCGCCGCACTGGAAATCGACGAAATTCCCGGCCGGGCGGTCTGCCGGCATTGCGAGCGCGCGTTCACATTGCGCAGCTTGCTCGATCGCTGCACCTGCGGCGGCGACAATCTCGAAATCGTCGCCGGCGAGGAGCTGCGCGTGAAGGAGATGGAAGTCGCCTGATGTGCACCACCTGCGGCTGCGGCGAAACCACGACCGTCCTGTACACCGATCCGGCGACCGTCGCGCATGAGCACCACGCCCCTGTGGATCACGCGCACTCGCACGAGCATGACGGCCACGCGCATCCGCACGATCATCCCGACCACGTGCATCCGCACGAGCACGTACCCACACGAACGGTTGCGCTGGCACAGGACGTTCTCGCCAAGAATCAACACGCCGCGGATCGCAGTCGCGGCTGGTTCGCCGGACGGGAAGTCGTCGCGATCAACCTGATGAGTTCGCCGGGCGCCGGCAAGACGACCCTGCTCGAACGCACGATCCGCGATCTTGCCAATTCACCACCCGTCTGCGTCATCGAAGGCGATCAGGCGACGGTAAACGATGCCGAGCGTATCCGCGCGGCCGGCGCGAGGGCGTTGCAGATCAACACCGGAACCGGCTGCCATCTCGACGCCGATATGGTGGCGCGGGCGGCGCGGCAACTCGACCCCGAACGCGGGACGCTGCTGCTGATCGAGAATGTCGGCAACCTCGTCTGCCCGGCGCTGTTCGATCTCGGCGAGAACGCGAAAGTGGTCGTCGTCTCCGTCACCGAGGGCGAGGACAAGCCGAGCAAATACCCGCACATGTTCCGCGCTGCGCAGGTGATGGTCGTGAACAAGATCGACCTGCTGCCGCATGTCCGCTTCGATCCGGCGCGCTGCATCGCCCAGGCGCGTCAAATCAATCCCGGCCTGCGCGTCTTCCAACTCTCCGCCGAAACCGGTGAAGGCACCGAGGCGTGGTACGCCTGGCTGCGCGACCAGGCGCGCGCGGCGCGGGAGCTGTAGGCGCGACCGAAATCTGTCCTACGCCTTCCCCGCGCGCTGCATGCGCGCGTAGCGGGCAAAGAAAGTGTCGCCCTCGGGTGCGGGCAGGTCTCGCCCCTCGGTCCAGCCACCCGCCATCGGCAGTTTGCTGAACCGGCCGCGCTTGCGCCCGATCAGGCCGAGCGCGCCCATCGCCGCCCGCGTCGCCATGCGATACAGCGCCGGGCGGCGGGCGAACCAGGCCCAGAGCGCCAGGTTGCGCCGCTGCGCCGCTGGTGTTAGGTGGCGCTCGAACTCGCGTTCGCGCCAGTGGCGCATCAGCCCGGGCAGCGGGATCTTCACCGGGCAGACGCTCTCGCATTTGCCGCAGAACGTCGTCGCGTTGGGCAGATCCCGCGCCTGATCCACGCCGATCAGCGAGGGCGTCAGCACGGCCCCCATCGGCCCCGGATACACCCAGCCGTAGGCGTGGCCGCCGACCACGCCATACACCGGACAGTGGTTCATGCAGGCCGAGCAGCGGATGCAGCGCAGCATGTCCTGGAACTCGCCGCCAAGCATGCCAGAACGGCCGTTGTCCAGCAGCACCACATGATATTCCTCCGGCCCGTCCAGGTCGCCGGGGCGGCGGGGGCCGGTGGAGAACGTGGTGTAGACGGAAAAATCCTGCCCGGTCGCCGAGCGCGCCAGCAGGCGCAGCAAGCTGGTGGCGTCCTCCAAGGTCGGCACCACCTTCTCGATGCTGGCCAGCACGATATGCACGCGCGGCAAGGTCTGGGTCAGGTCGGCATTGCCCTCGTTCGTCACGGTGACGCTGCTGCCGGTCTCGGCGATCAGGAAATTGGCGCCGGTGATGCCGACATCGGCGGCCAGGAACCGCTCGCGCAGCCGCGTCCGCGCCTCCGTCAGGATGTCGCGCCGCTCGTGGAATACCCGCTCGCGCGGCAGGTCGGTGTGCGACTTGCGGAAACTCTCCTCCCAGTCCTCCCGGTTGAGGTGGAAGGCCGGGCCGATGATGTGGCTGGGCGGCTCGTGGCGGAGCTGCAGGATGTATTCGCCGAGATCCGTCTCGACCGGCTGGATGTCGTTCCGCTCCAGGAACTCGTTCAGCGCCAGTTCCTCGCTGACCATTGACTTGCCCTTGGTGACGGTGCGGGCGCCGGCACGCTGGCAGATCGCCAGCACCGCCGCCCGCGCCTCGTCCGCGGTCGGGCACCAATGCACCTGGCCGCCGGCACGCGTCACCTGCTCCGCGAAGGCCTCCAGGTAGAAATCCAGGTTCGCCAGCGCGTGATTCTTGATGTCGCGCCCGATATCGCGCAGCCGCTCGAACTCCGGCATCGCGGCGACGGCCTGGGCGCGGCGGCTGCGGAACTCCGGCTTCACCCGCGCGAGCGCCTTCTGCAGCCCGGGATCGGCCAGCGCGCGGGCGGCGTTTTCCTTGAAGGCGGGCGAGGTCGCGAGCATGCGTCAGATCCCTGATTTAGTGGCACAGGTAAACGATCCGCCGGCCCGCGCCAGCCCCAGGCGAAAGTCGGCGGATTGCGGCACACACAGATTTGCGCGGGGATCAATACGGCCGCTATGGCGAAACCCGCTCAAGGCGTTCGGTTGCGTGTAAATAGGGTTGATGAACCAGCAGGAATTGAGCCGCCGGTTGGAGCAGCGGGACCATCTGGCCGCGCTCGGCGCCTTCGCTCTCACGAGCCCTGATCTCGACGAACTCCTCAACGAAGCCTGCCGCCTGGTCGCAGCCGGCCTGGGCGTGCAGTTCTGCAAGGTTCTGCAACCGCTTCCGGGCGAAGACGCGCTGCTGGTCCGGGCCGGCGTGGGCTGGCGGGATGGCGTTGTCGGGCACGCCAAGCTCCAGATGGACAGTGGATCGCCGGCCGGTCATGCGCTGAAGACCGGCGAACCGGTGATCTCGTCCAACCTCGCCCTGGAGAGCCGGTTCCGCACCCCGCCGCTGTTGATCGAGCACGGCATCGAATCCGCGATGAACGTTATCGTGAGCGGCGAAGGCGACGTGTTCGGCGTGCTGGAGGCCGACAGCCGTCAGGCGGGGGTGTTCGACCCCGAGGACATCGGCTTCATGCAGGCGGCGGCGAATTTGCTCGGCCTGGCCGTGGAGCGTTGGCGGCGCGAGGTGACGCTGCGAGAGACGGTCGCCGCGCGGGAGTTGCTGCTGCGCGAGGCCGACCACCGCATCAAGAACAGCCTGCAACTGGTCGCGAGCCTGCTGTCGATGCAGCGCTCGCGTCTGTCGGACGCCACAGCGGCTTCCGCCCTCGATCAGGCGATCGCCCGCGTCCACGCGGTCGCCCAGACCCATCGGGCCTTTCAGCGCAGTTCGGATCTGCGCCGGGTTTCGTTCGGCGAGATCCTCCGCGACATCTGCGACAATGTGCGGCAGTTCACCGCGAGCATCCGGATCGAATGCGAGGTGGACGGCGATCTCGCGCTGGACTCCGAGCGGGCGATTCCCCTCGGCCTGATCGCGAACGAGTGGCTGACAAACGCGGTGCAGCACGCCTATCCGCCGGGACAGCGCGGCGTGGTGCGGGCGCGTGCCATCGGCGGGAGCGACGACATACGGATCGAGATTGCGGACGACGGCGCCGGAATGCCGGAAGCGGCTGCCGCCGAGCAGCCGAGCCTGGGAACGACCATCGTCCGCGCGCTGGTGCGCCAGATCGGCGCCGAGCAGGAAATCGACTCCAACCCCGGGCAGGGAACGACCGTGCGGCTGCGGCTGCCGCGCCAACCGGCGGAGTCGCGTCCGTAAAAGCCGATCGGGGTAGCGCGGCTATTCCGCCGGGACGGCGACCGGCTCGGGGCGCGCGCCTTGCGCCGAGCCCATGCAGAGCAGGCTGGCGACCAGCAGGGCCGCCACCAGGATCAGGACCAGTTCCGGGCTGCCGCGGTCGATCAGGAAACCGAACGGCACCGGTGTGATCGCCTGCCCCAACGGCAGGCCGGCGCTGACGAAGCCGAACACCTTACCGATCTGGCCGGGCGGGGCCGCGTCCTTCACCATCACGTCGCGCGGGGTCCGGCTCGCGCCCAGCATCAGCCCGGAGGCGAACATCAAGACGATCGTGGTCAGTTGCGGCAGGCGCACCTCGCCGACCAGCAGCACCAGCGCCGCCGACGCCAGCGTGAACACGATGACGAAGCCCACCAGCCGCTGCGTGCGATCGGCGACCCAGCCGCCCACCAGCACGCCCGCCGTCGCCCCCGCCATGTAGCCGGTGAGCGTGGTCGACGCGGCCTCCAGGCTGGTGCCGTGGACCGCATGCAGCACCGCGATCAGCCAGGACTGCACGCCGCCGCCGGCCATCGCGCTCAGCATGTAGAAGCCGAAGAACAGCAGCATGGGGCGGGTCAGCAGCAATTTCCGCCCGGAGACCGTGGGCTCGGCATGCGCCTTCGCCGGGCGCGCCTGATCGCCCAGCACGCGGCTTTGCAACAGGATCGCCAGCACGAGCGGAATGCCGAGCAGCCCCTCGATCAGCAGCCCGCCGCGCCAGCCCACCGCCAGGATCAGCGCCGCCGTGACGGGTGGGCCGGCGGCGAAGCCGAGGTTGCCGCTGAACGTGTGCAAGGCGAAGGCGCGGCCCATCCGGCCGCGCTCGATCGAGCCGGTCAGGATGGCGTAGTCGGCCGGGTGGATCACCGAGTTGCCCACGCCCGAGAGCAAGGCCAGCGCCAGCACCTGCCAGAACGCCGTGGCGAGTCCCATGCCGGCCATCGCCAGGGTCATCAGCAGCGTGCCACCGACCAGGAACGGCCGCGCGCCGTGCCGATCCACCAGAAAGCCGACCGGCGTTTGCAGCAGCGCCGTCGTGCCCGACATCAGGGCGATCGTCAGTCCGAGTTCGGCGAAGCTGGCGCCGAACGCGTGCTTCCAGACGAGGAACAAGGTCGGCAGGGTAAGGATGTAGAAGTGGGACAGGAAATGGCCGGTGCCGATCAGCAGATTGACGCGCGCGAACCGGCCCATCCGTTCTCCTCCGAGGTTCGGGCCAAGATGCGGAGGCGCCGTTACACGGTCAACGCGGGGCCCATGCGCGCGTGTCGGATCAGCTCAGCCCGCTCAGGAAGTCGAGCAGCGCCGCGTTCACCTCTTGCGGGCGCTCCTGCTGGATCCAGTGGCCGGCGCCCTCGATCAAGAGGGTGCGGCGCAGGCCAGGCACGCTCCGCGGCAGTTGCTCCAGCGCGCGGCGGCCGAACCCGGTGATGACCGGGTCGCGCGCCCCGGCGATGAACAAGGCCGGCGCGGCGATCACCGCGTCGTGCCAGGGCGCCGTGAGTTCCCAGTTGCGGTCAATGTTGCGGTAGTAGTTCAGGCCGCCGCGGAAGCCCGTCCGGCGGTATTCGCCGACAAGCACGGCGAGATCGGCCTCGCCGAGCCATCCCGGCAGCGTATCGGCCGGCTTCATCATGTCGAGGAAGCCGCCGTTTTCCGGCAGGACCAGCACCTCCTCCGGCGCGCGTGGCGGAACGGCCGGGCCGGGCGTGGCCAGGATACGGCGCATGGTTTCCGCCGGGTCGCGCTCGAATTCCGCCTCGGCCACGCCGGGTTCCTGGAAGTAGACCCAGTAGAACCGATTCATGCCGGCGGCGCGCAGCGAGGCGACCGGCGGGGCGGCGCCGCGCGGCCGGTACGGCACCGAAAGCGCGGCGACGGCGCGGAACAGGTCGGGGCGGAACAGCGCCGCGTGCCAGGCAACCGGCGCCCCCCAGTCGTGCCCGACGATCACCGCCTGGTCCGCGCCGAGCGCCGTCACCAGCGCCACCATGTCGCCGACCAGGTGCATGATGGTGTAGGCGCCGATATCGGCCGGAGCGTCGCTACTTCCGAACCCGCGCATGTCCGGCGCGACCGCGTGAAATCCGGCGGTAGCCAGCGCCGATAACTGATGGCGCCAGGAAAACCACAGTTCGGGCCAGCCGTGACAGAGCAGCACGAGCGGCCCCTCGCCCTGCTCGGCCACGTGCAACCGGATGCCGTTACAGACGAGATCACGATGACGGATGTCGCCCTGGGTGCTCACGCGCGTCGCTCCAAGCCAGCAACCCCCCTGCCCTACGCTTCGATCCGCTCCCGTGTGTTCAGCCGGTTTCGCTCCAGCCAGTCACCGATGCGGGCGACCGCTTCCTTCAGCGCGTCCATGCTCGCGGCATAGGACAGGCGCAGATAGCCGTCGCCGAAGGCGCCGAAGCTGGTGCCGGAGACCGTGGCGACGCCGGCCTCGTCCAAGAGGCGCGATTGCAACGTGCGCGAGTCGAAGCCGGTGTCGTGGATACTCGGGAAGGCATAGAACGCGCCGCCGGGATTGGCGCAGCGGATGCCGGGAAGCGCGTTCAGCGCCGGAACGACGTACTCGCGGCGCTCGGCGAAGGCGGCGACCATGCGCCGCGCCGGTTCGCGCGGGCCGGTCAGCGCGGCGATGCCCGCATGCTGCGCGGCGGCGTTCACGCAGGAATGGCAGTTGATCGCGAGCCGCTCGGCGTGCGGGAACAGCGCCTCCGGCCATACGCCGTAGCCGAGCCGCCAGCCGGTCATCGCATAGGTCTTGCTCCAGCCATCGAGCAGGATCAGCCGCTCCGTCAGCTCCGGATAGGCGGTCATGCTGGCGTGCGCGCCCTGGTAGACCATCTCGCCGTAGATCTCGTCCGAGAGGATGGCGACGTCCGGGTGCCGCTCGAGTCCGGCGACCAGCCGGTCCAGCTCGCTCTTCGGCACCACGCCCCCGGTCGGGTTGGCGGGGCTGTTGATGATGAGCAGCCGCGTGCGCGGGGTGATCGAGCGCCAGCACCTCGTCGGCGCTGAAGGAAAAGCCCTTGCTTTCGTGCAGCCGCATCGGCACCGGCGTGGCGCCGGAGAAGCGGATCACGCTCTCGTAGATGGGGAAGCCGGGGTTCGGATAGATGATCTCCGTCCCCTCCTCGCCGAACATCATGATGGCGAAGAACATCGTCACCTTGCCGCCGGGCACCACCAGCACCCGGTCGGGCGGGATCGTCACGCCGTGGCGGCGATGCAGGTCGGCCGCGACCGCCTCGCGCAGCGGCAGGATGCCGTTGGCCGGGGTGTAGCCGTGATGGCCCTCGGCGAGCGCGCGGCGTCCGGCCTCGACGATGTGCTCCGGGGTGGGGAAATCCGGCTGGCCGATGCCGAGATTGATGATGTCGCGGCCCTGGCGCTGCAGCGCCGCGGCGCGTGCCAGGACCTCGAAGGCGGACTCGGTGCCGAGGCGGCTCATGCGCCCGGTCAGGATGGGCATGGATGCGGACCCTTCGGGAAGTCGGGACGGGTGAACGATGACGAACCGTGAGCGTCCAGAACCACAGTTTCGCGCGTCAGCCAATGCGCGATCAGCGGCGAAACCGCTCGTCGATCTCGACCTGATAGCCGCTGACCAGCCGGTTGGTTTCGTTCGCCATGCCGACCACCGCCATCAGTTCGGCGAACATGGCGTCGGTCATGCCCGCCTTGCGCGCCGCCGCCGTGTGCGAGGCGATGCAGTAGCCGCACTGGTTCGTCACGCTGACGGCGACGTAGATCATTTCCTTGGTGAGCGGATCGAGCGCGCCCGGCGCCATGATCTGCTTGATGCTTTCCCAAGTCCGTCTGAGCGTCGCCGGATCGTGCGCCAGCGCCTTCCAGAAGTTGTTGATCCAGTCGGTTTTGCGCGCCGCCATGATGTCGTCGTAGACCGCGCGCACTTCGGGAGTTGCATCCGCGTATTCGACCAGCCCAAGCGTTGCCATTGCCATTTCCCCCCTGTGCCGGGTGCTTGCCGCCGCGACGATCGGTCGACTACGCGCGCTTGCGCGCCGGCTTGCGTTCGGCCGGCTTGCGCGTCCCCGAGCGGGCGGAGCGTTTCGGCTCCGGCTCGGCTTCGCCGCCGCGCGATTTGCCCGCGCCTTTCCGCGGCGCGCCGATCTGGTTCAGGCTGTTCTTCAGCGCCGCCATCAGGTCGATCACGTTGCCGCGGTCGGGCTCCTCGGGCGCTTCCGGCTCGATGCCCTCGCCGCGCAGCTTCGCCTCGATCACCTCGCGCAGCCGCGCCTCGTAGCGGTCCTCCAGATCGGCCGGATCGAACTCGCCGGTCTGCCGGTCCACGAGTTGCATGGCCAGTTTCACCATGTCCTCGTCCGGCTTGATGTCCGGGACGCGGTCGAACAGCGGCTTCGCGTCGACGATGTCGCGCTGCTCGTGCAAAGTATGCGCGACCAGGCCACGCTCCATGGGCACGATGGCAATCGCGCGCTCGCGGCGCGAGATCACCACGCGCGAGATCGCCATCCGGCCCTCTCGCCGGATCGCCTCGCGCAGCACGACGTAGACGTCCTGTCCGGTTTCGCCGTCCGGCACCAAATAGTAGCTGGATTCGAAATACAGCGGATCGATGCTGTCCACCGAGATGAACTTGGCCACGTTCATGGTCGCGGAGCTTTCGATTCGGGCGCTTTCGAAATCCTCGTCGTTCAGCAGCAGGTAATGGTCTTTCTTGAACTCGTAGCCCTTCACCAGCTCGCGGCGCGACACCGGCTGTTCGGTTTCGGCATCGACCGTCAGCATGCGGATGCGGTTGCCGGTTTCCGGATTGATCAGATTGAAATGCAAATTGCCGGCCTCGCGGCGGGCGGTGTAGAGCGCCACCGGGCAGGTCACCAGCGCCAGGCGCAAATGCCCGCGCCAGATCGGGCGTTCCGCCATCAATCGCCCCCGCCGCCGTCCGGCAGATCCGGCAGCGTCTGATCGACCTCGAAAATCCCTTCCCAGGGGTCGCTCGTGCGGCGCGACAGCAGGCGCGGCACCGTGGCGATCGTGAACCGCGCCGGATTGAGCTTGGGCGTCACGTCGCGCCACGCGACCGGCATGGCCACCGGCGCACCGGGACGGCAGCGCGGGGACAGCGAGCCGACCGCGGTGGAGCCCAGCCCGTTGCGCAGCCAGTCGACCAGGATGCGGCCGACGCGGCGGCGCTTCGGCACCGAAGCGACGTAGCGCTCCGGCGCGTCGGCTTCCATGTTCTCGCCGAAGCGGCGGCACCAGGCGCGCGCCGCGCCCCACTCGACCTCGGGACGCAGCGGTACGACCACGTGCAGACCCTTGCCGCCGGTGGTGCGGCAGAACGAGGCCAAGCCGACCGCCTTCAGACGGTCCCGCACGTCGAGTGCGGCGCGCACGACCTCGGGGAAGGCGACGCCGTCGCCGGGATCGAGATCGAACACCAAGCGGTCGGGACGCAGCGGATCGGTTTCGTTCGACCCCCACGCATGCAGTTCGATCGCGGAGATCTGCGCCATCGCGACGAGACCCGCGGTTTCGTCGATGGCGAGATAGGGTGCGGCCCCCGCCTCGCCGGCGCGGATCGCCACCGGCATGCCCGGCTTGCCGTGCTTCTGGAAAAAATGCTCGCCGGCGATGCCCTCCGGGCAGCGCACGATCGCGAGCGGCCGATGCGCCAGTTCCGGCAACGCGTCCTCGGCAACCGCGATCCAATAGGCGGCGAGGTCCCGCTTGGTGATGCCGGGCCAAAGCTCGCGCTCCGGATGCGTCAGATGCGCCCCCTCCAGCACGTCCGCGACGTGCTTCGATGCCGCCGGCGCCATGCTGACCCCGAGCGGTTGCGCGCGTGGGCGGGCCGGCGCCACGACCCGAAGCGCCTCCGAGGCCCGGGGCGGCGCGGGCGGTTTCGGCCGCGGTTTCGGGGCCGAGGCCTGAACGATGCGCGCGGGGGCCGGAGCGGCGGGGCGCGGGGCGAGGCTCTTGCGCGCCGCATCCGGGTCGGGCACCGGGCGCACCACCTCGCTCGCGGGCTTGTCCTCGCGCAGCCCGAGGAAGGTGGCCTGCCGCAACCGGCCGAAGCCGGACCAGCCGGCAAACTGCACCTCGGCCACCAGTTCCGGCTTCACCCAGTTGATGCCGCGCTCCGGGGGGTCGCCCGCGTATTGCAGATCCGCGGGCGGATCGGCCGGGATCTGGTCCAGCTTCTTGCGCAACGCGGCCAGCACCTTCTCGGAAAATCCGGTGCCCACGCCACCCACGTAGTGCAACGCCCCGCCCTCGTCGTGGAAGCCCAGATGGAGCGAGCCGAGCCCGGTGCGGCTGCCGGCCGGATGCGTCCAGCCGAGCACCACGAATTCCTCGCGGTTCTGGCACTTCACCTTCAGCCAGGTCCGGCTCCGCCCCGCATGGTAGGGCGCGTCGGCCTTCTTGCAGACGACGCCTTCCAGGCCGGAGTTGCAGGCGTGCCGGTGAAACGGCTTGGGGTCGCCGGTGACGTGGTCGCTGTAGCGAATGGCGCCCTTCCAGTCCGCAAGCTTCGCCAGCGCCGCCTTGCGGTCGGCCAGCGGGCAGGGCCGCAGATCCCATCCGTTCAGGTAGGGTAGGTCGAACGCGTAGAGAAACAGCTTATCGTCGCGACCGTCCGCCAGGGCCGCCTGCAAATCGGCGAAGCTCGATACGCCGTCCGGGCGCAGCGCCACCAACTCGCCATCGAAAATCGCACTCTCCAGCTTCAGCCGCTCGACCGCGCGCGCCACCGCGGGCATCCTATCCGTCCAATCCAGACCTTTGCGCGTGACGAGCCTCGCCTTCCCCCGGTCGAGGAAGGCGAGAATCCGATAGCCGTCGAACTTCACCTCGCTCAGCCATTCCCCCCCGGTTGGCGGCCCGTGCGCCAGCGAGGCAAGCTGCGGCCCCAGATCCTTCGGCATGCGCGCGCGCACCGCGCCCGGAGCCGGCGGGCGATCCGGCGCGGGCTCGCTTCGCTTGGCGTCGCGGGATGGTTTCGGGGGCGGCACGCTGGCCTCCATCACGCCGGCATTCACCCCACGCCGTTCGGCCGCGTCGTGTTCCTTGATGAGCAGCCAGTTCTCCGCGCGCTCGGCCGGGCGAGGCTTCATCCTGACCAGAACGAAATGGCCGTTGAGCCGCTTGCCCTTCAGCGTGAACTTCAGCTCGCCCTTCCGCAGCCCCTCGTCGGCGTCGCCGACCGGCTCCCACGTGCCGCGATCCCAGATTTCCACCTCGCCGGCGCCGTATTGGCCCTCTGGAATGGTGCCGGCGAAATCGGCGTAGTCGAGCGGGTGGTCTTCCACATGCACCGCGAGGCGCTTGTCCGCCGGGTCGAGCGAGGGGCCTTTCGGGACCGCCCAGCTCCACAGCACGCCGTTGTGCTCCAGCCGAAAATCCCAGTGCAGCCGCCGGGCCCGGTGCTTCTGCACGACGAAAATCGGGCCGCGCGACTGGTCGCCCGCGGCTCCGGCCGAGGGCTCCGGCGTGGCGGCAAAGTCCCGCTTGGCGCGATAGGTCGCAATGGACGTATCGCGCGCCGTGCCGGCGCGGCGCGTTCCGGCGGAAGTTCCGGCTTGCGACATGGCTTCGGTCGTCAACGCGGCCGCCGTGGCGCGGTTTTGACCCGCCGCAGCGCTGGGCGGGGCCCCGCGGAAACCGCGAACCGAGCGTTCCGATCGGCTTTTTCAGACCGGGGCCACATGCCCCCGTACCTTTCTGACATGATCCCCCGATGTAGTGCCGAATTACGCTCTTGCCACTTTCCGGCCTCAATTTGCCCGAGGGGGGCCATGTCCCCGATCCGCGACCCTGCGACGACGTTCCTTGCCAGCTTTTGGCCGCGCGGGTCAAATCGGCACAGTTGCGAAAGCAACCGGTTACGCCGACGGTAAGACCTGGCCCGGGCCCGAGCGGCGGCGGAACCGCCCGGCTATCCGCGATCGGGACGGAAGGAAGATGACGCGATCCATCGTTCGGGCGCTTCTCGGCGCCGTCGCCCTGGTCGCGGCGACGGGGATCGCGGCGCCGGCGGAGCAGCTAGCCAAGGACATCGCCATGCGGGAGTTCACCGTGCCCTCCCCGCGGCCCGGGCTTGACATTTACGTGCGCAACAAACACCCCGCGCGCGTAGATCGTTTTGGGGCTTCCCGGACGCTTCTCTTCGTCCACGGCGCGACCTATCCGGCAAGTACGTCGTTCGACCTGGAGCTCGGCGGGCTCTCCTGGATGGATTACGTCGCCAGCCACGGCTACGACGTCTATCTGCTCGACCTGCCGGGCTACGGCCGCTCCACGCGCCCGCCGGCGATGGCCGCCCCGCCCGCCGACAATCCGCCGCTCGAGACCACCGCCGATGCGGTGGCCGACTATGCCGCCGTCGCCGACCACATCCTGAAGGCGCGCGGACTGGATCGGCTGGACGTGATGGGCTGGTCCTGGGGCACGACGATCGCCGCGGGCTTCGCGGCCGCGCACGCGGCGCAGGTGAACCGGCTGGTGCTTTACGCCCCGCTCTGGATCATTCGGAACCCGCCACCACCCGCCGCGGGGTCGGGGAAGCTCGGCGCCTATCGCGAGGTGACGCAGCAGGCGGCGATGCAGCGCTGGCTGAACGGCGTGCCGCAGGACCAGCGGGCCGGCCTGATTCCGGACCGGTGGTTCGCGACCTGGGCGGACGCGACCTGGGCGACCGATCTGGTCGGCGCCCGGGAGAATCCGCCGGTGCTGCGGGCGCCCAATGGAGTCGTTCTCGACGTGATGCGCTACTGGCGCGAGGGCAAGCCGACCTACGACCCGGCCAAGATCACCGCGCCCGTGCTGCTGGTGCAGGGCGAGTGGGACCACGACACGCCGCCGTACATGGCGCAAGCGCTCTTCGGCAGGCTGACGCACGCGGCCTGGAAGCAGTACACTGTGCTCGGCGAAGGCACCCACCATATCGTCATGGAAAAGAACCGGATGCAACTTTTCCGGGTGGTACAGGATTTTTTGGACGCGCCCCCGCCGCGCTGAACCGGGAAGGGAGGAAATCTCGCATGGCCCTACGCACGCTCGACGGCGTCGCCGTTGCCGGCCGGCACATTCTCCTGCGCGCAGATCTAAACGTGCCGGTTCATGACGGGAAAATCACCGACCTCACCCGGCTCGAACGCATCACGCCGACCATCCGCGAGCTGTCGGCGAACGGCGCGCAGGTGATCGTGTGCAGCCATTTCGGGCGGCCGAAAGGTAGGCGTGACCCGGCGCTCTCGCTCGCGCCGGTCGCGAGGGCGTTGGGCGAGGTGCTTGGGCGACAGGTCCGCTTCGCCGAGGATTGCATCGGAACGGCCGCGCATCAGGCGGTCGACGTTCTCAGGGACGGCAGCGTGGTGGTGCTGGAAAACACGCGCTTCCATTCCGGCGAGGAAAAGAACGACCCTGCGTTCGCGCGCGAGTTGGCGTCGCTCGCCGATATCTACGTGGACGATGCGTTCTCCGCCTCGCATCGCGCGCATGCCAGCACGGAGGGGGTGGCGCATCTGCTGCCCGCCTATGCCGGGCGGCTGATGCAGCGGGAGCTGGAAGCCCTCCAGTCGGCCCTGGACCATCCCGAGCGCCCTGTCGCGGCCGTGGTGGGTGGGGCGAAGGTTTCAACCAAGCTGGAGCTGCTGGGCAACCTGATCGGCCGGGTCGACCTGCTGATGATCGCCGGCGCCATGGCGAACACCTTTCTCGCCGCGGACGGCCTCGCGATCGGCCGCTCGCTGCAGGAACCCGAGATGCACGCGACTGCCCGCGAGATCACGCAGCGGGCCAAGGCGGGGCGCTGCGAGGTGCTGCTGCCCGTCGATGCGGTGACGGCGGTGGAACTGAAGGAGAACGCGCCGATCCAGACCGTGCCGATCCACGATGTCCCCGAGGATTCGATGATCCTCGATGTGGGCCCGGTAACGGTGGACATGCTGAAGGGGCGGATCGGCGGGCTGAAGACGCTGGTCTGGAACGGCCCGCTCGGCGCCTTCGAAACCCCGCCCTTCGACGCCGGCACGATCGCCTTCGCCAAGGCGGTGGCCGAGGCGACCAGGGCGGGCACGCTACGCAGCGTGGCCGGCGGCGGCGATACGGTGGCCGCGCTGCACCAGGCGGGCGTGCTCGACCAGTTGACCTATGTTTCCACCGCCGGCGGGGCGTTCCTGGAATGGCTCGAAGGCAAGACGCTGCCGGGAGTTGCCGTCCTGCAGGCGTGAGCGGCGAGCCTTCGGCGTTTTCGGCGAACGTTTCCGCCCGCAACCGGCGTCCGCGGCGTCGGTTTACCTCCTGAACCCCTTAACCAGGAGGCGAACATGGCCGACGTGAAGGGCCGAAAAATCGCTGTTCTCGCCACCGACGGCGTCGAGCAGGTGGAACTTACGGAGCCCGCGAAGGCGCTGAAGCAGGTCGGCGCGGAGGTCACGGTGGTCGCGCCGAAAAGCGGCGCGATCCAAGGCATGAACCACCACGACAAGGGCGACAAGCTGCCGGTCGATGCGGAACTGTCCGCGGTGAAGCCCGAGCAGTTCGATGGCCTCATGCTGCCGGGCGGCGTCGCCAACCCCGACCAGTTGCGCATGGACCCGCAGGCGGTGGCGTTCGTGAAGCACTTCGTGGATGCGGGCAAGCCGATCGCGGCGATCTGCCACGCGCCATGGACACTCATCGAGGCCGGCGGCGTGCGCGGCAAGCGCGTGACGTCCTGGCCGTCGCTGAAAACCGACCTGAAGAACGCGGGCGCGAACTGGGTGGACGAAGTGTGCGTGCGCGACGGCAAGCTGGTCACCTCGCGCAAGCCGCAGGACATCCCCGAGTTCAATCGCGGCATGCTGGCGCTGTTCGCCGAAACCGCCGCGCAGGCGCAGGCCGCGGCCTAATTAGGGAGATGGATGATGATCATCTCGAAGCATCTGCTGATCGCCGCACCGCTGGTAGCGGGGCTCGCGCTGGCGCCGGCGGCTTACGCCTATCCGGCCGGGCACAATCACTGGCAGGCCCAGCGCAACGGTGAGTGGCACGGCCAGCGATACGGTCAGTTCCGCGGCGGCCGCGGCGAATGGCGCGGCGACCACTGGCGGTACCACAACGGCAATGCGGCGGCCGCGGCGATCCTCGGCGGCCTGGCGGGTCTCGGAGTAGGCGCGGCGATCGCGGGGCAAACGCCCTACTACGCGGCGCCGGCATATCCGCCGGCATACGGGTACGCGCCGGGCTACCAATACAGGCCGCCTGGATACCAGGCCGGTTACGCCTATCCGCGCTGAGCGGGGCGGGTCAGATCCGGGCGGTCAGGCACGCAGCTCCATCTGGATCGGGCCATCGCGGCGCCCGTGGGTGAACTGGTCGACGAGCGGATTGCCGCTGTTCATCAGTTCGCCCGCCGGGCCGTGCCAGACGATGCGGCCGCCGTAGAGCATGGCCGCCGCATCGCCGATGCGCCGCGCGCTCGCCATGTCGTGGGTGATGGCGACCGCCGTGGACCCGAGCCGCTTCACGCAATCGACGATCAGCCCGTCAATGATCGCGCCCATGATCGGGTCGAGGCCGGTGGTCGGCTCGTCGAAGAACATGATGTCCGGCTGCGCGGCGATGGCGCGGGCGAGGCCGACGCGCTTCTGCATTCCTCCGGACAGTTCGGCGGGATAGAGGTCGCCGACCGTCTCGGCCAGGCCGACCTGGACCAGCACCGCATCGGCCCGAGCGCGCGCCTGCGCGCGGGGAACCCTGGCGCGGGCCATGAGCCCGAACGCGACGTTCTCCCAAACCGCCAGGCTGTCGAACAAAGCGCTGTTCTGGAACAACATCCCGATCCGCGCCCGCACCGCCGCGCGCGCGCGCGCATCGCTGCGCAGCACGTTCTGACCCTCGATTTCGATGACGCCGTCGTCCGGCTCGATCAGCCCAAGGACGCATTTCAGCAGCACCGACTTGCCCGAGCCCGAGCCGCCGATCACCACGAGCGAGGTGCCCGAGGGTACGTCGAGGTCGACGCCGGCCAGCACCTGCTTTTCGCCGAACGCTTTCCAGAGATTGCGGATGCGGATTTTCGGGGTCGCGTTCATCGCGAGAAGAACATCTCGGTCAGCACGTAGTCGAAGCCGAGGATCAGCACCGAGGCGGCGACCACGGCGGCGGTGGTCGCGGAACCGACGCCCTCAGCGCCGCCGCGGCTGTGATAGCCCTGGTAGCAGCCCATCAGCGCGATCAGGAACCCGAACACGGAGGCCTTCACCAGGCCGGAGACCACGTCCTGCGTCTGCACGAAACTCAGCGTGTTGTGCAGGTAGGTCGGCGAGTTGAAGCCGAGCTTCAGGGTGGCGATGATAAAGCCGCCGAGCACGCCGAGAATGTCGGCGACCACGACCAGCAGCGGCAGCGCGATAGCGCCGGCGAGCAGGCGCGGTGTCACCAGGTATTTCATCGGATTGGTCGAGAGGGTGGAGAGCGCGTCGATCTGGTCGGTGACGCGCATGGTGCCGATCTCGGCCGCCATGGCCGCGCCGACCCGCCCGGCGACCATCAACCCGGCCAGCACCGGGCCCAGTTCGCGCGTGACCGACAGCACGACCAGATTGGCGATAGCGCTTTCGGCCGAGAAGCGGGCGAAGCCGGTATAGGATTGCAGCGCCAACACCATGCCGGTGAAGATGGCCGTCAGCGCCACCACGGGCAGGCTAAAATAGCCGATTTGCAGCAAGGCGCGCCCGAACATCCGCCAATAGAACGGCGGGCGCAGCAGGTGCGAGACGCCGTTCAGCCCGAACAGCGCGATCCGCCCGGCGGTGCCGCAGGCCGCGATGGTGCCCCGCCCGACCGCCGCGACCCCCTGCTCGATCACGATCAGCCGGTTTTGTGAACGCGGGCGCAACGTGAACCGAGCGAGGTGAGGATTTCATAGCCGTTGGTGCCGGCCGCCTCGGCCACCTTGTCGGGCGGCAACTCCGGGCCGATCAGCTCCAGCCAATCGCCAGGGCCGATCTCGGGCCGATCGGTCAGGTCGTAGGTGGTCAGGTCCATGGACACGCGCCCTACCAGCGGCACCGGTGTCCCGTCAAAGCAAGCCGCGCCGCGGTCGGACAGGCTGCGCAACCAGCCGTCGGCATAGCCGATCCCGACGGTGCCGATCCGGCTCGGCCGCGCGGCCCGCCAGATGCCGTTGTAGCCGACCGTCTCGCCGGCCGGGATCTCGCGCACCTGCAGCACGCGGGCCAGCAGACGCACGGCGAGGCGCATGGGGTTGGGACGACCGGGCGTGGGATTGAGCCCGTACAGCGCCGCCCCCGGCCGGGCGAGGTCGGAGCCGAAATCGGGCCCGAGAAAAATGCCCGAGGAGTTGGCGAAGCAGCGCGGCGCCGCGGGCAGCATGGCGCAGCAATCGGCGAAGCGGCGGGCCTGCTCGCGGTTCACCGGGTCGGCGTCGCACTCCGCGGAGACGAGATGGGTCATGAGGTAGCGCAGCGCGATCCCGTCCAGACGGCTTCGGTCCGCGGCAACCGCCTGCTCGCGGGCATCGAGCCCGAGCCGGGCCATGCCGGTGTCGATATGCAGCAGCGCGGGCAGCTTGCGCCCCAATCGCCGCGCCTCCCCCAGCCAAGCGGCAATATCGGCGAGGGAATTCAGCACGGGGACGATGTCGTGCGCGGAAAAGTCCCGCTCCGAGCCGGGCGCGGCGCCGTTGAACACGGCGATCAGCGCGCCGGGCGCGATCGGGCGGATCGCCAGCGCCTCGTCCAGGCTCGCCACGAAGAAGTGCCGGCAACCGGCCTCATACAGAGCGGGGACGATAGCCTGTGCGCCGAGCCCGTAGGCGTCGGCCTTGACCACCGCCCCGACCGCGCCGCAAGCGTGGCGATGGCACAGTGTCCGCCAATTGGCCAGGATCGCGCCGAGATCGATCTCCAGCCGGGCGCCGGCGCGCCGCGGTGCGCCTGGCCCCTGCTCCGACACGGGGTCAGGACGCGTCGTCGCCGGAGTGCTGGGTATCGAGATCCGTGAAACGGGTGAGGCTGGCATCGAAATACAATTTCACCACGCCGATCGGGCCGTGCCGCTGCTTGGCGATGATCAGCTCGGCCTGATTGTATTCCGCATTCATGTCCTCGTGCCACTTCTGCTGCGCCTGGAGATATTTTTCGTCGCTCGGGAAGGCGCTCTTCTTCGGCTCCCGCTGCTCGAGGTAATAGGCCTCGCGATACAGGAACAGCACGGCGTCGGCGTCCTGCTCGATGGTGCCGGATTCGCGCAAATCCGATAGCTGCGGCCGCTTGTCCTCGCGGCTTTCCACCGCGCGCGACAGTTGCGAGAGCGCCAACACCGGGACCGCGAGTTCCTTGGCCAGTGCCTTCAGCCCCTGGGTGATCTGGCTGATTTCCAGCACCCGGTTCTCCGGCCGCGTGCCGGCCGACGGCCGCATCAATTGCAGGTAGTCCACGACCACCAGCGCCAGCCCCTTGGTGCGCTTGAGCCGCCGGGCGCGCGTGCGCAATGCGGAGAGCGTGATCGCCGGGGTGTCGTCGATGTAGATCGGCAAGCCGGACAGCTCGCGGCTGACCTCGACGAAGCGGTCGAAATCCTTCTGGCCGATTTCGCCGCGCCTGATGCGATCGCTGGTGATCTCCGCCTCTTCGGCGAGCAGGCGGGTCGCAAGCTGCTCGGCGCTCATTTCCAGCGAGAACACGGCGACGGTGGCCTTCGCCCGTCCGTCCGGACCCGCCCCGTGCTGCGACACGGGGTCCTCGGCACGCGCGTCGGCGACCAATGCGCGGGCGGCGCCGAACGCGATCTTGGTGGCCAGCGCGGTCTTGCCCATCCCAGGGCGGCCGGCGAGAACGAGCAGGTCGGACGGGTGCAGCCCGCCCAGTTTCTTGTCCAGATCGCGCAGCCCGCTCGATTGGCCGCGCACCCGCCCGGCGCTTTTCAGCGCGCGCTCGGCGCCGAGCAGCGCATCGGACAGCGCCCGCTCGAAGGTGATGAACCCGCCGTCGGTCCCGCCGCGCGTCGCCAAGTCGTAGAGGGACTGCTCGGCCGATTCGATCTGCGCCGCGCCGTCCAGCTCCGGTTCGGAGCCGAAGGCGCGGTTCACGACGACTTCGCCGAGGTCGATCAGTTGCCGGCGCAACCAAGCGTCGTGGATGGCGCGGCCATATTCGCCGGCGTTGATGATGCCGACCATGGCCGAGAGGAGTTGGGCCAGGTACGGGGTGCCGCCGACCTCCTCGAGGATGCCGGAATGCTCGAACTCGGCGCGCAGGGTGACGGCATCGGCGAGCTGCCCGGTCTCCACCCGCCGCGCGATGGCCTGGAAGATGCGCCCATGCGCGGAGTGGGCGAAGTGCTCGGGCGCGAGGAAGTCGCCGACCCGCTCATACGCCTTGTTATTGGCGAGCAAGGCGCCGAGCAGCGCCTGCTCGGCCTCCATATTGGCCGGCGGCAGACGCTGCGAGATGCCGAGAAGGGGCGACTTGATCTGGTTCATGCGATCCGGCCAGCATAGACCGGAGCCGCTCCCGCACCAGAGCCGCCGCCTGTGGAAGTCGGGGACTTACGCCTGTGAAAAGCGGGGATAGCGGGACGACTTTCCAGTTCGCCTCCCGGCGAAACTATTGCACCGCGGCGCCGACCCATTGCGCCCAGGCGAGCAACTGCCGGTCCTCGCCGTGGCGGCCGACGATCTGAATACCCAGGGGCAAGCCCTTCGGCCCCTTGCCCGCGGGCACCGTGACGCATGGGACGTGCAGACCGGTCCAGATGTAGTTGAACGCCGGATCCCCGGTCCAACCGATCCCGGCGGGCGCCTCGCCCGGGGCCGAGGGCGTGACCAGCACGTCGAGCCCCTCGGTCGCCTGCGGAAACGCCTGGCGCATCCGAACGAGCGTGGCGCGCGCGTTGTCCAACTCCTCCGGCGCGCGGCGCATCGCTGGCTCCAGCAACTCCATCAGTTCGGCGCTGATCTGGTCGCGCGCCGTGGTCAGCTCCCAGCCGAGCGACTGCGCGCTCTCGCCGAACTGCACGATCGGATGCGCCTGCTCCAGCGCGTTGAACGCCTCGGGCAGTTCACGATCCTCCACCCAGGCGCCGGCGCGGGCGAGGCGGCGGGCCACGTCCGGCAACAGGGTTTGGGTCTCCGGAGCGGCCAGCCGCCACGATGGCGAGCGGCAGATACCGACGCGCGGCGGGCGGTCGGCCGCGGCTTCCGGATCGCCGAGATCCCGCCCCGCCGCCGCGCCGGCCAGCAGCGCGCAGTCGGCGACACTCCGGGCGAAGGCACCGACCGTATCGAGCGTGTCCGACATCATCTTCAGCCCGACCCGGCTGATCATGCCGTAGCTCGGCTTGTAGCCGACCACGCCGCAGAACGCCGCCGGGCGGATGACGCTGCCCGCCGTCTGCGTCCCGAACGCGAAGGGGAAGAAATAGTCCGCCACCCCGGCCGCCGAGCCGCTGGAGGAGCCGCCCGGCGTGTGCGCCGGGTTGTGCGGGTTCACCGTCGGGCCTGGGTGGCGCACGGCGAACTCGGTCGTGACCGTCTTGCCCATGACCGCCCCGCCCGCGGCACGGGTCCAGGCGACCGCCGCCGCGTCCGCCCGCGGGTGGTGCCCCGCCCAGATCGGCGAGTTGTATTCGCTCGGCATATCGGCCGTGTCGAACACGTCCTTCACGCCCACCGGCAGCCCGTGCAGCCGCCCCGGCGCGGCCCGCACCGCCGCCTCGCGGGCCGCCTCCGGATCGAACCAGGCGAACGCGTGGACGCGCGGCTCGCGCTCGGCGATCCGCGTGAGGCAGGCCTCCATCAGGTCGCGCGCGCTCAGGCGGCCGGCCTCGATCTGTCGGATGGCCTCGGTGGCGGTGAGCCGGGCGGCATCACTCATTACAAATTCTCCTTAAGCGCGAAGCGCAGGCTGGCGCAGGCGCGATCGCGGGTCCATCTTTTGACCTATGCAACAGTCTGCCTGCCAGGGCGAGGCCGATGGCGCGGCGATTGCCCGCGAAGAAGGTGCGCTTGGACGAGGCGGGTTTTCGCGCCCGGCTCGGGAGCCTGTTCGGACCCCAAGCGTGTTTCTCGAGAGGCTGTCATGATCCCGCATTCCCGAATTGTGCCATTTGTTCTCATGGCCGGCGTTCTCGCCACAGGCGCCTGCGCGTTCCAGACGGGACCGGCGCGCCCGCGGGCGGAAGTCGCGGCGGTGTCCGCCTGCCGGGTGCGCGCGGACGAGGTGTTCGAGCGGCAGAATTGCGATCATGTCTACCGCTCGGACGCCTATCAAACCGACACGCGCGACGCGCCGTTCGCGACCTCGGGCATGCGCGGCGTGACCACCGCCGGATTGTCGCAACAGTTCGGCCGCGACAACACGCTGGACGAGTGCTCTGCGCTCCAACGGCTACGGCGCGGTGCCGCCGAAGAGCCCCAACATTCGCGGCAACCTGCCCGCCGGGACGCAGCCGTAACCGCCGGACCCGCTTGCCGCGCCAGCCTGCCACCGCCTAGAACGGAAGCCTGGCAGGAGGGCGCGACGTGAGCAGGATCATCCGCACGGAACCGAACCGGATTCTGGCCAAGGCCGTGGAATTCCACGGCTTCGTGTTCCTTCAGGGCGTCACCGCGAAGGATTCTGGCGCGCGACATCACCGGCCAGACCCAGGACGTGCTCGCGCAGATCGACTCCCTGTTGGAGACGCACGGCACCGACAAGACGCGGCTGTTGCAGGCGCTGATCTGGGTGAAGGACATCCGCGAGCGCGAGGCGCTCAACGCGGTCTGGACGGCGTGGCTGCCGGAAGGCGGCGCGCCCGCGCGGGCCTGCGTGCAATCCAACATGGCCGACCCGCGCGTGCTGGTGGAGATCATGGTTACGGCCTGTAAGTAGGCCGGGCGCCGTTCGGGCGCGTTCAGTTCGCGTCGCCGGGCATGTGCTCGCGCAAGACCTGATTCATCCGCAGCCGCCAATTCTTGCCCTGGCGCTGGCAGGCCGCGAGCACGTCCGGGTCGATGCGGAGCGTGGTGAGGACCTTCCTGTTGTCTCTCGGGGCCGGCCCCTGCCCCGCTTGAGCTCGGCTGCGACGTCGGTCCCGAAGACTTCGGCAATGACGTCGAGCGCCGGCCGTGCCTGCTGGACCTCCTCCTCGGTCCATTCTGGATTGTTATCGTCCGGTCGCGATGCTCGGTCATCCTTTCTGGCGCTCATACAATGTGACCTCTTTCTTGTTGGCCTTGCGAAAACTGATTACGTGCATGGCCTCACCTCGTCGGGTAATCACGGCGACATGCAGCCGGCCGTTCAGGCGTGCCATGACCCGTAGCCGGATTTCGCCATGATCGTTGCGGGTGTCCTCGACCATCAAGGCGGTACCCCATCCGAGAGCCGCCACCAGCTCGAAAGAGAGACCGCGGTCCAGCAACGATGCTTTTCGCCGAGGCCGGTGTATACTGACTGCGTCTGCCCGAGGGGGAGTCATGCGCGCCGTCCTGCTTGCCGTCCTGCTGGTCGCCGGCGTCGGGCCGGCGTCGGCGTCGGAGCTTGCGCTCAAGCGCGTGATGCTGTCGTCGGCCGGGGTCGGTTATTTCGAATATCAGGCCCAGGTCGACGGGCAGGCGGCGCTCGGGCTCGACGTGCCGCTCGATCAGGTCGACGACGTGCTGAACTCGCTGGTCGTGTTCGACAGCGCGGGCGGGGTCGGCACGCTGGAACTGCCGAGCCGCGACGAGACGCACACCGCCTTCGGCAACGTGCCGTTCGGCCCCAGCGCGCTCAACTCGGTGATCGCGTTTCTGAACAGCCTGCAGGGCGTGGAGATCACGGTGCAGGGCCCGCGGCCGATGAGCGGGCGGATCATGCACGCGGACCGGGTGACGGAAACCCTGCCGGGCTCCCCCGGCCATCCAACGGTCAGTGTTCCGCGCACGCGCGTGACCCTGCTCGGCTCGGACGGGTTGCGCCAGTTCACGCTGGAGGAGGCGGACGGCGTGCAGGTCAGCGATCCGGGTCTGCGCGCGCGGATCGGCCACGCGCTGGAGGCGGCGCGCCGACAGACCAGCCAGACCATGCGCCACATAACGCTGCACAGCACCGGCAGCGGCGCGCGGACCGTGCGCGTCGCCTATGTGGCGGTCGCGCCGTTGTGGAAGGCGACCTATCGGCTGGTGCTGCCGGCGGGGAAGAGCAAAACCGCGCGCCTGCAAGGCTGGGCGGTGCTGGAGAATCAGTCCGGCGCCGACTGGAGCGGCGTGGCATTAACCTTGCAATACGGCAACCCGGTGACGTTCCGCCAAGCGATTTACCGCAGCTACTACGTCAAGCGCCCGGAGGTTCCCGTGGAGGTGTTGGGCCGCATTCTGCCGAGCGTGGACACCGGCGCCCGGCCACCGCCGCCGAGATTTGCGGCGAGCAGGATGCGCTTCGCCCCGATGGCCGCGGCCGCCAGGCCCTCGCCCGCCCCGGGAGGTGCGATGTTGGCACCCGCGCCACCGCCGGAAATGGCGCAACCGAGCGAAACCGCGGAGACGACCGAAAGCCCGGAAGAGACGATCTTTCAGGTGCCCTCGCCGGTGACCCTCGCCGCCGGCCACTCGGCGAGCGTGCCGATCCTGGACCGCAAGGTCCCGGCCGAGCGCGTCGATCTCCTGCCCGCCGACAGCAGCAAGCCTTTGTCGGCATTGCGTATCGTGAACGACGCCAAGACCAGCCTGCCAGCGGGCGTGCTGACGCTGTACGACGCTTCCGGCGCGGCGACCTTCGCCGGCGACGCGCGGCTCGGCGGATTGCCGGCGGGGGAGAACCGGCTGCTGTCGTTCGCGCAGGATCTGCGCACCTCGGTCGCGCGCGAGGAGACCAGCCGGCGCAATCTGATCGCGCTGAGCGCGGCCGACGGCGTGCTGCATGTGACGTTCCGCAACAGGGACATCTTCCGCGTGGCCATCCACGCGCCGGCGGCGGAACCGCGCAAACTTCTGGTGGAGTTCGCGAAGGAACCGGATTCGACGTTCAAGATCGAGGGGCCGCCGATCGCCGGGATCGAGGAGACCGCGAAAGCATGGCGCGTTCCGGTGTCGCTCGCGCCGGGCGAGGCCCGCGAACTGGTCGCCTATCGCGACCACGTGGAAGCGCGCGATCTGGCGCTGCTGCCGGAGGGTGGCGACAACACCCAGGCGGTGGTCGGGATCCTGAACGAGGCCGCGCTGGACGCCCCCGCCCGCGCCGCGCTGGAACGCCTCGTCGCGCTGCGGCACGACGAGGCGCGGCGCCGCACCGAATTGGCCAGGTTGAAGACGCAACTCGATGCCGTGACACGGGACGAGGAGCGGATTCGCAAAAACCTCGGCGCGGTATCGCCGAACGACGCGCTACACATGCGCCTGACGCGCGCGCTCGACGCCGACGAAACGCGCATCGGGCAGATCGAACAGGCGATCGCGCAGGCCGAGGCGACGGTGGCGCGCGCGCACGCGGCCCTTGCAAGCGCCGTGCGTTCGCTGCGACTGTAGTTCGACCGAGCGAATTGAACCGAAGGCGGCAGCCATGGCCCGCATGTCACGAGCCGCATATGCCGACATGTTCGGCCCGACCACCGGCGATCGCGTCCGGCTGGCCGATACCGCGTTGATCATCGAGGTCGAGCGCGACCTGACCACCTACGGCGAGGAGGTAAAGTTCGGCGGCGGCAAGGTGATCCGCGACGGCATGGGCCAGTCGCAGGCGTCGCAGGCCCAGGGCGCCGTCGATACCGTCGTCACCAACGCGCTCATCGTCGATCATTGGGGCATCGTGAAGGCCGATGTCGGACTGCGCGACGGCCGCATTGCCGCCATCGGCAAGGCCGGCAATCCGGACGTGCAGCCGAGCGTCACGATCGTCATTGGTCCGGGCACGGAAATCATCGCGAGCGAGGGCAAAATCCTGACCGCCGGCGGCATCGACTGCCACATCCATTTCATCTGCCCCCAGCAGGTGGAGGAAGCGCTGGCGTCCGGCATCACAACCATGACCGGGGGCGGCACCGGACCGGCGACCGGCACCGCCGCGACCACCTGCACGCCCGGGCCGTTTCACCTCGCGCGCATGCTGCAGGCGGCCGAGGCATTGCCGGTCAACCTGGCGTTCTTCGGCAAGGGCAATGCCGCGCGCCCGCCGGCGCTGGAGGAAATGGTCCGCGCCGGCGCCGCCGGGCTCAAGCTGCACGAGGATTGGGGCACCACACCCGCCGCGATCGACTGCTGCCTCGGCGTTGCCGACCGCTTCGACGTGCCGGTGATGATCCACACCGACACCTTGAACGAATCCGGTTTCGTCGAGGACACCATCGCCGCGTTCAAGGGCCGCACCATTCACGCCTTCCACACCGAGGGCGCGGGCGGCGGGCACGCACCCGACATCATCAAGGTGGCCGGGCTCGCGAACGTGCTGCCGAGTTCCACCAATCCGACGCGGCCGTACACGACGAACACGCTCGACGAGCATCTGGACATGCTGATGGTCTGCCACCATCTGGACCCGGCAATTCCGGAAGACATCGCGTTCGCCGAAAGCCGCATCCGCCGCGAAACCATTGCGGCCGAGGACATCCTGCACGATCTCGGCGCGCTCTCGATGATCTCGTCCGACAGCCAGGCGATGGGGCGGGTCGGCGAGGTCATCATCCGCACCTGGCAGACCGCGCACAAAATGAAACTGCAGCGCGGGTCGCTCGGCGGTGACGGCGCGGCGGACAACAACCGGGTGAAGCGCTACATCGCAAAATACACGATCAATCCCGCGATCGCGCAGGGCATGGCGCGGGAGATCGGCTCGGTGGAGGTGGGCAAGCTCGCCGATCTGGTGTTGTGGTCGCCCGCGTTCTTCGGCGTGAAGCCGGATCTGGTGCTGAAGTCCGGCAGCATCGCTATGGCGGCGATGGGCGATCCCAATGCGTCGATCCCGACGCCGCAGCCCGTGCATGCGCGGCCGATGTTCGCCGCGTTCGGGCGGGCGCTGCCGGAATCCTGCATCACCTTCGTTTCCGCCGCCGCGCTCGATGCCGATATCGGCCGCGCGCTCGGGTTGAGTCGCCGACTGGCCGGCGTGGCCAACACGCGCGGTGGGATCGGCAAGCGCAGCATGGTGCACAACGACGCGACGCCGCACATCGAGGTCGATTCGGAAACCTACGAAGTGCGCGCGGACGGTGAATTGCTGACCTGCGAGCCGGCCACCGTGCTGCCGATGGCGCAGCGCTACTTCCTGTTCTGATGCGCGCGCGGCAAGTGCTGCCGGCGGGAACCTGGGACGAGGCGCGGGAAGTCGATTCCGTCGTGCTCGACTACGACGGCCGGCACCGCCGGCGCATCGTGCTGCAAACCGAGCGTGGGCACGAGGCGTTGCTCGATCTGCCGCAAGCGACGCTTCTGCATCAGGACGACGGATTGCTTCTCGACAACGGCGGCGTGGTTCGGGTTCGGGCGCATGCCGAGCCGCTGATGGAAATTCGCGCGGAACCGAATGTGCTCGTGCGCATCGCCTGGAACCTTGGAAACCGGCATTTGCCGGTCCAGGTTTTGCAAGAGCATCTGCGCATCCATGCCGATCTGGTCATTGCCCATATGGTCCGCGGACTCGGCGGCCAGATCACGACAATCGACGCGCCGTTCGACCCCGAAACCGGAGCCTACGGAAGCCACCCGTCCGATCATGGCTGATAGCGCCGACGTTCTTCGCTTGCTCGCCTGGTTCTCGCCCGGTTTCCCGACCGGGGCCTATGCGTATTCGCACGGGCTGGAATGGGCGGTTGCGGCCGGCGATGTGGCCGACGCCGCGAGCCTGCGCGCCTGGATCGAGGATCTGCTGCTGCTCGGCACGGGACGGACGGATGCGATCCTGCTGCGCCATGCACACCGTGGCGCCGCGGATGGCCGAGCATCTGAAACTCTTCGTGCGGCCCCCGCAACGGCGCCGTCAGCCTTGGCCGAGCTGGCCGAAGCTGCAGCAAGCTGTCGCGAGCGGCGCGGCGAAACGCTCGCGCTTGGCGCCGCATTCGCAAGCGCCGCCGCGGCCTGGGATTTCGATCGCGCCCGCCACGTATCCGTTGGCGGTCGGCGCCCTGACCGGGCGGTCGAGGATCGGCGAGGATGCAGCGGTGGCCGCCTATCTTCAGGCCTTCGCGGCGAACCTCATCTCGGCGGGCGTGCGGCTGATTCCGCTCGGACAATCCGCAGGCCTCGCGGTTCTGGCCGGGCTGGAGGGCATCATCCTGTCGGTCGTGAATGCAACGCGACATGCCGAACTCGATGACATCGGCGGCGCGTGCTGGCGATCCGACATCGCCGGCATGCGGCACGAAACGCAGTATACGAGGCTGTTCCGCACATGAGCCACTCCGCGCACGGCCCGCTCCGCGTCGGCATCGGCGGGCCGGTGGGCTCGGGCAAAACCGCGCTGATGGACGCGCTCTGCAAGCACTTGCGAGATGGTTACGAAATCGCCGCGATCACCAACGACATCTACACGAAGGAGGACGCGCAATTCCTCACGCGCGCGGGCGCGCTGCCGGCGGAACGCATTCTCGGCATCGAGACCGGCGGCTGTCCGCACACGGCGATTCGCGAGGACGCGAGCATCAACCTTGCCGGGCTTGCCGAACTGACGCGGAAATTTCCCCGGCTCGACATTGTTCTGATCGAAAGCGGCGGCGACAATCTCGCCGCAACGTTCAGCCCGGAACTGGCCGACATTACCATTTACGTGATCGATGTCGCGGCGGGCGACAAGATCCCGCGCAAGGGCGGGCCGGGAATCACGCGCAGCGACCTGCTGGTCATCAACAAGATCGACCTCGCTCCGCATGTGGGCGCGAGTTTGCCGGTGATGGAGCGCGACGCGCGCCTGATGCGCGGCGAGCGGCCGTTTTTGTTCAGCAATTTGAAAACCGGCGATGGCGTGGCCGAAATCGCCGGGTTCGTCCTGCGCGCCGGTGGACTTTAGGCTCGCGTCAGCCGTACCACCGGAATGGAGCGGGAGGTGCGGCGCTGGTATTTGTCGTACGGCGGATAGATCGCGACCAGACGCGGCCAGAGTTTCGCCTTCTCCTCGTCGCCAACCCGCCGCGCATGAACGGCGAAGCGCTCGGCGCCGATCTCCATTTCGGCGTTCGGATCGGCTTCCAGGTTGAGATACCAGCCGGGGTGTTGCGGCGCGCCGCCCTGGGAGGCGACCATGACCCAGTCGTCGCCGTCCTTCAAATACAGCAACGGCACGGTGCGGTTCTGCCCCGATTTACGCCCCCGCGTGGTGAGCAGACAAACCGGTGCGCCGGACGGAAAGCACCCCATCAATTTACCGCCGCTGCGGCGGTAAATCCAAGTGTTCAATGCGCTCATCGTGCGCAAAAGCGGCTTCCGCAGAGCCGCCAGCCGGTCCCCGGAGTCCATCATGCTCTCCTCGGAAATATTGCGGCGAAAGATGCCACGTTTCTCAGTCTGCCAGCCTCGGACCGAAAATTGCCTCGCTTGCCGACGATGCGTCCAGCGCCGGATTATCGCCGCCATCGACGAAGTGCTGAGCCGCGCGTTCAGATAATCGAGCCTGCCGCCACATGCCGGCAGCGTGTAAGCTCGGCTCGATCAGATCGGAGCGGGGCCAATGAGCGGCAAGCAGATCAAGGCGCTGGTGCTGACCCAGGACGGAAGCGAGGTGCGGCACGCGATCCGTGGCGTGCCGGAACACGAACTGCCGGCGGGCGACACGACCGTCGCCATCAGCCACTCCACCCTGAACTACAAGGACGGCATGATCCTGCGCGGCCTCGGGCGGCTGGTGCGCAAATATCCGCACGTGCCGGGGATCGACTTCGCCGGCCGGGTGATCGCCTGCGACACGGGCCGGTTCGCGCCGGGCGACGAGGTGATCCTCACCGGCTGGCGCGTGGGCGAGATGCATTGGGGCGGCTACGCCGAGCAGGCCCGCGTGCAGGCGGACTGGCTCGTCAAGCTGCCGCCGGGCCTCACGCCGGCCCGCGCCATGGCGGTCGGTACCGCCGGGCTCACCGCCATGCTGGCCATCGAGGCGCTGGAACGGCACGGGCTCAAGCCCTCCCCGGATACCGAGTTGCTGGCGACAGGCGCGGCGGGCGGGGTCGGCGGCATGGCGGTCGCGATGGCGTCGCGGCTGGGCTATCGCGCGATAGCGTCCACCGGGCGGACCAAGGAGGAGCCGTATCTGCGCGAATTGGGCGCCGCCGCGATCGTGCCGCGCCAAGAACTGGAAAGCGCCGCGCAGAAACCGCTGCTGACCGAGCGCTGGGCCGGGGCTGTCGACGCGGTGGGCGGGCGGGTTCTCGCCGGGCTTCTGCCGCAACTGCGCTACGGCGGCGCGGCGGCGGCCTGCGGTCTGGCTGGCGGGAGCGAACTGAACACGACGGTCATTCCGTTCCTGCTGCGGGGAATCAGCCTGCTCGGCATCGACTCGGTCATGCAGCCCCTGCCCGCGCGAGAATCCGCGTGGCGGCGCATCGCCCGGACATTGCCGGGCGAGGTGCTGGACGGAATGACGCGCACCGTGCACCTGGACGATCTGCCGGCGCTCGCGGAGGAAATCCTGCGTGGCCGGGTGCGCGGGCGGATCGTGGTGGAGATCGGCGGAGCCGGATGAGCGCTCCCGAATCCGCGCCGGCCGGGAACCGCATGGCCGCGGAAATCCGGGACCAGCCGACCGTCTGGCGCCGCATCCTGGCCGACAGCGCGGCGATCCGCATGGCGGCCGGCCGGATCACCGCCGCGAGGCCGCGTTTCGTGCTGCTGGTCGCGCGCGGCAGTTCCGATCACGCCGCGCTATACGGCAAATACCTCGTGGAAATCCGGTTGCAGTTGCCCTCCGGCCTGGTCTCGCCATCGGCGCTCACGCTGTACGGGGCCGAGCCCGATCTGCGCGATGTGCTGGTGATCGCCGTCAGCCAGTCCGGCACCTCGCCTGATTTGCTGCAAACCGTCGCGGTGGCCCGCCGGCGTGGCGCGCTGACCTTGGCCCTGACCAACAACCCGCAGTCGGATCTGGCGCGGGCGGCCGAGTTGTCACTGGATATCGCGGCCGGTCCGGAACAGGCGGTCGCCGCCACGAAAAGCTACACCGCGCAACTTCTGACGCTCTTCCTGTTGCTGGACAGGGTGGCCCGCGGGGATGGCGCCGCCGCCGAGCGGCTGCCCGATCTTGCCGAAATCGTGCTCGGTCGGGAGCCGGTCCTGGCCGCGCTGGCGCAACGCTACCGCTTCGCCCAACGCATGGTCGTGACGGCACGCGGCTACTCGTACCCGACCGCGCGCGAGGCCGCGTTGAAGCTGATGGAGACTTGCTACCTCTCGGCGCACGCCTGGTCGGGGGCCGACCTGCTGCACGGACCGCTCGCCATGATCGATGCCGAGGTGCCGGTGATCGCCGTCATGGCCGAGGGCCCGGGCGGTGAGGCGATGCGACCCGTGCTGCGCAAACTGCGTGATGCCGGCGCCGATCCGTTCTGCCTGGGCGCGGCGCGTTTCGTGGCCGATTGCGAGCCAAACTTCATGCTGCCGGACGGTATTGCGGAGTCGGTTTCGCCGGTGCTGGAAATCCTGCCGCTGCAACTGCTGACCTTGCACCTCGCGCTGGCGCGCGGCGGCAATCCCGACGCGCCGCGCGGGCTCAGCAAGGTCACGGAAACGCTGTGACCGTTATGTCCGCTCCCAAGCTGCTGCGCGACGGCGCGCTCGCGGGGCCGGGCGCCGTGGTGATCGCCGCGGGGCGGATCGTCCGCATGTTGGACCACGTGCCGCCGCCCGGCCGCGATCATTTGGCGCTCGATAGCGGCGTGCTGACGCCCGGGCTGATCGACCTGCAGAACAATGGCTGCTTCGGCGTCGATTTCGCGACCGCCGAGCCCGTCGAATGGTACCGCGCGCTGGCGCAACTCGCCGCGCGCGGCATCACCGCCGTGCAGCCGACGATCATCACCGCGCCGCTCGATTCGATTGCCGCGTCGATGGCAAGGTGCGCGACTGCCGCCGATTTGCTCGACAACAAGTCCCTCGCGCGCATTCTCGGCGTGCATCTCGAAGGCCCGTTCCTATCGCCCGCCTATCCCGGCGCGCATCGGGCGGACTGGATGCTCGACCCCGCGCCGGCCGCACTCGATGCGCTGCTCGAACCTCCGGCGACCCGGCGCATGTTGCGCACGCTCACGCTCGCCCCGGAACGCGCCCACGCCGTCGAGGCCATTCGCCGCCTGCGCGCGGCCGGCATCACGGTGGCTCTGGGCCACACCGACGCCACGCACGCGCAAGTGGCGGAAGCCGCCGAACGCCGGCGCGCGCATGGTGACGCATCTGTTCAACGCGCAGCGGCCGTTCCGGCATCGCGATCCGGGCGTCCCCGGCGCGGCGCTCACCGATCCCCGGCTGTTGCTCGGCCTGATCGTCGACGGGCTGCACGTGCATGACCTGGCCTGCCGCCTGGCCTTTCAGGCCGCGCCCAAGCGGATCGTCGCCGTGTCCGATTCGATTGCCATCGCCGGACTGCCGGAAGGCACCCAACTGGATTTCGGCGGCGCGCCCGTGATCGTCCATACAAACGGGGCGGGGCGCCGGCGCGACGGCACCTTGGCGGGTTCCGGCATCGTGCTCGACGAGGGGGTGCGGCGCATGATCCGGGCCGGGATCGACCCGGCGCTCGTGCTCGCCGCGGCGACAGCGGCACCGGCCCGCGCGCTCGGCCGCGACGATATCGGCCGGCTTGCCCCCGGCGCGCTCGCCGATCTGGTGTGGTGGGACGCGGCATTCCGCCCGCGCCGGGTCTGGATCGGCGGCAAGGAAATCGCCCATGTCTGAGGAGCTCGACCGGCTCGCGACCGAGGCGGTGCGGCCAGGGCTGGACGATCTCGACCAGCGACCGGTCGCGGAACTCGTTCACCTGCTTCTCGCCGCCGAGCGCGACGCCCAGGATGCGATCGCCCGGACGGCGCCGCGCCTCGCCGAGGCGGCGGACGCGGTCGCCGCGCGTATGACGCGGGGCGGCCGGCTGTTCTACCTGGGCGCCGGCACGCCCGGCCGACTTGCAACGCTCGACGCGGCGGAACTCGGCCCGACCTTCAGCGTGCCGCCCGGGCTGGTGGTCGCACTGCTGGCCGGCGGTCCCACCGCCATGACCCACGCCATCGAGGGCGCGGAGGACGATACAGCGGCAGGCGGCGCCGAACTGCGCGCGCATACGCTTTCTGCCCAGGACGCGGTCGTCGGCATCACCGCCTCCGGCCGGACGCCGTATGTGATTGGCGGGCTCCGATCCGCGCGCGAGATCGGCGCGGCAACGGTCGCGATGGTGAACAACCCGAACAGTCCCGCCGCCGCGCTGGCCGACATCGCGGTGGAGTTGCTCACCGGGCCGGAAGTTATCGCCGGCTCGACGCGGCTCACCGCCGGCACGGCGCAGAAAATCGCGCTGAACACGCTTTCGACCGCGGTGATGGTGCGCCTCGGCAAGACCTACGGCGCCCAGATGGTCGATCTCGACGCCACCAACGCCAAGCTGCGCCGCCGCGCGCTGCGCATCGTGCGGGATGTGACCGGCGCAGCCGAAGCGGAAGCCGCCCGTGCGCTGCGCGAAACCGGGGGCCGCGCGAAAACCGCGATCATCGCCATCCTGGCCGGTGTGGACTCGGCCGAGGCCGACCGTCGCCTCATTCTGGCGAACGGGCGGGTGCGCGCGGCCCTGTCGGCCCGGCCATGAGGTTCGGGCTTGGCCTCGACGCCGGCGGGAGCGCGACGCGCTGGGCGATCGCGGACGAGACGGGCGCAATCGCGGCCCGCGGCGAGGCGACGCCATTCTCTGGGCTGGTCTTCACCGACGCTGCAATCGGAACCACCCGCGCCGCCATTGCCGAAGTGGCGGCCGCCATCGGTCCGCGCGGGATCGACGCTGTTCTGGCCGGCGTCACCGGGAGCGGCGGACCCGCGCAGGACGCGCTGCTGCGCGCAATGCTCGCCGAGGCATTCGGGACGCCCGCGGAGCGCGTGCAAGTGTGCGACGACCTCTGGATCGCGCATCGCGCGCGCTTCGTGCCAGGCAGCGGCATATTGGTCTACTGCGGCACCGGATCGGCTGCGGTGCATGTCCGCATCGACGGCGCGATGCTGCGCGCCGGCGGCCACGGCTATCTGATCGGCGACGAGGGATCGGGCTACGCCATCGCGCGGGACGCGCTGCGCGCGGTGCTGCAAGCCGAGGACGCGGCGCCCGGTTCCGGCTGGAAAACGCCGCTCGGCCGCTCCGTCGGGCGCCGCATCCGGCACGGAACATGGGACGCCGTCCGCGAATACGTCTACGGCGGCACGCGCGCCGGCATGGCGGCGCTGGCTCCGGCCGTTGCCGAAGCCGCGCGCGACGGCGACTCGCGGGCGGACGGCGTGCTGCGCCGGGCCGGCCAGGATCTGGCGCAACTCGCGGCGACGCTGTCCCGCAGGGTCGGCCCGCAACCGATCGCGCTGGCGGGCGGCGGCGCGCGGCTTCACCCGATCGTTTGCGAGGCCATGCAAGCCGCGCTGGGAGCGCCGGTCGGCACGGGCGAGATCGACGCGGCCGCCGCCGCGGCCCGGTTGGCCGCCAGAGAATGGCAAGTAAGCAAGGCCGTTACGTAGATTCCCGTACGGTTAAATCCGAATTATGCGCTTCCCCCGGCTCCGGTAGGTCAGCGTCACTCGCTGTTGCGAAGAAATGGAGCTGAGCGATGAATTTCCAAACCGCCATATCCCAGATGTCCTCGGTTCAGCCGCTTGCCACCCGGCCACATCCGCTCGGGTCGACCGAGGACTTCCCGGCCATCCCCGGGCGGGTCGCGCATTTCGGCCGCGACGAGGAAATCTATGCCGAGGGCAGCCCGACCGAGAACGTTTACCGGGTGATCTCCGGCGCGGTGCGGACCTCCAAGCTGATGGCGGACGGGCGGCGGCACATCGGCGAATTCGCGCTGCCGGGCGATCTGTTCGGCCTGGACGGCATCGACGAGCATTTCTACGCCGCCGAGGCGGTCGCCGATACGCAGGTGCAGTGCTTCTCCCGCCGCCGGCTGGAGGAGCTCGCGACGAGCGACCCCAGTGCCGCGCGCGCCGTGCGGCGGCTGATGCAGACCGGCCTCGCGGTGGCCCAGCAGCGCATCGTATCGCTCGGGCGCAAGACCGCGCTGGAGCGGGTCGTGTCGTTCCTGTTGGAAATGGCCGAGCGCGCGTCCGACGGCAGCGGCCGGATCGTGCTGCCGATGTCGCGCTACGATATCGCCGACCATCTGGGATTGACGGTCGAGACGGTCAGCCGCTCGCTCGGCAACCTCAAGCAGCGGCACTGGATCACGCTCGAGGAGGCGCACCGGGTCCGGCTGCTGCATCGGCGCGCGCTCCAGGAAGCCAGCGGCGATGATGCCGTTACGACACACTGATCGGGCGCAGGCGCCACACTGGGACACCAATTCGGCGTTCGCGCATCGCGATTCCCTTCCTCCGGCCAGCATCTGCTATAGCTGCGCCGGGAACTACCCAGGAGGGGGAAATTGGGGGACAATCAACCTGGGGTCATCGCGCAGCGAGGACAGAGTCGCTTCGCCGGAGATCCGAACTTGTCGGCCCGGCCGGCGCATCTCGGCGCCGCCTGCCGCGCCGCCGTCCTGATCGTGCTGGGCGCGCTGGCGGGCTGCCAGTCGCCGTCGTCGGCGGCATTGAACAGCGGCAATGCCACGCCGGAGTGCCGTGCAGGGCGCACCGAGGGTTGCCGGGTGGCAGCGCTCAGGCAGATGCATATCCGGGTGCGGCACCGGCATCACGTCGCGAAGGCCGCGTGGCACCGCAGACCGCCGACGCCCACCGAGCGCGACGTGGACGCGATCCTGGCGGGCATCCGCCGGGCCAAGGCGGACTCGGGCGCCATGCCGTCGCCGTCGACCTCGTCGCCCTGAAGCCTCGGATAGTCGGCGCCCCACCGCGCCGACTTGTCCGCTCCGGGCTGGTTGCCGGGGGCGCGCGGTTGCCAGTCGCGGCGCGGGTGCTGTAGGCCCGGCGCGCCAACCGTTCAGGTCTCGCCTCGCCGATGCACGCCTTTCCCCGGCTTCTCGCCGGCGCTTTCTGCCTTTGCGCTCTCGCCCTGATCGCGGCGCCACCGGGCCGCGCGGAGGACCTGGCGCAACTGATGCAGCAGCATCGCGGCGGCGTGATGCGCCTGCTGGCGAGTTCGTCCGCCGGCACGATCGATCCGCAAATCAACTACGAGGGCGAGTTCTGGCAGGTTTACGCGAACGTCTATGACGGCCTGACCGCGTTCAAGAAAGTCGCCGGCCCGGACGGCAACACTGTCGTGCCGGACCTCGCCGAGGCGATTGCAAAGCCGAGGGACGGCGGCCGGACCTTCACCTTCACGCTGCGCCGCGGCATCCGATTCGCCAACGGGCGCGAGGTGACGACCGCGGACGTCCTCGCGTCGTTCCGGCGCATCTTCAAGATTTCCGGCCCGACCTCGGGCAGCTTTTACGGGGTGCTCGTCGGAGCGGACCGGTGCCTGAAATCACCGGCGGATTGCACGTTGGCGGGTGGCGTGGTGGCCGACCCGGCGACGAACACGATCACCTTCCATCTAACGCAGCCCGATCCGGAATTCCTGGACAAGCTTGCGCTGCCGCACGCCTCCATTCTGCCGGCCGACGCGCCGGCCCACGATGTCGGAACGAAGCCGATTCCGGGCACCGGGCCATACATGATCGCCAGCTATCAACCCAACAAGCAGTTGCGCCTGGTGCGCAATCCGGCGTTCCGCGAGTGGAGCGTCGACGCCCAGCCCGACGGTTTCCCCGACGAGATCCGCTACGATTTCGGGCTGGAACCGGAAGCCGAGGTCACGGAAGTGGAAAACGGCCAGGCCGATTGGATGGGCAATCGCCCGCCGCTCGATCGGCTGGGCGAACTCGGCCGGCGCTTTGCCAAGCAGATTCACATCCATCCGCTGTTCTCGCTGTCGTATCTCGCGCTGAACACGCGCCTGCCGCCGTTCGCCGATCTGAAAGCGCGTCAGGCGGTGGCCTACGCCCTGAACCGGCGCGCGCTGGTGAACCTGGTGGGCGGGCCCAACCTCGCCTCGCCCACCTGCCAGATTCTGCCACCCGGCTTTCCCGGATACGTGCCGTATTGTCCGTATACGAAGAACCCCGGCGCCAAATGGTCGGCGCCCGACATGGCCAAGGCGCGGCAACTGGTGAAGGAATCCGGCACGGCAGGACAGAAGGTGACGCTGATCGTCGCCGATACGGCGATGGCGCGGGATGTCGGGACATACATCCAGAGCGTGCTCCGCCAACTCGGCTACGACGCCGCGCTGAAGGCGATCTCGGGCAACATCCAGTTCGCCTACATCCAGAACTCGAACAACAAGGTGCAGATCAGCACGAGCGGCTGGAACCAGGATTATCCCGCCGCCTCGGACTTCCTCAACGTGCTGTTCAGTTGCGGCTCGTTCCATCCCGGCTCGGACTCCTCGATCAACATTTCCGAATTTTGCGAGCCCACGATCGACGCCGAGATGCGGGCGGCGATGCACAAGGGCGTCACCGATCCTGCCGCCGCCAACAAGATGTGGGCGCGGATCGACCGCGAAATCACCGATCTGGCGCCGGCGGTTCCGATGATGACCAACAAGGCGCTGGACTTCGTCTCCGCACGGGTTGGCCATTTCGTGTTCAACAACCAGTATCTTTGGCTGTTCTCGCAATCATGGGTCAAATAGCCGGTCGGCTCACCTGAGAAGCACTTTCGGCACGGCTTCGGTATTGAGGCAGGCGCACGCCATCACGCCGAACCAGAAGGCGAGCGACATCGCGCCGGCCATGCGCGCCGAAAGCGGCATCGCGCGCTCGGCCGCCAGCGCCGCCACATAACCGGTGCGGTTGTACAGCCCGGCATTGGCCAGCCCAAGAACGATCAGGATCATTTTCGGTACGAAATAGGCGTGGCTGCCGACATGCACGGGATCGTACAGGAACAGCGCGATCCCGGAGACCAGGGCAATGGCGAACGTGGCATGGAGCCAGGACAGGGTGTGCTCCGCGAGCGAGCGCAGCGGCACCGCCTCGCGCACCCCGATCAACCGCAGGTCGAGCAGCACGATGCCGCCGAAGAAGGCGGCCGCCGACAGGATATGGATCATCCGGACCAGGAAATGCACCGGCTGCATCCAGAAATGCAGGAAGCGGTTGTCGAGCGCGATCAGGAGCGGGTACGGGATTTTCAAGAACGCGAGCGGCTGGGCGGTCATCACGAGGAAACCTCCATCTCGCGCCGCCTGGCCGGCCGCGCGAGGGTCGGTGTTGCAATTGAGAATGATTATCACTAGACTCCCCGCAACGGAAGGGGGAATTCGATGATCCGCATCGCGATCGTGCTCGCCGCCGCGGCGGCGCTGTGCTTGCCGCGTGACGCCCAGGCGCGCGAGTATTATGTCGGTGGGCCGGTGCAGCGGCACGACATGGAGATCGTCGCCAACTACCTGGTCGGGATCGAGATGGCGCCGATGCCGCCGGGTATGGCGATGGGTCCGGACACGATCCACCTGGAAGCCGACGTGCACGCGACCGCCGACAACCGCGAGGGCTTCGCCGACGGCGCCTGGATTCCGTATCTCACCATCGACTACGCGCTGGAGAAGGTCGGCACCGACTGGCGCGCCACCGGCAAGCTATGGCCGATGACCGCCAAGGACGGCCCGCATTACGCGAGCAACGTGAAGATGGACGGGCCGGGCCAGTATCGCCTGACCTATCGCTTCGTGCCGCCGGTGGCGAACGGATTTCTGCGCCACACCGACCAGGAAACCGGCGTGCCCGACTGGTGGAAGCCGTTCAGTGTCGAATTCGCATTCCGTTACCCGAAGCCGTAGAACGCGATCGCGCCCATTGCGAAGGAGAAAAAGAAGCTCTCTCTCCCGCTTGCGGGAGAGAGTTCGGGGTAAGAGCGATCGCTCACGGGCGATAGCGAGTGCCGGTCATGCCGCCGGCGGGCGGTTCGCCTGGTACGCCGCGAGCGTGGCGATGTCGACAATCTGGCTGACCGAGGCGTCCATCGGCACCAGTTGCACCGAATGCTGCAGCCCGATCAACAGCGGCCCGATCGTGCTGCCGCCGCCGAGCCGCGGCGCCAGCTTGGCGCAGATATGTGCCGAGTGCAGCCCCGGCATGACCAGCAAATTCGCCGGCCCTGTCAGGCGGCAGAACGGATACAGCTCGCGCAAGCTGGGCTCCAGCGCCACGTCCGGGCTCATGTCGCCGTCGTATTCGAAATCGACGCCGCGCTTGTCCAAGAGCGCGACCGCGTCGCGAATGTTCTGCCCGGTCGGGTGCATCGGGTTGCCGAAATTGGAGTGCGACACCAGCGCAACGCGCGGCTCGTGGCCCAGATGCCGCGCCGCGGCGGCGCTGCCGATGGCGATGCTGACGAACTCCTCGGGAGTCGGCCGCTCGTGGATCAGGGTGTCGGAAATCAGGATGGTTCGCCCGCGGCTGCCGACCAACAGGGTTAGCCCGAAGGCGAGCTTGCCCGGCAACGGCTCGATGACCAGCCCGATATCGGCAAGGCACTGGGCGGTGGAGCGCGTCAGGCCCGACACCATGGCGAAGGCGTCGCCGTTCGCCACCATGCAGGCGGCGAATACGTTGCGGTCCTGGTTCACCAGCCGCTGGCAGTCGCGCGCCAGATAACCCTTGCGTTGCAGGCGCGCGTAGAGGGATTCCGCGTATTTGCGGTTGTTGGCGGAAAGCCGCGCGTTGTGGATTTCGATGCCCTCGCAGTCGCCGAGCCCGAGCGAGGCCATCGTCGCCTTCACCCGCTCCTCGCGCCCGATCAGGATCGGCGTGCCGTAGCCGGCGTTGCGGAAAGCCACCGCCGCGCGCACGATCTTTTGCTCCTCGCCCTCGGCGAAGACAACGCGCTTGGGATTGGCGCGCACGCTTTCCATGATGGCATCGAGCGCGTTGGCGGTGGGGTCCAGCCGACCCGAGAGTTCGCGCGTGTAGCGGCGGAGATCGGCGATCGGCCGGCGCGCCACGCCGGAATCCATGGCCGCCTTCGCCACCGCGGGCGGCAGGCGCGAAATCAGCCGCGGGTCGAAGGCGTTGGGAATGATGTAATCGGGGCCGAAGGTCAGGCGCTTGCCGGCCGAGGCTATATGAACCTCGTCCGGCACGTCCTCGCGCGCGAGCTGCGCCAGCGCCTCGGCAGCGGCGATCTTCATCGCATCGTTGATCGTCCGCGCGCGCACGTCGAGCGCGCCTCGGAAAATGTACGGAAAGCCGAGCACGTTGTTGACCTGGTTCGGATAGTCGCTGCGCCCGGTGGCGATGATGCAATCGGGGCTGGCGGCGCGGGCTTCCTCCGGCGTGATCTCGGGGTCAGGATTGGCCATGGCGAAGACAATCGGCTGCGGCGCCATCGACCGCACCATTTCGCGGTTCAGCGCGCCCTTGGCGGAGAGACCGAAGACCACGTCGGCGCCCTCCAGCGCCTCGGTGAGCGTGCGCGTGCTCGTGTTGACGGCGTGGGCCGATTTCCACTGGTTCATGCCCTCGCGCCGGCCCTGGTAGATGACGCCCTTGGTGTCGCAGAGGATCACGTTATCGGGGCGCATGCCCATCGCCTTGAGCAGCTCGACGCAGGCTATCGAAGCGGCGCCGGCGCCGTTCACCACGAGGCGGGTGTCGCGCAGCTCGCGCCCGGTCAGGTGGCAGGCGTTGATGAGGCCGGCGGCGGCAACGATGGCGGTGCCGTGCTGGTCGTCGTGGAACACCGGGATGTCCATCAGCTCCCGCAAGCGCTGCTCGATGACGAAGCACTCCGGCGCCTTGATGTCCTCCAGGTTGATGCCGCCGAAGCCGGCGCCCAGGAACCGCACGCAGTTCACGAACTCGTCCACGTCCTCGGTGGAAATTTCGAGGTCGATCCCGTCCACGTCGGCGAAGCGCTTGAACAGCGCGACCTTGCCCTCCATCACCGGCTTGGAGGCGAGCGCGCCCAGATTGCCGAGGCCGAGCACGGCGGTGCCGTTGGAAATCACCGCCACCATGTTGCCGCGGGTGGTGTAGTCGTAGGCGAGCGCGGGGTCGCGGGCGATGTGGAGGCAGGGCTCGGCAACGCCCGGCGAGTAGGCCAGCGACAGGTCGCGGGCCGTGGTGAGCGGCTTGGTGATGCGGATTTCGAGCTTGCCCGGCCGGCCGGAGGCGTGCAGCGCGAGCGCCTCCTCGGCCGAAATGCGCGTCGTGCGATGCTCGCTGGAATCCGGCATGGTTTTCCTCCCGGGGAATCCGCTTTTCCGCGATCATGGGGGCGGCGGCGGCGAAAGGAAAGGGAACCATGGGGCCGGCGTTCTGTCTCCGTTCGCGGTGCCTCCGGCTCAGCGCGCGCGATGGTCGAGCAGTTCGGCCACGATGGCGTCGATCGCCGGGATGTCGCTTGGGTTCATCGGCGCCATGTGGCCCCAGTCCGACTTGATGACGCGGCACTCGCCGTTCGGGATATGGCTCGCCTCGTATTCGCTGTCCACGGGCGGGAAATACCGGTCAAGCTCCACCGGAATGACGATGGTGCGCGCCTTGATCGCGCCCAGCGCGGCCTCGAAATTGCCGCCGTATTGCGGGTTGTCGCTGATGTCGCCCATTTCCCAGGTCCATAGTTGCGACAGCAGATTGTTGGCGTCGCAGCGCTGAAAGAACGGCTCCCAGAAATACTGGACGAACTGGTCGTGGTCCTTGGCGCCGAAGGCGGTGTAAGCGGCCTTGCGGAAGAACGGCTCGGAGAGCCCCCAGCCGGCGTAGATGGCCGAGAACGCCCGCAAGCCGTTGATCGGCGGCCGGTCGTAAAATCCGTCGTGGAAGGCGGGATCGAGCTCCAGCGCGCGGCGGAGCGACAGCAGAAAGACCTTGTTGAACGAGCCGGTGCGCGCCGAACCGGCAATCGGCGCCGCGGCTTCGACCATGTCTGGGAACTGCGCCGCCCATTGGAAGCTCTGGCACGCCCCCATGGACCAGCCGGTGACCAGGCGCAGCCGGTTCAGGCCGAGCCGTTCGGTGACCAGCATGTGCTGCAGGCGAACGTTGTCGTAGAGCGTGATCTTCGGAAAGCGCCCGCGCTCGAACGGGGCCGGCGTGTTGGAGGGCGAGGACGAACGGCCGTTGGCGAGCAGATTGGTGAGGATGAGGAAGTATTTCTCAGGGTTGAGCGCGCGGTCCTTCCCCACCATGAAGGTTTCGGTATCGCTATCCGTTCCGGTGTACCAGGAGGGCACGAGCACCGCGTTGTCCTTGGCAGGATTCAGCCTGCCGAGCGTGCGATAGGCCAGCCGCACCTGCGGCATGACCCCGCCCTTCTGCAGCATGAAGTTCGCAACCTCGAGAAATTCGGACTCCGGCATCGGTGCCTCCTTGCCCGGACGAATGTTTCGTCTGCTCCGCCGATCGGCGGAGGATCGCGCCATCAGACGCCGCCGGCAATCGTGAATTTCCCCTTTCCCGGCGGAAGCCGGGGGCCAACTGAGCGCGATCGCCCTGCGGCAACGACGCTGGACGGGGTGGCGCGGGATTGCCTAAATTCGCGCCATCATCAGTTGCAGCGTTGCCGAGGCGTGAACGAGCGTGGCCGGCGAACAGCGATCATGGCGATGTTCGGAGCCGGGCCGGCGATGAGCGGCTGCATGCCTTCCGCCAATGCGGCGCGGCTGATCGTCGGGGACGGCCGTTTGCGCTGCGGCGATTTGTCGCTGCGCTGCACCGTCGGGCGGGCGGGTATCCGGCGCGACAAGGTGGAGGGCGACGGGGTCACGCCAGCCGGAATTTTTCCGCTGCGCCAACTGCTGTTCCGCCGCGATCGGCTCGATGCGGTGCCAACCGCCCTGCCCGCCCGCGCGCTCGCGCCCGACGACGGCTGGTGCGACGACGTGGCCGATCCGCGCTACAACCGGGCGATCAAGCTGCCCTCGGCGGCGCGCCACGAGGCGCTGTGGCGGGAGGATCATCGTTACGACCTGATCATCGTCCTCGGCTACAACGACGCGCCGCCGGCTCCCGGCAAGGGCAGCGCGATCTTCCTGCATGTCGCCGCGCCGGACTTCGCCCCGACCGCGGGCTGCGTCGCGCTCGCCCTGCTCGACCTGGTCGCGGTGGCGCGCCGGTGCGGCCCCGCGACGATGATCGAGGTGCGGGACGCGCAAGCGGCGGCCTAATCCGAATCCGTCGCGGCGACGGTGGCGGGGGATTTGGCCGGTTCCGCGTTCGTGGGCTCCGCCTCCGCATCGCGCGCGGGGCCGAGCAGTGCGGCCAGCGGGGTGCCGGTCATGCCGTGTGCGACGATGGAGGCGATCACGGCCAAGCTGACGATCGGCCATAGCTCGCTCAACCCCGTGCGCCGCTGCCCCTCCAGGGCATAGAACAGAGCGGCTATTCCCATCGGGCCGAACCAGCCCGAGAACAGCGCCTCGGGCACGTTCCGAATCCAGGCGACCAACGGGCGCAGCAGCAGCCAGGCGGGGAGTCGGCGCAGCAGCACGATGGCCATCGCGAAGGCGGGCGCGCGCCAGCCCATGCCAGCCCAGCCCGCCCAGGGAAGCGCGGCGCCGAAGATGATCAGCACCGGCAGATCGAAGAACCGGCTGATCGCTTCGTTGAAGCGCTCCTGCCGCTTTTCCGCCTCGCCCTCGTAGCCCTGGTTGAGCATCGCGCCGGCGACGAAGGCGGCCAGGATAGAATCGCCGTCGAGCACGCGCTCGGCGGCCATGACTGCGAGCGCCAGCGCCAGCGCGACGGTCAGCAGTGAACCGGCCTCAACGTAATGCCGGGCTGTCCAGCGCAGAAGCTGGCACGTAAGCCAGCCGGCAGCCACGCCGATCGCGACCGCCGTGCCGACCTCCCACAGCACGACATGCACCATCCAGTGGACCAGCGGGTCGCGCCCGGTCCCCAGCAGCAGGATGGGCAGCATCACGAACGGCAGGGCGATACCGTCGTTGGCCCCGCTCTCGGCGGTTATGCCATAGCGGAGGTCCTCGGAAATGTGTTCGCGCGCCAGTTTGCCGGAGACCACGGGCGTGGCGAGCACCGGATCGGTGGGCGCGAGCGCGGCGCCGATCAGCAGGCAAACGAACCCGGGCAAATGGAACACCAGCCAAGTGATGAGCGCGCGCGCGCCCCACATGGCGAGCATGCCGGGCCCGAGCACGACGGCCAGTCCTCGCCACTGTCGTCTGAGCCAGCCGCTCGGCAACCGCATGGCGGCACCCATGACGGCAATGACAAGGGTGACGCGCGCGGCCTCCCGCATGAAGGCGGCCCCGTTGGGATCGGCGCCGACGTGGAGCGCGAGCAGCCCCAGCCCGAGCGGCCCGACCGCGACGCCCACCGCCGCGCAGACGAGCGGCTCGGAGATCCAAAGCCGGCCGTCGATGAAACCGGCCGTGGTGCCGAGCAGCAGCAGGACGAGGGCGATGCACAGAACGAATCCCCACGGTCCGGCAATCTGCATGCCCGCCCCCAACCAGCAAGATTTGGCCATTGCCGACGGCGCGCGCCGTCGCGCCACGCCGCACGCGGGCCAGCATGGGGAACGCCGGCGCAGCCCATCCGGCTCCATGGGGGAGGACAGCTTCTGCTCCGGAGCGCAAGAACCGTCCTCGGCTAGACCTACACCGATTTCGGAGCGGCACTATGATGGACGCCGCGTGGCCGTGCTGGAGCAGAGCGCGCGGCGGTACGGCTTCCGCGTGCGGCGATCGAGGAAAAACTCTAGCGCTGGGATGCCGCGACAGGCGACGATACGCAGGAAGGCATCGCGGCGCTCCTGGCGCCGCGACGAACCGAGCGAGGATAAAACCGGGCCGATGGCCGCACACCTGAACCGGCTGCAGAAGACGCTCTTCCGAGCGCCCGTATATCTCTATCACTGGCGGCTGGGTCCTCTGCTCGGCCGGCGGTTCCTGCTGCTCATCCACACCGGCCGGCGCACCGGGCAACGCCGCGAGACCGTGCTCGAGGTCGTGCAATACCGGGAAGCGGGTCCCGAAATTGTCGTCATGAGCGCCTTCGGCCGCCAGGCCGATTGGCTGCGCAACATCGCGGCCAACCCGGGTGCGGAGGTGGTCATCGGCCGGCAGCATTTCGTGGCCGTGCACCGCTTCCTCGACACCGACGAGGCAGTGGAGGCGGTCAGGGGATACGAGCAGCGCAACCGGTTCATCGCGCCCATCGTCCGCGCGGGGTTCAGTCGCTTTCTCGGCTGGCGATATGGAGGCACGGAGAGCGACCGAAGACGGCTGGTCGAGCAACTGCCGCTGATCGCCTTGCGGCCGCGATCCGATTCCCCCTGGGGATAATCGGGGCGGCCTACGGTCGCCGGCCGGCTGATATATACTTCCATGCATGACGGCGGCGTTGCGACCCCTCGGTTCCGGCGCAAGCTGGCCGCGGTTCCATCCGGATTGGCGATTACCGCGCGCGACGAGGACATCATGCTGATTGTCGCCCGGTACCGGATCGCGCGGTCCTACGACCGCGACCAGCGCTGCCTGACAGCGGGCTGGCCGTTCTGATATCCTCGCCGGAGAGAACAAAACGCCGTGTTCGGGAGAATGCGTCCATGCTGGGACTGATGCAGCAGCAACCGCTGATGATCGCCTCGATCATCAAGCACGCCGCGCGGCACCACGGCGCCACCGAGGTGGTGGCGAAACTGACGGACGGCCGCATCCACCGCTACACCTACACCGAGGCGGAGCGCCGCGCGCGGCGGCTGGTTCGGGCGCTAGAGCATCTGGGCGTGCGAGCGGGCGACCGGGTCGCGACGCTCGCTTGGAACGACCACCGGCATTTCGAAATCTACTACGCGGTCTCCGGCATGGGAGCGGTGGTCCACACCGTCAATCCACGTCTCGCGCCCGACGACATCGGCTATATCGTGAAGCATGCCGAGGATCGCGTGCTGTTTGCGGACCCGAGCTTCGCCAAGCTGGTCGGCGCCATCGCTCCCGCGCTGACCGGCGTAAGCGCCATTGTCGTCATGGCCGAGCGCGACGAAATGCCCGCGCTCGCGTTGCCGGCGGGCATGCAACTGCTGTGCTACGAGGACCTGATCGGCGCGGCCGACGACAGCTACGTCTGGCCGGAGTTCGACGAGAACACGGCGAGCGCGCTTTGCTATACTTCGGGTACCACCGGCCGGCCGAAGGGCGTGCTGTACAGCCATCGCTCGACCCTGCTGCACGCGTACGCCTGCAACATGCCGGACGTGCTCGGGCTTCGGGCGAGCGATCGGATCATGCCGGTCGTGCCGATGTTCCACGCGAATGCCTGGGGCATTCCCTACGGCGCGCCGATGGCCGGGGCGGCGCTGGTGATGCCGGGGCGGCATCTGGACGGCGCCAGCGTCCATGCGCTGATGGATCAGGAGCGGGTGACGATTTCCTCGGGCGTGCCGACGGTCTGGCTAGGCCTGCTGCACCATCTGCAGAGCACCGGGTCGCGTCTGGCCACCCTCGAACGGCTGTTGTGCGGCGGCAGCGCGTGTCCGTCGATGCTGATCGAGACGTTCCGCGACCAGTACGGCGTCAGCGTCGCGCACGGCTGGGGCATGACCGAGATGAGCCCGGTCGGAACGGTGAACGCGCCGAAGCCTGGGATCGAGGGCCTCGAGGGCGATGCCGGCGTGCGTCAGCGCGCCAAACAGGGCCGCGCGTTGTTCGGCATCGACATGAAGATCGTCGATGGTGACGGGCGGGAGCTTGCCTGGGACGGGGAGCGGTTCGGGGATCTCCTGGTGCGCGGGCACTGGGTGTGCCACCGCTACTATCGCGCGGAGGAGGATGCGACCGATACGGACGGCTGGTTCGCGACCGGCGACGTCGCCACGATCGATCCCTCTGGTACGATGGAAATCGTCGATCGCAGCAAGGACGTGGTGAAATCGGGCGGCGAGTGGATCAGTTCGATCGCGCTGGAGAACATCGCAGTCGAGCACCCGGACGTCGCCGAGGCGGCGATCGTCGGCATCGCGCACGCGAAATGGGTCGAGCGGCCGCTGCTGGTCGTCGTGCCCAAGGAGGGGCGCAGCATCGAGCCGGTGGACGTGCTGCGCCTGTACGAGAGCAAGGTCGCGAAGTGGTGGATTCCGGACGAGGTGGTCGTGGTGGATGAAATTCCCCACACCGCCACGGGCAAGATGAACAAGCTGGCGTTGCGCGGCCAACTACGGGATTTCCGCTTTTCTTCCGAATCTCCGCAGGAGAAGATCGATCAGGCTGCCGCGACGGGCCCAAAGCGACAGTGATTGCTTGACGCGTAGACTGGGCTGATCAGAGATCGGGGTCGTCGGCCCGCTGCCAATCGAGATCGTTCTTGTTCAGCCGAAGCTCGGTCGGAATACCGTCGACGACCGTCGTGATCTGGTCCAAGTCTGTCCAGGACAG
>CAVXFL010000006.1:0-83447 GCA_963761015.1 uncultured Alphaproteobacteria bacterium
TTCAACACCGAGAATCGCGAACTTGTTGATTTGCAACACGGATCTGGAAATTCACGGACGCGTGGCACCACGCCGGGGGCATCCGCGGCGTGGCGGCGGTGGCGGGGCGATGACCGGCGGCGGAGTAGCAGACGGCAATTGATGCACCAGCGGCGGCAGGGCGACGCCAACCGCTTTGAACACGCTGCCAGCGCAACCTGGCGCATGCGGCCGCAGCACGAAACGCTTGGTTCCCTGCTCGACGGTGACCTGCTCAACTCGATCGAGGTCGCGTACGATGTCGCCCCACTCGGCCTCGACACCCGCCGCCGCCAGTTGCTGGTCCAATTCCTTGCGCAGCAGCAAGGCCAGAAACGAGCAAAACAGATGCCCGGCGATGGTGGCGTCGCATTGGTGATAGATCGGCCGCGTCTCCAGGATTGATTTCGCCGTGCGAAAGACGGCCTCCACTTTCCAGAGTTGCCGGTAGGCGAGGGCGACCGCCAGAGTGGAAAGCTTGCTGTTGGTACGCAGCACATAGATCCCGTCGAAGCGTTGGTCCTCGGTGACGCGCGCGCGGTCGATCGCGAAATGTCCTTGCTCCGGCGTAGCGAGAAACCGCCGGTAACCGGCATTGCCGACCAGCTGCTTGTCGCCCTGCGGCAGCTTTTTCTGCAAACTGTCGAGAATGGCGGCACGCGCGGCGGCGTCACGCTTGGCCTCCTCGGGGTTGAAACAGACCACGTAGCGGTGCGGCTGGCTCGCAGGTCCGCCGCCGCCAACCACCACCTCCTTGACCTCGAGCCCCGTCTCCGCTCCGCGAGCGCGTGGAATGCAAAGCGGCACCATCGGCTGCATGTCGGCCAGCACAACCTTCCGCACCTCGTTGTCGCTGCGTTCGCGCGCGCCGAGAATGTACTCGACGCCGTGCGCTTCCAGCTCGCTGATGGTCGCGGCACTGATCATGCCCCGATCGGCGACCACGCACATCCGGCTGATGCCGAAACGCTCGCGCAGACGCGCCACGACCGGCAGCAGCGCCTTGGCATCCGCGGCGTTGCCCGGCCAGGTCTCCGAGCAGATCGGCCGCCCCGCTTCGTCGAGCACCACCCCGACCACCACCTGCTTCAGTTCGGGACGATGGTCTTTCGACTTGCCACGTTGGCCGAGGCTTTCGCCGCCGCGCCGTAGAACATCAGCGATGTGGTGTCGAACAGTACCACCGAGAGATCGCTGAACAGGCCGCGCCGACGCTGGAACAGCGCCTCCTCAATGACATCCTTGGTGCGCCGGGGCGCGCGCGTCGCGCCGCTCTGATCGGCCAGTTCTTCGCCCAGCCAGCCCATCGTCCGATATAGGTGGTGCAACTCCAGGCCAGCAGCGCCGGGGACGTGATAGGCGTCCAGCCACTTGTCGCAGGCCCGATCGGAACCGGAAACGACGAGCCGATGCAGCACGCTGGCGAACACCGCGCGTTCGAGCGGAAAGCCGAAGTTACGCTCCGCCGCAAGCCGCTCGATCACCGCGCGGCAACCGGTGTGTTCCCACAAGCGAGCGAAGATCATCGGCGCGCCGATGCGTTCGCTGGCCCCGGTCTCCAGGGTGCCGGCCTGCAGGCTGGAGAGCAGCATGGCGGTCTCGGAGAAGCGGGCGCCCGAGCGCAGCAGGTTGTCGAGCCTGCCGTCGGCTTCGAGGTCCTCGACGCGGCCGAGCGTGGCGAGCACGCGCTGGACGGTGCGTCTGCCGTCGCGCTTGTTCTCGACGATCTGCAGATAGCGACGCTCTCCGGCAGGCTTGATGCGGAAGAACATGTCCGGCCCAGGGATGACACCGCACCGATACGCGCGCTTATCCGCGATTTGCAAGAGCTATATGCGACACTATCCGGCCAGACGTGGCACCGCAAATGGGGCGATTTTCCGATCCGCCCCGCGCTAACCTTTTGAAATGACTCGCCTAACCTCCCGCTACGGCGCACAAAACTGTCGAACTTCAGCCTGGCACTATGTGCCGGTGCTGGCGCGCAAGCCCGGCGCACTGAGTGTCCTCTCTGATTGGGGTTGTGGGGGTCAAGCTGTTCCTCTCGCCTTGGGTCATTCCCGTGGGTCACTCGCTTCTCTTCGCGGTCGGCGCATGGCCGCCGCATGATGGGGTCAGGAGGGCGAGGCGTCTCAATCTGTCCCGCGACCTTCGAGGCATCGCTGCCCTCCGGCTCCGGACTCTCAACGAGATCGCCTCGCCCATCGTCCCCACGGGAACGACGCAGCATCCGCCCTCGTCAGGCGGAAACTTGAACTCCTCTTGTCATGCCGACGGCCGTAGGGTGCTGCGGCCTGCTTGCCCCAGCGGAACTCGCTGCCATCGGCCCACATGCGATGCAGGATCACCGCCAGCTTGCGGGCGACCGCGACGCGAGCGCGCGCCATGCCCCGACGCTTGGCGACGTTCATGCCCCACGCCCGCAGCGCCGACCATTTCGTGCTGCGGATCAGCAGCGAATGGGCCGCCTCGTAGAGCGCGGTGCGGGCCAGCTCGTCGCCGCACCGGCTGATGCGGCCCTGCACGTCGGTCTCGCCGGACTGGTAGCGCCGCGGCGTCAGGCCGAGATGCGCGCCGACATCCCGCGACCTTCGGAAGCGGCTCCGGCTGGTCGATCGTGGCGCGGAACGTCAATGCGGTGAGCGGACCGACGCCGGGCACCGTCATCAGCCGGCGGCACGTCGGCTCGACGCGGACCTCGTCGAGCACGCGCTTGGTGAGCCTCTCGACTTCCCGGGTCATCACCTCGATGATGGCCAGCAACGATTCAGCCAGGCTCGCCAGCACCGGGTCATCTGCCGCCAGTTCGCGCACGCGGGCTGCGAAGTCTTTGCGGCTCGGCGTGCCGACCTTCAGCCCGACCTCGCGCAGTAGCGCCCGCAGCCCGTTCTCGACATCGCGACGCTTATTGAGCACCGTCCGCCGCGCCGTCAGCAGCGCCCGCCAGGACCGACAGGAGGCGCTCTTCACATGCACCGCCCGATACCAGCCGGTGCGCATGATCTGCGCGATCCCGCGCGCGTCGTTCCGATCGGTCTTATTCGGCATCGCACCCATCGCGGCCTTTGCCTGGCGAGCCTCGATGCAGATCGCCGGGATCCCTGCCTCCGAAAGCCCCTGCTGCAGCCAGGCTGTCAACGAGCACGCCTCCAGGCCAACCCGCTCCATCGTTATCCCGCCCGCCCTGAAGAAGGCCACCAGCGCCTCCGGCTCACTGGCAACCCGCGCCTCGCGCACGATCCGACCGGCGCTCATCGACAATGCAGATGGCGGTCTCTTCCAACGACACGTCCAACCCGGCAAAGTAGTCCACGGCTGCTCCTCCTCGATGCTTGTGGCCGATACACACCGGACCACGTTCTCTCATCCCGAGAGGAGCAGCCACCGGATCATCCGGGCTGAGACCCCAATCACCCCATCTGTCCGGAGACTTTACGAGTTCATTTGAGTTCGGTTATCGGCGGCTGGGAAAATTCGCTTGACCCCGTCGGCTCTCCTATGAGTTGATCCGTGGCACCGATTCGTGAGGTGCCGTATGTGGACGCCGGAAAACCGCCCGCTCTACAACCGTGACTGACCTTCCCCCGCGAAAGTGGACACGAGTTACGGCCTACGCGACCGCTGCGAGCTGTTCCTTTGCCACCGGGGAGCAGTAGCCGATTGCCGAGTGAAGACGGTGGCGATCTAACCAACCTTCGATGAACGCGAACACGGAATTCTTTGCGGCTTGGCGCGTTTCGAAGGTGTTGCCGTTATCCAGCTCGGTTTTCATGCTGCCGAAGAAGCTCTCCATGGGAGCGTTGTCCCAGCAATCACCTTTCCGGCTCATCGAGCAAAGCAAACCGTGTTGGTCGAGCAACCGGCGATACGCGCGAGCCGCATATTGGCTGCCGCGATCGGAATGGTGCACCAGACCAGGTGCTGGTCGGCGGTTGGCGATGGCCATTTGCAGAGCAGCGATCGTGAGTTCCTGCGGCATGGTCTCGCGCATCCCCTCCGCTGGCCCTTCCACCGGCCTTCGGCCGGCGGAACCTTCGGGCCAGCTCCGCCCAGCCGACCACGCGGCGCGAGAACATGTCGAGCACGACGGCCAGATAAAGCCAGCCCTCAGCGGTGGGAATGTAGGTGATATCGGCCAGCCAGACCCGATTGGGCGCCGGAGCGGCGAAGCGTCGGTCGAGAAGGTTAGGGGCAACCGGAAGGGAGTGGTTGCTGTCCGTGGTGCGCGGCCGGCGGCGCTTGTGGCGGCCCTGGATGCCATGATGGCGCATCAGACGGGCGACCCCGGTGCACCCCGACCCGCCGGCCTTCGGCCCGCAGCGCGGCGTGCACGCGCGGGGAGCCGTAGACGGCGCGGCTATCGGCATGCACGCGGCGGATCGGCTTGGCGTGACGGCGGTGGGAGAACTGCTCGCCAAGCTGGGACTGACACCGCAGAAGCCGCTGCAACGCGCTTACCAGCGCGATCCTGAAGCGATCGAGGCGTGGCGGCGCGAACGGTATCCTGCCATTGCCAGACAGGCAAAAGCCTCGGGCGGTGAGGTGTATTTCTGGGACGAGTTCGGGCTTTCGTGCCGATAGCGTGCATGGCAAGACCTGGGGCAAGAAGGGTCAGACACCCGTGGTCGAACGCCCTGGCCAGCGGCAATCGATCAGTGCGGCCTCCGCGGTGAACGCTCGGGGTGGGTTCTGGTATTGCACCTACCAGGGCGGGCTGAACGCCGAGTTGTTCGTCGGGCTGCTGCGCCGAATGATGCGGCGTCGTTCGAAGCCAGTGCATTTGGTGCTCGACGGACTTCCCGCGCACAAGACCACGCTGGTGAAGACCTATGTTGCCTCCACGAAAGGCATGCTGACGCTGCATTTTCTTCCCGGCTATGCGCCTGAACTGAACCCCGATGAACTGTGGTTCCCCCAACCAGTGGACACCTCGTGTAAGCTCCTGAACGGAGCGAGGTGGCAATGACGAAGACACGACGTTCGTTTACGGACGAGTTCAAACGCGAAGCGGTGTCGCTGCTGCTGTCGAGCGGGCGGCCTGTCACCCAGGTGGCGACTGAGCTGGGAGTGCAGCCGTCGATGCTGCGCAACTGGCGGGACGGCCGGAACGGCTCGGCGAAGCCCACGATCGCCGCGGCCGAGCCGCCGGCGTTCACGGCTGCGGCGGCCGAGCAGGCGGAGGTCCGTCGCCTGCGGCGTGAGCTCGAGCGCGCCCAAATGGAACGCGACATTTTAAAAAAGGCCATCGGCATCTTCTCGGGCCCGCCGAAATGAGGTTCCGCTTCATCGAGGACCATCGCGCGAGCTTCCCGGTGCGGACCATGTGCGCCGTGCTGGAGGTCAGCGCGAGCGGTTACTATGCGTGGCGCGACCGGCCAGAAAGCGCGCGGGCCCGCGCCAATCGCGCTCTTGCTGCCGATATCCGCCGCGTGCATGCCGATAGCCGCGCCGTCTACGGCTCCCCGCGCGTGCACGCCGCGCTGCGGGCCGAAGGCCGGCGGGTCGGGGTGCACCGGGTCGCCCGTCTGATGCGCCATCATGGCATCCAGGGCCGCCACAAGCGCCGCCGGCCGCGCACCACGGACAGCAACCACTCCCTTCCGGTTGCCCCTAACCTTCTCGACCGACGCTTCGCCGCTCCGGCGCCCAATCGGGTCTGGCTGGCCGATATCACCTACATTCCCACCGCTGAGGGCTGGCTTTATCTGGCCGTCGTGCTCGACATGTTCTCGCGCCGCGTGGTCGGCTGGGCGGAGCTGGCCCGAAGGTTCCGCCGGCCGAAGGCCGGTGGAAGGGCCAGCGGAGGGGATGCGCGAGACCATGCCGCAGGAACTCACGATCGCTGCTCTGCAAATGGCCATCGCCAACCGCCGACCAGCACCTGGTCTGGTGCACCATTCCGATCGCGGCAGCCAATATGCGGCTCGCGCGTATCGCCGGTTGCTCGACCAACACGGTTTGCTTTGCTCGATGAGCCGGAAAGGTGATTGCTGGGACAACGCTCCCATGGAGAGCTTCTTCGGCAGCATGAAAACCGAGCTGGATAACGGCAACACCTTCGAAACGCGCCAAGCCGCAAAGAATTCCGTGTTCGCGTTCATCGAAGGTCGGTACAATCGCCACCGTCTTCACTCGGCAATCGGCTACTGCTCCCCGGTGGCAAAGGAACAGCTCGCAGCGGTCGCGTAGGCCGTAACTCGTGTCCACTTTCGCGGGGGAAGGTCATCTTGTCTATCGCGAGGCGCTGTTCCCCAGCCCGGCCTATCGCCTGAGCTGGGAACGTCTGCTCGCTGCCGGCGACGCGTGTACGGCCTGCAAAACCATGGTCGGGCTTCTCGACCTCGCCCACGAACGCAATCGCGAGGCGGAACTTGCCGGCGTGTCGCTACCGAACTGGCGGAGGACAACTTGCCCGATCTCGCCCAACTCCGGTCGCGCTTCGCGCCGCCACTTGCCCCCGCGCCGGCAGTCTCCGTCGTGCTGCCGCCGATCGCCAGCTACGATGCGCTGCTGTCTGCGACAGGAGCGGCGGCGTGAGCGCGCCGGTTACCGTCGACGCGGCTCGCTTGCCACTATTGCTCGGCGAGTTGCGCCTGCCCACCATCGCCGGGCTGTGGCCGCAATTCACCGAGCGCGCCGTCCGCGAGGGCTGGCCGGCGGCAAAGCTTCTTGCCACGCTCGCCGAACTCGAACTGGCCGAACGCTCGCAGCGGCGCATTCAACGCCATCTCGCCGAGGCGCGCCTGCCACCTGGCAAGACCCTTGACGCGTTCGACTTCACCGCCGTTCCAATGGTGAATAAGCCGCAGATCACTGCCCTTGCCGCCGGCGACAGCTGGCTCGACAAGGGCGCCAACATTTTGCTGTTCGGGCCAAGCGGTTGCGGCAAGTCGCACCTTGGATGTGCGCTCGGCTACGCGCTGATCGAGAACGGATACCGCGTGCTGTTCATACGCACCACCGATCTCGTGCAACGCCTGCAAGCGGCGCGCCAGAGCCTGGCGCTCGAAACCACCATCGAGAAGCTCGACAAATATCACCTGATCGTCCTCGACGACCTCTCCTATGTCCGCAAGGATCAAGCCGAAACATCGGTGCTATTCGAACTAGGGCCTGTCGTCAATTGGCGATTCGTGGTTTGTTCCGCGTCTCGCGAGTCCAGATTGCCACATTCGGAAGGCAATCGGCCAAAAGCGCCAAATAGCCGATTCCGGCGCGGCTGATTATTCGATTTGTAGGCGGTCAGCTTGTTGGAGGCTGACCGATGCGCCGCTACGGACTCCGCGACGACCAGTGGGAGCGGATCAAGCACCTGTTGCCGGGCCAGGAAGGCTGGGTCGGCGCCAACGCCGCGGATAACCGCCTATTCGTCGAGGCGGTGTTGTATCGCTATCGCGCGGGGATTCCCTGGCGCGATCTCCCGGAACGCTTGGGCGACTGGAAAAATGCGCATCGCCACTTCAGCCGCTGGAGCAAATCCGGCGTTTGGGAGCGCATGTTTCAGCATCTCGCGGCCGATGCCGATAATGAATATGCGATGCTCGACAGCACCGTCGTGCGCGCGCATCAGCACAGTGCGGGCGCTCAAAAAAAGCTGGCGAGGATCAGGCGATCGGACGCTCCCGCGGCGGACTGAGCACCAAGATCCACGCGCTCGTCGACGCACTTGGTAATCCCGTTGGCTTGCACCTGAGCGGCGGCGAGGCGCACGATCTGGTCGGCGCCGATCACCTCCTGCCGGACATGCAGGCAGGGACGTTGATCGCCGACAAGGCGTTTGATGCCGACGAACGGGTCCTCGGGGTGTTGGCGGCCTCGGGCAAAACCGCTGTGATCCCGCCAAAGGCCAACCGCGTCTCGCCCCGCGAGTACGACCGCGATCTCTACAGGGCGCGCCACCTCGTCGAGAACTTCTTCGCCAAACTCAAGCAGTTTCGGGCGATCGCCACGCGCTACGACAAAACCGCGCGCAACTTCCTTGCCGGCGTGCATCTCGCCGCGAGCGCCATCTGGCTCAATTGACGACACGCCCTAATCGCTGCGCGCTACGAGCGCCGCAGCCTGCTGGTGACCTCGAATCAGCCATTCGGAGAATGGAACAGCATCTTCCCGGATGCCGCTATGACCCTGGCCGCTGTCGATCGGCTCGTCCACCACGCCATCATCCTGGAGATGAACGTCGAGAGCTACCGCCGCCGCTCCGCGACGACCCGCCAGCGCCAGCGTTCCACAGGCTCCCGCGACACCAAGCGCAACACCAGCGCACCGCAAACCGAAGCGGCGATGTCGTGACGCCCCGCGACACAAAACTCTTGTCGCGCAGCGACATTCAATGCATTCTTGCTTCGCGCAGCGACCGGTCATCTTCCTGTCGCGCCCCGGCCACCCTTACTGTCGCGCTACAGCGGGCCGTTCCGCCGCGGCTGATCGGGCAGTCCAGCGAGCCCGAAGTCGTTGTAGCGGTGCACCCAATCGCACAAGGTTTGCCGCGGTCCATGCCGCCGGCTTCCGCCGCCGCGTCCCGTGTCCAGCCGTCGAGCACCAGCGCGATTGCCAGCATTCGACGCATCGCCTTCGCATCGCTGGTACGCGCCGCCGCCCGGCGCAGCTCCGTCACCGACAGATCTCTACGTGTGATCGCCACGGTCATAGCCGTCCCCCATGTCTCCACGGGCAACCCACGAATCACACTGCGCCGAGCCGCTCCCATTCACATTCGAGTTGACGGACCGAGCGGTTGGTATAACCCCGCCCACGTCGCCGCTAAGCGTCTACGTGCATTGCCATCAAGCTTCGGATGAAGCGCTGCACGGCAGCCGTTTCCCTCCAACGAACAGCTCGGTCTGCGCGTTGCACCACGCCGGGGGCAATCACTGCCGCGCCGCTGGGCGGTGCCGAGACGCAATCGCTGACCGATGCGCTGGTGACTGAGACCGGCACCAGCAGCGCGTTGCGGCTGATCGGGGCACCGGCTGCGGCGGTGCCGGCGAGCTGACAACGGCGACTGGCACGGTCGCGCCGCACGCCCGCGCAGCACCACAACCGGATCGAGCTGTTCACCACCCGCGACTGGTCGGGCGAGCGGCTGACGATCTACGAATTCAGCCAGTTCGTCACCGGCTTGGCCGCGACGGTCGCGCGCGATCTCCTCATCGACCCGGCCAACATGCGCGTGGTCTCGGCATGTCCCGCGCGGTGCCCGTCACGCTTCGGCTCCGATTTAGAACTAAAAAGATAGCCCCCTGGACTTGTTTCAGGCCGCGTTCATGGACTGATTATGGATGGCAGCCCTTCCTCGTGCCGAACATCGTTGATGATCTGCAGCACGCGCTCGCGGTAGGGCCGATATGGCACACCGAACTCCTCGACGAGGCGTGAATTGTCGATCAGGTAGTTACCTGAAACCGCTTGCCCGCCCACCTCGTGCTCGAACGTGATCCGCGCATCCAGCAGGAACTCCCGCACGATGTCCGCGATCTCGCCCAGGCTGATCGCGGTGCCGCCGCTGTTGTACATCGGATGCAGCGGCGCATCGGCGAGCAATACGCGCGCGAACACCTCGGCCACGTCATCGACATGGATCGGGCAGCGCATGGCGTCGCGATAAGGCAGGCTGATCGGCTTGCCGCGCGCCGGCTGGGTGATGATGTTGACATGATCGACCGAGCCGCGCGCCTTGTCGGAGCCGGTGACGTTGGCCGGGCGCACACCGGTGATCGACATGCCGTATTTGTCTCGGTAGTCCTGGGCCTGCCACTCGTTGAAAATCTTGTGGACAGCGTATTGATAGTCTCCGTGTCGAAAATCGTCTTCGGTCACCGCGCGGTTGCCGAAATGGCTCTGCCGGCCGTTGACGGCTAGCGAGCTGGCGTAGACCACCCGTTTCACGCCCGCCAGCCTCGCCGCCTCGAAGCAATTATCCATGCCGATGACGTTCAGCTTCAGAGCGGCGCGCGGCGCGTGATCGCTGCCGAGGAAATACGACAGGTTTAAGACCCGCTCGGGCTTTTCCTGCAGCATGATCGACACGATGTTGTCGAACTGCGTAACGTCGCCGCGCACCAGCTTCACCCGATCGGCCAAATCGGCCATGCGCGGGGCTGTGAGATTGATGTCCATGCACACCACGGGCTCGCCGCGATCGGCCAAGACGCGCAGCACGCGCGATCCGATGAAGCCAGTCCCGCCGATGACCAGTATCGCCATTTTCCGCCCTCTCTATGTGGGTCCGGCTTCGTCGAGGAAGCTGTGCAGGCCGTGCCCCCGCATGTCGAACCGCAGCACGCGGTAGCGGCCGCTCACGGCGGGCAGCCATTCCGTCCAGATGTCCTGGCAGGCACCCAGCCCGTGCTGAAACACGTCCGTCGCCGCATCGCTCAGCCAAGGCGCCGTGAGTTCGTTCAATGCATAATCGAGCACGCAGCCCGGCACGCCGACGCTCGGCATCAGCGCTCTCCCGCGCCGCCGGCTAGCCTGTAGCGGCGGCATTGGATGCGGACGAAATCGCAGAAGTGCGGACGCAAGCGCTCGGTCCAAGGCGAGTTCGCGGCCTTTTTCCACTCGGCCGACTCCGGCACCGCGGCCGTGGCCAGATGGTAGATCGCCACGTATTCTTGGGTTGACGCCGCGCCGCGATACCGCCTGGCGCAGAGCGTTCCAGGGACTGAGGCAAGTGCCGGGATATGCTCGGAATCGTACCACTCGTTGAATTCGGCTTCGAGTGCCGGGGCGATGTTCATGGCGACGAGCAGCAAGCCGCCGGCGCCGGCAGGCGCGAGCTGGTTGCCGGGCGTTATCTGCTCGCCCTCGTAACGGAGGAACCGGACGCATCGCCCGACAACCCGCTTGGTCCACGGGCTCGCCCGGTCATGTGCGACGGACAGATAGGGCGCACTTCGCAAAACGCTGGGGTCGTCGAGATCGTATGTCGCGACCGAGATTTTCGGGTCGTTCGCACCGATCCAGCGCTCGCCGTTCAGGAACCCCGGAATGCGGAGCCGCTCGGGCAGGTGTTCGAGATCATACCAATCGTTGAACTCGTCCTCCGCGACGGCGGAAAAATCCATGGCGGCGATCAGGATACCTTTGCTCACGTCCGGCCCTCCCAGGTTCAGCCTTATATAACCGACGGAAAGATTGCCTCCCCCCTTCATCCCGCGAAAGCGGGCGCTACTAGGCGGCCGCGCTGAATTCCCTGATCGGGCAGCCATTACCGCGCCGCCCGTTACCGGCCAAATCCCTCCTAGCCCGCGCCAGCGAACCCTTGCTGCAACGCCCGCGCGCGCCTGGCCTCCAACGGGAGCGGGCCCGGCTCGACAGCGAGCGCGTTCGATCCGTGTACCCAGAGCCCGACGGGCTCAAGCCCGCATTCACGACATCAGCCGCCAGCGCCGCGCCCCCTTTTTTGTGATCCGCTCAAACCGACGCCGTTCGGCCGAGTTGGGTCGCGCTATAGTCGCCCCAGTCGGAGCGAGAGTTTGACCCCGCCGGAGCGGGCGCAAGCATCCGGAAACGGCGCGGGCACGGTAATCGCGGCTGCGGCTGGTCTCATTCCGTGCTCTCCAGGACTCTCTCGTCGGCCCAGTCGGCTGTACGAATTGTCGATAGCACTTGCCTTGCAACCGCGCCGTGGGATCAAGACAGGGGCAAATCCGCCGGGAGGTAAACGATAGACCTCAGCTTGATGATGATTTTTTCCAGCTACGGCTGGGACGGCATGGACGACCATCAGGCTTGGGACGAGGACCTGCGGCTCGCGCGTCAGGCTCCCGACCTCGACTTCGACGTGATCTGGTCGCCCGAACGCCATTTTTTCGGCTATTCGTGGCCTCGCACCGCGCCATCACCTCGGGGCGGCCATAGTGTCCATCACCACGGATGGTCAGCCGCGTGGCCGGCCAATGACTGCGGATGCGTCGCACCAGACGGTGCAGATGCCGGCGGACTTCGTCTCCCGACGGTGTCTTGCCGGGCCGCAGCAGAACCGCCACCGGCCGCGAGGTGGCAGTCTCATAAACATGGATCGGCAGAAGGCACCGTCCATCGTAATACGCATTGAACAACGCGAGTTGCTGATGGCCGTGCACGACATCGACGGTATCGTCGATGTCCAGTGTGACGGCGGCGGGCGGACGAGGGTAGCTGCTGCAATAGATGTCGATCATGGCGTAGGTCATGCGGACCACCTCGCGCAGCGTCGGCGCGTTCTCCCAACGTGACATCGTCGGCTGCGAACACAGGTCATCGCCGGTATCGGGCAGGCGGCCGCAGGCCAGCGTGAAGCCGGGATCGCTGCGCAGATGATCGAGGTCATCGGCGTCCTCATAGCCGCAAGCGATCGCGAGGATGCGGGCACGCAGAATGTCGCCGACGCCGTGCGTATTCAGCCGCCGATTGCGCGGGTCGGCGATCAACGACGCCAACCGTTGTGCGATCCCAATACGTCGCTCGGCAGCGGCCAAAAGCATCACACCACCGTCCGAGGTCAGGCGCCCGCCATCGAATGCAGCAGTGAGTTTCCTGCGTCCGACGGCTGGAAACCAGAACGGCTCAATCGTATCGTCGTGCATGGCGGGTGTGGCTCGGAATGATCCGGTGAACGGAGTGGTCTCGATACCCAATCCGTAAACAAGATCAACCGCTTATGCGACACCCGCACACCCGCCAGCGAATCCCAGCTATGCGGCGAATACGATGGACTAATACCCGCTCAGGCGGGCGGGCGTGGAAGGAACACAGCGATGTCAGCCACCGCGAAGTCCAAGGTTGCCGAACACCACGCCAAGGTGGCCGAGCATCACGAGAAAGCCACGCAGCATCGTCGTGAGGCTGCCAAGCACCACGAAGCGGGCTCGGTTGAGAAGGCCGCGCATCACGCGGTCGTGGCACAGCGCCACCATGTGCATGCGGAGCATCACGCTGAGGAGGCCGCGAAGCAACATGCCGAGCAGCACGGGGGCGCCGCAAAAAAATGAGAGCGGCTGCCAAAGGCTCGGTGCTGGCAGGTCTCTTCGGGTAATGGGCGGCGGCGATGCACTGGCCGATAAAGTATGACCATGCGCATGCGTCCCGAATTCAGTTACGCCGAGTAGCGGTGCCACGCGCGGGCGGGCGGTGCGTAAGCGCGCCCCGCTCAGGATGGAGCGTCCTGTCTCACGGATCACGGGTGGTTGACGTGGACGCCGCCGAGGACACCCAAGAGCCAAAGCACCACGAGAATAACCAAGATCAACCCAAGAACGCCGCCGAGGCCCGACCCACCATAGCGATTGTAACCATAGTAGCCTCCGCCGCCGCCCAGCAGCACAATCAGCAGGACGATAATCAGAATCGTGCCCATAAGTCACCTCTCTTTCAAAATCCGACCTTGAAGATCTGTCCGGTGTGGCGACGTTTATCATATCGACATACGCTCGACCTCGTCAAGTTCAACAGTCGAACCCGGGGCATCGCTCGCGAGTGCGCCCTCTGCCGGTGGTTGGGCCAGGCCATGCACTGGTTAGCCTAAAGCACCACTGGTTAGTAATGCCGGGGCAGCGTTCCACAGCGCGATCACCCGTACCTCGGGGTGGCGGGGATTGTAGCTCAGGATATTGAGCGATGCCGTGCCGAGCGAGAAATGCTGCCCCTCGACCACGGGCAACCCGATCCATCGCGCGGCCAGCGCCAGCCCGAATTCACCATGCGAGAAAAGCGCGATGTTCCCGTCCATCGTGCCGAGCCGCGTGATCAGCCGATCGGCGCGGTCGGAAACCTGCTCGGGCATTTCACCGCGCGGACAGCCGTCCCGAAAGACGTTCCAGTCCGGTCGCCCCTGGCGAATGTCCGAGGAAAGCTTTGCCCTCATAATCGCCGTAGTCCCACTCCGCCAGATCCGGTTCAATCTCGGCCTCCGGTTCCAGTCCGGCCAACTCACATGTCCGTCGCGCGCGTTGTCGCGGGCTGGTCAGCACACGGGCAAACCGGACGTGCCTGAGCCACGGCGCGAGTTTGCGCGCCTCGTCCTCGCCGCGCGCGGTCAACGGAATGTCCGTGCGGCCGGTGTGTTGGCCCGAGAGCGACCACGCGGTTTCACCGTGTCGAATGAGATACAGGCTCAAAGGCGCCTTTCGAGCAGCGATCATGCCCGTTCCATCGCGGCGTTGTATTGGCCGTGGAGCGCGGCTCGATTGCAACGGGCTCGATGATCGAGAGCGTCCTGCGCCGCCGCCACGCGGGTTTCCTGGCCCTGCCAAATCTGCAACGCGGGCTGCTGGATCGCGCGAGCAAACGAAAACACCAGCGGCCAGGGCAGTCGCGACGCCGACGACCGCGCAATGACATTCATGGCATTCAAACGAGCAGATGCCAGTTCCCCGGACTGACCGCCCGACAGGAACGCAATCCCCGAAACGGCCGCAGGTACTACTCTGAGGAGGCATCTCACCGTGGCGTCGGCCACCTCGTCGACCGTGTCCTGCTTTGGGCAGTCCAACCCCGGGAGCACCATGTTGGGCTTGAGGATCATGCCCTCCAGCATGACGCGTTGTGTGTATAGCTGGTTGAAGACGCTCCGCAGCGTCTCTTCCGTGACCTCCCGGCACCGCTCCAGGGTGTGCTCGCCGGCCATCAGCACTTCCGGCTCGACAATGGGCACGAGTCCGGCTTCCTGGCACAGGGCTGCGTATCGGGCCAACGCCTGCGCGTTGGCCTCGATACAGCCCCGGGTGGGAAGGCCGGCGCCCGGGGAAATGACCGCGCGCCATTTGGCGAAGCGGGCACCCATCTGGAAATATTCCTGGAGCCGGCCACGCAATCCGTCCAGGCCTTCGGTTATCTTCTCTCCCGGATGACCCGCCAGATCCTTGGCGCCGGTGTCCACCTTTATGCCGGGAACGATGCCGGCCTCGGTGAGGACCTCGACAAACGGCGTGCCGTCTTTCGTTTGCTGGCGGATCGTCTCGTCGTAGAGAATTGCGCCGCTGATGCAATCGCCGAGACGAGGTGTGGTCACAATCAATTCGCGATAAGCGCGCCTGGCCTCCTCGGTTTGGGGAATTCCCGCGCTGGCAAACCGCTTGTCGCAGGTGGCATTGCTCTCGTCCATCGCGAGAAGGCCCTTGCCGCCGCCCACCAGCCTGCGGGCGGTGCCGATGAGTTCCTGCGCAGTCACTTGGTGGCGCCCCACTTCCAGTTCCGGATCTCCGGCAGGTCCTGGCCATGCTGGTCGATGTAAAGCTTGTGCTCGACGAGCTTGTTCTGAACCATCTGCTTCAGATAGGTTCCCTTGCTGCCCAGACGCGGCAAGCGGTCCACGACGTCCTGCACAAGATGAAAGCGGTCCAGATCGTTCTGGACCCGCATGTCGAAGGCGGTGGTGATCGTGCCTTCCTCCTTATAGCCCCGCACATGGAGGTTGCGGTTGGTTCGGCGGTACGTGAGCCGGTGGACCAGCCAGGGGTATCCATGAAAGCCAAAGACGATGTGCTTGTCCCGCGTGAAGAGCGCATCGTAATCGATGTCGCTCAGCCCGTGCGGATGCTCCGTGCTGGGTTGCAGCTTCATCAGATCGACGACATTGACCACCCGGATTTTGAGATCGGGCAGGTGCTGCCGAAGGATCGACACGGCCGCCAAAACCTCCAGCGTTGGGGTGTCTCCGCAGCAGGCCATGACCACGTCCGGTTCGCCATCCTGGTCGTTGCTGGCCCACTGCCAGATGCCAAGTCCCTGCGTGCAATGCACGACAGCCTCGTCCATGGTCAGCCATTGCGGAAGCGCGTGTTTGCCGGCAACAACCACGTTCACGTAGTGCCGGCTGCGCAGGCAGTGGTCGAAGGTCGACAACAGGCAGTTGGCATCGGGCGGCAGGTAGACCCTCACGATGTCGGCCTTCTTGTTGATCACGTGGTCGAGGAAGCCGGGGTCCTGGTGCGTGAAGCCGTTGTGATCCTGCTGCCAGACGTGGGAGGCGAGCAGATAGTTCAGCGACGCGATCTTCCGGCGCCACGGCAGTTCCAGCGTCACCTTCAGCCATTTGGCGTGCTGGCTGAACATGGAGTTGACGATGCGGATGAACGCCTCGTAGCTGTTGAACAGCCCGTGCCGCCCGGTCAGCAGGTAGCCTTCCAGCCACCCCTCGCACTGGTGCTCGCTGAGCATCGAGTTCGAGAACACGGCCGGCGGGCGCGAGGAATTCATCGTTCTCGACCTTCTCCGCGTCCCATTGCCGGTTGGTTGCCTCGAAGACAGCGCCGAGAAGATTCGACAGCGTCTCGTCGGGACCGAAGATCCGGAAGTTCCCCCGGTTCAGCTTGACGATGTCCTTGAAGAACTTGCCCAGCACGAGAGTGTCTTGTCCATCGACGGCGCCCGGCGAAGGCACGGGCACCGCATGCACGCGAAAATCGGGCATGAGCAGGTCGCGCAACAGGAGGCCACCGTTGGCGTGCGGATTGGCGCCCATCCGCCGGGCGCCCTTGGGCGCAAGCTCGGCCAGTTCGGCGATCAGCCGCCCACTTTCGTCGAACAACTCCTCGGGCTTGTAGCTCTTCATCCAACTTTCGAGTTGCGCAACGTGTTCGGGATGCTCGGGATCGACGAGGAGCGGCACCTGGTGCGCCCGGAAGGTTCCCTCGATCTGAAGCCCATCGACGATCTTCGGCCCCGTCCAGCCCTTGGGCGATCTCAGGACGATCATCGGCCAGCGCGGCCGGGAGGCGTCCTTGGTGGCCCGCGCGGTGCTTTGGAACCGCCGGATGTCCGCGATGGCGCTTTCCAGAATGGTGGCCATCAGTTCGTGCATCTCCGCCGGATCGTCGCCCTCGACGAAGTAGGGTGTCCAGCCGCATCCGCGGAAGAACTGGTCCAGTTCCTCATGCCCGATGCGGGCCAGCACGGTCGGGTTGCTGATCTTGTAGCCGTTCAGATGCAGGATCGGCAGCACGGCACCGTCGGTCATGGGATCGAGGAACTTGTTGGATTGCCATGCGGTCGCCAAGGGGCCGGTTTCCGCTTCGCCATCGCCGATGACACAGGCGACGATCAGATCCGGATTGTCGAACGCGGCGCCAAAGGCATGGCTGAGGGAGTAGCCCAGTTCGCCGCCTTCGTGGATCGAACCCGGCGTCGTCGGCGCAACATGACTCGAAATACCGCCAGGAAACGAAAACTGGGTGAACAGCTTCTTCAGGCCGGCTTCGTCCTGACTGACATTCGGGTAGATTTCACTGTAGGTGCCTTCAAGATAGGTGTTCGCCACCAACGCCGGCCCGCCGTGACCGGGACCGGCGATGTAGAACATGTCCAGGTCATGCTTTTTGATGACCCGGTTCAGGTGGACATAGATGAAGTTCTGACCTGGTGTTGTGCCCCAGTGTCCCACCACCAGCGGCTTCACGTGGGCCATCGTCAACGGCTCGCGCAGAAGCGGGTTGTCATAGAGATAAATCTGTCCGACGGAGAGGTAGTTGGCCGCCCGCCAGTAGGCGTGCATCCTCCTCAGCTCGTCGGCACCCAACGTTTGTTGTTCGTCGGGAGCGGCCGTCGCGCTGCTTTGATCCCGAAGCTTTCGCGTTAAAGTGCGTGCGTCCATCTCCTCGGCCCCTCTCTCGGTTCGGCATTTTGTTGCGCGAGCGGCCCGCTGCGCGCCGCGACATGATCGGACCGCAAGGTGTCGGTCAGCACATCCCACGCGGCGGAAGTCGGCGTGGAGGCGGAAAGCGCTACGCAAGTGGCGTCGACTACCCGATCAGGTCTGGTCGGTCCCGACCATAGCTGCCCGAGATAGCCGAGGGCAGGGTCGGAAAGTACTCATGCCAGCGAGCGTCCGTGGTGTCGGAACCATGACCTGGGAGGTTGACCTTTCCCCGCAAAAGTGGACACCGGTTACGGCCTACGCGGCCGCTGCGAGCTGTTCCTTTGCGATTGGCGAGGCCGCATGGTCGGTTTGCCGGCTAGGACGCTCGCTGTCCGACCTGATCGCATTCCTCGGCGACCTGAATGCGAAAGGTGTTGACTTATACCTGCATCAGCAGGGACTGGATACGAGCACGCCATCCGGTCGCATGCTGTTTCAGATGCTCGGCGTGTTCAGCGAGTTCGAACGCGCCATCATCCGCGACCGGATCATTGCCGGCCAACAGCGCGCCCGAGCGGCCGGTGTGAGATTTGGCCGGCTACCCATCTCCAAGTACGGTGTTCAACGCGTCCGTAACGAGCTGAGCAACGGTCGGGGAATTCGCGAAACGGCACGCATCACCGGCATCAGCCCGGCAAAGGTGCTGCGGACCAAGCGGGCGATGGACAACGACACCGAACCTGAGGCCATCGCCGCGTGAAGGCGTTACGCAACCCGGCTTAGGACGGCAACTCTCGCGCCGAGAGGCGCCGTCCAGTTCCGATAGCGCGGGCAGGCGCCGGACGTGCCCATGCTCTTCTAGGATAGCGACGATGCGCCGCGCAGTTACCGCTCTCATGCGAGTCAGCGTGTGACGAGACTGGCGATCAGCTTGTTTGCGGCCTCGGTGAGGGCGAAAAACATCGGAAAATCGACGCGGTTCACCGCAACAAACACGCCGACATCCCGGCCCGGAGCGAAGGCAATGTAACTCATAAACCCAGCGCCGCCCCCGCTCTTTACCATCAGCGTCGGCTGGATACCCTGCGCCGCCACCATCACCCAGCCGAGGCCGAGACCCGCCATCGGCGAAGCTTCGTCGAAGCCGATCGCGCCCGGCATCGATTGGCGCAGGCGATAGACCGCGTGGCTCAGCACCAGCACGCCGTTCGCGTCGGCGAGGTTGTGGCGCAGCCAGCGCGCCATGTCGTTCCCTGTGCTGTAGAGTCCGCCGCTGCCGTCCGTCGCGTGCGTATCGACGCATGACGCGGCGCCGCCGAGGCCGGAGCCAACCATCAGCCGCGCACATTGTTCGGGCGTCGGCGCAAAGCCCGTGTCCGTCATGCCGAGCGGCGCCGTGACGCGGGTGCGTAGCAGGTCGGGATAGGACTGGCCGGCGGCGATCTCAAGCGCATCGGCCAGGAGATCGAAGCCGACATTGGAGTAGGCCGCGATGGTACCCGGTGCCCAGGGCAGCGTATAACCGGCCAGCCATTTCCAGCGATCCTCGCGGGTCGGCCAAGCGCGGGGATTCACACCCTCGGGAGCGTCGCCCATCTCGCGCGGCAGCGCTGCCGAATGGGTTGCGAGATCGAGTAGCGTGATCGGGCGCGTGCCGAAGGCAGGCACCTTCTTCTCCCTCCGCCAGACGACCGTCCTAGCGCGTCAGGATAGCTGCCAGTTTTCCCCGAGGGCCAGAACCAGCGGACGTTCATGTCCCAGGCTTCGACGGAGCCCATTTGTAGATGCGCGTGAGCGTGTCACCCATCAGGGCTGCCCGGTCGCTGTCGGACAGCCGGTCGGTGATACGAAACGCCTCGACCCCCTGCTCGTAGGTCAACAACTTGACCGCCCGGGTCCAGTCGGTTCCCCACATGCAGCGATCGAGACCAAAGGCGTCAAAAATGCGCCAGAGCGGGTCCCAGATGTCCTTGTAGGGGAACGGCTCGCGCGACAGCGTGCAGGCGCCGGTGATCTTGACCGTGACGTTCTCATGCGCCGCCAAGGCCAGCAGCTTCGGAAGATCCGCCCACGGTTGCGTCGGCGCCGGCGGCTCGAACGGCTGTTTCAGCCCGAGATGGTCGATCACCAGCATCGTGCCGGGATGCCGCGCGGCAAGCTGCCCGGCCAGGTCCAGGTGCTCCCAGCACAGCAGGTTCACCGGCAGGGCGTGGCGCGCGGCGGCGGTGAGAACCCGGTTGACGCCCGGGTCGGCGGCGTCGATCGGCGGCCCAAACGCGATCATCAGCCTGATGGCGACGGCGCCGTCGGTAGCGGCCCACCCGGCGATGACGTCCTCGACTGCGGGATCGGCCGGGTCGACCGGCTTGATCAACCCGAACCGGCCGGGATGGGCGGCATGGACCTCCAGGGCGTAGCTGGCATCGTAGCGGTACATGGTGAAGGGCGACACCAGCAGCGCGCCATCGACGCCGACCGCGTCCATCGCCGCCACCATGTCATCGCCGGTGACCTCCGCCGGCCCATGGAGAACGGCGGCCCAGGGGCGGCCGGGGCGGTCGCGCTCATAGGCGTGCACCTGGGCATCGATGGTTGGCATGGATATCCCCCTTTGCGCCTGACCGCCGTCCTAAGCAGATCGCAGCCGCGCGGCAACCACGCCGCTTCACCTGCGCCGCCAGCCGCTCCAGCGCCATCCGCCGATGTGTCCGCCGAGCGGTAAGGCCGCGGGGAGCGCTCGTCAGCCGCCGGTGGACTGCGGCGCGCGCGGCGCCGTCACGGAGCGCGGCCGGAACGCCTTGGGGCCGACCCAGCGGCCGAGCATGGACGCCAGCACGTCATCGCGCAGCCAGAAGCGATGATAGAGCGCGGCCAAGACGTGCATCCCGACCAGAACCAGAATCACGTAGCCCGCGATTTCGTGCCAGTCCGCCACCTGCTTGGCGAACCCCTTGTCCACCCCCATGAGCGAGGGCAGCGGAATGCCCATCAGCGCCACGGCGCGGCCTTTCGCGCTGGCCAGCAGCCAGCCCAGCATCGGCTGGACCAGCATCATGACGTAGAGCCCGGTTTCGGTCACGAACGCACCGGCGCGCTGCCACAGCGGCAGCGAGCGGAGCGCGCCCTCCCGGCGGCGAAATTTTGCCAGCACGCGGGGAACCAGGATCAGCAGCACGAGCAGACCGGCCCATTGGTGCCATTCCAGCATGGCCGTGCGCAGCGCGCCCTTCGGCAGCTCCTCGCGCGTCCATACCAGCGCGAATGCCAGCACGATCAGAAGCGCGCCCAGCCAGTGCAGCGATTTCGTTGCCTTGGAGTACATGTCGTCCCTCGTTGTCGCGGCGAAATTCGGCCACGTTCGGTTCGCTTAGATGGGCGCCGCCCGCCGGGCATTGACCTCGATCAATTGCAGGGCAGCATCGTGGCCGCGATACAACCGGGGCTGCCCGCCAAAGCAGCCGTCGTGGAGGCAGCCGTCGTGGATCTCGGGGACAGCGTATGAGCGAGCAGCCGATGACAACCGATCACGTGCCCTTGCCGGAGCGCCTGTTCGAGAGCTTCCTCTTCAGCAGCCGCTGGTTGCTCGCGCCGTTCTATTTCGGGCTCGTGGTCAGCCTGTTCGTGCTGCTGGTCAAGTTCGGCCAGGAGGCGGCGCACCTGCTGTCGCACGTCATGACGGCGACCGGCAACGGCATCATCATCGGCGTGCTGTCGCTGATCGACCTCTCGCTGATCGCCAACCTTGTGCTGATGGTGACGTTCGCCGGCTACGAGAGCTTCGTCTCGCGACTGCATGTCGGCAACCAGGACACCCGGCTCGAATGGATGGGGCAGATCGGGTTCAGCGAGCTGAAGCTGAAGCTGATGGCCTCCATCGTCGCCATTTCCGCCATCCGCGTTCTGGAAGGCTTCATGACGGCGGGCCAACTCACCGATCGCGAGCTCGGCTGGATGGTCGGCATTCACCTGGCCTTCGTCGTCTCCGGCCTGATGCTCGCGGCCATGGACCGCGTCGCGGGCCGGACCGGGCACTGATCCGGCGCATCCCGTCCGCCCCGGGAGATGAAGCCGTTCCGGTTTGGTGTGAGTGTCCGGCACGCGCAATCGCGGGCCGAATGGATGGAGAAGGCCCGGAAGGTCGAGGCGCTCGGCTACGCCACGCTGACGGTCCCGGATCACCTCACCGACCTCGTCGCGCCGATGCCGGCATTGATCAGCGCCGCGGAGGCAACCAAAATCCTTCGGATCGGCACGAACGTCCTCAACAACGACCTTCGCCATCCCGTGCTGGTGGCACGCGAAGCCGCGACCGTCGATCTCCTGACCGACGGGCGGATCGAGCTCGGCCTGGGCGCCGGGAGTATAAAATCCGAATACGACGAAGCCGGGTTCTCCTTCGATCCGGGAGGAACCAGAGTCGAGCGGCTGGCCGAGTCGGTCACGATCATCAAAAGCCTGCTGAGCGGTGAACAGGTCACCTTCGCTGGTCGGCACTATCGCGTGACCGGCCACACGATTGCGCCCCCTCCCGTGCAGAAACCGCATCCGCCAATTCTCATCGGCGGCAACGGCCGTCGCCTCCTCGCTCTGGCAGCGCGGGAAGCCGACATCGTGGGTTTCTCGGGACTCACTTTCCGAAACGGCGGTGCCGCGCCGCCGGATCTTTCCGGATGGCTGGTGTCTGGCGTCGATGAGCGGGTGCAGATGGTGCGCGAGGCCGCAGGCGGCGCGCGATATGCGGGGCTGGAATTGAGCGCGTTGGTGCAGCAGGTTGTCGTGACCGACGATCGCCGCCAGGTGGCCGAAGAACTGGCAAGAAGCTGGACGCAGCTCACCGCAGACGAAATCCTCCAGAGCCCCTACGTTCTGATCGGAACCGTTGACCAGATGGTGGAGGACCTCCAGGCGTACCGCGATCGTTGGGGCATCTCCTATTACGTTGTTCACGAGCCATTTATGGACGCCTTCGCCCCCGTCGTTGCCCGCCTCGCCCGCAGCGGGCGTAGCCCGGATGGAGCGCAAGCGTAATCCGGGATGCTGTTGCGCCGTTGCTGGTCGCGCCAAGATCGCGGCCTTCTGCCAGTGCCCGAGTGCTCACCGGTTTCCCCGGATTACTACGCCGCTGACGCCGGATAAGTCGCCTGTAGCATAAGGTCGCAAGCATTTCCTATTGTTGCGCCGCTGTTGGCTGCGCAGCGACGGGCATTGACAGAATAAGGTTCTGACCCGACCAATTCTCCAATACTGACATGAAGTGCTCCTCCGAAGGGGACGCATGACAAATTTCTATTAGATCAAGCCCTGCACGGGTAAGCAGCACCCTCCCCGTTGCGAGGCTGTTAGTTTCATGAGGGAATTCTATCGTGATTGGTGCGTGCTTCGCTTGCGATGGTTCCTGATGCTCGAAAATCATTCCAACCGCGCCAGCGCCGCTTCCAGCCGCGCCACCTCCGCGCGCGCCGCATCCAATCGTTCCCGGTTCTCCTCCACCACCTCCTCCGGCGCGCGGGCGACGAAATCGGCGTTGGCGAGCTTGCGTTCGATCTTCTCCGCCTCCGCCGCCGCGCGCTCGCGCTCGCGCTGCAAGCGGGCGCGCTCGGCGGCCACGTCGATCGCGCCGGCGAGCGGCAGCACCAGCGTGGCCTCGCCCACCAGCGCCTGCGCCGAGCCGGCCGGCACCTCGCCTTCCAGCGCCCGCACCTCGGATGCGCGCGCCAGCCGCCGGATCTGGTCAACCCAGCGACCCGCGCGCGCCATCGTCTCCGGTGCCGCGTCCTTCAGCAGGATCGGCATTTCCGTCGCCTGCGGCACGCGCATTTCCGCGCGCACCGTGCGGACCTCGGACACCAGCCGCACCACCCAGTCCAGTTCCGCCCGCGCCGCCTCGGGCTCCGCCACCGGCACCACCGAGGGCCAGGGCGCGCGGATCAGCGAATATTCCGCACCGTAACCGAAATAAGCCCATAGTTCTTCGGTCACGAACGGAATCACCGGATGCAAGAGCCGCAATAGCAGCCCGAGCACGTACGCCGCCGCGGCGCGCAATTCGGCGGCCTCGGCTTGCCCCTCACCCGCACGCGGACCTTCTCCCTCTCCCGCGTGCGGGTGAGGGCCGGGGTGGGGGGCGGCGTGCGCCTCCAGCACCGGCTTGGCCAGTTCCAGGAACCAGTCGCAGAACACGTTCCAGGTGAAGCGGTAGCAGGCGGCGGCATAGTCGTTGAACCGGTACGCCTCCAGCGCCGCCGTCGCCTCGGCCACCGCCGCGTTCGCCGCGTCCAGAATCCAGCGCGCCAGCGGCAGCTTCGCGCGCGCCGGATCGAATCCCGGCACCGGCGCGATGCCATGCATCTCGCAGAACCGCGCGGCGTTCCACAGTTTGGTGACGAAGCTGCGATGATCCTCCACCCGCTTCGGCCCGAGCTTCACGTCGCGCCCCGGCCCGGTGAGCATGCAAATGGTGAAGCGCAACGCATCTGCACCGTAACGGTCGATCAACGCCAGGGGATCGACGATGTTCCCCTTGGACTTCGACATCTTCTGCCCGCGCTCGTCGCGCACCAGGCCGTGAATGTACACCGCGCGAAACGGCACCTCGCGCATCACGTAGAGGCCCATCATCATCATCCGGGCGACCCAGAAGAAGATGATGTCGAACCCGGTCACCAGCACGTCGCCGGGATAATAGCGCGCGAGTTCCGGCGTCTCGTTCGGCCAGCCCAGGGTCGAGAACGGCCACAGCGCCGAACTGAACCAGGTGTCGAGCACGTCCTCGTCCTGCTCCAGCGGCATGTCGGTGCCGTAACGCTTCAGCGCCAATTCCTTCGCGCCCGCTTCGTCGCGCGCCACGAACACCGCGCCGTCCGGGCCGTACCAGGCGGGAATGCGGTGCCCCCACCAGAGCTGGCGGCTGATGCACCAGGGCTGGATGTCGCGCAGCCAGGCGAAGAACGTGTTCTCCCATTGTTTCGGCACGAAAACCGTGCGCCCGTCCGCCACCGCGGCGATCGCCGGCTTCGCCAGCTCGGCGGCGTTGCAAAACCATTGCGTGGTCAAGTGGGGTTCGATCGGCACGCCGGAACGGTCGCCGTGCGGCACCGCGTGGCGGTTGGGCTCGATCTTCTCGACCAGCCCCACCTCTTGCAGCACCGCAACGATGGCCCTGCGCGCGTCGAACCGGTCCTTGCCCGCAAGCGTGCGCGTGAACTCGGGCGAGGCCACGCCGGGGACGCGCGCCAGCTCGCTCTCGATGTCGCCGAGCGTCACGCGCGCGCGGCGGTCGAGGATCGAGGGCATCGGCAGCTTGTGCCGCGCGCCCACGGCGAAGTCGTTGAAGTCGTGCGCGGGCGTGATCTTCACCGCGCCGGTGCCCTTTTCGGGGTCGGAATACGCATCCGCGATGATCGGAATGCGCCGCCCGACCAGGGGAAGAACGGCGTGGCGGCCGAGCAGGTCGCGGTAGCGCGCGTCCTGCGGATGCACCGCCACCGCCACGTCGCCCAGCATGGTTTCGGGCCGTGTGGTCGCGACCGTGATGAAGCGGTCGGCCTCGCCCTCGATCGGATAGCGGATGTACCACAGGTTCCCCGCCACCTCCCGGCTCTCCACCTCGAGGTCGGAGATCGCGGTCTGCAGCTCGGGGTCCCAGTTCACCAGCCGCCGGTCGCGGTAGATCAGGCCCTGTTCGTAGAGCCGGACGAACACCTCGCGCACCGCCGCCGAAAGCCCGGCATCCATGGTGAAGCGCTCGCGCGGCCAATCCAGCGACGCGCCGAGCCGGCGCAGCTGGCGCGTGATGGTGCCGCCGGACTCCTCCTTCCAGCGCCAGACGCGGGCGAGAAACGCGTCGCGCCCGAGCGCCTGGCGGTCGGTGCCCTCGGCGACGAGCAGCCGTTCCACCACCATCTGGGTGGCGATGCCGGCGTGGTCGGTGCCCGGCTGCCAGAGCACGTCGTGCCCCTGCATGCGCCGCCAGCGGACCAAGCTGTCCTGGATGGTGAACGTCAGCGCGTGGCCCATGTGCAGGCTGCCGGTGACGTTGGGCGGCGGGATCATGATGGTGAACGGCGGCGCGGCCGCGGTCGGGTCGGCGGCGAACGCGCCCGCGCGCTCCCAGCCTTGGTAGATGCGCTGCTCGAATTGGGCGGGGTCGTAGGTCTTGTTCAACATGGGGCGCTGCTTACCAGATCACGCGCGGCGGAAGACAGATGACGGCGATGTGGTGCGCCGCTCGCCCGCTGTCGTCTGGCTCGGGACTCAGCGCCCGCGGCTGAGGACCCGTTCGATCTCCGCCCGGACCAGCCGCTCCAACAGCGGCTGCAAGTGCTGGTCCAGCCACGCCTTGAGCTGGCCGCGGAGTTCCTGGGTCGCGATCGGCTCGATCAGCGATTGCAGCTGCTCGTCGAGCGAGCCCTTCACCAGATCGCGCAGCTCGTGGCGCACGAGGTCGCGCAGCAGGTTCGGCAGGTTGTCGCCGAGCGAGGACCGGACCATCAGCCGGAGTTCCTCGCGCACGAGTTCCTCGATGGTCGGTCCACCGGGGCGGATGCGGACGGTGGCGGCGGTGACGTCGTCCGGGGCTGGCAGGGCCGGCACCGCGGCGCGGGCGGCCGGCGGCGGTGGGGGCGGCGCCTCGTCCGGCACCATCATGGCGGAATCGAGCAGCAGCACCTCCTCGCCCGCGGGCTTGGCCGGTGCCGGCGGGGGCCGGGACGGCGGCGGCGGCGCTTCCGCGGCCGGCGGCGGAGCCGGAACCGGGGCGGGCGCGGCGGCCGGGGCCGGCCGCGTCGCCTGATCCTCCTCGCTCAGGATGCGCCGGATGGAGGAGAGGATGTCCTCCATCGAGGGATCGGCGCCCGAGGGCGGTTGGGCCGGCTGCACCGCGCTCATCGTCTCCTGCTCATGCTTCGATCAAGCCCCAGCCATCGGTCCGGCCGGTCAGCGCGACGGCTGGTTGACCGCCGCGTCCCCCGTCCCGAACCACTTCCCCCTGACGGCCTTATAGTACGCCAATTCCGAATAAAGGGCTACCGGCAGGCCGAGATCGCGCGCGGTCAGGCGGCCGACCGAGGCCGCCATGCCGTAGGTCGCGGTCACCAACTGCGCCAGCGCCTGCACCAGGGTCACGCGCGAATTGAGCAGCGCCTGCTCGGCGTTCAGCACGTCGAGCGTGGTGCGGCTGCCGACGATCGCCTCCCGCTGCACGCCTTCAAGCGCGATTTCGTTGGCGCGAATGGCCGCGCGGTCGCTCACGATGGCGGCGCGCGCCGCCACCAGCGTGTCCCAGGCGCGCGTCGCGTCCTGGATGGCCGTGCGCCGCGCCACGTCCAGGCTCTTGCGCGTCTGCTGCTCGGTCTGCCGCGCCTGACGCACGGCCGAATACTCGGCGCCGCCCTGATAGATCGGCAGCGAGAGGTCCACGGTCGCCTGGCCGCCGTAATTGCTGGTGTGCGGAAAACCCTGGTTCGGCTGATCAAATTGCGTCACGTGCAGGCTGACGGTCGGCATCAGCTTGGCGAACGCCACCTCGATCGCGTCCTTGGCGGCCGCGTCGTCGTACAGCGCGGCGATGACGTTCGGATTGTTGCCCGCCGCGAGCCGCATCGCCGAGCGCTGCGTTTTGGCCGGCAATTTCAACGGCTGCGGCTCGACCAGGTCCTCGGCGGGCTCGCGGCCAAATACCTGGAGGAAGGTCGCGCGCGCCGTCTGCAGGGTTCCCTCCGCGGTCTGCCGCAGCGCCCGCGCCTGCGCCAGCGCCGCCTCGGCCTGGGCCACGTCGGTGCGCGTGATCTCGCCCACCCGGAAGCGGTCGTTGGTCGCCCGCAGCTGTTCCGTGAGCACCTTCTCGTTGTTCAGGTCGAGCAGCAGGACCTGCTTGTCCGCGATCACGCTGACATAGGCGTTGATCCCGTCGGTGAACACCTGCTGCTCGGACTGGATCAGGCGGGCCCGCTCCGCCATCACCTGGTTTTCCGCCTGCGCGGTCTGCGCGTGCGTGCGCCCGCCGGTGTAGAGAGGTTGCGTCAGGGTGCCCTGCACGGTGCCGAAATCGCGATCCAGCCTGATCGGCGCCGTCGATCCGGGGAAGCTGGAAACGCCCCAGCCATAGCCCATCGAACCCTGCACGATGACGGTCGGTCGCCAGCCGGCCAGCGCCTGCGGCACGTTCTCGTCCACCGAGCGCAGATGCGCGCGTTCCGCGAGCAGCGTCGGGTTGTTCGAATAGGCGGCGCCGAGCGCCTCCTGCAACGTGTGCAACGGCTGGGCAGAGGCCCCGCCGGCGGCGAGCAGCACCGCGGCAAGCGTTGCGGTCGATCCGAAGAGAACGCGGCGACGGTGTTGCGGCATCCCTGCAACCTCTTTGCGATCATGACCCGGCTGTCGCTCGGCCGGGCCTTCAGGCGGGCCTCGGCCGTGCGGCATCGCCGCCAGATTGCCATGCTGTGCGGCGCGGCGCCACTTTCCGCGACCGATCAGAACACGAATGCCTAACGTCTGTTGCACCACAGTGACCCGTGATGCCTCGCAACCCTTTGACAATGCACGGGAAACCCCATATTCTGTATACCATACGGACCCGCACTAACCCACCGCAACTCGTGCGAGTTAGGGCCTAGGGAGAGCCTAGCCCCACCCACCCGGCAGACCGCCGCCGTTCCCTTTGATGGGGGCATGCACGGCCCCAAGTCCCATACCCAGGCACCATAGAGCGGGACCATCAAGGTTCCCTGTTCGTTCTTGGGATGCCGACCTGCTCCCACCCCGTCAAGTGTGGCGGATCGCGCCCGGACCGGCTAAGGTGCCGGACATGAAAAAATTGTAATCCGAGAACGGGAGGAGAGCCATGCGACCCATCCGGAGGCTGACGTGGCACTGTGCCGCCGCAACGATCGCCCTGCTTGCCGTATTCTGCTCGCCCGGCCTCGCCGGGGAATCTCAGCTAAAGGAGATTTGCAGTGCGAAATGCCAGTTGAATCTACGCATCTGCCAGGCGCGGACCGACGCGGGCGGGGGCCAAGAAGCCGGAACCAACCCAACATGCAGCGGGCAGTGCGTCGACAAATACCTTGCGTGCAACTGCGCCGCAGGTGATGCCTCTTGCGAGCGGCAGTGCAATTCCGATTTGGGTGGTTGCGAGAAGCAGTGCTCTACCGGCATCCAGAACTGCGCGAACACCTTCACCAGCTGCCGCCAAAAATGCGCGTCGATGCCGGAATGCACGCAAGATGCGCATTGTCGGGTCGGCCAGGTATGCGAGATCAGCGGCACGCGGCACCAATGCCTCAACAAGTGTAAAGCAAGCAAGGACTGCCAATTCCGGCTCGGGCCTGACGCAACTTGCTACAAGGGGCGTTGCTTGTTGAAATAGACGGAGCGGTCCAAGCCACGATCATTATCTGGAGCTCCATCCATAGGCGGCGCGCTCCTCGTTTCACCATTACGTCAATAGGAGGTTCGGATGCAATCTTTCGAGCAAGCTTTGAGGTTGTTGGTAGGGAACCCCCCCCCCCGACCCGCGTGCCTCGTCTGCCGCGGCAAAAGCTTCGTCTACCGCGACGGCTGGGCCAAGGACGGCTCCTGCCGAGCCTCAGACGAGCCTAAGACCCCTGAAACCCGCAAAATTCCTATTGACACTCAGAACACGAATTTCGGCTTCGGCATGAATTGCGGCAGCGCCGGGGTGGCACAATCGAAGGCCGGACGCAGCCGCAGCCCGGCCTCGGTGCGCTCGCCGATCACCGCCGCGCCGGTGCGGCCGCGGCCGGCCAGCACGCCGACCAGGCGTCCGGCCTCGGGGCGCAACTGCGCGACGATGGCGTCGGGTATCTCCGGCACGGCGCCGTCGATCAGAATGACATCCCAGGGGCCGCCGGCCGGCCACCCGGCGGCGAGCGGCCCGGCGACCAGCGCGACCGAGGGGGCGAAGGCCGCGAGCGCCACCCGCGCCATGTCGCAGAGGGCGGCATCCTGCTCGAGCGCGGTCACGGCGGCGCCGCACGCGGCCAGCAGCGCCGCCCCGTAGCCCGTTCCGGCCCCGATCACCAGCGTCGTCTCGCCGGCGCGGATCCGCGCCAACTGCACCAGGCGCGCGATCACCAGTGGCTCCATCAGAACGCGGCCGTTGCCGAGGTCCACGTCCTCGTCGACATAGGCGAGCGGGGCGAAACGCGGCGGCAGGAAGCGCTCGCGCGGCAGGTCGCGCATCGCTTGCAACACGCGCGGGTCGCTCACCCGGTTCGGGCGGAGCTGTCCGTCGACCATGTGGTTGCGGGCGTCCGAGTAATCGATGGCGGAAACATCCATGACGAGGGCCCTTCCGGGTCTCTAGCTTTTAGCCAAGCGCGCGTTGCGCCGCCCTATACGGGCAAGCAAGCGCATCGCCAAGCGGCGGCACCGCGGCGGATCGACGAGATCGAGGCTTTACCCGATCGCCCCGGCATCCCGCGGTGGCCGGGCTGCCACGCTCGCAGGCAGACACCCGATGAGTGGAACGGCAGCCGGAACTTCTCGCTTGCCGGCGGAACGGCGACCGGTTAGGGCCAGGGAACGGCGGCCTCCCGGAACGCTGCCGCGCGCGGCCTCACCGACCGTAACGGGGGCGGGACCATGACGACCTTTCACGTCGAGATCATCAAGCCGTCGCATTACGACCGGGACGGCTACGTCATCCAGTGGTGGAAGGCCTGGATTCCCTCCAACTCCATGGCCTGCCTCTACGCCATCGCGCGCGACTGCGCCGAGCGCAACATTTTGGGCGACGACGTCGCGATCGAGATCGCCGCCTATGACGAGATGAACATCAAAATACCGGTGGATCGCATCGCCGCCCGGATCAGGCAGCCGGGCCATGCCGGGCTCGTCTGCCTGGTCGGCGTGCAATCGAACCAATTCCCCCGCGCCATGGCCATCGCCCGCCGCTTCCGCGCCCAGGGCGTCGCGGTGGCGATCGGCGGCTTCCACGTGAGCGGCATCATCGCGATGCTGAAGAAGCTCACCCCGGAACTCCAGGAAGCGGTGGATATCGGCATCCATCTGTTCGCCGGCGAGGCGGAGGAGCATTTCGCCGCGTTCCTGCGCGACGTTCACGCCGGCACCGCCCGGCCGCTCTACAACCACATGGACGACCTGCCCAACCTGCAGGCCCAGACCACACCCTATCTGCCGCGGCGCCTGGTGCAGCGGTACGACGGCATTCTCTCGTCGTTCGACGCCGGGCGCGGCTGCCCGTTCCAGTGCTCGTTCTGCACCATCATCAACGTCCAGGGCCGCAAGTCCCGCTGGCGCGATGCCGACGACATCGAGCGCATCGTGAAGGACAACGCCGCCCAAGGCATCACGCGGTTCTTCATCACCGACGACAATTTCGCCCGCAACAGGAACTGGGAGGCCATCTTCGATCGCCTGATCGCGCTGCGCGAGCAGGGCTACGAAATCCGTTTCCTGATCCAGGTGGACGTGCTGGCGCACAAGACCCCAAATTTCATCGCCAAGGCGGCGCGGGCCGGCTGCGGCTACGTGTTCATCGGGCTAGAGAGCATCAATCCGGAAAACCTGGTGCACATGAAAAAGAACCAGAACCGGATCACCGAGTACCGGAAAATGTTCCAAGCCTGGAAGGAGGCCGGGATCATCACCTATGCCGGCTTCATCATGGGCCTGCCCGGGGACACGCCCGAGACCATCCGCCGCGACATCGCGATCATCCAGAAGGAACTCCCGGTCGATGTCCTGGAGTTCACGATTCTCGACTCCCCTGCCCGGCTCCGAGGACCACCAGACGCTCTACCAGAAGGGCGTCTGGATGGACCCCGACCTGAACAAATACGACCTCGAAACCGTCACAGTCGAACACCCGAAGATGTCCCCGGAGGTCTGGCAGCAGACCTACCGCGACATGTGGAGCTGGTACTACACGGACGAGCACGTCGAGCGCATGATGCGGCGCAACGCCGCCTGCGGCATCAAGCCAATCAAGGTTTTGCGCACGGTGCTGCAGGTCTACGGCGCCTCGCATTTCGAGAGCGTCCATCCGCAGCAGTGCGGCTATTTCCGCCGCAAGGACCGGACGCAACGCCGCCCCGAGTTGCCGCGCGTACCCGCGCTCGTGTTCTATCCGCGCCACGGCTGGGAGACGCTGGTCAAGTACCTGCGCTTCGGCCTCTACGGGTTGCGGCTCTACAGGATGCGCCGGCGGGTCGAGCGCGACGCCGATCCCCTTGCCTACACGGACCTCGCGATCACCCCGGTGATCGAGGCCGAGAGCGAGTCGCTGGAGATGTTCGCGTTGAACGTGGCCTCCCGCGCCGCCGTCGAGAAGGCGCGGCGGCAGGCCCAGCAGCGCCGGCGCCAGGACGAGCGGGGAGAAGCGGTTCGGGCCGCCGAAAGCCACCTCATGCCGGGCTAGCCGCCGAGGGCGGACGACGGAGCCGCCTCGCGGCCGGCCAGCCGGTCCAGGCGCGGGCGCCATTGATGGCGCCCCGCGCGCCCGCTATATCGCTGTCCCCGAGGCGGCGCCTGACGATGCGGTCGTGGCGGAATGGTAGACGCGCAAGCTTGAGGTGCTTGTGGGGGAAACCCCGTGGAAGTTCGAGTCTTCTCGACCGCACCAATCTCGTCATTTGGCGCCAGCCGGCGATGCCCGGGCCGTGTAGCGGCCCGCCTCGGGGTTAGGCGTGCCCCAGCATCATCCTTCCCACGCATAACCGTCCGCTTGCGGGATGTCTCCATCGACTGTGGAGCGGGCGACTGTGGAGCGGCGGAGCATCAATCACGCCAGGATGGCTGCAACCGGCCGGCTCCGGACCAGTCCGGTGATCCTGCGGGGCGGCCAAGGATGACCGTTCTTCCCGCCGTAGCAGAAGGGCTCTCGCCGAAGCGGTGCCGGTACTCCACGGCGAACCGCCCAAGGTGGGAAAATCCGCAGCGCAACGCCACATCCGTTACATTCACCATGCTTTGCCTGTTCGAGAGCAAGTCGTGCGCCAGCCGAAAACGAATGTCGCGGATGTAGGCCAGCGGTGAACGCCCATAAAATCGTTTGAAGTGCGCCTGCAGCGTGCGGCCGGGCACACCGGCAGCGTTCGACAGATCCATCAACGTGATCTGCTGATCGAGGTGGTCGTGTATGTAATCCCTGGCTCGTCGCAAATCGCCCGGAGCCACTGACTGATCCGCCCTCCGCGCGAGCGTTGCGTAATAGTTACTCGGCTGCCCAAGCAGCAAAGCCCGCACGAGCAGTTCCTCGATTGGTCCCGACATCATCGGACTGTTCAAGAGCGTGTCATCGTGAGCCAACTCATCAACGACAGAGCGGAACAACCTTGCAAAACTCCTTCCAGGCTCGCTGCCAGTCTGCAAGGCAGGAGAGAAGACGAGCGGGACGCCCAGCCCATCGCCCAGAAGGGCGCTCAGATGCCGTGTCATGACGTCGCGCGGAATGTGCAAGATCAATCGTCCACTATCGACGGCTGCCCGCGTCGTCTGCCTGGACTCGGGTGACGCGACAATCCCGACATTGGCACCGGCTTGCACCTCCTGTCCGGCGATCACGCATTCGAACCGCCCGCCCACCGGGAGGAAGACGGAGTATTCGCCGCGCTGCTCCGGTGCACGTAGCCAGGCTTCGGTTCCATAGCGGACAAAGCAAAAATGCGTTCCGGACGGAAGATAGGCGGCATTGAATTGCGCGAGATGCCGCGAACGCCGCTGATTTGTCCGCCGACCCGGCGCAACACGCCACCCCTTGTCGGCAAGGAGTGAAACAATGGCGTCCAGACCCGGGTCCAATAACCGTCGGTAGGGCGCCAGAGGCTCTGGTTCAAGCGGATTGTCGCGCACAGCGAAGCCCCCCGATTTCTAGCACCATCCGTTGCAGTTTAGCCGCAAGGCGCAGGCAGCTGCGCATCAAAGTTGCGTGCGCCGGATAACCGCCGCGCAACACGGATAGAACTCCTGCCCCACTTTTCCCAGATTGCGATGGATTGGCCAGCTTTGCTTTGGAGCGGCCAACGTCCGGCCAAAAATCCGGTCAGGAGTTGACCATGGTACGTGCAACGTCTTCCAGAGTTTGGCAACACAGCCCTATCTGACTCTAAATTTGCTAAACCGAAACGGATCGAACAAGGCCGTGGCAATGGCTGTTCAGGCCCGTCGCGTCATTCGACGATCAAATCGAGCAGTCCCGAATACATCGGGGGAATCTCTCATGATGAAACAGCCGCAGGGCGGATCTGGCTGTCGTGAATTTCAGGTCTTGGCAGGCTGAGTGCGGCACGCCAGTAGCCGACCAAAACATCCGATCTGATCTCCAGGCAGTATCCGATCCGGTCTCAAACAAACGGGGAAACTGCGATGTCACTCTGGCTCGCGAAAAATCAGCAGAGCAACGAAGTGCTCGCTCTGCAGAACGCCCTGAACCTTCGCCTGAAGCCCAACGTCCCGCTCGCGCTCGACGGCATATTTGGTAACCACACCGAAGTGTGTGTACGAGAGTTTCAGCAGTGCGAGGGTCTCAAGGTCGATGGGATCGCCGGCCCGCATACTCTGGGCAATCTGTTCGAGCGGGCCGAGATTACCGAAGTCGCCAATATAGTTCGCCTCACCGAAATGGACCCTGCCGGGGATGCGGCGTCGGTGCCGAATCCTCGCATGCCGTTCGATCGCCGGTTCAGCCGGCCCCCTCCGGCACGGGAGGGCCGGGCGAACCCGGCGCGCGAACCGACCCTTGGTGAGTTAATGGGCCGGTGGCAACAGCGGGATGCGTTGTTGCAGACCTGGATCTCCCAAGCCCCGCCGAAGGGAGCGTACCCGTTGGTGTTACCGGAGCCGACACAGCCGGCGCCCGACACTGCTCTGGCTGCCGCGGTGGGCAGCAGCCGCGGCGAGGATGCGGCAGCACAGCCTTTGTCGCTGCATCCCCGGTCTTCCCAAGTCCGGCCCAAGAAGGTCAGGACGCGTCCTTCCCGGCCGTTTGGCAACTTGCACTTGATCTCCAACGACTGGTTGGAGCTGGAAGCCGCCACCGAGCACGAAAATCAGTTGGTGCGAGAAATAGAGACAAAATTCGCATTTAGGATGGCTCTGGTCAAGTTGAGCCCGATCGTCAGCCCGACCGCCTCGTTTTACGTCAACCTCGAAGGACGGTGGGCAATTCAAGGTTCCGTGAAGTTCGCGAACTTTCCCTTCTATGAGCACGAGTTCAAGGCCGCTCACTTAGGGCCTGGGACCATCTGGACCGGAACGGAACTCATCGGCAGCGTGGTCTGGGAGAAGGAATTTGGACACCATGTCGGCCTGGACCTTCAGGCTGGTTTGCGGTTCCAGGTAGAAAAGCGGCTCGGCTTGGTGGGCCGCAACGAGTTTCTCGTGACCTGCGGCATTTCGGGGAGAGCCGTCCTTAGCAACCATAATGCTTTGTACGGGCTGTGGAGAGGTCCCACCTTGGGCGGGCAGATCGTTTTCAATGTGGGAGTAAAATATGCCCTTACGCGTCGCCATCACCGCTGAAGCATGCGGGGTTTTCCAGATTGCGTGTACCCCCCGCCGGACGTGGCGGCGCCATTCCGGATTTCGCCGCCGACCGATCCGCGCTACGCTCGTCCGAGACCGCGATGGCAACGCCCCCGTTACTGCCCCGGATCGGCATCGGCTTCGACGTGCACGCCTTCGCGGCCGGGCGGCGGCTGATCCTGTGCGGGATCGAGGTGCCGCATGACGAGGGCCTCGCCGGCCATTCGGACGCCGATGTCGGGATGCACGCGCTGTGCGACGCGATCTACGGGGCGCTGGCGGAGGGCGATATCGGGCGGCATTTTCCGCCCTCCGACGCCGTGTGGAAGGATGCGGACAGCGCGCGGTTCCTGGCGCACGCGGCCGGCCGCATCGCCGCGCGCGGCGGCGTGCTCGGCAACGCCGATGTCACGCTGATCTGCGAGCGCCCGAAGATCGCGCCGCATGCCCAGGCGATGATCGCGCGGCTTGGCGAAATCCTCGGCGTGGCTCCGGGCCGCGTGTCGGTGAAGGCGACCACGACCGAGCGCCTCGGCTTCACCGGCCGCGGCGAGGGGATCGCGGCGCAGGCGGCGGTGATCGTGCTGCTGCCGGGCTGATCCCGGGGCTGTTGCCGATAGGCCACGCGGCGGCGCGTGGCGCGCGCGGCGGTTTGCCCGTTTTCGGCGGCGAACCTATTCTCCCTCGGTTCGCGTTTCGCCGCCGCAACCCCGGTCGGAGGCCATGATGACCCGCTGGCGATCGATGCTGCCGCTGGGCGTGCCCCTGCTTCTGGCTGGTTGCTACGTCACGCCGGCCTACGTGTCCTTCTCGCCCCCGTACGGCACGCCCTATTACGCGGCGACCCCCTACGCCGTGGCCCCTGGCGCCGTGGCCCCTGGCGCCGTCGCGCCGACAACGGCCGCGCGCGGCGCGGTTACGCAGGAACCGCTGCCCCCCGCCGCGCCGCAGGCCGCAATCGTCCCGGCGGAACCCGCAATCGTTCCGGGGGAGCCCGCTGTCATGCCCGAGGAACCCGCCGCCGCTCCGGCGGAGCCCGCTGTCATGCCCGAGGCGCCCGCCGCGGTTGCCACGCCCGGCGGCTATCTCTGCCCGGTGCCGCCGCCGCCGCGCGCGGAAACCCGGCCGCTGCCGCCGGTCGCGGAGGAGCGGCTGACCTGGGAGCCGGGACATTGGGACTGGAGCGGCGGCACCTATGCCTGGAGCCCGGGTCGATGGGTGCCGCTGGACGGACATGGAACGCGGTGGCAGCCGGCGTATTGGGCGTTGAGTCCCGCCGGATGCACCTGGGTCCCCGCGCATTGGCTGGCGCGTTGACGCCCCGCCACGCAGCGCCCCACCGGCCGCCGCCCCCGGCCGATCGGGCAAGGAGAAGCGCCTTGCGACACCTCAGGCCGTGCGCGCTCGCCCTGATCCTCGCCGTCGCCGGCTGCGGCGCCGACCTGTCTCCCCGCGTTCGCGTCGGCGAGCAGGGCGTGACCAGGCCGGCCACCCGCACCGAGCTGTACGACGGCAGCTACCAGGGGCGCGTGCGTCTCGTCCGCGCGATCGGCCCGGCATGCCCGCGATGGCCGGGCTACGGCGTGGTCGTGATCGGCGACGCCACCTTGTACTACCCGTACGAGCCGGACCTGAATTTCGCCGCCCCGGTAACGCGCGAGGGCACGATGCACGACCGGATCGGCCCGGCGGTGCTGGACGGACGCATCGCCGGCAACCAGCTCGCCTTCACGATCAAGACGCCGCAGTGCCAGTCCTATTACCGGATGCACTTCGTCTGGAATCACTCCTGACCGGCGCGACGGCGGGCGGATAGATCGCGCCCCGGGCGAAGTCGGGGTCGAACACGCGGTCGGCCATCACCTGGCAGCGCCGCATCAGCCGCGGCTCGTCCGCTCCGTAATCCGCGATCGCCCGGTGCAAGGTGCAGATATCGTCCCAGATCAGCACATCGTTCTCGCGCCAGCTGTGCGCGTAACGGTATTGCGGCTGGAGCTGGTGGCGGAACAGGAAGCCGAGCGTTTCCTCGCTCTCCCGCTCGGACATGCCCTCGATGCGCACCGCGTAGCCGGGATTGGCGTAGAGTACCGTGCGGCCGCTCACCGGGTGGGTAAGGAAAATGGGCTGCGACACGGGCGGCTTCTGCCGCCGTTGCGCCTCCGAGAGCGGCGCGCGCGTGCTGCCCGGGCGGCGGCGCATCTCCTCCCAGAATTTTTCGAAATCGTGCACCGCCCGCGCCGTCGCCAGCGAGGCTTTCAACGTCGCCGGCAGCTCCTCGTAGGCGGCGTACATGTTGGCGAACTCGGTGGCGCCGAGCGCGACGCCGTCCCGTCGCGGCACCTTCACCGCATAAAGCACGTTCGCGAACGCGATGCGCCGGCTGTAGGACATGTCGGTGTGCCAGTCCTGGCCGGCATCGGCGAGTCCGATCGGTCTCCCGTCCGCCGTCATGTTGGACAGGATCATCACCTCCGGGTGGCCCGGCTCCTGGTAGGCATTCGCCACGTTGATCTCGAGCGCGCCGAAGCGGGCGCTGAACGCCTTCAGCGCCGCCGCGTCGATCGCCTGATCGGGGATGCGCAGCACGCCGAACTCGGCGAGCGCGCCGAGCAGGGTGGCGAATTCCGCCTCGGAAGGACCCGCGTTCAGGTCGAGCCCCTCGACCGTCGCCCCCAGGATCGCACCGGTCGGCCTGACCGCGATCATTTTCCGCCTCCGTTTACGCCTGGGTGATCTTATAGCCTGAACGCCGATCGGGTGGACGCCGACGCGCCGCGGCGGCTATTCGCTGGCGCGCAGGATCGGGCCGGGCGTGGCCCAGGAGTGGGCCATGTGCGGCATCGCGGGCATCCTCATGCGCGACGGCGCGCCCCCGGAGCGGGGCGTGCTCGACCGGCTGGAAACGGCGCTTCGCCATCGCGGGCCCGACATGAGCGGGCGCCATGTCGACGGCGTCTGCGCCCTGCTCTCGACCCGGCTCGCCATCATCGATGTCGCCGCCGGGCGCCAGCCGCTGCCGGGGCCCGGCCGCATGGTGCTGGTCGCCAACGGCGAGATCTACAACAACCCGGAATTGCGCGCGGAGCTGCCGGAGGTGGCGTTCCGCACCGGCTCGGACTGCGAGCCGCCGGTGCATCTCTATGCCAGGCTCGGCCTCGACTACGCCGAGCGGCTGCGCGGCATGTACGCCATCGCCATCTGGGACGCGGCGCGCGGGCGGCTGGTGCTGTCGCGCGACCCGTTCGGCATCAAGCCGCTCTATTGGGTCGAGACGCCGCGCTATTTCGCCTTCGCCTCGGAAATCCAGGCGCTGCTCGCGGCCGGGCTGGCCCGGCCCGCCGTCGATCCCGCCAAGCGCGCCGAGTTGATGCAGCTCAAATTCACCACCGGCGCCGAAACCATCGTTCCGGGCGTGCATCGCGTGCTGCCCGGGGAAACCCTGGCGATCGAGCGCGGGCGTATCGTCGAGCGCCGCCGGCTCGCCGCCTTGCCCGAGGCCGCGCCGATCCATATCGGGCGGGACAACGCGCTCGCCGCGCTCGACATGATCCTCGCCGACAGCGTGTCGGTGCATTTGCGCTCCGACGTGCCGTACGGGCTGTTCCTCTCGGGCGGCATCGATTCCTCGGCGCTGCTCGCGCTGATGCGGCGGGAGTCCGGCCAGCGGGTGCAAGCGATCAGCATCGGCTACGCGGACACGGCGGACGCCGATGAAAGCGGCGAGGCGGCGCGCATCGCGGCGCTGGCCGGGGCGGAGTTCCAGCGCGTCGCGATGGGCGCCGGGGATTTCTGGGCGCTCGCCCCGCGCATCGCCGCCGCGATCGACGACCCGACGACCGATGCCGCCGTATTGCCCACCTGGATGCTCGGCCGGGCGGCGCGCGCGGCGGGGCTGAAGGTGACGTTGTGCGGCGAGGGCGCGGACGAGCTGTTCGGCGGCTACAGCCGCTATCGCCGCGGCCGCGCGCCCTGGCGCTGGCTGCAACGTCCGGCCCGCTCGCGCGGCGTGTTCGATGCGTTTCCGGACATGCGCGCGGCACTCGGCGACTGGCGCGGCGGATTGGCCGAGGCCGAGGCGCGCGGCGGTTCGCCGGCGTGGACATCGGTGCAGCGCTTGCAGGCGATCGACTGCCGCGAATGGCTGTCCAACGATTTGCTGGGGAAACTCGACCGTTCGCTGATGGCGCACGGCGTCGAGGGCCGCACCCCGTTCGTCGATCCGGTCGTGGCGGCCTTCGCGTTCCGCCTGCCCGACCGGCTGAAGATCGGCCCGCGATTGGGCAAGGTGTTGTTGCGCGAGTGGCTGCACCGCGCCCTACCGGGCGCCGGCGCTTATGCGAGGAAGCGGGGCTTCAATCCGCCCGTGGGCGCCTGGATGGCGGCGCGGCGGGAGGAACTGGCCGATCTGGTAAGCCGCCAGCCCGGCGTTGCGGAAATGGCGCCGCAAGAGGCAGTGCGCGCCGTCTTCGCCGACCCCGCGAAGCACGCCCAGGCGGCGTGGAGTCTGCTGTTCTACGCGCTCTGGCACAGCCGCCACGTTCTCGGCCGGCCCTGCGATGGCGCGATCGGCGAGGTGCTGGCGGAGGCGGCCAAGGGCGATCGGAAATCTGTCGCCAAGCCGCGCGAACGAGCGCTAAGCCCGCACACATAGGCCCGCTTCGCCGCCTGTATGTGGTCCGCTGTAACGGGGTTTCCCCGTGCAGTTGTCGCGTCCGGAGACCTTGAAAAACCGCTTTCCCGGCGGAAGCCGGGACCCATCGTGGGACGGAACGATCGGCGAAAGCGCGCACGGCCGGTGCGTCAGCACAATGGATACCGGCTTTCGCCGGTAAAGCGAGCGTACAAATGGCTTTTGTGAAAAAATGCCACGGTAGCATATATTTCGGCGAAGATGGGGTCCGATGCCGATGCTCGAAGCGGCTTGTGCCGCAAAGCTCTGCTCGCTGGTGTTCACGGTGCTGGCCGCTGGGTCGAAGGCGTTCGACTTCGAGTTTGCCTCCCAGCTGTTCGAGGCCGGCGACCGGAGCGGCGAGTTCGCGCACGCCTTCGGCGAGTCGCACCGCGATGCGGTCAGGCGAGCGCTCTCCCGGTTGCAGAAGTCCGTGAATCGCGAGGTGGAACTGGAGTTCGGGTCCGACCGAACCGGCGAGCGAGCCTCCGCCGAATTCTCCGCCGCCCTGAACGCGGTCCTGCCGAAGTGCCTGCCCACGAAGATCAGCATTGCCGAGGCGAATCTCGACTCATCGCGGATCGCGGACCTCGTTCTGGACAACGCAGCCGCGGCGGATTCGAGGTTCGGGAAGGATCAGTTCGGCGGCAAGCTGCTGCGCCGCCTGATCGCGACGACTTACGAGGAACTCAAGCTCGATCCCGCCTTCGCCGATTTGATCAACCTCTCCGTGCAAGAAGTCCTGCTGCGGCGGACGGCGGAGCAGGAAAAGCTGCGCGACATCGTCGATCGGCTCACCCGCGACCTGTCGCTGACCCAGGCCGAGAAAACCGCGCTGGCCGCCGATCTCGCCCGCATCAAGGCGGAGCGGAACGGCACGGTGGAATTGGTCGCTGGCTTCCTGGCGACGGTAGTCGGCCGGCACGTGCCGCCGGAACAGTTCTCGGCCACGCTGTTCCGCATCGCAGTCGAGTGGAAGACCGCCGGCGAGCGGATCGACGCGCTCTCGGTCTCGCGCAATCTCTCGCCGCGACTGGCGGCGCTGAAGGCCGAAGCGCAGGCGGCGCACTTGGCGGGCCATCTGGACGAGGCGAATGCGGCGCTGGCGGAAATCGACCGCATCGAGACCGAGGCGCTGGACCGGCTGGAAGCCCACGAGCGGGAAGTCCAGGAGGAGGTCCGGCTCCGGCGCACCGGCATCGCCGCGACGAGGGTTGCGCAGGCGGCCAATGCCCGCGCGCGTTTGGCCTACCGCGAGGCCGCCGAGCACTGGCGCGCGGCGGCGCGGGCGATCGCTCCAGTCGATGCGAGGGACGAGTGGGGCTACATCCTCAACGGCGCCGTTGCTCTGTGGGACCTCGGCCGCGAGTTCGGCGACAACACCGCGCTCGTCGACGCCATCGAGCTCTACCGCGACGAAGCTCTGCCCCGCGCCCCGCGCGAGCGCGTGCCGCTCGACTGGGCGGGGACGCAGAACAACCTCGGCACCGCGCTCGAGACCCTCGGCGCGCGCGAGAGCGGCACGGCGCGGCTGGAACAGGCGGTCGCCGCCTACCGCGCCGCGCTCCAGGAATACACCCGCGAGCGCGTGCCGCTCGACTGGGCGGCGACGCAGAACAACCTCGGCAACGCGCTTGCGATGCTGGGCGAGCGGGAGAGCGGCACGGCGCGGCTGGAACAGGCGGTCGCCGCCTACCGCGAGGCGCTGAAGGAACGCACCCGCGAGCGCGTGCCGCTCGACTGGGCGACGACCCAGAACAACCTCGGCACCGCGCTTTCGAGGCTGGGCGAGCGCGAGAGCGGCACGGCGCGGCTGGAACAGGCGGTCGCCGCCTACCGCGCCGCGCTCCAGGAACGCACCCGCGAGCGCGTGCCGCTCGACTGGGCGGCGACGCAGAACAACCTCGGCGCCGCGCTTGCGACACTCGGCGAGCGCGAGAGCGGCACGGCGCAGCTGGAACAGGCGGTCGCCGCCTACCGCGAGGCGCTGAAGGAATACACCCGCGAGCGCGTGCCGCTCAACTGGGCGCAGACCCAGAACAACCTCGGCGGTGCGCTCTTCAGGATGGGCGAGCGCGAGAGCGGCACGGCGCGGCTGGAGCAGGCGGTCGCCGCCTACCGCGCCGCGCTGGAGGTGTTTACCGCGGCGGGCGCGGATTATTACGTGACGCACACCAAGGCCAATCGGGAGCGCGCGCTCGCGCTGCTCGATGCGCGGCGGCAGCAGCGCTGATACCGCCGAGCGCGAGCACCGACTCCCTTTCGTCGTTCCCGCGAAACCTGTCCCGGACCACGATCCGGGAGCGGCCGATCCAGCGGCCGATCAGCCGGCGGGGGACAGCAGCCCGACCTTGCGCGCGCGCTCGACGGCGTCGCGGGCCGCCTGGTTCTGCGTGAACAGGTCGAGGTGCTCGGTGTCCTCGTCCGTCACCGGCAGCAGCGCGGGGTCGGTGTAGGCGAGGCCGTTCGGGTCCGCTGCGACGCGGCGGCGGATGCGGTCGAGGCGCCAGACGTGGCGCGCGAACCGCGCGTGCTTCACCAGAAGCGCCGCCGCCAGCCGCGGATAGAAGCGCCACACCGGCTCCAGCCCAAGCGCGGGGCGGCGCTCGTGGCGGCTCTTCAGGCGCAGAATGCCGCCCTGCAGCGGATGCACGTTCTCGATCGGAAACGAACTCGAGAACCAGAGCAGGATCACCATCAGGCTGCGCAGGTTGATGCCGCAGACGCGGGCGCGGCGCAGGATCGTCGCCATGTGCGCGGGCGTGTAGTAGCGCGTCCAGGCCTCGGCGGCGACCCGCTCCCATTCCGCCTGCGTCATCCTCGGATGCGCGGTGACCGGGTGCTCCAGATCGTACTTGTTCAGGTCGGGGTCCATGGCGACGCCCTTGGTCCAGAGCACCTTGTGGTCCTCCGATCCGGGCAGCGGCGTCAGCACGAAGAACTCCAGAATATCGAGCGGCAGCTCCTTCTGGATGATCGCGATATCGCGCCGCACCGATTCCGGCGTGTCGAACGGAAAGCCGACGATGTAGCCGGCGAAGGTGAAGATGCCGGCTGCCTTCCAGGCCAGCAGCATCTTGCGGTATTCGGTGATCTTGTTCTGCCGCTTCTTCGCCGCCAGCAGGTTGTCCGGGTTGATGTTCTCCAGGCCGATGAAGATGCGCGTGACGCCGGCGCGCTTCGCCTTGGCGATGAAGTTCGGGATGCGGTGGCACATCGTGTCCACCTGGATCATGAAGCGCACGTCCATGCCGTGCTGCTCGCGCAGCTCGATGATGCGGTCGAAGATCGGTTCCCAATCCTTGTTGCGCGCGAAATTGTCGTCGGTGATGAAATAGCGCGCGACACCCTGCGCCCAATTGCGGCGGATGATCTGTTCCACGTCGTCCGGGTCGCGGCGGCGCGACTTGCGGCCCTGCACGTTGATGATGGTGCAGAACGAGCACTGGAACGGACAGCCGCGCCCGGCGTCGAAACTGGTCATGGTGCCGACGGTGCGGCGAACAAACTCCTTGCGGCAGGAACGGCGTCATCGCGCCCTGCAGCGCCGGCAGGTCGTCGACGAAGTTGTAGATCGGCTTGCAGATTGTTGGCCGCAGCGTCGCGCAGCACCGCGTCCAGGCGGCCCTCGGCCTCGCCGGCGAACAGCGAGATGCCGAGATCGAGCGCCTCCTGCAAGTCGGGCTGCACACCCGGTAGCATGGCGAGCACGCCGGAGACGTGGAAGCCGCCGATCATCACCGGCACGCCGGCCGCGCGCAGTTCGCGGGCGATGTCGAGCGCGCGCGGATACTGGTTGGATTGCACGCCGACCAGCCCGACCAGCCCGGCATTGCCGCAGTCGCGGAACCGCGCGACGATGTCGCCGACGCGAACGCGCGTGTTCGTTTCGTCGATCGCGGTGGCGGTGATCTCCACATCCGGTCCGAGCACACGCCGCTCGGCCGCGTCCAACGCCAGCGCGTAGACGCTCGCCAGCGAATTCGACGGCATGGTCGAGCGCCACCAGCGGATCACGTAGCCGTCGTCGTCATAGTGCGACGGCTTGATCAGGACGACCGGGAATTGCCGCGCGGCCGTCTCCCGCCCGGGGGCCAGGGTCCGACGCGACACGCTGGCAGCGCTCATGGCGACCGATTCCGTTGCCTGCCGGTTCTCTGCCACATAACGGGCGGGGAACATAGGATGCGGGCGGCGGCCCTCACCTGGCCGGCGACACCGAAGCGGGCGGGACGGAGCCGGGGCGCGGCCATTCGGAACGGTGGTCGAAGAACCACTCGGCCCGCTCCTCGCCGTTACGCAGCAGGCGCTCGATCAAGTCCTCGCTGCGGTCGAGCTTGGAGGGGTAATCGAGGTCGCGGATGCCGAGCTCGACCACGCGAACGCCGATCGGCTGGTATTTTTTCGCCAGCGAGCCGTGTTTTTGCAGCAACTCGTTCATCTTGCCGATGAAGAACAGCTCCTGCCCGAGCGAGAGATTGCCGGCCAGCTCGTTCCGCCGGTCGGCGATCTCGGCGACGGTGCGCGGCTCGGTATGCCGCTGCTGCGGGTTGATCTGCACGACCCAGATCTGGTCCGGCTTCGGCGCGAGGTCGGTGAACTCCCGCACCGGCGGGTTGGTCGCGAACAAGCCGTCCCAATACAGCCGGCCGCCCTCGCGCACCGCGCGGAACAGCGTCGGCAGCGCGGCGGAGGCGATCAGGTCGTCCTCGCGCAGGGTCTCGCCGTGAAAGACGATGCGCTCGCCGGCGAGGATGTCGGTGGCCCCGATCAAGAGCTTGGGCCGGGCGCGCCGCTCGGGGTCGGCCGGCAGCCGCGCCAGCCCGAGATGCGCCCGCAGCAGGGCGCGCAATCGCGGTTCGGCGGTGGGCTCGTAGGCGTACGGGCTGACCTCGGCCGTCACCGGCAGACGCGCCAGCGAGACGGCCCAGAAATTGGCGGCGGCATCGAGGATGTCGCGCACCTCCAGATCGCGCCAGAACCGCGTCAGCCGTTCGCCGGCATCGCCGTGCTGGGGTGCGATCAGGCCGGCCCAGGCCAGCGCGGCGCACATGGCGCCCCCGGACGTGCCGCTCAACCCGACCAGCTCGAACCGCCCGCGCATCTCCGGGCCGAGCAGCCGGCGCAGCACACCGGCGGCAAAGGCGGCGTGGCTGCCGCCGCCCTGGCAGGCGATCGCGACTTTCGGGGGGTCGGGCATGCTCATCCGCTACGGTTGTGCCGGACCCGGTGCGGTGCCGTCCAGCGGCAGCCGCGCTTGTCAAACCGGCGGTGCGCGCTAGGGTCCGGCCGAAGATCCGAGGGGGGATGCCATGCTGCAAAAACGCTGGGACAAGTCGCGGCTGCCGTCGCGGCACGTGACCGTGGGGCCGGACCGGGCGCCGCACCGCAGCTACTACTACGCGATGGGGCTCTCCGAGGACGAGATCGACCAGCCCTTCGTCGGCGTCGCCACCTGCTGGAACGAGGCCGCGCCCTGCAACATCGCGCTCTCGCGCCAGGCGCAGTCGGTGAAGCGCGGGGTGGCCGAGGCCGGCGGCACGCCGCGCGAGTTCACCACCATCACCGTCACCGACGGCATCGCCATGGGCCACCAGGGGATGAAATCCTCGCTGGTTTCGCGCGAGGTCATCGCGGATTCCGTCGAACTCACGGTGCGCGGGCATTGCTACGACGCGCTGGTCGGGCTCGCCGGCTGCGACAAGTCGTTGCCCGGGATGATGATGGCCATGCTGCGGCTGAACGTCCCGAGCGTGTTCATGTACGGCGGCTCGATCCTGCCCGGCCGGTTCCAGAACCGCGACGTGACCGTGGTCGACGTGTTCGAGGCGGTCGGCCAGCACGCCGCCGGCAAGATGAGCGACGCCGAGCTGCACGAATTGGAATGCGTGGCCTGTCCCTCGGCCGGCGCCTGCGGCGGGCAGTTCACCGCGAACACGATGGCGATGGTGAGCGAGGCGATCGGGCTGGCGCTCCCCGGCTCGGCCGGCGCGCCGGCGCCCTACGAGGACCGCGACCGCTATGCCGTGGAATCCGGCCGCGCGGCGATGGCGCTGGTCGAGAGCGGGTTGCGCCCGCGCGACATCGTCACCCGCCGGGCGTTGGAGAACGCCGCGGTGCTGGTGGGCGCCACCGGCGGCTCGACCAACGCCGGCCTCCACTTGCCGGCGATGGCGCACGAGGCCGGCATCCGCTTCACGCTCGACGACGTGGTCGAGATCATGCGCCGCACCCCGTATATCGCCGACCTGAAGCCGGGCGGGAAATACGTGGCGCTGGACGTGCACCGGGTCGGCGGCATTCCGGTCGTGCTGAAGGCGCTGCTCGACGCCGGATTGCTGCACGGCGACTGCGTCACGGTCACCGGCAAGACGCTCGCCGAGAACCTGCAGGACGTGGTGTTCCCGCAGGATCAGGACGTGGTCTATCCGGTCAGCCGCGCGCTCTCGCCGACCGGGGGCGTGGTCGGGCTGAAGGGCAACCTCGCGCCGGATGGCGGCATCGTGAAGGTCGCCGGGATGAAGAACCGGCGGTTCGAGGGCACCGCGCTTTGCTTCGATTCCGAGGAGGAGGCGTTCCGCGCCGTGCAGGCGCGCGCCTACAAGGCGGGCGACGTGATCGTCATCCGCTACGAGGGGCCGAAGGGCGGCCCGGGGATGCGCGAGATGCTGTCCACCACCAGCGCGATCTACGGCCAGGGCATGGGCGAGGACGTCGCGCTGATCACCGACGGACGCTTCTCCGGCGCCACGCGCGGCTTCTGCGTCGGCCATGTCGGGCCGGAGGCGGCGGTGGGCGGGCCGATCGCGCTGGTGCGCAACGGCGACCGCATCGTGATCGACGCGGATGCCGGCCGTATCGACGTGCTGCTCTCCGAGCAGGAACTGGCGGCGCGCCGCGCGGAATGGAAGCCGCGCAAGACCGACTACAACAGCGGCGCGCTGTGGAAATACGCGCAACTGGTGGGCCCGGCCCATCTGGGCGCCCTGACCCATCCCGGCGCCGAGGCGGAAACCCACTGCTACGCGGATATATAGGGCAATCACCCCGGCGAAAGCCGGGGTGATACCAGACGAGCAAGGTCCGCCCTGGACCGAAAGGCAAATCGGATGCCGAGCGTCGGACTGAAGCCGCCGGATGAGCTGAACAAGCCCGGCAACGCGCAATTCTACTTCAAACTGCTTTACGACGAACCGTTCGGCGGGGTGGAGCTGCAGAACATCACATCCCGCCTGCAGTTGCTTCGCCTGCAATACGCGCGCCTTGCAGCTGGCGTGGAGCCGGAAGAATTGGCTTCACGGTTGCGGCGATTTCATACCGAATTTGCCCGCGCTTGCGCCTCGGGAGCAATCATTCCACGGCGGATCGCCGAGTTGGTCGACGACTTCGCCCGCAAGCGCGGCCGCGCCCGAGCCGCTGACTCGGGCTGACATCGGCGCGTCGGCCGCCCATCTGCTTGGCAGTGACAGAGGAGGAACCGCCATGCTGAATCCCGCCACGAAGCTGCCGCTGAAGGACCCCAGCCTGTTCCGCCAAGCCTGCCATGTCGGCGGGAAATGGATCGAGGCCGATAGCGGCAAGACCGTCCCGGTGAAGAACCCCGCGACCGGCGAGGTGATCGGCGAGGTGCCGGCGCTCGGCGCCGCCGAGACGCGCCGCGCCGTCGAGGCCGCCTACGCCGCCCAGCCGGCCTGGCGCGCGATGACCGCCATGGAGCGCGCCGGCCTGCTGCGCAAGCTCTACGCCCTGATGATGGAGAACCAGGAAGACCTGGCCGTCATCATGACCGCCGAGCAGGGCAAGCCGCTCGCCGAGGCCCGCGGCGAGGTCGCCTATTCCGCCGGCTTCATCGAGTGGTTCGCCGAAGAGGGCAAGCGCGTCTACGGCGACACCATCCCGCAGCACCTGAAGGGCCGGCGCATCATCGTGCAGAAGGAGCCGGTCGGCGTGTTCGCCGCGGTGACGCCGTGGAATTTCCCGTCGGCCATGATCACCCGCAAGGCCGGGCCCGGCTGGGCGGCCGGCTGCACGGGCGTCATCAAGCCGGCGAGCCAGACGCCGTTCTCGGCGCTCGCCCTGGCCGTGCTCGCCGAGCGCGCCGGCTTTCCCGCTGGCGTGTGCAACATCGTCACCGGGCCCGCCAGTGAGGTCGGCAGCGAACTCACCTCCAACCCGATGGTGCGGAAATTCTCCTTCACCGGCTCGACCGAGATCGGGGCAAAGTTGCTCGCCCAGTGCGCGGCAACGGTGAAGAAGGTGAGCATGGAACTGGGCGGCAACGCGCCGTTCATCGTGTTCGACGACGCCGACCTGGAGGAGGCGGTGAAGGGCGCGATGATGAGCAAGTACCGCAACACCGGCCAGACCTGCGTCTGCGCCAACCGGCTGCTCGTGCAGGACGGCATCTACGACGCCTTCACCGCGAAGCTGAAGGAGGCAGTGGCCAAGATGAAGGTCGGCAACGGCCTGGAGGACAGGCGTCACGCAGGGACCGCTGATCAACGCCGACGCGGTGAAGAAGGTCGAGGAGCACGTCGCCGACGCGGTGAAGCGCGGCGCGAAAGTGGCTGATCGGCGGCAAGCGCCATGCGCTCGGCGGCACGTTCTTCGAGCCGACCGTCCTGACCGACGTGCCGCAGTGAAGCGGTGATCTTCCGCGACGAAACCTTCGGCCCGGTGGCGCCGCTGTTCCGCTTCGAGACCGAGGAGGAGGCGATCCAGCTCGCCAACGACACCGAATTCGGCCTCGCCTCCTATTTCTACACCCGCGATGTCGGCCGCGTGTTCCGGGTGGCCGAGGCGCTGGAATACGGCATCGTCGGCATCAACGAGGGCATCATCTCGACCGAAGTGGCGCCGTTCGGCGGCATGAAGAGTCGGGCCTCGGCCGCGAGGGCTCCAAGTACGGCATCGAGGAGTTCGTCGAGGTCAAGTATCTCTGCCTGGGCGGCATCGGGAGCTGAGCGGATCGTCCCGCTTGGTTGGCGAGATGCCCTCAGGTGACAAGAACGACTCCCCCTCCCCTTGCGGGAGGGGGTCGGGGGGAGGGGTCGAAAAAAGCCGCTTGGTTCGCTTCGCCCGTGACATGCGTCAAAGCTCGACCCGCGCCGAACGAGTTCCTCTGGCGCAGGCTCCGGGCTTGGCAACTGGATGGACTCAAATTCCGCCGCCAGGTCCCGATCGGCCCCTACATCGCCGATTTCTTTTGCCCGCCGGCTCGCTTGGTGATTGAGGTAGACGGGATGACGCATGTCGGTCTCAACTCGATCGCCGCCGGGACGAGTGGATGCGGAGGCAAGGGCTTCGGGTGTTTCGCGTTTTCGACAACGATGTCCTGACCAACCTCGAGGGCGTGCTCGAGGCGATCGGCATGGCGACGGCCGAACCCCTCCCCCCGGCCCCCTCCCGCAAGGGGAGGGGGAGACGTTGCGAGCCCGAGAGGTTTGCGCAATGAGCGGCGCTGGTTACGATTTCGACCTGTTCGTGATCGGCGGCGGCTCGGGCGGGCGTGCGGTGCGGCCGCATCGCCGCGGTCACGGCGCGCGCGTGGCGGTCGCGGAGGAGCGGTTCTGGGGCGGAACCTGCGTCAATGTCGGCTGCGTGCCGAAAAAACTGCTGGTCCAGGCCGCCGAGTACGGCGCCTGGGCCGACGATGCGCGCGGCTTCGGCTGGAGCATCGATAAGCGCGGCCACGACTGGGCGGCGCTGATCGCCGCGAAGGACAGCGAGATCGGCCGGCTGAACGCGGTCTACCGCAAGCTGCTCGACGGTGCCGGCGCCGCCATCTTCGACGCCCATGCCAGCTTCATCGACCCGCATACGCTCGACGTCGGCGGCCGGCGCGTCACCGCCGAGCGCATCGTCATCGCCACCGGGGGTCATCCGCAGCGCCCGGCGATTCCCGGCGCGGAACTCGGCATCGTCTCCGACGACGCGTTCTTCCTCCCCGAACTGCCGAAGCGCATCGTGATCCATGGCGGCGGCTACATCGCCGTCGAGTTCGCCGGCATCTTCCGCGGGCTCGGCGCCGAGGTCGACCTGGTGTTCCGCCAACCCCTGCCGTTGCGCGGCTTCGACCTGGATCTGCGCGAGGCGGTCGCCGAGGCATTGGAGGCGCAGGGCGTCCGGCTGCGCGCCAACACCACGATCACCGACATTGTCCCCCAGGGCGAGGCGCGCCGGGTCAAGCTCGCCGACGGCACGCGGCTCGATTGCGGACCTCGTCTTCTTCGCCATCGGCCGGCGGCCGAACGTGGCCGGGCTCGGCCTCGACAGCGCCGGCGTGGCGCTCGACGCATTCGGCGCCATCCCGGTCGATGCCGAGATGCGCACCGGCCAGAAGCACATCTACGCCATCGGCGACGTGACCGATCGGCTGAACCTGACCCCGGTGGCCACGGCCGAGGGCCATGCCCTGGCGGAGCGGCTGTTCGGCCCCGGTCCGCGGATCTGGAATTTCCAGCAGGTGCCGACGGCAGTGTTTTCCGCCCCGCCACTCGCCACCGTGGGCCTCACCGAGGAACAGGCGGCGGAGCGTGGCCCCGTCGACGTCTACGTCGCCCACTTCAAGCCGATGCGGCACAACCTCAGCGGCCGGAACCGCCGCACGTTGATGAAGGTCGTGGTCGATCAGCCGACCCAGCGCGTGCTTGGCGTGCACATGCTGGGCGACGACGCGCCGGAGGTGGTGCAGGGATTCGCGGTCGCGCTGACCTGCGGCGCCACCAAGGCCGATTTCGACCGCACCGTCGGGCATTCACCCGACCGCGGCGGAGGAGTTCGTCACCATGCGCACGCGCACCCGCGTTGCTGGGATCGCGCGAGCGGCGGAGTAGCCATTCGGGCGCATTCGTGAATAATCGCCGTGCGCCGCTATAGGCCGCGCGCTGGAGTGATTGTCGATGATTTCCCACCCGACCCCGGCCGCCTGGAGCCCGGATAGCTGGCGCAGCCGCCCGATCCGCCAGGTTCCGGCCTATCCCGACGCCGAGCGGCTGGCCGAGGCGGAGGCGCGGCTGCGGGGCTATCCGCCCCTCGTCTTTGCCGGCGAGGCAAGGCGGCTGCGCGCGGCACTCGCGCAGGCTGCCGAGGGCCATGCCTTCGTCCTGCAAGGCGGCGACTGCGCCGAAAGCTTTGCCGATTTCACCGCCAACATCATCCGCGACACGTTCCGCGTGCTGCTGCAAATGGCCGTCGTGCTGACCTTCGGCGCCCGCGTGCCGGTCGTGAAACTCGGCCGCATCGCCGGGCAGTTCGCCAAGCCGCGCAGCTCCGATACCGAAACCCCAACGGCGTCACGCTGCCGAGCTATCGCGGCGACATCGTCAACGGCCCGGATTTTTCCCCCGAGGCGCGCATCCCCGACCCGGCGCGGATGGAGCGCGCGTATTTCCAGTGCGCCGGCACGCTCAACCTGCTGCGCGCCTTCGCCGGCGGCGGCTATGCCGACCTGCACGAGGTGCATCGCTGGAACCTCGATTTCGTCGCACCGCTCGCCGCTCGCCGAGCGCTACCAGGATCTCGCCTCGCGCATCGACGAGACATTGGGCTTCATGGCGGCCTGCGGCATGACCAGCGAAACCACGCCGCAGATCCGCGAGACCGAGTTCTACACCAGCCACGAGGCGCTGCTGCTGCCGTACGAGCAGGCGCTCACGCGCGTCGATTCCACCTCGGGCGACTGGTATGCGTGTTCCGCGCATTTCCTCTGGATCGGCGACCGCACCCGCCAGCCGGACGGCGCGCATGTCGAGTTCCTGCGCGGCGTGAAGAACCCGATCGGCATCAAGGTCGGGCCGAGCATGGACGCCGACGAACTGGTGCGGCTCACCGAAATCCTGAACCCGGAGAACCGGCCGGGGCGGCTGACCTTGATCAGCCGCATGGGGGCGGAAAAGGTGCCGGGGCGGCTGCCGCCGCTGCTGCGCGCGGTGAAGCGCGCCGGACGCTCGGTGGTGTGGCTGTGCGACCCGATGCACGGCAATACCGTTTCCACCTCGGCGCAGGTGAAGACGCGCAGCTTCGACGCCATCCTGGCCGAGGTGCGCGGCTTCTTCGACGCCCATGCGGCGGAAGACACCTGGGGCGGCGGCGTGCATGTGGAAATGACCGGCCAGGACGTGACGGAATGCACCGGCGGCGCGCACCGCCTGACCGAGGACGATCTCGGCGCGCGCTACGAGACGTTCTGCGATCCGCGGCTGAACGCCGAACAGTCGCTGGAGCTGGCGTTCCTGGTCGCGGAGGAGCTGAAGACGCGGCGGAACGGCGCGCCCGCGCCGGCCGTGGCGGCGCAGTGAGCGCGCCCGGCCCGGGCCGGGATGGGGCGCCCCACGCGGCCGCTCTGGACGATTCCGAACTGATCGCCGCGCGCACGGACGCCTACTTCAACCGCACGCGCCGGATCGTGCAGCGCTTCGGCGACAAGCGCGTCACCTACGCGCTGTTCCTGCGCCGTCCCGTAATCTCCGCCCCGCGCCTGATGATGGACTGGCTGCGCGCGGTTGCCGCTTCCCGCGCCACCCGCTTCGACATCGACCTGCGCTTCGCCGAGGGCAGCTGGGTCGGCGCCGGCGAGCCGATCGTGTATCTCTCCGGCAGCTTCGCCCAGCTCGTCGATCTCGAAACAATTCTGCTGCAAAAATCGGGCCGGTCTGCGTCGCCGCGCACAACGCCTATCAGATGTGCCTCGCGCTGCCGAAGGTGGCGTTCCTCGCCATGGAGGCGCGGCACTGCGCGGGGGCCGAGATGCAGGAGCAGATGGCCTACGCCGCCTCGGTCGGCAGCGAGGCGGCGCGGCGCGAGGGCGCGGTCGGCTTCGTGGGCAACGCCACCGACGCGACGGCGCACTGGTTCGGCGTGGCGCGCGGTTTGGGCACCATGCCGCACGCGCTGATCGGCTACGCCGGCTCAACGGTGCGCGCGGCGGAGATGTTCCGCGAGACGTTCCCCGACGAGAACCTGACGGTGCTGGTCGATTACTTCGGCCGCGAGATCACCGATTCGCTGGAGGTCTGCCGCCGCTTCCCCGAACTGGCCGAAGCGGGGCGGCTCGCGGTGCGGATCGACACGCACGGCGCGCGCTTCATCGAGGGGCTCGATCCGGGCGAGAGCTACGGGGTGCTGGAGAAGCACGCCCCCGGCGCGATCCGCCGCTACCGCAGCGACGCGGAGCTGCGCTATCTGATCGGCACCGGCGTATCGGCGGCGGCGATCTGGCGCGTGCGCGACGCGCTGGACGAGGCCGGCTTCCCGCGCGTGCGCATCGTCGCCTCCTCCGGCTTTTCCCCCGACAAGTGCCGCGTGATGGCGGACACCAACGCGCCGATCGACGTGGTCGGCACCGGCAGCTTCATCCCGGAGAACTGGACGCGAGACGTACGCGACGGCCGACGTTGTCGAGTACGACGGGGTTGCGATGGTAAAGGTCGGGCGCGAGTTTTTGTTACGGAAGAACGGGGAGCGGCGAAGGGCAGTTAGCTAACGTCGCCGCGAAATGTCCCACCCCGGCGAAAGCCGGAGTCCACGGCGCCGCAACTGTGGCGGGCCAGAGCGGTTTCAGCTTGACGGGAAACCCCCACAAAGTCCGTCATTGCCGGGCTTGACCCGGCAATCCCGTGCGGCCCCGAGATGGCCGGATAAAGTCCGGCCATGACAAAGGGGCAGCGCGATTCCAGCCGGCCGGAAACCGCTCTAGTGGACCCCGGACCCGGAATGGCGTCTACTCCGCCGCCTTCGCCGGCCGGCCCCAACTCTTCAGCACCGGCAGCACCTCCTTGGCGAACAGCCGCATCGACGCCTCGGCTTTCGGGTACGGAATGCCGCCGAAGCGGAAGCTGGCGTTCAGCTCGAACGCGCCGACCACCGCGCGGCGCTTTTCCAGTTCGCGCAGTATCCGATCCGGCGTGCCCCAGACGGCGGCCTGCATGAAGCCGGCCACCGCGCCCTCGAGCCCGGCCTGGCGGGCGATCTCCGCCTTCTGCGCATAGGCGTCGTAGCCCTTCACGGTGGCGAAATGATCGCCCAGGAACTCGTAGTGGTGGAAGTTGCTTTCCACGAACTTGCCCATGTGCCGGCGCGCGAGCGTCTCCGCCTCGTCCAGGCTCGGCGCGCAGATGGCGAAGTCGGTGATCATCATCGCCGGCGCGTCGGTGCCGTGATACTTGCGGAACAGTTCGCGGTTGCGTTCGATGGCGGGCAGGCGCATGTGCCAGGGGCGATCGGAAAACATCACCATGTGCGCGCCGAGCCGCGCCGCCGAATCCACCGAATCCTCGCTCGACGCGACCGCGTAGATCCGCCCCGCGAAATCGTGCTTCGGGCGCGGGCGGATTTCGATGCGCGGCTGGCGGTAATGCGGCCCCTCGCCCTCCATCCAGCCGGTACGCAGCGCGTTCGCGATCATCGGCGCCGCCTCGTCGAAGCGCGCGCGGCTCTCGTCCATGCTGCCGCGGAACGCCGCGAATTCGCGCCGCGCCAGGCCGCGCCCGAGCCCGAGCCGCAGCCGGCCCTTGCACAGAAGATCGAGCACGGAGGCCTGCTCGGCGACGCGCAACGGGTCGTGCCAGGGCACGATCACGGCCGCCGTGCCGAGGTCGATATCGGGACATACGCCGGCCAGATAGCTCAATATCTGAAGGTTGTCGGGGCAGAACGAATAGTCGAAGAAATGGTGCTCGGCCGACCAGATCACGTCGAAGCCGAGGCCGGGCGCCTGCCGCGCCAGCCGGAGATCCTCGTCCCAGACCTGCTCGTCATCGATATTCTGCCAGCCGTAGCTGGCGAAAATCATCATCAGGCCTACGTCCATCGCCACCTCCGAGCCGGGCGCCGGGCGCCGGCACCCGCTGCGTTCCCCGCCGATTTCCTCGGTGCCATGCTAGGTTCGCGCGCGGGATTGTCGCAATAGATCGCAAACCGGCCGCGATCCGATGCCTCACACATCGCCGCCCTGCCGCTTCGCCATCCGGTTCGCCTGCGCGGCGTAGTAGAAGAACGACTCCGCCGAGCCGAGCGCCTCGCCGCGCGCCAGCCGATAGAGGCCGAACAGGATCAACAAGGTGGCGATCCTCGGGCGGCCCATCAGCGCGTAAATCCGGAACGCCATCCAGAAATTCTCGCTCGCGGTGCCCAGGATCTTGCCGCGCGCCACCTGAAGCCCGCCGAGCCCGACCAGCCCGGCGGCGGCGACCGAAAGCGGCGGCATCGCGGCCAGCCGGCCCGCGTATCGCCGCGATCGCGGCACCACCGGGGCGGCCGCCACCGCTTCCAGCACGGCGTGCTCCCGGGCGGCGCGCAGCAGCGCATCCAGGGCGCCCGCGTACTCGATCAGCAGGCTGGCGGTGCGGGGATTGGCCTTGACCGCGCGCACGCCCGCCAACCGCCCGAGCCGCGCGGCGAGATCGGTGAAGAAGGCGGCCTCGCCCCGCCGCGCGTGCAAGCGCAGGCGAATCCGGCCAGGAAGCTGGTGCACGACCTCCGCTTGCGGCGGCGGAATGGACGTTTCCGGCATGGCTGAGTACCCTCGGTTTGTGCTCTGCTGCGCCGCGGCCGATCGCCGGATGGGCACCGACGGCTCGGCGTCCAGACGGCATGGCGGCACAGTGTCAGATCCTCGGGAGGGTTTCCAATGGCGCGGGGCTACACGAGCGGGCTGATGACGGGTCTGGCGCTCAGCGTGCTGGCGGCGTTCCTGGGTCCGCTGTGGCGGCCGGCGGCGTCCCGCTATGGCCGGCCGGCGGCCAAGGCGGCGATCAAGCAAGGGCTGGTGGCCTTCGAGGTCGGCCGCGAGCGGCTGGCGGAGTTGGGCGAAACCGTCGAGGACATGCTGGCCGAAGCCAAGGTCGAACTGGCGACGGACCGCATGCGATCCGCGATGCCGGGGCCAAGCGGGCCGGCGGCGGCGGCCGAGGCGGACTGAGCCCTCAGGCGGCCAAGGGGGAAGCCAGGCGCGGCGTCGCGCGGCTGGGCGGCGCGTTCACCGGGGCCGGCTTGCGGGCTTCGTTCACCAGGTAGGGCAGCAGGCCGGCGCCGAGCGTAACCGCCAGGTCGAGCGGACCCAGCGGCGCCATGCCCATGAGCCCGCGCATGCCCGGCAGCAGCAGAGCGGCCGCCTGCGCCGCGAGCGAGACGCCGACCGCGGCGGCGAGCGGCCGGTTCGGCGGCCTGTCGTCACCGCTCCTGGTGGCGCCGCGGCAGGTGAGCGCGTGCAGCAGTTGCGCGGTCACCAGACTGCCGAGCGTCATGGTGCGCGCCTCGGCCGAGACGCCATATCGGAGCACGCCGTAGCCGCAGGCCGCCAGCGCGCCGCCGGCGATCACGCTGGCATCGACGGCGGAGGCGCGCAGGTCGCGATTGCGCAGAATGCCCTGCCCGTTCGCTTGCGGCGGGCGGCGCAGCAGCCCCGGATCGGGCGGCTCGAAGGCAAGCCCGAGCGCCGGCAGCACGTCCGAGATCAGATTGAGCCAGAGCAACTGAATCGGCGTCAGCGGTTCGCTGAACCCGGCCGAGGTGGCGGCCAGCACGACGCCGATCTCGCTCATATTGGTGCCGATCAGGTACCGCACCGACTTGCGCACGTTCGTGTACGTCGTCCGCCCGCGCTCGATGGCCACGCCGATGGCGGTGAGATCGTCGGTTTGCAGCACCACGTCGGCCACTTCGCGCGCCGCCTCGGCGCCGCTCCAGCCCATGGCGATGCCGACATCGGCCGCCTTCATGGCCGGGCTGTCGTTGATGCCGTCGCCGGCCATGGCCACCACGACGCCGCTCGCCTGCAATGCCCGCACGATCGCCAGCTTGTCGGCCGGGCTGACGCGGGCGAACACCTGGGCCCTTTGCGCCACCTCGGCGATGTGCTCCGGCGCCAGCCCGGCGAGACCGGCGGAGTCGATCACCTCGACATCGGCGCCATTGCCGAGCCCGAGCTGGCGCGCCACCGCCCGCGCGGTCGCGACCTGATCGCCGGTCATGATGACGCGATGAATGCCCGCCTCGTGAATGGTACGCATGAGCGCCGGCGCCTCCGGCCGCACCGGATCGGTGAGGCCCGCCAGCCCGACCCAGATCAGCTCGGACGCCCCGGCGTGGATCGCGGCGTCGTCGTCGGCCGCGAACTCCTGGTACGCGCAGCCGAGCACGCGCAGCGCCCGTTCCGCCATCGCCATGTTGGCGCGCGCGATCTCGGCGCGGTCGGCCGCGGTCATCGGGCGCGGGCCGCAGCCGGTCAGCCGCATCGCGCAGAGTTCCAGCACTTCTTCCGGGCTGCCCTTGACCGCGACGAGCATCCGCCCGGCGCAACGATGCCGCGTGAGCATGAAGCGATAGGCGTCGCTGCGGTGGCGGATCGACAGCCGCGGCCATCGCCGCCGTTCGGCCTCGACATCCATGCCGGCGTCCATCGCCAGCCGCACCAGGGCGTTCTCGGTGGCCGTGCCGTTCAATGCCGGCTTGCCGTATCGGTCCCGCTCGATCTCGGCTTCGCTGCACAGCGCGCCGATCAGCAGCAGCCGCACGAGCCGCGGATCGCCGCCGAGATCGACCGGAGCCCCGTTCGGATCAACGGCGCTGCCGTCCGGCGCGACCGAAAGGACGTCCTCGCACGCGACCGCGGCCACCGACATGCGGTTCATCGTCAAGGTGCCGGTCTTGTCGAAGCAGAACACGCGCACCGAGGCGAGGGTCTCCACGGCGTCGAGCCGTCGCACCAGCACGTTGCGCCGGCGCATGTCCTCGATGCCGAGCGCGAGCGTGGTCGTCGCCACCGTCGGCAGCGCCTCGGGGATGGCGGCCACCGCCAGCGACACCGAGGAGCGGACCATTTGCAGCAACCCGAAGCCGCGCAGCACGCCGATGCCGAACAGCGCGCCGCAAACGGCGAGCCCGAGCCAGATCAATTGCTGGCCGACCTCGGTGAGCTGGCGCTGCATCGGGGTTTCCGGCGAGCCCGCGCCGGCGAGCAGGCGCTGGATGCGCCCGACCTCGGTCGCCGGTCCGGTGGCCACCACGATCGCGGTACCGCTGCCGCCGATCACGGCGGTGCCGCGATAGATCATGTTCCGGCGGTCCGCCAGCGCCACCGGCCGGTCCGGCAGCGGCAAGGGGTTTTTCGACACCGGAACGCTTTCGCCGGTCAGCATCGCCTCGCTGACGCTGAGTTCGCGGGCCGAGACGATACGGGCATCCGCCGGGATGACCATGCCCCGCTGCAAGGCGACGAGGTCGCCCGGCACGAGGGTCGGCACGGGAACCTCGGCCGGCCGGCCGTCGCGGATCACTGGCGCGGTCTGGTCGAGCGGCGCGGCGGCCAGGCTGGTGATGGTCCGCTCCGAGCGGCTTTCCACCGAAAACCCGATGGCGCCGTTGAGCGCGACCACGCCGGCGATGGCGGCGCACTCCAACAGTCCGCCGGTCAGCAGGGAGATGCCGGCCGCGATCCCGAGCAGCGCCACCGGCAAGGACTGAAACTGGCCGACCAGGATGGCGAGCCCGGAGCGGGGGACCGGCAGCGGCAGGACGTTGCGCCCGTGCTCGCTCAGCCGCTCGCGCGCCGCCGCCGCGGTGAGGCCCTCGGTCGGCGACGTGGCAAGCTCGTCGGCCAACTCCGCCGCGGCGCGGGCGTGCCAGCGCCGCCCGGCATCGCCGGGCGCGTCCATCTCCGGCAGGACCAGCTCGCCGCGCGTCAGCGCCGCGATGTAGGTGGTGATCCGCTCGAGCGGCACGGCCGGGTCGAAATGCACCAGCACGTTGCCGCTTTGCGTGCTCGCCTGCACGCGCCCCGTGCCGGCCAGCGCAATCAGTCCGCGTTCGAGCCGGTCCTTCAGCTCCGGCGAGCGGCGCAGGCCCGCCACGTGCAGCCGGGCACGCCCGGCCAGCACATGCACCGCACGGACGAGCGCCTCAGCCGCCGGAGCGGTGCGCCGATCCTCGTGGCTGGAACAGGAAGACGCGCCGCCTGGCGGGGCCTCGGCCGAACCGCCGTGCACCGTCGGGCCGCGCCGGTCGGATCAGGCGTGTTCCGCCTTGGACCGCGGGCTGCCGTCGCGCATTTCGGATCGCGCCTCGGCCACGATGTCGCCGCTCATTTCGTTCACCTGCGCCAAGCCTTCGCTGGCGCGGTCGTAGGCGTAGATGCCGGCCTTGATCACGCCCTTGGCGATCGGCCGCAGCACCGCCGTGATGGTCGGAGCGATCACCGGGCCGAGGACCAGCGCGCCGACGCCGACCGCCAGTCCGGCGACGATGTTGCCTTTGAACAAATCCTCGACGAATGCCATGGGTTCGCCCCTTCTTCCGGTTGCCTGTTTCGCCGCGGCCGTTTGGTGGTGGCCGGGTTCGGATCCGCGCAATCAGCCCGATATGGGCAGTATAGGACGCGTCGCAAGCGAAGCCAGTTGCGTTCACCAGTCCTCCGCGACCATGTCGGAAACGTGTTCCAGCGCCGGCTTGGAGACCTTCGGGGGTTTCCCCTTGGCGTGCGAAATCGCCTGCTTGAGGCTGGCGACTTGGCGCCGGTAGCGCGCCGCCCGGCCCTGCTCGCCACGCGCGAACCGCGCCGCGCGCCGCCGCGCCCGGGCCTCGAAATCCTCGATATGCGCCGCCGCGGCCTGGCGGCGCTGGGCGGCGCTGCCGGGCCCGGAGAGCGCGCCGAGAACGCCATTCAAGGTATCGCGCACGAGTTCCTGGACGAGCTGCGCCTCCGCCTCGGATTCGCTTTCCATGAACAGGCCGATGCCGAGCTTCACCATCGCGCGCAGCGGCTGCGTCAGGCTGGGGGCGAGGGCCGGAACGACCAGCGCCGTGGCGCCCGCCACCGCGACCGCGACCGCATTGCCGCCCAGTGCGTCCTTCAACAGATCCATCGCCGCCTCCCGCCGTGGACGTTCCGGCTATTAGGCGCGGTTAACTACGGCGCCGGCCCTGGTTTCCAGGCCTCGCGAGCACCGTCGTCATGCCCGGGCGAAGACCCGGGCATCTCGACGCCGCACGGCCGCGAGATCGCCGGGTCGAGCCCGGCAATGACGGATCAACTATTCAGTCCGAGTGAACGGCTTCGTCATGTCCGGCGAAGACCCGGCATCTCGGCGCCGCACGGCCGCGAGGTCGCCGGGTCCGAGCCCGACAATGACGGACCAATATCCAGTCCGACTGAACGCGCGCTAAACGGCCCTGGTGTCCGGCAGCCGGGCCCGGTCCAGGGCCGCGGAGAGGAAGCCGAACCGCTCGACCAGACCCGGGCCGCGCTCCAGCGCCACCATGTCCGCCGCACGCCAGAGCGTCAGGCACGGCTGACGGCTTCGTTGCGGATACAGCAGGACGAGTTCCTCGTACTCGCCGTCCGCGCGCACCGCGTTCAGCACGATCTCCATCCGAAGGCCGCGCGCTTCCGCCCAGCCGCGCAGCAGCACCAGTTCCGCGACATCGAACGCGATTCCGGCGGGCGGGCGCGGCGGGAGCGAGCGAACGCATGGCGATACCGGACCTCGGCATGTTATTGCGCGCAGACGGCGCCAAACGCATCCCGAGCCGATGCTAGCCGAGGAAGTGCTAAGAATCCGGTTAGTCCGGCATGCGCCGATCTCAGCCCGCGTCGTCGAGCGTGAAGCCCACCTTCAGCGTGACCTGATAGTGCTTCACCTTGCCGTTCTCGACGTGCCCGCGCACCTGCGCCACCTCGAACCATCCGAGGTTGCGCACCGTCGCCGCCGCCTTCGCCACCGCCCGTTCGATCGCGTGCGACACGCTCTGCTCCGACGAGCCGACCAGCTCGATCACCTTGTACACGTGCTCCGTCATGGCCCGCCTCCCTGTGTTGCCGCCGGAGTAAACGCATTGCCATGCTCCGGGTGCCATCGGCGGTGTTCGGCGTGCCGGTTTCCGGCTAAGCAGCCGGCGCGGGAGAACTCGGATGTCGCGCAAGCTGCTGAATTTGGTCGCTCTCGGTCTGGCGCTGCCGCTGCTCGGCGCGGCAAGCGCGGCGGCGCCCTCGGGCAATCCCGCGTCGATCGGCTGGATCGCCCCCAATCCCGACAAGCTGCCGGACGACGCCTGGGGTCGCACGGTGCGGCTCGGGCGCGACTTGATCGCGCGCACCTACGCCCATATCGGCCCCGAGGTCGCCGACCCCGCGAAGCGCTACGCCGGCAACAACCTCGCCTGCCGGAACTGCCATATCGGCGCGGGCACGCAGCCATTCGGCAATCCGCTGGTCGGCGCCTTCGCCAATTACCCGAGCTACCGCGCGCGGAGCGGCCGCGTCGGGACCATCGAGGACCGCATCCAGGGCTGCATGACGCGCAGCATGAACGGCCGCAAGCTGCCGCCCGGCTCGGCGGAGCTGACCGCGATGGTCGCCTATCTCAAATTCCTCGCCACCGGCCGCCCGGTCGGCGAGAAGCTGCCCGGCCACGGGTCGGGCCACATGCCCGAACTCGATCGGGCCGCCGATCCGGCGCGGGGACGCGCGGTGTACGCCAGCGTTTGCGCGGTGTGCCACGGGGCCGACGGCCGCGGCCAGCGGAACGGCAAGCCGGGCGAGGCCAAGGGCTACCTCGTGCCGCCGCTCTGGGGCCCGGACAGTTTCAACGACGGCGCCGGCATGGATCGTCTGATCGAGGCGGCGAATTTCATCCACGACGACATGCCGGGCGGCACCACCTGGAAGCACCCCGTGGTTGCCGCGCCGGATGCGTGGGACGTGGCCGCCTACGTGCAGAGCAAGCCGCGCCCGCACAAGGCGGGGCTGGAACAGGACTATCCCGATCTCTGGCAGAAGCCGGTGGACACGCCCTATGGGCCGTATCCGGACGGCTTCAGCCAGCAACAACACCGGCTCGGGCCGTTCGCGCCGATCCGCGCAGCCCACGCCGCGCACCGGCGGCATTAGTCCAGCCCGGCGATTTCGGCCAATTACCTCCGAGACGCGGCCGATCGCCCAGCGAAGACCTTCTCCCAGCGGGCGAAGTTGATTTAGTCATCGCGCGGACTGCGTGTATTGTGCCATTGTTTTTCGCGCGTCACGCGATCACGCGTCGCGTGGCGCAGCCGCCGAGCCGGTCGCAGGTCAAAGCATTCTGAAAGGTTTGGAGCCGATCATGTCCGCGCGCACAGAACGGGCCGGCGGCGATGTCGCCGAGGGGATCGCGACGGTGTCGGAACAGCTCCCGCGCGACGCCACCGCGCGCATGCCGGCGGAGCAAGAGCTTCGGAACAACCGCGAGAACCTGGAGCAAATGGTTGCCGCGCGCACCCGGGAGCTGTCCGCGGTCAACGCCAGGCTCGAAATGGTCAACAAGGACCTGGAGTTCTTCGCCTATTCCGTCTCGCACGACCTGCGGGCGCCGCTCCGGGCGATCGAGGGATTCTCCGGCATCCTCGTGGAAGATTACGGCGACAAGTTCGACGCGGCAGGCAAGCACGTCATCAACGTCATCCGCCAGAGCACGGCGAAGATGAGTCGGATGATCGACGACATTCTTGCCTTCTCCCGGGCCGGGCGAGCGGAAATGAAGCCGGCGCCCGTCGACATGGCAGCGCTGGCTCGCGCCGCCATCCGCGACGTTCAGGCAACTTCCGCGGACCGCAAGCTGACCTTCGAGGTCGGGGCGCTGCCGCCGGCGCGCGGGGACAGCGCGATGCTGCAGCGGGTCTGGAGCAACCTGCTCGACAACGCCGTCAAGTACAGCGGGCCAAAGCCCGAAGCCCGCATCGAGATCGGCGCGACGGCAGGGCGGGGCGAGACCGTGTATTTCGTCCGCGACAACGGTGTCGGCTTCGATATGCAATATGCCGGCAAGCTGTTCGGCGTCTTCCAGCGGCTGCACGGCGCCGAGTTTCCGGGAACCGGCATCGGTCTCGCCATCGTCAAGCGCATCGTCGGGCATCACGGCGGGCGAGTCTGGGCCGAAGGCAAGCCCGACGCGGGGGCGACGTTCTATTTTTCTCTTCCTGACAAGGAGAGTTTCGATGCCTGACGCGAACGCCGACGCATTTCCTGGCTCGTCCTGAACAAGCCGCCACCCTGATTCGAGACCGGCAGATGGACGCCGAGGTCCAAAAACAGCTGAAGATCCTCATCCTTGAGGACGTGCCCGCCGACGCGGAACTGATCGAGCGTACGCTCCGCAAGGGTGGGCTGCGGTTTGCGGCCAGGCGGGTCGACACCAGGGAAAAATTTGACCGCGCCCTCGATCAGTTCCGACCGGATATCGTCCTGTCCGACTACAAACTGCCGGACTTCGACGGGCTTGCCGCGCTGAAGCTCGCCCGGAGCAGGTATCCGGATGTGCCCGTCATCGAAGTCACCGGCGCGCTCGGCGACGAGGCGGCGCTCGAACTCGTGCGGGCCGGCGCCCACGACTACGTGCTGAAGGACCGCCTCGCGCGCCTGCCATACGCCGTGCAGGATGCGCTGTCGCACGCCGAGGAATTGCGCGGACGCAAGCTGGCCGAGCAAGCCGTGCGGCGCAGCGAGGAGCAATATCGCGGCATCGTCGAGAGCGCTCAGGACGGCATCATCGGCAAGGATCTGAACGGTGTCGTCACGTCCTGGAACAAGGGCGCCGAACGGATCTATGGCTACACCGCCGCCGAGATCGTCGGGCGGCCGGTGAACATTCTCGCGCCGCCGGAGCGGAAGGACGAGGTTGCCGAGCTGATCGCCAAGGTCGCTCGCGGCGAGCGGGTCGGGCTCCTCGAAACGCAGCGCATTACCAAGGCCGGCCGGCTGGTCGAGGTCGCGATCACGCTTTCGCCGATCTGGGATTCCGCCGGGGAGATCGTCGGCATATCGACGGTCGCGCGCGACATTGCCGAGCGCAAGCGCGCCGAGCGTGAGCGCGCATTCAATGCGGCCGTCATGTCCGCGATCCAGCAAACGTCGCCGGACGGCATCCTGCTGGTCGACACGAACGGACAGGTCGTCGCGCGGAACCAGCGGTTTCTCGATCTGTGGGCAATCCCGCCCGCACTTGCCGCCAGCAAATCCGACGAGCCGCTATTGAAGCTTCGTGCTGGGACAGGTCGCCGAGCCCGCTGCGTTCCTCCGCCAAGTCAAGGCACTGTATGCGCATCCCGACGAGACGAGCCATGACGAGGTCGCGTGCAAGGATGGCCGGACCTTGGAGCGGTACTCGGCGCCGATCAGGCTGGACGATGGCGCGCATCTCGGCCGCGTCTGGTTCTTCCGCGATATTACCGAGCGCAAGCAGGCCGAGGCGAGGCTCCGTGAGGACGAGGCCCGTTTCCACGCGCTGGTCGAGCAGGAGGTCGCGGGCGTCGCCATTATCCGCGACGATGGCGCGCTCGCCTACTGCAACGCGTATTTTGCCAAGCTGATCGGCTGCGCGCCAGCGGAGATCATCGGCCGGCCGCTTCTGGATTTTGTTCCCGAAGCGGAGAAGCCGCACGTCCGCGAAAGCTTGCGCTCGCAGCTTGTCGCAGGTGGCGAGTTTGTGCAGCTCACCTCGACCATGCAGGCCAGGGATGGCGGCAAAATCGAGGTGCTCGTCAATGCGTCGCGATCGACTTTCGAGGGCTACCCCGCGTCGATCGCCGTGGTTATCGACATCACCGAGCGCAAGCGGATCGGGGATGCGCTGCGGGCCAGCGAGATCAGATACCGCGATCTGTTCGAGGCCACGCGCGACGCCATCATGCTGGTCGACCCGACTTCGGGGAGGATTGTCTCCGCAAACCCCAGTGCCGTGAACTTGTTCGGCGCAACGGACGAGGAGGAATTTCTTTCCCGCCGCACCATCGGATCAGTCCCCCGAACGGCAGCCGGACGGACGCGCCTCCGCCGAGAAGGCGCGTGAGATGATCGAAGCGACCATGCGCGCCGGCGCGCACGGGTTCGAATGGATGCACAAGCGGTTCGACGGCGCAGAATTTCCCACCGACGTGCTCTTGACCAGGGTCGAGCAAGACGGGAAGCCGCTGATCTACGCCACTGTCCGCGACATCACCGAGCGCAAGAGGACCGAGCAGAGGCTCCGCGACGACGAGGCCCGGTTCCGCGCCCTGGTGGAACAGGAGGTCGCCGGGATCTACACGTTCGCCGCGGATGGAACGATCGCCTACGTCAATCCGCGATTCGCGCAAATGTGTGGTTATTCGCTCACAGAAACGATTGGCCGGCCATTTCTCGACTTCATCGAGGATCGCGACAAGGACGCGGCGCAAGCCTCATTCGAGCAATTGACATCCGGCATGGCGCGGTCGGTGCAAATCAGCGCGGCCGTCAAACGGAAGGGCGGCGGCAGCGTCGATGTGCTGACGCAGAGCGCGCTGGCGTCGTACGGCGGCAAGCCGGCCGTCATCGGCGTCGCGATCGACGTCAGCGAGCAGAAACGCGCGGAAGAAAACCTCCGGCAAAGCGAGGAGCGGTTCCGCCTGCTGGTCGAGCAGGCGCCCGAGGCGATCCTGCTCTACGACGCCGATCAGGACCGGATCGTATCGGCCAATCGGAACGCCGAGAAACTGTTCGGTGTCGGTCGCGACGAGCTCGTCAGGCTCGGGCCGCTGCAATTCTACCTCCCCGACCAATCCGACGGGCGCCCGGTCGAGGAGAGCTACCGGGACCACAACCAGCAAGCACTGAACCAGAAGGAGGTGATTTTCGAGCGGGCCATTCGCAATGCCAAGGGGCAGGAGCTTGTTTGCGAGGTCAGGCTGGTTCGGCTGCCATCTTCCGACACCCGATTGCTGCGCGCCAGCTTCATCGACATCACCGAGCGCAAGCTGGCCGAGATCGCGCTCCGGCGCTTGAACCGCACGCTGCACACGCTGAGCGGCGGCAACGAGGTTCTGGTCCGCGCGACCGCCGAGCCTGAACTGCTGCACGAGATGTGCCGCGTGATCGTCGAGCGCGGCGGGTATTGCCTGGCCTGGATCGGCATCCCCGAGCACGACGCGGTCAAGACCGTGCGTCCAGCCGCATGGGCCGGTGCCGGGGCCGGTTACCTCCAGCAGGTCCGTATCGGCTGGGCCGAGGACCCGCTTGGACACGGCATCGTCGGTCCCGCGGTCCGAACCGGCGAACCCCAGACGGTCCAGGACATGACGGCGGACGAGCGTTTGGCGCCGTGGCGATCGGAGCTGCTGCGGCACGGCTTCGCCTCGGCGACGGCGCTTCCGCTCGCGGATGCCTCGGGCGTGTTCGCGGTACCTGACGATCTATTCGGTGGAGCACGACGCCTTCAACCCCGACGAGCTGCACTTGCTGCGCGAACTCGCCGCCGACCTCGCTTATGGGATCAAGGCGCTGCGCGACAAGGCGGATCGCGAAGCCGCCGTACGGCGCTGGCGCGAGAGCCTGGAAAGCACGATCGGCGCGATCGCCAGCACGGTGGAAAAGCGCGATCCGTACACGGCGGGCCACCAGCAGCGGGTGGCGCAACTCGCCGTCGCCATTGCCCGCGATCTGCACATGTCGGAGCAGCAAATCCAGGGCATCTATCTCGCCGGCATCATTCACGACGTCGGCAAAATCACCATTCCGCTCGAAATCCTGAACCGGCCCGGCCGGCTGTCGGAGTTGGAATACCGGCTCATCCAGGAGCACGTCCGCGCCGGCTACGATATCATCAAGGGCGTCGACTTTCCCTGGCCCATCGCGCAGATCGTGCTGCAGCACCACGAACGGCTCGACGGTTCGGGATACCCGAACGGCCTGAAGGCCGGCGACCTTCTGCCCGAGGCGAAGATTCTCGCCGTGGCGGACGTGGTCGAAGCCATGATGTCGCACCGGCCCTATCGCGCGGCGCTCGGCTTGGACGCGGCGCTCGCCGCGGTCCAGACGGCGGCGGGTCGGCTCTACGACCGGGCGGCGGTGGAAGCCTGCGTGCGTCTCATGCGCGACAACGGGTTCGCCTTTACCGCCGACCCTGCGCCTGCTGGAGCCGCGGCGCCGCGAGCGGACGAGCCGAAACAAGGGCAACGCGACTCCGAGCCGCGAGCCGTCAAGCTGGCCGCAGTGCGGACTGGTTGATCCATGTCAAGGAATTTTCACGCGAATTACATGATTTCTTTACCCGTCATGGTGGAAGCTCTCCACGGAACGCGCCGGCGCTCGGCAGGCCGCCCACTCGCGACGCCGGATCGCGGCGGCTCTGCGAACAATGGCTGGCGCTCGCCGTCGACGCCCTCGATCAGACCGCGACGGCGGTTCCGCCCGTCGACAGTGAAACGGAACATTAACAGCGCGCGCGTTATGAGTGCCCTGGGCGGCAACACGCCGCGCGCGCAGGGGAGCTGAAGCCGAGCATGGACCTTGCGCTACAAATGCCGGCCGGTTCGGATTCCACGCCGGGGCCGGTGGCACCCGCCGCGCTCGTGTTCGTGCGCGACGCGGATTCGGAAGACGTGCTGCGCCAGTGCATGTCGGATCTCGGCGCCGTCGACGTGGAATTCAGCAACCACACCGCCGGCGCGGCGGCGGCCGACTTGGCGCGCCGCGGCTCGCCGCGGCTGCTGGTGGTCGACATTTCCGAGGATGAGGAGCCGGTCGCCCGCATTCGCGAACTCGCCGAGGTATGCGAGCCGACCACGGGCGTGGTCGTGATCGGCACGACCAACGACATCCGACTGTATCGCGACCTGAAGGACGTCGGCGTCGTCGAGTATTTTTTCAAACCACTCGTGACCAAGCTGGTGACGCACACCTGCGGCACGATCCTGAGCGGCGGCAACGAGGAGCGCTCGTCCCGTGTCGGCAAGCTGGCGCTCGTGGTCGGGGTGCGGGGCGGCTGCGGCGCCACCACCGTCGCCACCACCGCCGCGTGGCAGTTGGCGGAAACCGGGCGGCGACGCGTGGTGCTGGTGGATCTCGACCTGCTCGCCGGCGACGCCGCGCTGCAACTCGACGTGCCGCCGAGCCACGCGCTGATCGAAGCCCTGCTGCACCCCGATCGGGTCGACGACCTGTTTCTGAAGCGCGGCATCGTCGAGGTCACGCAGCGATTGGGACTGCTGGCCTCGTTGCAAGCGGTCGGCGAAAGCGCACCGCTCGACGAAGCCGCCGTGCTGGCGCTGCTCGCGAACCTGCTGCGCCGCTACCGTTACGTCGTCGTCGACCTTCCGCCGGAGGCGGCGGCCAAGCTGCCGCGGGTGCTTCACCTGCCCGGAACCTGTCTCTTGGTGAGCAACGGCAGCCTCGCGGCCGCGCGGGACGTTGCGCGCTGGTGCGAAGCCATCGGTCCGAACAGCGGCGAGCGCACCACCCTGCACGTGCTCAACCACAAATCCTCCGAGGGAAATCTGCCGCTGGAGGAGTTCACGCGCGCCGCCGGACGCGCGCCGGATATCGTCATCAATTACGATCGCAGCATCGCGGCGGCGTCGGTATTCGGAATCCGCCGTCTGCAGGAATCGGTTTCGTTCCAGCGGACGATCGCCGCGATGCTGACGCATCTCAGCGGCGAGCGGCCGCCGCCGCCGAAATCCCTGCTGAGCCGGTTGCTGCGGCGATGATCTACCGCTTCGGCAAGCGCCGCGACAATGCCGCCCCGCAAGCGAAACCATCCGCGGCGGTGTCCGACCCGGCCCCGCTCGCTAGCCTCGATCAGCCGGCTGACGCCCGCGCGCCCCACGGCGCAGAGCGCCCGCGACTTCATCCGCGACCACGTGCTGTTGCGCATCGAACCCCTGGTCGCGGTGCGTCTCGAACGGCCGGAACTGACCGTGCGCGTCGAGGAACTGATCACCGAGCTGGCGAACGAGCGGCACCTGCTGCTCAACCAGGCCGAACAGGAGACGCTCGCGCGCGAAGTCGTGGACGACATGATCGGCCTCGGCCCGCTGGAGCCGCTGCTGAACGACGAGCAGGTGTCCGACATCCTGGTGAACGGGCCGCGCATGATCTACGTGGAGCGGCGCGGCAAGCTCGAGCTGACGAAGATGCACGTTTCGCAACGATGCCCACGTGCTGCACGTGGCGCAGCGGATCGCCTCGTCGATCGGTCGCCGCGTCGACGAATCGAGTCCCATGCTGGACGCGCGGCTCGCCGACGGCAGCCGCGTGAACGCGATCATTCCGCCGCTCAGCCTGCGCGGCCCGTGCATATCCATCCGCAAATTCTCCCGCCACGTCATGCATTTCTCGCAATTCGTCGAACTCGGCTCGATCTCGCCGCAACTCGGGCGGGCGCTGGAAATCGCCGCGCGCTGCCGGCTCAATATGCTGATTTCCGGTGGCACGGGATCGGGCAAGACCACCTTGCTCAACGCGCTGTCGAGCATGATCGACCCGGGCGAGCGCATCATCTCGATCGAGGACGCGGCCGAGCTGCAACTGCAGCAGCCGCACGTCATCCAGCTCGAAACCCGGCCGCCGAACGTCGAGGGCCACGGCGAGGTCACCCAGCGCGACCTGGTGCGCAACGCGCTGCGCATGCGGCCGGATCGCATCATCGTCGGCGAGGTGCGCGGCCCGGAGGCATTCGACATGATGCAGGCCATGAACACCGGCCACAACGGCTCGATGTCGACGATCCACGCGAACTCGGCGCGCGACGCCCTCGCCCGCGTGGAGAACATGATCCTGATCGCCAACGCGAACTTGCCGATGCGCGCCATCCGCGGCCAGGTGACGAGCGCACTCGATCTCGTGGTGCAAACCGAACGCATGCGCGACGGGGTGCGGCGCGTCACCGAGCTCGTGGAGGTGGTCGGCATGGAAGGCGACGTCATCTCGCTCGGCTCGCTGTTCACCTACCGCTACCAGGGCGAGAACCCGAACGGCAGTTTGCGCGGGGTCTTCGAAGCCTCCGCGGTCCGGCCGCGATTTCTGCCGCGCTTGGAGTATTTCGGGCTGGCAGACGCCTTCATGGAGGCGCTCGGAACGGAGCGCGCGGAAAGGAATTAGCCATGCCGCTCGCGCTCGTCATCACGCTCGTGCTGGCCATCATCGCCGCCGCCGGATTGGAGACGATGGAAGTGCAGGCCGAGACCCGGCAGCGGGAGCTGGATCGCCGCATTAACCTGGCCGCCGGCGGGACGAGCGGGTTTGCGTCCGCGAATGCCGCGCGTTCGCGTGCCATCAGCCGGATTCGCCGCTCGCTGGATCGGCTGACCGAGCTGTTCGCCGTCGGCATGACCCACCGGTGGGGCTTGCGGGCGAGCGGCCTCACCGTGCTCGCGGTGGCCCTCTCGGGATTCGTGACCCCGCTCGCGCTCGCGGGGTTGATGATGCGGACCCATAACGGGTTCGTCATCCCGCTGTCGGCCTTGTGCGCGCTCGTTCTGCCGCGCCTGCTGCTGAAGCACCAGCAGGCAAGTTCGGAACGGGCGTTCCTGCACTTGTTTCCCGACGCGCTGGACATGCTCGTGCGCATGCTTCGCGCCGGCTTGCCGATTACCACGACGATCCGCCTGATCGGCAGGGAGGCGCCGCCGCCGGTCAACGCGGCATTTTCCGGCATCGCCAACCGGCTCGACATCGGCGTACCCTTCGGCGAAGCCCTCGCGCTGGCCGGCGAGCAGATCGACCTCGCGGATTTCCGTTTCTTTTCAGTAACCGTATCGTTGCAGCAGGCGACCGGCGGAAATCTCGCGGAAACGCTGGAATTGCTCGCCGACATCATCCGCAAGCGCCGCGAGATGCGGCTCAAGGCCCGGGCGACCAGCGCCGAGGTGCGGGTTTCGGCCTACATCCTTTGCAGCCTCCCGTTCGTGGTGGCCGGCGCCCTGGCCGTGGTCAATCCGCAGTATGTGAAGCACCTTATCAACGATCCGCGCGGCCACATTCTGCTGGGGCGTGGCGGCGCTGATGATGCTGGCGGGTATTTTTTCGATGCGGCAGTTGCTGCGCAGCGTGACGCGCGAGTGAGCGGGTCGTCGCGATGGCTGGCATGATCCCCGCGCTTGCCGTTGACGCCGAGAGCATCGCGATCGCGGCCGTTGGCGCGGGCGCGCTGTTGCTGATCGGGCTGGCGACGGTGGCGCTGCGCGTTCAGTCGCGACAGCAGCTGTTGGCCCGCCGCATCGCCCTGGTGCGGCCGCCGCCGAGCGCGGCAACGGAGATTCTCAGGCGGGAGCGGGCCCACGCCGCCGCCGTGTGGCTCCCGCCCGGGCGGCAGATTTCCGGGCTGGTCGCGCGGGTCCGGCTGTGGCGCAACCGCAGACAAGCGCTCTCGGTTCCCCTGAAGGTCGCCTCCGCGCTGGCGTTGGCCGTGGCCGGCTTCGCGCTGGCGAGGCACATGCGAACCGCCCCCGGCTCGACGGCCATGTTCGCGTGCGTATTGGCGCTCGGCGGCTGGTTCCTGCCGGTCGTCGTCATGCGCTTTCTCGCCGCGCGCCGCGCGAAGGCGGTGGCCGCGGGGCTGCCCGAGGCGCTGGACCTGCTGGTGATCTGCGTCGAGGCGGGCTTGTCGCTCGAGGATGCGCTCGACCGCATCGTCCTCGAGTTGCAGCGATCACGCTCGGCGCTGGCCGAGGAACTGGCGCTGACCTCGGCGGACCTCAAAATCCTGCCCGAGCGCGAGCAGGCGCTGGCCAATCTGGCCAACCGCATTGCGGTCCCCTCGGTGCGCTCGGTCGTGCTCACCCTGTCGCAGACCATGCGCTACGGAACGCCGCTGGCCCAGGCGCTCAGGGTGATGTCGGCGGTGATGCGGACCGAAACGCTGCTGGCGCTGGAGCAGCGGGCCAATCAGTTGCCGTCGCTGATGACCGTGCCTATGATTTTGTTCTTGTTGCCGGTCATTTTCCTGATCGTCGGCGGACCCGCCGTGATGCAGGCGCTGGATATGCTGAAACACTGACGATCGCGGCAAGCCGGCGGTACGTCTGGCCTCGGTCGGACGGTCATGCCGCGGCGGTCATGCCGCCGGGCAATCAAGCGCCGCGCCAAGCGCGCGAACGGGGGGAACGCGATGGATCTGGGGTTACGGGGCCGCAAGGCGATCGTCTGCGCGGCGAGCAAGGGTCTGGGCCGCGCCTGCGCGACCTCGCTCGCGCGCGAGGGTGTGGCGGTGACCATTACCGCGCGCACCAGGGACGTGCTGGAACGGACGGCGGACGAGATTCGCGCGGCGACCGGGGCCGAGGTGACCGCCGTCGCCGGCGACATCACCACTGACGCGGGACGCGCGGCGGCGCTGGCCGCCTGCCCCGAGCCGGATATCCTCGTCAACAACGCCGGCGGCCCGCCGCCCGGCGATTTCCGCGAGTGGTCGCGCGAGGACTGGATCCGCGCGCTCGACGCCAACATGCTGACCGCGATTTTCTTCATCCGCGCGGTGGTGGACGGCATGATGGCCCGCCGTTTCGGGCGGATCGTGAACATCACCTCGGCCTCGGTGAAATCGCCGATCCCGACGCTCGGGATGAGCAACGGCGCGCGCGCCGGGCTCACTGGTTTCGTGGCCGGGCTGGCGCGGCAGGTGGCGCGGCACAACGTCACCATCAACAACCTCTTGCCGGGCCCGTTCCTGACCGACCGGTTGCGCTCGACCATGGCCGCCGCGGCGCAAACGGCAGGGCGCAGCGTGGACGAAGTGTTGGCCGAGCGGGCGAAGACCTCGCCGGCCGGGCGCGTCGGCGATCCGGCGGAATTCGGCGAGGCCTGTGCGTTCCTCTGTGCCGCGTCCTCCGGCTTCATCGTCGGGCAAAACCTGCTGCTGGACGGCGGGGCGTTCAATTCGTCGATGGCCTGACGCCACCCGCGCCGGATGAAATGGTACTTCGCCATCAACGAGGCCGGAGCGGCCGCCGGCCTCGGTCTGCACGCGCGCCTGGCCGTGCTGTCGGCATTGCGCGCCGGCGGGCTGGCGCCGCATCTGCTGTATTTGGGCAAGCGCGGCGCGTTCACCGACTGGATGGCGGCGCACGACGTCGCGATCATCGATTACGCGCCGACCTTCCTGCCGGCGTTCGAGGCGGCGGTGCGCGCCGGGCGCCATCCCGCGGGCTTCGCCGGCCATTGGCTGCGCACCGGCATCTGCCTGATCGAGCAGGAGCAAGAATTCGTCCTCTACACCGATTGCGACGTGGTCTTCCGCCGCGCCCCCGACCTCGACGCGATCCGCCCGGACTTCATCGCCTGCGGCCCGGAGTTCCGCCCCGATCGCTGGGATTATTTCAATTCCGGCGTGATGGTGATGAACGTCCCGGCGCTGCGGCGGGACTACCGGCAATTCGAGACGTTCATCATCGATGCGCTCGCGTCGCCGGAGCAGGGACATTTCGACGACCAGCGGGCGTACAACGAATTTTATCAGGGCCGCTGGATGCGCCTCGATCCGGCGTTGAATTGGAAGCCGTATTGGGGCTTTCACGACCGCGCCGTGATCACGCACTACCACGGCCCCAAGCTGGACAACCTGCGCCTGATACTGGACGGAGGCTGCTGTTGGAACGACGAGCATTCGCGGATGCTCGGCAGCATGTTCGTCGCGGCGCTGCCCTCGTACATCGCGCATCTGCGCGATCTGCTCGCCGTCAGCGGAAATTCCGACGAACAACTGCACAGCCTGGTCGAGGAACTCCTAGCCGACGCCGAGAAGCTCTACCGGGTCGCGCCCATGGACCGCATCGACCTGTCGTTCATGGCAGCGTAGCGCGCGGCCGTTGCGGCTATACGGCGCGGTAAGGAACATCCGTGAAGATCGTTGCGGTGACCCGAATTTTCAATGAAGACGATATCGTCGAGGCTTTCGTTCGCCACAACATGCAATTTGTGGATCACATGATTTTTCTCGACAACGGGAGCACCGACAGGACCGTCGAGATCCTGACCAGCCTGAAGAATGAAGGCCTGGATCTCACCTGCTTTCGCCAGGAATGCTGCTTCTTTCTGAAATCGCTGCAGAACACCATCCTCTACAATGTGGCCGCAAGATATTTCGGTGCGGATTGGGTGGCGTTTCTCGACACCGACGAATTCCTCGACGCACGGACGTCGGAGTTCAACTTGCGAGAACGCCTGTCAAACCTTCCCCCTGATATAGCCTGCCTGAAGCTGAACATGGTCAATTACCAGGATTCCAATCTCGATGATCCCACCGAGCCCGCGGTGCCCAGGCGGATCACGCGCCGTTGGCGAGACCCCCATGATATCTTCAAGGTTTGCCTCAGAGGCAACCTGCAGGATTCCGGACTAACGGTCGATGCCGGGAATCACGAGGCTTTCCTTGCCGGAAATCCGGTATCCACTACGGTCGAAAGGAACATAATTCTCGCCCACTTCGTTCGCCGATCACCGTGGCAGGAAATCGCGAAGCAGGTTATCGGTCGTCTCAAGGTGCTCGCCGCCGGACAGGAGGAGATCCGACAACTCAGATCGTCGCATTACACCCATCTGTTCGACCTTCTAAAGCGCACTCCAGAAGCCATCTTGCGGAGTGACAATTTCATGCAGTCGCTGAATGGCGAGGGGTTTGCACTTGATCGACGATCCGATCCAGTATCTTGGCGGTGCTCTGCGCTATACCGAAATGCCGGACTACAAGCTAAAGACGATCAGATCGCTCATGCACTATATCGAGGCACTCGCAAATCATCATGGCGCGCTATTGGACCAATCGCGGGCTTCGGGGCAGGGTGTGGGCGTGACTCCGCCGCTGTTGTCGCAACTCTTCTGATTGCGACGCCGACGGACAAGCGGCATTCTTCCCATTGCCGCCAATTCTCCGCCGAAAGCCGCGCCGCCTCGTCCTCGGCGATCAGGGCGTTAGCAACCTCGGCCCCGAGCTGGACAACATGCGCGTAATCCTGGACCGACGCTGCGCGTGGGAGCACGAGCATTCGCGGATGCTGGGCAGCCTTTTCGTGGGCGCGCTGGCGTCCTACCTCGCACATTGGCGTGATCTGCCGGCGATCCTGGGCGACGCCGACAGCACGATCCGCGCCGAGGTCGAACCCGTCCTGGCGGACGGGGACCCGACTATCCTGCCACAGCTTCAAGGCGAATGCCGTTGCGGCTGCAATTGCATGCATTGGCCACAACCTCGCAACTTTCTGCGCACATTGGTGTTACTGACCGAGGCGGTGAAGCCGTGGTCCATGACGACGCTGCGCGACAGGTTGGTGAAGACACACCGCCATTTCGGCCATCGGTGCAATTCAGCCGAGAGGTCGGCGGGCCGTGACCGACGAAATCTTCGTGAAGAGGCTCGAGGGCAGACTACGGTCAGCTACGAGATGAGCGAAATCGACGAGTATCCGGGGAATCCAGTTAACTCGACTGCGTGCTCGGTCGCCACTAGGGTGTTTTTATCGGCCGGGACGACTGATCTGGGCCTCCCGCTGACTGAGAGAAACGTGTGCCTCCAGGCAAGAGAGGTTGCGCGCGCTCCCGCCCCCGTTACAGGAGGTGCGGCAATGCTGGAAGATCTTAACACCATCGAAATGAACATCGCGCATTACGAAGCGATGTTGAAGCAAGATCATCTGGACGATGGAAAGCGTTCGCTCGTCAGGCGATTGCTCGCGGAAGCCAAGCGGAATCTGGTGCTCGCGACCGCTCTGAGAAAAACGAACATCTCGCGGTATGAGGCGATGTTGACGGTTGATCTGGACGACGGAAAGCGTTCGCTCGTCAGGCGATTGCTCGCTGAAGCCAAGGAGGAAGGCCAGGAAGCCAATGTCAGATGAACGCCGGCAGTCGTTCCAAATCGGTTCAATCCAGGCGCCGCGGCGAATTGGCCCGGCTGCAGCTTGTCCCGACTTGCCTTGCGGATCTGGCAAAGTGGTGGCCTGGTGACCTGCAATGCTATGCGGATTGTCGGGTGGAGTGATTCCATGATCATCAGGCGTGGCGAACGATACATCAGCCGGAACGTCGACGGATAGCCGTTCGCGGCCGGGTGCTCGCGTACCCCCTGCCCTGCCCTTTTGAAAGTCGGAACACCAGAAAGCGCAACGGGAAGCCGACTGGCTGGCGCGCTTGCAATGGTCCTTGTCGCTCACCACATGCACAACTGCCGGTTGCGGTCGACCACAACGTCCAAGTTCAACCGTTCCACCCGCGACCAGCCGCGTTCAGAGCACGGAGCGCTCCGCAGCGCCGTGTCTCTTGCCGGGGTACTGGCTCTATGTCGCATTGTTGCCGCTTGGCGCGCCGTCACGGACAAAGCGATCTTGCAAGGCGCACCCTCGTTCGGATCGAGCGATGACGTGTCCGATGACGTGTCCCGGGCCGATGAAGCTGGAAGTCGCCGCGTGCACGGCCATTGCAAGGCAAAGCCGGTACCTGGGCTTCGGCCCAGTAACCTCGGCGTTGCGGATGGTTCCTGCCCCGCGGCTGAGCGGGGCTACCGATCGGCGCCGTCACTAGGCGAGCCGGACACGCCAAGCAGACAAATGTAACGCCAACCGAAGAGATACATCCCAATGATGCTCATTCTGCTGATCCTGGTGATCCTGTTCGTGTTCGGCGGTGGCGGCTTCTACGGCTATCGCTCCGGCTACTATGGGGGACGCGGCTTCGGCGGCGGGCTCGGTCTGATCGTGCTGGTTCTCCTGCTATTCCTGTTGTTCGGCGGCGGATTTCACCATCCGTTCTATTACTGATGGTGCGGCCGGCCGCTCGTCTGGACGCCGGCTGTCAAGACGCTCCGGCGCGAATATCGCCGCACCACCTTTAGCGGAGGAAACCTCGTCATGGACAAGGACCGTATCGCAGGATCCATCAAGCAAGCTGCCGGCGCCGTCAAGCAGACGGTCGGCAAGCTGCTCGGCGATCAAAAGGCGCAGTCCGAGGGGAGGGCGGAGCAGGCCGAGGGCAAGGTTCAGAACGCCGTCGGCGGGCTCAAGGATACCGCCCGCGAGATCGTCGGCAAGAAGACGTAGCATGTCGATCCTCGCATGGATCCTGCTGGGGCTCGGGATGTAGCGGGCTCCATGGGCGCAAGGCGCCGCCGCGCAGCGCACCGATCGGCATGTCGATCAGCGCGGTAGGCGGAACAGCGAAGCGCATTCCGCCGCCGTCGCGTGCTCCCCTCGAACCGGCGTGAGCAGGTGTTGAACAACGGGACGGCACCGAGAGGCGGAATGCGCGTCGCTGTTCCGCCCTACGCCTGCTCACAAGTTAAAGACAATTAGATCGCTCGTGCACTATATCGAGGCACTCGCAAATCATCATGGCGCACTGTTGGACCAATCGCGGGTTTCGCGGCAGGGTGTGGGCGTGACCCCACCGCTGTTGTCGCGCCTCTTCTGATGGCGACCGCCAACGGACAAGCGGCTGGCACCGCTGGATCGCATCGACCTTTCCTTCCTCGCCCAGCCGTGACAGCCTGAGACCCTCGTGGCCCTGGGATCTGGCTCGAACGCCACACGGGGAGGCAAGTCGTGACACAGATCGGACGCTACATTCCGCCCTCACGTCGTCCCGGCGCGCTCGGCGTCCACTCGCTCGACCATTTCGCCCTCGCCGTGCCCGACCTGGAAGAAGCCCGGCGCTTCTACGCCGGGTTCGGCCTCGATCTGCGCGAACACGGCGCGGCGCTCGATCTGCACACCGAAGGCCACCCGCACCGCTGGGGCGTGCTGAGCGAGGGCAGGCGCAAGGCGCTACAGCATATTTCCTTCGGCATCTTCGAGGACGACGCGGAGCGCTTCCGCGCGCACCTGGAACGCTGCGGGGTCGCACGGCTCGATCCGCCGCCTGGCGCGGCGAGCAACGGGTTCTGGTTCCGCGACCCCGACGGCATCCTGATCGAGCTGAAGGTGGCGGAGAAATCCTCGCCGAACGCGAAGTCGCCGGCCGGGCTCGACAGCGTGCCGGCCAACCGGCGCGGCACCGGCGGGCGCCGCCAGGCTTCGCCGGTGAAGCCGCGGCGGATGGCGCACGTGCTGCTGTTCGTGCGCGACGTGCCGCGCACCATCGCCTTCTACACGCGCACGCTCGGCTTGCGGCTGTCCGACGAGTCGGCCGGCGTGATCGGCTTCCTGCACGGCGTGCACGGCAGCGACCACCACATGGTCGCGTTCGCGAAGTCCGACGGGCCGGGCTTTCATCATTGCAGCTGGGACGTGGGTTCGATCAACGACATCGGCCTCGGCGCGGCGCAGATGGCCGACAAGGGTTTCGCCGCCGGCTGGGGCTTGGGCCGGCACGTGCTCGGCTCCAACTATTTTCATTACGTGCGCGACCCGTGGGGCAGTTGGGCCGAGTATTCCTGCGACATCGACTACGTGTCGGCGGATGCCGACTGGCAGGGCGAATCGCACGCCATCGAGGACAGTTTTTACCTATGGGGCCCCGCCCCGCCGCCGGATTTCACGCACAACCACGAAGCCGCCCCGTAGCAGCAGGGCGGAAAACCCCGGCGCAAGCCGGGTTCCAGCGCGGTAGGGCGTGTGTGGACATCGGGTAATCGCGGCGGCCGGCTAACTTGCCGATAGTGCCGCGATCCGGGCGCTGTAGCCCGGTGGTTTTCACCATCGGAGGCTGTTCGATGACCCACTACGTTGGTTTGGACGTGTCGCAGAAGCTGACGGCGATCTGCATCATTGACGATACCGGTCGCAGAGTGTGGCGTGGTCAGTGCACGTCGGACCCTGAACAGATCGAGCGGTTGGTGCGTCAGCATGCCGAAAAGGGTGCCCGTATCGGCATCGAAACCGGTCCCATGACGCCGTGGCTGGTACACGAATTGCGCGGCCGCAAACTCGACGTCACGTGCCTTGACGCCAGGCATGCGCGGGCTGCGCTCAAGATGCAGATCAACAAGACCGATCAGAATGATGCGGAGGGACTGGCGCAAATCATGCGCACGGGATGGTATCGGTCTGTGCATGTCAAGTCGTTCAACTCCCATCGGGCACGGGCCTTACTTGGCGCACGCGTCCAGCTCGTCGGCATGACAACGCGATTGTCGAACCACATCCGTGGTGTGCTCAAGACGTTCGGCTTGTTGCCGCGCCCGATGCGCGGCTTGCCCTTCGACCGGCGCGTCGAGGCCTTACTCGCCGACCGTGACGATGTAGCGTCGATCATCCGACCAATGCTCGTGGCCTGGCGCCAACTGCGCCAGCAAATCGCCACCTTCGACAAGGCGGTACGGATACTGGTGAAGTCGAGCCCCGCGTGTCGCCACCTGATGGGTGTGCCCGGGATCGGCGTGCTCTCTGTGCTCGCCTATGTCAGCATGATCGAGGATCCGGCACGTTTCGGCCGGTCACGATCTGTCGGCGCGCACCTGGGGCTAACGCCGAAGCAATATCAGTCCGGCGAGATAGACCGCAGTGGCAGAATATCGAAATGCGGCGACACGCTGGCACGTACGCTGATGTATGAGGCGGCCTTGGTGCTGATGACGCGGGTCAAGCGGGCTTGCGGCCTGAAGGAGTGGGCACAGACGATCGCCAGGCGATCCGGTGCAGGCAAGGCACGCGTAGCGCTTGCTCGGAAACTCTCTGTGATCATGCACAGCATTTGGCGCTCGGGCGAGCCATTCTGCTGGTCCGAGCAGCCGGTGGCCGGCTGACGAGTTCCTTCACCGAGATCGATCCGCAGCGTCGCCTCGGATGTGATGGTTGCCCGACGGGGCGAGGGTGCAGGCGGCTGCGACGGCGGGCCTTGGGCCGCATGAACAAATGCGAGCCCGTTGTGGACATTGCAGCGCCTGTGCTTCGGACCAGATGTTGCGGCGGGTCCTTCCGACCGCGGAGAGAACCGTGACCCCGGTACGGCAACAGAAAAAAGCAAGAGGCTATTGACAAAGGAGGCGCGATTAGAGAACGGCCCCCCGTGCGAAGGGGCTGAGTGCGTTCTGGCGAGCTGGTCGGGTGCGGTCATATGTCCGGCCCGTTTGCGCGGCGCATATGGCCGCTGGCCCTGATGGAGTTCGCGGATCGGGTCCCTATCAAGAATACGCGCTCACTTGCGCATTGAATTCTTCGGGTCTTCCCAATCCACGGCTCGACCGTTTCGCCATCACATCCTCTTCACCCTCGCATTTCTGCGGGTTGCGGCCTTCTCAGGCCGCTTGCCCGGCGAATTCCTTTGTCGGCGGCTTGGCTTGGTGGCCGTCGCCGCGGGCCATCACCGCCCAGACGATCCGCGCGGTTCGGTTTGCCAGCGCCACCGCCACGACCTTGGCCGGCTTGCGCGCCAACATGTCGCGCACCCATTGCCCATCCTTGGTCGCCCGCTCTCGCGCGTGCCGTAGGACAGCGACCGCGCCGGCGACGAGCAGGCAGCGGATGTATTTGTCGCCGCGCTTGCTGGTTCGCCCCAGCCGCTCCTTGCCGCCGGAGGAGTTCTGGCGCGGCGTCATGCCGAGCCAGGCGGCGAATTCCCGTCCCGACCGGAACAGGCTCGGGTCGCTGACCGTGGCGGCGATCGCCGTCGCGCCCATGATCCCGACGCCCGGCACGGTCGCTAGACGTCTGCTGACCTGGGCACTGGCGATGCCACTTCGCCAACTGCGCCTCGATGAGCCTGCACCTTGGCCAGCGTATCGTTCAATTGCGCCGACGATGAGCCGCAGGATCGAGCGCGCCAGTTCGGGCAGCCCCGCCTTGCTTATGAGCAAGCTGGCTCGTCAAATCGGTCGACATGCCGCAGGCCCTGCGGGGCGATGGATGCCGAACTCGGCCATGTGGGCACGTAGGGCGTTGACCAGCATCGTCCGCTGCCGGACCAGCAGGTTGCGTGCGCGATGCAGCATCAGAACGGACTGCTGCTCGGCAGTCTTCACCGGCACGAACCGCATCGACGGGCGGGTCGCCGCCTCGCAGATCGCTTCCGCATCGGCAGCGTCGTTCTTGTTACGTTTGACGTATGCTTTCACGTAAGCCGGTGGCATCAGCTTCACTTCATGGCCTAGTGCAGCCAGCTCACGCGCCCAGTGGTGCGCCGTCGCGCAGGCTTCCATGCCGACCAGGCATTGCGGCAGCGAACGGAAAAAGCCCAGCACCTCGCTGCGCCGCAACTTCGTCGCACGACCGTCTGGCCAAAGCGCGTCGACGCCGTGGACCTGAAACCAGTGTTTGGCGGGATCCAGACCGATGGTGGTAACCTGCATGGCGGGCGGCTCCTCTCGTTTCGTGGCGTTCATCGACGACCACTTGTGGCACATCGATGCCGGGAGCGGGGCCGTCCACCCCATCAAGACTTGTGCAACACGGGAAAGCTTCTCGAAAATGAGGGTTTTTGAGAGGGTATGTCGAACCGGAAAAATTACGGATGAAAGTGGCTTAAATCTCTCTCAAAACTCACTCTTGATTTCGGCCTCGCAAAAGGCAAGAGTGCGGTTGAGTTTCGAGAGGGTTTATGACGACCAAACGGAGAAAGACGGAGCACGGGGCCGCACGGGCGAAGCGGCGACTTCGGCCGCCCGCGCCGAAGGTCGCGCGAGCGCGGTCATCCGATGCCGGCGAGATCACGTCGAAACCGATGCTGCTCGGATATGCCCGCGTGTGCGACCGTAGACCAGAACCTTGCTTTGCAGCGCGACGCACTGACCGAAGCAGGATGCGCAAAGATTTTCACCGAGCAGATGTCGGGCGCGGTCACAGACCGCCCGGCTTTGCATGACGCGCTCGAATTCGCGCGCAGCGGCGACACGCTCATCGTGTGGAAGCTTCTCTATTCGGGCAAGCCTATTTTGTGCCGTTCAGAGAAAATCCTCCATCGATGTGGCTGTGGCTGTGGCTGTGGCTGTGGCTGTGGCTGTGGCGTTGTGGGGCAACGCGAAGCGTTGTCCATCAAATCCGCGGCCTGCCTCTCAGGTGACCATCGTTGCCACCTGCGTCTGAATCGCCTTTGTCCGGTGTGCGGCTTTGCCCCCAGGGACCAAACTTCTCTCCGCGGTCGGCACTCGGGCCGCCCGTATCGGGGTAGACAGGGGCGGGCGGTCACATCAAGACCACGACGTGTCGGCGCCGCGTCGGGGCCACCGTAAGCTTCCACAGCGCACTGGCCTCACCCTCCGTCCCCTCAGGGACGCCGCTCCGCCCAGACGGGCGGAATCTTGTTCCGCGTTTTGCGCGCGGGTTTAATTACGCCGCGTTCGGCGCCTCCTTGGCCCAGCGGAACTCTGTGGAGTCGAACCACGTGCCATGCAGGATACACGGCTAGCTCGCGGGCGGCCAGCGAACGGCACGACCGCAAAAGGGCCACGGCAGCACGCCGACGATCAGGACTGCGGCATGTCGCGCTGCAAGGCAAGGTTCTGGTCTACCAGGTCGGAAACGCGGCGCATAGCCGAGCAGCATCGGTTGGCCACTCAGAAGGTTCCCCGACACGACGCATTTAGCATCGCCGGCAAAGCGGAAATTGCGATTTGGGTGACAGTCCGGAATCTTCCGACGATCCGCTCGGGGTATAAGAATGCTTTTGCGTGCCGAGCGTCAACCGTATTTGACGTCTGTGCTCTGTCCGACCTCGATGAGATAACCGTCAGGATCGCGGATGTAGCCAGCGAATCTCGCCGTACTGGGGAATCGGCTTCGTGATGAACTCGGCCCCCCAACTCTTCCATAGTTCATAGCACGCTTGAATGTCCGCAACGCGGAAATTCAAAAAACTCGTTGATGTGATTCGGGTCGGGGACGCTGAGCGTTACCGTCGGCTTATCCGAGGTCGGGCCGCCCCCAACGTTCAAAATCATCCCAGATATTCTCAAGCTGAAGGTAGCCAGGCGCGTTGCCGTCACCCAGGCTCAGAATACGAGCGCCGAAGACCTTTTCGTAGTAGCGAGCCGATCGCTCGATGTCGGCGACGGTGAGAAACTGCGCGATGCTAATTCCCTCTCGCGGGGGCATTTCATAGCTCTTCTGTTCGAACTGGTACACTCATTTGACAACTCCCATCCAGGCAAGCCGATGATGTGAGTTATACTCCCGGAAATCCGGCTTGGGGGCAAGGGCCCGACGAAAAGTCCGATCGTCTGCCTTGCGTCAGATAGCCGACATTGGGGGTCTCAAAATATTTGCAGCGCGCCGCGCCGGACCATTGATCCGATTGCGCTTTTTCGATGCATAAATCCGGTGCGAAAGTCTAGCGCTAAGTTCGGCCGGGCGTGTCCCTTGCGGGCCGGGTGCACCGCGCAGGAGCAAATCTCAGGGCCTTGCTCCAAACGCCCTTCCCGATGCACAATTCTGATGCGTTATGTATCACCATGTTGTTTGAACAACCTGATCGAGCAGGATCATCGCGGCGTGAAGCTCCGCATCGGCCCGATGCTGGGCTTCAAACGGTTCAGGACGGCGGCGGTCACGATCGCCGGCCGCCATTTGGGGATCGCCGCAATTCAGCCATAGAGGTCGCCGGGCCTTGACCCGACGAAATCCTTGCGGAAAGGCTTGGGCGAAGACTACCCGGTCAGCTACGAGGCGGGCTCGCGCTGGATGGACGACTGGGCGAACGGCGAGGAACGAGGTTCTGATGACACATCGTGTTCTTGTCTTCTACGGCTCATACCGTCTGGATCGCATGGGTATCCGTTTAGCGCACTTCATCGTTGGTCAATTGCAGGCTCGGGGCAACGCCGGCCGAACTGATCGATGCGAAGCGCGTCGGCTTGCCGATGCTTGACCGAATGTCCGGACCCCGTCAGGGGCGGCACCAGCTGCCATGGAGGATCTGGCGACCAAAATCCGTGACGCGGACGCCTTCGTTTTCGTCGTTGGTGAGTATAACTGGGGCGTTCAGCCTGGCCTGAAGAATCTAACTGATCACTTTCTGGAGGAGTGGTTCTGGCGTCCTGCCGCCATCGCCAGCTACTCTGGTGGACGCTTGTCCGGTGCGCG
>CAVXFL010000007.1:0-14376 GCA_963761015.1 uncultured Alphaproteobacteria bacterium
GCGGCAACAACCTTCTTGCCGAACTCGGTCATCAGGTGCGTGGCCCGCCAGCCGAAATCGATCCATTTCTCCGGCTGCCCGACCAGCGGCTCGCCATTGAAAGTGGTAGCCGGACGCGTGCCCAGGTCGGAGTTGACCACGGCGAAGCCGAGTTTCAGCCCGTTCTCCAGTTCGGCATAGATGATGTTGCCGGCGTAGCCGCCATTGCCGGTGCGCTTGAGATCGCCGTTCCAGCCGGCTTGCGGCATCCAGATCTCGACGCGGATATCGGATTGCGATGTCGGTTTGAGCGTCGCGATGACGCGACAGAAAGCCGGAAATTCGGGATCGCTTTTCCGCCGGGCGGGGTGAAGCTGCCGGCCGGAATGGCGTCGGCCGCCATGATCGTGGTGTCCGGCAGTTGCAGATGCGCGAGCGCGCCGCAATCCGCCGCCAGCGCCGGGCGCGCCGCCAGCTGGCCCCGATGAGCAGTGCCGCCACCGCGCCGAGCCCGATCCCTTTCATCCGCTTCCTCCGGGATTTTGCCGCGATCGTTCCCGGCCAGTTGCGGTAAGTCAAGGCGCAATGGCCTCCGCGACGCAAATTCGTTTCGATCTGGCATCCCGGCTCAGAGAGCAAGGACGATTGCTGACTAAGAGGCTGACCCGGGATCTATCCGGAACGGACCTTCGAGTTATTTCAACGACTTGGGTGTTGGTTGCGCGCGGTCGCTGGCTGGCGCAGGGGGTTGCGTGATTTCAGTGGCGACGATTTTCTCGGGTTGCGAAGACACCGAGGAGTGACATCATGGCCTGGACTGAAATCACGCGTGCCAGGTATCGGCGCGACGGTCTGCGCTATGCAAGCGATACCACCGACGAGGAGTGGTCGGTGATCGAGGTGCACCTGCCGCCGCCGGCCGAGCGTGGGCGGAAGCGCCACACCCGCCTGCGAGATGTCGTCGACGCCATCTTCTACATCGCCCAGTCGGGCTGCCAGTGGCGGCGGCTGCCCAAGGAGTTCCCGCCATACACCACCGTGCAGCGGTATTTCTATGCGTGGCGGGATAACGGGACCTGGCAGAGCGTCAACCATGTGCTGCTGATGGACGTGCGCGAAGCCGCCGGCCGCGAGGCAAGCCCGACCGCTGGCGTGATCGACAGCCAGTCGGCCAAGACGACCGAGTTCGGTGGACCGCGCGGCTATGCGGCCGAGAAGATGATCAAAGGGCGCAAGCGTCATATCCTCACCGACACCATCGGCCTGCCGGTCGGGATGATCGTGCATCCGGCGAATGTGCAGGATCGTGACGGCGCACCCGATCTGCTGGCGAGTGTGCGAAACTCGTTTCCCTGGCTGCGCCATGTCTTTGCCGATGGCGGCTACGCCGGTGAGAAACTGAAAGGAGCCATCGCGAAGCTCGGCGACTGGACGATCGAGATCGTCAAGCGTTCGGACCTCGTCCGCGGCTTTGTCCTGCTGCCGCGTCGCTGGGTGGTCGAACGCACGTTCGCCTGGCTGAATTGCAACCGCCGCCTGGCGAAGGATGTTGAAGCGACGATCGAAAGCTCGGTGACTTGGCTCTACATCGCCAGCGTAAAGTTGATGTCGCGCCGCCTCGCCGCGGCTTGAACAACCCTGACATCGGAGTTGCTAAGGAAATCAACGCGTTGGAGTTGCATGGGCGATTCGAGTCAACTCTAAGCCCGCGCCGCGTAAGAGGGGCAAAAGTGTGGGCATCGCCGCTGGGTCAGGCGGGCCGCGTCCGCGCCCTGACGTAATGATCGAGTGGTTCGACGACTGTGTGTCCCGCCACCCTGAGCCTGCTTCCCAGGTAATCCCAGAACGCGATGCGGTTTTTGCCGCACGTTTTGGCCAGGCCAAGGAGTGCGTCCCGGCAATCGCGGCCGATGTCGCTTCGTGTTCCGGCACTGACCTTTCGCCGGGTGAGCTGACAGCGGATGTCGTTTTCTGAACCGTTGGTGTGAAGTGGAATTTCCGGCCGGTCCAGCACCATCAGCAACTCAGCCTTGTTGGCATGCAGCCGAGCCAGCAGGCGATCCAAAGTGGCGAATCCGGTGCGGCGGCGGAAGATGCGGTCGAAGCGCGCGCGTGACGCGACTGACCGGCGCTGGCTGGGTTTGAGCCGATAAGCCCTGAGGCGGGCGTAGAAGTCCCAGATCAGGCCGCGAACCCGCGCCTGCGCGGCACGATGTCGCTCATTGAAGGTGTGTGGTTCCCCCGAACGAGTGGACACCTCGTGTAAGCTCCTGAACGGAGCGAGGTGGCAATGACGAAGACACGACGTTCGTTTACGGACGAGTTCAAACGCGAAGCGGTATCGCTGCTGCTGTCGAGCGGGCGGCCTGTCACCCAGGTGGCGACTGAGCTGGGAGTGCAGCCGTCGATGCTGCGCAACTGGCGGGACGGCCGGAACGGCTCGGCGAAGCCCACGATCGCCGCGGCCGAGCCGCCGGCGCTCACGGCTGCGGCGGCCGAGCAGGCGGAGGTCCGTCGCCTGCGGCGTGAGCTCGAGCGCGCCCAAATGGAACGCGACATTTTAAAAAAGGCCATCGGCATCTTCTCGGGCCCGCCGAAATGAGGTTCCGCTTCATCGAGGACCATCGCGCGAGCTTCCCGGTGCGGACCATGTGCGCCGTGCTGGAGGTCAGCGCGAGCGGTTACTATGCGTGGCGCGACCGGCCAGAAAGCGCGCGGGCCCGCGCCAATCGCGCTCTTGCTGCCGATATCCGCCGCGTGCATGCCGATAGCCGCGCCGTCTACGGCTCCCCGCGCGTGCACGCCGCGCTGCGGGCCGAAGGCCGGCGGGTCGGGGTGCACCGGGTCGCCCGTCTGATGCGCCATCATGGCATCCAGGGCCGCCACAAGCGCCGCCGGCCGCGCACCACGGACAGCAACCATTCCCTTCCGGTTGCCCCTAACCTTCTCGACCGACGCTTCGCCGCTCCGGCGCCCAATCGGGTCTGGCTGGCCGATATCACCTACATTCCCACCGCTGAGGGCTGGCTTTATCTGGCCGTCGTGCTCGACATGTTCTCGCGCCGCGTGGTCGGCTGGGCGATGCGCGAGACCATGCCGCAGGAACTCACGATCGCTGCTCTGCAAATGGCCATCGCCAACCGCCGACCAGCACCTGGTCTGGTGCACCATTCCGATCGTGGCAGCCAATATGCGGCTCGCGCGTATCGCCGTTTGCTCGACCAACACGGTTTGCTTTGCTCGATGAGCCGGAAAGGTGATTGCTGGGACAACGCTCCCATGGAGAGCTTCTTCGGCAGCATGAAAACCGAGCTGGATAACGGCAACACCTTCGAAACGCGCCAAGCCGCCAAGAATTCCGTGTTCGCGTTCATCGAAGGTTGGTACAATCGCCACCGTCTTCACTCGGCAATCGGCTACTGCTCCCCGGTGGCAAAGGAACAGCTCGCAGCGGCTGCGTAGGCCGTAACTCGTGTCCACTTTCGCGGGGGAAGGTCACCCCTAACCTTCTCGACCGACGCTTCGCCGCTCCGGCGCCCAATCGGGTCTGGCTGGCCGATATCACCTACATTCCCACCGCTGAGGGCTGGCTTTATCTGGCCGTCGTGCTCGACATGTTCTCGCGCCGCGTGGTCGGCTGGGCGATGCGCGAGACCATGCCGCAGGAACTCACGATCGCTGCTCTGCAAATGGCCATCGCCAACCGCCGACCAGCACCTGGTCTGGTGCACCATTCCGATCGTGGCAGCCAATATGCGGCTCGCGCGTATCGCCGTTTGCTCGACCAACACGGTTTGCTTTGCTCGATGAGCCGGAAAGGTGATTGCTGGGACAACGCTCCCATGGAGAGCTTCTTCGGCAGCATGAAAACCGAGCTGGATAACGGCAACACCTTCGAAACGCGCCAAGCCGCCAAGAATTCCGTGTTCGCGTTCATCGAAGGTTGGTACAATCGCCACCGTCTTCACTCGGCAATCGGCTACTGCTCCCCGGTGGCAAAGGAACAGCTCGCAGCGGCTGCGTAGGCCGTAACTCGTGTCCACTTTCGCGGGGGAAGGTCACACCCCGCCGCAAGCCCGTCGCTCAGCACCGCGGAAAGGATGGTGACCATCTGACGATCGCCATCCGCCGAACCGGCGAGCTTGCGGCGTACCCGCTCCAGACCGGACGGCAGAACCCAGTTCTTGAATGGCGCGCCGTTGCGCAATGCGCCCGGTTTGCGCGCCAGCACCGGCACGTAATGCCACGGATCGAACACCGTCTGATCCCGCCCGAAACAGCGCCGATGTTCGCCCACTACCTGCCCTGCCTGCCGAAGCTCGATCCGATCGGCGTAGGCGCGCACCTCTACTGGCCGCCCGACCGCGCTTGCCGCCACCGAATAGCGATTGTTATCAAAGCGGATCAGGCAGGTCTTCGATACCGACGCAGTGATCGCATGAAATCCGTCGAAGCGACCAGGATACGGCACGAGAAAGCGCCGCTCGGCCTCGAACATCTCCCAGATCGTCCGATCGCGCAGTTCCGGATGCCGGTGCGCCCGCGCATAAGCAACACACTGATCAAGCAGCCGCAGATTCAGTTCGTCGTAGCTCTTCATCCGCAGCCGCGGCGTGAAGAACCGCTCGCGTACCAGGCCCACCTGGTTCTCGACTTGCCCCTTCTCCCACCCCGATGCCGGCGTGCAGGCAACCGGCTCAACCAGATAATGGCTGCACATCTGCAGAAAGCGGCGGTTGTAAGCGCGCTCGCGGCCGACGAAGATCGCGTCAACCGCAGTCTTCATGTTGTCGTAGATCCCGCGTGTGCAGGCGCCCTTGAACAACGCAAAAGCCCGATCGTGCGCGTCGAACACCATCTCCTGGGTCTCGCGCGGATACGCCCGCACGAACAGCATTCGGCTGTGGCACAGCCGCACCTGCGCCACTTTCACCGTCACCGTCGCGCCGTTGATCAGCACGACCTCGTGGCTCCAGTCGAACTGAAACGCCTCGCCAGGCGCAAAGCTCAGCGGCACAAACGCTTCCACCGATGTGCTCGCGTGCTCCTGCCGCCAGCCTTGCGCATAGCGGCGCACCGCGTCATAGCCGCCTTCGTAGCCCAGTCCACGCAACTGCTCGAATAGCCGGATCAGCGTCAGCCGCTCGCGCGCCGCCTTCGCCTCGTTCTCAACCAGCAACCGATCGAGACTCTCCTTCCACGGCCCGAGCCGCGGCATCGGCTGCTCGCCTCGCTCGTAGTGGAACTCGGTCGCACCCGAGCGCAACACCTTCCGCACGACCTTCCGCGACACCCGTAGATCGCGGCAGATCGCCTTGATCGACTTGCCCTCGACGAGATACGCCCGCCGGATTTTCGCGATCGTCTCCACCACCAGCATCCCCACCAGACCCCCAATTCGTTCCGGGAGCCATCATGAACCCCAACCTCAAGAGGGGTCCCTTTTGGACGCCGATCACCCCTCCAAGGGGGTCCTTTTTCCACGCCGAATCACAAGTTATGCCAGCTCCCGTCCTTTTCTCGCACCACGGTTGGATGATCGGCAATGCGAAACTCCAGGTTCAAGGCGGTGCTCTCCGGGTGTCAGTGGCAGCGTCATGCCAGCCCCAATGCGCGGAAGTGCTCAGCCTTTGAGGCCGCCCACGGGTCGTCGGGAACCGCCTTCTGATAGGCGCGCAGGAAAGCCGATGCCTTCCCGGTATCGCGGAGTTGTTCGAACACGGCGACAAGGCGACGAAGGATGGCAGGTCTGCCCGGCATCCGGCGATTCAGAGCCAGTAGCTGCTCCGCGGCATCCTCATACTTCGCGTCGAGCGCGAGGATCGACGCATGCTTGAGTAGTAGATCAGGTGCGTCGGGTGTCTCGGCCAAGCAGCGGGTGGTGTCGCGAATTTGGTGGAAATTGCCTTGGCGGGCATCTCCGACGGGATCAGCTTATCGCATCACGCGGCGAGATCAATGCATTGAAGAGCAGGCGGTTGAGAGAGCGTCTGCCAGCCGTCGACCTTGCGCATGGTGATCTGACCCGACGCGAGCAATGCCCAGAACAGCATCGCCGCGGTTTCCGCCGAGGGCAGCACGGTCTGCGTCTTGATACGGCGCTTGAACTCCTCGTGCAGCCGCTCGATCGCATTGGTGGTGCGGGCCGATCGCCACTGGCTTTCGGGCAACCGGGTGAAGGTGAACAGCCGGTCTCCTGCTTCCTGGAGGCTGTCCGCCACGGCGCGGCATTTCAGCCTCCACTTGCGCAAGAACGACTTGCGGCGCGTTTCGATCTCCTGCGCCGCCTTGGCGTAGATCATGTCGTTGTAGTCGGCCGAGATCTCCTCATGCAGGCGTTCAGGAGCGTGCGCCAACAGGTTGCGATGCTTGTGCACCGTGCAGCGCTGCACCAGCGCCGCGGGCCACACCAGCGCGAGCGCCTTTTCCAGCCCGGGCGCGCCGTCCACGATGACGAACTCCGGCGCCTTCAGCCCGCGCGCGACCAGATCATCGAGCAGGCTGCGCCAGGCGGCCTCGCTCTCACCCCCCATGTTGCGCACCGCAAGCAACACCTTTTGGCCGTCGCGCCGGATGCCCAGCGCCACCAACAGCGAGATCGACGTCGCGCGGCGATCGAGCCGCACCCGCACCACCGTGCCGTCGAGAACGAGCCGGACAACGTCTTCATCCGCCAATGAACGATGGCACCATGCTTGCCAGTCGGCTTGCACCCGCCGCCAGACCCGGCTCACCGTGTCCTTCGACACCGCGCTCTTGAACAGCGCCGCCAATGCCCGCCGCACCCGGCGCGTGTTGGTGCCGGACAGGTAGGCGCCAGCAATCAGCGCCTCGACGTGCCTGGTCATCCGCGCGTAGCGTGGCAGCACGTTGCTGCGCCATTCCTGGCGCCTGCCATCGGCATCGCTCAACCGCGCGCGCGGCACGCTGATGGTCACCGGACCGAACGAACCGAGCAGCCGGCGGTCCCGCCGACCATGCCGATATCCGACCGTTTCGGCCACGGCATCGGCGTCCGCTGCGCCGCCGGGCCGCTGGTAGCGTGCGCGGCCCAGCGCTTGGTTCAACTCCTCGTCCACCAGCGCCTCGATGAAGCCGCGAATTTGATCTCGGATGGCGGTCTCGATCGGATCGAACCATTGCTCACCGAACAAGACCGGCGACTCCGTTGCGGTGTTTCTGCCATCCTTGTCCATGGTGTGGTCTCCTTCGGCGTCTCACCGCCGAATTGGGTTGTTGCATCAGCCGGAGACTACACCACCCCGAATTTCCACCACTTCCGCGACGGCACCGCTGTCGCTCCAAAGCGGCGAGGATCGCGGCGCGATCGACGGCGTCTTTCGCCGCCTGCTGGTGGTTGATGCAGACAATATAGCGCGCCCCGCCCAGGGTCACCGCCTTGGCGCTGTATTCGATGTCCCTGCCACGCTTCTCCATGATGAGCGGCACGAACGGTGCGGCATCGTTGAGCACGACATCGCGCACCAGCTTGTCGGTCCGCTCGCGCACGCCGAGGATGTAGAGCAGGCCACGCGCCTCCAATGCGGCAATGGTCTCGGTGCTGATCATGCCACGGTCGGCGACGATGCAGACGCGGCCGATCGCGAAGCGTTGGCGCAGCCTCTCGATCACCGGCACCAGGGCAGTGACATCGGCGGTGTTGCCCGGCCACATCTCCGAGCATACCGGGCGCCCGTCGCCGTCGATCAGCACCGCGAGGATCATCTGCCGCAGGTCAGGCCGATGGTCTTTGCTATAGCCGTATTGACCGATGCTCTGTCCGACCGCAGGCCTTCGAAGTACAGGCTGGTGGTGTCCATGAACACCAGGTCGAGCCGGCTGAACAGATCGCGGCGATGGGCGAACAACTGCTCCTCGATCAGGTCCTTGGTGCAGCGCGGCGCGAATGGCGTCGCATCCGTCCTGCTGCCCGGCCGGCAGTTCTTTCCCGAGCCAGGCCATGGCGCGGTAGAGGTGGTGCAGGTCGAGGTCTTCGCTGCCTGCGATGCGATAGTCCTCGCGCCAATGATCCGCCAGCAGATCCGAACCGCCGCGCATCAGCCGATGCAGCACGGTGAGGAACACCGCACGTTCCACTGCGAAGCGATGGCCGCGCTTGCGCGCAAGACCCGCGATCACGTCCTGGCAGCCAGTCTCTTGCCACAGCCGCTCGAACAGCAGGGCGGGGCCGATGCGGCGCACCGCGATTGCCGGCGCCTCGCCGCTGCGTGCGGCATCCAGGACCATCGCCTGCCGCACGAAGCGGGCACCCGAGCGCAGCAGTCGATCGAGCTGGCCGCTGGCCTCGAGCTCGTCGAGCCGCCCCAGCGTGGCGATCACGCGTTGGCGGACCTGCTCACCGGAGGTAATTGCTCACCTTGGTGACGGAGCGGCCTGGGTCGGGCCGGCCCGATCAGACCGGGACGAGCCGCAGCATCGGATAACGCTTGACACGGCTACGGGCGCCTCGATTCTAAACGCGGGGTGCCGACGTGCCCCGACCTCGACGAGCTGAGCCATGCGGAGAAGGACGCGCTGATCCGGGCGCTGATGGCGCAGCTTGCGGCGGCGCAGCAGCAGATCGCGGTACTGCAGGCGCGGGTGGATGAACTGACCCGCCCGGCGAAGACCCCAGACAACTCGTCGAAGCCTCCGTCGCAAGGCCAGAAGGAAAATCTCCCGTCGCCCGGCGGTGATCGCCCGGCGCGCAAGAGCCGGCCCGGCGCGGGTCGCACGCTGCACCCGAACCCGGATCGTGTGGTCGAGGCCAAGCTGACCGCTTGTCCGAACTGCCAGGCGGCCTTTCCGGAGACCTTGCCGACGCCGCAGAACGTCTACGAGCGCATCGAACTGCCGCCGGTCAAGCCGGACGTCACGCAGGTGCGGCTGTTCGGCGGCCGTTGCGCCTGCTGCGGCAAGCGCGTGGTGGCCACGGCGCCGGCCGGGCTGGAGCCGGGTTCGCCATTCGGCCAGTCGATCGCGGCGCTGGTGGTCTACCTGCACTATGCCCACGCCATCGGCATGGAGCGGCTGGCCACCCTGATGGACGAGGTGTTCTCGCTGTCGATCAGCGAAGGCGCGATCAGCAACATGCTGGCCCGCGCGCGCGAGCCGTTGCTCGCGGCCGCGGTGGCGATCCGCGAAACCGTGACCGCCAGCGCCGTGGTGTGTTCGGACGAAACCTCGGCGCGGGTGAGCGGCAAGACTTGCTGGGAATGGGTGTTCGTCGGCACGCTCGCGGTGCTGCACATCATTCGCCCCAGCCGCGGCAAGGCTGTCGTGCAGGACTTGTTCGGTGCCATTCAGCCGATGGTTTGGGTCTCCGATATGCTGGGCAGCCAGCGCGGCCATGCCGTGGAATGGCAGGTGTGCCTCGCGCATCTGCTGCGCGATGCACGGTATGCCATCGAATGTGGCGATACCGCCTTCAGCGCCGCCTTCAAACGGCTGCTGCTGCGCGCCATCGCCATTGGGCAGCGACGCGACACGTTGGCCGACAGCACATTGCGCCAGTATCGTGCCGATCTGAACCGCCGGCTCGATCGGATCATGATGGCCGGCCCGATCGGTGAGCCGGGACGCAAGTTACGCAAGCGCATCGGGGCCAATCGCGCGCACTTGTTCGTGTTCGTTACCAACCGCGACGTGCCGTACACCAACAACATCTCCGAGCGGAACCTCCGCCCCAGCGTGATCTTCCGCAAGGTCACCAACGGTTTCCGCTGCGAGTGGGGGGCCGAGACCTACGCCGCATTCCGCTCCATCGTCAGCACCGCCAAGGCCAACCGAACTGCCATACTCGGTGCCGTCCGCACCGCTCTGCTCACCCAGCCACTACCCACACCGGGGTGAGCAGTTACCACCGGAGCGATGGCTCTCGACGATCTGCAGGTAGATGCGGCCCTGCGACTGCTTGCGGCGGAAATACATGCGCGAACTCGATGAGGGTGCGCACAGAATCACGCAGATCAGCCAACAGTCAATGGAAAACACCATCCTGGCGTGGCACTACATATTTGGCGGATACACCACCCGCACCCAATCATATCAATCGTCTAGCCTACTTATGCACAGGGCAACTGTCGAAGTTGGGTTTGAGTGGTCGATTCACGCAATGGCCAGTTGTAGAGAATGGCGGACAGTATCGTGCTTCGACAACTCGGAGTTGTTCTGTTGCGGGTGGCGCAGTATGTAGCCGCGTCCCCAAATGGTGCCGATGAGATCCTGCGCCCCCGCCTGAGCTAATTTCTTGCGTAGTTTGCAAATAAAGACGTCAATTATCTTGATCTCTGGCTCATCCAAGCCACCATAGAGATGGTTCAGAAATGCCTCCTTGGTAAGAGCCATTCCTTTTCGTAATACAAGCAACTCAAGTATTGCATACTCTTTGCTCGTGAGGTGGACTGGCTTTCCGTGCACGATAACTTCCTGCCGATCCAGATTCAAAACTAGGGGCCCCACTTCAAGGGCCGCGTGGCTGAATCCCTTGCTGCGCCGAATTATTGCCTGGATACGCGCAAGCAATTCTGCGCTATCAAACGGTTTAGTTATAAAATCATCAGCCCCAAGCCCGAAGGCTTTCACTTTTGCCTGAGGGCGTGAGAGGCCCGACAAGATAATAACAGGAGTCTCTATGTGTAAACTCCGAAGTCGTCGCAAAACTTCGTATCCCTCTATGTCAGGCAGCAGCAATTCGATGATTAATATGTCATAATCGTAATGCTTTGCTAATTCAACGGCTTCTTCGCCATTATCGACCTGATCTATCACGCCGCCCGCCGATTTGAGCAGCGAAGCCAGTTCGCGCGCCGTCGCGAATTCGTGTTCTACCACTAAGGCGCGCATCACGACCTCCATCTAACTACCGTAGAACGGTATCACATATGAAAACTCCCGTAAAGAGTGTGTGGTGTATGGCTGATGCGGCACCTTATGTGCAAATTTTAAGCAAATTTCCTGTCTTTGATGATCCCATTCGAGTCTTGAAGAGCCTGTCGGCCGCCCGCATCGGGTGGGCCGGCCGGCAGCAAATGGGTCCCGCGCTATCCGCACGGTCGAGATCTATCATCACGGTGTCCGCGTCGCTGCGCATGTCCGCAGCCCACTATCGCATCGACACACCACCATCCTCGATCACATGCCGAGCGCACATCGGCGCTACGCCGACTGGACCCTCCTCCGCTGCGCAGTTGATTGAGACATCCCGCAAGCGGACGGTGTCCGCGGGAGGGATGAGCGATGGGGGAGCGTAAAGCGGAGCGGGCGGGGGCCGTGGAGCGACCGCAAGAGTCTGGCGCAGCGGCGTGAGGCGGACCCCCTCAAGTGGACCACTGAGCCGCTCGGCTTAATTGGAATTCGACCGCTCCTGATTCCTCACATTATGCCGCTTGTGGCTGCTGCTGCTGCGGTTGTGGGCATGTGGATAACGCGCCAGCGTTATCCAAGCGCAGCGTCATGTCCACAACCGTTTCGCTCTTGCCGGGCAGCAACCGTTTCGCTCTTGCCGGGCAGCCCCTCGCGCGAAACCGCCATCGGCGGGCGATTTCCCAGCGCCTGATGCGGCCGCCGCAGATTGTAAAACGCGATCCATGCGGCAATCCCGGCCCGCGCCTCGCGGCCATCCGCATAGCCTTTCAGATACACGTCCTCGTGCTTCAGCGAGCGCCACAACCGCTCAATGAACACGTTGTCCAGCCACCGCCCGCGCCCGTCCATCGACACTTTGATCCCGGCCGCGAGCAGCGTGCCGGTGAACGCCGCGCTGGTGAATTGGCTCCCCTGATCGGTGTTGAAGATCTCCGGCTTGCCGAACCGCCTCAGCGCTTCTGCCAGCGCGGAAACGCAGAACGACACGTCCATCGTGTTCGACAACCGCCAAGCCAGCACCGCCCGGCTCTGCCAGTCCATGATCGCCACCAGATACAAGAAGCCGCGGCCGATCGGGACGTAGGTGATGTCCGCCGCCCAGACCTGGTTCGGCCGCTCGATCGGCAAATCCCGAAGCAAATACGGGAAGATCTTGTGCCCCGGCGCCGGCTTGGTGGTGCGCGGCTTCGGCCCGAGTGCGGCGATCCCCATCCACCGCATCAACCGCTGCACCCGCTTGCGGTTAACCGCGCGACCTTCGGCCCGCAGCAGCGCCGTGATCCGCCGCGAACCGAGAAACGGCCAGGCCGTGAACAGCTCGTCGATGCGACGCAGCAGCGCGAGTTCGTTGTCGTTCGCCGCCGTCGGCTCGCGATACACGCCGGATCGCGCCAGGCCCAGCAACGCGCATTGGCGGCGGACCGATAGGTTGGGGTGGTCGCGGTCGAGCCGGGCGCGCCGGTCCGGAGTGCTCATCTTCCGGACCTCCCGGCCAAAAAATCGCGTTCCACGGTCAACTGCCCGATCTTGGCGTGCAGCTTCTCGATCTCACGTTCGCGCTGCGCCTCAGCCTCGTGGCCGACCTTGGCATCGAATGCCCGTGCCGCCTGCTCCTGAAGCTGCTTCTTCCAGGCGTAGATTTGGTTCGGGTGCACCCCATAGCGCTGCGCGAGGTCGGTCACCGTCGCGGTCTCCCGCAATGCCTCCACTGCGATCTTCGCCTTCAGCGCCGCATCGATCTTGCGTCGTGTTCGCTTCGTCATCTCCCGCTCCGTCTATCAGCGGAGCGGCCTCTCTCCAATCAAGCCACCGGTCCTAAATTCGGGGTCCACTTCTGGCGCCCGCCCGCGGTGGGCGGATGTCGCGCCAGCGCAAAACCGCCGCGGTGCTGCGGCTGTTGCGCGGCGAGGACCTGGAAGCCGTGTCGCGCTCGCTCGGCGTCACCGCCGCGACGCTGAGCAACTGGCGTGACGCCTTTCTCGCTGCCGGCGAGGCCGCCCTGGCGACCCGGCCCGGCGACGGCGCGACGCTCGAGAGCGAGCGGCTGAAGGCACGGCTCGGTGCGATGCTGCTCGAACACGAACTGCTCGAGCAGAAGATCGCCACGCTGGAGGCCGGCCGCCCTTTGGCCCGCCGGAGGTGGAGACGATGAGCCGCGCGCTCTGCCCCTCCAGCGGCAAACCATACGGCCTGGCGATGGTTTGCCGCGTCTGGCGCGCGGCGCAGGCCAGCGTCTATCGCCGTCGCCTGCCGCCCCGCGCCGAACCGCCGCGGCGCCCGGGTCCGCTCGGGCCGATGTCCGATCGCGAATTGCTGGAAGCGATCCGCGGCATTCTTCTCGCCAGCCCGTTTCACGGCGAAGGCCACCGCAAGATCTGGGCGAAGTTGCGCATCGCCGGCGTGCGCACCTCGAAGCGTCGGGTGCTGCGGCTCATGCGCGAGCACGATTTGCTTGCGCCCGGCCGGGTCGGATCGCCGCGCGGCCCGCGCAGCCACGACGGCACCATCATTCCCGAAACCGTCGATGCGATGTGGGGCACCGATCTGACGACGACCATGACCGGCGAGGGCCAGGCGGCGGTGTTCATCGCGGTCGATCATTGCTCCGCCGAATGCGTCGGCATCCATGCCGCGGCGCGGGCCACCCGCTTCGAGGCGCTCGAACCAATCCGGCAGGGGGTGCGCCAGTGCTTCGGGCGGTTCGCGGCTGGTGCGGCTCGTGGCCTGGCGCTGCGGCATGATCACGGATCGCAATACATGTCCGACGCATTTCAGAACGAACTCACCTTCCTCGGCATCGAAAGCTCGCCCGCGTTCGTGCGCGCGCCAGAAGGCAACGGCTGCGCCGAGCGCTTCATCCGGACGCTGAAGGAAAACCTCCTGTGGGTGCGGCACTTCGAAACCATCGAGCAACTCCGCCACGCGCTGCTGGCGTTCCGCGATGCCTACAACGCCACCTGGCTGATCGAGCGGCACGGATTCGTCACGCCGGCCGCATTGCGCCGCCGACAGCTTCAACCCGCGGCCCTGGCCGCGTAGCCTGCAATCCGATGTCTCATCAACCGAGGGCGCTACAACCCCGGACAGATTGCGACCCGAGGCCGCTCATCTCGGTCCGGCAACCGCCGGACTGGTGGAGCTGATCCTCAAGGCCAAACCTCTCCCGAGCAAGGCTTCCGAGCCTGTCTCGGTATCCTCCGCCTGGTGCGCAGCTATGGCGCCGAACGCGTCGAGGCGGCCTGCCAACGCGGTATCGACATCGGTGCGCGCACCTACGGCTCGGTCGTCTCGATCCTGCGCAACAACCTTGATCGTGCCAATCGCCCACAACCCGTGCCCGAGGCGCCTGTAGCTGCCGGGTGAAAACTCCCCAGATGTGCCGGTTGAAAACTCCCCAGTTCGCCTGAGGCGCTGCGGTGCTTGAGCTGGGCGTCTGAACGATCGGCGATCGATGGTCGAAGCTGTCTTCCTGAGGAATTGGGGGCGGCCGGTGATCGGACTGGGAGAGGTAGTGATGATCGTAAGCGATTC
>CAVXFL010000008.1:0-20817 GCA_963761015.1 uncultured Alphaproteobacteria bacterium
GATCGGACTGGGAGAGGTAGTGATGATCCTTGATCTGCATCGACAAGGCGCTGGGATATCCGCGATCGCCCGCCGCACCGGGCTGGACCGCAAAACGGTGCGAAAGGTCATTGCCAGCGGCCTTGAGCCGCCGGCTTACGGTCCGCGTCAGCCCAAGGTGACGAAATTACAGCCGTTCGAGCGGTATCTGCGCGAGCGGCTTGATGTGGTTCCCGAACTGACCGGGCGCCGGCTTCATCGCGAACTTGCCGCCATGGGCTATGAGGGCGGCTACACGGTTCTGACCGATCTTCTGCGCGAGATTCGGCCAGTTACATCCCCGCCGTTCGAGGTGCGGTTCGAGACGCCGGCGGGCCGGCAAGCGCAGGTCGACTTCGCCCAATTCCGTATGTGTTCACCGACGAGCCCGGCGTCGAGCGGGTGGTCTGGCTGTTCTCGCTTGTGCTCGGTCACAGCCGAATGATCTGGGCGCGGTTCGTGGTGCATCAGGACATGCCGGCGGTATTGCGCTGCCACGCGGCCGCCTTCGAGGCGCTCGGCGGCGCGCCGGCCGAGATCCTCTACGACCGGATGAAAACCGTGTTCAGTCGTGAGGACCCCGAGGCCGGCCACATCATCTATAATCGCACTCTGATCGAGTTCGCCCGCCACTACGGTTACATCCCGAAAGCCTGCAAGGCTTATCGAGCGAAAACAAAGGGAAAAGTAGAGCGACCGTTCCGCTATGTCCGAGAGGATTTCTTCCTCGGCAGCAGCTTCCGTAACCTCGCCGACCTCAATGCTCAACTCGGGCAATGGCTGGACAAGGTCGCCAACGTGCGCACGCACACGACAACTCGGCGCGTGGTCGGCGAACACTTTGCCGAGGAGCAGCCCAGCCTGCAGAAGTTGCCAGCCGGCCCGTTCCAAGCCGTGTTGCGGCTCGAGCGGCGCATCACCAAGGACGGCATGATCTCTGTGGGCGGCAATCTCTACAGCGTGCCCGACACGACCCGTCGCCGACCCGTCGAGGTGCACAGCATGGCAGATGAGGTTCGCATCCTCGAGGATGGCCGGGTCATTGCTGTTCACCCGGTGATGGACGGACGCGGCCAGCGCCGCATCATCGCCGGCCACCGCAGCGCGCCGCCACCTGCCAACAGCCAGACGGGGCGGCAAGGTCCGGCCCCCGGCCGATCCGGCGACGTCGTTTCCCTGCGGCCTCTGACGTTCTACGACGCCGTGGGCAAACGTCTCGCGGCTGATGAGGCTGCGGCATGAAGCCAGCGATGCAGCTCGACACTCCCATCGAGCGGATCCGCCAGAACCTGATTGGCCTGCGCATGCCGCGCGCTCTGGAGGCGCTCGACGCCGTCGTCCAGCAGATCGAGCAGGGCCAGATCAGCCCGATCGAGGCGATCGACATCCTGCTTGCGGAGGAGTTCACCATCCGCGAGGGCCGCCGGATCAAGGCGGCGCTGCAGATGGCGCGGTTAACGACGGTCAAGACGCTGACTGGGTTCGACTTCTTGTTCCAGCCCTCGCTCGACCGCAACCGCATCATGGCATTGGCCGGGCTCGATTTCATCGATCGCCATGAGGTGGTTCATCTGATCGGGCAATCGGGAACGGGGAAATCGCACCTCGCCGTCGCTCTCGGCGTCGAGGCGATCCGCGCCGGCCGCAGCGTCTACTTCTCGCCCTTGGCCGACATCATCGACAGTCTGGCCAAGGCGGATCGCGAGGGGCGCCTACGTGAGCGCATCCGTTATCTCTGCCGCGCCCAACTGCTGATCATTGATGAAATCGGCTATCTGACCCTTGGGGCCACCGCCGGCAATCTGCTGTTTCAGTTGGTCAACGCCCGCTACGAGCGTGGCGCCATGATCCTGACCAGCAACCGAGGTTTCTCGGAATGGGGCCAGGTGTTCGGTGACCCGGTCATCGCCACCGCGCTGCTCGATCGGTTGCTGCATCATGCGGTCGTCATTCAAATCGAGGGCTCCAGCTACCGCCTGCGCCAACACGCCGACCTGCTCCCGGCAGCCCAGCGCTCGAGCGCGCCGTTCGCTGAGACGCCCCGTCGCCGCGGCAGACCACCGAAGACGGCATCGACACCCGCAACGCCGGCCTGAGCAACCAGCGCCATCGCCATTGTATTGCGTCACGTAACGGAAATCAGACCATGCCCAGAGGCCGACGCCCGCAAGGTGAGAACGCGCTCAGCGGCGCCGAGCGGCAAGCGCGCTACCGCGCCCGCCAAGAAATTCCGCAAGCCGCTCCCTCCATCCTATACAGGCGGCCTGCTGACCGACGCAGCCGGCCGCAGCGATGGAACGATGCCGTCGCCGTGCTGCTCGCGCTTCAGGCCGAATACGCTGCCTGGGCCGATACAATTCCTGATGGATTGCGCGACACGCCGACCGCCGAGGGGCTGCAGGCCATCGTCGATCTCGATCTCCAGGCCCTAGTGTCCTGCCTCGCTAATGCCGACTAAAATCCCTTGCACGCCAATTCGCAAGGGGGGCGCATGTCACAGCAGATCAGACGGCTGACGGCGGAGCCCGATGTGCTGGCGGAGTTGCGTCGGCGGTCCCGCGCCAGCGCCATCAGCATGCGCGATCGGGACCGCGCGACGATCATCCTGTTGCGGCTGGAAGGGCTCGGCGTGGAGGCCGTCGCGGCACGGCTGAACACCACGCCGAAGCGGGTTTCGCTGTGGTCGCGGCGCTTCGCAGCCGCGGGTCTGGCCGGGCTCAACGATCGTCCCGGGCGTGGCCGCAAACCATCCATCCCGGCCGCCACGCTGGCGCGGGTGGTCACCGAGGTGACGCGGCCGCCGGCGGGACAAACCCGCTGGAGCATCCGCGCGATGGGCCGGCACGCCGGGGTTTCCGCCAGTTCGGTGCAGCGCATCTGGTCGCGCAACGAGCTGAAGCCGCACCGCGTCAGGACGTTCAAGCTGTCCAACGATGCGAAGTTCGAGGACAAGTTCTGGGATGTGATCGGGCTTTATCTGGACCCGCCGGCCAAGGCGCTGGTGCTGTGCTGCGACGAAAAGAGCCAGTGTCAGGCGCTCGAACGCACGCAACTCGGGCTGCCGCTGGCGCCGAAGCGGCCGCGCACCATGACGCACGACTACGTTCGGCATGGCACCATCACGTTGTTTGCCGCGCTTAACCAGCTGACCGGCAAACTGATCGCGCGCACCGAGGCGCGCCACACGCACGTCGAATGGCTGCGGTTCCTGAAGCAGATCGATCGCGAGACGCCGCGCGGGCTCGACCTGCATCTGATCGCCGACAACTATGCGACCCACAAGCAACCGAAGGTGCGCGCCTGGCTGGAGCGGCACCCGCGCTTTCACATGCACTTCACGCCGACCTCGTCGTCGTGGCTCAATCTGGTGGAGCGCTTCTTCGCCGAGCTGACCGGCGCCGTGATCCGTGCCGGCAGCTTCGGTTCGGTGAACGAGTTGGTGCGCGACATCAAAGCCTATCTCGCGGCCCGCAATGCCACGCCCCGGCGGTATGTCTGGCGGGCAGAAGGCGCCGAGATCCTGGCCAAGATCACACGCGCCCGCGCCGTTCTCGGCCAAGCGAGGGCCGCATGATTTTTGGATGGCAATTGGGAATCGGGACACTAGCCGATATCGAGCCGCCCCGAGGTTACGGACGAGACTGATCCCGCAACAAAGTGGGGAATTTTCAACCGGCGCTTTCGGGGAGAATTCAACCGGCATTGACACGGCCGATCGGGACGTAGGTGATGTCCGCCGCCCAGACCTGGTTCGGCCGCTCGATCGGCAAATCCCGAAGCAAATACGGGAAGATCTTGTGCCCCGGCGCCGGCTTGGTGGTGCGCGGCTTCGGCCCGAGTGCGGCGATCCCCATCCACCGCATCAACCGCTGCACCCGCTTGCGGTTAACCGCGCGACCTTCGGCCCGCAGCAGCGCCGTGATCCGCCGCGAACCGAGAAACGGCCAGGCCGTGAACAGCTCGTCGATGCGACGCAGCAGCGCGAGTTCGTTGTCGTTCGCCGCCGTCGGCTCGCGATACACGCCGGATCGCGCCAGGCCCAGCAACGCGCATTGGCGGCGGACCGATAGGTTGGGGTGGTCGCGGTCGAGCCGGGCGCGCCGGTCCGGAGTGCTCATCTTCCGGACCTCCCGGCCAAAAAATCGCGTTCCACGGTCAACTGCCCGATCTTGGCGTGCAGCTTCTCGATCTCACGTTCGCGCTGCGCCTCAGCCTCGTGGCCGACCTTGGCTTCGAATGCCCGTGCCGCCTGCTCCTGAAGCTGCTTCTTCCAGGCGTAGATTTGGTTCGGGTGCACCCCATAGCGCTGCGCGAGGTCGGTCACCGTCGCGGTCTCCCGCAATGCCTCCACTGCGATCTTCGCCTTCAGCGCCGCATCGATCTTGCGTCGTGTTCGCTTCGTCATCTCCCGCTCCGTCTATCAGCGGAGCGGCCTCTCTCCAATCAAGCCACCGGTCCTAAATTCGGGGTCCACTTCTGTCACCAAGGTGAGCAATTACGTTGTTTTAGCCAAGTGCTTCCGATGGCATATCGCTTTGTTGATGCGTGACCAACCATAGTGCCGCTTGTGTTCGGTTGCTTGTGCACGTCTTGCGAAGTATCGCTTTTACGTAAACCTTGACGGTCGATTCTGCTATACCCAGCGTGCGCGCAATAATTTTGTTCGGCTCCCCATCGGCTAACGCTGCCAGCACCATCCGTTCACGATCAGATAAATTGGGAGTTAACAATTGGCCATTACCTTTGCGGGGGCCGTTCTCAATTGGTGGACCTGCGGGGCCTTCGGCAACGGGCGGTTCCGCAATTTTTCCACATAGAAAACCCAGCAAAATCGTCGTCCCGCTCATAAGAAGATCCAATACTTTCAGCAAGGTATCACCTGAAATGTTCGGTAAAACCAGGACGTTCGCCCCGCTCTGCAAAAGCCTCAGAACTTCATTCTGCATTAGGAAGCGATCAATGAGCACGAGCAGCCGGCCAAGTGGGTATTCTGCTTTAAGGTCCAGAATATCCCCTTGAGTTAGTTCGGATTTTAGGGATGTCGAGTTTATAATAATAAGGGACGCTTGATCGCGGGGTAGACTCGAGGAAATAGCGGCCTGAACCGATTCTTCTTCCAAGATGGGGCCATATGCGGCTTGCAGTGTGCCGCGAATCCCCACTCGAGATATCGGACTGGAATCGATGATCAGAACAACCGCAGAGTTTGTCGATGATCCAGGCGTGCCAGCGATGTCATCTACAACCATAACGAGCACCAGTCATTAAAACCATCTTTTTGTATACGTTCGAATTAAGCAGTGGCAGTACGTTTTTTCGGAGGGTGACGCTGCTACTAAGTAGTAGTAGATCGTTCTGGTTGAAAACCTCGAGACTAAAATCCCGTTTTTGTAGCCACTTGCGACTCAACCGCCCGTGTGCAGCACTGCCGGACCGCATCCAGGGAGGACCGAGATGCAACGGCCAGGAAGAACATTGGCAATTCGCGGCAAGGCAGCAGATACCGTGAACGAGTCTCTCCGTTGAGGAAGGCTCCGTTCGACGTGGCCCGGAACTCGGCGAAAGCCCAGATTGACGAAGTCGCTTTCGCAAGGCTGGTGGTCGCTCTCGCGTCACAGACAGAGAGGGACGACTCAGAAATCGGAAGGATTGCGAATTGCACCGGCCTCGCACCCGAGATCGTTCGCGAGACCTTGGTAGAACTCAGGGAAAGGTTCGCCGCTTCCGCCTGCGCGGGAACGATGAACTGCACCCCGTATTGAGGTTAGCTCCGCGACAGACATCCCTTGAAGCGAGCACGCGCAGCAGATGGCCGCGCACGAGAGCGCGCGGCCAACCAAGCTCTACGACCGCTGCAACGATAAGATGACGCTCGACAAGGTCGAAAAGATCACTTTGTAACAAACCGACGCGCCCACTTATGAATTACGCCATGCCTGAGCCGATCCAACTTCCCCTATTCCCTATTCCCCGAGACCGCGGCGCTCACGCGCGTGAGGCCCGAGCGCAATGAATTCCGCTACTATCGGCTCGAGGTCTGGCCCGACCTGTTCGGCCGCGCCCTCCTCGCCCGCCACTGGGGCCGCCTCGACACACAGGGGCGGATGGGGCTCGATCCCGCGGCGGACAAGGTCACGATGTTCGAGCTGAACCGCCTCTCGGGCGGCACCTCGGGGCTGAAGGCAGCTTTATGGCCGGCCACATGCAATCGCACGCGTTAACGAAAGCTTTTTTTGCTTGCCGTTATGATGAGAATGGTCTAAAAGTTTAGAGTGAGGTCGGCGCTTCGCAAAATCTCTTCCTTGCTGCCTTGCTTGCTTCAATTCGTTCTCGCAGGTGCAGGCGCCGCCCTCACACCAGGAATTCGAAACGTAGCCGAGCGAGTGGTCTTCCGGTGATTGAGAGCGACGACGAACAAGATGACGATGAATCGGTTGTTACCCGTTCACAGCCGAAGCCGTGGTCGTGGACTGTCGCACTGGCATTCGCGATGGGGTTGCTTGGCTTTTATGCCGTAATGATCTGGGGCGGTCTCCACGCCATCGGAAACGTCGGCGCAGCACAATGATGCTTGTGGAAGATCTGCCTTCCGCCATTTCCACCATCGAAAGCTACCACGGGCGGCGCGAGGTGTGCCGGATGTGCAGAACACGTCCGGGTTGTCACGGAAATTGGACCCATGCCGGTGTCGCGAGGTCACGGATTCTGGACGAATGCGGCGCTCGCCCGCTTGGCCTTCGAGGGCTTTGTGGGTTTGGTTGCAGCTCTCGCACATGCTGACGGTTGGGAATGACATCTGCGCTGTAGCGAATTCGGAACGGAAGGCGTGTCACGTATACGTACGAATGCAGCGCCCACCCCCCGTGTACCTCCAGAACGGTGGCCTGCTCGAACACGCGCAGCAGCAGATGGCCGCGCACGAGAGCGCGCGCACGACCAAGCTCTACGACCGGCGCAACGACAAGGTGACGCTCGATGAGGTCGAGAAGATCACCTTGTAGCAAATCGCCGCGATCAGTTATCGAATCACCATGCCTGAGCCGATCCAACTTCCCCTCTTCCCCGAGACCGCGGCGCTGATCCGCGTCCGCCCTGAGCACAATGAGTTCCGCTATTACCGGCTCGAGGTCTGGCCCGATCTCTTCGGCCGCGCCTTGCTCGCCCGGCACTGGGGGCGCATCGGCACCCAAGGGCGGATGCGCCTTGATCCGCATCCGGACGCTGGTGCGGCGGTGAACGCTCTTGCGCGGCTTGCGCGCAGCAAACGGCGGGGCGGGTATCGGGACATCGACGAATTTGCTTACGCGGCTTGCGGCAACGCTTGCTCCGGCTGATCCGAGAAGATCACCGTGGCGGTTTGATACAGCATCGGCAGGCAGTTTTGCCGTAATCGAAATTTGGTACCGTGATTGTGGCCGGTCCTCGCATCGAAGTCGACCAGCATTTTTCCCTCTTCCAGCGCGCGCAGAAACCCCTCGAAGCTGAAGCGCTGCAACATCGTCACGCGGCTATAGCGGTAGAATTCCGTCCCGTTTTCGACTTTCACCTCCGCTTGCACATAGAACGTGTTGAGCAGTTTGGTGCCGGCTTTGTGCCCCAGATCGGCGAAACCCCAATAGGGCTGAGGGTCGAGCTCGCCGAGCCCCATCCTCGCCTCGACCGAGGCAAGCCATTGCCGATGCCGCGGATCCACGCTGGCGGCATCGAACGAAATCAGCACCTTTTCCTGGACGCGATCGATCACGACCATGAAGCCGCGGTCGCTGCGGGCTTGCCCATGGATCGTCTGGCGGAAGCTCATCTCTGTGATTCGGCGTGGAAAAAGGACCCCCTTGGAGGGGTGATCGGCGTCCAAAAGGGACCCCTCTTGAGGTTGGGGTTCATGATGGCTCCCGGAACGAATTGGGGGTCTGGTGGGGATGCTGGTGGTGGAGACGATCGCGAAAATCCGGCGGGCGTATCTCGTCGAGGGCAAGTCGATCAAGGCGATCTGCCGCGATCTACGGGTGTCGCGGAAGGTCGTGCGGAAGGTGTTGCGCTCGGGTGCGACCGAGTTCCACTACGAGCGAGGCGAGCAGCCGATGCCGCGGCTCGGGCCGTGGAAGGAGAGTTCTCGATCGGTTGCTGGTTGAGAACGAGGCGAAGGCGGCGCGCGAGCGGCTGACGCTGATCCGGCTATTCGAGCAGTTGCGTGGACTGGGCTACGAAGGCGGCTATGACGCGGTGCGCCGCTATGCGCAAGGCTGGCGGCAGGAGCACGCGAGCACATCGGTGGAAGCGTTTGTGCCGCTGAGCTTTGCGCCTGGCGAGGCGTTTCAGTTCGACTGGAGCCACGAGGTCGTGCTGATCAACGGCGCGACGGTGACGGTGAAAGTGGCGCAGGTGCGGCTGTGCCACAGCCGAATGCTGTTCGTGCGGGCGTATCCGCGCGAGACCCAGGAGATGGTGTTCGACGCGCACGATCGGGCTTTTGCGTTGTTCAAGGGCGCCTGCACACGCGGGATCTACGACAACATGAAGACTGCGGTTGACGCGATCTTCGTCGGCCGCGAGCGCGCTTACAACCGCCGCTTTCTGCAGATGTGCAGCCATTATCTGGTTGAGCCGGTTGCCTGCACGCCGGCATCGGGGTGGGAGAAGGGGCAAGTCGAGAACCAGGTGGGCCTGGTACGCGAGCGGTTCTTCACGCCGCGGCTGCGGATGAAGAGCTACGACGAACTGAATTTGCGGCTGCTTGATCAGTGTGTTGCTTATGCGCGGGCGCACCGGCATCCGGAACTGCGCGATCGGACGATCTGGGAGATGTTCGAGGCCGAGCGGCGCTTTCTCGTGCCGTATCCTGGTCGCTTCGACGGATTTCATGCGATCACTGCGTCGGTATCGAAGACCTGCCTGATCCGCTTTGATAACAATCGCTATTCGGTGGCGGCAAGCGCGGTCGGGCGGCCAGTAGAGGTGCGCGCCTACGCCGATCGGATCGAGCTTCGGCAGGCAGGGCAGGTAGTGGGCGAACATCGGCGCTGTTTCGGGCGGGATCAGACGGTGTTCGATCCGTGGCATTACGTGCCGGTGCTGGCGCGCAAACCGGGCGCATTGCGCAACGGCGCGCCATTCAAGAACTGGGTTCTGCCGTCCGGTCTGGAGCGGGTACGCCGCAAGCTCGCCGGTTCGGCGGATGGCGATCGTCAGATGGTCACCATCCTTTCCGCGGTGCTGAGCGACGGGCTTGCGGCGGTGGAAGCCGCCTGTCTGGAGGCGTTGCGCGAAGGCGTGCACTCGGCCGACGTCATCCTGAACATCCTGGCGCGCCGCCGCGAGCCGCCAGCGCCGGCCGCCGTGGCGGCGCCGGATGGGCTGCGGCTGCGCGTCACGCCGGCGGCCGACTGCGGCCGCTACGACCGGCTGCGGAGTGCGGCGTGATGGACCGCACCGAGATCCTGGCGGCGATGTCGGAGCTGAAGCTCTACGGCATGAAGGCCGCGTTCGACGAGATCATTGCCACCGCGGTGAAGCGGCAGCATGAGCCGCAACGGATCATCGGCGATCTGCTGAGCGCGGAAATCACCGAGAAGCAGGCCCGGTCGATTCGCTATCAGATCACGATTGCCAAGCTGCCGCTGGCCAAGGACCTCGCCGAATTCCGCTTCGACGACACGCCGGTCAACGAGGCGTTGGTGCGCGATCTCGCCGGCGGCAATTTTCTCGCGCACCAGCGCAATTTGGTGCTGGTCGGCGGAACCGGCACCGGGAAGACGCATCTGGCTCTAGCGATTGCCCGCGCTTGCATTCGCGACGGCGCGCGCGGGCGATTCTTCAATGTGGTCGATTTGGTCAACAAGCTCGAGGCCGAGGCACGCTCCGGACGGCAAGGCAGGCTGGCTGACTATATATGCCGGAAGGATTTCGTCGTGCTCGACGAGCTCGGCTATCTGCCGTTCGCACAGTCCGGCGGCCAATTGCTGTTCCATCTCATCAGCCGGCTCTACGAGCAAACATCGGTGATCGTGACGACGAATCTCGCCTTCGGCGAATGGCCGAGCGTATTTGGCGATGCCAAGATGACCACTGCACTGCTCGATCGCCTCACGCATCATTGCGACATCGTAGAAACTGGCAACGAGAGCTGGCGCTTCAAGAACCGCGCCTGATCCGCCTCGCGGTCCACCGCGGCTGCACCGGTGGGTCCACAGGGCCCCCCCGCGCGCCGCTGCGTCAGCCTCTAGACGGGCACTCCGCGGCGCGCGGGTCCCCCCTATGGACTACCGGCACAAACCGCTCCGCTGGGGGGTCCCTTTTGGACGCCGATTGGGGGTCCCGTTTGCGCGCCGATTGACAGATGGAAATCCCGAACTTGCGCAGCCCGGTGAGCGCCTCGCAGATGGTCTTGTTGATCAGGTGGTGGGCCTCGTTGATATACACCGGGAAGAGGGTTCGGTCGGCCTGGCGCTGCAAGGCGGCGACATGGAGGGCGGCGAGCAGAAAGCTCCCGATGATGCTTGATTTCTGGATGCCGAGCTGGCCGTGCGGCAGCGAGGCGACGAAGATTTTGCGCTCAGCGATGATGTCGCTGAAATTGAAAGCGCTCCGGCTCTGGCCGATGCAGTGGCGGATTGCCGGGTCGGAGATGAGGGTGAACACCTTGTTGATCGTGGACAAGGTGCGGTCCCGTTGCTCCCTGTCGGTCATGTGTTCGTTGAACGTCTGCTCCCAGAAGTCGCGGATCACCGGGTCCTTGATGTTGCCGAGCACCTTGGCGCGGAAGGTTGGGCTCGTGAGGATGTAGTTGAGCCCGAGAAGCGTGCTGCCGGGGGTTTCGAGGAGCGCGGAGATGGACGCGAGCACGAACATGTCCACGTTCGGGGCATCGTCGAGGTGCCAAATGGTCTTGATCGCGTCGAGGATGGATGAGGCGACGAACGCCCGGCGTTCCTTGGGAACGCCATCGAGCAGGTTGAATGAAATCGGGAACTCGGCCGGGTTGAAGAAGATCACGTCCCGCCGTCTTTGCGGCGGGACGAGTTGCATGAGGAGTTCGGCATCATCGCCGTGCGGATCGAGATAGAAGCAGCCGAGGCCGTTGCGGATATCCTTGACTGCCCAGTTGGTGAGCGCGGTGCTCTTGCCGGTTCCCGATTTGCCGAGCACGTAAACGTGCCGGCGTCTCTGCGAACCATCGATCGTGAAGAACGGAAACGTGGCGCGCCTGCGGCGCGCATTGTAGCGGGGACGGGTGCCGAGCTCGAGATCCTCGTTCATGAGCCAATGCCAGCGCCGCACCGCTTACGCTTCCCGCTTGCTCGGAAGAAGTGTTTGCCGTGGGGCCGCTGGCGTTGACGCAGGATAACTCGACTGCGTCCGCGAACCAAAGAACAGTCCGCGTCCCATTATCCCATGGGCGCGTAACACTACAGAGAACCGTGTCCGCACCTGTCCGCCCTGGCGGCACGACCTTCCTAGACGAAGAAGCGATAGCAAGCGGTCGCGCGAAGGGTGCTGGTAAGCACCGCTTCGGCTAGGAAGGTCGTGCCGGTAGGCATGCGGACAATGGTGCGGAAAAGTGTTGATAATCCGCGGTTTTTCGCGGCACCGTGCTTGCTGCCGTGTATTGCTACGGTAGCGGTTCGGTAGCAAGCGCCCGTAGGAAGGTGTGGTCTACTCCTCCGCTTGGGCTCCGGGCGGGGTAGCTCGTGGTCAGTGCCCCATGATTTCGATCCACCGGCCAACCGCCTCGTGCGGAACGCCAGCTCCGTCTTGCTCGTCTTTGGCGAGCGCGGCCTTGATGTGGGCGACGTGCCTTTGACATAGGCCGTGATCGATGCCGGCGAACTCATCTCGGCTCGCGTGGTATTTCTCGTTCTTCGCCCGTTTTCGCTCGAAGTTGGTTGCTCGTTCATCTCAGTCTATGATCGGACTTGGTGGGCAGTCCCAGCTCGCGTTGTAGGTCTTCGAGCCGGACGTACTCGCCACGTGCAATTGCTTCTCCGCCGCGGCGGACAGCTTCGATCTCGTCGGGTTCTGGGTCAACAATCGGGATGCGGCGCTCCTGCCCGTTGATGACGACGGTGCCGTAGGTGATTTCTGGCTTGCTGGCTTTCATGGTCGTTCTTTACGGCAAGGCGGTTCGTATCTTCTGCAGGAAGGCCTCGGGCGAGATCATCATCACCGATCCGTGGCTGCCGAGCGACAGCAGGTCGCGGTCGCGGCTGACCAGGTATTCGGCGCCGGCGGCGACCGCGCAGGCGACGATCTTGTCATCGTCGGGATCACGCGGAACGGCGCCGGGTGTCGGGGCCGGATCGTGAACGACGTAGGCAAGCGTCAGCAGGTCGGCTCGGTACTGCCCGACCTGCTCGACCAAATAGCCGTAGCGGAGTGGCAGGCGTGGACTGTCAAGCAGGATCTCCATCGCCTCGTCGATGATCTCGACCGAAAGGTAGAGCTGAACCGCGCCGTCAATAACAAAACGGAGGAGCTCGTTTGAAGCTCCTCCGGGGTTCTCTCGGCTGATGAAAGCGCTGACCAGCAGGTTGGCGTCGAATACCGCCTTAATCATGCTGCTGTTGACGGCGGGTGCGGCGCATGGCTTTCACCTCCTCATCGACCATGCGCTCAACTTCTTCGGGCGACATGGGCGGTTGCCCCGGCCGCACCCGTACCTGATCGATGAGTTTGAGGATACGTGTGCCGGCTTGGCGGCGGGCTGCATCGCTCGTTCGCGTGAAGGTGACGCTGCCCTCGAACACATGGGCATCGAGTTCCTCGCCCTCGCGCACGGCAAGCTTCTCCCGGAGAGTTTCCGGAAGTGGAATGCGCAGCTCGCCATCGCGGATGTGTGCTTTCGGCATGGGTTTTTCCTTCAGTGCCATGATGAATATATTATATCATTCGTAATGAATTTCCAGGAAGCTTCGGTCCTACCGCCACCCCGCTATTTCTCGCTCGTGAACTGCTTCCCTTTCTCGGTTTTGAGCCAATCATCGAACTCTGACTTGCTGGTGAAGGGTACGGCGCGGGCGGCGACGAATGTCGACCGGCCCCTCGGCCAGGGCCTTATCGATCTCCGGGTCGCGTTCGACAACGGCCTGGGGGGTGAGCACGATGCGGCTCCCCTCCTTCTCGACTTTCACGTAATCGCCGGTCGCGAGTTCCGACCTCCTGCCGGATTTTTGCCGGCAGCGTTACCTGGCCTTTCTCCAGGACTTTGACGATCGGCATGGTTGTTCCTTGTGTGCTGCGCATAGTGGTTTGGGGTAGGAATTTCCTGCATTCCAGAATTATATACCCAGGGTTGTATTCGTCAAACCGAAGTCACGACATGAAATGGGCGGCCCAGCTTGCAAGTCTGGGCCGCCCGGTATCAATCCGCCTATTCGGCGGCGTCTGCGGTGGGTTCATCCCGCCGATGAATGCGGCGTGCGATCCACTCGTCGATCTCGCTTTCGATCCACCCGACCCGGCTGCGCGGCCCGTCTCCAAGACGCACGCGCTTGGGGAACTTGCCCGCGCCTTCGAGCCGGGGGATGTGCTGGCGGGAATACGGAACGCGTGAACGCAGCTCCTTCCAGGGAATGATCCTCATCCTGAGTGACCTCCGAACTAGGAGGGCCATCCCAGGATGCCCTCGGGTTGCAGAAAGCCCGCGAGCAGCGATCGATTTAGGAACGGTTCGTCAGCGGGTCAATAACTCGGAGAGGTGGGCCTCCCACTTCCCTACCGCTTCTCGCATCTCGGGCATGAAGGAGTGCCGCTGATACACTCCAACGATCCCGGCGTGGGAGCCGGAGACGTGGTTGATATATTTCTCCGTGACTTCAAGCCGAATGCCGAGCTTTTGCAGGCCGCTGGCAAACGTTCGGCGCAGGTCGTGAAGGGTCCAGGGCTCGACGCCGCAGGATTGGGTGAAGGCGAGCCCGGTCTTGGACCAGCCGCTGAATGGCCGATCATCGTGGCCCCGGGCCGGGAAGAGCAGGTCGCCCATCCTCGGGACAACCTCGAAGACGGCGGCAGTCATGGGACCGTAGGGAACGGTGTGCTGGCGGCCGTTTTTGACGACAGCGCCTGGCCAGGTGATCGTCTGCTCGGCCTCATCGATGTAGCTCCACCGCAAGCCGGCGATCTCACCCCGGCGCTGGCCAGTGAGGATCAAAAGTTGGACCATGGCGGCCATGGTAGACCCGGAGGAGGCAGATTTCCTGAGCACGGCCGCCAACTCGTCATCTGTCAGGACCCGATCCCGGCTTGGACTCGTTCTCGGCGCCTTCACTCCGGCGAGCGGGCTGTGCTCGATCAGGCGGCGCCCGACGGCCCAATTGAAGAACACGGAGGCGATGGCATAGGCGTGGCGTGCTTCGGACGGCGTATCGGCGAGCCGGTCGATGATCCGGGTCAGGTCCTGGGTATGGATTCGTTCCAAGGGCTCGCGGCGGAGCTTCGGCAGAAAATGGCGGTCGATAATCCGCCGGTACTCCCGCATCGTGCGGATGCGGCCGTCATGAGTTTCCAGGAATTTCGCCGCGGCCTCCTCAAAGGAGATGTGCGAGGGCGATCGGAGCTTGCCCAGAACGCGTTCCGCCAGCACCTCCCTGGCGCGCTGGCGGGCTTGGGCGAGCGATACCAGCGGATACCGGCCGATGGTGGTGAGTTGACGGCTGCGGCCGTGCATGACAACAAAGCTGCGGGTGCCGCCCTGGGATACCCGGCAGCCGAACCCCGGCAGGACGGAATCCCAGTAGGTTTTCTGTCCTTTTGCGGGCGCCGGCAATGATTTCACAGTCAGATCGTTGAGCCGCAAATTAGTCGCTCCCTAAACTCCGCGAAGGGCCGATTCGTGGCGTTTCGCCCTGTGGCACGATGGCATAGGCTAGGGCTGAAATACGTTGATTTACAACAGGATTTTGGCTCACCATGTTGCACGGGGAGTCAGCACAAAAACGCACTACGGATCTGGGGGTTAGGAGTTCAAATCTTCTCGGGCGCGCCAAGTAAAGCGCTGAAGCTCAATGGATCATTGGTGGGTCTCCGAGCGGCAGTCGAAGCAAGATCTTAGCGCAGACAGGACATCGAGACCGAAAAGGGCCCAATTCAGCCGTCCAGCCACAGCGCTCGGTCGGCGGAGGCGGCTCGTCTCGGAAAACCGTCCACGCCGGATCGCTCGTTCAACCGAGACAACCCGATCATCTGGGAAGCAACCTCCGCCCGGAAACCACCCTGGTGCCGCCGCCGCGACCGGGATGTGCGGCCGTATTGCCGGCCCGCCGCGCTGCCCGGATGCGGCCTGGACGATTCGCTGCGTGTGCACGGCACCGAGGCGCTGCGCGTCGTCATGCCTCGATCATGCCCAACATCCCCTCGGCGAACACCTGCGCCTCGACGATGACGATCGCCGAGAAGGCGGCGGACATGATCCGCGGCGGCGCGCCGCTGCCGCCCGAGATGCCGGCCACGGCCGCGCCGGCTCTCGCCGAATCCCGCGCCGAACCCGTTGGCTGATCGGTCCCCACCTGGCAGCCGCGCGATTCTTCTAGCCGCTTCGAAATGAAAATGAAATCCGTGGAATTGCAGCGTTGCGCGCGCGTCGCGATCGAGAAATGCGGTAACGTGAAACCGGGCGAGCGCGTGCCCGTCGTCACAGACACGATGCGCGACCAGTCCGTCGCCGAGGCGCTGATGGCCGCCGCGCTCGCCGCCGGCGCCGAGCCGGTGCTGACCGTCATGCCCACGCGGCGCAGCGCGCCGCAGGAGTCGCCGGCCGCCGTGCGCACCGCCATGCACGCGGCGCACATCGCGTATCTCTACGCCACCTATTCGATGACGCATTCCTCGACGCGCGTCGCCGCGCAGCAGGCGGGCGCCCGCGTCATCGCCATGCCCGGCGTCACCGAGGACGGATTTCTCCGCACGCTCTCGGTCGACATCGATGCCTTGGTGCGGCTGACCAATGCGGTATCGGAACGGGTGGCGCGGGCCCGCACGGCGCGGGTGACCACCGCGTTCGGCACCGACATGGGCTACCGGCTCGAGCATCCACTGGCGATCCTCGACGGGGTCGCGGCCAATCGCGGCGATTTCGACGCGTTTCCGCCCGGCCTCTTTCTCAGCGTGCCGCGTGCGAAAAGCGCCTCCGGCATCGCCGTCGTCGACGGCTCCATCACGCAGGTGGGGCGCGTCACCACGCCGGTAACGATGACCTTCGACAACGGCCGCCTGGCGCGCATCGAGGGCGGCAGCGAGGCCAAGCGGCTCGCGACCATGCTGGCCGCGCTGGAGGACGAGAACGCCTACGAGTTCGCCGCCTGGGGCATCGGCACGAATCCCGGCGCCGCGCTGGTCGGCGAGGACCCGAGCTTCGAGGTCGAGCGGGTCTACGGCTGGACCCATGGCAGCACCGGCGCCAGCGCGACGCTGCCCGGCGGCACGGTGCAGGCGAAGATCCACCTCGATGGGATCATCAGCCAACCGTCGATCTGGCTGGACGACGAAAAAATCCTCGATGCCGGCCAATTCGTCGGTGCGTTCGCCTGAGCGGCCCGACGCGTCCCATCGTGCATTCGCGCATGGACATTAATTCATGATGAACCGCCTTGACGCATCGGGGCGACCAAATGTCCGATATTCGGATAGACGGCATGGGAAGGAGATGACGTTCATGAAAAACAGACAGAACTCCGGTATCGGCGCGCGCGGCCGCCGCTGGGTCGGTGCCTTGCTGCCGGCGCTGGCGGTAGCGGCGCTGGCGGCCGGCCCGGCCTCGGCGCAGGTGGCGGGCGCGCGCGCCAAGCCGTTCCCGGCCTGGCCCGAGCCGAAAATCGACCCGACCCTTACGGTGGCGCAAGCGAAGCAGATCGTTGTCGAGCGTACCAAGCCGCAGTCCGAATGGACCGGCCCGACCAGCGGCCCGAAAGCGGTCCGCAAACCGCTCACCATCGCCTGGGTGTCGGCCGACCAGTCGTACACGGCCTACATCTACTGGGGTAAGGGCATCATCGACGCCGCCCACTCGCTCGGCTGGAAAACCGTCACGTTCAACGGCCAGGGAACCGTCGGCGGCCAGCTTGCGGCGATAAATCAGGCGCTTGCCATGAACCCCGCCGCGATCATTACGCCGGCCGACGCCAACGCGCTGCAGCGGCCGATCCAGGAAGCCGTCAAGCGCGGCATTCCGGTGATCGGCATTCACGCCACCGCCTTTCCCGGCCCGAGCCCGAAGCTCGGCCTCTACATGAACATCGTGTCGAACCCGGCGCAGATCGGCCAGACCGAGGCGGCCTATGTAATCGCCGGCTCCGACGGCAAGGCCCGCGACATCCACATGGTCGATACGAGCTACGCCATCGCCCGCTTCAAGGCGAAAGCGACTATCGAGCCGATCAAGAACTGCAAAGGCTGCAAGTTCCTCGAGGAAGTGAACGTCCCGATCGGCGACACGGCGCGCGTCTCCTCGGTGATTTCGGGGCTGCTCGCCCGCGACGGCGACAGCTGGTGGATGACGACGTGCTGCGACGGTTACTATCCGTACGTCGCCTCGGCGCTGCGCGCTTCCGGGATCTCGCCCGCGAAGGTGAAGCTGGTCGGCGCCGACGGCCCGCCCGCCACGTACGAGATGATCCGCAAGGGCAACTATGAGGTTGCCACGGTGCCCGAGCCGAGCACGCTGTTCGGCTACGAGGCGATCGACGCCGCGGTACGCGCCATGGCGGGCCAGCCGCCGGCGCAGTTCATCCAGCCGACCTATCTCGTCACGCGGGCGAACGTGAACGCCGAGGGCGGGAAGGAGAACCAGTTCATCCCGAGCAACAATTTCGCCTGCCACTACACGAACATGTGGCTCGGGGAAAACAAGCATTGCTGAGTTCGGCTAACCCAGCCGCGCCGGAAACGGCGCGGAACCAGGCCGCCGGGCGCACCCGCCCGGCCGGCGCTGGGCCGGTGCTGGAAGTGCGCGGCCTGACCAAGCGCTTCATCGGCACCCTCGCGCTCGATCACGTGGATTTCGCGCTCGCTCCCGGGGAAATCCACGCGCTGATCGGCGAGAACGGCGCCGGCAAGTCCACGCTCATCAAGACGCTCGCCGGGCTGTATCCGCCGGACGGCGGCGAAATCCGCCTCAACGGCCGCGTCGTGCATCCGCACAGCGAGCGTCTGCCGATCTCCTTCGTGCACCAGGATCTCGGCCTTGTCGACGAGCTGAGCGTGGGCGAGAACGTCGCGCTGGTCGCGGGCTATCCCCGTGTCGGCGGACTGATCAACTGGTCGCAAGTATGGCGGCGCGCCAGCGAGATTTACACCGCCATGGGCGTCGCGCCGCCCGATCCGCGCGCCCGCGTCGGCAGCCTGAACGCCGCGAGCAAGGCGGTGCTCGGCATCGTGCGCGCGCTGTCGCGCGAAGTGACGGTGATCGTGCTGGACGAGCCGACCGCCTCGCTGCCCGAGCCCGACGCGCTGCATCTGTTCGAGGTGCTGCGCAAGCTGCGCGCGCAGGGCGCCAGCGCGATTTACGTGAGCCACCGCTTGAACGAACTGTTCGGCCTGGTCGACCGCGTCACCGTGCTGCGCGACGGCCGCCACGTGCGCACCGCGCCGATCGCCGAGGTCACGCCGGCCTCGCTGGTCGAGGACATGCTGGGTCGTACCGTCGATCTCACGCACGCGATTCACGCCGAGCGCGGCCCGGGCGTGCCCGTGCTCGAGGTGTCGGAGCTGCGCATCGGCACGCTCGGGCCGATTTCGTTCGGCATCGAAGCCGGCGAAATCGTCGGCCTCGTCGGTCTGCGCGGCGCCGGCCAGCAGACCGTCGGGCGCGCGATTTTCGGCGAAACCCGCGCGGACGCCGGCCGCATCCGGCTGGACGGCGCCGCGCTTTCGCCGAACGACGAAATTCCGCGGCGCGTCGCCGCCGGCATTGCGCTGCTCGCCGGCGACCGAGTGCGCGAAAGCGCGTTTTCCGGCATGTCGCTGCGCGAGAATCTGTTTCCCGATCCGGCGCTGACGCACACGAGCAACTGGCGCCCGCTCTCGCCCGCCTCGGAGCGCCAGCGCACGCAAGCGGTGCTGACCAGGTTCGACGTGCGGCCCGCGAACAGCGAGGCGATGATCGACTGGCTGAGCGGCGGCAATCAGCAGAAGGTCTTCGTCGCGCGGTGGCTCGGCAGCGGCGCGCGCGTCTACGTCCTGGAGGAGCCGACCGCCGGCGTGGACATCGGCGCCAAGCTCGCGATCCACCGCATGGTTCGCGATACCGCCGATGCGGGCGCGGCGGTGCTGGTTGTGTCCTCGGATTTCGAGGAAGTCGCCGCGCTCTGCGACCGTGCGCTGATCATCGCGCGCGGGCGCATCATCGGCGAATTGCGGGGCGCAGCCCTGACCATGGACAATCTGGTGGCGCGCTCCTCGCTCGGCGCCGCCTCGGCGGCGACATAGGAAAGTTCTGGTACAGCAGGTGATGGAACAGCAGATAGGCGTTCGCGGCGCGGCGGCACGGCCGTTCGATTTCGGCCGCATTTCGGAATTCATTTCGAATTACGGGCTGGCGCTGGTGTTCGTGCTCGTCATGGTCGCGTTCGGATTGTTGCGGCCGACCACGTTCCTCAGCGCGTCCAATATCAACAACATCCTGGTCGGCCAGTCGGTCACCGCGATGCTGGCGCTGGCGGAAATGGTGCCGCTGGCGACGCGCCAGTTCGACCTGTCGGTCGGGTTCCATCTCGGCATGGCGCAGGTGCTGATCGTCGCCTTGCAGGTGAACGCGCATTTCTCCTGGCCGGCGGCAACCACCATCGTGCTCGGCATCGCGCTGCTCGTGGGGCTGTTCAACGCCGTTTTGGTCACGGTGTTCAACATCAACTCGTTCATCGCCACAATGGGCGTCGGCACGCTGCTCTATGGCGTCTCCAACTGGTACACCGGCGGCCAGCAGATCGTCGGGATGGACCTGCCGGTCACGTTCGGCAACCTGACGCAGATCGTCGGCCACGTGCCGCTGCCGGCGGTTTACGTCGCCGTGGTCGCGATCATTCTCTGGATCGTCAGCGAGCGTCTGCCGGTCGGGCGCGCGCTCTACGTGATCGGCGCGAGCCCGCGCGCGGCTGAACTGACCGGCATCAAGGTGGGCCGGCACGTCGGCGGCGCCTTCGTCGTCTCCGGCCTGCTCAGCGGCGTCGCCGGCATCATGCTGGGCAGCATTCTCAAGCCGGCACGCCCTCGGTCGGCCCCGAATATCTGTTGCCGGCCTTCGCCGCCACCCTGCTCGGCGCCACCTCGATCCGTCCGGGGCGCGTGAACGTGGGCGGTACCCTGCTCGCGGTGCTGATCCTGGCCTTCTCGTTCTCCGGCGTGCAGCAACTCGGGGCGCCGTTCTTCGTGCAATATTTCTTCAACGGCGGGATTCTGATCATCGCGGTCGGCCTGTCGGTCTACGCAACGGCGCGGCGGCGGCGGGTGGCCAATGCCGGCGAGAAGAGCGAGTAAGGGGAAATCCGAGCCATGGGCAGCCCGAACGAAGATCCGTTCGAGATCATCGACCAGCGCTTCCGCCGCTACACCATTCCGATCGTCTGGCTGGAGCAGCTTCACACGGGCATGCGCTGGGCCGAGGGTCCGGTCTGGTTCGCCGACCTGCGCTGCCTGATCTGGAGCGACCTGCCGGAACAACCGGCTGCTGCGCTGGGAGGAGGAAACCGGGGCGGTCAGCGTGTTCCGCGCGCCGTCCAACTTCTCCAACGGCAACACGCGCGACCGGCAGGGCCGGCTGATCACCTGCGAGCACCAGGCAAGGCGCGTGAGCCGCACCGAGCACGACGGCGC
>CAVXFL010000009.1:0-801663 GCA_963761015.1 uncultured Alphaproteobacteria bacterium
GGGTAGCACATAGGTAGCCGAACGCGGGAGAAGCCCGGGTTCAGGTGGCCCGTCCATAGGGCATGCGCGCGCATCGCGTGGGCGCTGATGACGAGCGGGGAAGCATATCGGCCGCATCCGGCGGCCGGCTGACCCTCGCCGAGCTGGTGCAAAAGGGCAATTGAGGGAAGATGCTGATCGGTCGATCCGACGATCCACCAAGCCCGCGTAGGGTGGTGGCCATTGCAGGCCGCTCATTCCGTTTGGGCGTGGATCGGCGGAACCCGATCTCGGCCAGCGGCCGCGTGGCCGCAGCGACAGGCCGGACACACGACCGCAATCGCACCGGATCAGGATTTTTCTTCATCCGCCCCTTGCACCAACGGGGCCGTCCACACACGCCCACCTTGCTGCGTTCCAGATACGGCATTGGCAAACCGCCGGATGCGGAGCGGAAGGCGTTACGGCACCGGCCACTCAACCAGCCAGATGCAAGCGCATCCAAGAAATTCCGGACCAGGTAGCGCACTGTGGCGGCCTGCGCGAGCATCAGACGACCAAGCCCCACTTTGGTCGGCCCGGTTCAGCCGCAGGCTTACGAGGAGCAGGACTATGGCCGCGACCGCACAGAGGATTTCTGTACGCCATTACAAACTGTTGATCTCGCGTACGGTAGTTCGCCAAATAATGTGCATGCCGCGCTGAACCGCGATGGCCAACTTGCAGTAATTATTCGCGAACTCGATGATACTGGCGGCTCGTTGAACAGCACAGGCGTTTGTCCAAACACAAATTCATGGTACAAGCGCATCCTGAATTCTACCGCAGCCTCAACGACTACGAGCACGTTGGGACGGCCGAGCAATTTGGGCGCTGTGGGACTGGGAAGCAGAGCAGCGTGGAGGAGGAACCGCCGAGTCAAGTGCTTGATCGCCTGCTGGAAAATGGGGCTGAGAACGCATGCGACGCTGGACGTGAACCAATCGACGATGATCAAGGTGAACCAGAAGAGTGGGAGTTCGATCCGGACAAGCATTCCGCAGCGTCGGAAATCGATTTCGCGGAGGAAATCGTCCGGCAGGAAGCCGCGAGCCCTAGCGGGGAACAGTACGGAGCAGCGTGTTCGCGCGCCGCGGGTGCTTTTACTCACCAGTCAGTAATATAGGCGACACTTGGCGCCTTGAAGAATGACCGATCAACTGCGGCGCGCGCTTGATGGCGCTGAGTTGTGCCTCGATCCTGGCCTGCAGCTTTTCGCCGCGCCGCAGGGGCGCTCTGGCCACGCCGGTGCGCTTCACGTGGCTCCATACCAGTTCATCGGGGTTCAGTTCAGGCGCATAGCCGGGAAGAAAATGCAGCGTCAGCATGCCTTTCATGGAGGCAACATAGGTCTTCACCAGCGTGGTCTTGTGCGCGGGAAGTCCGTCGAGCACCAAATGCAACGGCTTCGAACGACGCCGCATCATTCGGCGCAGCAGCTCGACAAACAACTCGGCGTTCAGCCCGCCCTGGTAGGTGCAATACCAGAACCCACCCCGAGCGTTACCGCGGAGGCCGCACTGATCGATTGCCGCTGGCCAGGGCGTTCGACCACGGGCGTCTGACCCTTCTTGGCCCAGGTCTTGCCATGCACGCTATCGGCACGAAAGCCCAACTCGTCCCAGAAATACACCTCACCGCCCGAGGCTTTTGCTTGTCTGGCAATGGCAGGATACCGTTCGCGCCGCCACGCCTCGATCGCTTCAGGATCGCGCTGGTAAGCGCGTTGCAGCGGCTTCTGCGGTGTCAGTCCCAGCTTGGCGAGCAGTTCTCCCACCGCCGTCACGCCAAGCCGAATGGCGAATTTCCGTTCGATCAGCTCGGCCACCAACGACCGCGTCCACAATCCGAAATCCAGGCCATACTGACGCGGATCGCGACCATTGATCCAGCGGAACACCTGTTGCTCCTGATGCGGCGTCAGACTGCGTGGCCGGCCCGTCGCCGGCCTGGAGCGCAGTGCTCGCAGTCCCATACCCGGCTTTGCCGCCGCGTTCAGCCATCGGTAGATCGTCGTGCGATTGAAGCCGTACGAAGCCACCACCAATGACGGACGCTCGCCGTCCCGCACTCGCTCGACTGCCATCAATCGAATGGTCTCCAACGTCCGATGATCTAACCCGCGTCCGTCCTGCTTCATCCCGCCGCTATAGCACCGATCGCAACTCTGTACAACAGGAACGTCGTCTTAATTCCCGACTGGTGAGTAAGTGGATACGCGAGGCTGTCGGCCTCGATCTCGCGCAGGTTGAACGTCGATGGAAAGAATTTCCGGTCATCATTGTCCCGAAGCATGTCTCGGACAAGCACGGAGTCGAAGACCCTTATAGTCTTTTCGGCTATCTCAGTCAGGTCCGTCTCGCCTATATCGCCGGTGCAGACTTGGCCGCGATTGCGATGTGTAGGGCAGTGACGGAAATTCTTATTCGCTTCCACTACAACCGAGACAACCAGACCGATTTGATGACTTCCATCAAGTCAACCGCGAAACGGCCCCGCGAGGGGTCTATTTTGCGTGATCGAAACATTGTCGCAAAGGTGAGGGAAGCGAATGATATCCTTCACGTCAATAAAGATGACATAGAACACAGGGACCGGTCGTCCGGTCTAATTCGCGATTGGGTCCAGGCGTTGCAGGACATGATCGTCGAGAGAAGTCGTGACCGTGCCTAGGGGCGGATCGTCCGGCGCACCCCGGTACCCGTGCCCTAGTGTCCCGATTCCCAATTGCCATCCAAAAATCATGCGGCCCTCGCTTGGCCGAGAACGGCGCGGGCGCGTGTGATCTTGGCCAGGATCTCGGCGCCTTCTGCCCGCCAGACATACCGCCGGGGCGTGGCATTGCGGGCCGCGAGATAGGCTTTGATGTCGCGCACCAACTCGTTCACCGAACCGAAGCTGCCGGCACGGATCACGGCGCCGGTCAGCTCGGCGAAGAAGCGCTCCACCAGATTGAGCCACGACGACGAGGTCGGCGTGAAGTGCATGTGAAAGCGCGGGTGCCGCTCCAGCCAGGCGCGCACCTTCGGTTGCTTGTGGGTCGCATAGTTGTCGGCGATCAGATGCAGGTCGAGCCCGCGCGGCGTCTCGCGATCGATCTGCTTCAGGAACCGCAGCCATTCGACGTGCGTGTGGCGCGCCTCGGTGCGCGCGATCAGTTTGCCGGTCAGCTGGTTAAGCGCGGCAAACAACGTGATGGTGCCATGCCGAACGTAGTCGTGCGTCATGGTGCGCGGCCGCTTCGGCGCCAGCGGCAGCCCGAGTTGCGTGCGTTCGAGCGCCTGACACTGGCTCTTTTCGTCGCAGCACAGCACCAGCGCCTTGGCCGGCGGGTCCAGATAAAGCCCGATCACATCCCAGAACTTGTCCTCGAACTTCGCATCGTTGGACAGCTTGAACGTCCTGACGCGGTGCGGCTTCAGCTCGTTGCGCGACCAGATGCGCTGCACCGAACTGGCGGAAACCCCGGCGTGCCGGCCCATCGCGCGGATGCTCCAGCGGGTTTGTCCCGCCGGCGGCCGCGTCACCTCGGTGACCACCCGCGCCAGCGTGGCGGCCGGGATGGATGGTTTGCGGCCACGCCCGGGACGATCGTTGAGCCCGGCCAGACCCGCGGCTGCGAAGCGCCGCGACCACAGCGAAACCCGCTTCGGCGTGGTGTTCAGCCGTGCCGCGACGGCCTCCACGCCGAGCCCTTCCAGCCGCAACAGGATGATCGTCGCGCGGTCCCGATCGCGCATGCTGATGGCGCTGGCGCGGGACCGCCGACGCAACTCCGCCAGCACATCGGGCTCCGCCGTCAGCCGTCTGATCTGCTGTGACATGCGCCCCCCTTGCGAATCGGCGTGCAAGGGATTCTAGTCGGCATTAGCGAGGCAGGACACTAGGCTAGCCATCGTCTAGCAAGCGTAGGGTGGAATGCTCTTTGCGTTCCACCAACGACCGGCCCAACCATCAACGCCGATCCGCCCCAATCTCAACGCCGCTCGCCCCGATCACCCGCCCCATCGTCCCTACCTCTCCACGCCGCCGGATAGAGCCCCATCGCCACTGATTTGTGAAACGACGAGAACGGCCACGCCGCGACTTCCGTCACGAGGCCGTGCTTCACTGGATTGAAGTGAATGTAATCCATGTGGATTGCATAATCCCGGTCGTTCCTGATCGTGTGCTCCCAATATCGGCGCTGCCAAATTCCGCGCTCGCCCCGGCTCCGCCAACTCGCCGACAGCGCCTCCCCGGCCGCGACCCGCTCCGAGAACGCCATCTTGATGGCCTGCCATCGCCGCGGGAAATCCGCATCCCCCTCCGGTAGCGTCCAAAGGGTGTGCAGGTGCTCCGGCAGCACGACCCAGGCATCGATGTGAAATGGCATCAATTCACGCACCCGGCGCACCGATTGTCGCAAGAGGTCGATGTGCTGCACAAGCAAAGGACGATCGCGGTCAAGCAGGTTGACCGTGAAGAAATACGTGCCGCCGGCAACGCGGTTGCGCCGATAGTCCGGCATGCAAGAGGGATCGTGCCGCAGGGTGGTGGAATGCCAAATGCGTTCCACCCTACAATGACGGCCCGGTGCAAGCGGCGCATGCCGCGGAACGTCCACTCCCCACCCATGGCGGTCGTCGGATTGGGCGGTTAGTATTACCGCCAGCGCGAGCGCATTGCCGCTGCCGCCCGGCGCCGCAGCTCCAGCAGCTCCGCTGGCTGCCGCCGACGCACCTTCGCCTCATCCTCGCACCGCTCGGCAGTCGCCAGCGCCATCCGTGCCCGCGCCCGGAGTAGCCATGCGATGCGTTCCAATAGGTCCGGCGGGGGCGGGCGCCTGCCCCGGCGGTAATCCCGGATGGTGTCGCGGGGTAGCCCCGGCAACTGCGCCGCTCCCACGCCGATGCCCGCCGGGTGTTCGTGCCGGTGCGACCAGGGAACAGCCGTCACAACGCTGCCTCAATTGCCAATTCTACCAACGCAACCGGCAGTTCCACATGTCGTCCTACCATGGCCGAGGGCCACGGCGGGCGAGGCAGTCGCCCCTTGGGGCGCCCACCCTCGGCGGCGCGCGACAAAAACGATCTATACGACTTTTATATTCGTTTGCCGTCCGCTCGATCTCGAATTTATACGCGGTCCGCGACATCTTCCCGCCCAGTCGTCACGCAGACGGTATGGGATCGATCCATGTCGATGCGGCGAACCGCGCGATTGGCTTCGCTGCCAATCGGTTCGACATTCGGGAGACCGACAGTGGTGGACGTTTTCTACATTGCGCTCGGCCTCGGCTTCTTTGGCCTGGCCGCGCTGTACGCCATCGCCTGCGACCGGCTCTGAGGACGACATCCATGGTTTTCGATTACGCCCTCGCCGGCGCGGTTGCGCTCGGGCTGCTGGTCTATCTGGTCTATGCCCTGATCCGGCCCGAGAAGTTTTGAGCGGCCGATAGGAAATCCTGTCCATGACCGTCAACGGCTGGCTGCAGATCGCAATCTACAGCGTCCTGATCATCCTGTTCGTCAAACCTTTCGGCATCTATATGGCCAAGGTATTCGCTGGCGAACGCACACTGCTGTCGCCGGTGCTGCGTCCGGTGGAAATCGGAATCTACCGGCTAAGCGGCGTGAACGAAGAGAAGGAGCAGCATTGGGTGACCTATGCGGTCGCCGTGCTGGCGGTCAGCATCGCCGGGTTCGTGCTGGTGTACGCCCTGCAACGGCTGCAGTTCCTGCTGCCGTTCAACCCGGCGCATCAGTCCGCGGTGGAGCAGAGCTCGTCGTTCAACACCGCGGTCAGCTTCATGACCAACACCAACTGGCAGGGCTACGGCGGCGAAACCACCATGAGCTATTTCACGCAAATGGTCGGGCTCACCACCCAGAACTTCGTCTCCGCCGCCGCCGGAATCGCGATTGCCATCGCGGTGATTCGCGGCTTCGCGCGCCGTTCGGCGCAGACCGTGGGCAATTTCTGGGTCGATCTGACGCGCTGCACGCTCTACGTCCTGCTGCCGCTGGCGATCGTGGTCGCGCTCGCGCTGATCGCGTGCGGGGTGCCGCAGAATCTCCATGCCTATACCGAGGCGACGACCTTGGAGGGCGCCAAGCAGATCATCGCGCAGGGGCCGGCCGCCTCGCAGATCGCGATCAAGCAGCTCGGCACCAACGGCGGCGGCTTCTTCAATGTCAACTCGGCGCATCCGTTCGAGAACCCCAACGCGATCTCCAACCTGATCGAGATGTGGTCGATCCTGGCGATCAGCGCCGCCCTCACCTACACGTTCGGCCGCATGGTCGGCAGCCAGCGGCAGGGCTGGGCGATCTTCGCGGTCATGGGCATTCTGTTCCTCGCCGGGATGGCCCCCTGCTACTGGGCCGAGGCCCGCGGCAATCCCGATCTTGCCAAATTCCATGTCGATCAGACCGCGAGCGCGCTGCAATCGGGCGGCAACATGGAAGGCAAGGAGGTACGCTTCGGCATCGCCAATTCGACGATCTGGGCCACCGCGACGACCGATGCCTCGAACGGATCGGTGAACTCGATGCACGACAGCTACACGCCGCTCGGCGGCATCGTGCCGATGGTCAACATCATGGTCGGTGAAATCATTTTCGGCGGTGTCGGCTCCGGCCTCTACGGCATGCTGCTGTTCGTCGTCATCGCGATGTTCATCGCCGGGCTGATGGTCGGGCGCACGCCGGAATACCTCGGCAAGAAGTTGGAGGCGAAGGAGGTCAAGATGGCTATCCTCGCCATTCTTATCGTGCCGCTCTCGATCCTCGGCTTCAGCGCGATCGCGACCGTGCTGCCGGCCGGGCTCGCCGGTGCTTCCAACGCCGGGCCGCACGGGTTCAGCGAGATCCTTTACGGCTATACGTCGGGAACGGGAAACAACGGCAGCGCCTTTGCCGGACTCGGCGCCAACACGCCCTTCTACAACACGACGATCGGGCTCGCGATGCTGATCGGGCGCTTTCTTGTCATCATACCGGCGCTCGCGGTCGCCGGGTCGCTCGCGCGCAAGCGTATCGTTCCGGCCTCCGCCGGCACGTTTCCGACCGACGGCGGGTTGTTCGTGGGCCTCGTCGCCGGCGTGATCGTGATCGAGGGCGCACTGATCTACTTCCCGGCGCTCGCCCTCGGGCCGCTGGTCGAGCATTTCGCGCTGTACGCCGGCACGCTTTACTGAGACAGAGATTAGAGATGGAAATCAGGAACAAGATGCGCGAGTCGCAGTCGACGATCCTCGACCCGGCCATCCTGGCTCCGGCGATCTGGCAATCGTTCGTGAAACTCGATCCGCGGGCGCTGATACGCAACCCGATCATGTTCGTGCTCGAAGCGGTGGCGGCGCTGACCACGGTGATCTTCGTTCGCGAACTGGTCGGCGGCAGCGCCGAGCTGTGGTTCACCTTTCAGATCGCCGTCTGGCTCTGGATCACCGTGCTGTTCGCCAACTTCGCCGAGGCCGTCGCCGAGGGACGCGGCAAGGCGCAGGCGGCAACCCTGCGACGGGCGCGCACCGAGACCATGGCCAAGCGCCTGCTGCCTGGCAGTTCCGGCAACTACGAGGCGGGCGGGCTCTTTGAACTGGTCGCCGCGCCGGACCTCAAGCAGGGCGATCTCGTGCTGGTCGAAGCCGGCGACAGCATTCCGAGCGACGGCGAGGTGGTCGAAGGCATCGCCTCGGTGGACAAGTCCGCCATCACCGGCAAATCCGCGCCGGTGATCCGCGAGAGCGGCGGCGATCGCTCGGCCGTCACCGGCGGCACGCGGGTGCTGTCCGACTGGATCAAGGTGCGCATCACCGCCGCGCAGGGCTCGACCTTTCTCGACCGCATGATCGCGCTGGTCGAGGGGGCGGAGCGGCAGAAGACGCCGAACGAGATCGCGCTCAATATCCTGCTCGCCGGCCTGACCATCATCTTCGTGTTCGCGGTGGCCAGCATCCCGAGCTTCGCGCATTATGCGGGCGGCACGATTTCCGTGGTGATCCTGGTCGCGCTGTTCGTGGCGCTGATCCCCACCACGATCGGCGCGCTGCTCTCGGCCATCGGGATCGCCGGGATGGACCGGCTGGTGCGCTTCAACGTGCTGGCGATGTCCGGCCGCGCGGTGGAGGCGGCGGGCGACGTGGATACGCTCCTGCTCGACAAGACCGGCACGATCACGCTCGGCAACCGCCAGGCGACCGAGTTCCTGCCGCTCGCCGGCGTCGGCGAGCGCGATCTCGCCGACGCCGCGCAGCTTGCCTCGCTGTCGGACGAAACGCCGGAAGGCCGCTCCATCGTCGTGCTCGCCAAGGAGAAATACGGCATCCGCGGCCGCGACATGGCGCCGCTGAACGCGCAGTTCATCCCGTTTGCGGCGCAGACGCGCATCAGCGGCATCGATGTCGCGGGTTCCGCCGTCCGCAAGGGGGCCGTCGATGCGGTGATCGCCTATGTGCAATCGGCCACGCCCGGCGCCGGCGCGTCATCGCCGGCTTCGCGGGAACTCGAAGGCATCGCGGAACGGGTGGCCCGTTCGGGCGCAACGCCGCTCGCGGTGGCCAAGGACGGCCGGCTGCTCGGCGTCATCCACCTGAAGGACATCGTCAAGGGCGGCATCCGCGAGCGCTTCATGGAGTTGCGCCGAATGGGCATTCGCACGGTGATGATCACCGGCGACAACCCGCTGACCGCCGCCGCCATCGCCGCCGAATCGGGTGTGGACGACTTCCTGGCGCAGGCGACGCCGGAGACCAAGCTCAAGCTGATCCGCGACGAGCAGGCGCACGGAAAGCTGGTCGCCATGTGCGGCGACGGCACCAACGATGCGCCGGCGCTGGCGCAGGCCGATGTGGGCGTCGCGATGAACACCGGCACGATGGCCGCGCGCGAGGCCGGCAACATGGTCGATCTCGACAGCGATCCCACCAAGCTGATCGAGGTCGTGGAAATCGGCAAGCAACTACTGATGACGCGCGGCGCGCTGACCACGTTCTCCATCGCCAACGACGTCGCCAAGTATTTCGCCATGATCCCGGCGATGTTCATCGCCTTCTATCCGCAGTTGCAGTCGCTGAACGTCATGCGGCTGGGGAATCCGCAGAGCGCCATCCTGTCGGCCATCATTTTCAACGCGCTGATCATCGTGGCGCTGATCCCGCTCGCGCTGCGCGGCGTCGCGTACCGGCCGATCGGCGCGGCGGCGATCCTGCGGCGAAACCTGCTGATCTACGGTCTGGGCGGCATAATCGCGCCGTTCGTCGGCATCAAGCTGATCGACATCCTGGTCACTCACATCGGTCTTGCCTGAAGGAGACCGCACCGATGAACCATATTCGCCCCGCCATCGTCATTATCGTCGCGATGACCCTGCTCACTGGCCTCGCCTATCCGCTGGCGATGACCGGGATCGCGCAAGTCGTGTTTCCGTGGAAGGCCGATGGCAGCCTGATCGAACGGAACGGCAAGGTGATCGGCTCGGCGCTGATCGGGCAGAATTTTACCTCGGAGAAGTATTTTCATCCGCGCCCGTCGGCGACCAGCGAGCCGGATCCGAAGGACCCGAGCAAGACCATTCCGGTTCCCTACGCCGCCGACAGCTCCGCCGGCTCCAATCTCGGGCCCACCTCGAAGGTGCTCGTCGAGCGCGTGAAGGCGGACGCCGCGAAGCTCGCCGCCGAGAACCCGGGCGTGCCGATCCCGGCCGATCTGGTTACGACGTCGGCGAGCGGGCTCGACCCCGACATCACCCCGGCCGGCGCCTTGTTTCAGGCGCCGCGCGTCGCCAAGGCGCGCGGATGGCCCCAGGCGCGGGTGCGCGCGCTGGTGGAGCGCCATATCAGTGGCCGTTTCCTGGGCATTTTCGGCGAGCCGCATGTGAACGTGCTGAAGCTGAACCTGGCGTTGGACAACCTGGATCGCGCGGGGTGATGAACGACGGACCCGACCGTGACGGCCGACCCTCGCCCGAAGCCCTATTGCGGCAAGCGGCGCAGGAAGTGCGCGGCCGGCTCAAGATCTTTCTCGGCGCCGCGCCCGGCGTCGGAAAGACCTACGAAATGCTGCTGGCAGCGCTGGCGAAGCAGCGCGAGGGTGTCGATGTCGTCGTCGGCGTGGTCGAGACGCACGGCCGCAAGGAAACCGAGGCGCTGCTCGACGGCCTCGCCCTCATTCCGCGCCTGGTGATCGACTACAAGGGGCATGCGCTCCAGGAGATGGACCTCGATGCCATCCTTGCCCGCCACCCGAAGCTGGCGCTCGTGGACGAGCTGGCGCACACCAACGCCCCCGGCAGCCGGCATCCGAAACGCTACCTGGATGTCGAGGAACTGCTCGCCGCCGGCATCGACGTGTTCACCACACTGAACATCCAGCACGTCGAAAGCCTCAACGACGTGGTGGCGCAGATCACCGGCATCCGCGTGCGCGAGACCGTGCCGGACTCGATCATCGATCGCGCCGACGATATCGAGGTGATCGACCTCACGCCGGACGACCTGATCGAGCGGCTCAAGCAAGGCAAGGTCTACCTGCCGCAATCCGCCGAACGCGCGATCCGCAACTATTTCCAGCGCGGCAATCTGACCGCGCTGCGCGAGCTGGCGCTGCGGCGCACGGCGCAACGCGTCGACGAGCAGATGGTCGACTACATGCGCGCCCATGCGATCCCCGGCCCCTGGGCCGCCGGCGAGCGCGTGCTGGTGTGCGTGAACGAGGACTCGGATTGCCCAGCGGTCATCCGCTACACGCGCCGCCTCGCCGACCGCTTGCGCGCGCCCTGGACCGCGATCCATGCCGAAACCTCGCGCAGCCATCGGCTGAGCGAGCCCGAGCGGGACCGCATCGCCGAAGGCTTGCGCCTCGCCGAACGCCTTGGCGGCGAGGCAGTCACGGTTCCCGCCGCGGAGGTGGCCGATGCGATAATCGACTATGCGCGCGCCAACAATTTCACCCACGTGGTGATCGCCAAATCGCGCCGCTCGCGCTGGTCCGAGTGGCTGCGCGACTCGGTCACGCACCGGCTCATCCGTTACGCTGGCGATATCAGCATCCACGTCATCGCCGAGAAAACCGAACCGGCACCGACGCCGCCCGCGCGGGAAAGCGTGGACAGCGCGCCCCGCTCCGCTCGCCTCGTCGACCCCGAGGCGATCGGCGGCAGCCTCGCCCTTGTCGCCGCGGCGCTCGGCGTCGGCCTCGCGCTGCAACAGTTCGTCGGCAACGAGAGCGTCGGTCTGGTATTCCTGACCGCGGTGCTGGCGAGCGCCATGGCGTATGGGCTTGCCGCCTCGCTGCTCGCCTGTCTGCTCAGCGTGCTCGTCTACAACTTCTTCTTCTTCGCCCCGCTCCACACCTTCACGATCAGTGATCCGGAAAACGTCGTTGCGCTGTTCTTGTTCGCCGCCGTCGCGGTGATCGTCAGCAACCTCACCGCGCGTGTGCGGAGCCAGACGCTGGTCGCCCGGCAGCGCGCGAAAACCACCGAGGAACTGTATCTGTTCAGCCGCAAGCTCACCGGCGCGGTCACGCTCGACGATCTGCTTTGGGCGACCGCCTATCAGATAGCCGCAATGCTGAACGTGCATGTCGTCCTGCTGCTGCCCGAGGGCAGCACGCTGGCGGTGCGGGCGGGCTATCCGCCGGAGGACCTGCTGGACGAGGCCGATCTCGCGGCGGCGAAATGGTGCTGGCAGAACAACCGTCCCGCGGGGCGCGGCGCCGACACGCTGCCCGGCGCCAAACGGCTGTTCCTGCCGATGCGCACCGGCCGCGGCGCCGTCGGCGTGGTCGGGTTGGACAGCGAGCGCCGCGGCCCGCTGCTCACCCCCGACCGGCGGCGACTGCTGGATGCGCTATCGGATCAGGCGGCGCTCGCCATCGAGCGGCTGAAGCTGGTGCAGGACGTGGATCGCGCGCGCGTGGAGGCGGAGACCGAACGGCTGCGCTCGGCGCTGCTGACCTCGATCTCGCACGACCTGCGCACGCCGCTCGCCGCCATCCTGGGATCGGCGACCAGCCTGACCTACTACCGCAAGTCGCTCGGCGAGGCCGCGATCGACGAACTGGCGCGCACCATCCAGGAAGAAGCCGAGCGCCTCAACCGCTTCATCGCCAACCTGCTCGACATGACCCGCCTGGAATTGGGGGCCATCGCGCCGAGCCGCGAGTTCGTGGATCTGGCGGAGGTCGTGGGCGGCGCTGCCGAACGCGCCATGGCCATCCTGGCCGGCCACAACGTGCGGATCGACCTCCCCGGCGATCTGCCCATGCTGCGGATCGATCCGATCCTGTTCGAGCAGGTGCTGTTCAACCTGCTCGACAATGCCGCGAAATACGCCGCACCCGGCTCCGAGGTGCTGCTGCGCGCCCGGCTGGATGGCGGCGCCGTGCGGCTCGAGGTGATGGACGAGGGTCCCGGCATACCCTCCGCCGACCTCGAGCACGTGTTCGACAAGTTCTACCGCATCCGCGCCGCCGACCGGCAGCAGGCCGGGACGGGGCTGGGCCTCGCCATCTGCCGCGGCTTCGTCGAGGCGATGGGCGGGCGCATCGTCGCCGGCAACCGCGCGGACCGCCCGGGCGCCGTGTTCACCATTACGCTTCCGGTGCCAAACGATCTCGCGCCGGCGCGCGCGACGGCGGCATGAGCGGCGCGGGGTTGCGTGTCCTCGTGGTCGAGGACGATCCGCCGATCCGGCGCTTCCTGCGCACCAGCCTTGGCGCGCAGGGCTATCAGGTGCTGGAGGCGGAAACCGGCAACGGCGCGCTCGGCCTGTTCGCGCGCGCGGCGCCGGATTTCGTCGTGCTCGACCTGGGCCTGCCCGATATCGACGGGCTGGAGGTGATCCGCCGGCTGCGCGCCCAGGGCTCGGCCGTTCCGATCATCGTCCTGTCGAGCCGCGGGGACGAGGCGGGCAAGGTGCAGGCGCTCGACCTCGGCGCCGATGATTACGTCACGAAACCGTTCGGCCTCGACGAACTGCTGGCCCGGCTCAGGGCCGCAGAGCGGCACCGGCTGCAGCAGCAGGGCGAAAAGCCGGTTTTCCGCAGCGGCGACCTCGCGGTGGATCTGGTGCGCCGGCAGGTGACGGTGCGCGGCCAGGAGGTTAAGCTGACGCCGCGCGAATACGACCTGTTGCGCCTGCTGGTGGCGCATGCGGGCAAGGTGCTGACGCACAAATTCATCCTGCGCGAGGTCTGGGGCGGCGAGACCGACGTGCAATATCTGCGCATTTACGTCCGGTCGCTGCGCCAGAAGATCGAGCCCGACCCCGAGCGGCCGCGGCACGTGGTGACGGAGACCGGGGTGGGTTACCGTCTGCGGCTGTTCGAGTGACATTCATGGAAATAGCCGAGCTGATCAGCCCGGACCGCGTGATCGCCGGTCTACGGGTGCCCGACAAAGCGGCGCTCCTGCGGGAGCTGTCGCGGCGTGCCGCCGCCGCGCTCGGGATCGATGCGTCCGGCATCCTGGCCGCGCTGCTGGCGCGCGAGGAGCTGGGTTCGACCGGGGTCGGGCAGGGTATCGCCCTGCCGCACGCGCGGATGGCGGGGCTGCCCGGCCTGTTCGGCCTGTTCGCCCGCCTGGACCGCGCCATCGACTTCGCCGCGATCGACGGGCAGCCCGTGGATCTGGCGTTCCTTCTGTTGATTCCCGCCGAAGCCGGCGCCGAGCATCTGGCCGCTCTGGCCGCGGTCTCGCGGCGGCTGCGCGAAAAGGAAATCGCCCGCCGGCTGCGCGCGACCAAGGACGCGGACTTGCTCTTGCAGGTGCTGATTGCCGGAGCTGGCGCCAACAGCTTGTCGCTTGCGGCGCCCGCAAAACGGAACGGCGCGAAGTAAGCCCGGCGAGCGGCTGGGCTCCGAATGTTATCGGGTCTGCTCGCCCCCGTGTCCCGGGGTGGTCGTCGGCGCAACTTTCGTGCCGCGCGGCGGTACACCGGTCTCCGCCGTCATTGGCTGCTGCGGCTGCCCCGGCGTGGTCGAGGGTGCAACCTTGGTACCGCGCTGCCCCACGCCGGTTTGTCCGGGCTGCGGACCTTCCTCGGTTTGATTGGCGGCGATCGCGGCCCCGCCGAGCATCAGGCTGGCGAACGCGACGGCGATCGCGAGTGTTCTGCTGGACGTCATGTGCATTACCTTTCGTTCACGCGTGCGATGAACGCGGAACCCTGGCCGTGGATCCGATCACGTCAGCGGGACCGGGTTGGCTCGAAAACGGAGAAACCCGAAGCCGGCGCGCCCGGATTGCGCGCTATCTTGCCCGCCCGAGCGCGCGCTAATCGTGGTCGGCGCCGATCCGCTTCGGCCGGCCGGGGCCGATCAGGCCGTCGGAGCGGGCCTTCAGATAGGCATAGACATCGTTCAGGCGCAGCATCACGTCGGGCTCGTCGCCGAAGGCGGGCATCGTGAGCGGCTCGCCGCACTGGCGGCCGTTGATGACGGTCTTCTTGAACTGGGTCTCGTCGACGGTTTTCAACATCTCGACCAGCGACGGCATGAACGGATAGGACGAGCCCACCCCGCCAGGAGCGTGACACATCTGGCAGTATTTCGTGAACAGCACGTAGCCGTGGAAGGTGTGGCCGTCGACGCGCCCGTTCTCGACCGTGTAGGGCTTTGGTTCATCGGCGGCGCGAGCGGCGGCATGCAACGCCACGGCGGCGCCGGCCAGAAGCATCGCGACGGCGCAAAGAACGCCGCTCTTGCCGGGACTGAACATGGCCCCTCCATTGTTCGCGGGCGGTTCGCCCCGCCGTCGCCGACTTCGCGCAGGCAACCAATCCGCGGCTCGGCGGTGGCTGGATAGCGCGTGTCCGCCTGTTCCGGCACCACGATAAGCCGGGCTGGGCGCGATCTTCAACCGCCCGCGCGGCAGGCGCGCGCCGTTGCCCCTCGCCTGGGCGGATTCGAAATGGACTGCCCAGGCAATGGGCATCGTTTCAGCGACGGTGGGCACAAACGCCCGAATCGCGGCCCGGCGCCAACCGAAGCGTTGGCACGCCGCTTGCAGACCAACCCGACAGCGTGAAGTCCAGGGAAGGGGGGCGAGCGGTGACAGTCGGGGAGCGCGCCGGAGGCATTACCCGCCGCGGCATGTTGGGCGCGGCGGCCGCGGCGTCGGTCGCCGCCGGCATCGGTCCGGCGCGGGCAAAGCAGAAGCTGGTCATCGGCTTCATCTATGTCGGCCCGAAGGACGATTACGGCTACAATCAGGCGCACGCCGAGGGCGCGGCATCGCTGAAATCGATGCCGGGGCTGCGCATCACCGAGGAAGAGCGCGTCCCCGAAACCGAGGATGTCGAGAAGACCATGCAGAGCATGATCGAACTCGACGGCGCCTCGCTCTTGTTCCCCACCAGCTTCGGCTATTTCGATCCGTACGTGCTGCGCATGGCGCGGCGCTATCCGAAGATCCAGTTCCGCCATTGCGGCGGGCTGTGGAAGAAGGACAAGGACCCGATGAACGCCGGGTCGTATTTCGGCTATATCGGCATGGGCCAATACCTGAACGGCATCGTCGCCGGCCACATGACGAAGACCAGGAAACTGGGCTTCGTCGCCGCCAAGCCGATCCCGCAGGTGCTCATCAACATCAACAGTTTCACGCTCGGCGCGCGTTCGGTGAATCCCGCCATCACCACCTCGGTCATTTTCACCGGCGACTGGTCCATGCCGGTGAAGGAGGCCGAGGCGACCAACAGCCTGGCCGACGAGGGCGCGGACGTCATCACCTGCCACGTCGACAGTCCGAAAGTGGTGGTGGAGACGACCGAGCGGCGCGGGCTCTACACCTGCGGCTATCACGTGAACCAGGCGAAGCTGGCGCCGAAGGGCTATCTCACCGGCGCGGAGTGGCACTGGGCGACGGTGTACAAAATGTTCGCCGAGAAGGCGCTGAAGGGCGAGACGTTGCCGAACTTCGTGCGCGGCGGACTGGTCGAGGGCTTCATCAGGACATCGCCGTACGGGCCGGCCGTCACGCCGGCCGCGCGCGCCCACGCGGACGCGGTGAAGGCCGAGATGATGAAAGGCGGATTCGCGGTGTTCAAGGGGCCGCTGACCGACAACAAGGGCAAGCTCGTGATCCCCGCCGGCGTCGCCTATCCCGAGACGGCGATCCAGCTCGAAGCGATGAATTACCTGGTCGCGGGCGTGAACGGCGCGACCGCCTGAACCGGGCGCAGCCGATGAGCACGTCGCTCGAAGCCGGCATCGAGGCCGCCGCCCTTCCCGTCGCCACGCCGGCGCCGGTTGTCGCGGCGCGCGATCGCTATTACCGCCTGCGGCGCGCGCTGGAAGCGACCGTCATGCCGCTGGCGGCGCTGGTGTTGGCCGGCGGCCTGTTCGCGCTGTTCCTGCTGGCGCTGGGCGTATCGCCGGCCGATTTCCTCGCCCTGGTCTGGAAAGGCGCGTTCGGCAGTTGGTTTTCGGTGCAGAACACGCTGGTGCGCGCCTCGCCCCTGCTGCTGACCGCGCTCTGTGTCGCGCTGCCCGCGCAACTCGGACTGGTCATCATCGGCGGCGAGGGCGCCGTGGTGCTCGGCGGGCTGGCCGCGACCTGTGCCGCGCTTTCGGTATCGCACCTGCCGGCGCCCTTGGTCTGGCTCGCGATGGCGATCGCCGGGGCGGCGGTCGGCGCATTCTGGATCGGTTTGAGCGGGGCGCTGCGCGCCTGGCGCGGCATCAACGAGACCATCGCGAGTTCTCGTGCTCGCCTATATCGGCATCGCGATTTTCCATCATCTGGTCGAAGGTCCGCTGCGCGATCCGTCGAGCCTCAACAAGCCGTCCACCTACGGCATCGGCGACGCCAACATGCTGCCGTCGCTGCCCGGCACGATGGTGCATCCGGGCATTATCGTCGGCATCCTCGCCTGCATCGGCTGCTGGGTGCTGATCTATCGCACCAGCCTCGGCTTCGCCGGCCGCGTGACGGGGGGCAATGTTCGGGCGGCGCAACTACAGGGTTTGCCGGTGGCGTCGCTGATGGTGCTCGCCTGCGCGCTGGGCGGCGCGTTCGCGGGGCTGGCGGGGGCGATCGAGGTGGCGGCCGTGCATGGGCGCGCCAATGCCTCGCTGATCGCCGGCTACGGCTATGCCGGCATCCTGATCGCGTTCCTGGCGCGGCACAATCCGCTCGCCATCATGCCGATGGCGGTGCTGCTCGGCGGCATCGGCGCGGCCGGCGGTTTGTTGCAGCGCCGGCTCGACCTGCCGGACGCGACCGTTCTGGTGCTGCAAGGGCTGATCTTCGTCTGCATCCTGGCCAGCGACACGTTGTACGGGCGCATCCCCTGGTTCCAGCCGCGCGAGGCGCGCTGAGCCATGTCCGGCGCGGTCTCCATGGTGCTGGTGGCGATGCTGGCGGGATCGCTGCGGGTCAGCACGCCGTTCCTGTTCGTCAGCCTCGGCGAGTGCCTGACCGAGAAATCCGGCCGCATCAACCTGGGCAACGAAGGCGCGCTCGTGCTCGGCGCGATGACGGCGTACGCGATCTCCTACGAGAGCGGCAATCCGTGGCTCGGCGTGCTGGCCGCCATGTTCGCCGGCATGATGCTCGGCGCGGTCCACGGTGCGGTCTGCTCGCTCGCGCGGGTGAGCGATATCGCCATGGGCATCGCCCTGATGCTGGCCGGCACCGGCCTCGCCTTCTTCTTCGGCAAGCCGTTCGTGCAGCCGAGCGCGCCGCTGCTGCCCACGATTCCGCTCGGCTTCTGGTCCGCCGAGCCGCGGGTGCAGAGCGCGCTGACGGTCAGCCCGCTGTTCTTTCTGGGCATCGCGCTGGCGGTGTTCCTGTATTGGATGTTCCGCGCCACGCGCATCGGCCTGCGCATCCGCATCGTCGGCGACAGCGAGGACGCGGCGCGGGCGCTCGGGCTGCCGATCGACCGCGTGCGCCTGCTCGCCACCACGGTGGGCAGCGGCATGGCGGGCATTGGCGGCGCGTTCCTGTCGCTCTGCTATCCGGGGAGCTGGAACGAGGGACTGTCGTCCGGCCAAGGCTTGATGGCGGTGGCGCTGGTGGTGTTCGCGCGCTGGAATCCGCTGCTCTGCATCGTCGCCGCGCTGCTGTTCGGCGCCGCCGGCGCGCTCGGCCCCTCGTTGCAGACCGTCGGCGTCAGGTGGGGCTACTACCTGTTTTACGCCACGCCGTACGTCGTCACCTTGGCGGGCCTGATCGCGACCGTGCGTTCCGGGCGCGCGTTGCGCGGCATGCCCGGCGCGCTGTCCATTACGCGATAAGCGGACGCGCATGACACGTTTCATCGAAGCCGATCCGTATCCCTGGCCGTTCGACGGCGACTTCCGGCCGGAGAACACGGCGCTGATCGTCATCGACATGCAGACCGATTTCTGCGGCCATGGCGGCTACGTCGATCGCATGGGCTACGATCTCTCGCTCACCCGCGCGCCCATCGCGCCGATTCGCCGCGTGCTCGGCGCCATGCGCGCGGGCGGCTACCACGTGATGCACACGCGCGAGGGCCACCGGCCGGACCTGTCCGACCTGCCCGCGAACAAGCGCTGGCGCTCGCGCCGCATCGACGCCGGGATCGGCGATCCCGGCCCGTGCGGGCGCATCCTGGTGCGCGGCGAGCCGGGCTGGGAGATCATTCCGGAACTGGCGCCGTTGCCGGACGAAACGGTGATCGACAAGCCCGGCAAGGGCAGTTTCTGCGCCACCGACCTGGAGCTGATCCTGCGCACGCGCGGCATCCGCAATATCGTGCTCGCCGGCATCACCACCGATGTTTGCGTCCACACCACGATGCGCGAGGCGAACGACCGTGGCTTCGAGTGCCTGTTGCTGGAGGATTGCTGCGGCGCGACCGATCACGCCAACCACCTCGCGGCGGTCGCGATGGTGAAGATGCAGGGCGGCGTGTTCGGCGCGGTCGCCGACAGCGCGACCTTCACCGCGCAATTGCCATGAGCGCGATCGGCGTCGAGGCAGCGGCGATCACCAAACGCTTCGGCGGCTTTACCGCGCTGGAAGACGTGTCGCTGAAGGTGCGGCCGGCGAGCGTACACGGGTTGCTCGGCGAGAACGGCGCCGGCAAATCGACCTTGGTGAAGTGCCTGCTCGGCTATTACCGCGCCGATTCCGGGTCGTTCCTGGTGGACGGCAAGGAAGCCACCATCGACCACACGGCGGATGCCGACGCGCTCGGCCTCGGCATGGTGTACCAGCATTTCACGCTGGTGCCGTCCATGACGGTGGCGGAAAACCTGGTCATGGCGCGCGCCTCGGTGCCCGCGGTGATCGACTGGCGGGCGGAGCGCGCCGCGCTCGGCGCGTTCATGGCGCGAATGCCGTTTCGGGTGCCGCTCGACGCCGAAGTCGGCACGCTCGCGGCGGGCGAGCGGCAGAAGACCGAAATCCTGAAGCAGCTTTATTTGCAGCGGCGGTTGCTGGTGCTGGACGAGCCGACCTCCGTGCTGACGCCGCAGGAAGCCGAGGAGATGCTCGGCCTCATGCGCGGCCTGGCGCATCGCGGCGAGGTCACCATCGTCATCATCACGCACAAGCTGAAGGAAGTGGCGCGCTTCACCGACGACGTGACGGTACTGCGCCGCGGCCGGGTCGCCGGGCGTGGACCGACGCGCGATCTCACGCGCGATCAGCTCACCGCGATGATGATCGGCGCGCCGCACGCGCCCGAGAATCCGGAGCGGCGTGGCGAGCCCGCGAACGAAACGCGACTGGAAATCCGCGATCTGAGGACGGCCGAGGATCTCGGCCGCGCCGGACTGGATGTCGCGCGGCTGGACGTGCGGGCGCGCGAGATCGTCGGCATCGCCGGCGTATCGGGCAACGGCCAGAAGGAGCTGGTCGAGGTGCTCGGCGGACAGCGTCCGGCCGAGAGCGGTGCGGTGCTGGTGGCCGGGGCGCCATACGCCGCGCGTCGCGCCGAGGCGCAGGAGCGCGCGGTGCGGGTGCTGCCGGAGGAGCCGCTGCGCAACGGCTGCGTGCCCCGGATGTCGGTCGCGGACAACCTCAACCTGCGCGGCTTCGACCACGACGCGCGGGGGCGGCACCGCGCCTGGCTCGATCGGCGCGGCATGGCCGAGCGCGCGCGCCGGATGATCGAGGCTTACGGCGTGCGCGCCCCCTCGCCCGAGGCGCCGATCGGCGTGCTCTCGGGCGGCAACGTGCAGCGATGCGTGCTGGCGCGCGAGCTGGACGGCGAGGTGCGGCTGCTGATCGTCGCCAACCCGTGTTTCGGCCTGGACGTGAAGGCGGTCGCCGAGGTGCGCGCGCGCATCATGGCGGCGCGCAACGCGGGGGCCGGCGTGCTGCTGATTTCCGAGGACCTGGACGAAATCCTCGAACTCGCCGACCGCATCGTGGTCATGCGCCAGGGCCGCATCGTGCACGAAACGGCCGGCGCGGTGGCGGACGCCCAGGCGATCGGCGCGCACATGCTGGGGCACGGCTGATGCGCGTGATCGGCGCGGCGCGGCCGTTCCGCTTCAGCTTCCCGCCCGCGCGCACGGCGCTGATCGTCATCGACATGCAGCGCGATTTCCTGGAGCCCGGCGGCTTCGGCGAGGCGCTCGGCAACGATGTCGCGCAACTGGGTGCGATCGTGCCGGAAGTGCAACGCCTGCTCGCCGCCGCGCGCGCCGCCGGCTTGTTCATCGTGCACACGCGCGAGAACCACGCGCCCGATCTGTCGGATTGTCCGCCCGCCAAGCGCAATCGCGGCAATCCGCGGCTGCGCATCGGCGATCCCGGTCCGATGGGCCGCGTGCTGATCCGCGGCGAGCCGGGGGCGGAGATCGTGGCGGAGCTGGCGCCGGCGCCGGGCGAGGTGGTCATCGACAAGCCGGGCAAGGGCGCGTTCCATGCCACCGAACTGCAATCCATCCTGCGCGCGCACGGCATCACGCATCTGCTGATCGCCGGCGTCACCACCGAGGTTTGCGTGCAGACCACGATGCGCGAGGCCAACGACCGCGGCTACGACTGCCTGCTGGTCGAGGACGCGACCGCAAGCTATTTTCCCGCCTTCAAGCAGGCGGTGCTGCAAATGGTGCGGGCGCAGGGCGCGATCGTCGGTTGGACCGCGCCGAGCGTGGAGGTAACGTCCGCGCTCGCCACGAAGCTGCCCGCCCCGGCCGCGTGACCTCGCCGATCGAGGCGGCCGAGGCCGCGCTCGCGGCCGATCGCGCGCACGACGATCCGGCGATCTGGATCACGCGCCTGCCGGACGTGGCGATCCTGGACCGGGCTCGTGCGCTTCAGGCCGAGGGGCCGCGCGGGCGGCAGCTCTGGGGCGTGCCCTTCGCGGTGAAGGACAATATCGACATCGCCGGGCTGCCGACCACGGCGGCCTGTCCGGCCTTCGCTTATATGCCCGAGGCGAGCGCGCCGTGCGTGCAGAAACTGCTCGACGCGGGCGCGCTGTTGATCGGCAAGACCAATCTCGACCAGTTCGCGACCGGACTGGCCGGCGTGCGCAGCCCGTACGGCGTGCCGCGCAACCTGTTCGATCCGGCGCGGGTGCCGGGCGGATCGTCTTCCGGCTCCGCCGCGGCGGTGAGCCGCCGGCATCGCGCGCTTCGCCCTCGGCACGGACACCGCCGGCTCCGGCCGCGTGCCGGCGATGTTCGGCAACATCGTCGGGCTGAAGCCGACACTCGGCAGCGTTTCCGCGCGCGGCGTCGTGCCGGCGTGCCGATCGATCGAGACCGTGTCGGTGTTCGCGCCGAGCGTGGACGAGGCGCTGGCGGTTTCGCGGGTCATCGCGGGCTACGACGAGTCGGACCCGTACGCCCGCCGCCCGCCGCATCCGCATCTGCGGCGCGCGGGCTTGCCGCCTTGCGCGCGCCTCGCCGCCGTCGATCCCGCGTTGTGCGATCCCGATATCGCCGAGGTTTACGCGAACGCGGTCGGTGAACTCGGCGCGGAAACGATCGACATCGCGCCGCTGCTCGCGGTCGGCCGCCTGCTCTACGACGGACCATGGGTGGCCGAGCGCACGGCGGCGCTGCGCGAGGTGTTGGAGCGGCGGCCGGACATCCTGCACCCGGTTACGCGCGCCATCCTCGAAGGCGGGCTCGCCCGCCGCACCGCCGACGCGTTCGCGGCCTTTCACGCCGTTGCGCTGGCGCGGCGGCAGGTGGCGGCGCTGTTCGCGGGCTACGACGCGCTGATCGTGCCGACCGCGCCGGCAACGCCGACATTGGCCGAGCTGGCGGCCGATCCGATCGGGGCCAATAGCCGGCTCGGCACGTTCAGCACGTTCGTCAATCTCTGCGACCTGGCCGGCTTCGCCGTGCCCTGCGGCGTCACCCGCTCCGGTCTGCCGGTCGGCGCGACGGTGCTGGGCCCCGCCTGGGCCGAGGGCCGGCTGGCTCCGCTCGCGGATCGGCTGCACCGGCGCCGGGTCGCCCATGTCGGTGCGACCGAGCGGGCGCTGCCGCCGCCCGCCGCGCCCGATCCGGTCGGCGGCGAGGAGACCGCGCTGTTCTGCATCGGCGCGCATATGTCGGGTCTGCCATTGAACGGCGCGCTGACCGGAAGGGGCGGCCGCTTCGTCGGAATGGCCGAGACGGCGCCGGTGTACCGCCTTCACGCCCTCGGCGACCGGCCCGGCCTGGTGCGCGGGGAGAGCGGGGCGGCGATCGCGGGCGAGGTCTGGGCCTTGCCCACCGCCGCCATCGGCGCGCTGCTCGCCGAAGTCCCGCCGCCGCTCGGCTTCGGCTCGGTCGAATTGACGGACGGCGCGTGTCTCGGCTTCCTGGCCGAGGCGGCCGGGGTGGCTGGCGCGCCGGACATCACGCAATTCGGCGGCTGGCGCGCTTACCTCGGCCGGAACACCGCGCGCCCGACCGCACCGGCCTGATCGATCGTTACGCCGCGCGCGATGCCGAGGTTACTTCTTGATCCCCAGGCCGGCGAAGCGCTTGTTGAACTTCGCGACCTGGCCGCCGGTGTCGATGATCCGGTGCTGGCCGGTCCAGGCCGGGTGCGATTTCGGGTCGATGTCGAGCCTGAGCGTGTCGCCTTGCTTGCCGTAGCACGAGCGGGTCTTGAACGGCGTGCCGTCGGTCATCAGCACGTTGATCTCGTGGTAATCGGGGTGAATGCCCTGCTTCATGGCTTGGCTCCGGTATGCCCGCCGATGCCGACCGGCGAGACGATGCGACAGGGCGGGCCCTATAGCCGCGTCGCCGCCCGGCCGCAAGCAAACGCCGCCCGGTGTTACCGTGGGGCTTCGCCGTTCCGCGGGGCGGCGCCGGCCGAGCCGCGCTGGAAGCGCCGCAGGCGCGCCAGGCGCCGCTGCTGGCGACGCTCTTCCCGATAGCGGAAGATGCGGTCCGCGGTCTGCTTCTGCTCCGCCGACAGGCCGTTGTACAGCGCCGCGAACGCGGTCACTTGCCTGGCGAGATCCTCGGCCTGCGCCTGCTGGATTTTCTGATAGTCCCGGAGATTCTCGACCGCGCTCATGCCCGCGTAATTCGCGGCGCGCTGCTGGTAGAGCCGGTCCAGATGCTCCGGAACCGCGCGCATGGTGATCGCGTACGCGCTCCAGGCAGCCTCCTGGGCAGTGGTGATCCGGAGTTGACGATGCAGCCTGGCGAGCACGCGCTCGACCCAGCTTTCGCCGCTCGGCGCCGCCGCGGTCCCGTTCGGCTTGACCACCGCATTGCCGACCGCGGCCCGCTTCGGGGCCGGAGCGGGATTGCCGGCCTGAGGTTGTGCGAAGCCGGGCAGGGTCAAGCCCAGCACGCCAACGAAAGCCAGAGCGGTCAGCCGCGATTTCGGCAAGCGTGTTTTCATGTATCGTCTCCGTTGCGCAACCTTCTCCCGCGCACGCCGCTCGCTCGATCCGCTCACGCGTGCGTTGGTATTCAACCTCAGGTTTCGTATACGGCGGTGTTCGAGCCAGGGCAAGTCGCCACTATTGCGGCCCCGGAGCCCGGCTCATAGCGTCCGGCCCATTACCATCGGGAGGACAGGACATGCGTCTGCAAGGGAAAGTCGCGATCGTCACCGGGGCGGCCAGCGGCTTCGGCGAGGGCATCGCCAAGCTGTTCGCGCGCGAGGGCGCGCGGCTGGTGCTCTCGGATCTGAACGAAGCGGGGCTGGCGCGCGTCGCCGGGGAGATCGGCGGCGAGGTCCGCTGCGTGACCGGCGATGTCAGCCGCGGCCCCGACGTGCAGGCGATGGTGGACGCGGCGGTGCGCCACTTCGGCGGGCTCGACGTCGCCGTGAACAACGCCGGCACCACGCATCGCAACCGGCCGGTGCTCGACGTGGACGAAGCGAGCTTCGACCGCGTCTATGCCGTCAACGTGAAGTCCATCTACTGGATGGTGCAGTCGGCCGTGCCGGTGCTGCGCAAGCAGGGCCGCGGCGGCTCCCTGATCAACGTCAGCAGCACCGCCGGCATCCGTCCGCGCCCCGGCCTGGTCTGGTACAACGGCAGCAAGGGCGCGGTGAACATCATCACGCATGGGCTCGCGATCGAACTCGGGCCCGACAACATTCGCGTCAACGCGGTCTGCCCGGTGATCGGCGCGACCGGTCTGCTCACCGAGTTCATGGGCCTGCCGGACACGCCGGAGAACCGCGCCAAGTTCGTCGGCACCATTCCGCTCGGGCGCATGAGCACGCCGGCCGACATCGCCAATGCCTGCCTGTGGCTGGCCGAGGATGCCAGTTCGTTCATCACCGGCGTGCTGCTGCCGGTCGATGGCGGGCGCTGCGCCTGATCGGCGCCCGGCGGGACTGGAGGCCGGGGTGAACATCCTCTCGCTCCAGTCCTGGGTGGTGTACGGGCATGTCGGCAACGCGGCGGCGGTGTTCCCGCTGCAGCGGCTCGGCGCCGAGGTCTGGGCGGTCAACACCGTCCAGTTCTCCAACCACACCGGCTACGGCGCCTGGACCGGACAGGTGGCGAGCGGGGTGGAGATCGCCGCCCTGGTCGAGGGCATCGCCGCGCGCGGCGTGCTGCCGAGCTGCGACGCGGTGCTCTCCGGCTACATGGGCGATCAGGCGATCGGGACGGCGATACTCGACGCGGTGGCCCGGGTGCGCGGCGCCAATCCGCGCGCCGTCTATTGCTGCGATCCGGTGATCGGGGATGCCGCGACCGGCGTCTACGTGCGGCCGGGCATCCCCGAGTTCATGCGCGCCAAAACCCTGCCGCAAGCCGACTTCGCCACGCCGAACCAGTTCGAGCTGGAGCACCTGACCGGACTTGCCTGTCGCACGCTGGATCAGGCCAAGGCGGCGGTGGCGGATCTGCAGGTCGCGCTACGGCCCGACGGCCCGCGCTGCGTGGTCGCGACCAGCCTGATGACCGAGGAGACCCCATCCGATGCGATCGACCTGTTGGTTGCCGAGGGCGGGGCGTTCCATTTGCTGCGCACGCCGCTTCTCGACCTCGCGGTGAACGGCGCCGGCGACGTGCTCGCCGCGCTGTTCCTGTTGCATCGGCTCCGCGGCGCCGCGGCGGCGCCGGCGCTCGAGCTGGCCGGCTCGTCGCTCTACGGCGTCTTGCGCCGGACCGCGGCGGCCGGCTCGCGCGAGATGCTGACGGTGGCGGCGCAGGAGGAGTTCGTCGCCCCGTCGGTCCGCTTCCGCGCGGTCCCGTGCTGACCCTGCGTGGTTGCGCGTGCAGCGTAGCCGCGAGATGGCCGGAACAGGTCCGGCCATGACGGATCGGGCTGACGTCGCGTGTGCGCGCCTGCCTGCTCGCGGTCGCCGCCGGTTTGACGGGTCCGAGGCTCAGCGCTCGCCTTCGTCGCTCTCCGGCTCGACCTCGATGTCGCCGCTCAGCGTTTCGCTGTCGTCCTCGAGTTCGGAGGCGTCCTCGAGCACGTCCTCCTCCGCCTCCTCGGGGACTTCGACCTCGAGTTCGGACTCCTCGATCGCCGGGACCGGCTTCTTCGGCCGCTTCTCCTCGACGACGTTGCCACCCGTCCGGCGCGGACGCGGCTGCTCGATCGGTTGCTCGGTGCCGCATTTGGGGCACACCGGCGGGGTCTTGCCGAGGTCGTAGAAGCGCGCGCCGCAGGCGACGCAGACGTGCTTGGTGCCGAGTTCCGCCTTGCCCATTCGCGCGGCCCCATTTGCCGGTTATCGAAGGGCGCGCCCCATGCCACCGTGCCGCCCGGCTGTCAAACCCTTTGCGCCCATGCTAAGCGCCCCCGTCCCCGTCCCCGTCCTTGTCTCCGTCCTCGTCCCGGACCGCGCCATGGAAGCCCCGCAACTTCGCCCGATGCTGGCAGGCCGGCCGGCCGCCCCGCTACGTGGCGTGCTCCGCGTGCCCGGCGACAAGTCGATCAGCCATCGCGCGCTGATGATCGGCGGCCTGGCGATCGGCGAGACCGGCATCGACGGCCTGCTGGAAGGCGAGGACGTGCTGCGCACCGCGGCGGCGATGCGCGCGCTCGGCGCGGAGGTCATCCATGCCGGCGCCGGGCAATGGCGCGTCGCCGGGCGCGGCATCGGCGGGCTGGTCGAGCCCGACAACGTGCTGGACATGGGCAATTCCGGCACCGCCGCCCGGCTGCTCACCGGTGTTCTGGCCAGCCATCCGTTGTTTTCCGTGCTCACCGGCGACGCCAGCCTGCGGCGGCGGCCCATGCGCCGCGTCGTCGAGCCGCTGCTGGCTTGCGGCGCGCGGTTCACCTCGCGCGCGGGCGGGCGGCTGCCGCTGGCGATCGAGGGCGCGACGGACGCCCTGCCGTTGGCCTACCGGCTTCCCGTGGCCTCGGCGCAGGTGAAATCGGCCGTGCTGCTGGCGGGGCTGAACGCGCGCGGCCTGACCACCGTGGAGGAGCCGGAGCCGACGCGCGATCACACCGAGAACATGCTCCGCCATTTCGGCGCCGAGATTCGCGTGGACCGCGCCGGATCGGGGCGGGTCGTCACGCTGCGCGGACAGCCCGAGCTGCGCGCGGCCGATATCGTGGTGCCGGGCGATCCGTCCTCCGCCGCGTTTCCGATCGCCGCCGCGCTGCTGGTGCGCGGTTCGCTGATCCGGATCGAAAACGTCGGGCTGAACCCGCTGCGCACCGGGTTGCTGGCGACGCTCGCGGAGATGGGCGCGGCGCTGCGGATCGAGAACGAGCGCGCCGAGGCCGGCGAGACGGTCGGCGACATCGTCGTCGCCCAGGGCGCGCTGCGCGGCACCGACGTGCCCCCGGAACGCGCGCCGACCATGATCGACGAATACCCGATCCTGGCGGTGCTCGCCGCCTGCGCCGCCGGTACGACGCGCATGCGCGGGCTGAAGGAGTTGCGGGTGAAGGAGAGCGACCGCTTGCAGGCCACCGCCGCGATGCTGGCGGTGACCGGCGCGGCGGTGGCGATCGAGGGCGACGATCTGCTCGTGCACGGAACGGGGCAACCGCCGCGCGGCGGCGCGCGCGTGGCGACCCACATGGATCACCGCATCGCCATGAGCGCGCTGGTGCTGGGGCAGGCGACGCGCGAGCCGGTGGCGGTGGACGACGCGGCCTTCATCGACACCAGCTTTCCCGGTTTCGCCGCCGTCATGCGCGGCATCGGCGCCGAGCCTGGCGGAGGGCTGATCCGCTGGGCCGCGGCGTCCTGATTATCGCCGTCGATGGCCCCGCCGCCGCGGGCAAGGGTACCTTGGCGCGGCGGCTCGCGGCGGAACTCGGTTTGCCGTACCTCGATACCGGCCTGCTCTACCGCGCGGTTGCCCGCCGGGTGCTCGACGCCGGGGCCGATCCGGACGACGCGGCGGCGGCCGGCGCGGCGGCGCACGCGCTGACGGCGGCGGACCTTCGGCGCGACGATCTGCGCGGCCCCGAGGTCGCCGTCGCCGCCAGCCAGGTCGCGGCGCTGCCGCCGGTGCGCGCCGCGCTGCTCGGGTTTCAACGCCGGTTCGGCGCCAACGGCGGCGTGCTCGACGGACGCGACATCGGCACGGTGATTTTTCCGAAAGCGCCGATCAAGCTGTTCGTGACCGCCACGACCGAGGCGCGCGCGCGCCGGCGCTGGCGCGAGTTGCGGGATCGCGGCGCGGACGCGACCTACGAATCGGTGCTCGCCGACTTGCAGGCGCGGGACCGGCGGGACGCCGCGCGCGCGGTGGCGCCGCTTCGCCCCGCCGCCGACGCGATCATGCTGGACACCACGCGGGTCGACGCCGATACGGCCTACGCTCGGGTGCTCGAGCTGGTTCGCCGCCGGATCGGACCCATGCCCGATCAGTTCTGAGCGCGGTCGCTCCGGCGCCGGGCTATCGGGCGGGTTGCTTGTTCGCCGCGACGGTGCGTGGCCGCTTCTGCTTCGGCAACACCGAATTGAGCAGCCGCAACGCGCCGTCCGGATGGCCGGCGCGCAAACGCGCGCGGGCCTGCTGGATGGTGTCGATCAGCGGGTTGTCGGTCGGATCCACGCCGGAGCGATAGGCCTCGGTGCTGTTCAAGGCCCAGGTTTCGGCGTGTTCGAGCGCATCGGCGGCGTCGGCGGAGCTTCCGGCCTGCAGTTGCTCGCGCGCGAGCAGCATGTAGCCGCGCGCGTTGTGCGGCCGGTGGACGGTGATCCGCGGGTGCTCGGCGGTCGCTGCCGCGGCGGCGGTCTGGCCGCCCGCCGGCTGAGCGGCGCCCGTGGCGGCGGTTTGCGCCGCGGACGGCGGGGTGGCCGCCTGGCCGGGGGGAGCGGCCGGCGTAGTGACGGCATTCATCTGCGGCGCTGCGTGGCCGCCCGATGGGTTCGGCGCATCCGCGGCGTTCGGCGTGGCCTTGGGATTGCCCGCCCCGGCGGAGATGACCTCGCCGCCCGGCTGGTTGTCCGGGCTCGTCGTCGCGGTCCGAGCCATCGGCCCGGGCGCGGGCGAACTCGCGCCGGTGTTGGGCGCGGCGCCCGGCTGGCCGCCCTGCTGCCCGCTCAGCACGGCCTCGCGCTGCTTGCGCAGTTCGCCGAGTTGGGCGCGCATCTGCTCCGCCGCGCTGCGTAGCCGGGTCAATTCCCCCGACTCCCGTTCGACCTGCTGGCGCAGGCCCGAGACTTCCTGCGGCTCGGACGGCGAGATGTCCTCGCCGTCCGTCGCGCTGACCGCGGCCACCGCCTGGCGGTGTTGCTTGCCGGCGTTGTCGTCCCCGGGGCGCAGGATCAGGTACAGCAAGCCGAGGGCGGAGAGCGTGAGAAGCACCGTGGTGGCATTGGGTCCGCTTCTTCGCCGATGCACCCGCCTGACGAACATTCCTGGCCCCGAATGCTGAGTTCCGCTCGACCTTGCCCGTCGATCCTGCCCGTCCATCTTGCCCGGGCGACAAGGCGATTCGTAAGCCGCGACAGTAGGTGAGCGGCCGACGCGGCACCAAGCCCGGAACGCACGAACCAAGTACCGGCCGAGAGCTAACATTGGTTTTTCTTGCGAGACAACGGTCGAACGCTCGCGGGCCCTGGAAAATTTCCGTGACCGCCTCAACTGACAATAGAAATTTTCGTCGGCGCGTTGCCGAATAGTTCGATCCAAGCCCGCCTAGATTGCCGAGGAGCGCGGCGAGAAGCCGCGGGTCGGACGGAACCAATCGGACCGGCCCTTCGGCATGGCCGCGAGCCCCGTCCTCCCCTTGACTTGCCCGTCCTCCCTTGACTTGAGCGTGCCAGGGCGTATGTGTCGGGCCACTGCGCGGCCCGGTTGCGTCGGGGCCGTCAAGCCGCTTGCGCGGTGCCGTTCACGTTCCACTCAAGGCCTGCGCGTTGGCGCATCGGCAAGCCGTGGCCCCCGGAGTTCCCGGGGGATGCGCATACCATGGGGCCCGGCCCATCGCCGCCCCGTCGAGGACATATCGAGACCTATGGCTCAATCCGCCGCCCACCCCGCCGAGCACGTCGCGCCGCCGCCGCCCACGGGAGAGGACTTCGCCGCGCTGCTGGATCAGACGCTGGGGCGGGACAGCGCCTTCGAGGGCTCGGTCATCACCGGCCGCGTCGTTCGCCTGAACGACGAATTCGTCATCGTCGATGTCGGCCTGAAGAGCGAGGGGCGCGTCCCGGTGAAGGAATTCGCGCCGCCTGGCGCGAAGCCCGAAGTGAAGCCGGGTGACGCGGTGGAGCTCTATGTCGAGCGCTATGAGGACCGCGACGGCTCCATCGTGCTGTCGCGCGAGAAGGCGCGGCGCGAGGAGGCCTGGACCAACCTCGAGCACGCGTTCGAGAGCAACCAGCGCGTGAACGGGGCGATCTACGGCCGCGTGAAGGGCGGGTTCACGGTCGATCTCGGCGGCGCCGTGGCGTTCCTGCCGGGCAGCCAGGTGGATATCCGCCCGGTGCGCGACGTGACGCCGCTGATGGGCACGCCGCAGCCGTTTCAGATCCTGAAGATGGACCGCTCGCGCGGCAACATCGTGGTCTCCCGCCGCGCCGTGCTGGAGGAGACCCGCGCCGAGCAGCGCTCCGAACTGATCCAGGGCCTGAAGGAGGGCATGATCCTGGACGGCGTGGTGAAGAACATCACCGATTACGGCGCCTTCGTCGATCTCGGCGGCGTGGACGGCCTGCTGCACGTGACCGACATCGCCTGGCGGCGGATCAACCATCCGTCCGAGGCGCTGCAGATCGGCCAGCCGGTGCGCGTCCAGGTGATCCGTTTCAACCCGGAAACCCAGCGCATCAGCCTGGGCATGAAGCAGCTCGAGGCCGATCCGTGGGAGGGCGTCGCCGCCAAATACCCGCCCGGCGCCAAATACAAGGGCCGCGTGACCAACATCACCGATTACGGCGCGTTCGTGGAACTGGAGCCGGGCGTCGAGGGCCTGGTGCACGTCTCCGAAATGTCCTGGACCAAGAAGAACGTGCATCCCGGCAAGATCGTCTCCACCAGCCAGGAGGTGGAGGTCGTGGTGCTGGACGTGGACGCCGGCAAGCGCCGCATCTCGCTCGGCCTGAAGCAGGTTCAAGGCAACCCCTGGGACCAGTTCGTCGACCAGCATCCGATCGGCTCGGTCATCGAGGGCGAAATTCGCAACATCACCGAATTCGGGCTGTTCATCGCGGCCGGGCCGGAGCTCGACGGCATGGTGCACATCTCCGACCTCTCCTGGGACGAGCCGGGCGAGCTGGCGCTCGCCAAGTTCCACAAGGGCGACGTGGTGCAAGCCAAGGTGCTCGACGTGGACGTCGAGAAGGAGCGCATCAGCCTCGGCGTGAAGCAGCTCAAGGACGACCCGGCGGCCAACGTGCTCGACCGCGTCCACAAGGGCGATGTCGTCACCTGCATCGTCAGCTCGATCCAGTCGAACGGCATCGAGGTGAGGGTGGACGACGTGCTCACCGGCTTCATCCGCCGCTCCGAGTTGGCGCGCGACAAGAGCGACCAGCGGCCCGACCGCTTCGCCGTCGGCGAGAAGGTGGACGCCAAGGTGATCTCGGTGGACCGCGCCACGCGCAAGCTGTCGCTCACGATCAAAGGCAAGGAAGTCGAGGAGGAGAAGCAGGCGATGGCCGAGTACGGCTCGTCGGACTCGGGCGCGTCGCTGGGCGATATCCTCGGCGCGGCGATCCGCCGGCGCAACCAGCAGGCGCAGCAAGACACGGACTAGGCGCGCCGGCCCGGCCCGATGGGCCTGGAAGCCGACCTGCTGCTCGACCGGCGTCGGCTGAAGCGCCGGCTCGCCTTCTGGCGCGTGCTCGCCGTGCTTGGCGTGTGCGCCGCCATCGGGCTGGCGATCTGGCGGACCTCGCCCTCCTGGGGCGGCCCGCATGTCGAGCGGCTGACCGTCAGCGGTATCATCACCGACAACCGCGACCGGGCCCGGGCGATCGCCAAGCTGGCGCGCGACGACTCGGTGAAGGCGCTGTTGGTCTATATCGACAGCCCCGGCGGCTCGGTGGCCGGTGGCGAGGGACTGCACGCCGCCATCGCCGCGTTCGCCCGGCGCAAGCCGGTGGTGGCGGTGATGGGCGGCGTGGCCGCGTCGGCCGGCTACATGATCGCGGCGCCGGCGAATCGCATCTTCTGCCGCGAGGGCACGCTGACCGGCTCGATCGGCGTGCGGATGGACGCCCCGCAGTTTTCCGGCCTGCTCGACAAGCTCGGCATCGGCGACCAGGTGCTCGTGTCCGGCCCGCTCAAGGATCAGCCGAGTCTGGTCCGGCCGCTGTCGCCGGAGGGGCGGCAGGTGCTTCAGGGTATCGTCATGGACATGTACGAGCAGTTCGTGGCCATGGTCGCGGCCGGGCGGCACCTCGACCCGGCGCGCGTGCGCCAACTCGCCGACGGCCGCCCCTACACCGGGCGGCAAGCGGTGAAGCTGGGGCTGGTGGACCAGATCGGCGGCGAGACCGAGGCGCGCGCGTGGCTCGCCAAGGTGAAGGGAGTTTCCGCGCGACTGCCGGTGCGGGATATGAGACAGAAGGGCCTCGCCGAGGAACTGCTCGTCGGCAGGTTCGACGGCGTGTTCACGAGCCTGCTGAAAACCTTGCTATTGCAAAGGGTTACGCTTGACGGACCGTGGGCGCTCTGGCAGCCTCGCTAGAGCAGGTGGGAGGGGGCGGTCCGCCTGGCGGACCCGCCGGTATCGGGGCCATGACGAAATCGGAGCTGATCGCCGAGCTTGCGGCCGCCAATCCGCATCTGCTCGCCCGCGATGTGGAAGTGATCGTCGGGACCATTTTCGACGAGATCACCGATGCGCTGGCGCGCGGCGACCGGGTCGAGCTGCGCGGGTTCGGCGCCTTTACGGTGAAGCGGCGCGACGCGCGCACCGGGCGCAACCCGCGCACCGGCGCGGCGGTCGCGGTCGAGGAGAAGATCGTGCCGTTCTTCAAGGCGGGCAAGGAATTGCGCGAGCGGGTGAACCGCGGCCGGCCGGCCCGTTCCGAAGCGCAGCGGGTCCGGGCCTGAGCGCTGTCGGCGGACAACGTTCATGCGTCTGCTGATCGCCGTTCCGCTGCTGCTGCTGCTGGTGATGTTCGCGCTGTCCAACCGGCAGCTCGTGCCGATCCGGCTGTGGCCGACCGACTTCGCGGTCGAGGCGCCGCTGGCCCTGGCGGTGCTGGCGGGCATGGCGATCGCGTTCCTGCTGGGCGGGCTGATGGTATGGTTCTCCGTCCTGGTGCAGCGCCGCCGCGCCCGCCGTGCCGAGGCGCAGGTGCGGCTATTGGACGAGCAGCTTGCGGAATTGAAGGCGCGCCTGGCGCGGGCGGAAATGAACGTGCCGTCACTGCCACCACCTGGATGAGGGTGAGAGGGACCAACGCGCGATGACCGACGATCAGACGGTTCGCATCCTGGAAGCGATCGGGGCGATGCGATCCGAGATACTCGGCGCAGTGCGCTCCGAGATGCGCTCCGAACTGGAGGCGCTCGAGGCGAAGCTGTTCAGCGTCCGCGCCGAGATCATGGCGCGTATCGATCGGCTGCAGGACGTGCTGACTCTGGGCCGCGAAGCCGACATCGTCACGTTTGGCGCGCCCGAGCGGGCCGAGAAAATCGCCAAGGCCACGCGCGAGGAGATCAACGACCTCGGCAGTCAGCTCGGCGCATTGACCCGGCTGGTCAACATGATGCAGAGCCGGCTCGCGCACCTGGAAGGCAGGGATGGCGCGGCGCCGCCGGCGTAATAGCGGCGGGGCCGCCAATCTGGTCCGCATCAGGCGGCAGGGCAGCATCTGACCGTGGGCGACCCTGTCCGTGTGAAGATTTGCGGCGTGACCAGCGCGGAGGCCGCGGTCGCGGCGCATTCGGCGGGCGCTGACTGGATCGGCTTCGTCTTCTTCCCTCGCTCGCCCCGGGCGGTGACGCCGGAACAGGCCGCAACGCTCTCGCGGGGGATTCGGCCCGCGGTGGGCGGCGGTCCCGGCCGGGTCGGGCTGTTCGTCGATCCCGCCGGTCAGGAGATCGCCGACGCGCTCGCGGCGGTGCCGCTGGATGCCTTGCAGCTCTACACCGATGCGGGCCGGGCGGCGGAATTGCGCGCCCGGTTCGGCATTCCGGTCTGGCGCGCGGTCGCCGTGGCCGGGGCGGCGGATTTGCCCGACACCATGGCGGGCGCCGATGCGCTGGTGCTGGACGCGCGGGCGCCGGCGGATGCCGCGCGTCCGGGCGGCAATGCGCGCGCTTTCGATTGGTCGCCGCTCGCGGGCTGGGCCGCGCCGGGGCCATGGGTGCTCGCGGGCGGGCTTGCGCCGGGCAATGTCGCGGAGGCGGTGCGCCTGACCGGCGCGCGAGCGGTGGACGTGTCCTCCGGCGTGGAGCGCGCGCCGGGTGTCAAGGACCCCGACCTCATTCGGGCATTCGTCGCGGCGGCCCGGGCGAGGTGACCCCGCGCTCCGGCTGCGCTATGTCCCCCGCCGACCCGGAGAGATCGCCGTGAGCCAGCCCCTTCCGCGACCCCCGCTCGGGGGCGCGAACAGTTTCCGCAGCGGACCCGATGCGCGCGGGCGCTTCGGCGCGTTCGGCGGCCGTTTCGTCGCCGAAACCCTGATGCCGCTGATCCTGGAGGTCGAGCGCGCGTATCGCGACGCCAAGGCCGACCCGGCGTTCCAGGCGGAACTCGACAGCTACCTCAAGGATTACGTCGGCCGTCCGAGCCCGCTCTGGCTGGCCGAGCGCCTGACGAGCCATTTCGGCGGAGCAAAAATCTACCTGAAGCGCGAGGAGTTGAACCATACCGGCGCGCACAAGATCAACTCGTGCATGGGGCAAATCCTGCTCGCCAGGCGCATGGGCAAGACCCGCGTCATCGCCGAAACTGGCGCCGGCCAGCACGGCGTCGCCACCGCGACGGTGTGCGCGCTGTTCGGCCTGCCCTGCACCGTCTACATGGGCGCGACCGATGTCGAGCGGCAGAAGCCGAACGTGTTCCGCATGAAGCTGCTCGGCGCGGAGGTGAAGCCGGTCACCTCCGGCGCGGCGACGCTCAAGGACGCGATGAACGAGGCGATGCGCGACTGGGTCGCCAATGTGCGGGATACCTATTACTTGATAGGAACGGTCGCCGGCCCGCATCCCTATCCGATGATGGTGCGCGACTTCCAGTGCATCATCGGCGAGGAGACGCGCCGGCAACTGGAGCAGGCGGAAGGGCGCTTGCCGGATGTGGCGATCGCCTGCATCGGCGGCGGCTCGAACGCGATGGGGCTGTTCCATCCGTTCCTCGACGAGCCCACGGTGACGCTGATCGGCGTGGAGGCGGCCGGGCGCGGGTTGGAGACGCACGAGCACGCGTCGAGCCTGCTGCGTGGCCGACCGGGCGTGCTGCACGGCAATCGCACCTATCTGCTGCAAGACGCCGACGGCCAGATCGAGGAAGCGCACAGCATCAGCGCCGGCCTCGATTATCCCGGCGTCGGCCCCGAGCATTCGTTTCTGCACGAGACCGGACGCGTGCAGTACGTCGCCGCGACGGACGACGAGGCGCTGGAGGCGTTTCAGCTCTGCTGCCGCAAGGAGGGCATCATCCCGGCGCTCGAATCGGCGCACGCGCTGGCGCATGTGGGCAAGATCGCGCCGGAGATGAGCAAGGACGCGATCATCGTGGTGAACCTCTCCGGCCGCGGCGACAAGGACATCTTCACCGTGGCGCAGCATCTGGGCGTCGCGCTGTGAGCCGCATCGCGACGCGGTTCGCCGCATTGCGCCGCGAACGGCGCGGCGCGCTGATCCCGTTCGTGGAAGCCTACGACCCCGATCGCGCGACCAGCATGGCGCTGCTGTCCGGGCTGCCCGAGGCGGGTGCCGACCTGATCGAGATCGGCGTGCCGTTTACCGACCCGATGGCCGACGGCCCGACCATCCAACTGGCCGGCAAGCGCGCGCTGGCGGCCGGCGCGACCTTGGCCGGCACGCTCGGCATGGTGCGCGAATTTCGCGAGAGCAACCGCGATACGCCGATCGTTCTGATGGGTTATCTGAACCCGATCCTGGCGTACGGGCCGGAGCGGTTTTGCACCGATGCCGCCCGCGCCGGCGTCGACGGACTGATCGTCGTCGATCTGCCCAGCGAGGAGGCGGATTCGTTGGCGGGGACGGCGGCCGAGAACGGGCTCGACATCATTCGCCTGGTCGCGCCCACCACCGACGACGCGCGGCTGCGCCAGGTGCTGCGCGGCAGTTCGGGTTTCGTGTATTACGTGAGCATCACGGGGATCACCGGAACGCGCACCGCGTCGGCCGAGGAACTCGCCGCCGCCATACCGCGCATCCGCCGCGCAACCGACCTGCCGATCGCCGTCGGGTTCGGGGTGCGGACACCCGAACAGGCCGCCATCGCGGTGCAGGTCGCGGATGCCGCCGTGGTCGCCTCGGCGCTGATCCAGACATTGGTGGTGAGCCTGGACGAAGCAGGGCACGCGAGCCCCGAGGTGGTTCGCGGTGTGCTCGATCAGGTGCGCGCGCTCGCCGCGGGCGTGCGCGGCGCGCGCGTGCCCGCATGAAGGGGACCCCGCATTGAGTTGGCTCACCGAATACGTCCGGCCGCGCATCCGCGGGCTGCTCGGCGGGCAGCGCGAGATCCCGGAAAATCTCTGGCGGCAGTGTCCGGCCTGCCAGCAGATGATTTTCCATCGCGATCTCGAAAGGAATATGAAAGTCTGCCCGCATTGCGGCCACCATATGCGGGCGAGCGCGCAGGAGCGGCTGGCCTGGACGTTCGACCCCGGCTACACGCCGATCGAGCTACCCAAGGCGCCAGTCGATCCGCTACGATTTCGTGACGAAAAGCGCTACGCCGACCGTCTGCGCGAAGCCCGTGAGGCGACGCATCTGGAAGACGCGCTGGTGGTGGCGCATGGCGAGATCGGCGGCCAGCGCGCGGTGGTCGCCGCCATGGAATTCGGATTCATGGGCGGATCGATGGGCGCCGCGGTCGGCGAGGGCATCGTCGCCGCCGCGCGCCTGGCCGTGCTGCAGGACGCGCCGTTCATCGTCTACACCGCCTCGGGCGGGGCGCGCATGCAGGAAGGCGTGATCTCGCTCATGCAGATGCCGCGGACCGTGATCGCGACGCGGCTGGTCAAGGAAGCCGGCCTGCCGTTCATCGTGGTGCTGACCGATCCGACGACCGGCGGCGTCACGGCGAGCTTCGCCATGCTGGGCGACTTGCAGATCGCCGAGCCGGGCGCGCTGATCGGCTTCGCCGGGCCGCGCGTGATCGAACAGACGGTGCGGGAAAAGCTGCCGGAGGAATTCCAGCACGCCGAGTATCTGCACGAGCACGGGATGATCGACATGGTGGTGACGCGCGCCGAGCTGAAGGACACGCTGGTGCGGCTGATCACGCTGCTCAGGGTGAAGGAACCCGCGTGAACCATTTCGCTGCCGTGATGGCGATACCGGCGCCGGGTCACGACACGATCCTCGGGCGGCTGCAAACGCTGCATCCGCAACTGATCGATCTCAGCCTGGGCCGGCTGGAACGGCTGCTGGAAAAGCTCGGAAACCCCGAGCGCCGCCTGCCGCCGGTGATCCATGTCGCCGGCACCAACGGCAAGGGCAGTACCTGCGCATTCCTGCGCGCCATCGCCGAGGCGGCCGGGATGCGCGCGCACGTCTATACCTCGCCGCACCTGGTGCGCCTGAACGAGCGCTTCGTGCTGGCCGGCGAGCAGGTCGGCGACGCGGCGCTGGACGAGGCGTTGGCGGAAGTCGAGCGGATCAATGCCGGCGATCCGATCACGATATTCGAGGTGCTGACCGCGGCGGCGTTCCAGCTGTTCGCCCGGGTTCCGGCGGAGCTGACGGTTCTGGAAGTGGGGCTCGGCGGCCGCTTCGACGCCACCAATGTCATTCCGCCGCCGGCGGCCTGCGCCGTTACCTCCATATCCGTGGATCACCGGGAGTTCCTCGGCGACACGGTCGAGCGCATCGCGGGCGAGAAGGCGGGGATCCTGAAGCCGGGTGCCGCCGCCGTGACCGGCGCGCAGGGCGGGCCGGTCCTGGACGTGCTCGATGGCGCGGCCGCGTCGGTCGGCGCCGGGTTGCTGGCGCGCGACCGCGACTGGAGCATCGCGCCCGCTGGCCTGGGCGCTGTTTACGCCGATGCGCGCGGCCGGGTGGCGATCCCGCCGCTATCGCTGCCCGGGCTGCACCAGTTGGACAATGCCGGCATCGCGATCGCGGCCTTGCGCGCGGCCGGGCTCGGCGTGGCGGACGCGGCGATCGCCGATGGGGTCGCGCGGGCGGGATGGCCGGCGCGGCTGCAACGCCTGGACGGGCGGCTCGCGGCGCTGCTGCCGGACGGATGGGAACTGTGGCTGGATGGCGGCCACAACCCCGGCGCGGGGCTCGTGCTTGGGCGCCACTTGAACACCTGGCGCGACCGGCCGGTGCATCTGATCGTGGGGATGAAGCAGTCGAAGGACGCGGCACAATTCCTCGGCCCCCTCCTGGCGCATGCCGCGACCGTGTGGGCCGTCGCGGAACCGGAGCAGCTTCTGGCGATGCCGGTCGCGGCGATCATCGCGGCGTCCGGGGGAAAGGCGAGCGCGGGCCCGCGGGTGGAGGATGCGCTGCGGGCAATGCCGAAAGCCGGCCCGGCCGCGCGCGTGCTGATCTGCGGCAGCCTTTATCTCGCCGGCGAGGTGCTGAAGCGGGACGGCCTGGGTTACCGCCCGTGACGGGCGGCCTATCGCGTCAGCCGGATACGCCAGCCCGCTGAATTTCCACAACTTCCGCAGCAAACGATTGCCGCGGCGCGGGCGGTTGTGGCAGATTTCGCGCATGCTTACGCGCCGATTCCTGCTCGCCGCCGCCCCGTTGGCCGCGGCCGGCCCCTCCGCCCCGGCACGCGCGGTCTCGGGCAGCTTCTCCAACTTCGTCGCCGGCCTCTGGGCCGAGGGGCGGCGCGCCGGGATCAGCGACGCCGTGCTCAGCGAGGCGCTCGGCGGCATTCAGCTGAACCAGAAGGTCATCGACCTCGAGCACCACCAGCCCGAGTTCACCATGACCTGGGAGCATTATCGCTCGACCCGGCTCTCGCAGGTCCGGATTGCGCTCGGGCGGGGGCTCTGGCAGCGGCACCGGCAGCTTCTCCAGCGGGTGCAGGAAGCCTACGGCGTCGATCCCGGCGTCATCATGGGCATCTGGGGTCTGGAATCGAACTACGGCGGCTATACCGGCGGGTTCAACGTGGTCGAGGCGTTGGCGACGCTCGCCTGGGACGGCCGCCGCGCCAGCTTCTTCCGCAAGGAACTGATTTCGGCGCTGAAAATCCTCGACCATGGCGACATCACCTTCCCGCACATGCTCGGCAGCTACGCCGGCGCGATGGGCCAGCCGCAGTTCATGCCGAGCTCGTTCTTCCGCTACGCCGTCGACTTCGCCGGCACCGGCCAGCGCGACATCTGGAACAACACCGCCGACGTGCTCGCCTCCATCGCCAACTACCTGGCGAAGTCCGGCTGGCGCGGCGGCGAGCCGTGGGGCGAGCAGGTGCAGGTGCCGGCCGACCTCGATCCCGCCGGCACCGGGCGGGAACACCGGCGCCCGATCGCCGAGTGGTCGCGCCTCGGCGTGCGCCGCCGCGACGGCGGGGCGCTGACGCCGCGCGGCATTCCGGCGGCGCTGATCCTGCCGGACGGGCAGGGGGGCGAGGCGTTCCTCGCCTACGCGAATTTCTCCGTGATCCGCCGCTACAATCCCTCGGATTTCTACGCCCTCACCGTCGGGATGCTGGGCGACCTGGTCACGGCGTGAGGCGTGGCTCGGCCGCGCCCGACCGAACAAGTGCGAATCGCGGTCCGATCGCCCCATGCGCAAGCCGATCCCACGTTGAACCGGGCGCCGCGCTGGGGAGTTGGTGAAGCTCGGACCGCCGTGGAGCAGGAGTAGTTCCGATGCCGACTCGTCGCGTTGTTCTCATGGCCGGCGTCGCCGGACTGGCCCTCGGCGGACGTCTCCCGGCGGCCGCCGCGCGCGGCCACGGGCGCCGGTCCCAGCACGCCGCCGCCCCGCCATCGACGGACCCCGCGACAACGCCGCTCGGGCCGATGGATACGACAGCAAAATGGGCTTACGGCATCGACTACACCAGCGGCGCCACGCTGCTCGAGAAGCACGCCGACGAGCCGATGGCGCCCTCGTCCATGGCCAAGCTGATGACGATCTACATCGTCTACGGCATGCTGAAGAGCGGGCGGCTCAAGCTGGATCAGGAACTGCCGGTGAGCGAGAAGGCCTGGCACACCGGCGGCTCCAAGATGTTCGTGCCCTATCCGGGCAGCGTGAAGGTCGAGGACCTGATCCGCGGCGTGATCGTCGATTCCGGCAATGACGCCTGCGTGGTGTTCGCGGAAGCGATTTCCGGCTCGGAAGGGCAGTTCGTCGAGCTGATGAACCAGACCGCCAAGAAGCTCGGGCTGGAGAATTCGTATTTCCGCAACTGCAACGGCCTGCCCGATCCCGAGATGCACATGACCGCGCGCGACATCGCCACGCTCGCCGCCGCGCTGATCCGCAATTATCCCCAATACTATCATTACGACTCGGAAAAAACATTCAAGTTCAACAACATCGAGCAGCAGAACCGCAATCCGCTGGTGCAGAAGGGCACCGGCGACGGGCTGAAGACCGGGCATACCGACGACGGCGGCTTCGGGGTGTGCGCGAGCAGCCTGCGCAATGGAAGGCGGGTGCTGATGGTCCTGAACGGCATGCCTTCGGCGCACCAGCGCGCGGAGCAGGCCGAGCGGCTGATGGAATGGGCCTTCCGCGAGTTCGAGGACGTGACCCTGTTCTCGGCCAAGGAGGTGGTCGAGCACGCCCCGGTCTGGCTGGGGGCGAGCGCCACGGTGCCATTGGTCGGCCAGGGCGATCTGGTGGTGACCATGCCGCGCAACTGGCAGAAGAAGGCGCAGATTGCCCTCGAATACCAGTCACCGATCCGCGCGCCGGTACGGAAGGGCGAGCTGCTCGGCAAGCTGGTGGTCAGTGGCCAGCACGTGCCGCAACTGAACGTGCCGCTGTTCGCCGGGGAGGACGTGCCGAGGCTCGGTTTGCCCGGGCGCGCCGTCTCTGTCGTGACCCACTACGTGACCGGCTACGTCATGGGCTTCCTGCCCGGTGGCTGAGCCCGGGCGCGGCCGGTTCATCACCATCGAGGGCGGCGAGGGGGCCGGCAAGTCGACGCAGGCGCGCCGCCTCGCCGAGGCGCTGAAGCGGGCCGGTGTTGCGGTCCTGCTCACGCGCGAGCCGGGCGGCGCGCCGGGCGCCGAGGTGTTGCGCGAGCTATTGCTGGCGGGCGAGACCGAGTGGTCGCCGCTGGCCGAGACCCTGCTGCATTTCGCCGCGCGTGCCGAGCATGTGGCGAAGGCCATCCGCCCGGCGCTCGATGCCGGTAACTGGATCGTGTGCGACCGCTTCGCCGATTTCGACCATGGCGTATCAGGGCTACGGGCAGGGCGCGGATCGCGAGGCGATCGCACTGTTGACGCGGCTCGTCGGCTTGCGGCCGGAGTTGACCATCGTGCTCGACGCATCGGTCGCGACCGGGCAGGCCCGGCTCGCCGCGCGCGGCCTGCGCCCGGACCGCTACGAGCGGCTGGGCGCGGATTTCCTGGGGCGCGTCCACGCGGGCTACCGCGCCATCGCCGCCGCCGAGCCGGAGCGCTGCGTCGTGATCTCCGCCGAGGCGCCGGAACCGCAAGTGGCCGCGGCCGTGCTGGCTGCCGTGCGGGCGAGGACCGGCATGACCTTATAAGACGCGACCGCGGGCAGGTTGCTGGACCGAGCTTTGTCGGCGTTAGTGGAAGCGGGCGCGATATTCGCGTGGTCCGACGCCGGATGCGCGCCGGACGGCGCGGCGTAGCGCGTCGGAGCCGGAAAAGCCGCAGGCGCTGGCGACCCGCTGCAAGGGCAGGGAGGTCTCCTCGAGCAGCCGCTGCGCCGCATCGACTCGCGTCGCCTCGACGAAATCCGCCGGTGTGACACCGCTTTCCTGACGGAAGATGCGCGAGAAATTCCGCTCGCTCATGCCCGCTCGGCGCGCCAGCTCGGGAATCGACAGGTCGGCCTTGGGGTGATCGCGAATCCATTCCTGGATTAGCTGAATTGGCGAGCGCATGGCGATCTGAGCCGCGAGCTGCACGCTGAGCTGCGGATACCCGCCCGGCCGCTTCAGGTACACGACGAGAAACCGCGCCACCGTGACCGCGAGCTCGCGCCCCACATCTTCTTCCACCAGCGCCAGCGCGAGGTCGGTGCTGGCGGCCAGTCCCGCCGTGGTGAACAGCCGGCCGTCCCGGACGAAAATCCGGTCCGGCTCGTGGATCGCGGTCGGATAGGCCTGGGCGAGGCGCGGCGCGAATTCCCAATGTGTGGTGACTTGCTTGCCGTCGAGGAGCCCCGCCGCGCCAAGCAAGAACGCCCCCGGGCCGAGCGCCCCGTAGCGCCGCACCTCCAAACTGCGCCGGCGTATCCAGGCGACCAGCTCGGGACTCGGCGGGTTCTCGACGGCGAAGCGCCCACCCGCCACCACCAGCGTATCGGCCGGCGAGATCGGATCATGGATCGTGCCATCCGGCACTATTTGCAGCCCCGAGGCGAAGGTGACCGGGCCGGGATGCTCGGCGATCAAGCGGATGCCATAGGCGGCCCGGCCGTCCGATCGCACCGTCGCCTCGGTGAACACGTCGACCACCGCGCAGACGCCGCCCGGGTACGCACCGACCGGGACGAGGATCTCGATGATCAGGGGCGTCGCCGCTTGGGCGCTTGGGCTCATCGGGTGGCCGCCGCCGGTAACCCGGGCTAGTGGGCGGCCTGCGGGGACGAACTCGTTCGGCGGCTCGAAAGGGACGCGCCGTGAGCCCCTCGTTTCCGTTCCGGAAGATGGACGGTCATGCGCTGCGGCGCGTGCATGAGTTGCTGCCGCAGACGGTGGCTTCCCTTGGCTGGTATTTCGCGGAAGTCGACGCAAGCAATGCTTCCCGCATAACTGGTCATGCCCGAGCAATCGTCTACTCCTGGTTGGCCGCGATGATACTGGAATGCCACGGGACTGGCCCAATGAAAACCAAACCAAATACCGTCAAATACGGCCGATTTACAGCACAGCCCTGCCAATCCTGAAGAACGCTCACCACGCGCGGAGTTTGTCCGCCTTGTGCTGAGGGTAACGAACGGGGAATTTACGCACGCGTAAGTCTCCACAACCACTATACCGCAACTTTAGGTTGCGCCTTGCCCGGCGGCTTCTTCATCTATTCTTCCGAAAATTGTCGAATAATTCTGTCGATATTCAAAAATGTACATCACGGCAAGACGGCCCGAATTCGGCGTGCACAAATTTGAAAAATTCTTAACATCACCGTTGGATGGTAGCCACGCTCAAGAGTGCTTGATATCATCCCAACGGCCGAGCGGTGATCGGCTCCGCTGGCATTCTCGATCGGCTGTGACAGAGTACGTGTTGGAAACGCTCTTCTCGACGGCGAACTACCATCCCCGTGACCGCTTCGCCGCCTGGCACGAAGTCGCCTGCAAGGAGATCGTTCCGCACGATTCGCAGCCGGAATGCCGGGGCAGTTTCGAAGCCGAGCTGCAATCGGGTGTTCTCGTCGACCTTCGCCTCGTGCTGTTCGAGACTTCGCCGATGCGTTTCTCGCGCGAGAAGCGCCACATCGCGCACGTGGCCGACGACGCCCTGCTTCTGGTCCGGCTACTCGCGGGCTCGCTCGCCCTGGAGCAGGAGAGCCGAGAAATCGTTTTGCGGGCGGGCGATCTGACGCTGCTCGATCCGATGCTGCCGTATGGCGGAACATTCGCGTCGGGCTCGCCGCTGTTGGTTCTCAAGATTTCCGCGGAGCGTACTGCAAGCGCGGGTCGGCGAAACGCGGGACATGCTGGCGTGCGTGATCTCGCCGGACGGGCCCGACGACAGCGTGACGTCGGCCATCGTGGCGATGTTGCCTGCGCATGCGGGGCAGGTCAGCCCTGCGGTCGCGGAATTGCTGAGGGATCAAGTCCTCGATCTGGTTTCCATTTCCCTGGCGAACGCCGTCGAACGCGATGGGCCGCGGATCTCGCGGCCCCGTTCGCTGGCGCTGCTCAACCTGCGCGCCGCGATCGAGTTGCGATTGAGCGATCCGGATCTCGGACGCCGAACACGTCGCCGCGGCCGTCGGGATCAGCGTGCGCTACGCGAACGCGTTATTGGCCCAGCAGGAAACCTCGATCATGCGGCTCATCCAGGCGCGACGACTGGAGCGGTGCCGCAAGGCGCTCGACGATCCCGCGCAGGCGCACCGAACGTTGAGCGAGATCGCCTACGGCTGGGGTTTCTCCGACATGACCCATTTCGGTCGGCGGTTCCGGGACGCCTACGGCATGCTGCCGAGCGATTACCGCCGCCGGCGGCGGAATCAGGAGCACCTGACCGCGCATTGATTGCGGGGCGCGGGAGCCGCCGATCAGCCTTCGAATGGATCCTTCACCATGATGGTATCGTCGCGCTCCGGGCTGGTGGAGAGCAACGTGACCGGCGCCTCGACCAGTTCCTCGATCCGGCGCACATATTTCACCGCGTGCGCGGGCAGCTCGGCCCAGGAGCGCGCGCCCCTCGTCGAGTCCGCCCAGCCCGCCATCGTCTCGTAAACCGGCTGCGCCGCCGCCTGGGCGCCCGGCGCGGCCGGCAAATGGCGGAACGCCTGCCCGTCGATGCGATAGCCCACGCACACATTCAGCGTTTCCAGCCCATCCAGCACGTCCAGCTTCGTGAGTGCCAGGCCCTGGATGCCGCCGACCTTCACCGCCTGGCGCACCAGCGCGGCGTCGAACCAGCCGCAGCGGCGCCGGCGGCCGGTGACGACACCGAACTCGCGGCCGCGATCGCCCAGGAGCTGGCCGATGCCGCCGGTGAGTTCGGTGGGGAACGGGCCGGCGCCGACGCGCGTCGCGTAGGCCTTGGCGATGCCGAGCACGAAACCGACGGCGCCCGGCCCGATGCCGGATCCGGACGCGGCGGTGGCGGCGACGGTGTTGCTGCTGGTCACGAACGGATAGGTGCCGTGGTCCACGTCCAGCATCACCGCCTGCGCGCCCTCGAACAGGATGCGCCGCCCGCTCCGCCGCGCCTCGTCCAGCCGCTCCCAGACCGGTTCCGCGAAGGGCAGGATTTGCGGCGCCAGCGCGAGCAGGCGGTCCAGCAACGGGGCTTTCGCGAACGTCTCGGCCCCGAGCCCGGCGAGCAGCGCGTTGTGGTGCAGCAACAACTCGTCGAGCTTGGCCGCGAGCGTGTCCGGCTCGGCGAGATCGCAGACGCGGATGGCGCGGCGCGCCACCTTGTCTTCGTAGGCCGGGCCGATGCCGCGCCCGGTGGTGCCGATCCGCCGCGCCCCGCGCGCCGTCTCGCGCGCGCGGTCGAGCGCCGAGTGCAGCGGCAGGATCAGGGGCGCGTTGTCCGCGACGCGCAGCGTTTCGGCATCGACCCGCAGCCCCTGGGCGCGCACGCGCGCGATTTCGTCGAGCAGGGCTTCCGGATCGACCACGACGCCGTTGCCGATGATGCCGAGTTTTTCGCGCACCAGGCCGCTCGGCAGCAGCGACAGCTTGTAGGTTTGATCGCCGACCACCAGCGTGTGGCCGGCGTTGTGGCCGCCCTGGAAGCGCACGACGATATCGGCGCGGCTGGCGAGCCAGTCGACGACCTTGCCTTTCCCCTCGTCACCCCACTGGGCGCCGATCACCGCGACATTCGCCATTCATTTTTCCTCGTACGGCATGCGTCGTGTTGCGGCCACGAACGGATTGCGGATCGTCAAGCGTCCGGAAACGATCCGTTCGTGCTGCATGTCCTCACTCAGCAGCGTGACGCAGCCGGCTTCCAACGCCGAGGCGACGATCAATGCATCGTAGAAGCCGAATCCGCCTTGCTGCGCAATGCGCAGCGCAGCTTGGTGGGTAGCAATGGTAATGGCTCGCACGTCGGGACAGAGCGTTCGAAACGCGCCGAGGGCCGAACGCACTTCCGGCCAGCTTCGCTTCAGCTTGCGAATGGAAGTGGCCGCGAACTCGTTCAGCACTTGAACGCTGACAACGCCGCCGCCGGCAAGGAGCGCGGAGGCCGGCGCCGCGCGAGGATCATGCGCGAGAGTTGAATAAATCAGCACGTTGGTGTCAAAGAACGGTCTATCGCTCATTCGCTTCGTCGCGACTGAACCTGAACCCGGGTGGCAGGGTCCATCCGAGTGCCTTCAATTGCGCAAGCGCCTCCTCGCGGCTGTTGTCCCGAGCCACCCGGAAGCTGCGCTTGCCGGCGATCTCGACTTCGATTTCGTCGCCTTCCCGCAGCTCCAGCAGTTCCACGACCTTCGCCGGCAGGCGTATCGCCAGGCTGTTGCCCCATTTGCCGACTTGCATTCCGTCCGCTCCTGATCGACGGAGATGAATGTATATCAATTCCGCAAGAATTAAACCGGATCCGACTACCTCGATCGGCTTGCCGGGTCACTCGGCCGCGGCAGCGCGCAGGCCGCTACCGGTCAGGATGTGCAGGCAGCCGAGTTGGCGGGCCTCGGCCTCGATGTCGGCGACCGGCGTGAGCGCGGCGATGGTGGCGTAGCCGTCGCGCCGTAGCGCCTGGGCGGCGGCCGGATCGGCGTCCAGCGGCACGTAGACCCGGGTGCGCGGGGCGCGCGGCGGGGCGGCGCGCAGGATCGCGTCGGGATACAGCGTGAGCCCGGTCGCCGGCTCGGTCTCGCCGCACAGATACCGCCCGCCGCGTCCCAGTTCCTCGTGCTGCCCCAGCCCGTACACCGTCATGCAAACGCCGGTGTGATAGCGGAAGCCGCGGAATTCGGTCGGGTCGATGGTGAGCCTGAGCCGCGGCGCGCGCGCCTGGATGGCGGCGACGGTTTCCGCCAGGCGTTCGGCGAGCTGCCGCCCCGCTTGCGGCAGATCGGCTTCGGCCAGTGCCTGCAATGCCCCCGCGGCGGCGCCGGCCGAGAGCAGCAGCGTTATCAGCACATCGGCGATCCGCCCGCCGTGCTGCTTCACCGCGGCCGCGTCCTTGCGGTCGAGCGCATGCACGAGCGCCCGCCGCGCCGGCCCGGCGATCCCGGCGCCATCCAGCATCGCCGGGACGAGTGGCGGCAGGGTCAGATCGAAGCTGATCCGGCCGAGGCCGACCGCGCCAAGCGCCTCGGCGCCGACCAGCACCAGCTCCGCATCGGCGGCGGGGCTGTCGACCCCGATCAGCTCGATGCCGGCCTGCGGCATTTGCCGGTCCGGGGAGGGCTGGCTCGCGCGGACCAGCAGACATTGCCCGGCGTAGGAGAGACGCAGCGGACGCGCCCAGCTCGCCAGCCGGGTGGTTGCGATGCGCGCGATCTGCGGCGTGGTGTCGGAGCGCAGCGCCATCATGCGATGGCTGTCCGGGTCCATGATGCGGAAGGTCTGCTCGGCCACGGCGGCGCCGGAGCCGGACAGGAAGCTGTCCTCGAACTCGAGCAGCGGCGGCTTCACCCGCTGGTAGCCGTGCGAGGCAAAGACTCGCATCAGCGCCTCGACCCCGGCCGCCTCGGTTTCCGCCTCGGGCGGCAGCAGATCGGAGAGGCCGGCTGGCAGCAGCGCGGGATTGGGCGGTGGATCGTCGGTCATGGCGGCCGGCTATAGCAGCGGCGGACCACGGCGGGAAACTCGGGCGCGCCAGCGCGCGAGCCGCTCGCGCCGGCGCAAATCAGCCGAAGCCGGGTTACAGGAAGGGGTTGTTCCGCCGTTCCTCGCCGAACGTCGAGCCCGGTCCGTGTCCGCAGATGAACGCGATGTCGTCGCCGAGCGGCAGCAGCTTGTTCCGGATGGCGCTCAGCAATTGCGCGGTGTCGCCATACGCGAAATCCGTGCGCCCGATGGAGCCGCGGAACAGCACGTCGCCGACGACCGCAAATCGCGCCGCGGCATTGACGAAGGCGAGATGGCCGGGCGTGTGGCCGGGGCAGTGCAGCACCGCGAAGGCGTGCCCGCCGATGTCCACGTCCTCGCCTTCGGCCAGCCAGCGATCCGGGCGCACATCGCGCATCCCCGTCAGCCCGAACATGGCGGCCTGCCGCGCGACATGGTCGAGCAGGAACTTATCGCGCCGGTCGGGCCCCTCGATCGGCGGCGCGTTACCGCCTGCGCGCTGGCCGAGGGCCTCGCGCAGTTCCGCGGCGCCGCCGGCGTGGTCGAGATGGCCGTGCGTGAGCAGAATTTTTTCGACCCGCGCGCCGAGCTGATCGACCCGCGCCAGGATGCGCGGCACGTCGCCGCCCGGATCGATCACGGCACCGCGCCGGCTCGTCTTGTCGCAAATGATCGCGCAGTTCTGCTCCAGCGGGGTGACCGGAACGATGGCGACCTCGAAATCCGGCATGGCGCGCTCCCGCAGTTCCGATAAGTCTCCCTGCGTTCAATCGTGCACGGTGCGCCCGAGTTTCAGTTCCCCGACGGTGAGCCGGCGCACGCGCAGCTCACCGACCGCTGCTCGGCCCACGGCGAGCCGCCCGACCGCCAACGCGCCGATGGCGAGCGCGCCCACCGCCAAGGCGCCGAGCGCGAACGCGCCGATCGCGACGGCGCCGGTGGCGAGGCGCGTCTCGAAGCGCCTCGGCGGGGCCGAGGTCGGGCGGTCGAGCGCGGTTTCCTTGCCCATGTCGCGCATCATGTGTCGAGCGTCAGGAAATGGTCACGCCGGAATCGACCGGCAGAATCTGCCCGGTGACCATGCGCAATTCCTCGCAGGCCAGATAAAGCGCGGCGTTCGCGATGTCCTCCGGCTCGATCCAGGCGCCGAGCAAATGCGATTTCGCCATGTCGCCGAGCGCGGCATTGCCGGCCAGCAGCCTTTCCACGCGGGGCGTGCGCGTGGCCGATGGCGCGATGGCGTTCACCCGGACGCGGCGCGGCGCATAGGCGACGGCGAGCGAGCGGGTCATGGCGGCGATCCCGCCCTTCGCGGCGGTGTAGCAGTCGCGCCCGGGAATGCCCATGAGCGCGACGTTCGAGGCCATGTTGATGACCGAACCGCCGCCGGCCTTGATCAGTTCGGGGATGCCGAAGCGGCAGCCGAGAAAGGTGCCGAACAGGTCGAGCTTGATGGCGCGCCAGAACTCCTCCAGCGGCGCGTCCACGGCGGTGCCGTCTTGCGGTGTCGAGCCGCCGGCGTTGTTGTGCAGCACGTGTAGCTGGCCGAACGCGTCCACGGCCTTGCGGATAGCCGCGGCCACGCTGTCCGGTTCGGTGACGTCGGTCCGAACTGCGATCGCCTCGGCGCCGGCTTGCGCGACGAGGTGCGCGGTTTCTTCGCCGGCTTGGGTATTCAGCTCGGCAACCGCCACCTTGGCGCCCTCGCGGGCGAACAGCAGCGCGGTCGCGCGGCCGATGCCGCTGCCCGCGCCGGTGATGAAGGCGACCTTTCCCGCCAGACGCGCCATCTCAAGTCGGCCTCCGCTCAGTAAAGCCCGGTGCGATAGTTTTCCTGCACGGCGTGGTCGGCGTCCTCGGCGGCGCAGGCGCCGGTCTGCTCGGCAATGATGCGCCCGATCGAGGGGAACGAACCGCGCGCCACGTGCCGCTCCGCCTCCCATAGATGCGCGCGGATCAGCGCCTTGCCGCAATGGAAAAACGCCTCCTGCACCGCGACCAGCAGCCCGGCTCGCGGCGTCTTGCCCTGCGCGGCCGTCGCCGCGAGCCGGGCCGCGTCGGTCACGATGCGCGCCCGCCCGTTCACCCGAAGCGTTTCGTTCAGGCCGGGAACCAGGAACAGCAGCCCGACGCCGGGGTTCGCCAACACGTTGCCGTAACTGTCCACGCGGTTGTTCCCGGGGCGGTCCGGCAGCAGCAGGGTGACTTCGTCCAGCACCTCGACGAACCCGGGCGCGTCGCCGCGCGGGCTGGCGTCCATCCGGCCCTCGGCATCGGACGTGGCCAGCACCAGCAGCGGGGAAAGCGCGATGAACTCGCGGCAGTAGCGGTCGAGCCGGCTCTGCACTTTCTGCCGCGCCAGCGGGTGGATGGTGCCATAGTATTCTCGCAACTCACCCGGGTCGCTGAGGCCGTCCATGGTGTCGGCGTCTCCCGCAATCGTGAAACACCATCGTGCCGTAGCGCGAAGCGGCCGGCAACCGGAGCGCGGTTTGGCCGTTGCACCCACATCTGCGGCGCCGTCCCCCCCACCTGCGCCGCGGACCGGGTGACGGCGGCGCGGCACGAGGTTTCAATACGGAACCGATAATACCGCGCCGCCGATACCCGACCCGAAAATCCCCCCACGTGATCAGCCGCAAGGGCGCAAGCACCGGCTTACGCAAGGAGTTGATGCATGGCCACGCTCGACGACACCACCGGCCGATTGATTGCGGCGAGCCAGGTATCGGGCACCGCCGTCTACAACCCCAAGGGCGAGCGGCTGGGTACCATCGACGACCTGATGATCGAGAAGGTTTCCGGAAAGACCGTTTACGCGGTGCTGAGTTTTGGCGGATTCCTCGGCATCGGCGACCGGCATTATCCGCTGCCCTGGCCGGAACTCCGCTACGACGTGGCGTATGGCGGCTATGTGGTGAACCTCGACCGGGACACGCTGGAAGCAGCGCTGTCCTACGCGCCCGGGGAGCGGGTCGCCTGGGAAGATCCGGCCTGGGGCCGCTCGGTCTACGACTACTACAAGACCCGGCCGTATTGGGATCAGGCGATGCCGTAGCGCCGTCGAGGGACCGCCGGGAACAAGGACGGTTCCGCCGGAGCCGTCCTTGCCTTTGTGACGCGCGCGCTCTGGACGTGGCGCGCTCCCCTGCCCAGGATCGCGAATCGTGGCCTGGAGCAGCGGGAGGCGGGCGTTGCGCATCGGGATCGCCGGCATTGCCGGGAGGATGGGCCGGTTGCTCGCCCAAGAGGTGAAGCCGGTGGCCGAGTTGTCGGGTGGCACGGAGCGGCCGGAAGCCGCGGCGAATATTCCGCAAGGGGCCAAGCTCTATCGCGACATCGTGGCGCTGGCGTCGGAGTCCGACGCCGTGCTGGATTTCACGCATGCCAGCACGGTGCGGCGCCATGCCGAAGCCCTGGCGCATGCCGGGGGCGCCTGGGTGCTGGGTACGACCGGTCTGTCGGCGGCCGACGAGGACGCGGTCGCCGAGGCGGCGCGGCGCATCGTGGTGGTCCACGCGCCGAATTTTTCGCCCGGCGTGAACCTGATGCTGGGGCTGGCCGAGCGCATGGCCGCGGCGCTGCCGGCGGACAGCTACGACGCCGAGATCCTGGAAATGCACCATCGCCAGAAGGTCGATGCGCCGTCCGGCACGGCGCTCGGCCTCGGGCGGGCGGTGGCAAGGGGGCGCGGCATCGATCTGGATGCACTGACGGAAAGCGGACGTCACGGCCATACCGGGGCGCGCAAGACCGGGGCCATCGGCTTCGCCGCGCTGCGCGGCGGGCAGGTGGTCGGCGAGCACACGCTGATTTTCGCCGCCGCCGACGAGCAGATCGCCATCAGCCATCGCGCGTTCGACCGCCGGGCGTTCGCGGCCGGCGCGGTGCGGGCAGCGTTGTGGACCGCCGGCCGGCAGCCGGGGCTCTATTCCATGCTGGACGTGCTCGGGATGCGATCCGCGGGGTCGGGCTGAGTCACGGAACACCGAAGCACCGTTTCGCTTGACCGGGGCAGCCGTTTCGGGTCAGAGAGCCCATCTTCCCCGGTTGACCGCCGGTCCATCGTGCATTCAGGCAACGGCAGCGGAATCACAGGAGAGTTGAACAGCATGCGCGAGGCGTTCCATGCGTGACCGGGGCGAGTTCCTGTTCACATCCGAGTCCGTTTCGGAAGGCCATCCGGACAAGGTCGCCGACCTGATCAGCGACACCGTGCTCGATGCGTTCCTCGGCGCCGATCCCTATTCGCGCGTGGCCTGCGAGACGATGGTGACCACCAACCGCATCGTGCTCGCCGGCGAGACGCGCGGCCCGGACACGGTCACGCCCGACCATCTCGCGCATCTGGCCCGCATGGCGGTGCGCGACATCGGCTACGATCAGCCGGGCTTCAGTTGGCGGCACGCCAAGGTGGAATGCCACCTGCACGCGCAATCGCCCGACATTGCCGTCGGCGTGGATTCGTTCGGCAACAAGGACGAGGGCGCGGGCGACCAGGGCATCATGTTCGGCTATGCCTGCACCGAGACCGAAGGGCTGATGCCGGCGCCGATCTACTACGCGCACCTGATCCTGCGCCGGATCAGCGAGCTGCGGCACAGCCACGACAAATCCGTCACCGGCCTGCTACCGGACGCCAAGAGCCAGGTCACCTTGCGCTACGTGGACGGCCGTCCGGTCGGTGCGACCAGCATCGTGGTCTCGATCCAGCACCAGGAAGAACTCGACCGGATCGACATCCAGGAAAAGCTCTGGCCGATCGTGGAAACCAGCCTGCCGAGCGGCTGGATGTGCCGCGAGGCGGAGTTCTACGTGAACCCGACCGGCAAGTTCGTGGTCGGCGGCCCGGACGGCGATTGCGGGCTGACCGGGCGGAAGATCATCGTCGACACCTATGGCGGCGCGGCGCCGCATGGCGGGGGCGCCTTCAGCGGCAAGGACCCGACCAAGGTGGACCGCAGCGCCGCCTATGCCTGCCGCTATCTGGCCAAGAACGTGGTCGCGGCCGGGCTCGCGGATAGCTGCACCCTGCAGATTAGCTACGCGATCGGCGTCTCGCACCCGCTCTCGCTCTACGTCGATCTGCACGGCACCGGGCGCGACGTGGACGAGAAGCGGCTGGAGCGCGTGCTGCGCGAGGTGATGAACCTGTCGCCGCGCGGCATCCGCGAGCACTTGCACCTGAACCGGCCGATCTACGCGCCGACCTCGGCGTATGGCCATTTCGGCCGCGATCCGGACCCCGATCTCGGCACGTTCACCTGGGAGCGGACCGACCTCGTTCCGGCGCTGCGCTCCGCCTTCGGGTTCTGAGCGACACCGGCCTCGAGCGCAAAGCGCCGCCCGAGCGCCTGTACGGCCGCCGCCGCGGCCATCGCCTGCGCGCGCGGCAGGAGCGACTGCTGGCTGAGACGCTGCCGCGGCTGCGCGTCCCGCCCGGCGATCCCGCCGCGGCGTTCCCGGCCGGTCTGCAACGCTGGGTCGAAATCGGCTTCGGCGGCGGCGAGCACGCGCTGGCGCAAAGCGCGGCGCATCCCGAGGCGGGGCTGATCGCTAGCGAGGTGTTCGAGAACGGTATCTGCTCGCTGCTGTCCCGCCTGGTGCCCGAGGGGGCCGAGGCGACGGCGCCGCTGCCGGCCAATTTGCGGCTCTGGGACCAGGACGCCCGCGTGCTGCTTCGGCGGCTGCCCGAGGGTTCGCTCGACCGCCTGTTCCTGCTGTTTCCCGATCCGTGGCCGAAGGCGCGGCACGCGAGGCGCCGCTTCGTGCATCCGCAAAACCTGGACGTGATCGCGCGCGTGCTGAAGCGCGGGGCGGAATGGCGCGTCGCCAGCGACGACCCGACCTACCAGGGATGGGTGGATCGGGTGATGGCGGAAACCGACCTGTTCGACCGGATCGAGCCGGGGCGAGAGCGCCCTGAGGATTGGCCGCCGACGCGCTACGAAGCCAAGGCGCTGCGCGAGGAGCGCACCCCGCTCTACTGGACCTTCCGGCGCCAATGAGTCAGCCGCCATTGAGTTCCGGCGCCACTGAGTCACGGGCAGCTCAGATGCGCCGCCGTCGCCTCGGGCACCGTCACGCTTTTGGCGACCGCGGGGCCGCACAGGTACTCGACATCCAGCGTCTTCGGCGTCCCGTAGTCGGGATCGCCGCACAGCGCGTTGCTGGCGAAGACATCGCAGGTCTTCTTGCCGTCGCAGGCGCTCGCCACCGCGGCGGCAGCGTCGCAGGTCCGTCGCGCGGACGGCGTGCCGTAGACCGCGCCGAGGGTCCTGATCGCGTCCTCGGCGCGCGCGACCGGCAGGGCGAGCACGGCCAGGCTCAGCCAGAAGCTTGCGGCGGCCGATCTTCTCATGCGGAAGCCTCGCGCGGTGCAACTGCAATCACAAACGCAACGTTTGCTTTTGTATGGTGATTCCCGGCTGGGCCGTATTCAAGCAGGCCGCGATCGGCTGGTGGAACGACAACGCGCTCAGCCGCGGGGCCGCGATCGCTTTCTTCACCATCTTTTCCCTGGCACCGGTGCTGTTCATCGCCATTGCCGTGGCCGGCCTGGCGTTCGGCCGCCAAGCGGCGCAGGGCGCCATCGTCGGCCAGCTCAGCGGGCTGATGGGTCACCACACCGCCAAGGCCCTGCAGGCCATGATCGAAGGCGCGTACCGCCACCGCGGAAGTGTCGTGGCGACCGGCGCCGGCGTCATCACGCTGCTGCTGACCAGCGCGTTCGCCGAGATGCAGTTGGCGCTGAACGAGATTTGGCAGGCGAAGCCGCGGGCCTCGACCGTGCTGCAGCTCGCGCGCACCCGGCTGATCAGCCTCGGGCTGGTGCTGACGCTCGGCTTCGTGCTGCTGGTCTCGCTGGTGATCAGCGCGGCGATGAGCGCGGCCGGAAACCGGGTCCAGGCGCTTTGGCCCGATCTCGGCCTGATCCTGCGCGGTATGAATTTCAGCGTTTCCGTGGTGCTGATCGCGCTCCTGTTCGCGGCCATTTACAAGGTGCTGCCGGACGCGGAGGTCGTGTGGCGCGACGCCCCGGCCGTGACCACGGTGCTGTTCGCCACCGGCAAGTACCTGATCGGCTTCTATATCGGCTCGACGGCGGTCAGCAGCAGTTACGGCGCGGCCGGTGCGCTGATCGTGCTGTTGCTGTGGATCTACGTCACGGCGGCGATCTTCCTGTTCGGCGCGGAGGTCACGCGCGCCTACGCCGAGCGGTGCGGGCGGCGGCGAAATCGCGCCGCGTGACCTTGCAACGGAAGCCGGCTGGAGCTATTTAGGCGGTAAATCATTCTCCGCATGTTACGGGGGGTGGCCTTAACGGGCCGCCTTTTTTGTGCCGAACGTCGATCTGCCGCATCACACGGGTTTGGAGGCCCGACTGGCCGACATCGTCGCGCCCACGCTGGCCGATATGGGCTACGAGCTGGTGCGCGTGGCGCTGATGGGCGAGCCGTCGGGGCGCGGACGGCCGACCTTGCAGGTCATGGCGGACCGGGCGGACGGCGCGCCGATGGGCATCGAGGATTGCGAGGCGTTGAGCCACGCGCTCGGCGCGGTGCTGGACGTGGCCGATCCGATGTCGGGCGCGTGGACGCTCGAGGTCAGCTCGCCCGGAATTGACCGCCCGCTTACGCGCGCGAAGGACTGGAACCGCTTCGCCGGCCATCGCGCGCGCGCCGAACTCGCCGCGCCGGTCGGCGGGCGCAAGCGGCTGACCGGAACGGTGCTGGGCGCGGACGCGGCCGCCGACCCGCCATGCGCGCGGATGCGCCTCGACGACGGCAGCGAACTCGCCGTGCCGCTCGGCGACATCAGAAAGGCCAAGCTGGTCCTGACCGATGCGCTGATCGCGGCCACGGCCAGCAACGAGCGCATCAACTGAACACCGCATCAACTGAACCAAGAAAACGCGAAAGACCGACGCACATGGACACCGCCATCGCCCGACCCGAGCTGCTGCTGGTTGCCGACGCGGTCGCCCGCGAGAAGTCGATCGACCGCGAGGAAGTGCTGGAGGCGATGGAGCAAGCCATCCAGAAGGCCGGGCGCGCCAAATACGGCCACGAGAAGGACATCCGCGCCACCATCGATCGCAAGACCGGCGACGTGCGGCTGTCGCGCTGGACGCAGGCGGTGGAGGCGGTGGAGAATGAGGAAACGCAGATCCCCGTTCACATCGCGCGCAAATTCAAGCCGGACATCCAGCTCGGCGAACATCTGGTCGATCCTTTGCCGCCGATCGATTTCGGCCGCATCGCCGCGCAGACCGCCAAGCAGGTGATCGTGCAGCGCGTGCGCGAATACGAGCGCAAGCGGCAGTTCGACGAATACCGGGACCGCGTCGGCGAGATCGTGAACGGCACGGTGAAGCGCACCGAATACGGCAACCTGATGGTCGATCTCGGCCGCGCCGAGGCGCTGCTACGCCGCGACGAGCTGATCCCGCGCGAGAGTTTCCGCAACGGCGACCGCGTGCGCGCCTATATCTACGACGTGCGCGAGGAGCCGCGCGGCCCGCAGATCTTCCTCTCGCGCACGCATCCAGGATTCCTGGCCAAGCTGTTCGCGCAGGAAGTGCCGGAAATCTACGACGGCATCATCGAGATCAAGGCGGTGGCGCGCGATCCCGGCAGCCGCGCCAAGATGGCGGTGATCTCGCGCGATTCCTCGATCGATCCGGTCGGCGCCTGTGTCGGTATGCGCGGCTCGCGCGTGCAGGCGGTGGTGCAGGAACTGCAGGGCGAGAAGATCGACATCATTCCGTGGTCGGCGCAGGCGGCCACCTTCGTCGTGAACGCGCTGGCGCCCGCCGAGGTGACCAAGGTCGTCATGGACGAGGAGGCCGGACGGGTCGAGGTGGTGGTGCCGGACGATCAGCTGTCGCTCGCCATCGGCCGGCGCGGGCAGAACGTGCGCCTGGCGAGCCAGCTCACGCGCTGGGACATCGACATCCTGACCGAGGCGGAGGAGAGCGAGCGCCGGCAGGAGGAGTTCCGCCGCCGCACCAGCCTGTTCGTCGATGCGCTGGACGTGGACGACGTGATTGCCGGCCTGCTCGTCACCGAGGGGTTCGGCTCGGTGGAGGAGTTGGCGCTGACGCCGGAAGAGGAACTGGCCGACATCGAGGGCTTCGACGAGAACGTGGCGGCGGAGCTGATCCGTCGCGCCGAGGCGTATCTGACGCAGCGCGACGCCGAGCTGACCGAAAAGCGTCAGGAACTCGGGGTGAGCGACGAGATCGCCGCGATCGAGGCGCTCAGCCCGGCGATGCTGGTGGCGCTCGGCGAGAAGGACGTGAAGACGCTCGACGATCTGGCCGACCTGTCTTCCGACGAACTGCGCGAGATCGTGGGCGCCGACAACATGGAGGAAGCCCTCGCCAACGAGGTGATCATGGCGGCGCGAGCGCACTGGTTCGAGCCCGGCGCGGAGCCGGGCAGTGTCGGGGAGGCGCGCCACGCCTGATCGCGACGCGACGATATCGGATCTGGACGAGGACGAGGACGAGCGCGGGCCGTTCCGCCGCTGCGTCGCCACGCGCGAACGCCATGAGAAGGCGCGCATGATCCGCTTCGTGCTAGGGCCGGACCGGGCGATCGTGCCGGATCTCGCCGGGCGGTTGCCGGGGCGGGGAATTTGGTTGAGCGCGCGCCCCGATGTGCTAGAAGCCGCGCGGGCGCGAACAGCCTTTGCCCGGGCGGCGCGGGGGCCGGTGACGGTGCCTCCCGACCTCAGGGCGGTCGTCGCGGCCGGGCTCGCGCGCCGGATTGGCGAGCTGCTGGGTCTGGCGCGGCGCGCCGGTCAGGCTGTCGGCGGGTTCCAGAAGGCGCGCGAGTGGCTGGCCGGCGGGCGTGTCGGCTTGCTCGTGCAGGCCTCGGACGGCAGCGCGGACGAGCGGGCGCGGTTGCGGAGCGGCGGCGCCGATGTTCCGGTGATCAGCCCATTGCCCGGCGCCGCACTTGGGTGGGTGTTCGGGCGTGACCATCTGGTGCATGTCGCGCTGGCTCGGGGACGGCTATGCAACTCGATACGATGCGAGGCGGAGCGCCTCGCGGGGGTGACCGGGCGCGGCACCGGTGGCGATAGCGCGCAGACTTTGCGTCAGGCGTCAGCCGGCGAGACGAATGGCCGGCCGGCGGCGCCGGTCGCAACGGAATGAGAGTACGGGCGGGTAAATGAGCGAAGGCAACGATCAGGACGCGGCCAAGGGGCGGCTCTCGTTGCGGCCGAGTTCGGGCCGCCTCGAGTTGGGCCGGACCGTTGACGCGGGTTCCGTGCGGCAGAGCTTCAGCCACGGGCGGTCGAAGGTGGTGCAGGTGGAAGTGCGCAAGAAGCGCACGTCCCACGCCGCCGGCGCGGCGCCGGGGACCGCGGCGGCCGTGCCCGGCGGCGCGCCGCAAGGGCGTCCTGGCCAAGCGTCGCAGGGCGGCGTGCCGGCGGCGCGCGGCGGCTCCGCGGCGCGCGGCACCGCCCGCGCGCTGACCGCCACCGAGCTCGCCGCGCGTCAGCGCGCACTTGTCGAGCAGCAGCGCGAGGCGGCTCGGCGTGACGCCGAGCGGCGCGAGCAGGAGAAGATTTCCATCCTGTCCGCCGCCGAGGAAGCGCGCCGGCGCGAGGAGGAAACGCGGCGGGCGGCCGAGGAAGAGGCGCGCCGGGCGGCCGAGGAAGAGGCGCGCGGCAAGGTCGAGGAGGAAGCCCGCCGAGCGGCCGAGGCGGCCTCCGCCGTCACCGCGCAGCAGCCCCAGGATGCGCGGCGCCAGGCCGCGGCGGCGCCCGCAGCGACGCCCGCAACGCCTTCGGAAACGCTGCGCCTGAAGCCGACCCGCCCCTCGGACGAGGAGGAGGAAACGCGCCCGGTGCGCCGGCCCGGCGTCGCGTTGCCCCCGCGCAAGCCGGCGGTGGCGCCCAAGAAATCGCTCGAGGATCGCCGCCGCGGCGCCAAGATCGACGTGCAGGCGGCCATCGAGGGCGAGGACGAGCGCGTGCGCAGCCTCGCCTCCGTGCGCCGCCAGCGCGAGCGCGAACGGCGTCAGGCCGAGCTCGAGCGGCTCCGCTCGGATCAGGTGAAGGTGGTGCGCGAGGTGATATTGCCGGAATCGATCACGGTCCAGGAACTCGCGAACCGCATGGCGGCCCGCGCGCCCGACGTCATCAAGGCGCTGATGAAGCTCGGCATCATGGCGACCATCACGCAGACCTTGGACGCCGACACCGCCGAACTGGTGGTGCAGGAATTCGGCCATCGCGCCAAGCGCGTTTCCGAAAGCGACGTGGAGCAGGGCCTGCAGGGCGGCGAGGACAGCGTGGCCGAGCTGCTGCCCCGCCCGCCGGTCGTCACCGTCATGGGCCATGTCGACCACGGCAAGACCAGCCTCCTGGACGCGCTGCGCGCGACCGACGTGGCGGCGGGCGAGGCCGGCGGCATCACCCAGCATATCGGCGCCTACCAGGTGGAGCTGACCTCCGGCGATCGCATCACCTTCATCGACACGCCGGGCCACGAGGCGTTCACCGCCATGCGCGCGCGCGGCGCCAGCGTGACCGACATCGTCGTGTTGGTGGTGGCGGCCGACGATGGCGTGATGCCGCAGACGATCGAGGCGATCCGCCACGCCAAGGCGGCCAACGCGCCGATCATCGTTGCCATCAACAAGATGGACAAGGCGGACGCCAATCCGCAGCGCGTGCGGACCGAACTGCTCAGCTACGAAGTGGTCGTGGAGGACATGGGCGGCGAGACGCAGGACGTGGAAGTCTCGGCCACCAAGAAGACCGGGCTGGACAAGCTGCAGGAGGCGATCCTGCTGCAGGCCGAAATCCTCGACCTGCGCGCCAATCCGGAACGCGTTGCCGAGGGCTCGGTGATCGAAAGCCGGCTCGACCGCGGCCGTGGTCCCGTGGCGACCGTGCTGGTGCAGCGCGGCACATTGAACCAAGGCGACATCGTCGTGGCCGGCGCCGAATGGGGCCGCGTGCGCGCCATGCTGGACGACAAGGGCCGGCAGGTGCGCGACGCCGGGCCGTCGGTGCCGGTGGAAATCCTCGGCCTCGCCGGCGTGCCGGCGGCGGGGGAGCCGTTCGTGGTCGTGGAGAACGAGGCCCGGGCGCGCGAGATCAGCGAGTTCCGCCAGCGTAAGCTGCGCGACAAGGCGGTCGCCAGCACCGGCGCGGGGCGCGGCACGCTCGATCAGATGCTGGCGCGGATTCAGGCCGGCGAGCAGAAGGAGATCGCCGTACTCATCAAGGCCGACGTGCAGGGCAGCGCCGAGGCCATCCAGGCGACCGTGCAGAAGCCCGCCACCGAGGAGGTTTCGGTGCGCGTCCTGCACGCGGCGGTGGGCCAGATTTCCGAGTCCGACGTGCAGTTGGCCAAGGCGTCCGATGCCGTGATCGTCGGCTTCAACGTGCGCGCCACCAGCCAGGCGCGCGACCAGGCGCAGCGCGATGGCGTCGATATCCGCTACTACTCCATTATTTACGATGTTGCCGATGATATCGAAAAGCTGGTGAAGGGCCGCATGGCGCCGAAGGCGCGCGAGCGGTTCCTCGGCTACGCGGAGATCCGCAAGGTGTTCGAGATCACCAAGGTCGGCAAGGTCGCCGGCTGCATGGTGACCGAAGGCACGGTGCGGCGCGGCGCCGGCGTACGGCTGTTGCGCGCCGGCGTGGTGATCCACCAGGGCGATCTGTCGCAGCTCAAGCGCTTCAAGGACGACGTGCGCGAGGTGGCGCGCGGCTACGAATGCGGCCTCTCCTTCGCCGGGTTCAACGACCTCAAGGAAGGCGACATGGTCGAGTGTTACGAAACGGAGATGGTCCCGGCTTGAGGCATGGCGCGCCGAAATCGCACGCGCCGTCGCAACGGCAATTGCGCGTGGCGGAGGAGATCCGCCACGTGCTCGCCGGCCTGTTCACGCGGCATGAATTCCGCGACCCCGCGTTGGCCGGCTCGGAGATCACCGTCACCGAGGTGCGCGTCAGCCCCGACCTGAAGCACGCGACGGCTTTCGTAGCCCGGCTCGGCCGTTCCGATATCGCTGCATTGCTGCCGGCGCTGCGCCGCGCCGCGCCCTATCTGCGCGCGCAGGTGGCGCACACCGTGCGGTTGAAATTCGCCCCCGAACTATCGTTTCAGCCCGATACGGCGCTCGACTACGCCATGCACATGGACGAACTGCTGCGCTCGCCCGAGGTGGCGCGGGATCTCGAGTGACGGCCTGACGCGAAGCCGTTTCGGCTCTGCGGCGCTCAACGCGCCCGCTCGGGTCCGGCGCCGGTACAGGCGGCCGAGGAGCGCGGATAGCGAGGTTCAAATCCCTTGCCAAGCTCACGCTCGCGCGAGTAAAACTCACGCTATTGCATGACCAGCGCCGTGCCGTTGCCTGATCTCCGCGCTCGCGCCTAGTGTTGCCGTATCGTGATCGACCGGATCGTGGTGGCGCATGGATCGGATGGTTCGTTTTGTCGCTCTCGGGCTGGCGTCGGCTTTGCTGCTCGCGTGGGGCGGGCTTTGGCTGGCCGACGAGGCCGGCAGCCCATTCGCCGGCGCCGCAGTCGCGCGGGTCGGCTCGCTGTTCGGGGTCGATGCGTCCGCCGACACGTCCGGCGTTTCCACGATCGCGGGCGTTCCGATCGGCGGCTCGTTTCACCTTGTCAATCAGAGCGGCGTCGCGGTCACCGACGCGGATTTCCGGGGCCGCTGGATGTTGATGTATTTCGGCTATACGTTCTGCCCGGACGTTTGCCCGACCGAACTGCAAACCATCGCGAGCGCGCTGAACAAGCTCGGATCCGCGGGCGCCGACGTGGTGCCCGTCTTCGTCACCGTCGATCCCGCACGCGATACGCCCGCGGTGCTGGCCAAATATGTCAAGCTGTTCAGCAACCGCCTCGTCGGGCTGACCGGGACGAAGGCGGAGATCGCCGAGATCGCGCACGCCTTCCGCGTCTATTACGCCAAGGAGACGGCCAAGGAGGGCGCGCCATACGTCGTGGACCACTCGTCGTTCGTTTACTTCATGGACCCCAAGGGGCGGCTTGCCGCCTTGTTCAACCAGGACACCAGCGCCGATGACATGGCGGCCCGCATACGCAAGCGGCTATCGCAGAGCACCACCTGAACCGCTCGGACCGATCGACCCGATCGGAGCGCGCCTGGCGTCTGCCCACATGCACGGGGGAGTTCCCGATCGGCGGGACGTGCCATGAGCGATTACGAGATGGAACTTCGCAGGCCGGCCGGCATCGCGACGCCGCGCTACACCAGGCGGCTCTCGGACAAGATACTGATTGCGTTTCATCATGCCTGCGACCAGGGCGATTTCGAGGTCGCCGAGCAGCTCTTGCGCATTCTGGAAATGATGCTGACGCGGCGCCCGGCCAACCCCGACGGCAATCGGCGCCGCAGCCTCGAGACGCTGGTGGCCGCTTACGAGCGGCTGTGGTACCTGCGCCATCCGGAGCGGGAAGAGGTCTGACCTCGACCCGCCTGTCGGGGGAGAGGAAAGCCATGTGGGAGCCGAGCCAGCGCTACCCGGATCCGGCCGTCGAGGTGCTGGACCCGCGCTTCGAGAAATACCGCCTGCCGCTCGCCGCCATCGAGCGGCTCGCCACCGGCTGCCGCTGGGCGGAAGGCCCGGTGTGGTTCGGCGACGGTCGCTATTTGCTGTGGAGCGACGTTCCGAACAGTCGCATCCTGAAATGGGAAGAGGAGACCGGGGCGGTCAGCGAATTCCGCCGGCCTTCCAACTACGCCAACGGTAACACGCGCGACCGGCAAGGGCGTCTGGTCACCTGCGAGCACGATTCCCGCCGTGTCACCCGCACCGAATACGACGGCAGCATCACCGTGCTGTGCGATCGTTTCGATGGCAAACGGTTGAACTCGCCGAACGACGTGGTGGTGAAATCCGACGGGTCCATCTGGTTCACCGATCCGTCCTTCGGCATTCTGAGCCAATACGAAGGCCACGTGGACCAGTCGGAGCTGCCGACCAACGTGTATCGCATCGACGGGGCCAGCGGGCGGGCGACGGTGGTGGCCGAGGGCATCAACCAGCCCAACGGGCTCGCGTTCTCGCCCGACGAACGCAAGCTCTACATAGTCAAGTCGCGCGCCCAGCCGCGCAAGATCCGCGCCTATGACGTGGTCGGCGACGGCACGAAGCTGAGCGGCGGCGAGGTGCTGATCGACGCCGGCCCGGGCGGCACGCCGGACGGTTTCCGCCTGGATATCGACGGCAATCTATGGTGCGGCTGGGGGATGAGCCCGGCGCAGGACGGGGTGATGGTGTTTGCGCCCGACGGCACGCCGATCGGCCGCATCGCGCTGCCCGAGCGGTGCGCGAATGTGTGTTTCGGCGGGATGAAGCGCAACCGCCTGTTCATGGCCGCCAGCCATTCGGTTTACGCGCTGTACGTGAACACCCAGGGCGCGCGGGGCGGCTGACCGCCGGTGGCTGCTCTCGTCACCCCCGCCGAAACCGGGGGTGGCGATCACAGGATCAACCGAACGGCTCGGCGGTGTCAGATCTTGTTCGGCGCAATGTCGGTCGGGAAGCAGTGCGGGTGCTGGAAGCCGGTCGGCTGCTGGCCTTGCGCCGGGTAATCGATGTTGTCGGTCTTGTTGAAGCCGACGCCGCCCGGAATTTTGTCGAGCCCGGCCTCGCGCCGCATCCGATAGGCGATGGTGTGGTCGGTGCAGGAGCTGTCGCCGCTCAGGCCCAGCCCGCCGATCACCTGCCCGTGCAAGTATAGCGGCACGCCGCCGCCGAAGGTGATGATGCCGCCCGGCACGCCGCCGATGCCGCTGTGATACGGCAGGTAGGCGGGATTGAACGGGTTCGATTCGTTCAGCCCGTAGAGCGAGCTGCCCGGCTGGATCGCCGCATACAGATTGGCCGTGGACAGCGCGAGCTTTTGGTTGCTGAAGTCGTTGGCGGTGCTCGCCTTGGCGATGGCGATCTGCCGGCTGCCCGGCCACGCGTCGCCCACTCTGGCGACGGAGCAAAGCCGGCCCTCGCGATCGACGATCGCCGACCACATCATGTTCGGCTCGAAAATCCCGCCGTTCTGCAGGGCGACGACCTGGTGCAGCTTGCTTTGCAATTCGGCCACGACGTGCTGCGGAATGCCGCAAACTCCCCTCTGGTGATGCTCCTTGGGCTGCGCCATGGCCACGCTCGACAGGCCGGCCGCGCAAACCAGTCCGTAGGCGAGTACGCGCATCGACTTTCCTCCTGGTTGAAGTCCCGACCCGCGGGTCCATCAACCCGGAACCCCTGGCCCCGATGCCTCGTTAGAACCACGGATCGGTACGGAGGCGTTCATAGCCGGTTTCGTAACATACTTGTGTGAGCGGGATCACAACTCGGCCCGCTTTTCTGATCCGTTGCGCATACAGTTCGATGAGCGACCGCCCACCGGGATCGCTCGCGTGAACCGCTTGGGCCAGGCGTTCGCTGACGTTACCGAGTCGGATAGATGCGCGGCCAGGTGACCTGGTCGGGCGGCCCGGGCGGGGAGGGGGCGCCGCGCTTGCCGCACCCGGCGACCGCCAAAGCGGCAATCAGCACCGCCAGAACGAGCGCCGGCTTGACAGCGGCGAGCGCGAATCCGAACGCATTATTTCGCGGGCGTGACGGGGAAGCATCGAGGGCGATCATTGCAGCGCAGCCTGCCAGCGCGCGGCCTCGCGCGCCACGTTCTCCGGCGCGGTGCCGCCGAAACTTCTCCGCGAGGCCACCGATGCGTCCACACTCAGCACCAAAAACACCTCCCTGGTGATGCGCGGCTCCTCCGCCCGCATATCCTTGACGCCAAGCTCGGCCAGATCCACGCCCTTGGCTTCGGCCCTGGCGACCAAACGGCCGACCACGTGGTGCGCGGCGCGGAACGGCAGCCGCAACACGCGCACCAGCCAATCGGCGAGGTCGGTGGCGGTGGCGTGGCCGGCGCCCGCGCACGCGCGCAGGCGCGCCAGATCGGGGCGCATGTCGCGCGCCATGCCGCTCATGGCGGCGAGCGAGAGCGACCACGCGTCGGCGGCGTCGAACACCGGTTGCTTGTCCTCCTGCATGTCCTTCGCGTAGGCGAGCGGCAGCCCCTTCATCACCGTCAGCAGCGCAACGAGCGCGCCGGCGATCCGCCCGGTCTTGGCGCGCACCAGCTCGGCCGCGTCCGGGTTGCGTTTTTGCGGCATGATGGAGCTGCCGGTGGTGAAGGCGTCGCTGAGCGCGATGAACCGATAGGGCGCGCTGCACCAGATGACGATCTCCTCGGCGAAGCGCGACAGGTGCATCGCCGAGATCGCCGCGGCCGACAGGAATTCGAGGGCAAAATCGCGGTCTGACACGGCGTCCAGCGAATTGGCGGTCGGGCGGTCGAAACCGAGGGCGCGGGCGGTCATCTCGCGGTCGACGGGAAACGAGGTGCCGGCGAGCGCCGCCGAACCGAGCGGACACGCGTTCAGCCGCCGGCGGCAATCGGCGAGCCGGCCGCGGTCGCGCGCCAGCATCTCGACATAGGCGAGCAGATGGTGGCCGAATGTCACCGGCTGCGCGGTTTGCAGATGCGTGAAGCCGGGCATCGGATCGGCCGCGTGCTCGGCGGCGCGGTCGGCCAGCGCGCGCATGAGATCGACCAGTTGCGCGTCGATGCCGTCGATCGCGTCGCGCACCCAGAGGCGGAAATCGGTCGCTACCTGATCGTTGCGGCTGCGCGCGGTGTGCAGGCGTTTGCCGGCCTCGCCGATCCGCTCGGTCAGCCGCGCCTCGATGTTCATGTGGATGTCTTCGAGCGCGGTTTCGAACGGGAACTCGCCGGCCTCGATCTCGCGTGCGATCGCCTCTAGACCCTCGCTTATGGCGCGCTCATCTTGCGCGTCGATGATCCCGACCCGGGCCAGCATCGCCGCGTGCGCGAGCGATCCCCTGATGTCCTGGCGCCAGAGCCGCCGGTCGAAGCCGATGGAGGCGTTGATCTCCCGCATGACCGCGGCCGGGCCGCGGCTGAACCGGCTGCCCCATTGGCGGTTGGCGCTGTCCTGGTCGGGCTGTTCGGTCAAGGAGAACGATCCGGCATGAATTTGATGACGCGGCGCGCGGCGGTGGTGGGGGCGATGGCGGCGGCGACGGTAGCCGTGGCCATCACGGCGCGCAAATCGGCCGAACTCGGCCCGCCCCCGGGTGGCCTGGTGCTGAAACCGACCGACGACAGCAGCCCGCCGACCCTGCGGCCGATCGTCGGCGCCATGCAGCGTTTCGACCCGCCGAAGCCGCCGCCGCCGATCCGCTTCAGCGCCGCCGACGGCGCGAGCAGGACGCTCGCCGATTTCGCCGGCAAGGGCGTGCTGTTGAATTTCTGGGCGACCTGGTGCGCGCCTTGCAAGGCCGAGCTTCCCGCTTTGGACGCGCTGGCCGGGCGGCTGGCGGCCGACAATATCGTGGTCCTGCCGCTCTCGTCGGATCGCGACGGGGCCGCCGCCGTCCGTAAGTACTACAAGAGCCACGACATCACGCATCTCGGCGTTTGGCTCGATCCGGACGGCGCCGCCCTGCACGCGATCGCGGCGCGCGGCATTCCGACCACGCTGATCCTGGACCGGCAGGGGCGCGAGCGCGCGCTGGTCGAAGGCAGCGCCGATTGGGCGGGCGCGGAGGCGGCCGCGGCGATACGCAAATTGATGAGCTGACGACCCCCGCCACGCCCGGCGCAGGGAACAACGGCGCCGGCTCGCTCGTTCTTGCGCTGTCCGCAGGCTGTGAGGGCAAAGGAGAACTCCGTGGATCAGAACAGTGTCCAGGGCGCCGCCAGGGAGACCGCCGGTAAGGTCGAGGAGACGGTCGGCCGGATGACGGGCGACGCCAAGATGCAAGCGCAAGGCAAGATCGACGAAGCGGCCGGCAACCTGCAGCAGACCTACGGCGGGCTGATGCAGGATCTCGACGCGTTCGGCGCCAAGCTGCGCCAGCGCACCCGCGAGCAGCCGATCACCGCCATTCTGGCCGCCGCGGCCGTCGGATATCTGATCGGCCGGGCCGGGCGCTGGCTCTGATATCGGCGCGCCATCGTCCCGTGCTCGCGCGATAGCCGAAACGCGCCGTTAGCCGCCTTGCCGTCGCATGGCCGGCGGGCGCACCCTGGGCGCTCGCGGGAGCGGCTAGGGAGCGGGCCGATGGGCGAGGCGGTGACATCGGAGCTGCGCGACGGATACCGGGTGGTCGTGCTCAACCGCCCGGAGCGGTTGAACGCGCTGAACGCGGAGATGCACGCCGGCTTGCGCGCGGCGCTGGCCCAGGCTGGCGGCGAGGCCGGTTGTCGCGCGGTGCTGCTGACCGGCGCGGGGCGCGGTTTCTGCGCCGGACAGGATCTCGCCGAGGTGGCTGGCAAGTCGGCCGAGCAGGGCGATCTCGGCGAGCTGATCGAACGCCATTACAATCCCCTGGTCCGGCAAATTCGCGCGCTGCCGTTGCCGGTGGTCTGCGCCGTCAACGGCATCGCCGCCGGCGCCGGCGCCAACATCGCGCTCGCCTGCGACCTCGTCCTGGCGGCGCGGTCGGCGACCTTCACCCAAGCCTTCGTCAAGATCGGTCTGGTTCCCGATTCCGGCGGCACGTTCTTCCTGCCGCGCCTGGTCGGCGAGGCGCGCGCCCGCGCGCTGGCGATGCTGGGCGAGCCATTGCCGGCCGAGCGGGCGGCCGAGTGGGGACTGATCTGGCGATGCGTGGACGACGACCGGCTCGCCGCCGAGGCCGTGGCGCTGTGCGCCCATTTGGCGACGCAGCCGACCGCGGCGATCGCGCTGATGAAGCGCGCCTTCGACGCCGGCGCGCACAACGACCTGGACGCGCAACTGGCGCTGGAATGTGAGTTGCAGCGCCAGGCCGGAAGCACCGCCGACTATGCCGAGGGCGTGCGGGCGTTTCTCGACAAGCGCGCGCCGCGCTTCGTGGGGCGGGGCTGATGACGCCGCGCGCCGATGCGGATGCGCTGGCGCGCGCCTGCGCCGAGGCCATGTGGCGCGACGACCGCGCGAGCCAGGGTGTCGGCATGGCGATCGAGCACATCGCGCCCGGACAGGCGCGGCTCGCCATGACCGTCGGCGAGAGCATGGTGAACGGCCACGGGCTCTGCCACGGCGGCTACATTTTCATGCTGGCCGATTCGGCGTTCGCATTTGCCTGCAACACGCACAACGTTCGTACCCTGGCCAGCCACGGCGCGATCGCGTTTCTGCGCCCGGCGCAACGCGGCGACCGGCTCGTCGCGGAGGCGCTGGAGCGGACGCGCGCGGGACGCAGCGGCATCTACGACGTCACCGTCCGCCGCGAGGACGGCTCGGCCATCGCCGAATTCCGCGGCCATTCGCGCGCGACCGGCGACAGGTTCTTCGACGAACCCGCGGAGCACGCGGGCTGACGTCCATGGACGAGCTGGCGCTGTTGCGGCTACAGATCGAATGGGGCGCCGACGAGGCGCTGACCGACGCGCCGGTGAATTGGCTGGTCGCGCGCGAGGCGCTGACCGTGGTTGCGTCGGCGCCGGCAATTCCGCCGCCGCGACCGATCGCGGCGGTCGCCGCTCCGCTGGCCAAGCCGGTCGGCATCGCGGCGCGCGCGGCGGAAATCGCCGCCGCCGCGCAGACGCGCGAGGCGTTGCGCGCCGCGCTGGAGGCGTTCGACGGCTGCGGGCTCAGCGTCACCGCCACCAACCTGGTGTTCGCCGACGGCAATCCCGATGCCGGGCTGATGTTCATCGGCGAGGCGCCCGGTGCCGAGGAGGACCGGGCGGGGCTGCCGTTCGTCGGCCCGTCGGGTCGGTTCCTCGACCGGATGCTGGTGAGCATCGGGTTGGACCGCGGCCGTTTCCTGATCACCAACCTGATTCCCTGGCGGCCGCCCGGCAATCGCAACCCGACCGACGCCGAGGTGCTGCTCTGCCTGCCGTTCCTGCTGCGCCACATCGTGCTGACCCGGCCGCGCCACCTGGTGTTGCTCGGCTCGCTTGCCACCAAGGCGCTGACCGGCAGCACCGCCGGCATCCGCCGCATGCGAGGGCGCTGGCTGGATCTCGAGATCCCGGGTCTGCCCGACCCGGTGCCGACCCTGCCGATGTTCCATCCCGCTTATTTGCTCCGCACCAGCGGCGCCAAGCGGGACGCCTGGGCGGATCTGATCAGCCTGAGGCGCCGATTGGATGCGGACCTCACGGTGAGGTGAATATTTTTCGCCCGGCAAGCCTTTAAATCTGCAATAACGACCCTGGCCACCGAGAAGGAGCCCGACATACCCGGTTGCGCCGATAGAGTTCGGCCTTTAGATCGGGTGCCCCATGGGAGGCATCACTTTTACACGACTGACGGCAACCCGGGTGCTGCTGGCGGGAACAGCGCTGCTCACGGCGAATATTGCCGATGCGCGATCAAAACACTCCCAGCATCATCATCACTACCATCACCATCGTGTAACGAGACACGTTCACGAACGGCACGCGGAGCCCGCTAAGCCCGCTAAATCCGCTGCGCCCGTGAAACACGTCGCGTCCGCGTCCGCGGGGCAGGCCGCGCCCGACGAAACCGCGATGGCGGTGCCGCGGCTGTCGCGGCCGGGGTCCGTGGGCGTCGCGCTACCGGAGCCGCTCGATCCGGTCGACGCGGCGCGGCTGCGGCGGATCTTCGAGGCGCAGCGCACGGGACACCTGGACGAAGCCTACCGCGAGAGCGACCAGATCGACACCTCGAAGCCGCTCGGACGGGCCATGCTCGGGTTCGTGCTGTCGGACCGCTATCTTGGTCCGTTCACCCGTCCGGGCGCCGCCGAACTGTCCGGCTGGCTGATCTATTACGCCGACCAGCCCGACGCGCGCGCGATTTACAACCTGCTTTTGAAGCGGCTGCCGAAAGGCGCGGAGGCGCCGCCGCCCCCGCCGGAGCCGAAATGGCAGGTGAAGCCCCCGACCTCGCTGCGCAACGGCCCCGATCCGGCGATCGGCGCGAACCCCCGCAGCGTCTCGCTCGAGCGCAGCGTGCGCGACCGTCTCGACGCGGGCCAGACCGATGGCGCGTTGCAGTTGATCGCGCATCGGCACGGGCTCGGCGCCCGCGACGCCGCGAAGCTGCGCGCGGAAGTGGCGCAGGACTTGTTCGCCACCAACCACGATGACGATGCGCTGACTCTCGCGAAATCGGCCTTCAAGGAGAGCGACGGCGCGGTGGGGCTGGCGCCCTATATCGCGGGCCTCGCGGCCTGGCGCTTGGGGCGCAACGACGAGGCCGGCACCTATTTCGAAGCCGCCGCGATCGCGAAATCCTCGCCGCCGGCCTTGCGCGCCGCCGGCAGCTTCTGGGCCGCGCGTGCGCGCCTGCGCGCCGGCGACACGGAAGGGGCCAAGTTCTGGACCATGCGCGCGGCCGAGGAACCGGGCACCTTCTATGGTCTGCTGGCCCGCCGGGCGCTCGGCCAGCGCGTCGCGAAGGCGGTCTCGGTCCGCAAGAAGTTCACCAGCTTTTGGGCGATGCGGACGTGGAAGCGGTCGCCGCCACGCCGGAGGGCCTTGCCGCCTTTGCCCTGATCCAGGTCGGTCAGCCCGAGCGCGCGGCCGCGGAGTTGCGCCGGCTCGGCGCGCGGATGCGCGACAATTTCGGCATCGCGCGGGCGATCGGCCTGATCGCGCTCAAGGCGAAACTGCCGGGCATGGGCGTCGCGACGGCGACCAGCGCATCGGGCGGCCGGCCGGACGTGCCCGATCTGGAGCCGTTGCACGGATTCCGCGTCGATCCCGCCTTGGTCTACGGCCTGACGCGCGTCGAATCCAATTTCAATTCCGGCGCGGTATCGGCGGCGGGGGCCCGCGGCCTGATGCAACTCATGCCGCAAACCGCGCAGTACATGGCCCGCGGCGGTGGGTTGGACACATCGAGCCTGACCGATCCCGAGCTCAACCTGGAACTCGGCCAACGCTACGTGATGTATCTGGCGCGGCACGAATCGGTGGACCACGATCTCATTCGCCTGCTCGCCAGCTACAACGCCGGGCCGACCAAATGCGCGAGCTGGGACATTCACGACCAGGGCGATCCGCTGCTCTATATCGAGGCGATTCCGGTCGAGGAAACGCGGGTGTTCGTGCAGCGCGCGCTCGCGTTCACCTGGATGTACGCCGCGCGCCTAAGCCTTCCGGCGCCGAGCCTGGACGAATTGGCCATCGGGGACTTTCCGCGCTTCCGCCGCGTCTCCACCTCGCATGGCGGAAGCCGCTAACCCCGCGGCGGCGAGGCTGGAGCCGAGCGATGGCAAGGATTGACGAAACCCGGCGGTTTGTTCCCGTCAACGTCGCCGTGCTCACGGTCTCTGATACACGCACCAGCGCCAACGACACCTCGGGCGATGCGCTGGCCGAGCGCGTCGCGAACGCCGGGCATCGCGTGGCGGCGCGCGCGATCGAGCCCGATGACCCCGAGCGCATCGAGCAACGGCTGCGCGCCTGGATCGCCGATCCGGAGATCGACGTGGTGATCACCACGGGCGGCACCGGCGTGACCGGGCGCGACGTGACGCCGGAGGCGTTCGAGCGCGTGCTGGAAAAGCGCATCGAGGGTTTCGGCGAGTTGTTCCGGATGCTGAGCTACCAAAAGATCGGCACCTCGACGATGCAGTCCCGTGCGCTCGGCGCCGTGGCGAACGGCACCTATCTGTTCGCGCTGCCGGGCAGCACCGGCGCGGTGAAGGACGCCTGGGACGATATTCTTCGCTGGCAACTCGATGCCCGGCATCGCCCGTGCAATCTGGTCGAGCTGATGCCGCGGCTGAAGGAGCATCTGGCCGCGGGTTAGGCCGTGGCCCCGGCGAGCCTCGGCCCGCGCCGGCTTGGCGGTTTCCGGGGAAGGGCGGCGAATGCGATCGGGAGCTTTAGCCGAGCAGCGCGAGCGCGCGGCGCAGATCCGCGACGAACAGTTCGTATTCGCGCGTCTTGGACTCCTCGTCCTGCAGCCGAAGCAAATAGGATGGATGCACCGTCACCAGCGCCTCGCCCTGGTCGAGCGCGATCGGCCGGCCGCGTTCGCGCCCGATCGTGACGGCGCGTCCGAGCACCGCGCGCGCGGCGGTCGCGCCCATCAGCACGATCGCGCGTGGGTGGATGGCGGCGCGCTCCTGGTCGAGCCAGAACCGGCAGGCCGCGATTTCGCCGCCGTCCGGCTTCTGATGAATGCGCCGCTTGCCGCGTGGGACCGATTTGAAGTGCTTCACGGCGTTGGTGATGTAGACCTCGCCCCGGTCGACGCCGGCGGCGCGCAAGGCACGATCGAGTACCCGACCGGCGGGGCCGACGAACGGGCGCCCGGCGAGGTCTTCCTGATCGCCCGGCTGTTCGCCGACCAGCATCATCGCGGCGTCCGTCGGGCCTTCGCCGAAAACCGTCTGCGTCGCGTTCGCCCAGAGCGGGCAGCGGCGGCAGCCGGCCGCCTCGGCCGCCATCGGCGCGAGCGCGGCGGCCAGGGTGGGGGAAGCGGTGGTTGCCGGCGCGCGGGCGGGCGGGGGACGGGCGGTCACCGGTCTCGCTTCCTCGATCCGTGCGCGGTCACTTGGGCGGCCGGCGGTTCAACTTGAAGCCGCCCGGAGCGGGGGCCACATCCGGCGCAGACTGCAAACCCCTGGGGTGTCGGCCCATGACCAGCGAAGAGCGGGACATCATCACCCATTTCATCGAGCGCATCGCGGGCGTTCCGAGCGGCGGCTCGTTCGGACCGTCGGCGCCGGCGCCGACGCCCGCCTTGCCGGCCGTGGACCCGGAAGCGAACGCGCTGATCAAGGATATGTTCAATCGCCATGCCGACGCGGCTTATCGCATGACGCAGCTGGCCTTTGTCGGCGAGCAAGCGCTGACGCAGGCGCAGAACCGCATCAGGCAACTGGAGTGGGATCTGCAGCAGGCCCAGCAACGCGCCGAGCAGGCCCAGGCGGGGGCGGCGCAGCGACCGCGCGGCCTGTTCGGTGGTCTGTTCGGCGGCGGTTCGACGCGGCAGCCACCGCCGGAGCAGCCGTATCAGCAGCCGTATCAGCAGCCCTATCAACAGCAACAGCAATATGCGCCGCCCCCACCTCCGCCGCCGCCGCAATACGCGCCAGGCTATCAGCCCGGCATGTTCCAACAGGGCGGCGGCAGCGGCTTCCTCGGCGGCGCGCTGCAAACCGCGGCCGGCGTGGCCGGTGGCATGCTGGCGGCCGACGCGCTGATGAACCTGTTCTCCGGCCATCACGGCGGGATGGGCGGCGGGCTCGGCGGCGGCGGGTTTGGTGGCCAGACATTCATCGAGCAGCCGGTGATCCAGCAATCGCCCTGGGGCGGCGGTGGCGATGCCGCGCAAGCCAATCCGTGGGACAGCGCCCAGGATTCCGGCTGGGGCAATCCCGCCGATGCGGGCGAGGCCGATCAGGGCGGCGGCTGGAGCGACCAGGGCGGCGCGCCCGATGATGGCGGTGGCTGGGACGACACCTGGAGCCGACGGCACCTGAGCCAAGGGCCGATCGGCCGCCGGCGGCGGCCTAGGCGGCCGGTTCCGGCTCCGCAAGCGACATCCAGGCCGGCACGCGCGGCGTCAGGGTCGCGCCGCCGCACGACAGCGATTGGCCGAGCGCCTCGACGCGCAGCAGGGCGAGCCCGAGCCGGCCGCGTCCGGAGCGCATCGCGCCGACCTCGCGGCCCGCGGCAGACACGGCGGCGCCGGGCTCCGGCAAATCCCCGTCGATCCCGACCGGAACCAGCCGCCGCTTGACCAGGCCGCGATACTTCGTGCGCGCGGTCAGTTCCTGGCCGAGATAGCAGCCCTTGTTCCACGAAATCCCGTGCAGTTCGTCGAACCCCGCTTCGAGCAGCACGGATTTTTCCGCTTCCAGATCGCGCGATCCGTCCGGCAGGCCGAGCGCCAGCCGGTGTTCGTCCCAATCCGCCTCGCCCGCGCTGGCGGGCAACGGAGCCGCCGCGATGATCCGGCTTCCGGCTTCGGGCAGGCGCGGATCGGGCGCCATGATCGCGCCGGCGATGGCGTCCGGCGTGCCGTCCCAGGCCGCATGGACCGAAAATTCCGCGGACAGGTCGCGCACGGAAACCTTCGAGCGGAGGCGGAAGCGCGACAGTTTTTGCGCCAGCATGGGCGCCTGTGCGCGCTCGCAATCGAGCAGCAGCCGGTCGCCCTCGCTCAGGATGAAGAAATCGGCGAGCCACTTGCCCTGCGGGGTGAGCAGCGCGGCCCAGACGGCGCGGCCGGGCGCGGCCTCGGTCACGTCGTTGGAGACCAGGCCCTGGAGGAACCCGATGCGATCCTCGCCGGCGATCTCCACCACGCCGCGCCGGGGCAGCAGTGCCAATTGGGTCATGCGCTGAAGGATTGGTCGCGCGGGGGGCCGGCGCAAGAACTCCCTTTCGCCCGCCGGGACGAAGTGCCAGAAGCGCGGCGATGCCCCGCGTGCTTGCCGCCGAAGCGAACGCGCGCCGATCCGACGAGGAGCGGCGCTGATGTGCGGCATCGCCGGGCTGGTGCTGGCCCCCGGAGCGCCCGGCGCCGATCCGGCCACGGTGGCGGCGCTGACGCGCGCCCTCGCGCATCGCGGGCCGGACGGAACCGGGCACGCGGTCATGGGCCGGGTGGCGCTGATCCAGACGCGGCTCGCGATCATCGACCTCGCCGGCGGCGATCAGCCGCTGTTCGCCGGCTCGGCGGCGCTGGTGGCCAATGGCGAGATTTATAACTACCGCGAGCTGCGCGCCGACCTGCCCGGCGTGCGCTTCGCCACCGCGAGCGATTGCGAATTGCCGCTGCACCTGTATTTGCGCGACGGCGGCGCCGATTACGCGCGCAAGCTGCGCGGCATGTACGCCATTGCCGTGCATGATCGCGCGGCGCGCACCGTGACGCTTTCGCGCGACCCGTTCGGGATCAAGCCGCTCTATCTCGCGCACACCGACAGCGGACTGGCCTTTGCCTCGGAGCCGCAGGCGCTGCTGGCGGCGGGGCTGGTCGCCCGGCAGGTTCACCAGCCGGCGCGCGACGAATTGTTGCAGCTTCAGTTCACCACCGGGGCGGCACACGATTTTCCGGGCATCGAGCGGGTGCTGCCGGGCGAGACCTGGTGTGTTCGGAGGGGCGGGTGCTGGAACGCCGCCGCCAGCCCGCGTTGCCCGAGGGCGGTCCCGACGCGATCACGGAAGACGCGGCGCTGGCGCGGCTGGACTCGGCGCTGGCCGAGAGTGTCGATCTGCACCAGCGCAGCGACGTGCCGTACGGGATGTTTCTCTCCGGCGGCATCGACAGCACCGCGCTCCTGGCCATGATGGCGCGGCTGAACACCGCGCCGGTGCTGGCCTTCACCGCCGGGTTCGCGGCGCCCGGCGCGGCGGACGAGCGCGCGGATGCCGCCGCTGTGGCGAAGAGCCTCGGCGCGAGGCACGAATCGGTCGAGATCACCGAGGCGATGGTGTGGCGGCATTTGCCCGAGATCGTCGCCGCGATGGACGATCCGGCCGCGGATTACGCGATCATTCCGACCTGGTTCCTGGCGCGGCGGGCGCGGCAGGACGTGACGGTGGTTCTGAGCGGCGAGGGCGGCGACGAGATCTTCGCCGGCTATGGCCGCTACCGCAGCGCCATGCGGCCGTGGTGGCTGGGCGGGCGCGTGATGCGCGCGCGCGGCAGTTTCGACCGGCTGGACGTGCTGCGGGCCCGCCCGCTCGGCTGGCGCGACGGCATCGCGGCGGCCGAATCGCGCGAACAGCGCGGCGGCCGCACCCGGCTCGCCACGGCGCAGGCCGCCGACATGGCCGATTGGCTGCCGCACGATCTGCTGCTGAAGCTCGACCGCTGCCTGATGGCGCATGGCGTGGAGGGCCGCACGCCGTTCCTCGACGCCGGCATCGCCGCGGCGGCGTTCCGGCTGCCCGACGCGATGAAGGTACGCGACGGGCGCGGCAAGTGGATCTTGCGCCAATGGCTGGAGCGGCATTGCCCCGCCGCGCGCCCGTTCGCGCCGAAGCAGGGGTTCACGGTTCCGATCGGTGGGTGGATCGCGAAAGAGGGCGCGCGGCTCGGCCCGCTGGTCGCGGCGCAGCCGGGCGTCGCCGAAATCGCCGAGCCCGGCCGGGTGGTTGCCCTGTTCCGCGCCGCCGCCGGCCGGCACGCCGGCTTCGCCGCCTGGACGCTTTTATTCTATGCGCTCTGGCACCGCGCACACATCCAGGGCCTTGCCCCGGACGGCGACGTATTCGCGGCGCTAGCCGCAGGCTGAGGAGCAAGCATGCCCGCGCATTACGACCTGCTGATCCGCGGCGGCATCTGCGTGCTGCCCTGGGGCATGGAAGCGACGGATGTCGGCGTGCGCGGGGGGCGCATCGCCGCGCTGGGCGCGCCGGCCGATGCAACCGCGGATGCGGTGATCGAGGCCGGCGGCCTGCACGTGCTGCCCGGATTGATCGATCCGCACGTGCATCTGCGCGATCCGGGCGATGCGAACGTGGAAAGCATCGCGACCGGCACGAAGGCCGCCGTGCTGGGCGGGCTCACGGCCGTGTTCGACATGCCGAACACCAGCCCCGCGATCACCGACGCCGAGCGCCTCGCCTGGAAGCGCGATTATATCGTCGGGCGGGCCTGGTGCGATATCGGCCTGTATGTCGGCGCGACCAAGGCGAACATCGCGGAGCTGGCCGGACTGGAACTCGGCGAGGGCGTGTGCGCGATAAAGGTGTTCGCGGGCAGTTCGACCGGCGACCTGCTGGTCGAGGACGATGACAGCCTGGAACGGGTGATGCGCAGCGGGCGGCGGCGGATCGCCTATCACAGCGAGGACGAGTACCGGCTGCGCGCGCGGCGGGCGATGTTTCGCTCGGGCGATCCGTACGTCTCGCATATGCGGTGGCGGGACGAGGAGACGGCGTTTCTCGGCACTCGGCGGCTGATGGCGCTGGCGCGAAAAACCCGGCGGCCGGCGCATATCCTGCACGTCTCGACCGCCGAGGAACTGGACTACCTGAGGGATTATCGCGACATCGCCACGCTGGAAGTTCTGGTGAATCACCTGACCCAGGTGGCGCCGGAGTGCTACGAGCGGCTCGGCGGGTTCGCGGTGATGAACCCGCCGATTCGCGACCGGCGGCATTTTGAGGCCGCTTGGGCGGCGGTGCGCGACGGCACGGTGGACGCGATCGGCTCCGACCACGCGCCGCACGGCCGCGCGGCGAAGACGCGGCCGTGGCCGGAGTGCGCGTCCGGCCTGACCGGCGTACAGACCTTGGTGCCGATCATGCTCGACCACGTGAATGCCGGCCGGCTGAGCCTGCCGCGGCTGGTCGATCTGATGTGCGCCGGGCCGGCGCGGGTCTACGGCGCCATCGGCAAGGGGCGGCTGGCGGCCGGTTACGACGCCGATTTCACCCTGGTCGATTTGCGCCGGCAACGCCGAATCGAGCAGGCGTGGATTGTTTCTCCTTGTGGTTGGACTCCGTTCGACGGCGTCGCGGTCACCGGCTGGCCGGCGCTGACCATCGTGCGCGGCCAGGTGGTCATGCGGGAGGATGAGGTGCTGGGCGTGCCGAGCGGCAGGCTGGCGCAATTCGGCTGAAAGGCGGCCAGCCTGCGCTCGGCCGGCGGGGTTACAATCGAATTCGAAATATCCCCAGGTTATTGGACGGGACTGCCGGACCGCGCCGCCGCAAGCACAGGGCGGAGCGCGCCAGACAACGGGCACCGCAAGCTTGCGGTTGCTATGTTCTGGACGATATCTCGCGTGATCAAATCGCCAGGTGCATGGTAGGTATGTGGTAGATCATCAATAACAAACATCGGATATGCCGTGGCGCACGACACCATTGTCCAGATATGCTGCGTGCCGATTGAGAAATGGCGAACGTTACGTGCCTATTTGCTTGTTCCATATTTTCTTTCCTCCTGACCGGGGGTGCGTTTGATCGGGAGACGGGAGGAACCGGTCCCCGGCGGGGCGGCATCACTTATTTTTCACTCTCCCGTCTCAAATGCCTATTGCGCTCCCCTGCCTTGCTCGGCTACAGGTTGCCGTAACGAATTGAGACTTGGCGATCCGAGTTGGCCTGCAAGGGTTGGCCGGGGCAAGTGTGGCACCGTCACGGGCAGCGAGGGGAAATAAGAAAATGTCAGGTAGCACCATCCACTGGTACACAACTGGGTCGACGATCGCGTTCACGGTTTCGAGCGGTCTCGCCTCGGCGATTGCCCAAGTGTTCTCGACCGAACTCGCGAATTCATTCGCCGCCAACACGCTCTCGATAGAAAAGGTTACCGATCCGGACGACGATACCTGCGCCGGTGAAGGCTGATGAGCTTCTTATCATTAACGACACGACTGACTTCGGGGACCTTCTTCGTCCCGAAGGGCTACGACTTCGTGTTCAACGAGTCGACTGTTCCGATTACGATCGTGACCGATCCTACGCAGACGTCCACCTTCATTATGTCGCCTTCGTCGTTCGTTGGAGACGATCCTCCGGCAGGCACGACGGTGTTTGGTGGCGCTGGCGGCGGTGCCGATGTCTCGATGAACGGCGACAACCTGTTCGTCGGCGCGGCGAGCGGCGGCGGCCAGTACTTCATCTCGTTCGGCAGCGGCAATGACACGGTATGGGCCAATTCCGGGAACGATGTCATTTCCGCTGGTTCCGGCAATAATCTCCTTGGCCTCGGCAGCGGCAACGTCTTCGTGTTCTCGGAGGGCAGCGACACCATCCTGGCGGGTAGCGGCAATGACAGCGTGGTCCAGGGCGCCGGCAGCAACGCGCTAATCTTCGGCGGCGATGGCGGGCTTCTGTTCGTGGGTGGCATCGGCACGTCGGAAACGGTCGTTGGCGGCTCCGGCGCCGAGACCCTGTTCGGCGGCTCCACGGGGCATGGTTTGTTCTTCGTCGGAAGCGGCCCCTTCCTGCTCGATGCGCAGAGTTCGAGCGACACTGTCGTGGCCGGTGCGGGTTCGTCCAAGCCCGAATTGTACGCCGAGAACGGCGGTTCGCTCACGCTGTTCAGCACGCAGTCGGGTGAGATGGTCGCGGGTGCGGGCAACGAAACCCTGAACGCCGCCGGAGCGAGCGGTAGCGTCGATCTGTGGGCAGGCACGGGAGCCGGCAGCTTGGTTGGCGGGTCGGGCTCCGACGTGTTCGCCTTCGTGAAGGGCGGCGCTGGCGGCGCCGACACGATCGCGGGCTGGACGTCGAAGGATACCCTGGCGCTGCTGAACTATGGCGGCGGTGGGATCGTGAGCCAGACCACCGTGAACGGCAGTGCCTTGATCACACTGAACGACGGAACCAAGATCACCGTCGAGGGTGTGGCGAACATTCCGGGGTCGCACATCTTCCTGTCCTAGCCACAAATCCGCGCATCCCGCCAACCCGCCGCGATATCGCGGCGGGTTTCGCGTGTACGGTCCGGCGGCGCCGCGAGATTGCCCCCGGTTCGGGGCGGCAGTCCGGTCGGGGACGAACGGGGTTCCCGGTCGGAGCGCGCCGCCTCGCCGTCGCGGTCAGGACGCGAGCACGCCTTCGAGAATCCAGGGATGCCGTTCGCGCATCGTGGCGATAAGGCGCCGCCTGTTGTCCTCGACATCGGTCACCGTGCGCAGCATCGAGGAGGCGTGGACACGATACTGCGCGAGGATCTCGGGAACGTGGTGACCGTACATGCCGCGCTCCGCGAACCGGCACCACGCGTCGTAATCCTCCCAGCCGTATTGCATGTGGTCGTAACCGCCGATCGCCGCCCAGGCCGATAGCCGGACGAGGGCGGTGGCGTCGATGTAGTTGCCGCCGGCGAGCAGCGCGGGACCGTACGGCGAATTGCTCAACGTATCGTCGGCATCGCCGAACTGCCGCAGCGTGGGGTAGACGAAGGCCGCGCCCGTGGCCTTGATCGCCTCCAGGCAGCGCGACGCGCAATCGGCAAGCAGCTTGTTGTCGGCATCGAGCTGCAGGATGAACGGCGTCTCGGCCGCATCGAAGCCGGCATTTCGCGTCAGGGCCAGGCCGGCATTGGCCCGGTTGCGCAGCAGGACGACGCGGTTGAACCGGGCGAGGTTGCGGTCGATCCAGCCGCGAGCGACGTCGAGGGAATTGTCGGTGGAACAATCGTCGATCACCACCAAGTCGATGATCTTCAAGCTTTGTTCATGCACCGACTGCAAGGACTCGGAAACGTAGTTGGCGTAGTTGTGCAGCGGGATCACCACGGTCACTTCGGCGCTGCCGCCGCTGTCGCTGTGCAGAATTTGCTCCGCGGTCGGAATTTTGGGCAATGCCGGGCGGCGGGGCCTGCGCGCGCGCCATCTCGAGCTCGAACGCGCGAGCGGCGCGCCGGTCGCCGTGCAGCATCTGTTCGAGCACGGAGTTCAGCGCCTCCGACCGGCGCTCCGGCCCGAACGTCCACAACACGTCGTGATAGGCGCTGCGCGCCATCCGCTCGCGCAAGCCCGGATCGTCGAGCAGGCGAACGATGGCGGCGTACCATTCCGCCTCGCCAGTCGCCAGAAGGCCGGTTTCGCCGTCCCGCACGGCCGCCGCGTAGCAGCGGGTCGGCGAACACACGGAAGCCACGCCGGCGAGCGCCGCCTCGAAGAACTTCAGCTCGCTCTTCAATTCGCAGAACGGATTGGCCACCTCCAGCGGCGCCAGATTGATGTCGAACCTGGCCAGTTCGCGCGGCAGTTCCGCGACCGGCACCAGCTCGCGCCATTCCACCTGCCCGGCAACTTGCGCGAGGGCGGGAAATTCCTCGAGGTCGAGGCAGTTCAGCGAATCGCGGCGGAACAGCACCAGTCGGCACTCGGGCCGCTCGGCCAGCACACGGGCGACCGCGCCGGCGATCACCGCGAAATCCTTCTGGTGCGTCCGGCTGCCGCCGGCATAGCCGATGCGCAGGATGCCGTCGGAGCCTTGCTCGCGGCGAGCGCGGACGGCCTGTCGGGCGGTTCGCCAGGTGTCGTCGTCGAACCCGTTCGCCAGCACGAACGTGGGTTTGCGCCAGCGCCTGAGTTGGCCGGCCAAAAACGGGGTCGTGGCCGTGCAGAAATCGGCGGCGTTCAGGGTTTGCTGAATTCGGATATAGAATGCCTGGACTTCCGGTTCCGTCAGCCCCTGGCTGCGGATGCCGTCGATGATCGCCACCCTGGCGAATTCCGGGTCAAACATGAGATCGTCGATATCGAACACGATCTTGACGCCGTGGCCCCTTGCGGCCGCCACGAGTTGCTCGACGGCCGCGTTCCATTCGGCGCGCCAGATCACGAGCAACTGCGCGCCACGGATCGCGCCGGGATCCGCCGCGATCTCCGGAACCGTCTGGACCGTGACCTCGGCGCCGAGCGCGCGCGCCGCCTCGGCGTAGCGCAAGACCCGGTACGAATGGCCGGGCGTGTGCGGTTCCCCCGAGACGAAGGCAATTCGGGTCAGCTCCGGCGCTGGCTGCGACTTCGGAAACATGACGGGTCGGGGTGCCGGCGCGCCGCGGTCCGGCAACGTGCGGCGGCCTTCCTCGCGGCCGTACAGCTCGAAATGCTCCAGCGGATTGTAATCGGAGGAAACGACATCCGGGTAAGTGATCACGTAATACGTGGTGGAGAATTCCGGCCCAGGGTCCCGGCCCTCGTCGGCGCCGAACCGCGCGTAATGCCAGTACGGGTCCAAGTTGCGCTCGCGCACGTCGTCATTGTTCGCAAGATACCACTCGGCGTCGAACAGGCGGCTCGCCCGCAGCGTGTCGAGCAGGCGCCGCGTCCTGGTGCGCCGGAGCGCGAGATTGCGCACAAGCTGTAACGGGTTCTGCCGCCTGGCGCGATGCAGCCGGGCGGCGTAGTTGCGGTGCAGCGCGATGGACTGGGCTTTCGCGGCCGTCACGTCGGCCGAAAGCGCGATCTGTATCGCCTCGCGCTCCTGCTCGGCGTGGTGCAGACGCCATTCCAGACCGGAAACCTTCAGATCCCGCTCCCGGAACGCCTGCTGCACCGCCGTCCGCTCCTGCTCGGCGCGGTCGATCAAGGTCTGGATTTCGTCCTGTAGGCGCGCCGCGGCCTCGTGCTCGCGCCGTAGCGCGGCGTGCAGATCGCTGACCGCCTGGAACACCTTGTCGATGTGTCCGCTGTAGATGAACAGGCTTTCCGGAAGCGGCCCGGGATCCACATCGGCGGCGATGGAGATCAGATACGTGGCCCGCGCCAGGCCCTGCGAGCTCTCGGCTTGCAGTTCCCCACGCTGCTCGAACACCACCGGAAGATCGGTGCGCGGCAGCGGTTCGTCCGCGACGATGACCGAACCGAGAATCGCGCGTTGGCCGAAATATCGCACGACCGGAAAATGGTTCCGGACCAGCGCGTAGAATTCGCGCCGGGTAAGCTCGTGAACGTGATGCGGGTTCGAGGGCTGATCGGGGGGAGAATAAATGTCGCGGTCGGGCGTGCTCAGGATCAACAGCCCGCCAGGACGCAGAACGCGCCGGATTTCGCCGAGGAAGCGATCGTGATCGTACAGGTGCTCGATCGTTTCGAACGAGACCACCACGTCCACCGAGGCGTCGTCGAGCGGCAACTCGGTCCCGCTGCCCTTGCGAAAGCCGAGATTGTCGCGGGGGTAGTTGCGGGCCGCATGCTCGACCGCGTCGTCCGCGACGTCGACGCCGATGACGGAGCGCGCGACCTGCGACAGCAGGGCGGCGCCGTAGCCTTCGCCGGAGGCCACGTCCAGAACGTCCTTGCCGCGGCAGAAATGCCGCGCCAGAAAGTAGCGATGCACATGCTCGATTTCGATCTGACCGCTCTCGGCGGAGGTGAAGCGCTCCCCGGTGAACGCCATCGCTTTCCGGGGCCGCTCCAGCCGAAATATCTCACCCATGCACTCGTTCCCAAAAACCGAGACTAGCCCCGCGCAATGCCTTCCCGAGGCGCCCGCGGGCGGCTTCATGTCATCCGAACGCCGCCTCTCGCAAGCCCCGGACGGTGGCGCCGGCGGAGCCGTGGCCGGGGTGCATAATGCTTGGGAAACCGCCAATTCGGCGCGCATTCAGGAACTGCGCGCCGCACTGGAGCAGGCGCGGTCGCGCGAGTTGCTGCTGGAGCAGCGGCTGTCCGGGCTGGAGGCGGAGCTGGCCGCGATCTACCGCTCACGCATTTGGCGGCTGACCGGGCCGGCGCGGAAGCTGTTGGTTCGCGCCGGCCGGTTGCGGGCGCGGTTGCGGAGCTGGCGGTCCGCGCGGCCGTCTCCCTCGGCGCCGCGGGACCTGGCGAGCGCGAAGCAGGTGCTTCTGGCCCGGGGCGCGGCCGAGCTGGACGCGTTCCTGAGCGGTTCCGAGCGCCTCAAGCTGCCCGACGCCGACGAACCCCGCGTGTCGATCCTGCTGGTTCTGTACAATCAGGCCGCGCTGACCCTGGCCTGTCTGCGTGCCATCGCCGGCACGGTTCGCCTTCCCGCCGAGGTGGTGATCGTCGACAACGCCTCGTCCGACCGGACCGGCGCGCTCTTGGACCGGATCGACGGCGCCCGCATCGTCCGGAACGCGGAAAACCGCCATTTTCTTCATGCGGTCAACCAGGCCGCCGCGCTCGCCAAGGGCGAGGCGCTGCTGCTGCTGAACAACGACGCTTGCCTCAGGGAGGGCGCGTTGGACTCGGCCTGGACGACGCTGTCTCGGCACCCGGACGCGGGTGCGGTCGGCGGCCCGATCGTGCTTCCCGACGGCACCTTGCAGGAAGCGGGCAGCATCGTCTGGAGCGACGGCACGTGCCTCGGCTACGGGCGAGGATGCGATCCGGCCGCCCCCGAATTCCAGTTCGCGCGCGAGGTCGATTACTGCTCCGGGGCGTTCCTGCTCGTCCGGCGGGCGGATTTCGCGGCCTTGGGCGGGTTCGACGCGGCATTCGCGCCCGCCTATTACGAGGAGACCGATTTCTGCATGCGGCTTCGCGCCGCCGGCCGGCGCGTGCTCTACGACCCGCGCGCGATCATCGATCATTACGAATTCGGAAGCGCCACATCGTCCTCGCAAGCGCTCGAGCTGCAGCGGCAGCATCACCAACTTTTCGTCGCGCGCCATCGGGCGGTCTTGACGGCCGAGCATTGCGCGCCGGGCACGCCGCCGTTATGGGCGCGCATGCGCGGCCGGTTCGCCGGACGCGTGCTGGTGATCGAGGACCGGGTGCCGTTCCCGTCGCTGGGCGCCGGGTATCCGCGATCGGCGCGCCTGCTGCACGAACTGGTCGCGGCCGGCTGGTTCGTGACGCTCTATCCGCTGCTGTTCGCCGACGATGACCGGAGCGAAATCGGCGCGGCATTCCCGGCCGCGATCGAGGTCGCGCTCGGGCACGGCGAATCGGGCCTGCGCCGGTTCCTGCGGGACCGCGAGGGCTACTACGACGCCATCGTCGTCAGCCGGCCGCACAATATGCAGAGTTTGATCGACGCGTGCGGACCGAGCCCGCCGGGCGCGCGGCTGATCTACGACGCCGAGGCGATTTTCGCGACGCGCGACGCGGACCGCCTGGCGCTCGCCGGCTCGCCGGTGTCGGCGGTGCGACAACGGGCGTTGCTCGGCGCTGAAATGCAGCTCGCGCGGGCGGCGCAAACGGTCGTTACCGTATCGGAGCGGGATGCCGAACAATTCCGGCAATCCGGCTGCCCCGACGTGCGGGTGCTGGGGCACGCGTTGGTCGCACGGCCCACGCCATTCGGGCACGGCGCGCGGGCGGATCTGCTTTTCGTGGGCGCGCTGGACGACGATCCGTCGCCCAATACCAATTCGCTGCTCTGGTTCGCCGCCGAGGTGATGCCGCTCCTGGATGCGCTGATCGGCAATTCGTATCGGCTGGTCGTCGCCGGCCGCTGTCGCGCCGAGCGCGTTGCCGGGCTGGCGGGGCCGCGGATTCGCCTGCTCGGTCGCGTCGACGACCTGTCTCCGCTTTATGCGGGCGCGCGATTGTTCATCGCCCCGACGCGCTACGCGGCGGGCATTCCGCACAAGATCCACGAGGCCGCGGCGCGCGGCGTGCCCGTGGTGGCAACCCCGCTGCTCGCCAGGCAATTGGGTTGGCGCGGCGGCGAGGATTTGCTGATCGGGGACACGTCGCAGGCTTTCGCGGCCGCCTGCGCGCGCGCCTGGTCCGACCCCGAGCTGTGGCGGCAATTGCGCGAAAACGCCTTGCGGCGCGTCGCCGACGATTGCGATCCAGAGACGTTTTCGCGTCGGGTCGGACTGCTGATGGCGCCGAGCCCGGGTTTCGTGATCGCATCCCCCCCGCCGGTCCACGTCCCGGCGCCGCCGGCCCCCGCGCCGCCGCAATCCCGACTTGGCAGGCCCGCGCGGATGGCACGGCGCGCGGTGCGATACCTGCGCAGAAACGGCTGGGCGGCGACGGCGCAACGATGCGAAACCGAGTTGCGACGGCGCCTCGGACGGCGCGACTACGCCACATGGGTTCGGCTCTACGATTCCCCGAGCGCCACGGACCGGACGGCGATTACCGAGCATATCGGGAAACTGAACGGCCGACCAGTGTTCAGCCTGCTGCTGTTTACCGAAGGCGACGCTTCGCGGCAGGCGTTGCGACAGAGCATCGATTCCGTGCTGGCGCAGCTCTATCCGGATTGGGAACTATGGATCGCGCCACTCGGCGCCGATGCCGAAACGATGGCACTGATTAACGATTACGCCAGCCGCGACCGGCGCATCAGGCCGATTCGCGTGGAAACCGCGAGCAAGGAGGCTGCCGGAAACGCGATCCTGTCGCAAGCCGGCGGGACCTTCGTCGCCGCGCTCGATGCCGGCGTTCGGCTTCGCCCGCACGCGCTCTACATGCTGGCGAACCAGTACGGCACGGATCGCAACGTCGCCATGATGTACGCCGACGACGACATCGCCGACGGCTCGCGCCGCGATCCGTATTTCAAGCCCGATTGGTCGCCCGAGTTGCTGCTCGATCCGGACGCGCTGGCCGGCATTGTGGCCGTGCGTCGTGATGCGGCGCGGGCGGCCGGTGGCTATCGCGAGGGTTGCGGCGTTCTGACCGACTACGACCTGATCTTGCGGGTGGCGGAGCGCCTCGAAGCGACAGCGGTTCGGCATGTGCCGCGCATTCTGTGTCACCGCCAGACCGCCGCGCGCCCGGCCCCGAGCGACGTGTTGCGACGGCTCGTTTCCGAGCATCTGCAACGGCGCGGCGAGCCCGGCGAGGTTCATGTGGCGAACGGGGTGGCGCGGATAGCGTATCGCATTTTCGAGCCGCCGCTGGTCTCGGTGGTCGGTACCGACGCGCGACAACGGGATGCTGTTGAGCGGTTGCTTGGCCGGTCTGCTCGGCGGGACCGATTATCCGCGACTCGAGGTGCTGATCGTCGATAACGACAGCGTGGAACCCGCGGCGCGGCGCGTGCTGCGCGACGCCGCGAACGATGCGCGGGTGCGCGTTCTGCCGTACTCGCAACCGTTCAATTACGCCGCCATGAACAACCTCGCCGCGGCCGAGGCGCGCGGCGAAGTGATCGCGCTGTTGAACAACGACATCGCCGTCCGCCGCGCGGATTGGCTGCGCGAAATGGTATCGCACGCGTTGCGCCCGGACGTCGGCGCGGTCGGCGCCAAACTGTATTACGCCGACGGCACGATTCAGCACGCCGGCGTGGTCACCGGAATGACCGGAATTGCCGGCCATCCGTTCCGGCACGCGGACGGCAGGCTGGACGGGCCGCATGGCCGGCTACGCCGCGCGCAAACCGTGTCCTGCGTGACCGCGGCCTGCATGGTGCTGCGGCGGAGCGTGTACGACGAACTCGGCGGGCTGGACGAGATCAATCTTCCGGTCTCGTACAACGATGTCGATTTCTGCCTGCGCCTGCAGGCGCGCGGATACCGGATCGTCTGGACGCCCAATGCCGAGCTGGACCACCTGGAATCGGCGTCGCGCGGCCGCGACACCGACCCGCGCAACATCGAGCGCGCGGAACGGGAGTGCCGCTACATGCTGCGGCGATGGGGCACGGCGCTGGACCAGGATCCGTTCTACAGCCCGAACCTGACGCTCGCGGCCGAGGATTGCGGGCTGGCCTTTCCGCCGCGTGTCGGCTGGCCGTGGCAGGGTTCAACGCCAGCCGATGTCCCTGCGGCAAGCTGACGACGAGGCATCATGCCTGGGGTGGTTGCGGCGGCGTGTGCGGCGGCTCCGGCGGGGGCGGCACCTCGGCCGGCGGCATGGGCGCCGGCGCTGGCGAGCCGGGTTGCGGTTGCGGCGGCTGCGGCGCCGGGCCGGGGGGCTGCTGGGCGATCGGCATTCAAAGCTCCTGTGGGTTGCCGGCGGTCGTTGGCGAGGCGAGGGGTGAAGCGGGAGCCGCGGAACGTCAGACGAACGGCTCGTCGCCCGTGGCCGGCGCGCCGGCCGGCGCGCGAATCTGCCGCGCAATGGCCGCGGCTTCGCGGCGGACCAGGTCCGGCCCGTGGCGCCGCTCCAGGCGGCGGATCGTGAAATGCATCTGGGCCAGGCCGCGGTAATGCTGCAAGAACACCGAGTTGACCAGCGCGCCGCCAGCCGCGCCCACCAGCGGCATCGCCTGCAGCACGAATTTTTGCGAGACCTGCACCCCGTAGCGGCTGGCGATTTCGGCAAACAGCATGACCAGCGGGCGGCCCTGTAGCACCAGCCGCGCGCTCCAGTAGCTGATCTCGGCGTCTTCCTCCAACCCGAGTTCCGCGCCGCCGAAGGCAAACACTTCCAGGCAGGCTTGCCGCGCGTCCCCGGTCGCGAGAATCCTCGCCCTCGGCGCGCGCGATCTCGGCGATGCTGCGCATCATCACGAGCGTGGTGAAGGCGACGTCGGGCACGAAACCGGCGAAACCGGCGAAGCCGCCGAACGCGCCCGACGCGGCTACCGCGAGGCGGGCGCGCCCCGGGGTGGCGAAGCGGCGCTTGCGCCCGAGCCCGAGAACCGCGACGTCGAAGGCGCGGCGCAAGGCCAGTTCGGTCACGCCCTGAATTTTCCGGCCCAGCCTGGGCGAGAGCCGGGCGCCGCGCAGGCCGGCGGCCGCAGCGCCCCCGAGCGCGCCCGCGAGCAGATCGGCGCCGCGCACGACCAAGCCGCGGCTGGCGTGCAAGGTGCGGATGGCCTCGCGTAGCTCGGTTCGCTCCTCCGGGCTCAGGGCCGGTGGGTGTTCGCGCTTCGCCAGAGCCGTGTCGACGTCAAAGCTGTTCATCTCCGCCTCGGAGTTCTGCCGTCGCGAACGCACGACCCCGGCGGGCGATCCCTACGCGGCAGGGGCTCGAGTCGCAGGTCCGCTGTTCGCGGCGCCGTTTAGCGTCTTCGGCCGGAGGTGCTGTCCCGCGCCAGCCGATGCGCCGTTCGCAGCAGGATGGAGCGGTCCTCCGGCGAGCACTCACGGTACAGCCGCAGGAGCGCCAATTCGTCTCCGCTCGCGGCCTGCTTCGGCGCGAACTTCTCATTGCCGTAGACCAGGTGCTCGACGGAAATCCGCAGCACGTCGGCGATGCGCGCCAGGTTGGCCCGGATCTGGCCGGCGCGGTCGGTTTCCCATTGCGCGACCGCGCTGCGGCTGACGCCCACCGCCGCGGCCAGGTCATCCTGCGTCCAGCCGAGTTCGATGCGCGCCGCGCGGATGCGGGCGCCGGTGCTGGGCGGGGGTCGGGCGGTGGCCACGGGCTTCACCATAGGTGAGTTTTGCTAACGCGAACAGTTAGAATATTTGACAGAATAAGTTAGCAATGCTAACAGATGGTCAACCACAGCCGGAGGCCGCCATGCCCGAGAAGCTGATCTGGACCGAGCCGCGGGATGCCCAGCTCAAGCGCATGCGATCGCAGGGCCTCCCCTGGGATGCCATTGCCGCCGCCCTTGGGATCAGCCGCAACGCGGCGATAGAGCGCGGACGCCGCATCGGAGCCCGCCTGCCGCCGCCCGAATACGTGCCGGAGCCCGAGGACAAGGAGCGTCCGCCGCTGCCGCCGGGCCATCCGGCGAGCTGGGGCGCCATCGTGGCCGGGACCTGCCTCGAGGGCACGCCGTATCCGCTGCCGGTGCCCTCGGCCATGTCCGCCACGAAGCCGGAACCCGCGAGAGCACCAGGCGCGGACATGTCCGCGCCCCAGGGCGGCATCACGCCGAACCGCACGCGGGCCGCGCTGCGCGGCCTGGGCGGAACCGCGAGCGCGGATTCCGAGCCGATCCCGGTACCCGCCTGAACGGCGCGGACCGTCCTCGCCGGGCCAGGCATGTCCTGGCCGCCCCGCAATTTCCGGCCTCTTGGGAGCAGCGATGAAGCGCAACCGGTTGGCTACCGGCGTCTTGTCGACGCCTGTCACGATGACTCTCGGCGAACCAGCAGGCGATCTGGCGGAGTTGGACAACGCGCCGCTGGATGCCGCCTACGTGATCGCCCGCCTGGAGGAAGCCGGGCGCACGCTGCTCGCTTTGCCGGGGACGGGATGGTCGACCAAGCTGCGCGTGACGCACTACGAGGTCGTGCGCAGCGCCCTCGAAAACTATGGCTGGGAAACGCAGCCGATCAGGCCCGCGGTGCCCTCGGCGGCCAGGATCACCCGCATGGACGAGGCGATGAGTTGGCTGCAGCTCATCGCGCAGGATCGCTACGTGTTGCGCCGGATCGTCGGCGCCCGCGCGCTGGTACACCCAATCAGCGAGCGCTACCTGTTTTCCTGGCGCCGGCTCGCGTCCGTGATGGGCGCGGACCACAAGGCCGTGAAGCGCTGGCACGGCGACGGCATCAACCTGATCCTGGCGGCGCTGAGCGCCCGCTAATGCGTTGACGGCTTCGGGGGACCGCCTCGGGGCTGACCGATGCCGAGAACGTTGCCGGGCGCGAACAACATCCGCGGGATCGGCTCAGCGGGATGCAACGCGACATGCGCGCGGCAGATCGGCGTGGTGTACGTCCCGCTCACGCCCCGCTGGCGCAGGGTGCCCGTGAATCTCAGTGGGAATGGTTTATGACCGGCGCCCGTCGCATCGAACGCGGCGTGCACTGTGCCGTCCGCGCCGACGGCGCCATGCAAGATCAGCACCCCGTTGCTGGGCGCGAAGGTTATCGACCGGTCGCGCGTTACCATGGTCATCGTCGTGCGCGTGCTCGGCTGGCAGCGGCCGGCCTCCGGCGTGAGCGTTCCCACCCACCGCAGATCGTAAGGGGTCGCCAATGATTCGCGGTTCGTGCACGCCGCCGCCGCAAGCAGCGACAGCGCGCAAACCCGCGCCAGCCGATGACCGCCGCTAGCGCGAAAGCGTGACCAGCGCGGTGCCATTATGGATGATTCCGAGTTCACGGGCGGCCTCTCGCGAGAGATCGATGATGCGGCGCCGCGTACCCGGTCGATCGTTGATGACAACCTCCACGGTGCGGTGAGTTCCGACCAACTGCACGCGGACCTTGCTGCCCAGCGGCAGCCATGGATGCGCGGCGGTCAATTGGTTCTCGTCGAATGGCACACCGCTGGCGGTCCTCCGTCCTTGCCAGTGCGGACCGTACCACGAAGCGATGCCGGTCTCGATGGCCTTGCCGGTCAACGGCACGCCCGTGCCGGCATCGTCGGAAATGTCGGCATCGTCGGTGGTGCGCGACGCCACACGCATGGCCGCGCGTGCATGAGCGGATCTTCTGTGCAGATGGCGATGCCAACGGGCGGCCCGCGCATGATGCGCGGCTCTTTGTCTCGAGTGCACAACCTTGTGTTTCACGTCCAACGCATGATTGGCAAAGGATGGCGCGGCGGACAGGATCAGCGCGGCGACGGCGCCAGGAATAGCCCGGAGTGCCCGTGTGAACATCAAGACCTCTTGGAGAATGAGAAAGAGCGACGCGAACGCGATCTGCAACGGTTGCAGCGCAATGAAATTTGATTGCGCCGCCAGGGAACCATGAGTTTGCCTAAACCAGACGCTTCGCGAGAGTCCAGAGGCAATTGTGCATCATTGGGTGTGTCAGATTGCGCAAACAAAACATCGGTGCCAAGGCCGCGGCGCTGCGGCGGTGCAGCATCGCGACGATTGCGCGCGTGCCCAAACATTGTGGCATTTTCTTGGCAAAATCGTAGCAGCTTCGGGGCGGACTTCGTCGCGGAGAACGCAAACACGCCGCGGGTTTGCATGGCAATGCGACGGTAACGTCAGATCAGATCGGTCGATGTGCGCGACGCCTGGACATGGCGCGATGTGACCGGTAGGTCGCATCGACGCAGCCATGGTGGGGCGAAGCGGAACGTGGCGCACTGTGCGTACGCCACGGGTGATCGGCGCGACGTTACGACAGTACCTTGACCACGTGAAGACCGCGGCCATGGTGCGTACGCGCGAACGAAGAACGACCGCTACTGCTGTGTCGGAATGAGATAGACCGGCGGGCATTGCGTGATGCCGCCGCGCGTTGCGACGAAATCCGAGACGAGGCGTTCGGCTTCGCCAGGTTGCAGCGGCGGAAGCGCCCGGCACTGCCGGGAGTGCTCGGCCCTGCGGCGCAGTTCTTGCAAAGATACGGAAGTATGCGGCCACCCGCCTCGCGCGGTTGTTGCCATCGGTGTTCATCCTCGCTCGCGACGAAACTGATCCGCGGCGTTCGGCGGACGCGTTGGGCGATGACCCTAGCGACCGCGGGCGCCATCTCAGGTCGGTTTCCGCATCGGCCTATGTCGCACTCCGATGCCGCTCGCTGGGACTGGCGATGCCATAGTATTCATAAGGCATCCGGCCAGAAGGCGGCGAGCAGACCAGAGCGTATGTTGCCGATTTTGGCGACGATCCGGTTTATTTCCGATGCAAGCATTTAACCTGTGGTTGTCGGTTGTGTCAATCATTTTTTTACCCGCGTCTGAATTCGATTGTATTCATTGGTTGTGTATTGGTTGGTTGGCGCGTGCTCGCGGGCCCGCTTGCTGCGCCGGCCGCGCCAATGATGTAGAAGGTCGACGTGAGCATCGGCGCGGGACACGGGCGCGAGACCTATCACCACGGCAATCTGCGCGAGGCACTGGTCGGCGCGGCGCGGTCGCTGATCGCCGAGCGCGGGCCGGCGGGATTCAGCTTCGCCGAGATCGCCCGCGCCGCCGGGGTCAGCCCGGCCGCGCCGTACCGGCATTTCCGCGACCGCAACGCATTGCTCGCCGAGGTGGCGCGGCGCGGCTTCGAGCTGTTCACCGCCGATCTCGCCCGCGCCTGGAACAACGGCCGCCCCGATCCGCTGCGCGCGCTGGAGGCCTGCGGCAAGGCCTATTTGGCCTTCGCCCGCCGCGAACCGGCCTATTATGCCGCAATGTTCGAGACCGGTTTTGCCCTGGAGAGCGACCGCCAACTCGCCGACGCAGGCGCCCGCGCCTTCGCTATTCTCTGGCAGGCGGCCGAGGCGCTGTGCGCCCGCATGCCGCGACCGGATCGGCCGCCCCCGCGCATGGTCGCGCTGCACATCTGGGCGATGTCCCACGGCATCGCGTCGCTGTTCGTACGCCCGGTCGAGGGGGCTGGGCGTCGGCTGCCGATGAGCCCGGAGGAACTGCTGGAGGCCGGCGTGCTGATCTACCTGCAGGCGCTCGGCATCGGCCCGGACACCAATCCGGGAGGATTTCGGCCCTCCGCTTGAAATCGATCCGAGGTCATGCCATCAATGTAAATGTGATTTACATTCACAGGAGGCCTTCCCGTGGATCTCGCGGCGAAACTGGACAGTTTTGGTAAGCCGGCCTGGATCGTGCTGACGATCCTGACTTTCTGGCTCTGGTGGCCGCTCGGTCTCGCGGCCCTCGCTTTCCTGATAGGGAGTGGACGCATGTCATGCTGGAGCAAGGGCGGTCCCGGCCGCTGGTACGGTCCGGAGGGCGCGCGCCGCTCGGGCTGCGGCGGGTGGGGACGTCGCTCGGCCTCGGCTCCGGGCAGCGGCAACAGCGCCTTCGACGAGTACCGCTCCGAGACGCTGCGCCGGCTGGAGGAGGAGCAGCGCGAATTCGCCGCGTATCTGGAGCGCCTCCGCAAGGCCCGCGACAAGGCCGAATTCGACCAGTTCATGGCCGAGCGCAACCGCGGTGGCCAGGTGCCCGAAGCCATCTGAGCCGCGCCACTCGTCAAATCGCGACTTCGGCCCGCTTCCGATGGGAGGCGGGCCGAATTGATTCCGGCGGACCCCGCTCCTAGCTTTGCCGCCATGTCGGACGTGCTGAAGCTGGCGCTCGCCCAGATCAACCCGCATGAAGGCCAGATCCGGGCGAACACCGCGCGCATCCGCGCCGCGCGAGCGGATGGCGCGCGGCTCGGCGCCGATCTGGTGGTGACGCCGGAGTTTTCCATCGCCGGCTACCCGCCCGAGGATCTGGTCCGCAAGCCCTCGTTCGTGGCCGCCTGCGAGGCCGCCATCGCCGAACTGGCCGCCGAGACCGCCGACGGCGGCCCCGGCCTGGTGGTCGGCGGCCCCTGGCGCGACGGAGGCAAGATCTATAACGCCGCCCACCTGCTCGACGGCGGAAAGATCGTCGCGCGGCGGGCCAAGCACGAGTTGCCGAATTACGGCGTGTTCGACGACAAGCGCGTGTTCGACCCCGGCCCGGCGCCCGGCCCGGTGGCGTTTCGCGGCTTCCGGCTCGGCTTGATGATCTGCGAGGACTGGTGGCTGCCGTCGGTCTCGGAAACACTAGCCGAGAGCGGCGCGGAAATGCTGCTCTCGATCAACGGCTCGCCTTACGAGGACGGCAAGACCGGCACGCGGCTCTCGCTCGCGGTGGCGCGCGTGGTGGAGACCGGGCTGCCGTTCGTGTTCTGCGCCCAGGTCTGCGGCCAGGACGAACTGGTGTTCGACGGCGCGAGCTTCGTGCTGAACCCCGACCGCAGCCTCGCGGTCGTGCTGCCTTCCTTCGAGGAAGCGATCACGCTCACCGAATGGCGGCGCGACGGCGAGGGCCAGTTGGTTTGCGCGCCGCAACCGCTGCCGCCCGAGCCGCAGCATCTGGAATCGATCTATCGCTGCCTGATGCTCGGGCTCGGCGACTACGTGCGGAAGAACGGCTTTCCCGGCGTCATCCTCGGCCTCTCCGGCGGCATCGACAGCGCGCTCTCCGCGGCGATCGCGGTCGATACGCTGGGCGCCGAGCGGGTGCGCGTGCTGATGATGCCGAGCCCCTATACCAGCCGGGAAAGCCTGGAGGACGCGGCCGAGTGCGCGCGCCTGCTCGGCATCCGCTACGACGTGGTCTCGATCGGCCCCGCCATGCAGGCGTTCGGCGAGGTGCTGGCGCCCTTGTTCGCGGGCACCCAGGCCGACATCACCGAGGAAAACATCCAGTCGCGCTCGCGCGGGCTGATCCTGATGGCGCTGTCCAACAAGTTCGGCCACATGCTGCTCTCGACCGGCAACAAGAGCGAGATGTCGGTGGGCTATGCCACGCTATACGGCGACATGGCCGGCGGCTTCGCCGTGCTGAAGGACGTCTACAAGACCGCCGTTTTCGAGCTGTCGCGCTGGCGCAATTCGCACCGTCCACCGCATGCGCTCGGCCCCGCCGGGGCGGTCATGCCGGAGCGGGTCATCACCAAGCCGCCGTCGGCCGAGTTGAAGCCGGACCAGACCGACCAGGACACCCTGCCGCCCTACGAGACGCTCGACGCCATCCTGGCGCGGCTGATCGAGGGCGAGCGCTCCGTCGCCGACATCGTGGCGGAGGGGTTCGAGCGCGAGACGGTGCTGCGGGTCTGGCGGATGCTCGATCGCGCCGAATACAAGCGCCGCCAGGCGCCGCCGGGGGTGAAGATCACCGCCCGCGCGTTCGGGCGGGACCGCCGCTATCCGATCACCAACGGCTACACGGGGCTGGTGTTTTGAGCGACCTGTTCGCGCCCGTGGGCGGCTGGCGCGTCCGTATCCGCGACCATTCCGCCGACACCGAGGACAACACCGTCGAGGAGGTCGGCGGGTTTCCCACGCTCATGCAGGCGAACGCCTTCGCCCGTCGCTACGTGCGGGACTCGATCGAGCGCTGCCGCGCCGCCGGGGCGACCGCGCGCGACGTGCTCGACGCCTGGTTCACCTTTGGCGAGGACGCCGAGGTGCCGGAATCCGGCGAGGCCGGCTGGCGCAGCGCCAACGAACTCGGCGATTTCGCCGATCACCCCGCCGGCGAGGAGGAACGGGACTGGCGCGCCCTCGATCCGCGACGCACCGAGGCCGGCGAGGACGGGGACGAGTAGCCGGCCGCGTTCAGACTTCGCGCGTGAGGCTCACCGCATCGCGGGATCCGCCGGTCCGGTATTCGCGAGCACCTGGGCCCGCGAGCCGTACTGCCGGATCAGGCTCTGCCGCGACATCCACATTTCGTCGCGTCCGCGCACGAACTCCTGCCGCCCCAGCGCCGCCGGATTGAACGCCCGGGTCAGCAGCCACACGATGCAGTCGTCGGTGAACGCCCGCAGCGCGCGCAGCCGCGAACCGTCCGGCGGCGTCATCACGTCGAAGCCGAACCGGCGGATCACCCGCCGCGCCTGATACATACGCCAGAATCCGAACAGCGCGGTATCCGCCTGCAGCGCGCGCACCTGGCCCCAGTCCGGGTCGCTCTCGAGCTGCTCGGCCAAGGCCCCGAGCGACTGCGACACCCGCCGCCGCATCACCGACGCCCAGCCGAGGCTCGGCCGCCCCCTGGCGAAGCGCAGCACGTGCTCGTTCCAGAAATGCAGCACCAGTATCGGATCGCCCGCCCGGATACGGGTTCCGTCCGCGAGACGCACGTCGCGATGGGCCTGGCTCCGCGCCACGCGGATCAGGCATTCGGGATCGTGGGTGAATTCCGAAACGCCGTAGCAGGCGCGCAGCATGGCGTCGAAGCCGCCGACCGCCCGACGCAACAGGCGATCGCGCAGACCGTCGCGCCACTCGACCAGCGCGGCCGGGGGCGCAATCCAGCCATGCCGGTCCGCGCGGTCCGGGACCTCGGTTTGGGAATGATCCAGCATGATCCTCGCCCCAGACCCGCAGTCCTGCCGGCGCCATCGTTCGCCGGAGTGTTGACGCGCCAGAGTAGCTGGTGCCGGGCCTCGCCCACTCAAAGTGATGGGCGAAGCGCGAGTTCGCCGCGCTCGCCCAGCGAGCAAGGCCGCGGGCCGGTCCCGCCGTGGCCGGCAGCCGGGCCGCGCGGCGAGCGGCGTCGCGGCTGACCGCCGCCGCGATCGGGTCTAAGCTGCCAGCGAGAGAGGAGACGGGCCCATGGACACCGGTTTCGTTCAGAACGACGGCTTGCGCGACGTCCGTTCCCGCGTTTCGGAGGCGGAGTGGCAGGCGCGGCTCGATGGCGCGGCCTGCTACCGGCTGGTCGCGCTCTTCGGCATGAGCGACCTGATCTACAATCACATCACCGTGCGCGTGCCGGGCAGCGCGGACTCCGGCGGCGAGCGGCTGCTGATCAACCCGTACGGTTGGATGTACGAGGAGATCACCGCCTCCAGCCTGATCACCATCGACCCCGACGGCAACGAGGTGCTGAACCCGCACCCCGGTCTCGGCATCAACCGGGCCGGCTATGTGATCCACAGCGCGGTGCATGCCGCGCGGCCGGACGTGGGCTGCGTCATCCATACGCACACCCGCGCCGGGATGGCCGTGTCGGCCATGCAATGCGGGCTGCTGCCCCTGACCCAGACCGCGACGCGGTGCATGCCGATCGCCTACCACGACTACGAAGGCCCAGCGATCGACCTGGACGAGCGCGCGCGGCTGGTGGCCGATCTCGGCTCGGCCGCGTGCATGGTGCTGCGCAACCACGGCCTGCTGACCGCGGCACCGACCGCCGCCGAGGCGTTCAACGCCATGTATGCGCTGGAGATGGCCTGTCGCGCGCAGGTGGACGCGATGGCGGCCCGCACCGAGCTGACCTTTCCCACGGAAGCGGTGATCGACCGCTCGGTGCATCTGTATCAGCCGCAAACCCGCCGGCCCTACGGCCTGCTGGAATGGCCGGCGATGCTGCGCTTCCTGGACCGCCGCGATCCGAGTTGGCGCACCTAGCCTCTCAGGGATTTCGGCATGAACAGTGCGCTCACAAAACCAATGACGCTGGCACAGTTCCTCGCCTGGGAGGCGCGGCAGGAGTTCAAATACGAGTTCGACGGATTCCAACCTTTCGCAATGACCGGCGGCACGGCGGCCCATTCCGGCATACAGCGAAACCTCGCCGTTGCGGTCGGGGGCCGCTTGCGCGGCAAACCATGCCAGTTCTATGGCAGTGACTTGAAAATCGAGGTCGCCGGCAGAATTCGCTATCCCGATGGGTTCGTCGTCTGCTCGCCCGTGCCGCGCGGGGCGACGGTGGTTCGCGAGCCCGTCGTGATCTTCGAGGTGCTTAGCGAAAGCACCGCGAGGACGGATATTGTCAGCAAGAACCAGGAATACGCCGCCACGGCTTCGGTCCGCCGCTACGTCCTGCTGGCGCAGGACGAGATCGGCGGCACAATGTTCGAGCGCGCGGGCGACGACTGGATCGGCCATCTGCTGCAGCCGGACAGCGTGCTGCGCATGCCCGAAATCGGCGTCGAGGTGCCGATCGCGGAACTCTACGAGGACATCGCGTTGATCGGCGCGTCGGCCGAGACGTCGGCCGAGCCGATCGCCTGAACAGCAAACGTCGTTTGCAGCCTGGTTGTCATGGCCGGATCTGATCCGGCCATCTCGGGGCGCACCGGATCGCCGGGTCAAGGCCCGGCGATGACGGAATGGTCGACCAGTTGCCGCTGATCGCGTTCCGGCCCGGATTGGCTCGGGACGAAGCGACCGCCCGACATACAACGGCAGCGTAACCCGTTGCTCCCTGACCGCTCCACGGCCTAGATTCAGCTCCGATGCAGAGCGCGGCGCACAGAGCATTGGGGGTGCGGTGCCACCGGTTGGGCACCGGACTGGCCGTGCTGGCGGTGTTTGGCCAACTGATGCTCGGCACGGTTGTTCCGAGGCAAGCGGTGCCGAGCATCGCCGCCCTGTTCCCCTGGACCAATGCCATCTGCCACGGCACCGGCTCGACGAGTTCCGCGCCCGTCAAGCATCACCGCTCGCTGCCCGGCTGGGTCGTTTGTCCATTCTGCCTCGCGCTGTCCGTCCCCTTGCCCACTCCGTCGGAACCGGCCGTGGCCTGGAGGCCGGCCGTTGTTTTGGTTCCCTGGCGGACGCTCCTCCCGCCGGCGCGTGCCCCGCCCGTCCGCCCGCCGCGTTCCGTCCAGCCCCGAGGTCCTCCCGCCCTGATCTGAGCCCGTGCCCGCGATGCCGGCCGGAAACAGCTGGCCGTTACGACTCGGATCAGGGAGATCATCCGTGACTCGCTTCCATCTTGCGATGTGGCTGGCCTGCGCCGGCGCGCTCGCCCCATCTGCCGCGTTTGCCCACGTTATCGTCGGCAACCGCCTCTTTCCGGTGACGCAGACCTTCGACGATCCCGGCGTGGCCGACGAGGCCTCGATTCCGGCTTTCACCTATCAACGCAGCGGCAGCGAGGGGGGAGCCGGGCCGACCCACGAATACGATTTGGATTTCGAATACAGCAAGACGATCACCGTCAACACGGCGCTGATCGCCGATTACGGCTGGAGCGTCTTCCATACCCAGGGCGTCAAGACGCATACCGGATTCGGAAACCTGTTCCTCACCGGGAAGTGGCAGGCCTACACCGACCCCGCCCATGAATTCGTCGTCAGCCTTGGGCTGACCCGGGAATTCGGTGGCACCGGGACCGAGCACACGGGGGCCGATGTCTATGGCTCGACCGCGCCGGCGATCTATGCCGGCAAGGGGTTCGGCGATCTGCCGATCGGCCTTCTGCGCCCGCTGGCGATCACCGGCGAGCTCAGCTACGCGATCGCCGACAAGGGCCTGAAAGCGACTCCGGTCACCGATCCGGACACCGGCGTCACCGCGTTGGCGTTCAATAACGGCAATGCGAACCAGTGGGCGGGCGGGTTCTCGATCCAGTACAGCATTCCGTACCTGCAGCAGCACGTGAAGGATGTCGGACTTCGCGGCGTTCTCGGGCGGCTTATCCCGCTGGTCGAGATCACCTGGACTTCGCCGGCCAGCCGGCCGAGCTTGCAACCGACGACCTGGACCATCGCGCCCGGCGTCATTTACATGGCGGATTCCTATCAGATCGGGGTCGAGGCGCTGATCCCCGCCAACAAGGCGGCCGGCACCAATGTCGGGGTGGTCGCGTTGTTCCACGTGTTCCTCGACGACCTGCTGCCCAACAGCCTCGGCAGGCCAATCTTCTGAGGAGAAATCCCGTGCACAAGCTTGTTATTTTGACCGCGATGCTGGCCGGGCTGGCAGTTCAGGCAAACGCCCACGCTTTTCTGCAAACCGCCGTTCCCCGGGTCGGCAGCACGGCACGCGATGTCTCAGTGCTGCGGCTGACCTTCACCGAAGCGTTGGAGCCAGCCTTCTCGCGGGTGACGCTCGAAGATGCGAACGGCGCGCCCGTGGCAGGAGCGAAAACCGAGGTCGATCCGCACAATGCAAAGGTGTTGATCGGTACGGGTGCCCAGGCCGCTGCCGCCCGGAAAATACCAGGTGAGGTGGCGCGTGGTGTCGGTGGACACGCACCATACCCAGGGCGATTACGCCTTCACCGTCGCGCGCTGAACGCGCCGGTGCGCTACGCACTGATCGCCACCGAGTGGGTGCATGTCGCCGCGGCCATGCTGCTGCTCGGCGGCGGCGCCATGGGCGAGGTGTTCCGCCGTTTCCGCTGTGGCTGGGATGCGCAATGGGCGGCCCGGCTGTTCCGGTTGCTGCGGCCGGCGGCGCTGGTCGCGCTGCTCAGTGCCGGCGCCTGGCTGCTGCTCGAAGCCGCGAGCATGAGCGGCATCTGGGCCGACGCGGCGCGTCCCGCGGTTATCCGCACCGTTCTGACCGACACGGCGTTCGGCCATCTCTGGATGGCGCGCCTGGCGATCGCGTTCGCGGTCTGCCTGATCGCCTGGCTTGGCCGGGGCCGGTCGCTGGCGCTCGCGCTGTTCTCCGCCGCGTTGCTGGCCAGCCTGGCCATGACCGGACACGCGATCATGCATGCCGGCTGGCTTGGCGCGGCGCAACGGCTGAGCCAGGGCGTGCATCTGCTGGCGGCCGGCTTGTGGCTGGGCGGGCTGCTCCCGCTCGGGTTGCTGCTGGCCGGCGCGGGGACGCGGCGGATGGATCGGGCGCCCGTCATCCGCGCGCTCCGGCGCTTTTCCGACGTCGCCGTTATCGCGGTGCTGCTGGTGCTCGGCTCCGGCGTGTTCAACACCTGGATGCTTCTCGGCAAGCCGTCGGCGCTGGTAACCTCGGCCTACGGCCGGACGTTGCTGGCGAAGCTGGTGCTGGTTGCGGCTCTGATCGCCGTCGCGCTCGCCAACCGGTTTTTGCTGATGCCCGCGATCGCCGCGCGCGGCGAGGCGGCGGTCGCGCGCCTCGAGCGCAACGTAAAGATGGAGATCCTGCTCGGCGCCGCCATCGTTGCCGCCGCGGTGGTGCTCGGCAACTTGGCGCCGTAGGGAATGTAGGGCGCGCCTCGCAGGCTTCGGATGGCGGAACGACTATTCGTACGCCGAACGAGCGTAGCGTCGTCCGCCGCAACGTCGTTCCGTGCCAAGTGGCGGATGGCGCTTCGCTTATCCGCCCAACGATATCGTAACGATCGCGCGCTAATTCGCGGGCGGCTGGACGTTCAGCTCGCGCGCGGTCGCGACCATCGCGGCCCAGGTGTCGGGCTGCAAGGGGATGCCGTTCCTTCAGCCGCTCGGTACGGGTGCGCGCTTCCGGCTCGCCGGGCACCAGCACCTCGCCGTCTGGCGTGGCTGGGCGCGACGCCTTCACGTATTCGGCGAAGTCCTGTGCCTTTTGGACGAAATCGGCCGCGCCCAGGCTGGTCGGGTCGAGATAGATCGACAGCATGCCGTTGGTGATGCGCGTGCGCTTGCCGCCGGGAACCGGCCCCGACGTGCCGGCGCCGATCAGGCAGCCGGCCAGAATGTCGCACATGAACGCCAGGCCCGAGCCCTTGTGCTCGCCGAACGTGCGCAGCGCGCCTTCGCCTTGCGCGGAATCGCGGACATGCGTGCCCTCGATCGGTCCGTAAAGCACGCGCGGATCGCCGGATATCTGCCCGTCCGGGCCGATCAGCGCGTTGTCGGGCACCGGCTTGCCGCCATTCGAGGCCACCAGCACCTTGCCCTCGGCCACCAGCGAGGTGGCGAAATCCAGCAGCATCGGAATCCCGCCGTTCGGCGTCGGGATCGCGATGCAGATCGGGTTGGTGGAGAAGCGCCGGCTCACGCCGCCGAACGGCGCCACCAGCTCGCCGAACTCGACGTTGACGAAGTGGAGCGACACCAGCCCGGCGGCGGCCGCGCGCTCGCCCCAGTCGCCGATGCGACCGAGATGCCCGACATTGCGCAGCCCGATCACCGCGATGCCGCCTTGCCTGGCCTTGCGGATGCCGAGATCCACCGCCTGCTCGCCGATCGACTGGCCGAGCCCGAGATTGCCGTCGACGATGGCGTGCATCGGGGTTTCGGCGACGATGCTGATCGTCTGCCCGGGGCGCACGAAATCCTGCTTGATCCACAGCACGTAGCGCGGCACGCGGATGACGCCGTGGCTGTCGTGGCCGGCGAGATTGGCCGAGATCAGGTGGCCGGCGGCGCACGCCGCCTCGGCGCGGGCGCAACCGGCGGCGGCGAAAATGTCGGCGACAAAGCCGCGCAGCTTGTCGACGGCGACCGTGATCGCGGGTTGCTGGGCCATGTCTGCTACTTCCCTCCTATGCGTGCCGCGGGCGCTCGCCTCCTCGCCCCTTACGGGAGACAGGCCGCTGGCGCGTCTATCCAAGCCCGCGCGCGGCGGCCAATACCCGGTCGATGAAGGTCTCGGCGCCGCCGAGATAGCGGGCGGGGTCGGTCAGCCGGTCGATCGCGGCGCGATCCAGCTTTTGCGTCACCGCGGGCTCGCGCGCCAGGGCGTCGGCAAGGCTGATCCGCTCGGTCAGCGCTGCGTCGCTTGCATGCTGAACCACGTGATGCGCCGCTTCCCGCCCGACATGCGGGGCGAGGCCCATCATCACCGCTTCGGCCATGATGAGCCCGTGCGTCGTGTCGAGGTTGCGGCGCATGCGTTCCGCATCGACCACCATGCCCTCGGCGATGGTTGTCGCGTGCAGCACCGCGCCGTGCGCGAGCACGAAGGCCTGCGGCAGGGCGAGAAGTTCGGCCTGCCAGGGGCCGGTGCCGCGCTCCTGGTCCTGCGCCATGGCGCCCTGCATGAGCGGCACCAGCGCCTGCACGCCGCGCGCCGCCGCGAGGATGTATTCCGAGGCGATCGGGTTGCGCTTTTGCGGCATCGTCGAGGAACTGCCGCGCCCGGCGACATGCGGTTCGCTCACCTCCGCGACCTCGGTCTGCGCCAGCAGGATGATGTCGAACGCGACCTTGGCGAGGCTCCCGCAGAGCAGGCCGAGGAACGACACCGTCTCGGCCAATCCGTCGCGCGCCACATGCCAGGGCGCGGGCGGCACGCCGAGGCCGAGTTCCGCCGCGAGCCCATCGAGCACGGCGATGCCCTGCTCGCCGAGCGAGGCGAGCGTGCCAGCCGCGCCACCGAACTCAACCCGCTCGACCCTGGGGCGCAGCTGGTCGAGCCGCTCGACATGCGCGAGCAGCGGCGTCAGCCAAACCGCGCATTTCAGGCCGAACGTCGTCGGCAGCGCGTGCTGGAGGTGGGTCCGTCCGGGCATGAGCGTGCGCCGGTGCCGCTCCGCCTGTCCGGCGAGCGCGGCGGCGAGGGCGAGCAGATCCGACCGCAGCAGCGCCAGTCCGTCGCGGACTTGCAGGACCAGCGCCGTGTCCATGATGTCCTGCGTGGTCGCGCCCCAATGTGTCCAGCGCCCGGCCGCGCCGGCCGCGCGCGACAGGCCCTTCACCACGCCGACCACCGGATAGCCGACATTGCGCACGCTGGCGGCCAGTTCCGCGGTGTCCAGGTTGTCGACGCGCGCGGCGGCGACGATGGCCTCGGCCGCGTCCGCCGGGATGATGCCAAGCCGCGATTGCACGCGCGCCAGCGCCGCCTCGACATCCAGCATGCGTTGCAGAAAGGCGCGCTCGTCGAACATGGCACGCATGGCGTCGGAGCCATAGAGCGTGCCGAAGATCGGGCTGTCGGCTGGATTTACCGGCATCAGTTACCACTCCGCCCGTGGATGTCGCCTCCCTATATCGCCACCGCCGCAACAGTTCCATTGACGACATGCTATCGGCACCCAGCCAAGGTCATTGCGAGGAGCGAAGCGACGAAGCAATCTCCCTCCATGGAGCGGCAATATTTCGTCTATATCCTGACCAACCATTATCATACGGTGCTGTATAGCGGCGTGACGAACGACCTGGAACGACGCATGTTTGAGCACCATACGAAGGTGACCAAGGGATTCACCAGCCGCTATAACAGTCGACAAACTGGTATTTTTCGAGATCGCCAGCGATCCGTATACAGCCATTGCCCGGGAGAAGCAGATCAAGGCGGGTTCGCGTCGGAAAAAGATCGCACTTATCAACGAAATGAACCCGGCTTGGCGCGACTTGCTCAACGAACTGCGGCACGAGATTGCTTCGTCGCTTCGCTCCTCGCAATGACATGATGAATGACACTGGGTTCAAGAAACCAGCCCTAGGGATTGCGTTGGTCGATAACTCTGGACCGATTTCGTTGGGTGTCGGCATGACGTGCCAGCTCCCGTCTCTCAGGGCCGCGAATCTCCTCCCTCAGACCTTGAAGAACACCGTCTCGTTGCCGCCTTGCAGCCGGATATCGAGCCGCCATTCCTGCAAGCTCGCCGCCGTCTCGCCGGTATCGGCGGGCTCGCTCTTCGCGACCAGCGTCGCGCGCCGGTGCGCGTCTTCGATGGACGACAGCAGCGGATCGGTTTCGTTCAGCTCGTGTCCGTCGAAATAGGCGCGCGTGACCAGGCCCTTGAGCAGGCCCCGGGCGAAAACCGTGATCGCGATGTGCGGCGCCTGGGTCGTGTTGCCGCGGCCGCGCACCGGGCCTGGCTTGATCGTCACGAACCGGAACCGTCCGGCGCTGTCGGTCGCCGCTCGCCCGAAACCCTGGAACGTGTCGCTCGCCGGCGGATCGGGCTGCCAGATCTCCACCGCCGCATCCGCCACCGGCGCGCCGTCACCGTCGGTAATGATCCCCGTCAGCACCATCTTGTCGCCCTCCGCGCCGAAGCGCGTCAGGTCGGACCATTCGGCGTCCCCGATCAGGTGCCAATAGGGACCGATCGTCTGGCTGGCGGTCAGGCCCGGCATGTCAGGCGTCGTCCATCGGCGTGGCCTCGCGCCCGCGGAGCACGAAATCGAAACGGTAGCCGAGCGCCCATTCCGGCCTGGTCAGCGCGATGTCGAATTGCGCGACCAGCCGCGCGCGCGCGGCTTCGTCCGGCACCGCGTTGTAGACCGGGTCGAGCGGCAGCAGCGGGTCACCAGGAAAGTACATTTGCGTAATGAGTCGCGTGGCGAAGCCGGGGCCGAACAGCGAGAAGTGGATGTGGTTGGGGCGCCAGGCGTTAGGATGGTTGCGCCACGGATAGGCCCCCGGCTTCACCGTGACGAAGCTGTAGCGACCCTCGGCATCGGTGAACACGCGCCCCGCGCCGCGGAAATGCGGATCGAGCGGCGCGTCGTGCTGGTCGCTCGGATGCTGATACCGACCGGACGCATTGGCTTGCCAGATTTCGATGATCGTGTTCGGCACCGGCCGGCCGTCCTCGTCCATCACCGCTCCGGCGACGATGATCCGCTCGCCGAGCGCGTGCCGCCCGTCCACGACCGAAAGGTCGGCGAGCGGCGGGAACCGCTCGGGCGAAAAGCGCGGCCCCGTCGTTTCGGTGATGGTGTGCGGCAGCGAGACCAGCGCGTGCAGCGGCCGGCGCTTGTGCGAACTGCCGTACGCGGGCACGTCGTAGGGCGGTTGCGCGCCCGGCGCCGGCGCGCGGAAGGCGATCACGTCGTTCATGGCTCGATTTCCGGATTCTCTGGCGCGGGCGACCATGGCGAACCCTGACACGCGGCCTCGCCCCGCGCAACGCGGTTCCCCGGCGGCTAGGGGAAGGACTTGGCGCCCGCCGGGGCGATGGTGACTTCGACCAGCCGTTCGCCGACGTTCTGGAACCTGACGGTGCAGCCGAGGACCTTGCCCGGCGCCAGCGACGCGGCCGTTTGCAGCAGGACGATGTGATAGCCGAGCGGCTTCAGGACAACGGTGTGGCGTGGCGGGAGCGGGATCGCCTTCACGACGCGGGTCGATGGCGAGCCTTCGCCGCCGGTATCCACCGTGACCATCTCGGTGAACTGGGCGAACGTGCATCTGGTGCGGAGCAGCTTGTCGGGCACGTCGCCGTTGTTGGCGATGGTCATATAGAGTGGCGTGTCGTCGCCCACCTTGGCGGGCGCGGGCGCCCACGCGCGCGAGACGATCATCGGGCCGGGTACCGCGGGGATGGCGAGGACCGGGGTCGCACCTATCAGGAGACCGAACCCTAGGGCGGCAGGAATACGCATTCCCTAGTTTTCGACCCGATCGGAACCCCGTTGTAAAGCCGCAACCAGCCGGCGGGCTTTTTGCGCGACCGCCTCGGCGCTGTCGCCGGGCTTGTAGATCGACGAGCCGATGCCGAACCCGGCGGCGCCGGCTTCACGCCAGGGCGCCAAATTGTCCGGGCCGATGCCGCCGACCGGCAACACGCCGGTGCCGTTCGGCAGGACGGCCAAGAGCGCCTTCAACACCGCCGGGCTCGCCGCCTCCGCCGGAAACAGCTTCAGCGCGTCGGCGCCCGCGGCGAGCAGCGCGAAGGCCTCGGCGGGGGTGAAGAAGCCGGGCACCGCGATCAACTCCTCCCGCTTCGCGGCGCGCACGATCGCCGGATCGGCGTGCGGGGTGACGATCAGGCGCCCGCCGGCCCAGGCGATTTCCGAAACCTGCTGCGGCGTCATCACCGTGCCGGCGCCGACCAGCATGCGCTCGCCGAACCGGCGCGCGAGGATGCCGATGGTCTCGATCGGCCGTGGCGAATTGAGCGGCACCTCGACGATCGCGAGCCCCGCTTCTTCCAGTGCCGCGACGACCGGCTCGGCCTCCTCGGGGCGAATGCCGCGCAGGATGGCGATCAGGTTGCAGCGCCGCAGCCAGTCGCTCAGCACCATCGCGCAAGCCTCCCGATCGTGGCGAGACCGCGCGCGGCCGCGTCCGGATCGTGATGGACCACGTGCCCGCCCGCCGCCGCGATGGCGCGCGCATAGAGGGTGCAAAGCTCCGTCGCCCCGATCAGGTGCACCTCGGCCGGTTCAATCATGGCGGCGCGGACCTCGTGGCCGATCAGCAGGCCGGACAGATAGCCGGCGGATTCGGTTTCCGACAGCCGCCCGGCGAGGCCGAGCGTGCGCACGCCGAACAGATGGTGCAGCATCCCGCCGGCATCCGCCGAGCGCGCCACGCCCCGGTCGAACGCGGCCGGATCGGTGGGCCCCTCGCGCATCATGCGGCCGAGAATGGTGTGCCCGCGCAGGGCAGCGAACGCCTCGCCGGTCAGATGGGTGGCGTAGCCGGCGATGCGGCCGGCGGCGATGCGCGCCCATTTGGCGTGGCTGCCGGGCAGGCACGCTAGGCCGTTATCGCCGATTTCGGCCAGCACGCCGACAAGCTGGGTCTCCTCGCCGCGCATCACCTCCGGCACGCCCGCCGGATCGGTGTCCGACAGGCCCGGAACCAGCTTCACCCGCGTGCCGTCGAACGGCACGTCGACAAGGGCGCGGGCGAGATCGGCCGGGCCGGCGGGGCAGGGGAGGTAGGGCGCTTCGACCCAGCCTTGCCGGCTGCCGATCATGCCCGCCAGCAGCACCCGAGCCTCGCCGCCGGCGAGCCAGGGACCGATCTGAGCTTGCAACGTTTCCGCGAACCGCGCCCCCGCGATTTGCAGGATGCCGAGCGGGGCTTCGCGGCGCTCGTGGATGCCACCGTCCTGGTCGAGGCGGAAGGCGCGAAAGCCGCTCGTGCCCCAATCGATGCCGATCATCGCCCGGGTCCTCTCCCCCCGATCAGGGGAGAGAGGGCTTGCCGGGGAACAGGGGCGGGTCGCGGCCGGATCTCAGAATCTGCCGCTTGTTGAGTTGGTCGGCGATGTAGCCGGCCTGGCGGATGGCCAGCGCGACGATGGTCAGCGTCGGGTTTTCCGCGCCGCCGCTGGAGAACTGGCTGCCGTCGGAGATGAACAGATTCGCGATGTCGTGCGTCTGCCCGTGGCTGTTGCACACGCCGTCGCGCGGGTTCGCGCTCTGCCGGCAGGTGCCCATGTTGTGCGTGCTCGGGAACGGCGGCAGCTCGAAGACCTGCGTTGCCCCGAGCGACTCGTAGATCGCGCGGCCCGCCTTGAACGCGTGATTGCGCATGGCGAAGTCGTTCTGGTGGTCCTTGAAGTGCACGACCGGCACCGGCAGCCCGTACTGATCCTTCTCCGTCGGATGCAAGGTCACCCCATTATCGTGCTGCGGCATGTCCTCGCCGACCAGCCACATGCCGGCGAAATGATCGTACATCTCCAGGATCTGGGTATAGTCGTGGCCCCACGCGCCGGGGATCAGGTTGGTCGCGAGACCGGCCAGTCCGAAGCCGGGCAACGTCTCCATTTCGTAACCGGCGGCGAAGCCCCGCTTGGGATCGAAGCGGGATTCGTCCTTGACGATACCCGCCATTTGCGTGCCGCGCTCGAAGTTCACGCGTCCCGGCATGATCGCGTAAACCGTCCCGCTCATGTGGCGCAGGAAGTTGCGGCCCACCTGACCCGACGAGTTCGCCATTCCGTCCGGGTATTTCGACGAGGCCGAGTTCAGCAGCAGTCGCGGCGATTCCACCGAGTTGCCGGCCACGCAAACCGCGCGCGCCTTCTGCTCGTGATGGTTACCGGCCTTGTCGGCATAGATCACGCCCGTGACCTTGCCGCTGGCATCGTGGGTGATGCGCAGCGCCATGCTTTCGGGCCTGAGTTCGAAATGTCCGGTGTCCTCGGCCTTCGGAACCTCGGTGTACAAGGTCGACCACTTGGCGCCGATCGCGCAGCCTTCCATGCAAAAGCCGATTTGTTGACAGCCCGGCCGGCCGTCCCGCGGCTGCGAATTGATCGCCATGTTGCCGGTGTGGAACTCCTTGTAGCCGACGCGCTTGGCGCCTGCCGCCATCACCTTATAGTTGTTGTTGCCGGGAAGGCGCGGAATGCCGTGGGTGCCGGTGACGCCCATCTTGTCCTCGGCCTTGTCGTAGAACGGCTCCATTTCGGCGAGCGTCAGCGGCCAATCGATGAGCGTGGTGCCCGGAATCTCGCCATAGGTCGTGCGCGCCTTGAACTCGTGCTCCTGCAAGCGCAGCGCCGCCGCCGCCCAGTGAACGCTGGTGCCGCCGACCGTCTTGCACACCCAAAGCGGCAGGCTGGGATTGAGATCGCCGGTGCCGATGCGCTTGTCGAGCCAGCTCAGGCGATTGAACATCACGTCGTTGTCGTTGACGATGTCGTCCATCTTCAGCCGCGGTCCGGCTTCGAGGCAGACGACGTCGATGCCGCGCTGCGCGAGTTCGTTGCCGAGCGTCCCGCCGCCGGCGCCGGAACCGACGATGACGACGACCGAATTGTCGTTCAGATCGAATGTCTTGGCCATGGTTGCGTTCCTCCCCGCCTATTCGTTCGGCAGCCAGCCGATGTCGCCGAATCCCCGGTCGATGTAGCCGCCGAGCTGCACCGAGGGGCCGCCGTAGCCGAACATGTGATAGACGAGCGGATTGCCGTACAGGCCGGAGATCGTCTTGCCGCGCACGGTAGTGAAGAAGTCGGTCTTTTCGATGTTGCGCAGCACGGCGTCGCGCGCGCCGTCGCTCAACTCGATCCATGGCATGTTGTGGACCGCGTCGAGACCGGCCACGCCGTCGCGCAGCAGCTTGCGCATCGCCGCGTCGCCGCCGGCCGCCTTGTCGAGCTGGTCGACCACGACCGCGTAGTATTGCACGCCGAGCCTGTCATGCGGGAACAGGTCGTGCGTCATGACCAGCAGCGTGCGCGCGGTGTGCGGGTCGAGATTGGTCGCCGCCATCGCCCAGGCGTGGTTGGGGCCGAAGATCAACGACCCGCCGGCGGCCAGCGCGGTGACCGCGATGCCGCTGGTGCGCAGAAAATCTCGGCGGCTCAGTCCGTCCGTTTCCATTGGGTTTCCTCCTCGGGGGATCTCGTCCCCCGCTTATTGTCAGCGGGGCAATTCAGCACCGATCCCGGCGCAGCGGCAAGCGCTCGGCTCTCGCGTCATCGGCGTGGTTCCCCGGTTAACCTCCGCGTCGGCAGGGGCGGCGGCGGGGAGCGCTCAGCGAGCACGAGATGCCAGTATGCCCACGAGCGCGGATCGAAAACGCCCGGCGGCGCGTGCTCGAGCGCTTCGAGAAACGCCTCGCGTGGCACGATCCCATGCAGGGCCGCGAGATCCTCGGGCGTACCGTAGGTCATCACATGCGCCAGGAAGTGCACCGGATCGGCCAACGCCGCGTCGGGCTCCTTGAACCACACGACACGCCTGGCCACGGCGCGCAGTTCCGGGGTGGACGGCAGCGGGTTCATGATTCCGCCTCCGGCTCGTCGCGGCGGGGCGCGTACGCGGTCAGCCGGGGCAGCCGGTTCGGGTCGGTCGCGGCAACGGCGGCAGCCAGTCGCTGCCTTGTCGGGGCCGGAAGGCGGTCGACGTCCTCGTGATAGCTGAGCGCCTTCAGGGCGATCAGCGGGTTGAAGCTATGCCCGTAGACGATCCGGCCCGCGGCCAGCGCGGTCGGCAGATCGATGCCGTTTTGCAGCAGCGCGTCGATATCGAGATAATCCTTCGCCTCGGCCCGCTTCTGTACGACCGCCACCTTCGTGCCCGCCAGGTCGAGCAGCGACGCCACGCTGACGCCCGGACCCACTGCCGTATCGCTGGGAGCGACCTGCCCGAGATAGAGCGCCCCGAAGAAGGAGATCAGCACCGGGCCGTCCCGGTCGGCACGGCAGATCAGCGTGTTCGGGGCGATCTGAACCCGCTCGGCGTTGCGCAAATAGGGCACCGTTGCCGCGAGCTGATCCGGCTCGAACGGGTTATTGGAAAACCAGTCGAAATCGGCGGAGGCCCGGTGTCCCAAGCGGAGCGCGATGGCCGTGCCGCCGTAAAGCGTGAAATGGCTGGGTGTCGCGGCGAATTCAGGCCAAAGCCGCTGCTGCGGCGGGGCTAGAATTTCAAGTCGAGGCGTGAAGTCCGACAACCGAATTCTCCGCCGATCAACGGATTCAAGTAATCCGTCGCGCGCGAGGACCGCCCCCTTTTCGTCATTCCCGCGAAGGCGGGAATCCAGCGGCCGATCCGCGGCACGGACGTTGGACCCCCGCCTTCGCGGGGGCGACAAAAGGGCTTGATCGGTCGCTCGACGGTATCAGTCTCGAATCCCACCGCCGCAAACGTCAACCGAGCGCGCGGGGCAAACCTCTTGCTTTGTAGCACGACTTTGAGCCGCTGGCATTGGTTTGCCTGGGGGACCCACCAGCAGGGCGACGCATTATCAACCGGAGGACCCGAGTCCCCGCAGGCCGGCGCGGAAGCGGACCGCGTTCATGGCGTAGTGGCGGGCGCCCTGGTCGAATTCGGCGCGCTCGGCTGCCGTCAGCACCCGTTTGAGACGCGCCGGCGCGCCGACCCAAAGCTCGTTGCGGCCGATGCGCTTGCCTTCGGTGAGCAGCCCGCCGGCGCCGAGCACGCCGCCCTCCTCGATCACCGCGCCGCTCTGCACGATCGCGCCCATGCTGACGAAGGCGCGGTCGTGCAGCCGGCAGGCATGCACGATGGCGGCATGGCCGATCAGCACGTCCTCGCCGATCAAACAGGCGAACGCCTCGCCGGGATCGACATGCACGATCGTGCCGTCCTGGACGTTGCTGCGCGCGCCGACCCGGATCAGGTTGCTGTCGCCGCGCAGCACGCAGCCGAACCAGATGCTCGCGCCGGGGCCGATCTCGACATTGCCGATCACCGCCGCGTTCGGCGCGATCCAGGCATCCGCCGCGATGCGCGGCGATACACCGTCGAGCGAATAAACCGGCCCCGAGTCAGGCATGCGCCGGCTCGAGCCGCTCGCGCGCCGCCGCTTTGGCGAGCCCCAGCATGAGCAGCGCGTTCTGCACGGCCGCGCCCGAGGCGCCCTTGCCCAGGTTGTCCAGCCGGGCGACCAGAACCGCGTGGCCGTGGGCGGGGTTGGCGTAGACGCGCAGCTCCATCAGGTCCGTATCGTTCAGCGCCTGTGGCTCCAGCCGGCCGGAGGCGTCGGCGTCCTGCACGCGCACCAAGTCCCGCCCGCGGTAATGCGTGGCCAGCACCGCTTGCAGATCGGCGGCCGACCGCGCCGCCGGCAGCATATCGAGGTGCAGCGGAATCGAGACGAGCATGCCCTGCCGATAGTGCCCGACCGAGGGCACGAAGACCGGCCGCCGGGTCAGTCGCGACCAGGCCACGATTTCCGGGACGTGCTTGTGTTCGAGAGCGAGCGCATACAGCTCGAACATCGGACCGCCGCTCGCCTCGTGGGCATCGATCAGCCCCCGCCCGCCGCCGCTGTAGCCGCTGACCGCGTTGATGGTCAGCGGAACGTCGGGCGGCAGCAGGCCGGCATCGACCAGCGGGCGGATGAGCGCGACGGCGCCGGTCGCGTAGCAGCCGGGGTTGGCCACGCGTTTCGCCGCCGCGATGCGCGCCGGCTGGTCCGAGGCAAGCTCCGCGAAGCCGTAGACCCAGCCGGGCGCGACGCGATGGGCGGTGCTGGCGTCCAGCAGCTTCGGCCCGTCCGCGCCCAGCGAGTCCGCGAGCGCCACGGATTCCCGCGCGGCCGCATCCGGCAGGCAGAGCACGACGAGATCGACCTCGCGCATGGCCGCGCGCCGCGCATCGGGATCCTTGCGGCGCTCGGGCGGCAGACTGTGCAGGGTGACGCCGGGAATGGCGCGCATCCGCTCCCGGATGCCGAGCCCGGTCGTGCCCGCCTCGCCGTCGATGAAGACCCGTGGCATGTTCGGTCCCCTCGTCCGCATCCCTTCGGGGCCAGATCCAGAGCACCTGAAGGATTACATCATTGCGAGCCCGGCGTTCAGCCGGGAGGAGCAATCCCCTTCCCCGTACGCTCCCGGAGATTGCTTCGTCGCGTCGCTCCTCGCAATGACAGCGACATCACCGCTTGCTGAACTGGAAGCTGCGGCGGGCCTTGGCCTTGCCGTATTTCTTGCGCTCCACCACGCGCGAATTGCGGGTCAGGAAACCCGCCGCCTTCAAAATCGTGCGCAGTTCCGGCTCGTAATACGTCAGCGCGCGGCTGATGCCGTGGCGCACGGCGCCGGCCTGGCCGGACAGACCGCCGCCCGTCACCGTGCAGGTCACGTCGAACTGGTTATAGCGGTCGGCGACCAGGAACGGCTGGGTGAGCAGCATGCGCAGCACGGGGCGGGCGAAATACTGCCCCACCCGGCGCCCGTTCACCATGATCTCGCCCTTGCCCGGCTTGATCCAGACCCGCGCCACCGCGTCCTTGCGTCGCCCCGTGGCATAGCTCCGCCCCTGCGCGTCCCGCTTCGCCTCGTAGCGGGGCGTGGTCTCGGCGGTCGGCTGGGCGACGACCGCAAGCTGGCTGAGATCGGTGAGCGTGCGGGATGTCTGGGTGTCCGACATGCGGCTCAGCCTCTCCTGTTCTTCGCGTTCATGGCGGCGATGTCCAGCTTGCGCGGCTGCTGGCCTTCGTGGGGATGGACGCCGCCAGGGTAGACGTGCAGGTGCTTCATCTGCCGCCGCTGCAACGGCCCGCGCGTAATCATGCGCTCCACCGCCTTCACCAGCACCCGCTCGGGGTGCTTGCTGTCCAACCGCTCGCGCAAGCTGCGGCCCTTGATGCCGCCGGGATAGCCGGTGTGATAGTAGAAGATCGATTGCTCGGCCTTGTTGCCGGTCACGCGCACCCGCGCGGCGTTCACCACGACGACGTTGTCGCCGCAATCGACATGGGGGGTGGTACCGAGGCTTATGCTTGCCGCGCAGCCGCATCGCCACGATGGCGGCCAGACGCCCGAGCACCAGGCCCTCGGCGTCGATCAGCACCCAGTCCTTGGTCACCTCCGCGGGCTTCAGCGAGAGGGTGGTCTTCATCGGGCCATTTCCTTGGGTAGAGCGCGGCGGCTTATGCCGCGCATTGCCCGTCCGGTCAACGGCTTCGTCCAACGGTAACATGATACCACAACGCGAGCCGCCGTCGCCCGTGCACGTGATCGGCGCCTCCGGCCGCAGCGGATCGGCGCTCTGCCGCGCGTTGCTCGCCCACGGAGTCGCGGTGGTTCCGATCGTGCGCGACCCGGCCCGTTGGCGGGCGAGCGGCCTCGCCGCCGCGCCGCGCTTGGCCGATCTCGGCGATGCCGCCGCGCTCAAATCCGCCCTCGCCGACGCGCGCTACCTGGTCTCGACGGCGCATGCGCGCGGCACAGCGGCGGTTCTGGCGGCCGCGCCGGCAGCCGCGCGCCTGGTGCTGATGGGCAGCACGCGCCGCTTCTCGCGCTTTCCCGACGCGCACGGCGCCGGTGTCGCCGAGGGCGAGGCGGCCTTCCTCGCCTCCGGCCGCAACGGGGTCATGCTGCACCCGACCATGATCTACGGCGCGAGCGGGGAACAGAACGTGCAGCGGCTCGCCGCCATGCTGCGCCGCCTGCGCCTCGTCCCGCTGCCGGGCGGGGGGCGCAATCTGGTGCAGCCCATTCACCAGGACGACGTGACCCGCGCCATCCGCGCCGCGCTGGCGCTGCCCTGGGACGGGCCGCACGTCATCGTGATCGCCGGGCCCGAGCCGGTGACCTACGCCACGCTCGTGCGCGAGATCGCCGCCGCAGCCGGCTTGGCGCGGCCGTTCATCGCGCCGGTGCCCGCCTGGGTGCTGATGCTGGCCGCCGGTCTCGGCATTCACGTCCCGGGCGTGCCGCGGGTCAGCCGCGACGAGATCCGCCGCCTGCTGGAAGACAAGGCGTTCGATATCGCCGAGATGCTGGAGACCCTGGCCGTGCGCCCGATGCCGCTCGCCGAGGGCCTTGCGCGAACATTCCAGCGGGCGACAATCGCGTGACCGCCTGCCGGGAGCGCCGCAATATGCCCATCATCAACCGCATCGCCGATTTCCAGGACGACATGACCGCGTGGCGGCGCGACCTGCACCAGCATCCCGAACTCGGGCTGGCGGAGCAGCGCACCAGTTCGGTGGTGCAGGACAAGCTGCGCGCGTTCGGCGTGGACGAGGTCGTTACGGGGATCGCCCGTACCGGGGTGGTCGGCGTGATCCGCGGACGTGGGCCGAACAGCGGGAAGGGCGGTCCGGCGATCGGTCTGCGCGCGGATATGGACGCATTGCCGATCCTCGAGGAAACCGGCGCGCCGCACGCCTCGCGCAACCCCGGCATCATGCACGCCTGCGGGCATGACGGCCACACCACGATGCTGCTCGGCGCCGCGCGGTATCTGGCGGAGACGCGCAACTTCGACGGCACCGCCTACGTGATCTTTCAGCCCGCCGAGGAAACCATGGGCGGCGGGCGGATCATGGTGGAGGAGGGCCTGTTCGAGCGCTTCCCGATGCAGCAGGTGTTCGGCATGCACAACTGGCCCGCCGCGCCGGCCGGGACCTTCCAGTGGCGCAACGGTCCGGTGATGGCGGCGACCGCGACCATCGACATCACCATCACGGGGACCGGCGCCCACGGCGCGCTGCCGCATCGCGGCATCGATCCGATCGTCGTCGCCAGCCAGATCGTGACGGCGTTGCAGAGCGTCGTCGCGCGCAACGTCAATCCGATCGACGCGGCGGTGGTGACCATCGGCAGCATCGCCGGGGGCAACACCTACAACGTCATTCCCGAAACCGTGCAGATGAAGGGCACGGCGCGCTGGTTTCTGCCGGCCGTCGGCGAGCGGATCGAAGCGAACGTGAACCGGCTGGTCACGGGCATTGCCGAGAGTTTCGGCGCCCGCGCCGAGATCGCTTTCACGCGCAATTATCCGGCGACGGTGAATCACCCCGAGGCGACGGCATTGGCACGGCGCGCCGCGGAGACGGTTGCCGGCGAGGCGCGCGTGGCCGAAGCGCAGCCGACCACCGGCGCCGAGGATTTCGCCTTCATGCTGCAGAAGAAACAGGGCAGCTACATCATGCTGGGCGCCGGGCGCGGCGCCAACGACCCGATGCTGCATCACCCCAAATACGACTTCAACGACGAGGTCCTGCCGGTCGGCGCCTGGTACTGGGCGACGCTGGTCGAGCAGCTTCTGCCGCGCGAGCACGCGTGAAATTTCTCGTCGTTGCGAGGGGCTGGCCAGCGTACCAGGCGTAGGCGGAATACGAGGGAGATCACGTCATGAAAATAGGGTTCATCGGATTGGGCATCATGGGCCGGCCCATGGCGCTGAACTTGCAGAACGCCGGGCACGAGTTGTTCCTGCACGATATCAATCCGCTGCCGCAGGCGCTGCTGGATACCGGCGCGGTCGGCTGCGCCTCCGGCAAGGAGGTTGCGCAGAAGGGCGATGTCATCATCGTCATGGTGCCGGACACACACGATGTCGAGGCCGTGCTGTTCAGCCAGAACGGCGTCGCCGACGGATTGAGCCGCGGCAAGATCGTGGTCGACATGAGCTCGATCTCCCCGCTCGCGACCAAGCAGTTCGCGCAGCGCATCAACCAGCTCGGCTGCGAATATCTCGACGCGCCGGTCTCGGGCGGCGAGGTCGGCGCCAAGCAGGCCTCGCTCACCATCATGGTCGGCGGTTCGGAGGAAACGTTTGACAAGGTGAAGCCGCTGTTCGAGCTGATGGGCAAGAACATCACCCTGGTCGGCGGCAACGGCGACGGCCAGACCACCAAGGTCGCCAACCAGATCATCGTCGCGGTCACCATCGGCGCGGTCGGCGAGGCGCTGCTGTTCGCCGCGAAAGCCGGCGCGGATGTGAGCCGGGTGCGGCAGGCGCTGATGGGCGGGTTCGCGTCCTCGCGCATCCTGGAACTGCACGGCGAGCGCATGATCAAGCGCAATTTCGATCCGGGTTTCCGCATCGAGTTGCATCAGAAGGATCTGAACCTGGCATTGCAGAACGCGCGCGCGCTGAAGCTCGCGCTGCCCTACGCCGCGGCGGCGCAGAACCTGTTCAGCGCCTGCGCCGCGCACGGCGGTTCCGCCTGGGACCACTCGGCGATGGTGCGCGCATTGGAAGGCATGGCGAATTTCGAGATCGGCAGCGGCGAGATGGGCAAGAACGTGGTGCTGGATTGATGGCGGGTCATTGCAAGGAGCGCAGCGGGCTCGCTTTGACGCTGGTCTGGCAAAGGCGCCGACGTTCGCAATGACGCTGCGCGTTATCGCCGTCTACCGCGTGCGCGGCGAGGCGGGGGTGATCGCCGCCAGATCCGAAGCCATCGCGGTCGAGCAAAGCGTGGAAATGCCGCTCGACGCGATCGACGATCCGCACATCCTGGCCGACATCGTCGGGCGGGTCGATGGCATCACGGCACTGGACGACAATCTGTTCGAGGTACGCATCGGCCTCGCGCTCGCGACGATCGGCGACGATGCCGGGCAGTTGCTCAACGTGCTGTTCGGCAACACCTCGCTCCATGACGACGCAATGCTCTGGGACGTGGAAATTCCGGCCGAACTCGCCCGCGGGTTTGGCGGGCCGCGCCACGGCATGCGCGGGTTGCGCGCGCGTGCCGAGGCCGCCGGACGCGCGCTCACCTGTTCGGCGCTGAAGCCGCAAGGGCTTTCCCCCGGCCGGCTGGCCGAACTCACCGAAGCCTTCGCGCGCGGCGGGCTCGATTTCGTGAAGGACGACCACGGCCTCGCGGACCAGTCCTACGCCCGGTTCGCGGATCGCGTGCGCGCCTGCGCGGAAGCGGCGCGGCGCGCGGCGGCGGCCACGGGACGCCTCACACATTACGTGCCGAGTCTCTCCGGCAATCTCGACCGCATGCGGGCGCAAATCCGGTTGGCGCGCGGCGAGGGCGTCGACACCGTCATGCTCGCGCCGATGGTCGCTGGCTTCGCCAACGTGCTGATGCTCGTGCGCGAGTTTCCGGACGTGGCCGTTCTCGCGCATCCGAGCATGGGCGGCGCGGCGCGTATCGCCCCCGCGTGCCTGATCGGAAAGCTGTTCCGGCTGCTCGGCGCTGACGCGGTGATCTTTCCCAATCACGGCGGCCGCTTCGGCTACACGGAACGGACCTGCCGGGACATCGCCGCCAATGCCCGTGCGCCCTGGCACGGTCTCGCGCCCGCCATGCCGGTGCCCGCGGGCGGCATGCGTCTCGCCCGCGTGCCGGAGATGCTTGATTTCTACGGGCCGGACACGATGCTATTGATCGGCGGCAGTCTTCTCGCCGCCCGCGAACGGCTGACGGAAGCGACCGAGGAATTCGTCCGCGCCGTCGCCGATCACCGATACCAGTGAGGCAATCCATGGATACCGAGGACGCAGCCGCCGTGCGCGCGTTCCGCGACGGGTTCCGCTGGGACGGCGTCGGCGTGCATCCCTACAAGGACGATGCGGCCGCGCCGTTCAAGGCGATATCGCGCCAGGTGCTGTGCGACGATCCGGCGCTCGCCTGCGCGTTGCGCTATTTCGAGATCGCGCCCGGCGGCTTTTCCACACTGGAGCGGCACGAGCACGCGCATGCCGTCATGATCCTGCGCGGCGAGGGCCGTTGCCTGGTCGGCCAATCCGTGCGCGTCGTGCGCCCCCATGATCTGATCGCCATTCCGGCCTGGACCTGGCACCAGTTCCGCGCCACGGCGGGCGTTCCGCTCGGTTTCCTCTGCATGGTCAATCGCGAGCGCGACCGCCCGCAACTGCCGACCGAGCAGGATCTGGCGCGGCTGACATTGGATCCCGAAATCGCCGCCTTCATGAACGGCGCGGCGTGATCGTCGGCGAGTAGGGGCGCCTGTTCTAACCGCTCCCGAACCAAATGCCGATGCCGTGAAAAATGCCGACGGGGAAGAAAATCGCGCCGGCGACCAGGAAGCCCCAAAGCTTGTCCTCGGCGCAGGTGACGATGTGCGTCAGCCAGGCCGAGTAGCTGGTCAGGAAGAACAGCAGACAGGCACCGAGTTCCGCCGGGCGCATCAAACCGAAATTGCCGAACTTCATCCGCAAGTCCCCCCGTGCGTCAGGTGCCTCGCCCATCATACGGCGTTTCGCCCGATCGCGCGCCCGGCGCATGCGCAATGCGCCGTGAATTAGCGATCAGCTACCCACTTTTAATGCCGCCGTCATGCCGCGCAGGCAGGCGAGCACGGAAAGCGGCGTCAATCGCCCGGTGCGCGGGTTGGCCTCGCTCGGCACGCCTTCGATGGTCATGACGAAACGGGCGGCGTCGGCTTCCACGCGAATGGTGTGCGTGTTGCGGGTCAGGCGGGGATCCGCCCAGATTTCCACCATCGTGCGCTCCGGGCCGATGCCGGCGAGCGCCAGGGCGGCGGCGACGTTCACGTTCGCCGGAAACCCGGCGGCGGCCTCGCGCGCGTTGCCGCGGAACACGCAGGTCGGTTCGCTAATGCGCGCCATGTCCATGCCGCGCGCCTCCAGATAGGGGGCGCCGGCGAGCCCGGCGGGCGGCTTGCGGGTCTCCAGGGTGACGCCGTCCACGCGTCCCTCGGCCGCGGCGCGCACGGCGTCCAGCCCCAGCAGGGCGCCGGTCGGCACGACGATGCGCGCGCCGCTCCGCTTCGCCGCCGCGACCAGGTCCATGCGCGGCAACAGCGCGCCGGCCGAGCACGCCACCAGGACACGGCCCGCGGCGATGGCCGGTTCAGCGATCTCGGCGAACACCGCGGCCGGCGCGGCCTCGATCACCATGTCGGCGGCGGCGAGCCCGGCCAGATCCACCACTTCGGGCGGCTGGCGAAAACGTTCCGTCCTGAAACGAGCCCGCTGCTGGTCGCGCGCGCTGACCGCCGTCAGCCGCAGGCCCTCGATGGCGCCGGCATCCAGCGCCTCCGCCACGGCCAGGCCAATGGCGCCCAGGCCGGCGATCCCGACCGTGCGCATCATGCCGTGATTCGAGGGCGGAAACTGGGGCGAGCGATGGGACTCGAACCCACGGCATCCAGGACCACAACCTGGCGCTCTACCACCTGAGCTACGCCCGCCATAGGGATCTGGTCCCTGTTTCCGCGCCGCCGTTTAGGACCAGCGGGCTGCGGCCGTCAACGTTTCTGCCCTGCCCACGAAGCAGGCACGTATTGCCCAGAACGCAGGCAAACCCGATCGAGACCGTGCCGGAGCTTCATCCCGGCGCGCCTGCCTCGCTCCCGTTGCCCCTTGGCACGCCACGTGCAAACCTGTGAGCCCACGGGCTGCCCCGGCGGGGCAGCACTGCGCATGCCGCGCATCTTGGGGGAAAGGGAAACGCCGTGGCGCCCGCCGCGGCGGTGGCACCGATGAAGAAGATCGAGGCGATCATCAAGCCGTTCAAGCTCGACGAGGTGAAGGAAGCGCTGCAGGAGGTCGGTCTTCAGGGCATCACCGTGGTCGAGGCCAAGGGGTTCGGCCGCCAGAAGGGACACACCGAACTCTATCGCGGCGCCGAATACGTGGTGGACTTCCTGCCCAAGGTGAAGATCGAGGTTGTGTGCGAGGACCGCCTCGTCGAACGCGCGGTCGAGGCCATCGTCACCGCCGCCCGCACCGGGCGCATCGGCGACGGCAAGATCTTCGTCACCAACGTGGAAGAGGCGGTGCGCATCCGCACCGGCGAGCGCGGCGAGGACGCGATCTGATCCGATAGCGGCACGGCTAACCGCGTGGCGCGGACCGGACGCCGCGCCGACAGCAATCCAACCGAGTTGAAGGACTGGAACAGGGAATGGCGAAGAAGGTCAGCGGAGACGGCACCGTGGACAAGGTGCTGGAGATGCTCAAGGAGAACTCCGTCGAATACATCGATCTGCGGTTCACTGATCCGCGCGGCAAGTGGCAGCACACGGCGCAGCACGTCTCCACCATCGAGGAGGATACGTTCCGCGACGGCATCATGTTCGACGGCTCCTCGATCGCCGGCTGGAAGGCGATCAACGAGAGCGACATGACCCTGATGCCGGATCCGGAAACGGCGGTGATGGACCCGTTCGCGGCCAAGCCGACCTTGGTGCTGATCTGCGACGTCATCGAACCCTCGACCGGCCAGCCCTACAACCGCGACCCGCGCTCGACCGCGAAGAAGGCCGACGCCTATTTGCGCGCCTCCGGCATCGGCGATACCGCGTATTTCGGGCCGGAAGCCGAATTTTTCATTTTCGATTCGGTGAAGTTCGGCGTCGGCGGCAACTACGGCATGTATCAACTGGATAGCATGGAAGGCCCACAGGCCTCGCTGAAGGACTATCCGGAGGGCAATATGGGCCACCGCCCGACGGTGAAGGGCGGATATTTCCCCGTCCCGCCGGTGGATTCCGAAAGCGATCTGCGGGCCGAAATGCTGTCGACGATGGCCGAGATGGGCGTCGTGGTCGAGAAGCACCATCACGAGGTTGCGCAGTCGCAGCACGAACTCGGCATGAAATTCGGGCCGCTGGTGAAGATGGCCGACAATCTGCAGATCTATAGGTACCTGCATCCACAACGTCGCGCACAGCTACGGCAAGACGGCGACATTCATGCCGAAGCCGGTCTATGGCGACAACGGCTCCGGGATGCACGTACATCAGTCGATCTGGAAGGGCGGGCGGCCGGTTTTCGCCGGCAACGGCTATGCCGACCTGTCGGAGAGCGCGCTTTATTATATCGGCGGCATCATCAAGCACGCCAAGGCGATCAACGCCTTCGCCAACCCGACCACCAACAGCTACAAGCGGCTGATCCCGGGCTTCGAGGCGCCGGTGCTGCTGGCCTATTCCGCGCGCAACCGCTCGGCCTCCTGCCGCATCCCCTACACCACCAACCCGAAGGGCAAACGGGTGGAGGTGCGCTTCCCCGATCCGGCCGCCAATCCGTATCTGTCCTTTGCGGCGATGCTGATGGCGGGGCTGGACGGCATCCGCAACAAAATCCATCCGGGCGACCCGATGGACAAGGACCTCTACGACCTGCCGCCGGAGGAACTGAAGGGCGTGCCGACGGTGTGCGGCAGCCTGCGCGAGGCAATCGCCGCATTGGAGGGCGACTACGAGTTCCTGCTCGCCGGCGACGTGTTCGGCATGGACCAGATCGAGAGCTACATCGAACTGAAGTGGAACGAGGTGTACCGCTTCGAGCACACGCCGCACCCGGTCGAATTCGAAATGTACTACTCGGTCTGACCGGGCCGGATCGGGCTTGCCCCGCGAAAAGCCGCCCCGATGCACCTGCGTTGGGGCGCCGTCCGCGGGGCCGATCCCCTCGTGCCCGTCGTGGCCGGACCGATGCCACGAGACGGTCGGTGGCAGCCGATCAGGCCTGCTTGATTTCGATCAGCCCGCGCCGGATCTTGCGGCCGCGCTTCACCTTGTCCTCGATGTATTCCGCGTCGCCCCAGCGCACCGCGCGCGCCATCGCCTGCGCGTCCTCCATGAAGCGCGCCAGCATCTCCAAGAGCGCCTCGCGGTTATGCAGGAAAATGTCGCGCCACATCACCGGGTCGGACGCGGCGATGCGGGTGAAGTCGCGGAAGCCGCTGGCGGCGAATTGCAGTACCTCGTCGCGGCTCTCGTCGGCGAGATCGTCGGCGGTGCCGCAGATCGTGAAGGCGATCAGGTGCGGCAAATGGCTGACGATCGCCAGCACCCGGTCGTGATGCGCGGGTTCGATCTCGCGCACCATCGCCCCGCAGCGGCGCCATAGTTCGGCAACCCGCGCGACCGCTTCGCGGTCGGTGTCGGGCGACGGCGTCAGCAGCGTCCAGCGGCCCCGGAACAAGGTGGCGAAGCCGGCGTCGGGGCCGGAAAACTCGGTGCCGGCCAGCGGGTGACCAGGGACCAAATGCACGCCTTCCGGCAGGCGCGGCCCCACGTCGCGGATCACCGACTGCTTGGTCGAGCCCACATCGGTGACGATGGCGCCAGGCCGCAGCGCCGGCGCGATCGCCTCGGTCAATGCCGGGAAGGTGCCGACTGGCGCGCAGAGCATGACGCAATCGGCGCCTTCGACCGCCCGGCGCGGATCCAGCTCCACGCGATCGGCGATGCCGAGTTCGCGCACGCGGTTCAGCGTGGCCTCGGTTCGCGCGTTGGCGACGACGTCACCCGCGAGATCGCCGCGTTCGCGGGCGATGCGCGCGACCGAACTCCCGATCAGGCCGACGCCGATCAGCGCCAGCCGCTCGAACAGGGGCTTGTCGGTCATTGCGCGGGTGCGGCCGGGCGGAGACCCGCCATGAAGCGGTCCAGCGTCTCGGCGACCATGCCGCATTCCTCGGCGGTCCCGACCGTGATGCGCAGGCAATGCGGCAGGCCGTATCCGGCGACCCGGCGCACGATCAGCCCGCGCGCGCGCAAGGCGTCATCGGCGGCTCGGGCCCGCTCGGTGGTGGCGAAATCGGCGAGCAGGAAATTGCCCTCGCTCGGCCAAACCCTGATGCCCGAGCGAGCGAGCGCGTCGGTCAGCCAGGCGCGGTATTCGCGATTGTGGGCGCGGCTCTTCTCGACCCAGCCGGGTTCGGCGAGCGCGGCGATGCCAGCCGCCTGCACCGCGGCGTTCACGTTGAACGGGCTGCGCACCCGATGCAGCACGTCGACGACCGCCGGCGGCGCGTAGCACCAGCCGAGCCGCAATCCGCCGAGGCCGAAAATCTTGCTGAACGTCCGGGTCATGACCGTGTTGTCGCCGGCGTCCACCAGCCGGATGCCGGGGTCGTAGTCCGGCCGCTCGACGTATTCGGCATAGGCCGCGTCGACCACCAGCAGCACGTCCTCGGGCAGCCCGGCCCGTAGCCGCGCCAACTCGGACTCCGCCACTAGGCTGCCAGTCGGGTTGTTCGGGTTGGCCAGGAACACCAGCCTGGTCGCCGGCGAGACCGCCGCCAGGATGGCGTCGACATCGGCCGTGAGCTGGCGCTCGCGGGTCATGATCACGCGCGAGCCGGCGCATTGCCCGGCGATCCGGTAGATGCTGAACCCGTGCTCGGTCATGATCAGCTCGGTGCCGGGGCCGCCATAAGCCAGGCAGAGCTGATAGATCAGGTCGTCCGAGCCGGCGCCGCAGACGATGCGCGCCGGATCGAGCCGCCATCGCGCGCCGATGGCATGGCGAAGCTCGGTGGCGGCGCCGTCGGGGTAGCGGTGGATCTCGCCGGCCAGTTGCCGATACGCGTCCTGCGCGCCGGGCGGCACGCCGAACGCGCCCTCGTTCGACGACAGCTTGTAGATACGGTTGACGCCCGAGACCGATGATTCGCCCACCACGTAGGGCGCGATATCCAGGACTCCGGGGCGCGGGCGTGGGCTCATGTGGCCGGTTCCTGGCCAATCGGGACCGCATAGGCCCCGAGAAGCACCGGGCGATGCGCCAGCGCGCGGATGGCGCCGAGGCGCGGATCGGCCTCGGCCACGTACCCGGCGACATCGACCAGGACATCGACCTCGTTCGCCCCCGGATCGCGATGGATCAAGACCTGGTCCGGTGCAAATCCGGCATCCGTCAGCGCCGCGATCAGCCGCGCCCGGCTAAGATTGGCGGGCGTCTCCAGCCCGAGCAGCGAGCGGTCGGCCTCGCTCGCGTCCGGCGGGATCGCACCCACGACCAGGGCTTGCGCGCGCGGCGCGCCCTCGGGACGCGCTGCCCAGAACGGCAGCTTTCCGACGACATAGATGCGCGAATCGTCGCGATGGAGCAGGCCGCGCCACCAGGACGCGGCGGCCGGCTCGCCCTCGCTCGGGACCGGCAGGACCGCGGCGCTGGCGCGGCCCGCGCCGACATCGGCGATCGCCTGCGCCGGGCTGCGATGCGCGCGGAGCGGGGTCAGGGCGCCAAAATGCTCGCGCGCGAGTTGCGCGTAGGGACTGGCCGGATCGGTGTCCGACACCGAGATCACGAAACTGCCCTGGATCGCGGTCATGCCGGCCAGCATTTCCCGCCAGATGCGCACGATGGTCTGGGCCGGCAGCTTGCCGTTATGGCGGGCGAGCAGGCGGCGGATGATGTCGGCCTCCCGCCCCGGGCGCAGGGCGACGCCGCCGTTCTTCAACGCGGCGACCCGGGCGACCACGGCGGCGCGCCGGATCAGCGTGTCCTGCAGTTCGTCGTCGAGCCGATCCAGTTCGGCCCGCAGCGCGGCGAGCGATTCCGGCGGCGCGGCGGGGTTCGGGGCGGGTTCGAGCCCGATGGCGGGAAGGGTCGTGGACATTGGCCGTGGCTTGGTGCGGGCGGAACAGATAAGCGGATGCGCCCGCGCCTGCAAATCCGGCCTGAACCTGCCTTCGCTGCTACGCCGGTTGTTCGGCCAGCAACCTCGTGCCTGACCGAAAGCCGATCAGAACGACCGTTTAGACACGTTCGAGAATCGAAAGCCCGCGATTGCGATCTATGAGGTAGATGACACCACGCGCATCAACGAACACATCGTTGCTGCTCACGCGCTCGCAGCCCGGCGGCACGTCCGGCTGCCAGTGGGCCACCTCGCGCAGCGCGTGCGGATAGGCGATGTCGATGATGCGAAGCCCGCATGCGAACCAGGCGACAGGAACTTCGGTGCCGGTGATCGTCTCGATCGGCTGATGGCAGCCGCTCATCAGCGGTGCCCGAGTGCCGACGAGTTCCGGCACTTGGAACGTGCTCACAGGCGTAGGGCGGGTTTCGTCGGTGATGTCGAGCATCCAGAGCGCGGCCGGCAGCTCCGGCGACATCGCCGGGTCGAGCGGCGCGACGTGTTCGTCGGCGACCAGCATCCAGCGATGCCCGGCGATCGGGAAATCCAACGGCACGACCGTGTGCGTGGGCCAGGCAAAGGGCGGGCTCCAGTCGATCGTGGAAACGCAGCGCGGCTGGCGTATGTCGGAGATGTCGAGGATCACCGCGCCGCCATGCCAGTAGCTGACATAAAGCCGGTCGCCGCGCCTGATCGGGTGATGGCAGCGATGCGCCCGGCCCTGCCAGGTCGGGGTCTCGCCGCCAGCAACCCACTGACCAGGCATCCACCAGCGCCCGACTTCCGCCGGACGCGCCGGATCGCTGAGGTCCAGGATCATGACAATGTTGCCGACATAGCCCTCGATCTCGGGCGAGATGTAGGCGTAGCGGCCGTCGAACGTGAAGCGGTGCACGCCGATCCCCTGGCACACCCAGCGCGCGATTTCGCGCGGGCCACGCGGATCGGCGACATCGAAAATCCGCAGCCCGACGAAGTCAGCGGGCGCCGGGCCGCCGCCGTGGCGCTCGCGGTTGACCAGCATGATTCCGTTGGCGACCCGCACCTTGTGGGAATGCAACCCGGGCGGAATGTCGATCTCGGCGATGATGCGGGGATTGCGCGGATCGGCGACGTCGATGACCGAGGTGCCGTGCGGCGCCTCCATGTGGCCGATGTAGGCGAAATCGCCGTCGACCACGACCTGCCCGCCGCCGGCGCAGTCGAGCCAAGCCAATTCTCGGACACCTTTGCCGCGGCCCATGATTACCTACCCGGCCTGTGATCGGCCTGCCCCTTCGCCGCGATGAAACCCCAGGCAGGGAATGTTGAGCTACTTGCCGCGATGCCTGTTTCGGCGCTTGCCCAGGAATTCCAGCATGCCGGGAAGATCGAGGCAATTCATCATCTTGTAGTGATCGCCGCGGGTTGGCGGCTCGCACCGCACGCCGCGCTGCCGGCAGACAGCCTTGGCGTCATTGATTGTCCAGTCTCCGGCCGGATTGCCGCGCATTCTAGCAAGGAGGTCAGGCGCGGCGAAGTCCTTGAAGATTGCCGCCAGCGCGGAACCTGTTCGGCCGGCGAAGCTCGCCCTTGTAACTCGTCGCCTTGAATGCGCGACTGTCCCCGAGCTGGCATTCGCTCGATCGGGTTGCGGCGGCCTTTCTGCCCGCCTATTGACCACACCGGCATGGACCAGGTGCTCAGCGCGCAGGCAATCGACCACCAGCACGTCGCCTTCGACGACGGGCTGGCGCTCGATTGCGGCGTGCGCCTGCCGCGTCTCGTGGTCGCCTACCGCACCTATGGCCGGCTCGATGCGGCGCGGTCCAACGCCGTGCTGGTCTGCCATGCGCTGACCGGCGACCAGTACGTCGTCGAAACGCACCCGCTGACCGGCAAGCCGGGCTGGTGGGACGAGGTGGTCGGCCCCGGCCGGCCGATCGACACCGACCGCTTCTTCGTCATCTGCGCCAACGTGCTCGGCGGCTGCATGGGCTCGACCGGGCCGCGCAGCATCCGCGACGACGCCGGGGGCGACGGCGTCGCGCTCTGGGGCACGGATTTTCCCCCCGTGACCATCCGCGACATGGTGCGGGCGCAGAAGCGGCTGATCGAGCATCTCGGCATTGCCCGGCTGTTCGCGGTGGCCGGCGGCTCGATGGGCGGCATGCAGGCGCTGGAATGGGCCGCCACCTACCCCGACGCGGTGTTCGCCGCCGTCCCCATCGCCGCCGCCGCGCACCATTCCGCGCAGAACATCGCGTTCCACGAAGTCGGCCGGCAGGCGATTTTTGCCGATCCGGACTGGCAGGGCGGCCGCTATTGGCAGCAAGGGCGCATCCCAGCGCGCGGCCTCGCGGTCGCGCGCATGGTCGCGCACATCACCTATCTGTCCGAACAGGCGCTCACCCGCAAATTCGGCCGCCGGTTGCGCGGCGCTCCGGGCGGCGACGCGGGCGCGCTCAGCATGTTCGGCGACATCTTCGAGGTGGAGAGCTACCTGCGCCACCAGGGCAGCACCTTCGTGCGCCGCTTCGACGCCAACTCCTACCTCACCATCACGCGCGCGATGGACTGGTTCGATCTCGCGGCCGAGCACGACGACGACCTGGCCGCGGCGTTCCGCGGCGCGACGGCCCGTTTTTGCCTGGTCTCGTTCAGTTCGGACTGGTTGTTCCCCACGTCGGAAAGCCGCGCCATCGCGCGGGCGCTGAACCGCGCTGCGGCGAATGTCAGCTTCGTCGAGATCGCCACCGACAAGGGGCACGATGCCTTTCTGCTCGACGAGCCCGATTTCCACACCACGCTCGCCGGCTTCCTGGACGGCTGCGCGACCCATGCGGGCCTGAAATGAGCAACCGCGCCGCGGCACTCGGCCAGGTCCGCTATGTCGCCAAGAACATGCGGGTCGATCTGCGGCTGATCGGCGACATGATCGCGCCGGGCGCGCGTGTGCTCGATATCGGCTGCGGCGACGGCATGCTGATCGCGCATCTGTTCGAGACCAAGGGCTGCGACGCGCGCGGCATCGAAGTCGACATGGCGCAGGTGACGCGGGCCGTCGCGCACGGCCTGCCGGTGATGCAGGGCGACGCCGATGTCGACCTCGCGCACTACCCGGACGGCGCGTTCGATTACGTGGTGCTCTCGCGCACCTTGCAAGCCGTGGGGCGGCCGCGCGAGGTGCTGCGGCAGATGCTGCGCATCGGCGCGCGCGCGGTGGTGAGTTTCCCGAATTTCGGCCATTGGCTGGTGCGCTGGCAGTTGCTGAGCAACGGGCGGATGCCGATGACGCCGGCCTGGGACCGCTGGTGGTACGAGACGCCGAACATCCATCCGTGCACGATCCGTGACTTCTTCGCGCTCTGCGAGGTCGAAGGTTACGTCGTCGAGCGCTGGCTGGCGGCCGACGAATCCGGCATGCGCGCGCCCTGGCGCCGCTCGCGCCGGCTGGCGAACCTGTTCGGCGAGCAGGCGGTTTTGCTGCTGGCAAAAACCTGAGCCGAACCGTCCTGCTTTCCTGAAGCGCTCCCCCGTCTGTCGCAGCGTTGTGGCGGCTGCCGCGTTGACTGCGCGACGATCGGTGCGCGCGGCCGCGAGGGTCCCGCGATCGTCGCGGCAGCGGAGCCCACATGTCCTCGATCTACGCCGTCATCGGACACGGACGAGCCGATATGACCTGGTGGCAGGAGTGCATCCGGGCGCCGATCATTTTCTTCTACGGCCTGGTGTTGATCCGCTTCGCCGGGCGGCGTGCGTTCGGGCGGCAATCGCCGCTGGACATCGTGCTCGCCGTCGTCATCGGGTCCAACCTCAGCCGCACGCTGACGGCAAACGCGCCGTTCTTTCCGACGCTCGCTTCCACGGCGGCGCTGGTGGGCATCTACTGGGTGACCAGCCACGTGGTGCAGTTCTCCGCGTGTCTCGAATGGCTCGTGAAGGGCCGACCGGCGCTGCTGATGCGGGACGGCCGCCTGGATCGGCGCGTCGCCCGCAAGCAGGGCGTCACCGAGAGCGATCTGAACGAAGCCGTCCGTACCCACGGCGTCGGCCGGCTGAGCGACGTGGACACCGCCGTTCTGGAGCGCAACGGCAATATCAACGTGATTCGCCGTCAGAGCGCCGCCAGGGGTTCAGCTAGACGCTAATCAAGCTTGGGTGACGCCGCGGCAAGAACGGGCAGACCCTCGCGTGCGACAGGACGGTTTTTTAGCGCGAGTCAGAAATCGACCCAGTTCTTCGTCAGATCGCAGTGATGGATTTCGGCGCCGGTATCCGCCAGCACGTCGACCTTCATTTGCCGGATCGAGCCGGCCTGCCGGATCATCAGATCGGCATCCATCGAATGCTTCCGGATCAAGGTGCGATAATAGACCTTCAGGCGCACGGTCGAGACATCACCGTGTTTCTCCGGAGCCTTCATCACCTCGATGGTGGCTTGGCCGGCATGGGCGGTCGGGTGCAGGCACTTCAGGGCATGCTCGCGGAACAACTTGGTGTAGTCGATATCCGCCGCCCGCGCGGTCGCCAAATGCAGACCGCAGCCGAGCGCGACGATCAGGCCGGCGAGCCTGGCCACCCGCCGGGCGCCGAAATGTCCGCGAAATCATGGATGTTTCCCTGTGCTATCGGTTCGTCCGTCTGTATCGCGGGGACGTTACCGGTCCGTCAAGGGAGCAGGCAAACCGGCCGCCGAACAGAGGTGCGCGCGCCGGATTGGCAGCCGAGCCGACCCCTGCCACGATCCCGCACGGAGCATTGGCCCGCGCGGAGCATTGGTTCGCCATGACAAATACCGATGGGCCGCTCGCCGGCGTGAGCGTGCTGGAGTTCCCGGCGATCGGACCGATCCCGTTCTGCGGCATGGTGCTGGCGGACATGGGCGCGGCGGTGATCCGCGTCGAGCGCGTGGGGGGTGGCGATCTCGGCATCGCGGTTCCGCCGCGCTTCGATGTGCTCAATCGCGGCAAGCGCTCGATCGCGCTGGACCTGAAGCACGTCGATGGCGCAACGATCGCGCGGCGGCTGCTGGCCACCGCGCAGATCCTGATCGAGGGGTTCCGTCCGGGGGTGATGGAGCGGCTCGGTCTCGGGCCCGAGGCCGCGCTGCGGGAGCGCCCCGCCCTCGTCTATGGGCGGATCAGCGGTTGGGGCGAGCGCGGCCCGCTCGCCGCGAGCGCCGGGCACGACATCAACTATATTGGCCTGTCCGGCGCGCTGGCCGCGATGGGCGAGCCCGGCGCGCCGCCGCCGGTGCCGCTCAACCTCATTGGCGATTTCGGCGGCGCGGCGATGCACCTCGCCTGCGGGGTGTTGGCCGCGCTGCTCGCGGTGCGCGCCGGCGGTCCCGGCCAGGTCGTTCGCACCAGCATCGCGGAGGCGTCGCTGGCGCTGATGCCGATGATCTACGGCCTGCGTGCCGCCGGCACCTGGTCCAGCGCGCGGGCGCGCAACGTGCTGGACGGCGGCGCGCCATTCTACCGAACATACCGGACCAGCGACGATCGCTTCGTCGCGGTCGGCGCCATCGAGCCGAAATTCTATGCCGCGCTGCTGGAGGGGCTTGGCCTCGCCGGCACGCTGTCCGTCGCCGCCCAGCACGATCGGGCCGCTTGGCCGGGCGCGACCGCGCTGTTCGCCGCCCGCTTCGGCGAGAAGACACGCGAGGAGTGGACGCGCGCGTTCGCCGGGCGCGATGCCTGCGTCACCCCGGTCGTGGACATGGATGAGGCGCCGGATCATCCGCAGCACCAGGCGCTCGGCAGCTTCGTCGCGCCGGGCGGGGTTCGGCAGCCGGCGCCGACGCCCGCGTTTTCTGCCGCGCCGCGGCGGGAACCGCCACCGCCGCCGGTTCCTGGGCAGGACACGGCGGCGATCCTGCGCGGCCTCGGCTATTCGCCGGAGCGGATCGCGGGCCTCGCCCGCGCACGGGTGATCGCCGGGGAGTGAGCCGAGGCAACGCCGCCCCAGGCGGGGCGTTGCCATGCCGGTCGGTCGCACGCGACCGTCGAACCAGCATTGGAGGACACGATGTTCAAGGGTTTCAGCGCTCTGGCGGCCGGCGGCTTGGCGATAGGGCTGCTGGCCGGCGCGCCGATGGCCAACGCCGCCGAGCACGGGGTGACGTCCGGTCCCGCGACGGGCAGCACGGTCGAGCCGAGCACCGCGGTGCAGAAGAACAACGCGCAGATCAACGCCAAGAAGGACACCGGCGAAGTGGTCGCGGGCTCCGTCGCCACCGGAACACCGGGCGTCTCGGCGAAGCGCGACACCGAAGCCGGCCCGGCGCCCAAGGACCATAACCTCAATGCCGAGAACAGCGGCAATCAGTCCTCGAACAAATGATCATGCCAGCCCGCGGGGCCCGAGCGCCCTGCGGGCCTTTCGTTTTCCCCGGTTTAGAGCCACGCCTCACCCGCGCCGGTCATCCAAGCAGGCTCCAAGGTTCATACCTGAGAAAGTGGTGGAGGGAGCTGGATTCGAACCAGCGTAGGCGTGCGCCAACGGATTTACAGTCCGTCCCCTTTAGCCACTCGGGCATCCCTCCGAGGGCGCGAGTAAGGGGCGGGGGGGCGGATTGTCAATCGCGCGCCGATTGCGCAAAACGCCCGAATGAAACCGCCGCACCCGCCGCAGCGCCCGCAAGGCCGCCCGCATGGCCTGGACCGCCGCCCGGGGCCGTTGGCGCAGCGGCGTCCCGGCGGCCCCCGAACCCCCGAACCCCCGCGCGGCAGTCTCTGGCTCTATGGCCTGCACGCCGTCGCCGCCGCGCTCGCCAACCCGCAGCGGCGGCTGCGCCGGCTGGTGCTGACCGAGGAGGCGGAGGCCGCGCTCGCCGCCCGCGTCGCGAAACCCTGGCCGCTCGCCCCGGAGCGCGCGGATCGTGGCCGTATCGACCATCTGCTCGGCCCCGACGCGGTGCATCAGGGCGCCGCGCTGCTGGCCGACCCGCTGCCCACGCCCACGCTGCAAGCTGCGCTGGAGCGGCCCGGTCCCGTGCTGGTGCTCGATCAGGTGAGCGACCCGCGCAACGTCGGCGCCATCCTGCGCTCGGCGGCGGCGTTCGGCGCCGCTTCGGTGGTCGTGCAGGAGCGCAACTCGCCGACCGAGACCGGCGCGCTGGCCAAGACCGCCTCCGGCGCGCTCGAGGCCGTGCCGCTGCTGCGCGCCGTCAACATCGCCCGCACCCTGGTCGCGCTGAAGGCGGCCAATCTGTGGGTGGTCGGGCTGGATGCCGGGGCGAAACCGCTCGACGGCGGCGCGCTCGCCGCCCGGCGCGTGGCCTTGGTGCTCGGTGCCGAGGACGAGGGGCTGCGCCGCCTCACGCGCGAGACCTGCGACGATGTCGCGGGGATCGCCACGCCCGGCAAAATGGCCAGCCTGAACGTGTCCGCCGCCGCCGCCATCGCCCTTTATGAACTGGGACGCCGCGCATGACCCTCACCCCCGATCCCCGGACCAGGTCCGCGGACGCCGCCGCGTATCTGGAGAGCGCCCGCCGCGAGCGCCGCCCGCTCGCGCGCCTGCCGGACGGCATCGCGCCGCGCGACCTGATCGAGGCCGCCGCGGCGCAGCGCGAGTTGGCCCGCCGGCTCGGCGTGGCCAGCCCCGCCGGATGGAAGATCGGCGCGACCTCGCGGCGCATGCAGGACTATCTCGGCCTGACCGGTCCCGGCGCCGGCTTCATCGCGCCGGACAACCTGCACGATTCCGGTACCGAGATAGCGTTCGCCGGCCTTTATCGCCCCGGCGTGGAATGCGAGCTGGCGGTGCGCCTCGGCGCCGACCTGCCGCCCGGCCCGTGCGACGAGGCGCGCGCGGGCGCGGCCGTGGAGGCGATGTTCGCCGCTATCGAGCTGGTGGAGAACCGCTACGGTGACCTGAAGGAGCTCGGCACCCCGAGCCTCGTCGCCGACCAGCTGTTCCACCGCGCCGCTATCATCGGCCCGCCGCTCGCGGACTGGACGACGCTCGATCTGCGCACCTTGCGCGGGCGGATTTCGGTGAACGACGAGGCGCGCGGCGAGGGAATGGGCGAGGAGCTAATGGGCAACCCGCTGCGCGGCCTCGCCTGGCTCGCGGGCTCGGAGGTGGCGGCCGCGTTCGGCGGGCTGCGCGAGGGCCAGGTGGTGCTGCTCGGCAGCGTAACGCCGCCGGTTTGGCTGGAGGGGCCGGCGACGGTGACGGTGGAGTTTTCCGCGCTGGCACCGGTGATCTTGCGGCTGACGTGAGGCATCGGTTGGCAAGAGCCGATGCCGGGTGGATTCAATCCCCCGCCAACCGATCGATCCGCGGCGGGGCGGCGTAGCGCATCAGCGTCGCTACATCCGCAAGCAAATCGACCGCCAGCACGGCGTCGGCGAGCCTGGCGCCGCGGTCCGGTCCGAGAACGCCGTCCACGAGCGCCGCGAATTTCCCGCGCAACTCCGCTTCGCTCAGGAAATTCGCCGGCTCGCCCTTCGCCACCACAATCTTCTTGTCGAAGCGCCGTCCGCGCGCAACCACCGTGACCTTGCCGGCCATGTTGCGCGGGAATTCCGCTTCGATCTCCGGGTCGTGCGCGCAGCGCACCTTGGGCAGAAGCCGGCGCACCGTCGGATCGCGCAGCAGGCCGTAGCTGTCCCAGTTCATCCCCCCGGTCGCGAGCGCCACCGAAATGACGAAGGGGCCGCTGAATTGCCCGTCCACCACGTTCTCGGGCGCAGCCTTCTTCTCGGCGGGCTCGCCGATCAGCAGCATGCCGGAGCGCGGCAGGCCCAAGGTCACGCTCTCGATTTCTTCCGGCTGCAAATCGTGTTCGGCGCGCAGCGCGATGGCGGCGTCGATGCCGGCGTGGCCGTAGCGGCAGGACGGATACGGCTTGACCGCCGTGTTCATCAGCTCGAATTCGGTGCCGAGATTTTCCACGGCGCGCTCGGGCGTGGGCGAGGGGGCGTAGGCGCGCAGGAACCCGTGCCGGCCTTCCAGCGCCTCGGCTGCGCCCTTGAACCCCTCGCGCGCGAGCGTCGCGGCGGCAAGTCCGCACAGCGCCGCCCAGCCGACCTGAAACCGCTTGGTCCAGGCGCCGTTGGCGAGGAATTGCAGGCTGCCCGCGGATTGACTGAGCGCGATCCCGAGCGCCGAGGCGATGCTGTCCGCATCCAGCCCGAACACCCGCCCCGCGGCGGCCGCGGCGCCGAACGCGCCGCAGGTTGCGGTCGGGTGAAAGCCGCGATTGTAATGCTCGCCGGCGGGCAGCGCGAGCGCGACCCGGCAGGTGACCTCGTAGCCGGCCACGATCGCGGCCAGCACGTCGGCCCCGGACGCGCCCGCCATCTCGCCCGCGGCGAGCGCGGCGGGGATGACCGGTGCTCCGGGGTGCAACGATCCGGCGGCGTGGGTGTCGTCGAAGTCCAGCGAATGGGCGAACGCGCCGTTCAGCAGCGCCGCGCCGGGCGGCGTGTAGCGCGCCGCGTCCCCGAACACGCCGCACGTCACGCCGTCCTCGCGACCGTGCTCGCGGGCCATGCCCAGCGCGCTGGCGGCGGATAGCAGGGCGGGGGTGCTTTCCGCGTCGTGGCGCGCGCGTACGATATTGCCGACCAGATCGAGCAGCAGCAGCCGCGCCCGCCGCGTCACGCTGGGCGGCAGGCGGTCGAGCCTGATCGCGGCGCTGAATTGCGACAGTTGTTGCGTAACGCCCATGCCCGGACCCTCCCGATTCCCGCCCATCTTGGGCCAACCGTAACCCTCCCCCAACCCCCACCCGCTGGCGATGGTAGGGATGCGGAATCCGCGCGGAAAACGAACCGATCCGCGGCCGGATGCCTATAGGCTTCACGGGAGCTGAGCCGGCGAGCCGGTTGGGTCGTGCCATGACCGGATCGGCCCGCCGCGGCGCCGTGTCGACGAGGTCGGGAGCGCATGCGGAGTTTGAAGGTTTACGGTCGTGGGCTGGCGCTGCTCGGTCCCGACCTGCGCAAGGCCATCCTCCTCGGGGGCGCGAATCTGCTCGTCGCGTCCCTGCAATTCCTCGACCCCGTGCTGTTCGGGCGCGTGATCGGCCTGCTGGCGCGCTCCGACACCATGCCCGCCCCGCAGTTATGGTCCGACGCGACCATCATCATCGGCATCTGGGTGGCGGTCGGCGCGACCGGCATCGGCTCCAACATCGCGGTCGCGGTGCTCGCCGAGCGGCTCGCCCATCGCAACCGCCTGCAGGCGATGCACCGCTATTTCGTCCACGTCCTGCGGATGCCGCTGGCCTTCCACGGCGAGACGCATTCCGGCCGGCTCATGCGCGTCATGCTGGCCGGCACCGAGGCGCTGTTCGCGGCCTGGCTCACCTTCTTCCGCGACCAGCTCGCCTCGTTTTTCGCCATCCTGGTGCTGTTGCCGCTCACCCTCATCATGAACTGGCGGCTCGGCCTGGTGCTGATCGTGCTGATCGCGCTGGTCGCGCTGGTCACTGTGCTGGTCATCCGCCGCACCGAGGCCGGACAGGCGCAGGCGCAGTTCTATCAGACGACGCTCGCCGGACGGGCGCAGGATGCGCTCGCCAACGTCATGGTGGTGCAGTCGTTCGGCCGGCTGCGCGCCGAGGCGACGGTGTTCGGCGACATCGTGCGCCAAGTGCTCGCGTACCAGTTCCCGGTGCTGAACTGGTGGGCGGTGGTCAACGTGATGACCCGCGCCGCGAACACCATCGCCATCATCAGCATCGTGGTGGTCGGCACCGTGCTGCATCTGAACGGCCAGGCGAGCGTGGCCCAGATCGTCGCCTTCATGGGATTCGCCGGACTGCTGCTCGGCAAGCTGGAAGCGGCCATCGGGTTCGTCTCGCGCACCTTCCTGCAACTGCCGGACCTGCAGCAGTTCTTCGCGGTGCTGGAAGCCCATAGCACGGTGCCGGAGAAGCCCGACGCCGGTCCGCTCGCGGTGGCCAGGGGAGAGGTGGTGTTCGAGGACGTCTCGTTCCGTTATCCGGGCGGACCGCTGATTCTGAACGGCGTCTCGTTCACGGCCTCGCCCGGCACCTCGGTGGCACTGGTCGGACAGACCGGTGCCGGGAAGTCGACGGTGATGGCGCTGCTGCAGCGCCACTGGGACCCGATCGCCGGGCGCGTGCTGATCGACGGGCAGGACTTGCGCGACGTCAGCCTGGAAAGCTTGCACCAGGCCATCGGCGTGGTTTTTCAGGAAAGCCTGCTGTTCAACCGCTCGATCCGCGAAAACCTGCTGGTCGGGCGACCCGAGGCGACCAAGGAGGAGCTGGAGCGCGCCTGCCGTCTGGCCGACGCCCACGAGTTCATCATCCGCCAGCCGCAGGGCTACGAGACCATGGTGGGGGAGCGGGGTGCCACGCTCTCGGGCGGGCAGCGGCAGCGGCTGGCGATCGCTCGCGCGCTGTTGAAGGACCCGCCGCTGCTGATCCTGGACGAGGCGACCAGCGCGCTCGACGCCGCCACGGAAGCCCGCGTGAGCCGGGCGCTGCGCACCCTGATGAGCGGGCGAACGACATTCATCATCGCGCACCGCCTCTCGACCGTGCGCGACGCCGACGTGATCCTGGTTTTCGACGGCGGACGCATCGTCGAGCGCGGCAGCTTCGACGAGGTCGTGGCCCTGGGCGGGCGCTTCGCGGAGCTGGTCGCTACCCAGCTCGCTGCCGCTCCGGCGGTTCAGGCCCGCGCCGCCGCGTAGCCGCCGACGTTGTGCAGCGCACACCTGGCGCTTGCAGTGGCGGGGGGCAGATCGCCATTATGAACGGTAGTCAATGCGGCGGCCACGATCGCGCCATGGTGGCGGACCGTGTTCGCGCCGAGCCTCTCTCGCCGCGCGCCGCGCAGACAGGGAGCAGTCCAATGACCGTTGCAGCGATCCTGAAGCACAAGGGCGCCGAGGTCGTTTCGGTTCGCCCCACCGACAGCGTCGCCGAGGTCGCCCGGGTTCTCGCCCAGCACCGGATCGGCGCCGCCCTCGTCATGGACACCATTCAGCAAATACTGGGCATCGTGAGCGAGCGCGACATCGTGCGGGTCCTGGCCGCGCACAGGTCGCGAACGCTGGACATGACCGCCGGGCAACTGATGACCCGTGTGCTCCACACCGTCACACCGCGGGCCACCGTATCCGAGGCGATGAGTTTGATGACGGAACATCGGATCCGGCACTTGCCGGTATTGGAGGCCGGCGGCCTCGTCGGGCTGGTCAGCATCGGCGACGTGGTCAAGGCGCGACTGAGCCAGCAGGAATGCGAAGTCGACAGCCTGAAGGCGTACGTCGCCGGCGCGGCCTGACAACCGTCGAGAGCGTCGGGGAGGCCGCGCCGGATTTCGGGGCCGGGGAGACCGAGCCTCCCCGGCCCCGCTCAGCAGTTCTGGTGACAGACGTCGGTCGCGACCGGCCCGACATGGGCGTGTGGGTTGTCCCAGGCCGGCTTGCCGAGGTTGACTTGCCGCGGCGTCGTCACCGCGCCGGTCGCCGCGCCGGCGCCGGCGCCGACCAACGCGCCCACCCCGACGCCGACCGGTCCGCCGAGCGCGCCGACCGCCGCCCCGGTCGCCGCGCCGGTCGCGGCGCCGCCCGTCGTGCGCTCCTGCGGGGTATTGCCGCACCCGGCCAACAGCGTCATGGCGCCGAACGCGCCGACTACCAGAAGCTTTTTCATTGCACTTTCCCTCGCGCTTGCGAGAGCCGATTCGCTCCCGCGTCGAGGCCGCAACGCCTCGCCTGCGAAGCGGTTGCCGGTCGTCTCCGTCGGCGGAAATTGGCGCTGCCGACAGCGGGTTGCGTTGCGCGACCGAACTATTCGCCGGACAGCTCGCGACGCCGTCGGTCCAGTTCCTCGCTGTAGCGGCGCAACGCGTGCTGCTCGGTGAGCAGGCCCAGCACGCGCCGGGTATCCTTGCCGTCGACCACCGCGAGCGCGTCGCTTTCCGCGGCCTCGAACGCGGCGATCGCCTCCTTCACGGTCATGTTGGGCAGCAGGATGTCGTCCTTGTAGTGCAGGATCGCGCCCACCCGCTCGGTGTCCGGGCCGGCGGCGTGCGCCTCGGGCACGAGCACGATCCCGGCATAGCGATCCGACGCATCCACCGCGACCACGCGCTGCGTGGCGCCGAGCGGAAAATCCCGGCGGAAGGCGGCGATCGCAGTCTCCGTGCGCACCGTGCGGATGTCGCGGCGCATCATCCGCCCGACCGTGAGGCTGCGCACCCAGCCGATATCCACGGCGCTGCGGATCGCCTCGCCCCGGAGGTGGAAACGCCAGGTCGCGAACGAGTAGCCGAAGATGCGCCGCACGGTGAGCGCGGAGACGACCGAGGCGATCAGCACGGCGATGGTCAGCGGCAGGCTGCCCGTGCTTTCGAGCGCGAGCAGCGACATGGTGAGCGGACCGCCGACGATCGCGGTGGCGAGCGCGCTCATGCCGACCAGGGCCAGCACGACCTCCGGCAGGCCCATGGTGCCGCTGAACGTGGCCAGCAGGGCGGCGAAGGTCTTGCCGAGCAGCGCGCCCAGGAACAGCGAGGCGAAGAACAGGCCGCCGCGAAACCCCGAGCCGATCGACACCGCCGAGGCGATGGATTTCAGCACCAGCAGCGTGGCGACGTAGGAGAGCGGATAGACGACGTCGATGCCGGTGTGCAGCGCGCCGTGGCCGGACGAGAGCACCTGGGGCGAGTCGAGGGCGAGCGCCCCCACGACCAGCCCGCCGAGCGCCGGGCGGAGCCAGTTCGGCACGCCGCTCCTGCGGAACAGCTCCTCGGTCAGCGTCACCCCGCGCATGATGGCGATGGCGATGAGCGCGCAGAGCACGGCGAGCGCCAGCACCGGGACGTAGTCGAGCGGCGCGATGTTGGTCGGGATGCTGACCGACAGGCCGCCGATGTTGCCGAGCGTCAGCCGCACCACCGCGATCGCCAGCACCGAGGCGATGACCACCGGCGCCAGGGTGCCGATGGAGTAGCGTGCCGATGATCAGCTCGAAGGCGTAGAAGGCGCCGGTCAGCGGCGCGTTGAAGGCCGAGCCGATGGCGCCCGCGGCGCCGCAGCCCACCAGCACGCGCAGATCGTTGCGCCGCAGCCGGAAACCAACGCCGAGGCGCGAGGCGAGCGCCGAGCCGATCTGCGTATAGCCGGCCTCCAGCCCCACCGACGCGCCGACGCCGTTCGAGAGCATGGTCTGGACCATGACGAAGAGGCTGTCGCTGAACGACATGCGGCCGCCGAACAGGGCATTGGCCTCGATCGGGTCGATCACGCGCCCGCGCGCCCACCAGCGCGACGCGGCGAGGCTGAACAGCCCGAACGCGAGCCCGCCCAGGCTCGGGACCAGCAAGGCGAGCCAGTGGTCGATCCGGCCGCTGGCGCTCAGCCGCGCCCCGGGCGGGATGCGGAACAGCAGGTGATGGAGCAAGTGGGTGCCGACGTTCATGGCGACCACCAGCAGCCCGGCGCCGATGCCGACGAAGGCGGCGAGGACGACGAGCCAGACCTCGTTGGTGCGGACCAGCGCGCGCAGCGTCTGCGGCGCGTGCAGCACCAGCGCGAACGGCCGCCGCCGGTGCCGGACGATCGGCGGCCGAGCCTTGGCCTCGGCCCGCTCGGCGCCGCGAGCCGGCGGCGGCCTGCCGGCTTGCGCCCGCGCGTCCGGGCCGGTGCGTCCGCTGGCCTGGGTGGTGTCGGGAGGATGGGCGGTCATGCGGCGTCACCGGACGCCGCTGGGCGTCCGGGATTGCGGCCGCGCTTTCGTCCGTTCGCGGCCAGGGTCGTCCGGTGTGGCAAGATTGCCGGCATGCCACCGCTTCATGGGATGCTCGCCGCGGGCGATCAACCCACAATCATCGCGGAACCCGTGCCGGGCGGCCATCCCCCGCGGCCTGTCATCGCGATCGGCTCGTGGTTCAGGAGGGGTTTGCTTAATCGAGTTGCTTCAATCTGACGCTTGGCCGACTGTCGATGCAGGTGGCACGTAGCTGGCGTTGTGATGCGCCTATCGCTCACGCCATTCGCCGCCGCGCGAGCAAGGTGGCGGCGGCCATGCTGGCGGCGCCGAGCAGGGCGAGCGGCCAGTATTGCCCGAGCAGCGCCGCCACTCCGTCACCCTCCAGGAACGTGCCGCGCAGGATCACCATCAGGTAGCGCATCGGGTTGATGTAGGTGACGTACTGCACCAGCCGCGGCATGTTCGCGATCGGCGTCGCAAAACCGGAGAGGATGATCGCGGGGACCAGGAACAGGAACGCGCCGAGCAGGCCCTGCTGTTGCGTGGCGGCGAGCGAGGAGATCATCAGCCCGATGCCGATCGCCGAGACCAGGAACAGCGCGAGGCCGAGCGCGAGCGCGACCAGGCTGCCGATCAGCGGCACACCGAACCAGAACACCGCCACGGTTACGATTACCACCGCCTCGGCGCCGCCGATCAGCAGCCCCGGAGCGGCCTTGCCGAGCAGGATCTCCCAGGGCCGGTACGGCGTGACCAGAAGCTGGTCGAATGTGCCGGCTTCGCGCTCGCGCACGACCGAGAGGCCGCTCACCAGCATGGTTACCACGAAGGTGAGCAGGCCGACGATGCCGGGCACGACGAACCAGCGCGACAGCAGGTTGGGGTTGTACCAGGCGCGCACGTCAAGCACCGCCGGAGCGTTCGTGCCGCCGTGGGTTGCCGCCCACTCGGTATCGAAGCCGAGCACGATTTCGCTGGCATAGCTCAGCGCGATCGCCGCGGTATTGGAGTTGCGCCCGTCGATAACGACCTGCAGCGGCGCCGGCCGGCCGCGCAGCAGGTTGCGCGTGAAGTCGCGGTCCACATGGATCGCCAGCAGCGCCGCGCGGCGGTCGATCAGCCCGGCCATGCCGGCCGTGGACGGCAGCGCCGCCACTTCGCGGAAACTTCGCGAACCGGCGAAGCGCGCCACGACTTGCCGCCCGGCGAGGCCGGGGTCCTCGTTGATCACCACGAACGGAATGTTGTTGAGGTCGAACGTGGCGGCGTAGCTGAACACCAGAAGCTGGATCAGCGGCGGGCCGATCAGCACCATCCGGCTCGCCTTGTCGCGCAGCAGCGCGAGGAACTCCTTGCGGATCAGCGCGAGCAGACGTGCCAAGTGAGGCAAGGTTAGTCGAGCCGCTTGTGCGAGCGCCACAGCGTGATGCCGAGGAAGCACGCGGCCATCAGCGCCAGCGCGGCCGCGTCGGGCAGCACCACCGCCCAGACGTCGCCGGCCAGGAACAGGGTTTGCAGGCTGGAGACGAAATAGCGGGCCGGCAGGATATGCGTGATGATCCGGATCGGCAGCGGCATCGAGCGGATGTCGAAGATGAAGCCGGAGAGGATGAAGGCCGGCAGGAACGTGACGACGATGGCGATCTGCCCGGCGACGAACTGGTTGCGCGCCAGCGAGGAGATCAGCAGCCCCATGCCCAGCGCCACAAGCAGGAACAGCGCCGACACCGCGGTCAGCACCAGCAGACTGCCCTGCAACGGCACGGCGAACAGGAACACCGCCAGCGCCACCGACAGCGCCATGCCGCCCATGCCGAGGACGAAATATGGCAGCAGCTTGCCGAGCAGGATTTCTGTCATCGTCGCCGGCGAGGCCATCAGCGCCTCCATGGTGCCGCGCTCCCACTCGCGCGCCACCACGAGCGCGGTCAGCAGCGCGCCGATCAGCGTCATGATGACGGCGATCAGGCCCGGTACCAGATAGTCGCGGCTGCGCAGCGCCGGGTTGAACCAGATACGCGTCTGCAACGCCACCGGGAACGCGGGTGCGCTCCCTTGCTCCTGCTGCTGTTGCGCAAGCCAGATCAGCCAGGACTGGGTGAGGTAGCCCTGCACGAGTCGCGCCGTGTTGGCATCGACGCCGTTAAGCGCCACGCCGATCGTCGCCGGGCCTGCGCCGAGCGTCTGGCGCGCGAAGTCGCTGCGCAGCCAGACGAAGCTGCCGATCTCGCGGCGCGCCAGGGCCGTCCGCGCCGCGGTCAGACTCGGCAGAGTACCGGACATCGAAGTAGCGCGAGCGGCGCAGCGTGGCAACGAACGGGTCGGTCTGCGGGTTCGGGTGCTCGGCCACCACGCCTACCGGCACGTGCTCGGCATTCAGCGACACGCCGTAGCCGAACAGCAGCAACAGGAACAGCGGCAGCGCGAACGCGATCGCCAGCGCCGAGGGATCGCGCAGGATCTGCACGGATTCCTTCCAGATCAGCCCGCGCAGCCGGCCCGCGTTCATGCCGCCCGCCGCAGGCCGGCTTCGTGCGCGGCGATCAGGCCGATGAAGGCGTCCTCCATCGTGGGGTCGGGCGCCTCGGGCGTCGCCGCGTGGGCGCGCACCTCGGCGGGCGTGCCCGCCGCCAGCACGCTGCCCTGCGACATCAGCACCAGCCGGTCGCAATACTCCGCCTCGTCCATGAAATGCGTGGTGATCAGCACGGTCGTTCCGGCGGCGGCGTACTGGTTGATGCGCTGCCAGAACTCCGAGCGGGCGAGCGGATCGACGCCAGAGGTCGGCTCGTCGAGGAACAGGATCGGCGGCTCGTGCAACAGCGCGCAGGCGAGCGCGAGCCGCTGCTTGTAGCCCAGCGGGATGTCGCTGGCATTGGCGGCCCGGAACGGGCCGAGCTCGAACTCCGCTTCCGCCCAGGCGAGACGGGCGCGCAGCCGCTCGCCGCGCAGGCCGTAGGCGGCGGCGAAGAAGGCCAGGTTCTGCGCCACGCTGAGATTGCCATAAAGCGCGAATTTCTGCGCCACGTAGCCGATCTGCCGGCGCGCATCGGCCGGCGCGCTGCGCAGATCCTGCCCGGCCACGCGCAACTCCCCGGAGGAAGCCGGCAGGAGGCCGCAGAGCATGCGGAATGTCGTGGTCTTGCCGGCCCCGTTGGCACCGAGCAGGCCGAACACCTCGCCGCGCGCCACGTCGAAGCTCACGTTCTGCACCGCATGGAACGCGCCGAAAAAGCGATTGAGTCGGGCGACGTGCAGCACCGCGCCGTCGCCCGCCTTCGCCGCCGTCGCCATCGCCATGGGCGCCCGGCGGGCACGGCGCGCCTGCAATCGGTCCACGAACACATCGGCGAACTCGGGCGCGATCGCCTGCCATGCCGCGCCCGCCAGCGGCGGCGGCGTGGCGGCGGCAGCGAGCAGCGCGCGCACGCCCATGCCCGCCAGCCGTGCATCGACGACGCCAGGGGCGGCCAGCAGACGCTGTTGCAGCGCGCGGCGGTCGATGGCCGGATGGCGCACCGCGAAGCAGCGTCCCGCCAATTCCGCCGCCATTGCGCCCGGCGCCCCTTGGGCAAGCAGACCGCCGGCGTCGAGCAGCACCACCTCGTCGCAGCGTTCCGCCTCGTTGAGATAGGAGGTTGAGATCAGCACCGTGACGCCGCGCGCGCGGAGGTCGACGACGATCGCCCACAGCTCGCGCCGCGAGATCGGGTCCACGCCCACCGTCGGCTCGTCCAGCAGCAGCAGTTCGGGGATGCGCAGCAGGGCGCAGGCCACGCCGAGCTTCTGCTTCATGCCGCCGGATAGCGCGCGGGCGCGGCGGGCGCCGAACGGGCCGAGCGCGGTCAACCGCAGCAGCTCGGCGTAGCGGGCGGGGCGCTCCGCCGGCTTCAGGCCCTGAAGCCGCGCGTAGAGGTCCAGGTTCTCCTGGACGGAGAGGTCCTCGTACAGCCCGAAGCGCTGCGGCATGTAGCCGGTGCGGGCCTGGATGCGCGCCGCGTCGCGGACGGCGTCCAGCCCCAGCACCTCGATCCGTCCGGCATCCGCCCGCAACAGTCCGGCGGCGAGCCGCAGCAGCGTGGTCTTGCCGGCTGCATCCGGGCCGAGCAGGCCGGTGATGCGCCCGGCCGTGATGGAGAGCGTCAGATCGTTGATGGCCGCCACCTGCCGCGCGCCGCTGCCGAACCGCTTGCTGACCCCGGAAAAGCGCAGTGCCGGCGAAAGGCCCGGCTCAGCCACAGGGCTGCTCCCCGCGCGTCCGCGGAGCGTTGTCCTCGAGCGGGATCACCACTGTCACCGGCGCGCCCAGCCTGAGCCGCCCGTCCGGGTTGCAGGCATAGACATGCATCCGATAGACCAGTTCGGTGCGGATTTCGGTGGTCTGCACCGTCTTGGGCGTGAACTCGGCGGTGGTGGCGATGAAGCCGACCCAGGCTGGGAACCGTTCGCCGGGGAAGGCATCGCTCTCGATAGTGGCGCGCATGCCCGGCCGCACCCGGCCCAGTTCGGGCTCGGGGAGATAGGCACGGGCATAGACCGGGTTGGCCAGATCGAGCGTCAGCGCCGGCCGATCAGGGCTGGCCATGTCGCCCGGCTCCAGAATGCGGTCTTCGATGATGCCGTCGGCCGGTGCATGGAGGCGGGCGTCGGCCAACTGCAGGCGGGCGAGAGCCAAGGCCGCCTCGGCCGAGCGAAGCTGCGCTGCCGCCACGGCGACGTCCTCCTGCCGTGGTCCCTGGACGGCCAGCGCCAGCGCCTGTTCGGCGGATTGGCGGTTGGCCGTCGCGACTTTCAATGCCCGTGCGGCATTGTCGCGGCTCTGCAAAGTCTCGGCATGGGCGCGCGCCAGCAAGGCGTAACGCGCGAAGTTAACGCGATCGTTCGCTTCGGTTGCTTGCGCGGCGGCGAGGTTTGCGCGCGCTTGCGCGATCTCTTCCGGCCGACTGCCGTTCCTCAGGCGGGCCAGGGTGTTGCGCGCCGCGCCTGCATCGGCGGCGGCCTTGTCGGCGTTCGCCTGCAGGCGCGCGGTATCCAGCTCGGCCAGCAACTGGCCCTTCCTCACGTGGTCGCCTTCCTGCACCAGGATGTGGCTGATGCGGTCGCTGTCGTTGAAGGCAAGCCGAGCCTGGCGAATGTCGATGCTGCCATAGACGATAACGGCCGCTACCGCGGGCGGCGCCGACGCCAAGCGCCACCATGCCGCGATCCCTCCGCCCACGAGCAGCGCGAGCAACGCCAGGATGAAGTCCTGGCCGCGGCCGGCGCGATCGCGCCGTGGCGGGAGCCGGTGCGATGCCAGCGGGCAGCGGCGATTCTCTCGCAACTGTGGATCGGCCGGACACCCCTGCCGTTCTCCTGCGATTTGCTTGCGCGACCTGGTTTGCTGGTCCCGGACCGGTGAACTTGCCTATGCAGGCCTCGCCGCCACGGCATTGATCTAGATCAGCAGTCGGATTTCGGACAAGGCGGCGAACGCGATGCTTGGCAGCTCACCGATCCGAGATGAAGGTCCCGCGCACCGGGCGCGGAGAGACGGGCGCTAAGAGATCTGACGCGATCCTGCATGAGGGGGAGCACCCCTTTGCCAGCGTCCGCCGGTGAAACCGGACGGCGTTACCCGTGGTCCATTTGATTGACCGAAAGGAGCCGGACCCGTCCGGTACCCGGCGCTCCTCGCTCCTGCCCGGCTTGTTGCCGATGAGCCGGCCCGTAGACCCGATCAGCTGCGGAATTGCCGGCGTCCCGTAGATCCGGGTCGGCTCGGACGGCGTCGGAACACTGGTCACCCGCGACATGGAAGGCGAGGATTGGCGCAAACGCTCTCGCCGCAGGGCGTGGTGAGGGCGAGAAAACCACGCGGCGGGTAACGCCGGGCGCGATCAGCCGGCCTGCAACGGACCGCGGGTGAGCTTCACGCCAGTTAGGCACCGCTTAACCGGACGGCAACACTCGGCTGGCAGGATGTCGCGGGAAGCGCGAGGATCTGCAATGGCAGTCCCGGTCGGGAGCATCAGAGCCGGCAAGTGCTACTTGGTCGAGCCGGGCAGCCGGATCAGACGAGTTCTGGCGATCACGCCCTCTGGCAGAGTCGAATATGTAGAAAGATCAGGCACTGACCAGGGCGGCTCCTCCAGGCATAGAGTGGTCATCGGGGAAGGCCGCTTCGCGCAGGACGTGACCCGAGAGGTCCCGTGCCAACCCGGATGAGCCAGGGAACCCCGGCGCACGTAACGAGTTTCAGATGAACCGAGACGAGATTCAGAGCGGGAGATTGCGGATGAAATCGATCGGCAAATCGCTGGCCGTGGCGGCCGGGGTCGCAATGCTGCTGGTTTGTACCGTGCCGGCACACGCCGCGGAGTGGATCCCAGGACACTGGGCGGGCGGACGGTTCATCCGCGGCCATCACGTTCGCCGACCGCACGTCGTGGTCGTCAAACCCGCTCCGCGCGTGGTGGTGAAGCGTCCTCCGCGGGTTGTCGTGCGGCCGGCGCCGACCGTGGTCGTGCCCGTCCGGTAATTGGGGGCAACCCCTACTGGCATGATCCTACCGGGGCCGTTTGAGGTAAACCGCCAGCGAAACCGCTGCCTCACGCCGAGCCCGCACCTGGCTCCGGCAGTTCGCCCAGGTAAGCCTTAGCTCCACGCCGACCGCATCCTGCGCATTTCAGGTGCAGGGCGGCGTGGCCCAGCGGGACGCGTCTGCGGCAGCCGATGGGTTCCGCGATCCCACGCGAAGAACATGCCGAGAACATGGGCGGAGGGAAACACCGGGCGGCCTGATCGGGGCCGGCCTGGATAATGGGAGAATTTGGGAGAAGTTGCACGTTCACGTTGCGCGATCGGCCATAACTGCCTGATTTATTGGCGTGCCGGGGCCGACGATGATGAGCACTATGTCTACGCCATAGCCCTATCGTGAATCAGACGTCCCTCTTGTAGCGCCGATATGACAAAGGGAGGAGGGTCCGACCCTCCTCCCTCTTCGGCCAATTTAACCGTGTTTGGCGAGATGCCGGATAGTGTTTTCAGCCGCCGCGAAGGCGCTCTTGGCCAACGCCAAGGACTCGATTGCAGCAAGCGCCTGTGCCGCTTTCGGGTAAGGCGTGGCGGAAGGTCCGCCACGCCTGCCGCCTGGACTTCTCCGAACCGCACGCCGACTGCGATTTCCGCGACCCGGTCGCCGTTGACCCCAAGCCACGCTGCGATGTCATGCTGACGATCACCGCGGCACAACATCCCCTTGATAAGCGCGGCATCGGCCGCGCTCAGGGTGATGCCGCTGGACTGTGCTCGGCGGCCCATCACAGGTCCTCCAGCGTAATGTTTTTCAGGTCCACTTTGGGCGTCATGGCGTTCTTCTCCCCATCCGTCAGGGCAATGCCCAGCTTCGACTTGATGAACGCCTTGGTAGCCGCGCGCGCCTGCCTATTCGATACCACCGAGTTGGCGACGATGCAGATATTGTCCCACTCCTTATTTTTCTTCGACCAGTCAATTTCCTCAAGCGGGGTAAGGCGGGCTTTCCAATCGCCCGACGCCATCAGATCGACGCCAAGCCCGCCCAAGGCACGCAACACGGTGGAGTGCGAGGAGATCTTCCCTGTCGCAACTCGACCGCCAGCGTCTGCCCCTTCAGCACCTTGCCCCAATCCGGCATGTGCTTGGCAACTTCCGTCCAATAGTCGGTCAACAGGCCGGCATTGGTCGGAATGTCGTTGCCGCTGTAGCCCTTAAGCAGCTCGACATTGGCGTCATACAGCGCCGCCAGGGTGAACAGCTTGGTGGACTTGGATTCGAGCGAGACCTTTTCCTTTTCGGTCAGCTCCTTGAAGGTCGGAACCTTCTCGATCATCATCAGCGTAGCGGCGGCCACGTCATCGCGCTTGTCGTACAGGATATCCAGCGACTTTGAGGTTTTCTGCACAAACCGATTGAGGTCCGAGAACATCTGTTGCACCCGGTCAGTGCTTTCCCACGGAAACAGCAGGACCGACAGCGTGTGATGTTTTAGTGCCTCGCTCCCGTTCTTCAGCGCCCGGACGATGCCAGCGCAACGGTGCTGGCCGTCATTGATGATCAGCTCATCGCCGAGTTGAAGCTTGAGGGTGCCGATGTCGCTGTCGGGCGCATAAGGCTCGAACACCGGCTCTGATTTGTAGGAAGCGGTGATGGACGAGAAGAGATAATCATCCTCGTTTTCGGTGATGTAGCTGGCTAATTCGGGAATGCGCTTCTCGACCAGAACCCGCTGTTCGCGGTCTTCCGGCAGCATGCCGCTCCAGTCGGTAAACTTGAAGAACTGCGGCACCGCATTCAGCGGCATAAGGCACGAGTAGTAGGTGCGGGAGCCCATTTTTCCGCGCATCGCAGGCACATGAACTTGCATCGGCTTCTTCTCCATAGAGCTCGCTACCTCTAGAGCGAACAGCTCGCTCTTCTTTGGTGTGCAGCTCTTCGGAGAGATATCTCGCAGCTCGCCTTTCTCGTCAACAGCTCCTGCAAAGAATTTTAGGAGCTGAGTGTCTATCATGGGGGGAGCTGGGTCCGTCAACCCGCAAACCAATCGCCATCCGGGCTCCCGGTTCGGGGCAAAGTGCGACGGCGGGGCAAAGTGCGACGGCGCGGTCGTTGGGTCGTTTTTTGTCCGTCCGATCAATGGGTTATGGCGTTCTCGATCAGAAGGGCCTGCTGGCGCTTTATGAGAATTCACCAATGATATCAATGCCATTTGCGCCATCCGTCGTTGCTTTCGGGTGGTTCGTTCTCTGCAAAAGTTGGACGGCAAGGGAAAAGCCTGGCTGTCCGGCGCGCGTATATGATTGGGATAGTTGAGGTTTTCAGCGACCTGGCGAGGAGGCCCTGCCAGCCGTTTTTCCCAGAATGCTAGCGATTTCAACGCACAAAGCGCCATCCATCCCCCGGCTGGCCATTTTGCTTGATTGAGTTGCCTTAAGCTGATAACTGTAGGCGGTGACTGAGCCGCGTGACCCGACCCTCGATGTGCTTCTGGACCTCGACGGACAGGTGCTCGTCGTGGACCCGGAGGGCGGCCACTGGGTCCGGTTCGTCGTGACGCGGGTGCCGATGTCGCCGGAGAAGCCGCACGGGCTGGACTACTCGCTGACGCTGCACGGGCCGGACGGCGAGCGGCTGGTCGGGTTCGACAACGCCCATCCGGTGGCGCGGCAGAGGCGCGGCGAGCCGCAGGATCATCGCCACCGGCTGCGGACGATCAGGCCTTACGAGTACCAGGACGCGGCAACCTTGCTCGCCGATTTCTGGGAGACGGTGGACGCGGTGTTGCGGGAGAGAGGAGTGATCCCATGACGACGTTGAAGGTGGGCATCGCCAGCTACGAGGACATGAAGGCCCGCACCATGGCGGTGGCGCGCGGCGAGCAGCGCATCGCGCCGGAGGAACCGAAGGTCTGGTTCGCCTCGACGGAATCCTTCGCCAAGGTTCTTTCGGCGGGGAACCGCGACCTGTTGCGGGTGATCGTGGAGCAGGCGCCGGGCTCGCTCGACGAACTGGCGCGGATCACCGGCAAGGCGAAGTCGAACCTGTCGCGCACCCTGCGGACCATGGAAGCCTATGGCCTAGTCCGTCTCGAACGGGGCGAGCGCGGCCGGATCACGCCTAAGGTCATGCACGACCGCGTGGAGTTGGACCTGCCGCTCACCCTTTCGCAGAAAGCAAGCTAAGCGTTCGCGGTTCTGTTCCGAAATGGCGTCCCGTAGGGGATTCGAACCCCTGTTACCAACGTGAAAGGCTGGTGTCCTGGGCCTCTAGACGAACGGGACGTGGGCGGGTCCGGGTACAGGATCGCCGCCGATAGGGTCAAGAGAGGCGGGCGGCGTCGGCGATGACGAAACGCGCGGATAATTCGCCGTTCCAGGCCTCGGCGCGCAGATGCCCGGCGAGATGCAGAGGCTCGCCGGTGCGGGCGAGCAGGGCCTCGGCGAGCGGGCCCTCGGCGGCGCGGAACAGCATCGCCTTCAGCCGCGCCCCGCCGCCCTCGCCCTCGAGGAAGGCGCGCACCGCGGCGCCCTCCCGCCCGACCCGGTCGGCCCGCGCCACCCGCGCGCGCGGCAGCACGAATACCGGCTCCTCGTTGCCCGGCCCGAACGGCGCCAGCCGCGCCACCTGCCGCGCCAGGTCGAGCCCCGCGCCCGGCACCGTCAGCATGCCCTCGACGGCCAGATCGGCGGCCAGCGGCAGCGCGGCGGCAGCCGCCAGTTCTGTCTCCAGCAAGGCGTGGAACTCGTCCAGCCGCTCGGCGGCGAGCGAAAACCCGGCGGCCATGGCGTGGCCGCCGCCGGTCGCCAGCAGTCCCGCCCGCCGCGCCGCCGCCACCGCCGCGCCCAGATCGAGCCCGGGAACCGAGCGGCCCGATCCCTTGGCCACGCCGTCGGCGATGCCGGCCACCAGCGCGGGGCGGTTGAACCGCTCCTTGATCCGCCCGGCGACGATGCCCACCACGCCCGGATGCCATTGCGCCCCGCCGACCAGTAGCACCGCGCGCCCGGAAGCCGCCTGCGCCGCCGCCTTCTCCAGCGCCTCCGCCAGCACGCGCGCTTCCATCGCCTGACGCTGGCGGTTCACCGCGTCCAGCTTCGCCGCCATGCCGCGCGCCTCGTCCGGGTTGGGGCAGAGCAGCAGGCGCAAGCCGAGATCGGCCTCGCCGATCCGCCCGCCGGCATTGATGCGCGGCCCGAGCAGAAACCCGCAGGTGGCGGCGGCCATGGCGTCGCGCGCCTGCGCGATATCGAGCAGTGCCGCCAGACCCGGCCGCGCGCGACGCGCGATCACCCGCAGCCCCTGCGTGACCAGCGCGCGGTTGGCGCCGGCGAGCGGCATCACGTCGCAGATCGTCGCCAAAGCCACGAGATCGAGCAGCGCCAGCAGATCGGGCTCGCGGCCGCGCGGCGAAATACCCGGCCCGGCGCAGCGCCCGCACCGTGGCGACCGCGGCCAGGAACGCCACCCCGGCGGCACAGAGATGCGTCAGGCCCGAGCGATCGTCGGCCCGTTTCGGGTTGACCAAAGCGAGCACGCGCGGCGGCACGGTCCCATCGGTGCCGTGATGGTCGAGCACGATCACCTCGGCACGGGGGCCGAGCGCCGCGAACGCCTCGGCGCCCGCCGTGCCGCAATCGACGCAGACGATCAGCCGCGCTCCCCGCGCCGCCAGGCCCAGCAGCGCCGGCGCGTTCGGGCCGTAGCCTTCGACCAGCCGGTCGGGGATGTACGGGATCACCGCGCAGCCGAGTCCGCCGAGGAAGCCGGTCATCAGCGCGGTGGAACAGGCGCCGTCCACGTCATAGTCGCCGAACACCGCGACCGTCTCGCCCCGCTGCACGGCAAAAGCCAAGCGATCAGCGGCGGCGTCCATGTCGGCGAGCAGCGACGGGTCGGGCAGCAGCGCGCGCAGGGTGGGGGCGAGGAAATCCGCCGCGGCTTCCACCCCGATGCCGCGCGCGGCGAGCAGTCGCCCGACGATCTCCGGCAGTTCCAGCCGCTGGGCGATGGCGAGGCCGGCGTCCGGGACCCGGCCAATGCGGTCGCGATCGGCTTCGGATTGCGGTGCGGCGTGCTCGCCGGCTGATTTCCGCCATACCCAGCGGCGGCCGCTCAGGCTGCGGGCGACGTCGAGGACCGGGCGGTCCAGGGCAGCGGCGAGGGCGCCGTCCACCGCGCGTCAGGCTCGGTTGGAACGCTGAACAAGTCGCGGTTCCCTAGTGGCCTGGGGCCGGCTTTTTGTTCTCCTCTCGCCCCGACCGGGGGATAGGACGGGTGAGGGGGGCCGCGCCCCCCGCGCCGCGTTCAACTCGCCGTCCAGGTCTTGGTACGGAAATTGTGGTGCGCCTCGATGTAGCGCACCGTGCCGGATTTGCTGCGCATCACCACCGAATGCGTCACCGCGCCGCCGCCGAAACGGCGCACGCCGCGCAGCATCGGCCCGGTGGTCACACCGCTGGCGGCGAACATCACGTCGCCCCTGGCCATCTCGGTTTCGGAATACTTGTGCTCGGGATCGGCGACGCCCATGCCGCGGGCGCGGGCGATCTGTGTCTCGTTGTCGAATATCAGCCGCCCCTGCATCTGCCCGCCGATGCAGCGCAGCGCCGCCGCCGCCAGCACGCCTTCCGGCGCGCCGCCGACGCCGAGATATATGTCGACCCCGGTCTCGGGCTGCGCGGTCGCCATGACGCCGGCCACGTCGCCGTCGCCGATCAGCATGATGCGCGCGCCGGCCTCGCGGCACTTCACGATGATCTCGGCATGGCGGTCGCGGTCGAGGATGCAGACGACCAGGTCGGCGACATCGCGGTTCTTGGCGCGCGCGAGGTTGCGCAGGTTCTCGTCGGGCGCGGCGTCCAGATCGACCACGCCCTCCGGCAGCCCGCCGCCGACGGCGATCTTGTGCATATAGATGTCGGGCGCGTGCAGGAAATTGCCCGCCTCGGCGAGCGCGACCACGGCGAGCGCGTTGGGCGCGCCTTTCGCCACGATGGTGGTGCCCTCGAGCGGATCGACGGCGATGTCCATCGCGGGGCCGCCGCTGCCGACCTTCTCGCCGATATAGAGCATCGGCGCCTCGTCCATTTCGCCCTCGCCGATGACGACGGTGCCGGAGATGGCGACCGAGTCGAAGGCGCGGCGCATGGCCTCGACGGCGGCGCCGTCCGCCTCGTTCTTCTGCCCCCGCCCCATCCAGCGCGACGCGGCGAGCGCGGCGGCCTCGGTGACGCGCACGAGGTCGAGCGCGAGGTTACGGTCGGCGTTGATCCAGGGCTGCGCGGCTTGCGGCATTGGTCCACCCCTCGGGCTCGGTCCGGCGGTGCTCGGCGGAGCACGGGGCGAGCATAGGCGGTTTCCGGCCGGGAGCCAGCCGAATTCGAGGCGGGGGCAAGCAGGGCCGTCACCCGCGAGGCCGCGCGGCGAAAACCGCTTGCGCCGGTTAGTTAGAAAAACTAACAACCGGCGATCGCAACCCAAGGACCAGCCGCGTGCGCGCCGATCTCCTGCATGTCGTGACCTGCGTCGCCAACCCGATCCGCTGGAAGGCGAGGGTGGCGCTGTACAAGAAGTTCGCCGCCCACATGCTGCAAAGCGGCGTCCGCCTGACGGTCGCGGAATGCGCCTATGGCGAGCGGCCGTTCGAGTGCGACGGCATTTCCGGCGTGACGCATATCGGCGTGCGCGCGAAAACCCTGCTGTGGAACAAGGAAAACCTGCTCAACCTCGCGATCGCGCGGCTGCCGCAGGATTGGCGATACGTGGCCTGGATCGACGCGGACATCACGTTTCGCAGACCGCACTGGGCGGCGGAGACGGTGCACGCGTTGCAGCAATACGACGTCGTGCAGCCTTGGTCGGACGCCTACGACCTCGGTCCCGACGATGAGCACCTGAAGACGTTCCGCTCGTTCTGCCGGCAGTATTTCGAGCGCCAGCCGCTCGGTCCCGGCGCGTACAGCTTTGGGCACCCGGGCTATGCCTGGGCGGCGACGCGCGAGGCGCTGGAGAATTTGGGTGGGTTGTTCGACACGGCGGCACTCGGCTCGGGCGATCACCACATGGCGCTGGCCTTGGTCGGTCGCGCGCGGGAGGGCGTTCCGGCCGGCGTCACCGACGGCTACGTCCGCACCTTGATGCAATGGCAGGCGCGGGCGCAACGGGCGATCCGCGGCAATATCGGCTACGTTCCCGGCACGATCGAGCATTCCTGGCACGGCAGCAAGGACAAGCGCGCCTATGCCTCGCGCTGGAACATCCTGGTGCGCCACCGCTTCGACCCGTTCAGCGATCTGAAGCGCAACGTCTGGGGCGTCCACGAACTCGCCGGCAACAAGCCGGAACTGCGGCACGACATCGACGCCTATTTCCGTAGCCGCAACGAGGATGCGAACTTGCTTTGAGTGCACGGCCCAGCATGGGAAACACTATATGACCGACATCTTATCAGTCCTCGGCGAGTTCGCGAGGGACTTAGCGAATAATCCGTTTCCGGAGAAAGTAGTAGTGAACGCCTATATCGTCAAGTTGGTCGAGGGTGGTCACAGTGAGGAAGAGGCCCGATGCTGGTTGCGGAACGGTTTCGCCGGGCGGGCCGACGACCGCGACTACTCCAGGCGACTTGGCGAGGAATCCGCCGGTGAGGCACTCACTCTAACGGAAGTAAGGCTAATGTCCCTTCTTGGTTAACTTCAAATATAAGGGCTATTGGCTGCGGCCGCGCCAAGTCGCCTGAGAAATGCGCTACGCTGTGCGGTCCTCCATCGCGCCGAGCGCCGCCTGCGCCGCCGCCAGGCGGGCGACCGGCACGCGATACGGGCGCAGGACACGTAATCGAGCCCGACTTCCTCGCAGAACGCGATGGACGCCGGGTCGCCGCCATGCTCGCCGCAGATGCCGAGCTTGATGTCGCTTGCGCGTGCGCCGTCCTCGCTCCGCCGCGATGCGGACCAGCGCGCCGACGCCGTCGCTGTCGAGCGACACGAACGGGTCCTTCGGCAGTATTCCCTTCTCGATATAGCGCGGCAGGAACTTGCCGGCGTCGTCGCGGGTGAGGCCGAGCGTGGTCTGCGTCAGGTCGTTGGTGCCGAAGCTGAAGAAATCGGCGACTTCGGCGATCTGGTCGGCGACCAGCGCGGCGCGCGGCAACTCGATCATCGTGCCGACCGAGTATTCGATCGTCGCGTCCGGCTCTCGGCGAACACCTTCTTCGCCGTCTGCGTCCACCAGCGCGCGCGTAGATCTCCAGTTCGCGCCGCGTGCCGACCAGCGGGATCATGATTTCCGGCACCGGCGCGCGCGCCGGTCTTCTGCGTCCGCCTTCACGCGCGCCTCGAAGATCGCCCGCGCCTGCATCTCGTAGATCTCGGGATAGGTGATGCCGAGGCGGCAGCCGCGATGGCCGAGCATCGGGTTGGCTTCGTGCAGTTCGGCGGCGCGGCGGCGGATGCGCCTCCACGTCGACGCCGAGTCGCCTCGGCCACGTCGGCGAACTCCTCCTCGCCGTGCGGCAGGAACTCGTGCAGCGGCGGGTCGAGCAGGCGGATGGTCACCGGCAGGCCGGCCATGATGCGGAACAGCTCGACGAAATCCTGCGCGCTGCTACGGCAGCAGCTTGCGCCAGCGCCTGGCGCGGCGGCCGGCCTCGTCGTCGGCCAGGATCATCTGCCGCACGGCGCTGATGCGCTCGGGGTCGAAGAACATGTGCTCGGTGCGGCAAAGGCCGATGCCCTCGGCGCCGAACTTGCGCGCGGTCTCGGCATCCTGCGGCGTTTCGGCGTTGGTGCGCACCTTCATCCGGCCGCACCTCGTCGGCCCAGTCCATCAGCGTGCCGAAACTCGCCCGACAGCGCCGGCTCGATCGTCGGCACCTCGCCCACCATCACTTCGCCGGTGGCGCCGTCGATGGTGATCGTGTCGCCCGCGAGCAGCGCTGCGCCGCCGGCCGACAGCATCTGCGCGCCGTAATCGACATGGAGGCCGCCCGCGCCCGCGACGCAGGGCCGGCCCATGCCGCGCGCCACCACCGCGGCGTGGCTGGTCATGCCGCCGCGCGTGGTGAGGATGCCGCGCGCGGCGTGCATGCCGTGGATGTCCTCGGGGCTGGTCTCGATGCGCACCAGGATGACCGCCTCGCCCTTGCCGGCCGGCTTTCCGCCTCGTCGGCGCTGAACACGACCGCGCCCGAGGCGGCGCCGGGGCTGGCCGGCAGGCCCTTGGCCAACAGCCGCGCGGCGCCTTCGGGTCGAGCGTCGGGTGCAGCAACTGGTCGAGCGCCGTCGGATTGACCCGCCGCACCGCCTCGCGCTGGTCGATCAGTCCCTCGCCGCCATGTCGACCGCGATGTTCAGCGCGGCGGCGGCGGTGCGCTTGCCGTTGCGGGTCTGCAGCATGCACAGCTTGCCGCTGCTGGACGGTGAACTCGATGTCCTGCATGTCGCTGTAGTGCTGCTTCCAGCAGCTCGCGCACGCGCAGCGAGCTCGGCATAGGCCTCCGGCATGGCTTCTTCCATCGCTGAGTCTCGCCCGGCTTGGCGCGCAGGCTCGCGACAGCGGCTGCGGCGTGCGGATGCCGGCGACCACGTCCTCGCCCTGGGCGTTGACCAGCTATTCGCCGTAAAAGACGTTCTCGCCGGTGGAGGGATCGCGGGTGAAGCAGACGCCGGTGGCGCAGTCCTCGCCCATGTTGCCGAACACCATGGCCTGCACGTTGACCGCGGTGCCCCATTCGGCCGGGAATGTCGTGCAGCCGGCGATAGATGATGGCGCGCGGGTTCATCCAGCTGCCGAACACCGCGCGCGATGGCGCCCCAGAGCTGCTCCTGCGGGTCCTGCGGGAACGGCTTGCCGGTCTCGCGCCGCGACGATCGTCCTTGTAGTCCTCGACCACGCGCTGCCAGTCTGCGGCGGTGAGCTCGGTATCCTCGATCGCGCCGCGTATCGACTTTCGACGTCTCGATGATTTCCTCGAAGCGGTGGTGATCGACGCCGAGCACGACGTTGCCGTACATCTGGATGAAGCGGCGATAGCTGTCCCAGGCGAAGCGCGCGTCGCCGGAGGCTGCGGCGAGGCCCTCGACGGTCTCGTCGTTGAGGCCGAGGTTGAGCACGGTGTCCATCATGCCGGGCATGGAGACGCGCGCGCCGGAGCGCACCGAGACCAGCAGCGGCTTGTGCTGGTCGCCGAACGTCTGGCCGACGGCGTCTTCGATGCGGCTCAGCGCCTCGCGCACCTGCGGCTTCAGATCGTCGGGGAATTTGCGGCGCTGGCATAGAAGGCGGTGCAGACCTCGGTGGTGATGGTGAAGCCGGGCGGCACCGGCAGGCCGATGTTGGCCATTTCGGCGAGGTTGGCGCCCTTGCCGCCGAGCAGGTCGCGCAGATCCGCCCGCCCCTCGCTGGCACCGGCGCCGAAGCTGTACACCCATTTGGTCATGGTTGGAGTCCTTGGGGCAATGTCAGGCAGAACTCGATTGTTCTTGCTTCGTCATGGCCGGACTTGATCCGGCCATCTCCTGCCGTCCGCCTGCGAGGCGAGCCGGAGACGTGCGTGTCGAGGCCGAGCATGACGAAGTGTGAGTAGGCGAGGGCGTTCAGCATAAGCCGGCTAGCCTTCGATCTTCGAAAAATCCGCCACGCGGTTCATGGTGTCGCGCAGGCGCGCCAGCAGCCGCAGCCGGTTGCGTCGCAACTCCGGCTCCGGCGCGTTCACCGTCACCTTGTCGAAGAACGCATCGACCGGAGCGCGTAGCCCCGCCATCTCGAGCATTGCCGCCATGTCACTGTCGACTATCCAACAAAACTCCCACCGATATGCCAACCTTCAGCAGCACTTGGAATAGCTGGCAACTCCTCATCCAAGCGGAATTCAAACTCGCTCGGATCGCCGCCGATGCGGGCCGTCTTTTTTGTCTTCGATCCGGAGAATATTGGCGGCACGCCGATAGGCGGTGAGCAAGTTGCTCCCGTCCTCGGTTCCGAGAAGCGTCGCAACCGCATCTGCATCGCGACGAGAAGGCTCGAATAAATTGTCGTCGCGCTCGGCCGCGAAAACAGCATCCAGCACGTCGTGCCGGCTGCCTTCGGCTCCGGAGTTGAACGCGCAGTCGCTCGGCGATGAAATCCAGCATGTCATCTGGGTCCGGCTTGCGCGGCAAGGACTTCCGCAGCGGCGCTGAATCACGCGGAAGAAGATTTAACTGCAATCCGTGTTCACGGACAATACGGATGATCCCCAAGAGCGGCGCGCCGCAAGCGCAAATGGGTCACCGGAGCCAGTCGGCCTCTCACCGATGGAAAAAAAGCCGGAGATCAAATCGAGCTTGTCTGCCAAAGCTACTGTATTGACCGGGTTGACCGCTCGGGTACGTCGTCGGTCTGGCCCACTGGGCTTGTAGTGATCGCGCAATTGCATTGGCCACGCGACGGTTGCTCGTCATCGTGAAGCGCATAGTAGCGGCCCATCACGCCCTGCAACTCGGGGAATTCGCCGACCATGCCGGTGGTCAGATCCGCCTTCGCGAGCCGCGCAGCACGCTCGGCTAGCGCCATGATCGGCGCCGATCAGCGTCGCGATGATTCCGGCCAACCGCACCAAGCCGGCGCACCCGATCGCCCTGCGATCCGAGCTTGGCATGGAACGTGATCGTATCGAGCGCCGGCACGCGGCTTGCCAGCGGCACCTTGCGGTCGAGATCCCAGAAATGCCGCGCGTCGGCGAAGCGGGCGCGCAGCACGCGCTCGTTGCCGGCGATGATCGCCGCGCCGCCGTCCGGCGCATCGATATTGGCGACGAAGGCGAACCAGGGCGCGGGCGCGCCGTCCGGATTGCGCAGCGCGAAATAGCGCTGGTTCACCCGCATCGAGACCTGCATCACCTCGGGCGGCAGGTCCATGAACGACTCGTCGATGCGCCCGAGCAACGGCACCGGCCATTCCACCAGCCCGGCCACTTCGTCCAGCAGCCCGGCGTCCTCGACGACGTGCAGCCGCCGCGCGTCCGCGCGTTCCCGAACCCCGTCCATGATGATGCGGCGCCGCTCCGCGGCATCGACGATCACGTACCGGTCGCGCAATTTCCGCCGCCAGTCCTCCAGCCCGAACACCGCGACGGCGCCGGGCGCCAGAAAGCGATGGCCCTCGGTCTCCTGGCCGGAATGCAGGCCGTGCGCGTCGTCGTTGCCCTCGCCGAGATCGAACCGAACGACGTCGCCGTCGAGCAGGCAAACGACGCGGCGCAGCGGGCGCACCCAGGTGAACGCGCTTCTCCCGCCCCAGCGCATCGACTTGGGCCAGGGAAACCGGCGCAACACGGGCGGGATCGCGGCCGCAACGACCAAGGCGGCATCGCGGGCTGGCGTGACCTTGTGGAGCACCCAGTAATCGCCGTCGCGCACCACTTGCTCGGGGGTGGCGTTGTGCTTGCGCAAGAAACCCGGCGAGCGCCTGTTCCGGCGCATTGGCGCGCGGGCCGCGTTCGGTCGTGCGGCTCTCCGGCACGGCGCCGGCCACCTCGGCGGCGAGCGCGATGCGCCTCGGCCCATGGAAGGCGCGCAATGCGGCCGGCGTCAGCGGCGCGAGCGCATCGGTGACGAGCCGCGACAAATCCGCCGCCGCGCGCGCCTGCATGCGCGCCGGAATTTCCTCGCTGAACAGTTCGAGCAGCAGTTCCGGCATGCTCAGCCCTTTAGCGGCAACGGCGGCTGGGTCACGTCGCCCCGGCCAGCCAGGCCTCGCAGCAACACTTGGCCAGCTCGCGCACGCGCAGGATGTACGAAGCCCGTTCGGTCACGCTGATAACGCCGCGCGCGTCCAGAAGGTTGAACAAGTGGCTCGCCTTGATGCACTGGTCGTAGGCGGGCAGGGGCAGCGGCATCGTCCGCTCCAGCAGGGCCGCGCATTCGCGCCTCGGCGTCGGCGAAGTGGCGGGACAGCATCTCGGTGTCGGCCGCCTCGAAATTGTAGGCGCTGTACTCGCGCTCGGAGCGCAGGAACACATCCCCGTAGCGCACGCCGGCGCCGTTGAAGTCGAGCGCGAACACGTTCTCGACGCCCTGCACGTACATGGCCAGCCGCTCCAGCCCGTAGGTCAGCTCGGCGCTCGGCAGCTCCACCGCGATGCCGCCGACCTGCTGGAAATAGGTGAATTGCGTCACCTCCATGCCGTCGCACCAGACCTCCCAGCCCAGTCCCCAGGCGCCGAGCGTCGGGCTCTCCCAGTCGTCCTCGACGAAGCGGATGTCGTGCAGCAGCGGGTCGATCCCGAGCGCGCGGTAGCTCTCCAGCAGCAGCGCCTGCGCGTCGGGCGGGCTCGGCTTGAGCATCACCTGATACTGGTAATAGTGCTGCAACCGGTTCGGGTTCTCGCCGTAGCGGCCGTCGCTCGGGCGGCGGCTCGGCTGCACGTAGGCGGCGCGCCAGGGGGCGGGACCGAGCGAGCGCAGCGCCGTCGCCGGATGAAAGGTCCCGGCGCCCACCTCCATGTCATACGGTTGCAGGATGACGCAGCCCCGCGCCGCCCAGAACGCCTGGAGGCGCAGGATCAGTTCCTGAAAGCTCGGGGGATGGTTGGCGCTCACGATCGATCCCTGGCCGGCTCCAGGCAAGATGCCGCGATCGGGGCCGCGGTTCCATGGGTGACGCGCCATCCCCATCTCTGGTTTCCGGCGATTGCCGGCCGCGCAACCCCCGATGGATAACGAAGTGTCAAGCGTTCATGCATTATGCGCTCAAATCGCATCAGGGTCGCCGCCGTCCGAGACGGGAGCACGAAAATGCTTCCCGGCTCGGGGCTCACTAGGCTAACCGGGCCGCTCTGACCATCCCTGGCGGACTAGCGACATGCTGTCAAAACCCGGTGTTCGCGTCGGCGGCCGTCGCGTCCGGCCTGCGTCGAGCGCCGTTGTCATTGTCATGACGACCCTGCTTGCCTTCGCCCCCTGCCAATTCATCGCCCGGGCGGCGGACACCGTGGCCGATGCCGCGTCCGCCGCGCCGGCCGCCCCCAAGGAGAAGACAGGAAAGCTGCAGCATCTCGGCCCGGCCGAGGCGGCGAGCATTCTCGGCCGGCCGGTGCGCGGTCCCAAGGGGCAGGAGATCGGCCGGGTGGTGGACGTGCTCGTCGACCAGGCGGGCCACCCCCGCGCCGCCGTGATCGATTTCGGCGGCTTCATGGGCGTGGGCAGCCGCAAGGTCGCGGTGGCCTGGCACCTTCTCCGGTTCGCCCCGGACAAGAAGGACAAGCCGATCACGCTGCAACTGACGCAGGACCAGATCAAGGCGGCGCCGGAATTCAAGCCAGACAAGACGCCGACCGTGGTCACCGCTCCTCCCGGTCAGCCCATCCCCGCCGCGGTGCCGCCGATCCGGGCCATTCCGGCCCTGCGCAAGGCCGAACACCCCACGCCCGTGCCCAAGCCCGAACCGGGCCACGCCGCGGCCCCCAAGTCCCAGGGCAAGCGCTAGCCGGGCTGCCCCAGATGTCCTCACGATGGGCGCGTCTCTCGGCCAGCCTGCCGCGCAAGCGCAGCCTGCGCGGGCTCGACCTCCTCAACTTCTTCCTGGCCAACGTCCAGACCGGGTTCGGCCCGTTCATCGTCGTCTACCTGACGGCGGAAAGCTGGACGCAGGTGCAGATCGGGCTCGTGCTGAGCATCGGCACGATCTGCGGCATGGCGAGCCAGGTCCCCGCCGGCGCGCTGATCGACGCCACGCCGCGCAAGCGCGTCGCCGCCGGCCTCGCCATCGGCGCCATCATGCTGAGCGCCTTGATGTTCGCGGTGTGGCCGACGCCGCTGCCGGTGCTGATCGCCGAGGTGCTGCACGGCTTCGCCAGCGCGATGGCCGTGCCGGCGATCGCGGCGATCACGCTGACCCTGGTAAAACGGCGCGATATTGGCGAGCGGCTGGGGCGCAACGCGAGTTGGGCCGCCCTCGGCAACGGCTTTGCCGCCGGCGCGATGGGGGCGGTGGGCTATACCATTTCCTATCAATCGGTGTTTCTGCTCACCGCGGCGCTGTCGGTTCCGGCGCTGCTCGCGCTCGTGATGATCGGGCCGACGGGCGAGCTGGTCGACGCCCCGGCGCCAGCGCTCGCGGATCGGCCGGCGCTCGCCGATCGGCCGTCGCACGCGGCGTGGTGGCGGGTGTTCCTGGACCGCCGGCTGATCGTCTTCGCCGCGTGCGGGGCGCTGTTCCAGCTCGGCAACGCGGCGATCCTGCAGCTGGTCGGGGGCGAGATGACCGAGGCGGTCGGCAGCGCCGCCACCGTCGTGATCGCCGCCTGTATCGTGGTGCCGCAACTCGTGGTCGCCGTGCTGTCGCCACGCGTCGGGCGCGCCGCCGAGCGCTGGGGGCGCCGGCCGATCCTGCTGCTCGGGCTGCTCGCCCTGCCGCTGCGCGCGCTCTTGTTCGTCACGACTACGAACCCGGTGCTCGCGGTCGGGGTGCAGGCCCTGGACGGCATCGCCGGCGCGACTTTCGGCGTGCTGCTGCCGCTGATCGCGGCCGACCTTACGGTGGGCACCAATCGGTTCAACCTGACCATGGGCGCGCTGGCGCTGGCGGGCGGCATCGGCGCCACCGTCAGCACCACGCTGGCCGGCGCGGTCGCGGACGCTTTCGGCATGCGCATGGCGTTTGCCACCTTGGCGGCGGCCGGCGCCGCTTCCGTGCTGCTCGCCTGGGCCGCGATGCCGGAAACCCGACCGGCGCCGCCGGCCCGCGGTCTCAGCCGGGTGGGAGCTGTCGCAGTATCGCGTCGATGATGCGGATGCTGCCGCCGATATCGCCGCGTCCCAGCGCCTGGCGCGCGTTGGCGACCTCGGTGACGATCGGCCCGCGAATCGGCTCCGCCGCGCGCGAGGGCGCGACCGAGCGATCGAGCAGCCGGGATTCGGCGCGTTCCAGGGCTTCCTGCGCAACTCCGGTCTGGCCGCTTTGCAGGGCCTGCCTCGCCACCAACAGGAACCGTCTGGGCCGCGCGTTATCGGCCACGGGAGGGACCGGCAACCGCGGCGCTATCAGCGAGCGCGTGTCGTAAGGATTGATGTTGCTGGCCCGGTTCGAGGTCGGCAGCGAGTTGCCCGTTCCGATCACGTTTCCGGGGCGCGCGCCGGTTTCCGGATTGGCCCCCGCGGGTACCGGCTGCGCCATCGCGGGCGCGGCGGTCAGGGCGAGCAGAGCAGCGGCAGCGGCGATCTGGGCGCGCATGGCTTTGGTTTCCTCCGCAAGGACGTTCTCAGCGATCAAACCATGCGAATTCCCGCGGCGAAAGGCCAGATCGGCCGATTTTACGCCCCAAGGCAAGCACGCGGTTCGCGGCTCAGCCCGCCACGCCCATCGCCTGGCGGATGAACAGCCGCTTCAGCGGGGGCGCGCGGTTCACGGCGGCGATGCCGATGCGGCGGACCGCGCGGATCGGCGGAAACGCCGTGCTGAACAGCCGGTCCAGCGCGTCCGTGGCGGCCAGCATCAGCAGATTGGCCGGGCGGCGCAGCGCCTGGTAGCGGCGCAGCAGGTCTGGGGAGCCCGGGTCCCGCCCCTCGGCCAGCGCGCCGATGACCAGCTCGGCCAGCGCGGCGACGTCGCGAAAGCCGAGATTGAGGCCCTGGCCCGCGATCGGATGGATGGCGTGCGCCGCGTCGCCCACCAGCGCGAGCCGGGTATCGACATAGCGGTGCGCGTGCATGGCGCCGAGCGGATAGCTGAACCGCCGCCCGATCGGCCGGATCGCGCCGAGATGCGGCCCGAGGCGGCGCGCGATCTCCCGCCCATAGGCCGCGTCGTCCAACTGCCTGATGCGCGCCGCGATCCGCGTCTGCTCGGTCCAGACGATCGCCGAGACGTGCTCGGCGCCCTCGGTCGGGCTCATCGGCAACTGCGCGAACGGTCCCGAGGGCAGAAAATGCTCGAGCGCGGTGTTGTGGTGCGGGCGCTCGTGCGCGATGGCCGACACGAGCCCGGTCTGGCGATAGGGCAGGCGGGTCAGCGGAATGCGGGCCTGCTCGCGGAGCTTGCTGTTGCGGCCCTCGGCCGCGACCACCAGCCGGCAGGCAATGCGCGGACCGCCGGCGATCTCGACCACGGCGCCGTCGGCATGGCGCGAGACCGTGGCTTCGGCCGGCGCGAAGACCGCGAGCGGGGTGATGTCGTGAAGACGCGCATTCAGGGCGCGGCGCAGCGCGCGGGCCTCGACCATCCAGCCGAACGCCGCGGTGTCTTCCGCCTCGGCCAGCCCGGCCTCGTCGAGGTCGAAATCGAGATGCAGCGGCGAGGCCGGGCGGCCGATGCCGCCGTCCGACACGCGAATCGCGCGGATCGGGCACGGCGGATCGGGCAGCCGGCGCCATAGTCCGGCCGCCTCCAGCACCAGGCGCGACCCTGCCGCGATGGCGAAGGCGCGGCCGTCGAACGCCGGATGCTCCATCGGCGGCAGGGCCGCGCGGTCGATCACGGCGGTCGCGATGCCAGCCTCCGCCAAGCGGCAGGCCAGGGTGCCGCCGACCGGCCCGGCACCGACGACGCAAACCTCGACCGCGACCTGCTTCGTCGCTTGCATCATGCCACGCTCCAATCGGTAGGCATCCATCTGCTCAGATTTTAGGCAGCTCGTCGAGGCCGTTCGGCGCGCGGGCCGAACGGCCGCAAACGCGTGGATCCCGTTCACGAGGGTGTGCCGCGGCCGCCCCGGTTTGGTTGGCACCGGCCTTGCATGCAATGCCCTGGCGGCGCGGAGGCGCCCAGAAGCAATGAGGGAATGACGACGTGAAACTGGTCATGGCGATCATCAAACCCTTCAGGCTGGACGACGTGCGCGAAGCGCTGACCCCGCTCGGCGTGCAAGGCCTGACGGTTACCGAGGTCAAGGGATTCGGACGCCAGAAGGGGCAGACCGAGATCTACCGCGGCGCGGAGTACCAGGTGAACTTCCTGCCGAAGGTGAAGATCGAGATCGTCGTCCCCGAATCCATGGTGGAACAGGTGACCGAGGCCATCATGAAATCGGCGTTCACCGGCAAGATCGGTGACGGCAAAATCTTCGTCATCGAGGTCGAGCGCGCGGTCCGCATTCGCACCGGCGAACTCGACGCCGCCGCCATCTAGCGCCCGATCAGCACCGAGGATTTCGCAACATGATGAGGTTACGCGTGTTTCTTCGCGCGGTTCTGATGCCCGCGCTGATGGTCGCGCTGCTCGGCGCCGCCGCGGTCTGGGCGCAGAACACCGCTCCCGCGCCGGCCGCGCCCGCCAAGCCGACGGCGGCGCCCGCCGCGATGGCTCCGGCCACCACCGCGCCGGCCATGCCGGGAACGGCCACCGCGCCGGCCACGACGACGTCGCCATCGCAGCAGGCCGCGGCGCCGCCGCCGGCGAACACGGCCGCCGGAAAAATCGATACCGGCGACACCGCCTGGATGCTGTCCAGCACGGCGCTGGTTCTGCTGATGACCATTCCGGGCCTCGCGCTGTTCTACGCTGGCATGGTGCGCAAGAAGAACGTTCTCGCCACCATGATGCAATCGTTCACCATCTGCTGCCTGGTGACGATCGCCTGGATGGTGGTCGGCTACAGCCTGGCCTTCACCAACGGCAATCCGTATATCGGCGATCTCTCGCGCCTGTTCCTGCGCGGGATCGGCGCGAACATTCACGAGGGCACCGATGCCGCCTTCGTGCTCGGCGCCGGCTCGGGGAACGCGATGCCGACCACGATCCCCGAAACCGTCTACATGATGTTCCAGATGACGTTCGCGATCATCACCCCGGCGCTGATCGCGGGCGCGTTCGCCGACCGCATGAAGTTCAGCGCCATGTGCATCTTCATGGTGCTCTGGTCGGTCATCGTCTACAGCCCGATCGCGCACTGGGTCTGGAGTGCCACCGGCTGGGTGGCCGCGATGGGCGCGATCGACTTCGCCGGCGGCACCGTCGTGCATATCAACGCCGGCATCGCCGGGCTGATGTGCGCGCTCGTGCTCGGCAAGCGCATCGGCTACGGCCAGGAGAACATGGCGCCGTTCAACGTGGGCTACGCGGTCATCGGCGCCTCGCTGCTGTGGGTCGGCTGGTTCGGCTTCAACGCCGGCTCGGCGGTCGGCGCGGGCGGGCGCGCCGGCATGGCCATGGCGGTGACACAGATCGCGACCGCTGCCGCGGCGCTGGGCTGGATGTTCGCCGAGTGGGCGAGCAAGGGAAAGCCTTCGGTGCTGGGCGCCGCCTCCGGAGCGGTGGCCGGCTTGGTGGCGATCACCCCGGCATCGGGTTTCGTCCTCCCCGGCCCGTCGATCGCCATCGGCGTCGCCGCCGGCGTGCTCTGCTTCTGGGCCGCGACGAACCTGAAGCACCTGATGGGCTACGACGACAGCCTCGACGCCTTCGGCGTGCACGGGGTCGGCGGCATCGTGGGCGCGCTGCTGACCGGCGTGTTCGCCTTTGGGCCGCTCTCGGCGACGGCGAGCAACCCGACCGGCACGGTGGGCAGCGCGCATCAGGTGCTGCTGCAATTCTACGCCGTGATGGCGACCCTGGTGTACAGCGGGCTGATGTCGATCGTGCTGCTGAAGATCATCGATTGGACGATCGGCCTCAGGGTCAACCGCGACGAGGAAGTCGAAGGCCTCGACGTGGTGCTGCACGGCGAACGCCTGGGCTGATCCGCCGAACCGAACCGACCGGGAGGGCGCTCCGCGAGGGGCGCCCTCTTCTCATTCCTGGATCCCGGCTTCGCCGCGAGGGGCGACAAGTCGCCCGGTTGCGCCACTGGCGGGGCGGACGTATGCCAGCCTCCCCTGACCAGAGGACCCGAATGACCCGCCGCGACCTGCTCGGCTTGATGGCGCTGCTGCCGGCGGCGGCCTTCGCGCAGGAGGCCGACATCACCAAGGCCCAGCCGGAACTGCCGAAGGAAAAGCTCGTCATCGTCACGCATGACGGCAAGCGGCACGTGTTTCATATCGAGGTGGCAAAGACGCCCGAGCAGCAGACCGTCGGGCTGATGTTCCGCAAGGCGGTCCCGCCGGACGGCGGCATGCTGTTCGACTGGGGCGAGCCGCGCGAGAGCCAGATGTGGATGCGCAACACGCTGGTGCCGCTCGACATGGTGTTCATCAACCAGGACGGCACGATCCGCTCCATCGCCGAGGACACGGTCCCCGAGAGCCTGGCGATCATCGACAGTCGCGGCCCGGTGCGCGCCACCTTGGAACTGGCCGGCGGCATCACCGAGCGGCTGGACATCAGGGTCGGCGACAAGGTCCTGGCGCCGACATTCGGCAATACGCCGAAAGGCTAGCGCCCTCTCCGGATCGGGAGAGGGCGCGCGGAGAAATCGGCGCCCGACCCTGCGGCATTCGTTGAAATAGGCGATTCCTATTTAAGTCCAAGCACGGCGTTCACTACCGATATGACATCGCTCTCGGACAGATCCGGATGGATCGGCAGCGCCAGGATGCGATCGGCGACGCGTTCGGAGACCGGGAGCGCCGCGCCGTCGTGATGCGCCCGGTAGGCCGGCTGGAGGTGCAGCGGCTTCGGATAGTAGATCGCGCTCGGAATGCCGCGCTCCCGCAGCCGCGCCTGGAGACGGTCGCGCGCGGCGGCATCGTCCAGCAGCACGGCGTAGATGGCCCAGGCGCTGGTGCTCGCCGGCACGCGGGCCGGCACGGTCAGGGCTTCGCCCAGGCGGTCGTCATAGGCGCGCGCGACCCTTTCCCGCGCCCGCAATTCGTCCTCGAACACCGTCAGCTTGGCCAGCAGCACCGCCGCCTGCATCGTGTCGAGGCGGCCGTTCATGCCGGTGCGCAGCACCTCGTAGCGAGTCGCGCCCTCGCCATGCGTGCGCAGACTGCGATAGACGGCGGCCCGCTCGGCGCTGTCGGTGAACAAGGCGCCGCCGTCGCCGTACGCGCCGAGCGGCTTGGAGGGGAAAAAGCTGGTGGCGCTCGCGTCCGCCATGGTCCCCAGGCGCCGGCCGTTCAGCGTGGCGCCGAACGCCTGGGCGCAATCGTCGATGGTGAACAGCCCGTGGCGCGCGGCGACGGCGGACAGCGCCGGCCAGTCGGCGGGCTGGCCGAACAGGTCGACGCCGATCAGCACGCGCGGCCGCAGCTGCCCACGCGCCGCCACCTCGGCGATGCGCTGCGCCAGATGCGCCGGGTCGATCTGGAAGGTGTGCGGATCGATGTCCACGAATACCGGGCTGGCGCCGAGGATCAGGGCCGCTTCGGCGGTCGCGGTGTAGGTGAACGCCGGCAGGAACACGGCGTCGCCCGAGCCCACGCCCTCGGCCATCATGGCCATCTGCAAGGCGTCGGTGCCGGAGCTGACCGCGACGCAGTGCCGCGCGCCGCAGAAGCCGGCGAGCGCGGATTCCAGCTCGGCGACCTCGGGGCCGAGGATGAACTGGCAGTGCGCCAGTACGGCGGCGAGGCGCCGGCGCAGCTCGGGCTCGATGCGCCGCTGCTGCGCCTTCAGGTCGATGAACGCTATCACGGGCTTGGCAGCGCCCTCGCCGCGGGTTCGGCGGCGCCGGTGCCCGCGTCGTGCCCGAACTCCGGCACGATGCGCGCGAGGGCGCCGAGCGCGAGCCGCATCTGGCCGCCGCGGCAGGCGGAGGCGATCTCCTCGATGGCGCGCCCGACGATCGCGGGATCGGCGGTGCGTGGGGTCGCCATCAGCAGGCCGGGATAGCCGGTCGGCGCCGGCGGCTCGGCGCCGTGGAACAGCTCCTCGAACAGTTTCTCGCCCGGGCGCAGGCCGGTGAAGCGGATGTCGACGTCCTGCTCCGGCCGGAGGCCGGCGAGGCGGATCATCTGCCGCGCCAGATCGACGATCTTCACCGGCTTGCCCATGTCGAGCACGAACACGCCGCCCTCCGACCCGCCGGGCAGGTCATCGTCGCCGATGCCGACCACGCTCGCCTGCAGCACCAGCCCGACCGCCTCGCGCACCGTCATGAAGTAGCGCTGCATGTCGGGGTGCGTCACCGTGAGCGGGCCGCCGCGCTCCAGTTGCCGCTGGAACAGCGGCACCACCGAGCCGGTGCTGCCGAGCACGTTGCCGAAGCGCACCGTGATGCAGCGCATCCCGCCGCCGCCCGCGCGCGCCGCCATGTCCAACGCCTGGCAGTACATCTCGGCGAGCCGCTTGGAAGCGCCCATGACGCTCGACGGGTTCACCGCCTTGTCGGTGGAGATCAGTACCATGGCCCGGGCACCGACCGCGCGGGCGGCGTCGGCCACCACGCGCGTGCCCTCGGCGTTGGTGAGCAGGCCTTCGAGCGCGTTCGCCTCGACCATCGGCACGTGCTTCAGCGCCGCCGCGTGGAACACGAGTTCCGGGCGAATCGCCTGCACGACCGCGCCGATGCGCGCGGCGTCGCGCACATCGGCGATGAACGCGCGGCGGGCGACCTGCGGATGGCTCTCCGCCAGATCGAGGTCGATCTGCCACAGCGCGTATTCGCCGTTGTCGAGGATGACGAGCTGTTCCGGCCCGAGCGCCGCGACCTGGCGGGCGAGTTCGCTGCCGATGGTGCCGCCCGCGCCGGTGACCAGCACGCGCCGCCCCTGGACCAGCCGCGCCATGCCCTCGCGGTCGAGCCGGACCTGCGGGCGGTTCAGCAAATCCTCGATGGCGACCGGCTTCAGCTCGACCGAGGGCAGCTCGGCACCGCCGCGCCGCGCCGCCGGATGCAGCGCCGTCGGCCTCGGGGCGCGCCGGACCTGGACCCCGTGCCGGTCCGACTGTTCGAGCAGGCGGGCGAGCGCGGGGCCGCCGAGATCCGGATCGGTCACGACCAGCATGGCGGGCAGGCGGTTTTCCAGCCGCAGCCGATCCAGCACGTTGCCGATGTCGTCGAGCGTGCCGAGGATCGGCTGGCCGTGGATGCGCCGGCCAGGCTGGCGCGAGGACAGCGCGATCAGCCCCTGCACCCGGATGACCGGCCGGCGATCCTGGCCGAGCGCCCGGATGAACAGGTCCGCGGCCTCCGCGCCGCCGACCAGCAGGGCGCCCGGGATGGCGTCGTCCTCGCCGGCGCCGCGCGCGATCGGCCGATGGCCGTGGCCGAAGCGATACGCCACCCGGGGCGCGCCGAGCAGCGTGAGCAGCGTCAGCGCGTGAACGAGCGGGAACGTCAGGCTCGGCAGGTGCAGGCCGCCGAGGTGCAGCGCGACGCCGAACAGGCCGGCGCCGATCAGGCTGCTCGCCGCGACCGCGATCAGGTCGCCGATGCCGGCGAATCGCCAGTATTGCAGCGAAAGCCGGAACGGGACGCCGGCCAGCAGCAGGCAGAGCGCGCCGGCCGGCAAAGTCCAGAGCGGATGCAGCCAGTCGGTCCAGGGCGCGGCCAGCCAGCGCGCGGTCGGCACGGCCAGGGCCGCCAGCCCGCCGTCGAGCGCGACGTTGACGGCAATTCGCAGCACGGAGCGGGACGACGCCATGACGGTTCCGTATAGCGCACTCCGCCGGCAGGGCCGCAATCGTCCCATGCGAACCAGTGGTTCACGCGGAGCAGGGCGCACGAAACGTCCCCTCCCCTTACGGGAGGGGTGAGGCCGCCTTTCGCGAGGGGAGGAGGAGGGTTGGGCCGGGTTGTCGCGGCCGTGTCATTCCGCCACTCTCCGCGCCTGCCATGGCCACGATCGCTGTCCTGCATCAGGCGGTGTTGTTCTGCCTGCTTGCCCTCGTGTCGGCGGCGCTCGTGCGCGTGATGATCGGCGCGCGGGTGATGGATGCGCCGAATGCCCGCAAGGCCCACGTCCAGCCGACGCCGAAAAGCGGCGGGGTCGGCATCGTCGCGGCGTTCCTGGTCGGCATGGCGGTGCTGCACGCCGAGGGCGCATTCGTCCGGCTCGCCGAGCCGTCGTTGCGCGGCGTGATCGTGGCCGCGACCGCGATCGCGCTCGTGTCCTTCGCCGACGACGTGCTGGATTGGCCGTTCACCGGCAAGTTGGCCGCGCAGCTTCTGGCCGCGCTGGTCGCCATCGCCGCCGGCCTCTACGTGCGCGTGTTGCGCGTGCCCTATCTGGGGCCGGTCGATCTCGGCTGGATCGGCGCGGCGCTGACGCTGTTCTGGATCGTGTTTGCCACGAACGCGATGAACTTCATCGACGGATTGGACGGATTGGCCGCCGGCGTGGCGCTGATCGCCTGCCTGTTCCTGGCCTATATCGCCGCGCTACAGGGCGGATTGTTCGTCTATTTCGCGGCGCTGCTGCTGGCGGCGGGGCTGATCGGATTTCTGCCGTTCAACTTTCCCCGCGCGCGCATCTTCATGGGCGATGTCGGCAGCCAGTTCTGCGGCTTCGTGCTCGCCGTGCTCGGTATCGCGGCGAGCCGTTTCGAGCGCGTGGAGATGTCGTTCGCGCTGGTACCGATGCTGCTGTCGGGGGTGCTGTTCGACGTGGCGTTCACGCTCTGCCGGCGCGTCTTGGCCGGCAAGTCGCTGACCCGCGCGCATCGCGGGCACCTGTTTCAGGTCGCGCAACGCGCCGGCATGGACGCGAGGGCGGTTACGCTGGTCCACTGGGGGTTCGCGGTCTTCGGCGGTCTGTCCAGCCTGGTGTTCGTGGCCGCGCCGCCCAGCTTCAAGCCGGCAGCATTACTGCTGCCGGTCTTGCCGCAACCGCTCTGGGTGGCCTACGTCCTGTTTCGGGCTCGAAAGGCCGGTCTGGGACGCTGGTAACGCTCGGCGGAAAGCCAGGTTGGCCTTAGCCGTTCGCCGCCCGGCGCTGTGTCTCGTGCTGGCCGCCCGACTTGCGCGCCACGGTCGACGCCTCGCCCATGATGCTGCGCAGGTCGCGCAGGAACGCCGTGCCCTTGATGCGTCCGCTGCACCAGCACGCTGCGCCGGTCCATCGGATCGACCTTGCGGCGGGCGAGGTCGAGTTCGCCGAGCCGGTCGAGCGCCCGGGTGATCGCCGGCTTCGACACGTTCAGATCGGCCGCCAGACCGCGAACCGTGTGCGGACCCTCGTGCAGGTAGCAGGTCAGGAACACGCCGAGCTGCCGCGCCGACAGGTCGGGGCCGTCCCTGCGCACCAAAGCAACGATCGTATCGCGAAGAATGCCGACGAGCTGGTCGGCGGAAGGAGCGGTTGCCATAACAATAATCCTTTCGTTTCAACGGGCGATTGCCATGCTCCAGCCGGCCATCCACCCGCGCGCCAACGCAGCGCGATTATGTCGAGCACCTTACTTGGTTTTGCGCAGAGTCGGATAACAGTGGGGGACAAAAAAACATTTCGCTGTGATCCCGAAGACGTTACCCTCTGGGTTCGGCTCGCGCGCCCCGAGCCGAGCCGATACCGCGGCGAAGATGGCCCGCATGGCCTGCGCTTCGCCCCCCTCCGGCCGGCCGGCCCTGGCTTGTTCGTTCCAGGCGTAGAGGTCGATATGCGCCCACGGCGTGCCGGGGGCGACAAACCGGCCAAGAAATAAGCCGGCAATTATAGCCCCAGCATGTGGTCTTTACTGAAATATTGTTCAGATCCGCAACGCCGCTGTCCAGCCAGCTCGCGTAGCCGTCCCACAGCGGCAGCCGCCACAGCGGATCGTGCGCCTTCAAGCCGGCGGCGAGCAGCGCGTCGGCCCAATCGTCGTCGTTGCAGAACAGCGCCGGCAGGTCCGGGCCGGTGGCAACGCGGGCGGCGCCGGTCAGCGTGGCGCAGTCGACCAGCAGCGCCGGCTGCTCGTCCGAGGCTTCGGCCAGCAGATCGGCACAAGACGAGCCGGCCCTCGGCGTCGGTGTTGCCGACCTCGACGGTAAGGCCGCGCCGCGTGCGCAGCACGTCCAGCGGGCGCATGGCGCTGCCGGAGACGCTGATTCTCGACGCAGCCCAAGCGCAGGCTCGAGCCGGACCGGCAGTTGCGCCTCCATGACCAGCCGCGCGACGCCGAGCACGGACTGCCGCCCCGCCCATGTCCTTCTTCATGCGCAGCATCGCGGCGGAGGGTTTCAGATCGTAGCCGCCGGAATCGAAGCAGACGCCCTTGCCGCACGAGCGAGAGCAGCGGGCGATCGTTACTGGCGCCGCTGCCCGGCCAGGTGAGCACCGCGACGCACGGGGCGCGCGCGGAGCCGCGCCCGACCGCCGCCACGGCCGGGTAACACTGCGCCAACTCGTCGCCCGCGATCAGGCGGGCCTTGGCGCCGTGCTTGTCCGCGAGCGCCAGCGCCGCGCGGCCCAGCTCCGCCGGGCCGAGAACGTTCGCCGGTGCATTGATCAGGTCGCGCACCATCCAGGCGGCGCCCGCCTCGCGGAGCGCGCCCGCGTGCTCGTCCGCGACCGCGAGCCGCGCCGGCTCGCGCTTGGGTTGCTTGAATGCGGGATAGGCGTAGGCGCCGAGACAGAAGCCGAGCGCCGCCGCGTGCTGATCGTAATCGCCGGGCACGAGCCGCCAGTCGGTGCGTTCGGGCAGCCGCATGGCGAGATCGCCGAACGCCCAGGGCGAGCGATCGTCGCCGAGCCCGAGCACGGCCCCGTCGATGCCGTTCGTCCCCGGCAGCAGCCGCAGTTCCTGGACGGCGGCGCCGAACCCGCTCGCCTCCAGGAAACGGGCCTGGGCGGGTGGGAGCGCGGCCAGCAAGGCGCCGAGCCCGGCCGGCCGCACGGCATGCAGCGGCAGCGCCCGGGCCGCGCCCTCGGTCAGGCAGGTCAGCTCGCGGTCGATGGTCACGCGGGTCCAGGTCCGGCCTCGCCGGAACTCCCGGCGATGCTTTGCCCCATGAACGCGGCGACCCGCGCGGCGAAACCCGCCGGATCGGACGGCAGATCGCCCTCCTGCACGCGCGCCAGGTCGAACAGGGTGCGCGTCGCGTCCTCGATGTTCCCGCCCTTGCCGGTCTGGTCCGCCAGCGCCCGGATCACCGGGTGGCGCGGGTTGATTTCCAGGACCGGCGGGGGCGTGGGCGCGGCGCGCCCGGAACGGCGGAGCAGCCGTTGCATCTGCAGATCGGGGCCGGACGCGCCCGCCGCGAGCACCACCGGGCTGCCGACCAGCCGCTCGGTGCTGCGCACCTCGGAAACCAGATCGCCGAGGATCTCCTTCATCGCGGCGGCGAGCGGCTGCGCGTCGACGGCGGGTTCGGTCGCTTCCGCTTCCGGCCTGATCTTCGCCAGATCCTCCGTTGCCTGCGTCACGCGGCGGATCGGCTTGCCCTCGAACATGGCGAAGCGGTCGGGCCAAAACGCGTCGATCGGATCGTCGAGCAGCAGCACCTCGAGGCCGCGCGCGCGAAAGCCCTCGAGCTGCGGCGAGTTGCGCAAGGCCCCGAGATCGTCGCCGGCGAGCACATAGATCGCCGGCTGTTCCGGCTTCATGCGCACGACGTAGTCGGGCAGCGTGGTCCAGTCTTCGCCCGCGGTGGAGCGGAACCAGGCGAATTGCGCGATATCCTTCTGGAAGTCGAAATCGTCCCAGAGACCTTCCTTCAGGACCGCGCCGAAATGCTCCCAGAATGTCGCGAAGTCGGCGGCGTCCTTGGCGCGGGTTTTCAGTTCGGTCAGCACGCGGTTGGTCACGGCCTTGCGGATGCGCGCCAGCACCGGCGTGTTCTGCAACATCTCGCGCGAGACGTTCAGCGGCAGGTCCTCGGTATCGATCACGCCCTGCACGAAGCGCAGCCAGCCCGGCAGCAGATCCGCCTCGTTGGTGATGAACATGCGGCGGACATGCAGGCGGACGCGCGAGCGGCGCTCGGCCTCGAACGGCTCGAACGGCGGGCTGGAGGGGATGAACAGCAGCGCGAAATATTCGAGCGCGCCCTCGGCCTTCCAGTGCAGCGTCGCCCAGGGCTCGTCGAACATGTGGCCGAGGCGGCGGTAGAACTCGGTGTAGGACTTCGCCTCGACCTCGGCTTTCGGCTTGCGCCAGAGCGCGGTGCCCTGATTGGCCGCCAGGTCCTTGCCGTCGCGGCGCACCGTGATCGGCAGGGTAATATGGTCGGCCCATTTGCGGATGACGGTTTCGAGGCGGTAGGCGTCGAGATATTCGTCCGCGTCGGTCTTCAGATGCAGGATGACGTCGGTGCCGGCGGTCTCGCGCTCGGCCGGGGCGATGGTGAAGCTGCCGCGCCCGTCCGAGGCCCAGGTCCAGGCGTGGTCGGACCCGGCGCGGCGCGAGGTGACCTCGACGCGGTCGGCGACCATGAAGGCAGCGTAGAAGCCGACGCCGAACTGGCCGATCAGGGTCGGCCGGTCCTCCGGCTTGGCGGCGGCCAGCGTCTGGCCGAACGCCTTGGTCCCCGAGCGGGCGATCGTGCCGAGGTTCTCCGCGAGCTCCTCCTTGCTCATGCCGATGCCGTCGTCGGAGATCGTCAGGGTGCGGGCCGGGCGGTCCGGCACGATGCGGACCGAGGCCTCGGCCGGGGGCGCGAGCGTCGCGTCGGTCAGGCCCTCGAACCGGCGGCGGTCGGTCGCGTCCGCGGCATTGGCGACCAGTTCGCGGAGAAAGATTTCGCGTTCGGTGTAGAGCGAATGGACGACGAGATCGAGCAACTGCCCGACCTCGGCGCTGAAACTATGCTGTTCTTCCCGATCTGCCGCAGCCGCCTCGGACATACGCAAGCCTCCAGTGTTCACGCGCGCGCGATATGCGGCGCGGCGCGTTCCGTTTCAACCGCTGGCGTATAGTTGGGGCAGCCGGATACCCGCTTCGAGGGGCGGCTGTCGTTCCGAGTTCTAACCGGCGCCGGGCTGCGCTTGCACCCGCGCGGCCGCCGCGGGCGCTTCGGCCTGACCGCGACCCTTCACGCCGGCGGCGAAATCCTGTGCGCGGCTCGAAACCGCGGTAGCCAGCGCGCTCGAAGCCAGCCCGGAAAACGCCCCGATGAGCAGAGCCGGCGTGCCGGCTTCGCTGAAACTCGTGGAGAAGCCGCCGATCTTGATGGCCACCAACCCGGTCCAGAACAGCAGCCCGACCACGGTGCCCAGAACGATCGTGAACAGCACGCGCATGCCGGGCCGCAGCAGATCGTCGTCCAATTGCACCAGATCCGCGAATTCCAGCTTCGGTCGCCGCACCAGGAAGGCCGAACCAGGCGCCCAGCGCAGCGCCGACCGCGATCAGCAGGAAATTGCGGAAACGCCAAGCGATCTCCGCCAGGAAGCCAAAGCTATCCACCGCCCCGGATCTGCGGATGCGGCTGCAGGTAGCGGCAGTCCAGGATGTAGAGGCCGGCGCTGATCAGGATCCAAAGCAAGGCCCAAAAGCCCAACCGGCGCACATACCGATTTTTGACTTCCGCGGCGTGACGCACCACGAACTCGTTCTTGGTCGAGGTCAGGTCGTCGTTGGCAAGATCGAAATTGCCCTCCATCAACCCCACGCGTCCGATGCCTACCAGCCGCTCGATGTAGTATTGTCGGCGCGCTGCGTGCCAGAAGTGCTGCAGCACAACGTTGACGACGATGACGGCGTCATCCAGCCGGCGCTTGAGGTCGAGTTGCTCGCGCGTGGTGATTCCCTGGCCGATGTCGAACTGAATCCCGACGTACCGGCCGCGATGCACCTGCGGGCTGACATGGAACATGCTGGTCGCCAGCCGCGCGCTGACCTCGTCGAAGCGTCCCTGATAATAGAAGCTGTTGGCGAACATCTCTTCCGCGCTCAGCGCGCCCGCGACCAACTCCTCGGCCCGCGCGTGGAGCTGAGCCACGCAGAAATCCCGATCGCGCAACAGTTCCTTGCCGCGCGGCGTCCCGTCGTCCGCGATCGCGGCCAGTTCATCGAGGTATTGATTGACCCGTTCGAGACAGCTCCGTTCCGAATCCGTCAGTGCCGGCGGACCTGCGGCTTCCACCAGAGAGAAACCTCCGGGAGAGCGCGCCCCGTCTCTGAGCGCGAGCGGCATGGTCAGGGCGTCGGGGTTTTGGGCTTGGGCGCGGGCTCCGTGCTCGGCGGCGAGGCGGGTTTTGCCGGCGCCTTCCGCCACCCGCCCTCGCCGCCCTTCACGATCTTGCCCCAACCGGACGGGCCGGTGTCGATCGCCTGGAACGGCGTGCGAAACACGGTTTTCGACGCGCGGCCGACGTCCACGAGCTTGGTGCGCGACGTCAGCGCGGCCGTAAGGCTCGAAATGATCGTGGTGATCCTGTTCATCGGATGACCTCCGGGTAGCGCGCTCCAGGTCAGACACAATCAAGAAGAGGCATGGCCCTGCGCGAAACAATAGACCAAGATCAACAGGCGAAACAAGGACGATCGCGTGCGAGAGCTTGCGTTCTCGTGGGCCGATGGTCGATCCTATCAAGGCCTCATTTCCATGCCACGTACGCGCGTAGCGCGTGGCCTGGACGGAGCGAAACGTGATCCGAGGAACTGGCGCATGGGGCTGAACCCGGATCGCGCGTCGCTCCGTCCCAGGCTCTAAGGCCGCGCTTGCAATCGCACGAGCGCACCCCCAACAATCCGCGCATGGCTGGATTCGCGGGCCGGGTCAAAGCGGTGCTCGGCCCGACCAATACGGGCAAGACGCATCTCGCGATCGAACGGATGCTGGCGCACGCGTCGGGCATCATCGGCTTCCCGCTCCGCCTGCTGGCCCGCGAGAACTACGACCGGATGGTCGCCGCCAAGGGCGCCAACGCGGTCGCCCTCATCACCGGGGAAGAAAAGATCGTGCCCCCCGAGGCGCGCTGGTTCTCCTGCACCGTGGAGGCGATGCCGCTCGACCGGCACGCCGAGTTCGTGGCGGTGGACGAAATCCAGCTCTGCGCCGACGCCGATCGCGGCCACATCTTCACCGACCGGCTGCTGCATGCCCGCGGCATGGTCGAGACCATGTTTTTGGGCGCGGAAACCATCAAGCCGCTGCTGCGCCGGCTGGCGCCCGAGGCCAGGGTCGAGACCCGGCCGCGACTGTCGCAGCTCACCCATGCCGGCGCGGCCAAGCTCGCGCGCCTGCCGCCGCGCAGCGCCGTGGTCGCCTTCAGCGCCGACGAGGTCTACGCCATCGCCGAACTGATCCGCCGCCGCCGCGGCGGCTGTGCCGTGGTGATGGGGCGGCTGTCGCCGCGCACGCGCAACGCCCAGGTGGCGCTCTACCAGGACAAGGAAGTCGACTTCCTGGTCGCGACCGACGCGATCGGCATGGGCCTCAACATGGACGTGGATCACGTGGCGTTCGCGAGCCTCGGTAAATTCGACGGGCATCGCCCGCGCCGGCTGACCGCGCCGGAAATCGCGCAGATCGCCGGCCGGGCCGGGCGCGGCATGCGCGACGGCACGTTCGGCACCACCGGGAGCTGCCGGCCGCTGACCGAGGACCTCGTTTCGGCGGTGGAGGCGCACAGCTTCGATCCGCTGACCCATCTCTGCTGGCGCAACTCGGATCTCGATTTCGCCAGCATCGACGCGCTGCTCGCCGGGCTGATGGCCCCGCCGCCCGGCCCAGGCCTGGTGCGCGGCAATGACGCGAGCGATCTGCAAACGCTGCTCGCCCTCGGGGCCGACCCGGAAATCCGCGAGGCGACGCGCGGGCGGTCCCGGGTTCGGCTGTTGTGGGACGCCTGCCAGATCCCGGATTTCAGAAAACTCGCGGACGATAGCCATGTCCGCTTCTGCGGCCGGGTGTTCCGCCACCTGATTACCGACGGCGTGCTGCCGACCGACTGGCTCGGCGGCCAGATCGGCCGGCTGGCGCGCGCCGACGGCGATATCGACACGCTGATGCAGCGGCTCGCCGGCATTCGCACCTGGTCCTACATCGCGGCCCGCGCCGACTGGGTGCGCGACGCGGCGCACTGGCAGGGCCGCGCCCGCGAGGTCGAGGACCTGGTTTCCGACGCGCTGCACGAGCGGCTGATCGCGCGCTTCGTCGATCGCCGCGCCGCCCATCTGCTCCGCCGGTTGGACGCGAGCGAGGGCCGGGACGTGCTCTCGGCGGTCACCCGGCGCGGCGAGGTGGTGGTCGAGGGGCACGAGGTCGGGCACGTCGCCGGCTTCACCTTCTTCCCCGATCCGCTGGCCGAGGGCGAAGGGCGCAAGCTGGTGCTGCGCGCCGCGCGCCGGGCCTTGCGCGAGGAAATGCCGCGCCGGGTGGCGGTGCTGGACACCGCCCCGGACGACAGTTTCGAACTCGCTTCCGGCCATCGCATCACCTGGGAGGGCACGGCGATCGCGCGGCTGCGGCCCGGGCGGCAGGCGATCCGGCCACTGGTCGAGGTGCTCGACAGCGAGTTCCTCGACGGGCCGCAGCGCGAAATCGTCCGCGAACGGTTGCAGCGCTATATCGACGACCTGATCCGGCAGGAATTCGCGCCGCTGTTCGCCGCCGCCGCCGCCGCCGAGCGGGATCCGGCGATGCGCGGGCCGGTGCACCGGTTGTGCGAGGGCATGGGCGTGGTGCCGGGCGCGACGGAAGGCGACATCAACCCGGCGCTGCGAGCGCGGCTGAAGAAGCTGGGCGTCAGGGCCGGGCGGTTCGCCCTGTTCATGCCGGCCATTCTGAAGCCGCGTCCGCAGGCGCTGCGGGCCGCGCTCTGGTCGATCCAGCACGGGCAGGCGGCGCCGGCCTTGCCAGCGCCCGGGCGCGTCTCGTTACCCGCCGACGGCCCCGCGAGCGACTGGCCGCCCGGCTTCGCCGAGAGCATGGGCTGGGTCGCCGCCGGCCCGGTCTGGCTGCGGCTGGATGCCGCCGAGCGCGAGGCGGCGGAACTCGCCTGGGCCACCCGCCGCACGCCGCTGCCGGTGCCCGGGTACATGAATTCGCGCCTCGGCGTCCGCGCCGAGCTGCTGCCGCCGGTTCTGCGGCGGCTCGGGCTGCGCGTGATCCCGGCCGGCAGCCTCGACCCCGACCAGTACCGGGCCGCCGACGCCCGCCATGATCGCGCCCTTGCGCCGCCGTCCGACCGTTCCGGCCGCCGAGCCGGCCCCGCCCCGCGGCCACGGGCCGTTCGCGGCACTCGCCGCGCTCCGGCACTGAACCCGAGGGAGACAGGCCCCACGTCCGGCTTCGACGACCCGCCAGGGGATGACGACCTGCCAGGGGATCAGGACTGGCAGCGCCTCGACAAATGGCTCTGGTGCGCGCGGTTCCTGAAGGGCAGGGCGGATTGCGTTCGTCTGGTCGGCGAGGGGTTGGTGCGGATCAATCGCCAACCCACCTCCAAGCCGCACGCGCGGTTGCGCGTCGGCGACGTGGTCACGGTGCCGCTGCGCACGGGCGTGCGCGTGGTCCGCGTGCTGGCGCTGAGCGAGCGGCGCGGTCCGCCCGCCGCGGCGCGGTTGCTCTACGAAGAACTCGCCGAACCGGGGCAAGACGCGCAATACCGGCTCTCTTGCGTGGCCGGTGAAACGTCGGCATATCGCCGCCCCTGACGCCCGCATCATGGGCGATTCCGGGGACCCGCCGAGGAGGTTGCGATGACCTACGTGGTCACCGAGAGCTGCATTCGCTGCAAATACATGGATTGCGTCGAGGTCTGCCCGGTGGATTGCTTTTATGCCGGCGAGAACATGCTGGTGATCCACCCCGACGAATGCATCGATTGCGGCGTATGCGAGCCGGAATGCCCGGTGGAGGCGATCGTTCCCGACAGCGACGACAAAGCCACCGCCTGGCTGGAGGCGAACCGCACGTATGCGGCCACGTGGCCCAACATCACGCGCAAGGGCGAGCCGCCGCCCGATGCCGACGAGTGGAAGGACAAGACGGAGAAGGCGGCGCTGTTCTCGCCGGAGCCGCATCGCGGCTGAATGAACTTACCGGCGCACGCCGACGCGGCGCCGAACGCGGAATTTTTTCTTCATGCAAGCCGGACCTGCTTGCCCGGAGTGGGCAGAGCATTAGGTTTATGGCAGTATATCCCGACCGAGCCGAACATCGCGGTCCGACAAGGACTGCTGGCCGGTGGGTGTCATTGCTAATGCGTGCGGGAGCCCGGCCGCCGTCGGCGCGGCGGGACGCGCAACAACGGTCAAGGGATCCGAGGGGTGACCCGCATCAAGGCCTCCGCGACGTCAGCAGCGTCAGGCCGAAGCGTCGCCAAGCCCGGGGTTCGGGGCAGCAAACCGGCGGCCAGGGCGGCTGCGAAAACCAAGGCGGTACAGGCCGTACAGAAGGAACGACCCAGCAGGAAGCACGAGCCTCGCGCCGCTCACGCGAAGCCCGAGGCGGTTTCGACCAGATCGGCGGCAGCTCCGTCGCAGGCGCGCAAGCGGACATCGGCGCCGCTCGCGTCGGCCAAACCGGCTACCAAGCCGCAAACCAAGAAGTCGCAATTGAAGAAACCGGTTCATCCGAAAGTTGTGAAGTCTTCGCAGTCCCAGGAGAAGACAACCGCATCCGCACCGGTTCGTCCGGCGGGGCGCGCGACGCCCGAAACCCGGCGTCCCCAGCACGCCGGCATGGCGGAGCCGGCGCAGGCCGTGCTCGCCCCCGAGGCGGAGCCGGACACGACGCGGGAGCGTGCCGCGCGCCAGAATTCGGCGCCGAGCACGGGCGCGATTGAACGGACCGACGATGCCGCGGACAATGCCGGAGCGGACGAGTCGGAGTCGGTTGCTCGGGAACCCGAGGCCGAAGCGGAAGCATTACGCGTGACTGATGAGGTGGAAATAGAATTGGAAGCATCGTTGACGGTGATCGAACAAGAACCGCGCCTCGCATCGGAGGATTCGGCCGGACAATCCGAGACGGACGTGTCGCTCGGCAAGCCGGCGCTGTCCGTCGACGAGGCGGCGCTGCCCGAGGACGAGGACGACGACGATCAGTCATCCGAATCCTCCGGCGACGTCATCCCGTTCCGGCGCGCCAGGCCGCCCATGCATGCGGGTAGCGAATCCGGGACCTTCGAGGAGGGCGATCACGTCGTCTATCCGACGCATGGCGTGGGCAAGGTTGAGCGGATCGCGGTCGAGGAGATCGCCGGCCACAAGCTGGAGTTGATCCACATCACCTTCGAAGAGAACCGCATGACCTTGCGTGTTCCGGTGTCGAAGGCGCGCACGGCGGGTCTGCGCAAGCTCGCCACGCGCACGCTGTTCGAGGAGGCGCTCGCGGTGCTCAAGGGCCGCGCGCGCATCAAGCGGACGATGTGGTCCCGCCGCGCGCAGGAATACGAGGCGAAGATCAATTCCGGCGATCCGCTGGCGATCGCCGAGGTGGTGCGCGATCTGCACCGCAACGCCGGCCAGCCCGACCAGAGCTTCAGCGAGCGGCAGATCTACGAGGCCGCCATGGACCGTCTGGCCGCCGAACTGGCCGCGCTCGACAGCACCGACAAGTTGACGGCCGCGGCCAAACTGGCCGAGCACCTGAAGCCCCCGGAATCGATGAAGTCCCCGCCCGCCCCGAGCGCGTAAGCTCCGTCTCTACTGAACCAAGAAGGGAGCCGCGTCAAGCGGCCCCTTCGACTTCGGTTGCGGCTGCTTGCTGCCGCCCGTGAGCCCCGATACGAAAAAGGGCCGCCCCGAAAGGCGGCCCTTTTTCGTATCGGGAGGTATGGGATCGAACGTTAGCTGTTGCTGCGGCTGCCGGTTAGCTGCAGCAGCAGCATGAACAGGTTGATGAAGTTCAGGTAGAGCGACAGCGCGTCGTAGACGCTGCGCTTCGCCGCCTGCTCCGGGCCCTCGGCATAGGCGAATTGCACGTAGGTCGCCTTGATCCGCTGCGTGTCGTAAGCAGTGAGGCCCACGAACACCAGCACGCCGGCCACGCTGATCACGAACTGCAGGCCCGTGCTGTGCACGAAGATATTGACCACGCTGGCGATGATCACGCCGAACAGCCCCATCATCAGGAAGCTGCCCCAGCGGCTGAGGTCGGCGCGCGTCGTGTAGCCCCAGATGCTCATGCCCGCGAAGGTGCCCGCCGTGATGAAGAACGTCCGCGCGATGGACGTGCCGGTGTAGACGAGGAAGATGTTCGTGATGCTCGCGCCCATCGTCGCGCAGAACAACCAGAACAGGGTCTGCGCCGTCCGCGTGGACAGGCGGTTGATGCCGAAGCTCAGCACCAGCACGAAGCCCAGCGGGGCGAAGATCGACGCCAGCGCCAGCGCCGAGGCGGTGCGATGCATGCCGTAGGGCGTCGCCACCAGCGGATAGAAGGCGTTGATGGCGCTGGTATTCGCGATCACCCAGGCGATGATGCCGGTCAGCAGCAGACCCGAGGCCATCCAATTGTAGACGCGCAGCATGTACGTGCGCAGGCCCTCGTCCAGCGCCGCCGATGCGGCGGTCGCACGGGAGGCGCCCGGATATGTCCGATAGTCGGGACTGAAGGCCATGGTCGGTTGTCTCCTCTGAGGCCAGTTGCCTCTCGCCATATTATCTTGTCGGAAGCAGGGCTGGTTCAAGCGAATTCGGACCGGGCCGCGAGCATGCCCAACCCCCCGACCGGTCCCGGGTTCCGGGCCTATTCGTTGCGCAAGAGCGGCGCCGCCTTGGCGCGCAGCGCGATCGCGATGGATCCATACCCGAGCGCGAGCATCAGCGAGATAGCTCCGAGCACGGTCGCGGCCAAGACGCCCGGCAGGAAAACCCACTCGCTTCGCAAGATGTAGAGCATCACGCCGGCGCTCGTCGCAGTCCCAACGGCGGCGGCGACCAGCCCGGCGCAGCCGCCGAGCACGCCGAACTCGACCAGCCAGGCGGCGAGGATTTGCCGGCGCGTCGCCCCCACCGCCTTCAGGATCACCGCCTCACGGGTGCGCCGCCGCTGCGCCGAACCGATCGCCCCGGCCAGGACCAGCGCGCCGGCGAACAGGGTCAGGAGCCCGGTCGCGCCCAGCGCGGCGGCCACCTGGCCCAGCACGCCGGCGATGGTGCGCAATACGTCGGCGACCAGAATGCCGGTCACGTTCGGCAGCGCGTCGGTCACGGCGCGGAGCAGCCCGGCCTGGCGGTCCGGCGGCACCCGAACCGTTGCGATGGTCGCGTGCGGGGCATGCGAGAGCAGGCCGGGGCTGGCGACCAGGACGAAGTTCAGCGACAGCGATTCCCAGTCGATATCGCGCAGCGAGGCGACGCGCAGCGGAATGTCGCGCCCGAGCACGTTCACGGTGATCGTATTGCCGAGATGCACGCCCCAGCCGCGCGCCAGGTTGGCGTCGAACGAGACGAGCGGCGGGCCCGAATAGTTCGCCGGCCACCATGACCCGGCGACCAGCTTGGTGCCGCGGGGCGGTTTCGCGGCGTAGGTCAGGCCGCGATCGCCGCGCAGCGCCCAGGCCGTGCCGGGGGTGGCGGGCACGCGGTCGGCCGGAACGCCGTTCACCGAGACGATGCGCGCGCGCAGACTCGGCACCTCGCGCAGCCCGCTCACGCCGGGTTCCCGGCTCAGAATGGCGTTGAAGCGCGGCAGCTGATCGGTCTGGATGTCGATGAAGTAGAACGACGGCGCATTCGCCGGCATGCGCTCGGCGATCTGCCGGCGCATGTTGGCCTGGATCAGCGCGACGGCGGCGAGCGTCGACAAACCCAGCCCGAGCGAGACCAGCAGCAACGGGGTGGCGGCGCCGGGGCGATGCAGATTGGCGAGACCAAGCCGCGCCCAGGGTGCCTGGAGCCGCGGCGCCAGCGCGGCCAGGCGCATCAGGCCGAGCGCCCCCAGCCGGAACAGCAGCAGGGTGCCGCCGGCCGCCGCCGCGAACCAGAGCGCGAAATGCCGGTCGCGCGACGTGAGCACGGCCAACGCGATCAGCAGCGCGGCGAGGAAGCCATTGGCCAGCAGCAGGCCGGGGGCGGGGCGCGTCCGCTGCGGCAGCACCCCGTCGCGGAACAGTGCCGCGCCCCGGATGCGCACCGCGCGTCCGAGCGGCCACAGGCTGAAACACGCCGCGGTCAGCACGCCGTAAGCCGCCGCGAGCGCGAGCGGCCCCGGATAGATGCCCAGGCGCACCGGAATCGGCAGCAGGTTGCGCGACAGCGGAAGCGCCGCCATCGGCAGCAGCGCGCCGGCGAGCAGTCCGGCGGCGATGCCGAGCGCCAGCAGCGCCATGACCTCGACGAGGCAGACCTGGAACACGAGGCGGCCGGAAGCGCCGAGGCAGCGCAGGATGGCGATGCTGCGCGCCCGCGCCTCTAGCCAGGCGCGTACGCCGTTGGCGATGCCGACCCCGCTCACCAGCAGCGCGGTCAGGCCGACCAGCGTCATGAACAGGCTGGCCTCATCGACGAAGCGCTGCACCCCCGGCACGGCATGGCGTGCGTCGCGGATGCGCCAGCCGCGGTCCGCGAAGCGTGCCCGCGTCCGGGCCTCGACCGATTGCAGATCGGCGCCGCGCGGCAGGGCTGCCCGCAATTCGTAATGCAACAACGCGCCCGGCTGGATCAGGCCGGTCGCGGGCAGGGCGGCGCGCGCGATCAGCACCCGCGGGCCGAACAAGGTGGAGGTGGCGACCCGGTCGGGTTCCTCGGTGAGAACGCCGCGAACCGCGACGGTGGCCTTGCCGATCCGCGCCGTACGCCCGGGCTTCAGCCGTAGCCGGTCCAGCACCAGACGTTCGGCGAGCAGTCCGAATTGTCCTCCCCGCTCGGCCAGCGCCTGCTGAACGGCCTGCTTGGGCTCGACTCGCGCCGCTCCGGCCAGCGGCCAGTTCGGATCGACCGCCTTCAGCTCGACCAGTTGCCGCTCGCCGGAGGCGGCGACGAGCAGCGACCGCATCTGCACGATTTCCGAGACGCGCGCACCCTGGCTGGCGAACCAGGCTCGCAACGCTTCGGGCGGGCGCTCGGCACCGGTGGCGACGGCGAGGTCGCCGCCGAGGATTTGTCGCCCGTTCGCGGCCAGCCCAGCTTCGACCGATGCGCGCAGGCTGCCGATCGCGGCGATCGTGGCCACCCCGAGCGCCAGGCAGGCGAGCACGATGCGCAGACCCGCGGTGCCGCCGCGCAGCTCCCGCATCGCGAGGCGCAGCGCGAGCATCAGCCGCCGACGCGCTCGTCGGAGCCGATCCGCCCGTCCACCAGCCGCAGCAGCCGGCCGCAACGCCGGGCCAGGTCCTGATCGTGCGTCACCAGCAGCAAGGTGGTGCCGTTGCGCGCGCGAAGCTGGAACAGCAGTTCGATCACCTCGTGCCCGGTCGCCTGATCCAGGTTGCCGGTGGGCTCGTCGGCCAGCAGCAAGCGCGGCTCCGGGGCGAAGGCGCGGGCGAGCGCGACGCGCTGCTGCTCGCCGCCGGAGAGCTGGGCCGGCAGATGGCTCGGCCGGTGCGCCAGCCCGACCGCCTCCAGGCTCGCCATGGCGCGCGGTCGCGCGTCGCGATGGCCGGCGAGTTCCAGCGGCACCGCCACGTTCTCGTAGGCGGTCATGGTCGGGATCAGATGAAACGACTGGAACACGATGCCGATGGCGTCGCGTCTGAGCCGTGCCAGCGCGTCCTCGCCCATGGCGGCGAGGTCGTGCCCGGCGACCCGCACCGTGCCACGGCTTGGGCGCTCCAGGCCGGCGAGGATCATCAGCAGGCTGGTCTTGCCGCTGCCCGAGCGGCCCATCACGCCGACCGCCTCCCCTGGCGCCACGTCGAGATCGAGCCCCTTCAGGATGTTGACCGGCCCGGCGGTGGACGGCAGGGTCAGTTGGAGACCCCTGACTTGAACGACGGGCTCGGCGACCGAGTTCTGTTGCGCCCGGCCCGGAGACGACGTGATGGCATCCATGGCCGCAGGATATGGCGCGCCCATCCTGAGGCGGAAAGTCATCGGGGGAATCGTCGCGCTGACCGCCGTGGCGGCGATGCCGGCGTGGGCGGCCAGCCCGGCGCCGATTCGTATCCTGGCCTTCGGCGACTCGCTCTCGGCCGGATATGGCCTGCCGCATGCGGCGGGTTTCGAGGCGCAATTGCAGCAGGCGCTGCGCGCGCGGGGCTACGACGTGACCATTCTGGATGGCGCGGTGTCCGGCGATACCACCGCGGGCGGCCGCGCGCGGCTCGACTGGGTGCTGGCCGACAAGCCGGACGCGGTGATCGTGGAGCTGGGCGCCAACGACGCGCTGCGCGGCGTCGACCCGCACGACATCGAAGCCAATCTGACCGCCATTCTGGACACGCTGCGCGCGCGACACATTCCGGTGCTCCTGTCCGGCATGTACGCGCCGCCGAACATGGGGCCGGATTACGCGAAAAGCCTGCGCGCGGTATTCGACCGGCTCGGCAGTCGTCCCGGAATCATTTATGATCCGTTTTTCCTCGAGGGGGTGGCCGCCGATCCGGCGCTGAACCAGGCGGACGGCATCCATCCCAACGCCGAGGGCGTGCATCGCATCGCGGCGAGGCTGCTGCCGAGCGTCGAGCGCCTGATCGCGGAGATCCATCGATGAGGCTGTTCGTCGGACTCGACCTGCCATGGTCGCTGAAGCAGCACCTGGCGGTGCTAGCCGGCGGCCTGCCGGGGGCCAAATGGGTGCCGGCCGCGAATTACCACCTGACCCTGCGCTTCATCGGCGAAACCCCGTCGCATCGCGCCGACGAGGTCGATCTCGCGCTGGCGAGCCTGCGCGCGCGCGGCTTCTCGCTCAGCCTGGCCGGGCTCGGCACGTTCGCGAAATCGGGCCGGCCGACTGCGATCTGGGTCGGCGCCGAGCGCAGCCCCGAACTCGACCACTTGCAGAACAAGATCGAGACCGCGTTGCAGCGCATCGGGCTGGAGCGCGAGCGGCGGCGTTTCGCGCCGCACGTGACCTTGGCGCGCATCGACAACGTCCCCGAGCCCAAGGTCGCCGCCTATATGCAGGCGCACAACCTGTTCCGCGCCGAACCGGTGCCGGTCGAGCATTTCACCCTGTTCAGCTCGCGCCTCGGCAAGGAACACTCGGTGTACGTCGCCGAGGTCGAATACGACTTGGCCTGAACGGGGCCTGAACGGGGGAGGATCGCTTGCGCATCGCGCGGACGCTCGTGGCTTCAGCCGTTCTGGCTGCGTGGTTTTGCGGGCCGGTCCTGGCCCGCGAATACGCGGTCGGCTCGATCCGCGTGCTCGATCCCTGGACGCGCGCGACGGCCGCGGCCGGGTCGAGCGCGGTCGGCTTCCTGACCATCACCAACGACGGCGCCAAGCCGGAGCGTCTGACCGGCGCCGATTGTCCAATCGCCGCCAGCACCGCCATTCAGTCGACGACCAATGCGATGGGCGTCATGCACGTGCATCCGGTGAGCGGTGTCGATATCGCGCCGGGCGGAACGGTCAAGCTGAGGCCGGGCGGGCTGCACCTGACGCTGGCCGGCACCAAGCACCGGCTCGCGCGGGGCGACACGATCACCTGCCGGCTACGGTTCCGCGATGCCGGCAAGGTCGATGTGCAACTGCTGATTCGCGGCGCCAACGCGATCGAACCGCTGATGGGACCGATTGAGCCGTGAGCGAATACCTGACACCTGACGCGGACAGCGCCACCATCGCGGCGGCGGAGCGCGCCGCCCGGAACTGGAGCTACGCCGAACCGGGCGAGATCCGGCCCGGCTCGGCGCGCCATCTCGCGATGTTCAGCCGCGTGATGCTGGACACGTTCAATCCCTATCGCCCGGCGGTCATTCCGTGGCCGACACTGGATGACGAGGCGCGGGCGCGGCTGATCTCCTTGCCGATCTGGAACATCGCCGTGCAGACCGAGGGGCGGGCGCGGCTGCGCGTTCTCAGCTATTCGCGCACCATCGAGGACGACACGTTGCGCGACGCGTTCGAACTGATGGGCTTCGAGGAAGGCCGGCACAAGGAGGTGCTGGCGCATCTGGTGGCCGCCTACGGCATCGCGCTCGAACCGGAGCCGGAATACGTTGCGCCGCGCGACCCCGAATGGGCGTTCATGGTCACCGGCTACAGCGAGTGCATCGACAGTTTCTTCGCCTTCGGCCTGTTCGAGCTGGCGCGGCGCTCCGGCTATTTCCCGCAGGCGCTGGTCGAGACGTTCGAGCCGGTGATCCAGGAGGAGGCCCGGCACATCCTGTTCTTCACCAACTGGATCGCCTGGCACAAGGCCAACATGCCGTTGTGGCGGCGGCCGTGGTTCTTGCTGAAGACGCTCGGCGTGTGGAGTTTCTTGATCCGCGAGCGAATCGGGTTGGCGCGCGACATCGGCGGCGAGGAACCGCCAATTTCACCGTTTCGGGCAGCACCTCGCTGGCGGCCGGCGAAGTGGACACGGCGACATTGATGCGAATCTGCCTGGAGGAGGACGCGCGGCGGCTCAGCGGCTACGACCCGCGCCTGCTGCGGCCGACGACGATGCCGCGGCTGACCCGGCTCGCGCTCTCGCTGTTGCGTCTGCTGCCGCCCTGGAAACGCCAGGGCGGATGACGCTCGCCGGTATGGCAAGGCCGCCGGCGTGGCCGGCCATCGCGCGCACCTGAATTCCGGCGACCGCCCAGCCGCCATCGGCGGAGCGGGCCAGCAATGGCGCGCCGCTGACGCCGCGCGTGGCCTCGCAGTTGTTGGCGAGCAGCGGCCGGCCCTCGCCGTCCGCCACGCGGGCGGAAATCGCGCAATGCAGGTCGGCTTCGATCACTTCCGCCCGGTCCATGTCGTAACCGGCGAGCGCGACCGCTTCGCCGGCTGTTTCAGCTTTCGCCAGCGGCAGCACGCGATCCGGCGCGCCGAGCGGGATGCCGAGCGTCAGCACGGCCCAGTCGGCGCCGGCCGTGCGGGCGCCGCGCAGCGGGTCGTAACCGGGCGCGACGGTGTAGCGGGCGACCACGGCGTGGCCGGCGAAGACGCCGTGCTGGTAGCCGAGAAGGAAATGCACCGAGCGCGGCTGGATGAAATGGCGCGGGCGCGGCAGGTAGAGGCAATGCGCGGCCGTCAGCACGGTTCGGGACCCGACCAGAACGCCCGTGCAGCGTCCGCCGAGTTCCGTTTGCACGCGTCCGATGGCGCGCCACGGCGGCCGCTCGGCGTCGACCACGACCCGCCGGTCGTCGGGACCGATGCCGGGCAGCAGCGGCACCGCCCAGCCCGGCAATTCGGCCGGCGCGGCATTCACGGGAAGCAACGCGAGCGCCAGCAGCGGGACGGCCAATGGCGTCCACCGCTTGCATCTCGGCGCGGGGCGGTCAGCGAAGAAAGACATACGCCACGAAAGCGACGGAACCGGCGAGATAGGCCATGAGCAGCGCACCGCGGATGAGATTGGCGCGGTGGCGCATGCCGGGCACGTAGCCGATCGCCATCCAGAGCGCGAACGTCGATAGCGTGATTACCTGCGCGGCGCGAATTTCCTCGCCGCTGACATACGGCATGGTCATCGCGCGGTGGTGCCCGATGGGACCGCGACCGCGTTCACGTGAAGCGCGCGGCTCGCGCCGACCCCGGACGCCAACATCGCCGCGCCGAGCGCCAGCGACAGCCAGAGCAGCGCCGTCCAGCCGCCGGTCCAGCCGTGCAACAACCCGACCAACAGCGGCCCGGTGGAGGCGAGGACGTAGCCCACGCCCTGCGACATGCCGGAGAGGTGTGCCGCGACGTGCGGGTCGGGCGAGCGCAGCACGATCAGCATGAGCGCGATGGCGAACAGCGCGCCCTCGGCGAGGCCGAGCAGGATGGACCAGACCCAGATCCATGAAAGCGGGCCGAAGACGCAGGCGAGAAAGCTGCCGACGCAGACCAGGCTCGATACCGCGCTGCCCAGCTTCTGGTCGCGCCCGATCGTGGCGAGCCAGGGCGCCACCAGCGAGGCCGCGGCCTGCGCCAGAATCGAGGCCGAGACGACCAGTCCCGCTTGCACCGGGTCGAGCCCGCGGTCGCGCAGGATCGGCGCCAGCCAGCCGAACACGATGTAGGCGAAGGCGGATTGCAGGCCCATGAACAGCGTGACCTGCCAGGCGAGCGGGTCCGACCACAGGCCGCGCACCTTGGCCACGTGCCGCGCGCCGGCGCGGTGCTGGCGCGAAAGCTGGCCAAGCCAGACCAGGGCGGCGAGCGCGACCGGGGCCGCCCAGAAGGCGAGGGCGGCGGGCCAGGAGTCGCCGAAGCGCCGCGCCAGTGGCACCGACGCGCCGGCCGCCGTGGCCGCGCCCACGCAAAGCGCCATGACGTAGCAGCCGGTCATGATCGCCGCGTGGTGCGGGAACTCGCGTTTCACCAGCCCGGGGAGCAGCACATTGATGACGGCGATGCCCGCGCAGGCGAGGATCTGTCCGCCGAACAGCGCCGGCACGTCGCCGAGGCCGCGTAGCGCGATGCCGGCCGCCATGGCGCCGAGCACGGCGAGCAGGGTGCGCTCGGTGCCGAGGCGGCGGGTGACAGCGGGCGCAAGCGGGCCGAACAGGCCAAAGCAGAGCGAGGGCAGGGTGGTGAGCGCGCTCGCCCCGGCGGGCGAGAGGCCGGTCGTGCGCATGATCTCGGGCAGGACCGGTCCGACGCTCGCGACCGCACAGCGCAGGTTGAAGGCGATGAGCACCAAGCTCGCCGCCAGGAGCAGCAGGGCGCCGCGCTGGCGCGGCGGTTGCGCCGGCGGCTGATCGGCCGCATCCGGGTCGGCGTCGATGAGTTCGTCGGCGAGCGCGGGATGGGCGATCGGACCGGCTTCGCCCGGCGCGCCGACTTGCGTGCCGGCCGGCTCCGGCCAATTCTGTTCGTCGGTCATCGGCGCTTCTATGGCATGGCGAGCCGGCTTTGCGATCCCATCGGCGCGCGACGCCGGGTCGCGTCCGCGCGCGGCGCGCAGTCGCATTCGACGCCATGAATCGCGTTCTGTTGCGTCCACGCAACTCCCGAATGGGTTAGAGAAGTTGTGAACCGGGCGAGGCTGTTTGTCGGGACGGACGTCACCATGCTTCGCTAATACGGCTCTGTTACAGGCCAAGTGCGGGGGATAATGCTACAATTGCGTGCTTTGACGGTTTGTCTACTCGCGATTGCGTTCGGCGCGACGACTGCTGTCGCACAACCGGTTTCCACGTATGAGGCGCCGGCGCAATCTTCAGCCGGGGACCAGCCGGCGGACGGGATCACTCCGGACGTGCCGGCGGCGGAAGAACCGGTGCTGACGCCGGCGCAGGTGAACGCCGAGGTGGCCCGGCTCCGCACCGAGTTGCGGCGGGCCGTTTGGCGCGAGTGGCGGCGCACGGCGTATCGCGACCAGATTCTGGATCAGCCGGACCAGGGCGGCGCTGCAGGCCGACGGCACGACGATCGACCGTCCGCAGCTTCTGGTCGTGGTCGACCGCAATCCGCGCGTGCAGGAGGTGGCGATCCTGATGGCGAGGCCGGACGGGCCCTGGGAGATGATTGGTGGCACCAAGGTGTCCACCGGGCAGAAGGGCCGGTTCGACCACTACATCACGCCGCTCGGCGTATTCCGGCACACCGATTCGATCCTCGACTACCGCGCCGAGGGCACGTTCAACGAGAATCACATCCGCGGCCTCGGGCTGAAGGGCATGCGGGTGTGGGATTTCGGTTGGCAGTGGGCCGCCAAGGGCTGGCGCCCCGACCGCGAGAAGGGGCAGATGCGCCTGCTGATGCACGCGACCGACCCGGCCAATCTGGCGCATCGGATCGGTCGGCCGGCGTCGAAGGGCTGCATCCGCGTGCCGGCGCGGCTGAACCGGTTCATGGATCGCTACGGCGTGCTCGATTCGGATTACGAGCGGGCCGCCGAGGTCGATCCGGCGTACCGGGCGTTGCTGCTTCGGAACCGCACGCCGACGCCGCTGGCCGGCGACATCTTGGTGGTGATCGACACGTCGCTGCCGCCCGCCCAGGCGATCGCCGCGACGCATCCGCACGGCAAGGGCAGCCTGATCCAGAGCGATTCAGAGCAGTGAGGGGCCGATCAGCTTGCTGAGGTCGACCAGCGTCACGGTCGTGCCGTCGGGCAGATAGAGCGTGCTGCCGGCGCCGATGCTTCCGGCCTGAACCGGGGAAGGGTCGGCGCCGGGCCCGCGATCGGCCGCGAGCTTGAACGCGCCCAGCACGTCGGCGAACGCATGATCGGAGCCGCCGAAGCCGAACATTTCCGCCGCGCCGCCGGCGCCGAGATTGCTCTGGTCGGCGCCGGTTATCCCGCCGGCCAGGAACTCGGAATCCGCGCCCAGCGCGCCGAACAGGGTGGCGCTGCCCAGCCCGCCGGAGACCGCCGCGCCGCCCGCGCGGTCCAGCACCAGTCCGGCGTCGGCGTAATCCAGGAAGCCCATGCTCGTGGATTTGCCGAAGGCGAGGACATTGGCGCTGACGCCGATCGTATCGTCGCCCGCGCCGCTGGCGATCCTGTCGCCGCCCGCGCGGTTGCCGGCGGTATCCAGGTACACGACGTTGTCGCCGGCGCCAGACTGGCCGCCGTTCGTGTCGGAAATCGCGTTCCTGTCCCAATCTGCGGGCACCAACTATCCTCTCGCTCCTCGCCGGATGCCGGCCCGTGCCATGGGCCCCTTGCCGTCGCGGTTGCTTTGCCGAGAATACTCATAGACGATCGCGGCGGAGGGATGCCATTCCGTACGATGCTGGCAAGGGTGAGCCCGGCCGGAGGACGCCGCGCAATGTCCTCGGCGGCACCCTGGAAATCTGCTCCATCGCGCCGATGACCGGGTTTTTCCGCACCGGGTGCTGCGAGACCGGACCGGTGGATCTCGGCAGCCATACGGTCTGCGTGGTCATGACCTCCGAGTTCTTGGCCTTCTCCAAATCTTGCGGCAACGATCTGTCAACGCCGCAGCCGGAATTCGGGTTTTCGGGGCTGAAGCCGGGCGACCGCTGGTGCCTCTGCGCCCCGCGCTGGCAGGAAGCGTTCGAGGCCGGTCAGGCGCCGCGCGTGGTGCTGCGCGCCACCGAGGCGGGCGCGCTCGAGCACTGTGCGCTCGCCGACCTCAAGCGCCACGCCATCGATCTGGCTTGAAGGGGCGACCCGGTCGAATCCGGCTATCGCGCGCGACCGTCAAGCGTCCTACCCACAAGCGTCGTACCTCAGCGCCCGGTCCAGACCGGAGGCCGCTTGGCGAGGAAGGCGTCGATGCCTTCCTCGGCGTCGCGCGCCAGCATGTTGCGCGTCATCACCTCGGCGGCATAGCGGTACGCGCCGTCCAGGTCCATCTCCGCCTGCCGGTAAAAGGCTTCCTTGCCGATGGCGAGCGTCAGCGGGCTCTTGCCGGCGATCTTGGCCGCCAGCGCCGCGGTCGCCCCGTCCAGTTCCGCCTCCGGCACGACGCGGTTGACCAGCCCGATCTCGCGCGCCCGCGCCGCCTCGATCATGTCGCCCGTGAGCAGCATCTCGATTGCGTCCCTGCGCCCGACCGCGCGCGAGAGCGCCACCATGGGAGTGGAGCAAAACAGCCCGATGTTCACGCCGGGCGTGGCGAAGCGCGCGGTCTCGGCCGCCACCGCCAGGTCGCAGGTGGCGACGAGTTGGCAACCCGCCGCGGTCGCCACGCCATGCACGCGCGCGATCACCGGCTTCGGCAGCCGCACGATCGCCGTCATCAGCCGCGAGCACTGCTCGAACAGCGCCTGGTAACTTTCGCGTCCCGGATTGGCGCGCATTTCGCGCAGGTCGTGTCCGGCGCAGAAGGCCGGTCCGGCGCCGGCGATGACGACCACCTTCACCGCCTTGTCCTCGGCCAGCGCGGCCAATTCGCTCTCCAGCGCGGTCATCAGCGCGATCGACAGCGCGTTGCGCGCCTGCGGGCGGTTGAGGGTGAGCCAAGCGACGCCGTCGCTGTCGCGGCGCAACAGCACCTGCTCCGTAACCGGTTGATGCACGTTCATGGCGTTCCTCCCGATGCGGTTCAGATTCCATATAGTGCGGCAGGATTGTCCACCAGAATGCGCCGCCGCCGCGCGGGATCGCGGGCCCCGCCCAGCAGGGCTGTGACAATCGCGCGGCGCGCGGCGGCGCCTCGGGCGGCATCCGGCCGGTCTTGCGCGCAATCCGGTGTGTGCTGCATGGTGCGACGCAGCAACCATCGGGGGGACCAATGTCGGCATCGAACAGCAATTGGACGCCTGGCAACGGAGCCATGACCCGGCGCCGGGCGCTACAAGCCGGCGCGGCCGGCGTCATTGGCGCGCTCGCGGCACCCGCGGTGTTGCGCGCGGCGCCCACCGAGGTGGCGTTCACCGAAGCCGTCCATAACCTCGGCTACATCGACCTCTATGTCGGCCAGCACGCCGGCTATTTCGACAAGCAGGGCATCCACCTGAACGTCAGCGCGGCGGGCGGCGACACGCAGGCTTTCGCCGCGGTGCTCGGCGGCTCGGCGATGTTCGGCATCGGCGATCCGACGATGGTGCCGATGTCCGTCGAAAGCGGCGGACCCGGCAAGGTGGTCGGCACCGTGGTGCAGCGCGCGCACTACTTCGGCGTCTCCAAGACGGTCGGGAAGATCACCGATCCGAAGCAGTTCAAGGGCCTGACGCTCGTTACCTCGCCCGATCCCAATACCAATTACAGCGTCACCAAGAAGCTGCTGACCGAAAACGGCATGGTGATCGGCAAGGACGTGAAAATCCTGCAGGTCAATCCCGGCACCGAAATTGCCGCGATGCTGGCCGGCCAGGCGGATGTCGCGATCGCCTACCAGCCTGGTGTCGCGCAGGCGCAGGACCAGGGGGCGCATATCGTGTTCGACTTCGCCTCGTATATCGGTCCGTTCTGCAACACCGGCATCATGGTGCTGCCGCAGACCATCAAGAGCAAACCCGAAATCGTGCAGGCGCTCTGCAACGGGTTCGAACTGGCGATGCGCCGGACCTACGCCGATCCCGCGTACGCCCGGGCGATCGCGCGCAAGGAGTTCTCCGAACTGCCGCCGAAGGTGGCCGATCGCGCCATCGACGAGGAATTGCAGTACAAGATCCCGGCGCAGACCGTCCCGGTGAACCGGCAGCAATGGGATAACCTGATCAAGATGCAGGTCTATCTGAAGAACATCAAAGGCACGACGAGCTTCGCGCAGATCGTCGACAATTCCTTTGCCGACAAGGCGGCCAAACTCGCCTGAGAGTGGCTGTCGACCAATCGCCGACCGCGGGGCCGGCGCAATCCGGCCCCGCTGGGCAGCAACTTCCGCTGATCGCCTCCGCGGTGGCGAAGGTGTTCGGCGAGGACGAGGGGCGGCCCGTGGAGGTGATCCGCTCCGTCTCCCTCGCGCTCGCCCGCGGTGAGATTGTCAGCATCGTCGGTCCATCCGGTTGCGGCAAGACGACCTTGCTCAACCTGCTCTGCGGACTGCTGAGCCCGACCTCCGGCAACGTGTTCTGGCACGGGCGGGAGGTGCGGGAGGTGCCGCCGCGCGTCGGCTACATGCTGCAGAAGGATCTGCTGCTGCCCTGGCGCACGGCCATCGAGAACGTGGCGCTGGGGCTGCAGATCAAGGGTGTCGGGCGGCAGGCGCGGCTGGCGCAGGCGCGCGGCCTGCTGGAGCAACTCGGCCTCGGCGGTTTCGCCGATTACTACCCCTCGGCGCTCTCGGGCGGAATGCGCCAGCGCGTGGCCCTGGCGCGGACTTTGGTGCCGGACCCCGAGGTGATGATGCTGGACGAGCCGTTCTCCGCGCTCGACTTCCAGACCAAGATCCTGATCGAGCGCGACACCGCGCGTCTGGTGCGCGGCGAGCACCGATCGCTGCTGCTCATCACCCACGATGTCGAGGAAGCGGTCTGCCTGTCGGACCGCGTCATCGTGCTGTCGCATCGCCCCTGCGTGGTGCTAAACGAGCACCGCATCGACTTGCCGGCCGATCGCACCGACATGATGGCCGCCCGGGAGACGCGCGAGTTCGGCCATTACGTCAGGCGGATCTGGACTGAACTCGACGTCCATTGAGGAGCAAGTGCCCGAAGCGCCATCCTCCGCGATCCCGCTCGCGCCGCCGAACCAGCGTTCGACCCCGCGGCAACGGCGAGCACGGCGCACCTTCGCGCTGATCCTGCTTTGGCAACTGCTGTTGCTCGCCGTGCTGCTCGGGTTTTGGGAATGGGCCACGCGGGATTCCCGCGCCAATGCCTTCCTGTTCGGCTCGCCGAGCGTGATCGGCGCGGCGCTGGTGCGGATGGCGCGCGACGGCTCGCTGTGGCGGGACACCTACGTCACCGGCGTGGAAACCATTGCCGGCTTCCTGCTCGGCAATCTGATCGGTACCGCGATCGGGCTCTCGCTCTGGTTCTCGCGCTTCATCGCGCGCATCGTGCAGCCGTTCATCCTGGCGCTCGGCGCCGTGCCGATCATCGCGTTGGCACCGATCACGATCATCTGGTTCGGTACCGGCTTCGCATCGAAGCTGGCGATGGCGACGCTGTCCGTGATCGTCGTGGCGCTGGTCATCTCCTACAAGGGCGCGCTCGGCGTCGATCCCGACCAGGTAAACCTGATGCGCTCGCTCGGCGCGAGCCGGCGGCAGATCTTCCGCCATCTGGTGCTGCCGGCATCGCTGACCGATATCTTCGCGGGACTGAAGCTCACGGTCGGCTTCGCGCTCATCGGCGCCATCATCGGCGAGTTCATGTCCTCCACCGAGGGCCTGGGCCATGCGATATTCAAGGCCGGCAGCCTGTACGTGATTTCCAAGGTGTTCGCGGATTTGGCGGCCACGGTGGCGCTCGCGCTCGTTCTGGCGGCGGTGGTAAGCCATATCGAGCGGCTGCTCCTGCCGTGGCGACACGACCTGCAGTAATCCCAGTTCAGGAGAAACTCCGAATGGCCCGGCTGATCCGCAAGGAAGGCAACCTGAAATACGCGCTGTCCGCGACGGATACGTGCGTCGAGGAGATTCGCCCCGGCGAGGCGATCGAGATCGAGTGCGAAATCAACTGCAATGCCGGCGTCATCACCTCGACCGCGTCGAAGGTGTCGGCGGAGAACGTCAAGCTGCCGTTCGTCAATCCGGCGACCGGGCCGCTGCGCGTGGCCGGCGCCAAATCCGGACAGATGATCGCGGTGCAGATCCAGAAGATGGATTTGGGTCCGGTGGGCTATACCGGGCTATGGCCCGGGATCGGCATTTTCCCGGACTGGGTGCGGCAGAAGGAGTTCGGGATTCAGACGCGCGCGATGGAAGTCAACAACGGCGTCGTGCACTGGAGCGCCAGCCGCAAGCTGCCGGTGAGCCCGATGGTGGGCGTGCTCGGCGTCGCGCCCGTGCATGGTGCGGTGTTGACCATCGACAACGGCGTGCATGGCGGGAACCTGGACGTGCAGGAAATCTGCCCCGGCAACACCGTGATGTTCGAGGTGCACCAAGACGGGGCGGCGCTCTATGTCGGCGACTGCCATGCGTTGCAGGGCGATGGCGAGTGCGTCGGCATGGGTGCGGTGGAGATTGCGTCGAACGTCACCTTCAGCGTGTCGCTGCACGACAAGCCGGCGCGCATGACCTGGCCGCGCATCGAAACGCCGACGCATATCTGCACCCTCGGCTGCGCCCGCCCGCTGGAGGACGCGATGCGGATCGCGTTCGAGCAGATGGTCTACTGGCTGGCGGATGATTACGGGTTCTCGGAGACCGAGGCCTACATGTATCTGGCGGAGATCGCCGAAGCCCGCTGCACGCAGATGGTCAACCCGAAATACACCTACATCTGCAAGGTGGCGAAATCGTTGCTGACCTGATACCGCCGGGCACGGCCTTGAAGACGCGGCCGGCCAGCCACGACGTACCCGGCCGCGCCTTGGTCAAGCGACGCGACGAAGCAATCCCCTGGAACGTGCGGCATAGCCAGGAGATTGCTTCGCTTGGCTCGCAATGACCGCTTCTCTAGGCGGCCTTCTTGACGGCGAGATTGTCGTACACTGCCGTTTCGAAATCCATGTAGCCGGCGATCGAGGTCGGATCGACGAACGGCAAAATCTGCGTCGCCCAGAAGCCGCCGACGCCGTTCGCGCGGTCGATCCAGAAGAACAGATTGGCGAGCCCGGCCCAGCCGAGCGACCCCGCCGGCCTTCCGGTCGGCGCCTTGACCTCGTTGATCATGAAGCTCAGCGCCCAGGATTTCGGCATGCCGGGGAAGAACTCGGCGTCGTGCGAGAGCGGCGCGATCACACCCGGCAGCATCTTGATCTTCTTGTCGCCGAGCCCGTTCTTCTCGGCCATCAACACGGTCTCCCGCTTGAGCACACGGCCGTTCTCGCCGGCCCCGTCGTTCAGCCACATGCGAATGAAGCGGCAATAATCGCCGACCGTCGAATAGAGCCCATGCCCGGCCATGTGGATTTCCGGGTTCGCCGGCAGTTCGAAATCGAGCGGGGTCAGCGAGCCGTCGGCCTCGCGCTGATGTACCCGCGCCAGGCGCGAGCGCATGTCCGGCGTTATCTCGAACGCCGTGCTCGTCATGCCGAGCGGGACGAAAATCCGTTCCCGCATGACCTCGCCGAGCCGCTTGCCGGTGATCGCCTCAACGACCTGGCCAGCCCAGTCGATGTTCGAGCCGTATTCCCATTGCTCGCCGGGGTCGAATAGCAGCGGCGTCCGCAACGCCGCCTTGGTCGCGCTGATGACGCTCGGCTGCCCGTGTTCCTGCGCCAGCCGCTGGTAGTTTCGGTTGAAAATGTCGTAGCCGAACCCGGCGGTGTGCAGCAGCAGCATGCGCGTGGTGATGTCGCGCTTGGGCCGGCGCAGCTTCGGCTTGCCCGCGGCGTCGAAGCCGTCCAGAACCTGGATTTCCCCGATATCGGGGACGTAGCTTTTCGCGGGCGCATCGAGGTCGAGTTTGCCCTCCTCGACCAGTTGCAGCGCGGCGGTGGCGGCGACCGCCTTGGTGGTCGAGAAGATCGCGAACACGCTGTCGGTGGTCATGTCGGCGTCCTGGCCCAGCACGCGCTTGCCGGCCGCGCCCTCGTAAATGTTGGCGTGGCGGTCGGTGGCCATCGCGACCACGCCCGGAACCCGCGGCGTTCCGCTCACAACGCGCTGCAAGATGGCATCGGCCGCGCTTTTCAGACCCTGATTCATGGCTTCCTCCGCTGGATCGAACGCTTGGCGTTTCTGGCGCCGCCGGATGGCTCCGCGAGCCGGAGCCCGGATGGCGGCGGACGATCCTAGGCAGGGCGCCCGGATCGCGAAAGCCGTGCGCAACCTTCGGCCGCCGCCGGCACTGTAGCGATTGGGGCAGGACGGATGATAAGCCGTCCCGATCAGGGGTTGCCGCGATGCACGCTTTGCCGGTTTTGGCGCTCGGCTGGTCGCTCGGCGTCACGCACGCGGCCGCGCCGGCCGGAGCCGCGAACCCGGCCAGCCCGGTCGGGCGGTGGGTGACCGGGGCGGACGGTGGCGTGGTTGCCATTCACAGATGCGGCGATGCCCGGTTTTGCGGCCGCATCGTCGGTATCCCCCGCGCGCAGCCGAACGCGCCGATGCCCGTGGACAGCGAGGGCAGGCCGGAATGCGGGCTCACCATCATCACCAATGCGGTGAAGAGCGGAGACGGCGAATGGAGCGGCAAAATCCTCGATCCGCGCAACGGCGTAACCTATAGCGCAAAGCTGTGGCTCGACACCGCCGGCCGGCTGCATGTGCGGGGCTATCTCGGGTTGTCCGTGTTCGGCGAGACCGTGGTCTGGCAGCCTTTCCGAGGCCAGATTGGCGACGATTGTCGGATCGCCGGTGCGGCGACGCGCTAGGCCGGCCCGGCCGATTGGCGCCTCACGCTCGCCGCGCGCGGCGAGGCCAAGGGCCGCGCATAAAGCACGACGAACAGGCCGAAGGCGCCAGTCCACGCTGCCACGGCAAGCTCCAACGCCAGCAGATAATGCGCGCCCGCGAGCGGGGCCGCGACCCGCGATGCGGCGGCGAGCGAGACCAGCGCATAGATCGCGGTCGTGCCGAAACCGGCCTTCAGCTCGCGCCCGGTATGTCCGAGGGAGGTCCGCGTCATCACCGCGAGCGTCATCGTGCCGATCGCGCCGGCGGTGAGCGCGTGCAGCGCCGCCGTGCGCGGCAGCGCCGGGAACAGCGGCGCGAGCCCGAGCAGCACGAGCCCGAGCGCCAGCCAGCCGTAGCCGGCGTGCAGCACCCAGACCAGCGGTTCGCGCAACGTCCGCGTGCCACGCCACCGCGTCAGCCGGATGGCGAGCGCCAGCCCCGCCGCGATCGCCATCCCATCGGTGATCGGCCGGTCGGGCGCCAGAACCCACGCCAACAGCGCGGCCGCGGTGATCGCGAGCGCCGCCCGGTCGATCCAGCCGAACGGGGCCGGCATGCGCCGCGTTGGTTGCTGCTTCGCCAGCCAGTTGCGCGTGAAGCTCGGGATGATGCGCCCGCCGACCAGCGTGATGAGCATCAGCAGCGTGGCGATGCCGAGCCGGTTGCCGAGCGCCGCCGTGCCGGCGATGCCGAGCGCTTCCAGATGGACGAGCAGATTGCCGATGAGCAGCAGCGACAGGGCGCCGATCATCGGCAGGTTGCGCCAGTTCCGCCCGGCGAGGATTTCCCGTGCCACGGCCGCGAGGAACGCCAGCGGGAAGGCAAGGTCGAGCACCGCCGCGCTCACCGGCCCGATGCTCGCCGAGGTCAGTTCGGCGATCCGGCCGAGCGCCCAGAGAACCACGAGCACCGCGAGCGGCGCGCCCTGTAGCGGCATCCGGCCGGTCCAGTTCGGAATCGCCGTCAGCAGGAAGCCGGCCACCACGGCCGCGGCGAAGCCGAACACCATTTCGTGCACGTGCCAGACGATCGGCGACAGGGCGGTCGGGATTTGCGCGCTCGCGGTGAACACCGCGAGCCAAAGCGGGATGGCGACCGCCGCCCACACGCAGGACAGCAGAAAGAACGGCCGGAAGCCCGCCGCGAGAATGGCGGGACCGGCCTGCGGCCGGTAACGGGGAATCGGCATCGTGCCTCGGTTTGCGACAAGGATTTCGGGCGGCATCGTCGCCGGTCTTACTGCACCAGTGAACGGAATGTCGCGCCGGACGCTTTGCGATCAAGCCGGAGCACATGTATCCCGCATCGGGTTCTGGCACGAGGCAAGACGGACGGGCTCTCGACCACCTCACGGCGGTTGGCGAACAGCAGGCCAAGCCTGCGCTTGCTGCTCGGTCCAGCGAACGAAGTCCGCTGCATCCGATGGCGCCGAGAGTTCGATGGCTCTTCGGCCGGGAAACATTGCATGCGGGTTCCGTTGCCGCGTAGCGTGCATGTCCCAGGTCCGGAGATGGCCATGTCGGCAGACAGCAACGGCACCCGCGTTGTCCGCGGCGCATGCCCCCACGATTGCCCCGACACATGCGCAATGCTGGTGACCGTCGAGGATGGGCGGGCGGTCGCCGTGCGCGGCGATCCCGACCACCCGTTCACGCGCGGCGGGCTGTGCTTGAAGGTCAACAACTACCAGGACCGGGTCTACAGTCCCGACCGGGTGCTCTATCCGCTGAAGCGATCGGGGGCGAAAGGAAGCGGAAAATTCGAGCGCATCACCTGGGATGCGGCACTGGACGAAATCCGGCGCCGCTGGTCGCGGATCATCGATCAGTTCGGCCCCACCGCCATCCTGCCGTACAGCTATCTCGGCACCGAAGGCATTCTCAACGGCCTGAATGTCGGTGATCCGTTCTTCAACAAGCTCGGCGCGACCATCAGCGAGCGGACCTTCTGCGACTCCGGCTCGTGCACCGCCTATTTCATGACCATCGGTCCCTCGCCGGGCATGGACCCGGAGAGCTTCAAGTATTCCAAATACATCATTCTCTGGGCCTGCAACACGATCAGCACCAACTTGCATCACTGGCCGTTCATTGCCGAAGCCAAGCGGAAGGGCGCTAAGCTGGTCGTCATCGACCCGGTCAGGAGCCGCACCGCGCGCGAGGCCGACTGGCATATCCCGATCCGTCCCGGCACCGACGCCGCGCTCGCTCTCGGCATGATGCACGTCATTATCGCCGAGGAACTGTTCGATCGCGATTACGTGGAAAAGTACACCGTCGGCTTCGACGAGTTGCGCGACCACGTCCAGGCCTATGCGCCCGAACGGGTGGCCGCGATCACCGGCATTCCGGCGGACGACATAAGGACGCTTGCGCGGGACTATGCGACCACTCAGCCGAGCGTCATTCGCATCGGCGTGGCCATCGAGCGCCACGCCGGAGGCGGTCAGACCGTGCGTGCCACCGCTTGCCTGCCGGCCCTGGTGGGCGCCTGGCGGCGCATCGGCGGCGGCATGCTGCAACTGCCCATCTGGGCGTTTCCGATCAGGTGGGAAAACCTCATGCGCCCGGACTGGATCACGCCGGGCACGCGCGTCCTGAATCAATGGCGCCTCGGGGCGGCGCTGACCGGTGAGGAAGGGCTCGATCCACCGATCAAGTCGCTGTTCGTATACAACTCGCAATCCCGTGATCGTCGCCTCGGAGCAGGACAAGGTCATTGCGGGCCTCGAGCGCGAGGATCTCTTCACGGTGGTGAGCGAGCAATTCCTCACCGACACGGCCCGCTACGCCGACATCGTTCTGCCGGCGACGACGCAGCTGGAACAGTTCGATATCATGTTCTCCTGGGGGCATTTGTACCTGACCCTCAACCAGCCGGCGGTCGAGCCGCTCGGCGAGGCGGTGCCGAACACCGAGCTGTTTCGGCGGCTTGCGCGACACATGGGCTTTGCGGACGAGCATTGGAGCCGGACCGACGAAGCGATGGCGATGGACGCGATCGACTGGACCAGCCCGGCCCTCCAGGGGATCACGATGGACCTGCTCAAGGAAGCCGGTTGGGCACGTCTGAATGTCGGGACGCCCGAAACCTATCTGCCGCACGCCGAAGGAAATTTTCTCACCGCGTCGGGCAAGTGTGAATTCAAGGCCTCGATGGCGTCGGGCGGCAACTTCGTGCTGCCGCTGTTCCGGCAAGGCTCCAACGAGTTCCAGCCGGGCGACCCGATCGAGCCGCTGCCCACCTACATTCCCCACGAGCCGGCGGCGAAAGCCACGGTTTCCGGCAGCTATCCGCTCAACGTCATCTCGCCCAAGAGCCATGCGTTCCTGAACTCGTCCTATGGCAACCTGCCGGCGCAACTGCATCACGCCGGCAAGCAATTCGTGCTGGTCAATTCGGCGGATGCGCAGGCGCGCGGCATCGCGGACGGCAGCCCGGTGCACCTCTTCAACGACCAGGGCAGCTTGCGGACGGTCGCCAAGGTGAACGACGACGTCCGGCCGGGAGTTGTCGTGGTCCCACTCGGCTACTGGCGCGCGGATAGCGGCGGGAATGCCACCGTGAATGCGTTGAATCCGGCGCAATATGCCGATCTCGGGCGCGCTCCGGTCTTTTCGGACACCCGCGCCGAACTGGCGCTCGCCAACGTGGCGCTCGTGCATTGAAAGCGCCATCAGAGGGTGCGCAAATTTCGTGCGCCGTCAGTTCGCGGTGGCGATCCAGCGAGCGATCTCGGGCCAGGCCTCCTGCAGATTGCGCGCGCCCATGAACAGGCCGATATGCCCGCCCGGGACCAGCTTCTTCGCAATCTTGTCCTTCGGCGTGCCGAGCAGGCGTTCCGCGTTGAACACCTGTTCGGCCGTGGTGACGTCGTCGGCCTCGCCGGCCAGCAGATAGGCGGGGCAGGTCACGTCGCGCAAGTTCAGGCGCTGGCCGAGCCCGACGAACGCGCCCTTTGCCAGCCGGTTCTCCTTGAACAGCTGCACGATCGCCTGGAGATACCAGCGCCCCGGCAAGTCGATCGGGTTTTCGTACCAGCTTTCGAACGTCTCCTCCTTCTTCAGATAGGCCGGATCGTCGATGTGCTCGTAAAGATCGATGTGAAAGCCGATGTAGTTCTGCTCCGGGTGCATGCTCTTCCAGCCGCGCAGCATGGTCTCGCCGCGCATCAGGCCGCCGCCCATCGCCACCAGCTCCTCGTAGAACGCGGTCGGGTAGGCGTGCGCCATGCGCTTGACCGGGCCATTGCCGGCATCGGCGTCGATCGGCGAGCCCGCGAGCACCAGGCTCGCGACCTTGCCCGGAAATCGCGCGGCGTACATCGCCGACATCCAGCCGCCCTGGCACAGCCCGACCAGATTGACGCGCCCGCCGAGATCGTCGACGCAAACATTGATTTCGGCCAGATACTGATCGATTTCCAAATCCTTCATGTCCTCGGTGGCCGACTTCCAGTCGGTCAGGAACACGCGGCCGATGCCGTTGGCGAGCAGCGTCTCGATCAGGCTCTGGCCCTGGTGATAGTCGGCGATCATGGCGGAATGGCCGGCATAGGGCGCGTCCACGATGGTCGGAACGCCGGTGGCACCCGGCGCCGAATAGTCGCGGAAATGCATCGTGCGCAGATCGAGCATCACGCGGTTCGCGGTGGCGAGGCGCGGCCGCAGCTCGTGGTGGAGCTTCTCCTCCTCGGCGACGAATTCGAGATTCTTCGCATAGAGTTCCAATCCCTGCTCGGCCATTTTGGTGGCCGCGAGCATCGGCCAGAACAGCGGCACGCCCATGCCGTGCCGTTCTCGGTGCGAGACTTTTTCGGCTTGGACCATGACATGCTCTCCTGACCGCCGCGCGCGCGCCGGCATGCGCTTGCGGGATTTCCTCTTACGCCAGCGGAACGCCCGCCAGATGGCGGCTGGTGCGGATGGTTTGCAGCGTCTGCACCCGGCTGACCCGGTCGGCCTCGGTCAGCCGGCGGGTCAACTGGTTCTCGTGCGCCGTGTCGCGCGCCACCAGCCGCAGCAGGAAATCGCCGCCGCCGCGGATCATGTGGCATTCGCGCACCTCGGGCCAGCCCGCGACCATCCGCTCGAAATCGGCGAGCACGCTCTCCTTCTGGCTGTCCAGCCCGACGATGGCGAAGAACGTCACCTCCCAGCCGAGCTTCTGCGGGTCGGTGTCGGCCTGGTAGCCGCGGATGAACCCGGCCTCCTCCAGCCGGCGCACCCGGCGCAGGCAGGGCGGGGCGGAAATCCCCACCCGCCGCGCCAGCGCGACGTTGGTGATGCGGCCGTCCGCCTGCAACTCGGCCAGAATCCGCCGGTCGATGGTGTCGAGCGCGGCGGCTTCGGCGTGCGGCTTCATGGAGCGTTCAAGCGCCGACGTTTCCTCCCTGGCGGCAATCGCGCAATAATATTGCCGCACCCTCCGGCCGCAAGCCCGCTCCGGGCGCGGCTCGCGCTCGGCGGCGGAGCGGCGTGCTTGCTTGCCTGCCGGCTTGCCGCGCCGATATGTTCGCAATCGACCAAAAGCGGAACGCACGATGCCCGAGACCCACCGCACCCGCGTCCTGATCATCGGCGCCGGGCCGGCCGGCTACACCGCCGCGATCTATGCCGCGCGCGCCAATCTGCGCCCGCTTCTGGTCAGCGGCTTGCAGCCGGGCGGGCAGCTCATGATCACCACCGACGTGGAGAACTACCCCGGCTTCGCCGCGGTGATCCAGGGGCCGTGGCTGATGGAGCAGATGGCGGCCCAGGCCACGCATGTCGGCACGCGCATCGTCAACGACGTGATCGTGCAGGCCGATTTCGCCGCCGCCCCGTTCCGCTGCCAGGGCGACTCGGGCGATCGCTACCTTGCCGATGCGGTGATCGTCGCCACCGGCGCCGAGGCGCGCTGGCTCGGCCTGCCCTCGGAGCAGCGGCTGCGCGGGGCCGGCGTCTCCGGCTGCGCGGTGTGCGACGGGTTCTTCTTCCGCGGCAAGCGCGTCGCCGTGGTGGGCGGCGGCAACACGGCGGTGGAGGACGCGCTCTATCTCACGCACCACGCCGAGCACGTCACGCTGATCCACCGGCGCGACCGGCTGCGCGCCGAGCAGATCCTGCAACAGCGTCTGTTCGCGAATCCGAAGGTGGACATACTCTGGAACAGCGTCGTCGAGGAGATCATGGGCAGCGGCAAGCCGGAATCGGTCAGCGGGGTGCGGCTGCGCGAGGTGCCGAGCGGCGCGTCGTCGGAGCTTGCGGTCGAGGGCGTGTTCGTCGCCATCGGCCACACGCCGAACACCGCGATGTTCCGCGGCCAGCTCGACATGGACGCCGAGGGCTACATCGTCACCGCTCCCGGCACCACGCGCACCACGGTCGCGGGGGTGTACGCGGCCGGCGACGTGCAGGACAAGATATACCGCCAGGCCGTCACGGCGGCGGGCACCGGCTGCATGGCCGCGCTGGACGCCGAGAAATGGCTCGCCGAGCGCAGCGAGGCGCCGGCGTTGGCGGCCGAGTAAACGCCGACCCGCCCGGAGGCTCCGCTCGGGGCGGCGGAACGGGGAAACGTCGATGACTGCGGCCAACCGGGGGCGGAACGGCGGGAGCGGTACTCGATGATGGACTGGGACAAGCTGCGCGTCTTTCACGCCGTGGCGGAGGCGGGCAGCTTCACCCATGCCGGCGACACGCTGAACCTCAGCCAGTCGGCGGTGTCGCGGCAGATTTCCGCGCTGGAGGAGGCACTGGCGGTGCCGCTGTTCCACCGCCACGCCCGCGGCCTGATCCTGACCGAGCAGGGCGAGGCGCTGAACCGCACCGTGCGCGAGGTGTTCGCCAAGCTGGCGATGACCGAGGCGCTGCTCACCGAGAGCAAGGAGAAACCGACCGGGCGGCTGAAGGTGACGACGACCGTCGGCTTCGGCGCGCAATGGCTGGCGCCCAGGCTGATGCAGTTCCTGGAAGCCTATCCCGAGGTCTCCGTCACCTTGATCCTGGACGATTCCGAACTCGATCTCGCCATGCGCGAGGCCGACGTGGCGATCCGCATGCACCAGCCGCGGCAAGGCGATCTGGTGCAGCGGCATCTGCTGACGATGAACTGGATCGTCTGTGCCTCGCCGGAATACCTGAAGCAGCACGGCACGCCGAAGAGCGCGGAGGAACTCGAGCGGCACAAACTGGTGCTGTTCGGCAGCCATCGTCCGCCGGTGTCCGACATCAACTGGCTGGCCGAGGCCGGTTCCGCCCAGGCGGGCCCGCGGCGCGCCGTCCTGGAGGTGAACAGCCTTTACGCCATGATGCAGGCCATCAAGTCGGGCATCGGCATCGGCGCGCTGCCCGACTACATGGCGAACGAAACGCCGGGGCTGACGCGCATACTGCCCGACCTGAAGGCGCCGAAGGTGGACGTGTATTTCGTCTATCCGGAGGAATTGCGCAATTCCAAGCGCGTCGGCGTCTTCCGCGATTTCCTGCTGGCCCGGCTGGCGGAAATGGGGTGATCTGACCCGAGCGTCATTGTGAGCAGTAGCCCGGATGGAGCGAAGCGCAATCCGGGAAGTTTTTCGACCGGGCGCGGAAACCGTATCGCTGGTTCCGGATCCGGGCTTTCGGTCGGCGCACATCCCGGATTACGCTGCGCTTCATCCGGGCTGTGCCGCTACGCCGCTACTTGCATTTACTTGTAATAGCCGACACCGCAGACCTGATCGGCGACCCTGGTGACGAACGAGACCTTTTCCGCCGGTGTGCGTGAGCCGGGCTTTGGCCACATATAGCTGACCCCCTTGAGCACTCCCTTTTGCGCAACGGCCATTATTTCCTGGCCGAACGCCACGCCGTCGACGTCGTAGAGGTCTTGAATTTTCCGGCCGATCTGCGTGTGGTCGATATGCGCGTCGACGGTCCCGTCGCGGCGGGCGCAAAAGACGTAAAGATCACGGTCCCTGAAGCCGTCTGCTCCTTTGCTGAACATGACAAGCGCCTTGGCCTCGTTCGCCTTGACCGCGGCAACGGCCCTCTCCAGCATCGCCTTGGCCTCCGTTGCCGAGCCGTGGCTGTCGGCCAGAACTCGGCCGCCGGCCAGCAGCAGTACCGTGGCGCATGCCACCACTGCAGCGTGTCGCGTTTTCTTCACTGTTTCCTCCACCCGGTGAGCGGCCGGCCCCCCGCGCGACAGCGGTCCAGCCCTTCGACGTCGGTCTACCTCCCACCCTTGTCGGCGGAGCTTCACCGGACCGAGCCTAAAAGATCAGCCAGGCAAACAGGTAGAGCGTATTGTTGTCGCTTGCGTCGCGGCCGAACCCATCGTAGTTCGTCGTACCGCCGTTGAACTGCGTATAGAGCGTGTACTGGGCCCCCAGCTTTAGGTTCGCGAAGGGGCGAGCCCAGGAATCGGCCTTGCCGAAAGGCACCCAGTCAATCTCGAAGATGAAGGCGTTGCTGTCGGGCCTCCCGTTGGCGCTGCCGGTCAGCGGCCCGGGCGCGTAGAGTAGCGGATTCGTCGAACCCCAAGTTTTTTGCCATGCGATTGTACCACCATAGGTCTGGCGGTAGTAGTAGGTGAGATTCGCTCGCAACTGGTCCAGCGTATTGCCGGCCTGGCTCGACGCTCCGGTGTTGAACGAGCCCCGGAGATCCTGGACCTCGTGGTCGAAGATGCCCTGCGCTATGACGACGTGTTTCCCGCCACCGAGGAATGCGTAACTGCCGTCGATCGCATAATCGGTATAGCTGTCATGACCTTGCGAACCGTTGGTGGCGAACGATCCAACCGCCGGGTTGAAGTTGGAGCGCAGGAACATTCCGCCGATGTGGGCGGACTGGCCGTTCCAATCCCATTCGTAGGCGGCGCGCAGATAGGGCGCGGGATTGGCGGTACTGCCCGGACCATACGCGGTGCCGGTCCAACTCAGCAGCGTGGGGCCATAGGTGTTGTACAGCCCCGCTTCCAGGTAGAGGGACCGATCATACCAAGCGTAAAACGTGGTACCGATCGAGTTGCCGATCAGCGCGCCGGCGAGCAGGGGCTGTGCCGCCGGGGTCGGCGCCAGGGCGGACAGAACAAAAGGATATCCCCACGCGTAGGTCGAGTTGTACGGATCCTGTACCGTCGGACCATTGTTCACATCGAAGCCCAGGCGCAACTCGGAATTGTTCACGTCGAACGAATGGGTGAGGTGCAGGTCGGTGTTGTCGAGGTGGCCGGCGCTGGTGATGCCGTTGAACGTCCCCTGCACGAATCCGCCAGCGTAGTCCGTGAGGCGACCGGCCAGGAACAGGCTGATCTGGTCCAGCGCGAAATTGCCGTTGGCGCCGTAATGCTCGGACGCCGGGGCGCCCTGTCCTTTATTCGTGTTCGTATAGGAGCCGAGCAGCATGACCGAAGCGGGCATCGCCGACGACCATCCCTGACCACCGCTCTGCGTGTACCCGCCGATCTTGAATGCGCGCCCGAACGGCGTCAGTTGCGGTCCGTAGGCGCCGATGTGGCAGGCGGTACAGGGCTGCCCGGTCTGCTGCGCAAAGCTTGGCACGGCGCGGGCGAACCTCGGCATCAGGATCAGTGCCAGGACCAGGAGCGCGGCGCCTAGCCGGCTGCAAAGCTGTCGGGGCATGGGGTACGCTCCGCGTGGAAATTTGGCCTTCACAGCCTCCCATTATGCCGGTCGGCCCCGGGCTACGGCGCCGCGGCAATCGCCATCAGCGCACGGTCTCGAGATAGGCGATCAGGTTCGCGCGCTTCTCGGCATTTTTCAGGCCAGGATAGGTCATGGCCGTTCCGGGCACGACAGCGGCGGGGTTCGCCAAGTAGCGGTTCAGCGTCGCCGCGTCCCACGTCAGGCGCGAATTCTTCATTGCGGCCGTGAAGCGGAAACCCGGAACCGCGCCAGCCCGCTGACCGACGATTCCCGCCAAGCTAGGGCCGATCAGGTTTTGGCGTGGCCGCACCGAGTGGCAGATGCTGCACTGCGACCTGAACACGGACTTCCCCGCAGCGGCATTCTGTGCCCCAGCCGGGCCAATAGTACTCCATGTCCCGACCACAACAACCGCGCTCAGCACCAAAAGCGCTTTACTCACGACACGCCTCCTTGTCCCTTGGAGCGAGTTGCCAGCGAGTTTTCGGCAGCGCAGGAATCCTACTCTCCTGTTCGCCAACCGAACAGCAGTTTTTTCGCCTGTAGCTCGTTCGAAACTTTATCGCGCGAATGTGGGCATCCAGAGCACACTCGCACTAAGGACGATCGCCTTAAATGCGGGTTTTGGCCGATTCTTACGTCAGAAATGGCAGCGTAATAGTGGACCTGGCAGGTCCACTTTACCTGATCGACGTGACGCTAACTCGCTTCGTGCAATCAAACGTCATCCGGCAAACCGCCGCTCCGGCACGCCGCGCACGCCCAAGCGGCGTAGCCCGGATGAAGCGCAGCGTAGGTGCCGTCGCGGAAGTGGTGGAAATTCGGGGTGGTGTAGTCTCCGGCTGATGCAACAACCCGATTCGGCGGTGAGACGCCGAAGGAGACCACACCATGGACAAGGATGGCAGAAACACCGCACGGAGTCGCCGGTCTTGTTCGGTGAGCAATGGTTCGATCCGATCGAGACCGCCATCCCAGATCAGATTCGCGGCTTCATCGAGGCGCTGGTGGACGAGGAGCTGAACCAAGCGCTGGGCCGCGCACGCTACCAGCGGCCCGGCGGCGCAGCGGACGCCGATGCCGTGGCCGAAACGGTCGGATATCGGCATGGTCGGCGGGACCGCCGGCTGCTCGGTTCGTTCGGTCCGGTGACCATCAGCGTGCCGCGCGCGCGGTTGAGCGATGCCGATGGCAGGCGCCAGGAATGGCGCAGCAACGTGCTGCCACGCTACGCGCGGATGACCAGGCACGTCGAGGCGCTGATTGCTGGCGCCTACCTGTCCGGCACCACACGCGCCGGGTGCGGCGGGCATTGGCGGCGCTGTTCAAGGGCGCGGTGTCGAAGGACACGGTGAGCCGGGTCTGGCGGCGGGTGCAAGCCGACTGGCAAGCATGGTGCCATCGTTCATTGGCGGATGAAGACGTTGTCCGGCTCGTTCTCGACGGCACGGTGGTGCGGGTGCGGCTCGATCGCCGCGCGACGTCGATCTCGCTGTTGGTGGCGCTGGGCATCCGGCGCGACGGCCAAAAGGTGTTGCTTGCGGTGCGCAACATGGGGGGTGAGAGCGAGGCCGCCTGGCGCAGCCTGCTCGATGATCTGGTCGCGCGCGGGCTGAAGGCGCCGGAGTTCGTCATCGTGGACGGCGCGCCCGGGCTGGAAAAGGCGCTCGCGCTGGTGTGGCCCGCGGCGCTGGTGCAGCGCTGCACGGTGCACAAGCATCGCAACCTGTTGGCGCACGCTCCTGAACGCCTGCATGAGGAGATCTCGGCCGACTACAACGACATGATCTACGCCAAGGCGGCGCAGGAGATCGAAACGCGCCGCAAGTCGTTCTTGCGCAAGTGGAGGCTGAAATGCCGCGCCGTGGCGGACAGCCTCCAGGAAGCAGGAGACCGGCTGTTCACCTTCACCCGGTTGCCCGAAAGCCAGTGGCGATCGGCCCGCACCACCAATGCGATCGAGCGGCTGCACGAGGAGTTCAAGCGCCGTATCAAGACGCAGACCGTGCTGCCCTCGGCGGAAACCGCGGCGATGCTGTTCTGGGCATTGCTCGCGTCGGGTCAGATCACCATGCGCAAGGTCGACGGCTGGCAGACGCTCTCTCAACCGCCTGCTCTTCAATGCATTGATCTCGCCGCGTGATGCGATAAGCTGATCCCGTCGGAGATGCCCGCCAAGGCAATTTCCACCAAATTCGCGACACCACCGCAGCGTAATCCGGGAAGTCTTTCGACCCGCGCGCGGGACCGGACTTGGCTGGCTCCGAGTTCCGGGCATTCGGGTCAACTCATATCACATCCCGGATTACGCTGCGCTTCATCCGGGCTACACCGCTTTGTCCTCGGGACACACTGGCTCACGGTCACTAACATTGACCAGGCAGAACCACTAACACTATAACCCAGCGATGACCCACGCCCCGCTCGACCACCTCTCCCTCCGGCTCCCAGCCGACGCCTACTACCACCTCGTCCGCACGCTCCGCCTCACCCTGCCGCCGCCCCTCACCGACACCCCGGAGGATCTGCTCCGGCGCGACCACGCCGCTATCGCCCGCGTCGCGGCGCTGGTGCCGGCCAACGCCGCCGAGGCCGAACTGGCCGCCCAATTCGTCGCCGCCTCCGAGCAGTGGAAGGATTGCCTCCGGCTCGCCCAGGCGCCCGACATCGATCCGGAATGGGCGGCGAAATGCCGCGCCCAGGCCATCGGCATGATGCGCCAGGCGAACAGCGTGCTCCGCCTGTTGCTGCGCTTGCAGGAGGCGCGCGGCAAGCGGGACGCCGACAGCGACCGCGCCGCCGCTGGACCGAGCACTGCGCCATCAGCCTGATGGCCGAGGCGCTGGCCCCCGCGTCCGTGCCGGTGAACCCCGAACAGCCCGTCGAAATTGTTGCGGACCCGCCGGCGCGGCAGCCGCAGCCCGCGCCGGTCGCGCCATCCGCCTCCGGCGGAGGCCGGGGCCGACCCCGCGGCAGAAGCCGAGGCCGAGCACTACGCCCGCATCTACCCCGAACGGGCGGCGCTGATCCGCGCGATGGGCCGGGTGCCTGACCATGCCATGTTCGACCCGCCCGACGACGACGTGGTACAGGCCCTCGTCACAACCGGCGCTTGCCGTCCCACGGTACGATCCGACGTCTCGCATACCGGGCATTGAGACGGCGATGAGCAGCAGGATAGCAAGCCTCGGGCGAAAAGCGCAGGCGCATTCCGCCGATCACTGCCGATCCCGATGCAGCCGGTCGGGTCTGCGCCTCACGTGCAATCAGCCGGCGAACCGCCGCTCCGGCACACCGCGCACGCCCAAGCCGTAGATCGCGAACAGGCTGCCGCCGAGCGGCCCGTCCTCGGGGAAGCGCGGCAGCGGCGGCTTGGCCATCGAGGTGACGTAGAGCACGTCGAGGTTCGGACCGCCGAACATCGCGCTCGTTACCTTCAACACCGGCATCGTGATGGTACGGTCGAGACTGCCGTCGGGGGCGAAGCGGCGCAGTTCGCCGGCGTACACGGCCGCGCTCCAGACATAGCCGTCCGCGTCCACCGTGGCGCCGTCCGGCGCCCCGCCCTTGCCCTTGAACGAGGTGAAGCTGCGCTTGTTGCTCGGCGTGCCGGTCGCGATGTCCCAGTCGTAGGCGGAAATCTCCTCGGACCAGGTGTCGGTGAAATAGAAGATGCGCCCGTCCGGGCTCCAGCACGGCCCGTTCGAGCAGATGATGCCGGACTCCAGCTTGTGCACGCTCATGTCGGGATCGAGCCGATACAGCGCGCCGTTCGGCCCGGCCTCCTGCATGTCCATCGAGCCGCAGACGAACCGGCCGCGCGGATCCACCTTGCCGTCGTTCAGCCGCGTGGAGGGAATGTCGGCCTCCGGGATCGGCGATCAGCGTGCATTCGCTGGTGCGAAAATCGAGCGCGTGAAAGCCGTTGCGCAATGCGACGATCGCGCCCTCGCCGTTCCTGCGCAGCGCCATCGCGCCGATCTTTTCCGGCACGTCCCAGGTTGTCACCTCCGTCCCCCGGGCGGTGCCGCGATAGACCTTCATGCCGAAACTGTCGATCCAGTACAGCCGCTCGGATGCCACGTCCCAGAGCGGCCCTTCGCCGAGAATGGTCTTGCAATCCACCAGCACGCGGATATCGGGCGTGGTCTCGGCCATGTCGAACTCCTCCATTCCCTTCGCGGTCAGCCGGCGAAGCGCGGCTCCGGCAAACCCTTCACGCCGAGGCCATGCACCGCGAACAGCCCGCCGGCCGCGGCTTCCTTCTGCGGCACGCCGCGGATCGGCCGGCCCATCGAGGTGACGAACATCACATCGAGATGCTTGCCGCCGAACATCACGCTGGTCAGGTTGCGCACCGGGAAATCGACCATGCGGTCGAGACTGCCGTCCGGCGCGTAGCGGAAAATCTTGCCGCCAAAGACGTGCGCGTTCCAGATATAGCCCTCGGCATCCACCGTGCCGCCGTCGAACGTGCCGGCGTAATCCTTGTTCGAGGCGAACAGGCGCCGGTTGGCAATGGCTCCCGTCTCGATATCGTAATCGTAGGCGTGCATCGTCTTGTCGACCGAATCGCAGAAGTAGAAGGTGCGGTCGTCCGGACTCCAGCACGGCCCGTTGGAGCAGACGATGCCGCTCTCGACCCGATGGATGCCGTGATCGGGATCGAGCCGGTAGAGCGACGAATTGCGCACCGGCCGCTTGCCGATCGAGGCATCCAGCAGATCGTGGTCGTAGGCCATGTAGCCGGCGAAGAAGCGGCCGCGCCGATCCACCTTGCCGTCGTTCAGCCGGTTGTCCGGCTCGTCCGCCTCGGGATCGCCGATTTGCGTGAAGCGCAACGTCTTGAAGTCGAACAGGTGAAAGCCGTTCGCCAACGCGAGCACCGCGCCGCCCTTCTCGCGCAGCGCCATCGCGCCGATGTGGCGCGGCAGATACCAGAGGCGCACGTCGCTGCCGTCCTCGCGGCAGCTCCAGATTTCCGCGGCGCTGCTGTCGATCCAGTAGAGCCGCTGCTCCTGAACGTCCCACAGCGGCCCCTCGCCCAGGTGGTTCTTGGCGTCGACGAGCAGCCGGATCTCCACCATCGTCCGGCTCCGCTCAGAACCCGACCTTGTCGCCGCCCTTCAGCGACAGGATGTCGCGGGCTTCGTCCGGCGTGGCGATTTCCAGTCCGAGCCCCTCGATGATCTGCCGCGCCTTCTTGACCTGCGCGGCATTGCTCTCGGCGAGCTTGCCGGGGCCGATCCAGAGGCTGTCCTCCAGCCCGACGCGCACGTTGCCGCCCATCGCCGCCGCCATCGCCGCGATCGGCATCTGGTTGCGCCCCGCCCCCAGCACCGACCAGCGGTACTGCTTGCCGAACAGTCTGTCGGCGGTGCGCTTCATGTGCAGCACATCGTCCGGATGCGGGCCGATGCCACCGAGAATGCCGAACACCGTCTGCACGAACAGCGGCGGCTTCACCAGGCCGCGCTCCAGGAAGTGATTGAGGTTGTACAGATGGCCGACGTCGTAGCATTCGAACTCGAAGCGCGTCCCGGCGTCGCGCAGTTCGGTCAGCGCGTATTCGATGTCGGCGAAGGTGTTGCGGAAGATCAGGTCCTTGCTGCCCTCCAGATACGGGCGCTCCCAATCGTGCTTGAACTCCTTGAAGCGGTTCAGCATCGGGAACAGGCCGAAATTCATCGAGCCCATGTTCATCGACGCCACTTCCGGCTTGAACGTCAGCGAGGGCTGGATGCGCTCGCGGATGGTCATGGTCGGCGCGCCGCCGCTGGTCAGGTTCAGGACCGCGTTCGTGCTCTGCTTGATGCGCGGCAGGAACTTGCCGAACGCCTCCGGGCTCTGGTCCGGCTTGCCGGTTTTCGGATCGCGCGCGTGCAGGTGAACGATGGCGGCGCCCGCTTCGGCGGCGCCGAGCGCCGCCTGCACGATCTCGTCCGCCGTCACCGGCAGATGCGGCGACATCGAGGGCGTGTGGATCGCGCCCGTCACCGCGCAGGTGATGATGACCTTGTTCGCCGCCATGGCAAAACTCCTTCCCTTCGGTGTGTCCGGCCCCGCTCAGCTCGTGCGGCGCTCGCGCAGGGCCACGACGGAGCCGAGCACGACCAGGCCGTAGATGATCTGCCGCGTCGCGTCAGGCAGCGTGGTGCCCGCGAGCAAGGTCTGCAACGCGGTCAGCAGCAGCACGCCACCGATCATGCCGAGATAGGTGCCGCGCCCGCCGGTAATCAGCGTGCCGCCGACCACGACGACCGCGATCGAGGGCAGCAGATAGGCGTCGCCCATGCCGAGGCTCGCCTGGCCGCTGAACCCGTCGAGCAGAATGCCGACGATCGCGGAGCAGATGCCGCTCAGCATGTACACCAGCACGAGCGTGCGCCCGACATTCACGCCCGACAGCCGCGCCGCGCGCACGCTGTTGCCGATGGCGTAAATGCGCCGGCCGAACGGGGTTCGCCGCAGCAGCAGGGCCGCGACGATCACGAACCCGAGGAGCAGCCAGATCTCCGGCGTGACTCCGCCGACGCGCGCGGTCATCAGCCAGCGCAGTTCGGGCGGCGCGAAGCCGCTCGGCGTGCCGTTGCTGTAGACCATGGCGACGCCCTGCAGGATGCCGTCCATCGCCAGGGTGACGACGATCGGCGGCAGCGCGAACAGCACGATCCCGAGCCCGTTCAGAATGCCGATGCCGGCGCCGATCGCCAGCACCAGCGGGATCGCCCAGCCCGCCACCATCGGCTGTCCCTGCGCGACGCCGGCGAGCACGATCCCGCACAGCCCGATGGTCCACGGCACGGAGAGATCGAGCCCGCCGGTCAGGATCACCGCGCCCTGCCCGAGCGACAGCACGGCGAGGAACGAGGCCAGCACCAGCAGCGAATCACCATAGCCCCAGCTCAGGCCACCGTACAGGAGCCCGGTGCCGATCAGCACCAGGACGAAACAGACATAGGCCGGCAAGGCATAGCGGACATCCTCGGCGTGGCGCTGCCAAAACGACAGCCGCCCGCCCGTGGGCTCCGCCGGCTGGGCGAGGAACACCAGGGGACGCGCCGCCTGCCTGACGCCGCGCCCGCGGATAGTCGGGCCGCGCTGCGCGATCCGGCGCAGCCATTGCGCGATCGGCGAGCGCCGGTCGAGCGACACGCCGAGCGCCGCCAGGGCCAGAATCGCGCCCTCGACCACCGTGGAATAATAGGCGGAGACGCTGAGAATCAGCAGGATGTTGATGATCAGCATCAGGCTGTAGGAGCCGAAGACCGATCCCAAACAGCCGCCGCGGCCGCCGCCGAAGACGGTGCCGCCGATCACGATCGCGGCGAACACCTGCAGCAGCATCGGATCGCCGACCAGCGGATCGCCCGAGCCGGTCTGCGCCGAGACGAACACGCCCGCCGCGCCGTACATCAGCCCGGCGAGCACGTAGGTGGCGAACTCGGTCGGAACCACGCGGATGCCGGCGGACGCCGCGGCGTCCTCGTCGCTGCCGACCGCGTAAAGCGCGGTGCCGAAGCGCGAATGCGCGAGCGCCGTCCATAGCAGAAGCGTGACGATCAGGATCACGATCGCCGCCGGCAGCGCGTTCGGAATCGCCGCGCCGGTCAGGAACGTGGAGAAATCCGGCGGGATCAGCCCGCCTGGCTTGTCCATCACCAGCAGCGTGCCGCCCTGGATGATGAACATCGTGGCGAGGGTCACGACGATCGGCTGCAAGCGGAGCAGCGCGACGAACACCCCATTGAAGGCGCCGACGCCGGCGCCGATCGCCAGCCCGGCCACGCCCCAGCCGATTTCGGAACCGAGGCTCGCCTGCATGTGGCTCGCCAGCACCACGTTGACCAGCGAGATCACCGCGCCGACCGAGAGATCGAAGCCGCCGGTCAGGATCACCAGCGTCTCGCCGATCGCGGCGAGCGCGAGTGTGCAGCCGCCGGTCGACATGTAACTGAAATCGAAATAGCCGTACGGCTGCGGCGCAACCCAGTTGACGGTGCCGAACAGCACCAGGAACACCAGCACGGCCATGACCAGGCCGCGATAGCGCTCGACCAGTAGGCGGAGGCCCGAGGGCGGAGCGGCGAGCGGAAGCGCGAGGTCGCTCACTTGGCCGCCGCCATGGCCGAAGCCGCCGGCGCGTGCCCGGTTTGGTGGCCGAGGGCGGCCTGCATGATGGCGTTTTCGCTGATCTCGCCGCGCGCATCGTCCAGTTCGCGCACGACGCGCCCGCCATAGATCACCAGCACGCGGTGGCTCAGATTGATTACCTCGGCGATCTCGGTCGAATACAGCAGCACCGCACCGCCAGCGCGCGCGTAGTCGTTGATCAGCACGTAGATCTCGTGCTTGGTGCCGACATCGACGCCGCGCGTGGGGTCGAACAGCAGCAGCACCCGGCTGCCGGCGAGAATCCATTTTGCCAGCACGATCTTCTGCTGGTTGCCGCCGCTGAACGCGCCGGCGCGGGTATAGAGCGCCCGGTCGTCCACCTGCACACGCTTGAGCGCCCCGGCGACGGCGCGCTGTTCGCGCACGCGTTCGATCAGCCCGGCCTTGGTGAAGCGGTGGATCACCGGCAAGGTGGTGTTGCGGCGGCCGTCCAGCTTCAGGAACAGGCCCTCGGTCTTGCGATCTTCCGGCACCAGCGCGATGCCGACCTTGGAGCGCACCGCGTCGCTCGGCGCGCGCAGCGCGACCGGACGGCCGTCCACGCGGACATCGCCGCCGGTGCGCGGAATGTCGCCGAACAGCGCGAGGAACAGTTCGAGCTGGCCCATGCCCTGCAAGCCGGCCACGCCGAGGATCTCGCCAGGATGGAGATCGAACGACGCGCCGCGCAGTCGGCCGGCCGACAACTCGGCGACGGACAGCACCGGCGGGGCGGCGAGCTGGAACGCGGGCTTCGGCGGGAAGGTGGCGCCCAGCGAGCGGCCGATGATCAGTTCCACCACCTCATGATCGGTCACGTCGGCGACGTTGTAGGTGCCGACGTTGCGGCCGTTGCGCAGCACGGTGAGCGCGTCGCAGAACATGCGCACTTCCGGCATGCGGTGCGAAATGAACACCACTGTCGTGCCCTGCCGCTTCTGCTCGGCGACGATGTTCGCCAGCCAGTCGATGTCGCCGCCCGACAGCGCCGAGGTCGGCTCGTCGAGCAGCAGGATGCGCGGCCGGCGCAGCAAGGTGCGGGCGATTTCGATTTTTTGCCGCAACGGCAGGTCGAGATCGCGCACGACCTGTCGCGGCGACACGCCGGCGATCCCCAGCCGCGCGAGCAGATCGGCCACCCGCGCCTGCCCCTCGCGCGCGCGCAGCAGACCCGCGACGCCGGTCGGCTGATACGGCAGCAGCACGTTTTCCCAGACCGTGAGGTCGCGAACGAGGGTGAGTTCCTGAAACGCGGTCTGGATGCCGAGCCCGTGCGCGTCGCGCGGCGAATAGAATTCGGCGCGCTGCCCAAAGATCGCGATCCGCCCTGAATCCGGCCGGATCAGCCCGCTCAGCAGCTTCACCATCGTGGACTTGCCGGCGCCGTTCTCGCCGAGCAGCGCATGCACGGTGCCCGCCGGAATGCGCAGATCGACCGCGTCGAGCGCGACGGTCGATCCATAGGTCTTGCACACGCCCTCGGCCGCGATCGCGGGCGATTCAGGCATCGGCGCGGCCCCGCGATACGGGCGACATTCGCGGATCCCCCGCCTCCCGGCCTCCTCCCGCGAGGGGAGGAGGACTCATCCACCACCCTCTCCCGTTGCGGGAGAGGGTCGGGGTGAGGGGGAAACGCGGCATCGGGTCGTGGCCGACTTTACTTCTGCGCGACCTGCTCGGGCACGCCGTTCAATGCGGCCTGCAAGCCGACCTCCGGGGTCAAGGGCGAATAGATCGAGGCGAACCAGCCGGGATTGCTGATGATGGCCGGCTGGAAGACGTTGCAGCCCGCCTCCATCTCCTTCCAAGTCCCCTGCAGGCACAGCTTCACCGTCTCGTCGGTCGCGATCGGCAGCGGCAGCTTGGTGAATTTGGCGATGTTCTTGCCGTCCAGCTTTTCGACCGCGAGCTTGAGCGCCAGCGCGCCGGAATACGGCGGCGAGGCGTAGGAGATCGAGCTCTCGCCCATCGGCCGATAGGTCCCGTGCGCCCCCTTCACCTGCTTGTCGCCCACCTTCAGCATCTGAATGCGGTGTCCGTTCGCGCCCTCGCCGGCGCAGGGGATCAGCTTGTTGTCCGGGATACCGGCCTCCTTCTCCATCGACGCCGCGGTGTAGCAGCCGACCTGCATCCAGAGCCCGTTGATCTCGCCCCAGGGATGCGTCGCCAAAATCTTCGTGAGCTCGGTGCGCGCGACCGCCTGGCTCCACATGCCGACGCCCTCGGCGATGATGTGGATTCCCGGGTATTTCGCGAACACTTCCTTCGCCGCCTTGGTGCGCTGCACGTCGACGGAGGTGCCGGGCACGCCGGTGATCACCACGATATTGCCCTTGCCGTTCATCTTCTTGGCCAGCCACTCGGCGGTCACGCGGCCGGCTTCGAGCTGGTCGATATGCACGTTGTAGGCGCAGGGCTCGGTGATCTCGGCGTCGTAGGCGATGATGAGCACGCCGGCATTGCAGGCGTGGCGCACGACCTGATTGAGCGCGGTCGGCGAAATCGGATAGACCACGATCGCCTTGGCGCCGGCCTGCACCATGGCGTTGATCTGCTGGATCTGCCGCTGCGCGTTCGGCCCGGCGACCTGCACTTGCAGGTTCACCTTGTTGCGCATGTCGGGCGCTTTCGCCATGGCCTTGACCATGTTGGCCGCCTCGGCCTGCCAGTCGTTGCCGATGAAGCTCATACTCAGATAGATTTTATACTTGCCGGCGGCCTTGGTGGCGCCGCCCGGCAGCAGCAGCGCCGCCCCGAGCGCGCAGGCGCCCAAAATTCCGCGCATGGTCTTTCGCATCCGCCTCTCTCCCTCGGTTTCTTCGCTTCGGCGCGCCCGCGACACGCTGTTCGCGGCGCGAGAGGCTAGGCCGCGGCCGGGCGTTCGGCAACCCGCGCGGCCGTGCTTGGGGCGCAATTGACATGTGAATTGCATGTTTCTATGCGGCGAGCATGGGAACGATGGTCCAAATCCGCAATGTCCCCGAGGCGCTGCATCGCCGGCTCAAATCGCGCGCCGCCTTGGCTGGCATGTCGCTATCCGACTATCTGCTCAGCGAAATTCGTCAGGTGGCGGAACGGCCGACGATCGATGAATTGCGCGCGCGCTTGCACAACCGCACGGAAACGGCTCCTTCCGTGCCGCCGGCCGAAGCAGTTCGCGCCGAGCGCGACCGCGCGTGATCGTTATCGACGCGTCGGCCCTGCTCGAGGTCCTTCTCCGCACGCCGGCGGCGAAAGCCGTGGAGGATCGGCTGTTCGCCCCTCGTCAAACGCTCCACGCGCCGCATCTGCTCGATGTAGAAGTCGCACAGGTGATCCGGCGCTATGCTGCGAACGGGGAGATCGACCGCGAGCGCGGCCGCATGGCTCTCGCCGACCTGGCGGACCTTCCGCTGCGGCGATATCCGCACGATTTCCTTTTGCTACGCATGTGGGATTTAAGGAATAATCTGACGGCCTACGACGCCGCCTATGTCGCGCTGGCCGAGGCGCTCGATACGCCGTTGCTGACGCGAGACGGACATTTGGCCGCAGCCGCTGGCCATCACGCGCAGATCGAATTGGTATAACTCTGTCTGTCGCCGCAACGACGCAGCGAGCACGTCATACCGCCGGATAAGCCCAATTAACCCGCGGAGTTCGTGCGCCTGGCCGAGGAGGCGCGGGCGGAACGCGCCGAGATGGGCCGGCTGCGCCGCCGGGCGACGATCGCGCGAAACGGCATCACCCAGATCGTCGAGACGGCGGCCGAATACGGCTTCCAGGGCGAGGAATGGGCCAGCCTGGCGCGTGACTGCCGAAACCTGACCAGGGCGCTCAGGACCATCGAGCGGTCCGAGGAAATGGCGCTTGGCGCGGAAAGCCTGGAGCGACGGCAGCGCCTGGCGCGGGAACGCCTGGAATTCCTGCTGTCCAGTGCTGCGGGAGGCACTCCCGAAGCAGCTGATTCAATCCCCCTGGGGCCTGAAAACGAGCCTCACCAATTCTACCTCCAAACCAAGTCCCTATCTTCAAACCCATCTTCGACAGTGGGGTTCTGCCAAGTAGTTGGATAGGCGCGACAATTGCGCCGCTGCGGCGGCTTGGCACTACATTTGCGGGAGTGCTCAGTTGGTGCTGGCAGCCCGAACGGTGGGCGGCAGAGCAACGCCGGCGGCGCGCAGGGCGATGCTGGCAGCGGGTCGCGGGGCGGAACGCAGCAGGAAGCGCTTGCCGTCCCGATCGATCTCTTCTCGGTCTCGGTCTCGGTCTCGGTCTCGGTCAGCAAGTCAAGGTCGGCGATAATGGCGGGCCAAGAAGTTTTCGGCCCGAGTGCGCCGATGCGGCATGCCATCAACGCCTCACGGGTGAAGCCGGAATCGCCACGCAGCAGAATGCGCGTCCTTGGCCAGCGGTCGCGGATCTGCGCCACGATGCGGGCGACTTCCTCCACCGCACCAGCCGCAGCGTCGGCGTTCGCCCTACGCAGCTTGGCGGCCAGCAGATGCCGGCCGCAGAAGATGTAGAGCGGCAGATAGCAGTAGCAATCATAGTAGCCATGGAAGAAGCGGCCTTCCTGATTGCCGTGCAGCGGATCGTCGGTGGCATCCAGATCAAGGACGATCTGCTTGGGGGCTTTCTTGTGCGCGTCGAGGAAGAGGTCGACGAACACTGCCTCGATCGCCGCCGGATCATGACGGATCTTGTGGTAGCGGGTTGGCTCGGCGCGGCTCAGCTCCAGTCGGTTCAGCGTCGATTTACCGGCCAGCGGTGCACAGTCGGATCGCTGCGCCTCCAGCTTGCTGGCCAGCACGGCGAGCACCGGGTCGCATCGCAGATGGTCGTGGTCATTCAGGTCTTCATAGCCGAGCGCAATACCGACCACGCGCTGCATCACCATGGTCTCGACCTGGTGCTCCACCAGCTCGGCAGTCCGCGTGTCTGTGAAGCAGGCAGCAAACCGCTCGGTCAGCCGGATCGCCCGATTAGTCTGGCCCAGCAGGAGCGCGCCAGCATCCGAGGTGATCGCACCGCCATCGAAGCTTGCCACCACCCGGCGGCCTTCGACGGCTGGAAATTCGAACAACGCGGGATCACAGTCTGTCGGCATTGGGGCGTCCATTGGATTCGAGAAAAGCTTGGTCCCAACACGCTTCTCTCAAAATCCGCGCCCCAATGCACCTGATTCGGTGAGAAATGCGGGCTAAGTGTTGGTGCTGCCAGGGTTGCCACCGCCGCACCTGGGGCGGCGATATATCCCGGGAGATTTCGACAATGGCTTACCGGCGGCAACAATGCGGAGGCGCCGACCCGCAATGAAATAACCCCTGGGATTCATCGCCGCCGGCGCGGCGCCTCGGGGCCGAGGGTCTGCCGCTGTTTCCCGAGGGGTGAACGTCATCGGCGATCGCCTCACCCTGGGAAGAACACCATGGGGAGGAGCCTCTGCCCGCAGCGGCGTTGTGGGGCGGTTCTGATGCTCGGACAAAAATTACAGCAATTCCAATGCGCTAGGCCTACATCTTGGCGGATGGGGCGAGATTCGAACTCGCGAGGGGTTACCCCCTGGCGGTTTTCAAGACCGCTGCCTTAAACCACTCGGCCACCCATCCGCGCAATCAAATCAAAGCGTTAGCACGCCGAATTCGCGAACAAAACCGGGGCTTGGCACCCAACTGGCACCCCAGCCTAGCCATTCCGCATCGCGGCGTCGATTGCTTGGGCGGCAGCGGAATCGGTCTTCTTGAACTTGTGGGCGTAGATCCCGAGCGTGATCCCTGGTGACCCGTGGCCGAGCCGCCGGCTGATGGTCAGGATATCCAGTGCGGCCGCGATCAGGGCGCTGGCATGGGTGTGGCGAAAGGCGTGGAACGTGACCGGCGGCAACCCGAGGGTGTCGGCGGTCCTGCGCCATTGCTGGCTGAGTTTGTCTGGCGAGAGGGGCGAGCCGTCTTCCTTTGCAAAAACCAGATCGTCAGGGGCAGGTCGCCCCAAGCCGAGCGCCAGCCGGATCTCCGCCTGCCGCAGGCGATGCGCCCTGAGCGTTTCGACCACGCCAGCCAGGATGGTGATCAGCCTCCGTCCATAACGGGATTTCGGCGCCTTCACCCTGTAAGCCCCCATTAGAAATGTCACTCGCGTCCCCGATAGAAATGTCACCGGGACATGCTGCCGGTCAGGCGTTCGGAGTGGCGTGCGATGGCGGTGGTTCAGATGAGCGATCGGGAACTGACCCGACTGCGGGTGATGGTCGATCTCGTGGACAAGCAAATCACGGCCGATGCCGCGGCGACATTGATGCGCCTCGGCCGTCGTCAGGTCTTCCGGCTACGGCGCGCTTTTGAATTTGACGGGCCTTCGGCGCTGGCGTCGCGCAAGCGCGGTCGTCCAGGCAATCGTCAACACGGCGAGACGTTCCGGCGCACGGTGTTGGCGCTGGTCCGGGAGCAGTTCGTCGATTTCGGCCCCACGCTCGCGGCGGAGAAGTTGTTGGAGCGTGATGGCTTACGCATCGGCGTCGAGACGTTGCGGCAATGGATGATGGCCGACGGTTTGTGGATCGATCGCCGCCACCGGCTGCCCTCGCCGCATCAGCCACGCCGGCGCCGCGACTGTCTGGGCGAGCTGGTGCAGATTGACGGTTCGGAACACGCCTGGTTCGAGGATCGCGGTGCGACCTGCACGTTGCTGGCCTTCGTCGATGACGCCACCAGCCGGTTGATGCAGTTGCGCTTCGTCGCCTCGGAGTCGGCGTTCGATTACTTCCGGGCGACCGGCGACTATTTGCGAACGCACGGCAAACCCGTAGCGTTCTACAGCGACCAACACAGCATCTTTCGGGTCAACAGCAAGGACGCGGCGAGCGGTGACGGGGTCACACAGTTCGGCCGCGTGCTGAGCGAGCTGAACATCGACATCATCTGCGCGAACAGTCCGCAGGCGAAGGGCCGCGTTGAGCGCGCGTTCGGCACATTGCAGGACCGGCTGGTGAAAGAACTGCGTCTGGCGGGCATTTCCGCGATCACGGCGGCGAACACGTGGCTCCCTGGGTTCATGGCTGATTACAACAAGCGTTTTGGCCGCGCGCCGGCGAACGCCAAGGACCTGCATCGGCCGCTGACCAAGGCCGACAACCTCGACGAGATCCTGGCTTGGCGCGAGCAACGCTCGGTCACCAACAACCTCACCCTGCACTACGATCAGATGATGATCATGCTCACGCCCGCGCCGGAGACGCTTCCGCTCAGGCGCAGGAAGGTCGAGGTGGTGAATTATCCGGACGGTCGGTTTGCGGTTCAGTTCGAGGGCGTGCCGCTGCCATTCACGGTATTCGACAAGATCCCGACCGTGCAACCCGGCGCGATCGTCGAGAACAAGCGTCTGGGCGCGGCGCTCGCGCTGGTCAAGGAGCAACAGGAACAATACGCCCCGCATCGACGCCGGTATCATCCGGCGCGTCAGCGGCCGCCGAACAATCTCGAGGCGCCGGGAATGCCGACGAAGGGGCGTCCGTCACGCGCGGCTCTCATCGCCGCTGAATGATGGCCGGGCGCACGGCCCTGGCAGAATGCTGACCGGCCGGACGGGCCTCAAGGGCCGCGCTGGGCGCGCCGGCAAGCCGGTTTCAGCCCTTGACCCCCGCCCGCCCGGCCAGCGAAGGGCACTGGTGCCGTTGCGCGGCGGGCTGTGTCCGCCGAACCAGGGCGTCATTTCAACTCTGCACGGCCGCCCGGAGTGACATTTCTAACGGGGAGAAAAAGTGTCTTTTCAAACGGGGAGCGACACACCCGAAGGCCCGCATTCGTCTCTTCCAGGCTGGCTTCCACGGCGATGATTGCAAGATCCAAGTCAACATGGCGCCACCGTAAAGCGCACAATTCCCCGCGGCGCATACCGGTGAGGCGGACCCCCTCAAGTGGACCACTGAGCCGCTCGGCTTAATTGGAATTCGACCGCTCCTGATTCCTCACATTATGCCGCTTGTGGCTGCTGCTGCTGCGGTTGTGGGCATGTGGATAACGCGCCAGCGTTATCCAAGCGCAGCGTCATGTCCACAACCGTTTCGCTCTTGCCGGGCAGCCCCTCGCGCGAAACCGCCATCGGCGGGCGATTTCCCAGCGCCTGATGCGGCCGCCGCAGATTGTAAAACGCGATCCATGCGGCAATCCCGGCCCGCGCCTCGCGGCCATCCGCATAGCCTTTCAGATACACGTCCTCGTGCTTCAGCGAGCGCCACAACCGCTCAATGAACACGTTGTCCAGCCACCGCCCGCGCCCGTCCATCGACACTTTGATCCCGGCCGCGAGCAGCGTGCCGGTGAACGCCGCGCTGGTGAATTGGCTCCCCTGATCGGTGTTGAAGATCTCCGGCTTGCCGAACCGCCTCAGCGCTTCTGCCAGCGCGGAAACGCAGAACGACACGTCCATCGTGTTCGACAACCGCCAAGCCAGCACCGCCCGGCTCTGCCAGTCCATGATCGCCACCAGATACAAGAAGCCGCGGCCGATCGGGACGTAGGTGATGTCCGCCGCCCAGACCTGGTTCGGCCGCTCGATCGGCAAATCCCGAAGCAAATACGGGAAGATTCTTGTGCCCCGGCGCCGGCTTGGTGGTGCGCGGCTTCGGCCCGAGTGCGGCGATCCCCATCCACCGCATCAACCGCTGCACCCGCTTGCGGTTAACCGCGCGACCTTCGGCCCGCAGCAGCGCCGTGATCCGCCGCGAACCGAGAAACGGCCAGGCCGTGAACAGCTCGTCGATGCGACGCAGCAGCGCGAGTTCGTTGTCGTTCGCCGCCGTCGGCTCGCGATACACGCCGGATCGCGCCAGGCCCAGCAACGCGCATTGGCGGCGGACCGATAGGTTGGGGTGGTCGCGGTCGAGCCGGGCGCGCCGGTCCGGAGTGCTCATCTTCCGGACCTCCCGGCCAAAAAATCGCGTTCCACGGTCAACTGCCCGATCTTGGCGTGCAGCTTCTCGATCTCACGTTCGCGCTGCGCCTCAGCCTCGTGGCCGACCTTGGCATCGAATGCCCGTGCCGCCTGCTCCTGAAGCTGCTTCTTCCAGGCGTAGATTTGGTTCGGGTGCACCCCATAGCGCTGCGCGAGGTCGGTCACCGTCGCGGTCTCCCGCAATGCCTCCACTGCGATCTTCGCCTTCAGCGCCGCATCGATCTTGCGTCGTGTTCGCTTCGTCATCTCCCGCTCCGTCTATCAGCGGAGCGGCCTCTCTCCAATCAAGCCACCGGTCCTAAATTCGGGGTCCACTTCTTCTCCGATATGCTGGGCAGCCAGCGCGGCCATGCCGTGGAATGGCAGGTGTGCCTCGCGCATCTGCTGCGCGATGCACGGTATGCCATCGAATGTGGCGATACCGCCTTCAGCGCCGCCTTCAAACGGCTGCTGCTGCGCGCCATCGCCATTGGGCAGCGACGCGACACGTTGGCCGACAGCACATTGCGCCAGTATCGTGCCGATCTGAACCGCCGGCTCGATCGGATCATGATGGCCGGCCCGATCGGTGAGCCGGGACGCAAGTTACGCAAGCGCATCGGGGCCAATCGCGCGCACTTGTTCGTGTTCGTTACCAACCGCGACGTGCCGTACACCAACAACATCTCCGAGCGGAACCTCCGCCCCAGCGTGATCTTCCGCAAGGTCACCAACGGTTTCCGCTGCGAGTGGGGGGGCCGAGACCTACGCCGCATTCCGCTCCATCGTCAGCACCGCCAAGGCCAACCGAACTGCATACTCGGTGCCGTCCGCACCGCCCTGCTCACCCAGCCACTACCCACACCGGGGTGAGCAGTTACGGGCAGCACGGTCTGCGTCTTGATACGGCGCTTGAACTCCTCGTGCAGCCGCTCGATCGCATTGGTGGTGCGGGCCGATCGCCACTGGCTTTCGGGCAACCGGGTGAAGGTGAACAGCCGGTCTCCTGCTTCCTGGAGGCTGTCCGCCACGGCGCGGCATTTCAGCCTCCACTTGCGCAAGAACGACTTGCGGCGCGTTTCGATCTCCTGCGCCGCCTTGGCGTAGATCATGTCGTCACAAACCGCGACGTCTCCAGTCCGGCGCGCAAAACGTCCTGGGCTTCGGCGATGAAGCCATCTTGTTTGTCCGTCAACAGACGTTGCAACTGACGCTTCGAGATCGATACACCCACCGATCGTAACATCGCCGCCAGCCGGGGCAGGGTCGATTTGCCCTTGATGGTATTGCATCAGAACGAAGCGGCGGAGTTCGGGGCCGAAATGGCCTGCAATTCCCTCCGGCAAGGGCGCCAGGATGGTTCGCCCATCCGGCGTGACCCAGCGTTGCCGCCGATAGCAGGTCGCGCGCACCGAAATCACCAGGTCCTGAACCAGAAACCGCTCGTATCCCTTGAAGCGCGATCCGGCTGGAGCCTCAGCTTCGACCACCTTTTCATCAATGCTGACCCGAGGCGTCACCTTGCCACGGCCACGCCGCATCTCCTGTTCACCGGGCTTCGGCGGCACGGTGCCCTTTTGTCCATGCCGCTCGGTTTGATGCTGGGGCGGCCCTTCAAACCCTTCAGGCGGGCGATCTCTTCGCGCTGCTCGCCAATGACCTGTTTCAGGGCCGCGACTTCACCAAACAGCTCAACCAACAGAGCCTCAAGCTCTGCACGGCCCAGCGCGGAAAGGACCGGTGGCGGTGGCACACAAGGCAAAGAATCCACGGCGTCGAATCGACGCAAGGGAAAAATGGAGCGGTGCCCACACTTTTGCCCCTCTTACACACCCGCCAGCGAATCCCAGCTATGCCCATGAATAAACGTGGCTAACGCGTGATGCATCGCTTCCATCCCTTTGGATTGCCGCGGCGGGTTTCAGCCAGCGCGCCATTTGCGCTCCGCCTCGTCCCAGGCGGCGAGCGGTTGCAGGTCGGGCACCCAGGCGAGCCCGGTCTTGGCATCCGACGATACGGCTTCGGGCGTCACCACCACGTCCAGCAACGCCGGGGGGTTGGCGAAGGCGCGCTCGACCGCGCCCGGCAGGTCCTCGGGCCGTTCCACCCGCTCGCCGTGCATGCCGAACGCCCGTGCCATGGCGGCGTAGTCCGCGAATTGCAGCGTCGTCCCAACGACGCGGCCATGCGTGGTGCGCTGGTCGTAAACTTCCACCTGCCAGGCGCCGTTGTTCGCCACCGCGATCACGACCGGCGCCTTGTGGCGCACCGCCGTATCCAGTTCGATGGCGTTGAAGCCGAACGCTCCGTCGCCGGTCGCCACCAGCACCGGCCGTTCCGGAAACGCCAGGCTCGCGGCAATCCCGAATGGAACGCCCACGCCAATGCAGCCGAACGCGCCCGGATCGAGCATCGTCGGCGCGGAGAGCGCAACCCGGGCAAAGCTCAGGAAATCGCCGCCGTCCACGACGGCAATGCCATTCGAGCCAAGCCCCGCATGCAGGGCGGCAAGCATCCGATTGGGATGCACTTTTCCGTCCTCAGCCACGGCCGTTGCCATGGATTGCTTGAGCTTGGCCGCGCGCTCCTCGTGCCTGGCGCGCAAGCCGCCGGTCCACGCGCGATCGATCGACGGCTCGCGGTTGCCGGCGGTTTCGAGGATTGCAGTCAACGTTTCGGCGGGGCTGGCGAAGAGTTCCGCGATCCCGCGACGATTGTCGCGAAGTTCCGAGGCCGCATCGGCGATCCGCACGAAGCGCGCAGGCCCGAACACCGCCGGCGAGCCGTAAGCGAGCTGGAAGTCGAGGCGCCGACCGACGGTGATCACCAGAATCCGCTTGCTGCATCACCGCGCCGCGCATGGCAGCGACGACCGAGGGATGCTCGTCCGGCACGAGGCCGCGGCTTTCCCCGGTGTCCAGATAGGCCGCGCCCAGCCGATCCAGAAAACGCACGAGCGCCGGTCCGGCGCGCCGGGCGCCGCGTCCGCTGATGACCAGCGGCTGTTTCGCCGACCATATGATGTCGGCCGCCTGCGCGACCGCTTGCGGATCGGGCAGCGTCACCGGGTAGGTCATGCGCGCGAAATGCTCATCGAGCAGCAGCGCCGGCGGAAATTCTGCGCGCAGCGTGTCAGTCGGGAAATCGAGATAGGCCGGGCCTGGCTCGCCGCCCTCGCCGTAGGCACGCGCGACCGCCTCGCTCAGCTCCTGCAATACCAGCGCCGGCTCGCGCACCGTGCGCGCGTAACGGGCAACCGGGCGCACGATCTGCGTATGATCCATGTCCTGCAGGGCGCCGCGATTCTCCTGCGAGCGCGGCGGTGTACCGGACAGCACCAGCACGGGCGCGCGCGAGACATGCGCGTTGGCGATGCCGGTCATCGCGTTGGTCACGCCGGGACCGGCGGTGATCAGCGCCACGCCGAGCCCCTCGGTCAATTCCGCATGGGCGTGAGCCATGTGCACCGCGGCACGCTCGTCGCGCACGTCGACGATGCGGATACCCTCGGCATCAAGGCGCATCCATATCGGCATGATGTGGCCGCCGCATAGCGCGAACACACGATCGACGCCTTGCGCGCGCAGGAAGCGCGCGATGACGGCCGCAGCGGATCTGTCGCTGACCTGCATGATGCACTCCCTAATGCGCCGCCTTCGGCGCCTTCTTGCGGTTGCGGAGGTCGACGACGCCAGGCTGCTCGCGCGGATCGACACCGGCCGCGAAAATCTAAATCTTGTGCACGCGTTGCGACGTGGTGAGCGGCAGATCATCCTTGAACAGCCACCAGCCGGGGACTTTGAAATAGGCGAGCCGTTCGTGGCAGAAGTCGAACAGCTTCTGCGCCAGAAGCTCGCCGGTTTTCACCCCGCCCTGCACAACGATGCAGGCCATTACTTCCTCTTCGCGAAGCGCATCCGGCACGGCAAGCACCGCCGCCTGCTTCACGTTCGGATGCACCGCCAGACATTCCTCGATCTCGGCCGCGGCGATGTTCTCGCCCGAGCGACGAATGATGTTCTTCTTGCGGTCCATGAAGTAGAACATGCCGCTCGCATCGCGCATGACCTGGTCGCCGGTGTGGAACCAGCCGTTGCGCCAGGCTTCCTCGGTGGCTTGCTCGTTCTTGCGATAGCCGGAAAAGAAGCCTTTGCGAGGCGCGGCGGCGGTGTGGCGGATCACCAACTCGCCGGGCTCGCCGTCCGGCACGACGTTGTCGTTCTCGTCGACTGCCCGCGCATCGAGCCCCGGCACCGCGCGGCCGATCGCGCGCGTGTCGATCAGCCGTGGCTCGATATTATCGGTGATGAACCGGCCCGTCTCGCTCATCGCCCAGAACTCGACGAAGGGGAAGCCAAACCGCCGCTCGCACTCGGCGTGCTGCGAGGAATCGATGCCGGCGCCGAAGCCGAAACGCACCTGATGCTGCTTCTCCTCCGGGCAGGGCGACATTTTCAGCAGCACGTTCGGAATGACGCCCTGATAGTGCAGGCAAGTGATGCGGCAATTCACGAGGTCCTTCCACCACGTGCTGCCGTGGAAGCGATCGGGGAAGTACAGCGCGCCGCCGGTGACGAGCATGCCGGAGACGGAAATGCCGAGACAGTTGGCGTGGTGCAGAGGTAGCGGGTTGTACATCCGCTCCTGCCCCTCGCGCAGCGCGATCACGCCGCCCCGCGAGGCGTACCAGGTTCCCCACGTGTGGAAATATTCGTTGGAGAGAATACAGCCCTTCGGCCGCCCTGTGGTGCCCGAGGTATAGAGCAGCGCCGCCTCGGTGGTGCCGTCCGGCTGGCCGTCCTGCGCGTGCGGCGGTTCGGGAAGGCGATCAGGCGGGTTTTCGAGGGCAATAGCGGGAATTGGCCGCTGCAGGCTGCGGCAGACGGCCTGCACATCGTCGAGCCGCGCCGCGTTCGCGACTGCGAGCACGGCCTCGGAGTGCTCGACGACGTACTGGATTTCTTCGCGCCGGTATTCGGGGTTGAGCAGGACCACGCTGCAGCCGAGCGCGTTTAGCGCGTAGTAGTGCAGCAAAAATTCCGGCCGCTGGCTGAACAGAAACGCGATCCGGTGGCGCAAGCCATAGCCGGCACGCGCGTAGATTGATGTCAGCTCTTGGGCGAGGGCCAGCGTTTGGGACCAGGTATATTCCCTCCCTGCCTGATGATAGTCCCGCCCCGGCATTGGCGGCACGCCGTACGCCGTTTGGTTGCCCCATTTCGCTGCCGTCCGGTTCAGCGTGTCGTAAAGTGTACCGTGTTCAAGCGGATCCATGCTTCGTCCCCACTCACTCTGGTTCGGCGCAAAAGCGTCGCTGGCAAGGCAGCCTGCTGGCATTGCGACGAGAATGGACTGTTCCGAGGTTAATCAGTATCAACCCGGGGTGTCCATGCCGGCCAACTTGAGCGGACCTGATTAGCTTAGACAAGCTGACGTAATACCAGAGCGTTTCTTCCTTCGGGGCGGTGAAGCGGTCGAAGATCGCCGGCCCGAGGGCGCGCAGGTCAGTGACAATCGAGCGGGCGTTGTGGTGCTTGTCGGCAGCGCTGACGCATAGGACTTCCTGGTCACACTGCTCCAGGTGGGCGATATAGGCTTCCTTGCGAGCGCGCAACGGGAGCTTAGGAAAGATATCGGTGTCGGTGCAGGCGCGCACGATGCGTGCCACGCGCGGGCTGAAGCGTTTCGCGATCACTGCTTCCTGCTCGGCGCCCACATCCTCGATGGCGTCATGCATCATGCCTGCGATCGCCTGGTCTTCGTCTCCGCCATGTTCGAGCACCAAGCCTGCAACCTGGAGCAGGTGCCCGATGTAGGGCGTGTTGGCGCCTTTGCGGATCTGGTGAGCGTGAATCTCCATGGTATAGGTGGCGGCCGCGGCAAGCCGGGACCAGACCATCGCATTATCCGGCATCAATCGTTCCCTCATTGCGCCGCCTCCGGCGGCAATTCGCTTGGCTTTGCGGGCCGCTTCCCTGCCCTTGGGCTTGGGCAACGGCGGCGAAGTGATTCACAAAATGGCGCCCAGATTGGCACCGGACCACGCGGGACAGACCAGGATCAGACGAGATTTGCGGCGAACCCGAAACGGCGCGAACCCTTGAAAACCGGACAGAACATGACTGAACGCGACCTGCCGGGACGGTTCTCGGCACATTTCAAGACCGCTGCCTTAAACCACTCGGCCACCCATCCACTGCTCTCATATCAAACGTATGGGCCGACCCGTCGACAAGCAGTTTCGGCTTATCTGACCCTGGTCAGCCCGCATCGACGTATCCGGCCTGTGGTCCAGTCCGGCCTGTGGTCCAGCCTCGGCCAAGATGTAGAGCCGCGCGTCCCGGTCCTCGTTAAACTTACGGCACCAGAACGAAACCGGGGCAACTCCAGTTTCGCGGCTGCCTCCGCGGCCCGAAACGGCGTTGAACTCACGTGATCAGCAACAAGAGATCATACGACTTCCGCCATCAGCCCCAGCGCCGCCGCGGCGAAGGATTGCATGTTCGCGAAACGATCGGCGGAACCGGTTGCGAGCGTTCGGACAACCTCGACCGGCCCCGAGACCGCGAGGCAGCTGTGGCCCGCCGCGTCACCGTACCTGTTTCCCCCCGGTCCCGCCGCCCCGGTTTCGGCCAGCGCCCAGGTCGCGCCCACGCGCTCGCGCAGGCGCTGGGCCAGCAGCAGCGCATAGGGCTCGCTGGCGGAGCGAATACCGGCCATCTCCGCCTCGGTGATGCCGAGCAAGGCCGCCCGAGCCTGCCGGGTGTAGACCACCGCGCCGCCAAGAAAGAACGCCGACGCACCCGGTTGAGCGAGCAGCGCGGCGGCGATCAAACCACCGGCCGACAACTCCGCGATGGCCACGGTCTCACCGCGAGAGCGCAGGTGCACGGCAAGCTGTTCGGCTATCGTCAGTAGCGTCTGCACCACGTCCCCCGCGCGCCCGTGGCGAGCATGGCGGCTCGAAGTACGCCATGCAATAGATCGAAGCCGGCCGGACGGGCATGGCCCATCCGCTCGGGGTGCGCGTATGACGCGAGTGGTGGGCCGCCTGGAAGGGCTCGCCGTACGGAGCGACGCAGACAGGAAGGCAATCGATGTCAGAGGCAGCCAATCCCGCGCTCGAGGGCAATGCCGCCCAGATCGCATACTGGAACGGTAGGACCGGGCTCACCTGGACAACGCTCCACGAACCCATCGACAGCCTGTTCGGCCCCGTAACGGAGATCGCGCTGGAGGCTGCCGCCCCCGCCCCCGGCGAGCGCGCAATCGACGTCGGCTGCGGCTGTGGCGCGACCGTCCTCGAGTTGGCGCGTCGCGTGGGACCGAGCGGCCGCGTGCTCGGCGTCGACGTCTCCGAGCCGATGGCGGCGCGGGCGCGGGGGCGGATTACCGCGCAGAACCTCACGAACGCCGATGTGCTGGTGGCCGATGCCGCGCTTCATGCGTTTCCCCGCAGCCAGGCCGACCTGCTGTTTTCGCGCTTTGGCGTCATGTTCTTCACCGATCCGGTGGCGGCGTGGGCCAATCTGAGGCTTGCCATGCGCCCGGGTGGCCGCCTGCTGTGCGCGGTGTGGCGTCCGCTTGCGGACAACCCCTGGGCGCGCGTGCCGCTGGAGGCTGCCCGGTCCTTGTTGCCGATCGACCCGCCGGCTGACCCGGATGCGCCCGGGCCGTTCGCCTGGGCCGCCGCGGACCGTGTCCACGCCATCCTGGCCGAGGCTGGCTGGCGCGAGATCGGCATGGCACGCCATGACGTGCCGCTGCCTTTGGCGGCTCCGGGCCAGATCGCTGTCGCGGCCGAGTTCGCGACGCGGGTCGGGCCGTTGGCGCGCGCCCTGGCCGCGGCCGATCCTGCGCTGCGGCCAGCCGCCCGGCAGGCGGTAGCGACGGCTCTCCACGCTCATGACGGCCCTGCCGGGATCAGACTGTCAGGTTCGATCTGGATCGTCTCGGCACGAGCCTGACGCAAGGCGAGCGCGGCTATCCGTGTGCTTCTACGGCCAGCTAGCCCTACGCGCTTCCCCCGCGGCGGGCCGGCGGAACGCCGTCACAGCATGTACTGAATGTCCGAAGCGGCCGTTGGATAGGTAAACAGCGTGGCTTTCAGGGCCGCCGCGGTCAGCCCGTGCCGAATGGCCAGCGCGAACAGGTTGATCGTCTCGTCGGCCTCGGGACCGACGAGATGCGCGCCGAGAATCCGCTCGCTCGCGTTCTCGATCAGCACCTTGTAGCCATAGACGGTCTCGCCCAGCCGCCGCGCCGTGGCCCAGCCCGGCACGCAGGCGCTGTTCGTACGGAACGCCAGCCCGCGTTCGCGCGCCTGGTCTTCGCGGAGGCCCACCGACGCGAGCGGCGGAATCGTGAACGCCACGCTGGCGATGCCGCGGTAATCCGGCTGCCGCACATTGCCTTGCACCAGGTTGGCCGCGACGACCTCGCCATCCAGCCCGGCCACCGGCGTCAAGGGCGGCCCCGCGCCCGCGGCATCTCCGGCGGCGTAAACGGCCGGATTCGATGTGCTCTGCAGGAATTCGTTGAGCCGCGGACGGCCGTGCTCGTCCCGCTCGATGCCGCCCGCCGCGAGATCGAGCGGCGCCCAATCCGGCGCACGCCCGGCCGCGTGCACGACGAGATCGGCCGCCACGCTGTTCTCGCCATCCGCCGAGCGCGCCGACACGCGAAAGGCGCCGTCTGCCTTCGCGATGGCGGTCACGGTCGTGCCCGTGCGAACGTCGATGCCGAGTTCGCCGAAGCGCGCCATCAGCCAGCCGACCAGGTCCGCATCGAACGGCGTGAGCATCCGATCGTCGCGTTGCAGGATCGTCACCTCGGTGCCGGCGCGGGCGGCGATATGCGAGAACTCGGCGGCGATGTAGCCGCCACCCAGCATGACGATGCGCCGCGGCAGGCGCTCGAGCTCCATGAACTGTTCGCTGGTAATCGCGTGTTCGGCGCCCGGAATCCCAAGTGGAACCGGCTCCGCGCCGATGCCCAGCACGATGTGCCGCGCGTCGATTTGCCGCCCCGCCACGTCGAGGCGGCCAGGTGCAACGAAGCGCGCGACACCGTGCAGCGTGGCGATGCCCTGGTCGGCGAACGTCTGTTCCCGCGCCTTGGGCACCGGATCGGTGAAGCCGCGCTTGAACCGAACAAGCTCCGCCCAGTCGATGCGGTCATTGCCCGCGACGCCCTTCCCGCGCAGGCTGCGCGACGCATCGACGGCGCGCGCGGCACTCACCAGCACTTTCTTGGGATCGCAGCCGCGCAGCGCGCAGGTACCACCGAATGGCCGGCGATCGACGACGACCACCGACCGGCCGGCTTCCCGCACCCGCGTCGCCACCGTCGCTGCCGCGACGCCGGTGCCAATCACGGCAAGATCGTAGCTCTCCGCCATGTCAAGGTTCCCTGGTTGTCAGGCCAATTTTCGCTCGGTGGGACATTGGCTCACCTTCGATCAGCGGACAAACACCGTTCGCACGCGTACACATCATGCCGCGCTCCGACGCAGCCTATTCCGCCGTTGCCGCGGCCCGGCGGTCCGCCACTCGCGGCGCGAATAGCCGGCGCAACATCAGGTGGTCGAGCGACAACGCGCCGGGACCACGGCAGAGCAGGATCAGCAGCATGGCCGCCCATTGGATGTGGGTGGGCCATGCTTCCGGATAGACGAACACCTCGATCACCGTCGTCATGCCGAGCAGCAGCAGCGCCACGGGACGGGTCAGCAATCCGAGCAGCAAAAGCGGCGGCGTGGTCAGCTCGATCGCCAGCGCCATGTGCGCGGCGAGAGCAGGCGGCAGCAGCGGGAGCCGATACTCGTCGGCGAACAGGGCCAGCGTGGCGTTCCAGTCCGCGAGCTTGGTCATGACCGAATTCCAGAAGATCGTGGCCACGGCGAAACGCAGCGGCAGCGCCAGCAGCGAATAAGGCACGGACTCCAGCCAGTTCTGGACCCGCAGCACGAGGCCGATCGTCGTTTCGCTCCGCGAATTCGTGGTCATGCCGCTCCGCCCTCTCCGGCGATCTCACGGCGCACGCCGGTCAAGCGCCCTTTCGCGAACTGTTGCGCAATCAGCATACAGGAATCGGAAGGCGCCCCATCCAGAACGGCGTCGAGCGGCGCGCCGGCGAACAGGCGTTGCAGAAACCCATAAGCGGAATCGCTGACACGTTCGGTCTCGATTCCAGAACTGTCGCGATGGATGACGAGGTAGACCGGCCCCGAGTCCAGCGCGATCGCCTGCATTTCCCGTTCGTCCGCGGCCGGGTGGATGCTGTTGGCCGCTGGTGTCCTGGGATTGGTGTTCCTGATCAACGGTGTTCGGCCCCATCTCGCCGAGCGGCTTGCGGAGGTGAACTTTGCCACCGGTCCCGCCGCGACCGGCGTGCTCGGAGCAATAGGATGCCTGGTCGGAAGCCTGCCGGACCGGTCGCGGTGGTGGCTGCTGTTGCCGTTGCCCCCCCTGGTGGTCTGGGTATCCACGATTGGCTATGGCTGTCTCACGGATTGGGTGGCTGTCGGCTCGAGCGGGGTACAACTCGGCGAGGCGATCAATTGCTTCCGCACACTTTTTCTGGTAAGCGTTCCGCTTTCGCTCGCGACCTTTGCCATGCTGCGGCACGTCGCGCGCTTGCGGCTGGCGGCGGTGACGATAACCGGCGGGTTAGCGGTCGCGGGGATCGCCTCGGCCGCGCTGTCATTGTTTCATCCGCCGGACGCGAGCCTGATGGTTCTGATTTGGAACGTCGGCATGGCGGGCGCGGTGGTCGCCGTTGATGTACTCGTTGCACGATGCCTGTTTCGGACCGGCGTGCGCCACCAGCCGAATTTCAAATAACTCCGCGCGCCGGCAATATGGCGATTGGCAATATGGCGATTGGCACAGGCCCTGCCTCGGTTCAGAATGAAGGCTGGATCAAGGAGGAGAGGTCGTGCGCGAGCTGCGGATCGGAATCGTCGGCGCGGGGTGGATGGGCAAGGTGCACGCGATGTCCTACCGAACGGCGCGAGGCGCATTCGGGCCGGAGCCCGCGGTCCCCGTGCTGGCCGCCATCGCCGATCTCAATCGCGACATGGCCGAGGGCGCGGCCCACGAATTCGGCATTGCACGCGCGGTCGGCGATTGGCGGGAGATCGTCGCCGACCCCGCTATCGACATCGTCGACATCTGCACGCCCAATGACATGCATGCCGAGGTGGCGCTGGCCGCCCTGGATGCCGGCAAACACGTCTATTGCGAAAAGCCGCTGGCCAATACCCTCGACCTCGCGCGGCGGATGGCCGAGGCGGCAAAACGCCGCGGCGTTGCCACGCTGGTCGGCTTCAACTACATCCAGAACCCGGTTCACGGTCTTGGGCGCGCCGCCGTCGCGCGAGGTGATCTGGGCGAGCTGATTTACGCGAAGCTGACATTCAACTCGGATTTCATGGCGGATCGCAATCTTCAGCACACTTGGCGCAACGACATCGACCGCGCCGGCAGCGGCGTGATCGGCGACATCGGATCGCACTGCCTCAGCTACTTCTACCATCTGGTCGACCGCGAGATCGAGGAGGTGCTGTGCAACCTCGGGGTCATCGTGGCCGACCACCCGGCGCCCTTGGCGGCGGGCGGATTCCGCGCGGGCCAGCTAGGCGACAGCACGCGCCGCATCCCGAACACCACCGACGATATCGCGACCGTGATGTTCCGCTTTCATGGTGGCGGGATGGGACACATGGAGATGAGCCGCGTGTCCACCGGGATCCGCTTCGACATCGGCTACGAGATCGTCGGCTCGAAAGGGATGTTGCGCTATGACTATGAGCGCATCAACGATCTCGACCTGTACCGCGATGAAGGCCCGTTGTCGGAACGCGGCTTTACCCGCATGCGCATGGGGCCGAGCGATCCGCGTTACGCGGCCCTGCTTCCCGTCGCCGGGCTCGGGCTCGGCTATAACGACTACAAGGCGATGGAGGCACGCGAGATGATCGAGGCCGTCGCCGCCGGCCGGCCGGCCTATCCCGACTTTGCGTTCGGCTACCGCGTGCAACGCGTGGTCGATGCCTGCCAGCGTTCGCACGCCGAGCGCGCCTGGGTAACGCTCGACAGTTAGCCGGCAAGCGCGCGGAAGCGGCGCGACGCGCCTGCCGCGCGGCGCCCGCCATCTCTTGTGAGGTCAGCTACTCGCGGCTATCGTCGCCGGCGATTTGGCAAGAAGCGATACGGTCGGGCGCACGCGCCTACGTCGCCGAAAGTGCTGCCGACCGGATTCAGGTGGGCATGTCAGGGAGGCTTTCGATGCAGCAGATTGAGAGAGCGTGGCATCGTGCCGCGATCGCCCGCCGGGCGGTGTGGGCGACGGTCGTGCTGGCGGCGGCGTTGGCGGCTTCCGTCGGCGCGAGCGGAGCCGTCAAGGCGGCGCAGTTCGTGAAAAAATCGCCGCTCACCATCGGATACAGCATTCAATCGGCGCAGGACCCGTACTGGCAGGGCTATATCCACGGCATAGAACACGAAATGAAGAAGTACGGGTTTACCAAGCTGCTGACCCAGGACAGCCAGGCTTCGGCCCAGAAGCAGGTGTCCGGCAGCCTCGCCCTCATCAACGACGGGATCAGCGCGCTCATCATCTCGCCGCAGGAGCCGAGCGCGTTGGTGGCGACCGAGGCGGTGGCGCACCGCGCGAAGATTCCGGTGATCGTGGGCGACGTGGGCGCCGCCGGCAACTATGACGGCTTCGTGCTGTCGGACAACTATCACGGCGGGCAACTCGCCGCCGAGTTCGCAGAAAAGGCGCTGGCTGGCCGTCCGGGCGTGCAGGAAGTCGCCATCATCTCGCTCAATCCCACGACGTCGGTAAACCGCCCCAGGACGGACGGGTTCACGCAGACCGTGGCGAAAGATCCGCATCTGAAGGTGGCCGCGGATATTTCCGGGCACCAGACGCTCGAAGGCGGGTTCAAGGCGGCGCAGGCGATTATCGCCGCCCACCCAAAGATCGCGGCGATCTATTGCGAGAACGACTCCATGGCGGCTGGTGCCGAGCAGGCCATCGAGCAGGCGGGCGGGCGCAATCCGCTCACCAACCCGGTGCTGATCGGCTTCAACGGCGACCCGATCGCGCTCAAGATGCTCGCCGAGGGCAAGCTCGCCGCCGACGTCGCGCAGAATCCCGATCAGCAGGGCATCGTCGCGGTCGATATGGCGTGGGACTATCTGAACGGCAAAACGCCGAAGTTCACCGACCCGGCGACCAAGACGGTCAGTGTTCCGGTCGAACTGGTCACGCCGAAAACGCTGCCGGAATTCGAGCAGCGGGTGAAGGCCGGCTTGGCCTATTAGCGCCAGGAAAGCGATGGCAGCGCGGCGAGCGGCATGTCCGCCCGCGCCGGCTCCGTCGGCGATCGGAACGCGTCACACCGCCGAGGCGGAAGGGAACCGAGGGTGTCGGAAAACCTCGCCGCCGTGCAGCGTAGGCCCACGCTCCGCGGAATGGGCATGCGCAAGCGTTTCGACAGCGTCGAAGTGCTGCACGGCGTCGATCTCGAGTTGCGGCCCGGCGAAGTTCACGCTCTGCTCGGCGAGAACGGCGCCGGGAAGAGCACGATCATCAATCTGCTCTGCGGCCGGCTGCAGCCGGACGGCGGCGAGATCGAGCTGAACGGAACGCCGATCAGGTTCCACAATCCGCTGGCCGCACGCCGCGCCGGCATTTCGGTGATCGCGCAGGAACTCGAAGTCGTCCCGACCCTCACCATCGTCGAAAATGTGTTCCTTGGCGCCGAGCCCACGCGCTACGGACTGATTCGCTGGCGCGATGCGCGGCGCCGGGTCTCCGCGCTGCTCGACGAATTGGGGGTCGCGGCCGATCCCGCTCGCGTGGTCGGCACGATGAGCATCGCCGATCAGCAACTTGTCGAAATCGCCAAGGCGGTCGTCGGTGAGTTCCGCGTGCTCATCATGGACGAACCCACCTCGGCGCTAAATCTTCAGGATACCGAGCGTCTGTTCAAGATCGTGCGGCGCCTGAAGGCGGACGGCGTCGCAATCCTGTACGTTTCGCACCGGTTATGGGAGGTGTTCGAGCTGGCCGACCGGGCCACGGTGTTGCGCGACGGCAATCGCGTTCTCGCCACCGACATCGCCGCGACCGACATCGGGACGGTCATCCGTGCGATGCTGGGCAACAAGAGTTCGCTGATCGCCAGCGCCGATTCACCGCGCATCCGCCACTCTGCGTCCCGGCCGACCGGCATGCCGGCCGTGGAGCTGCAATCCATCAGCTCGGATGGGGTGCTGCACGACGTGAGCGTGCGCGCGTATCCGGGCCAGGTGGTCGGCCTCGCGGGCGTACTCGGCTCCGGTAGGACGGAGCTCTGCGAGGCGATCTACGGTTTGCGCCAAATCGACTCGGGAGCGGTTCGGCTGAACGGGGTTGCGGTCAATCTCCGCGAGCCCAAGGAGGCGCTACGCAGAAACGTTTTCCTGCTACCCGAAGACCGCAAGGCCGAGGGCATTTTCGCCCATCTCGACGTGCGGGAGAACCTCGTCCTCGGCTACGATGCGACCTCGGGGGAATCACCCGAGCCGGCGGCGGTGGATGCGGCTGCCGCGTCGCCGGCCCGGCGCCGGCCGTCGCTGCTGCGCCGCCTCGGCCTCGCGCCGATTCACCCGAAGGCCGAGCGGCTCGCCTTCGCGAAGTTGCGTAATTCGCTCGGCATCCGCTGCTCGGGGCCGCAGGAGCGGATCACCGCGCTGAGCGGAGGCAACCAGCAGAAGGCGTTGTTCGCGCGAGCGTGGCTGTCGCACCCTGACATCCTCTTCCTGAACGAGCCGACGCGCGGCGTGGACGTGGGCGCCAAGGAAGAAATGTACGCCGCGGTGGACGAGTTCGCCCGGCGCGGTATCGCGATCCTGGTGAGTTCCTCGGAAATCAGCGAACTCATCCGCCTTGCCGCCACCATCTACGTGCTCCGGAACGGCCGTGTCGTCGCCGAGGTCGCATCGGACGAGACCAACGAGGCGGCAATACTGGAATTGATGGCAGGCTGAAGACATTGCGGTTAGCTACGACGCTGAAACGAATGCTGATGGCCGATTCGGCGGCCTCGGCCATCGCCCTGGCGGGCGTGTTCCTGGCGTTTTCGTTGGTGAACGCGCGTTTCCTCACGACGCTGAACATCGACGGCATCGTCGTGAGCGCGTCCATTTCCGCAATCACCGGCCTCGGCATGACGCTCATTATAGCGATGCGCGCGCTCGACTTGTCGGTCGGGTCGATCATGGGGTTTGCCGCGATTATCGCGGCTGAGCTCCTCACCGCAGGCGTCCCGCTCTGGCTGGTCGTCGTTGCCGGCCTGGTCGTCGGCGCCGGCCTCGGCATGTTCAACGCCTTGCTGATCATCCTGCTGCGCCTGCCCTCGTTCGTCGCCACGCTGGCGACGCTGTCCATGATGCTCGGCGGCGAACTGCTGATCACGCACGGGCAGACGGTGACCATCCATAACAGCGTGTTCAGTCGGCTGGTAATCGGTAATGTCTGGGGCAGCGTGCCCGCGGCGGCCGTCATCGCCGCTATCGTGTTCGCGATCATTTGGGTGATCTTCAATCGCACGCCATTGGGTCGGCATATTGCGGCGATCGGCGGCGATCTGCGGTCGGCGACCGGCGCCGGAATCAACGTGAGCCGGGTTACCTTCGGCGCGTTCACGCTGGTCGGTGTGTGCGCGGCGCTCTCGGGTCTGATGGCTGCTGCGGAGCTGCAGAACGCCAATTCCACGATCGGCGCGGGTGCGGAACTCACAGCCATTGCCGTCGTCGTGGTCGGCGGCACCAGCCTGACCGGCGGGCGGGGCAATCTGATCGGTACGGTGTTCGCCTCGTTGCTGCTCGCCGCGATCAAGGCCGGGTTGAACGTGGCCAACGTGTCCTCGCTCTGGGAAGACCTCGTTTTCGGCGGAACTCTCATTCTCGCGCTGATCTTTGACGGCCTACGCCGCGGCACCAGGCGGCGGGGGATGCTGGTGGTGTGAGAAGGACGCGCGGAACATCGCGCCGGGCTGGCGACATCGAGGTTTTCTGATGCGAAACCCGAACACCGGGCTCGACGACATGGGGGAAGCGCGCGCGATGCGCGACCGCCGCGCTCCGATTGCCGGCCGGCTGCTCGGCCACGTGCGCATCCGCCGGGAGCGGAGCGGCGTGTGGATCTTGAACGTCGCCATTCTGATCTTCCTGGCCTTCGCGGCGCCCAATTTCTTTTCCGAGGGGAATATCGAGGCGGTTCTGAACGATACCGCCATTCTGGGAATCGGCGCCGCGGGCATGACGATTTTCATCATGGCGGGCGCGTTCGATCTCTCGGTCACGGCGATCATGGGGCTGGCGCCGATCGTGGCGCTGCTGGTCGCGGGAAAGCTGAGCGGTAGCCTCATCGTGCTCGTATCGGTATTGACCGGGGCTGCGCTCGGGCTGGTGAACGGGCTGATCATCACGCGCGGCCGCGTCGCCCCGTTCGTCGCCACGTTGGGGACCTTGTTCGTGTTTGGCTCGATCGGCGCCATCATCTCCAACGGCAACGCGCTGGTTGTGACCAGCATGTCCGTGCTCATGCTGGGCACGGGCGCAGTATTCAACGTGCTGCCGTACAGCTTCCTCGTTTTGCTTGGGGTGTGCGCCGTCTGTTACGTCATGCTGCGCCGATTGCATATCGGCCGGTGGGTGCGGGCGGCCGGGAGCAATCTGCGCGCCGCGCATGTCAGCGGCATCGACCTGCACTGGGTCTATTTGTGCCTGTTCATGCTTTCCGGCGCGTTGACTGGCCTCGCCGGCATCATCCTGAGCGGCTACCTGGCATCGGCCGTGGCAACGCAAGCGCCGAACTACAACCTGAACGCGATCGCCGCAGTCGTGGTAGGTGGCACCAGTCTCTACGGCGGCGAAGGCACGCTGCTCGGAACCGTGATCGCGGCCTGGCTATTTTCCGTCGTCAACAACGGACTGATTCTGCTGGGCGTTAGCCCGAGCTTCCTTTTTCCAATTACTGCTAAGCCGTTGATCCGACTCTCGACGTGGCGATAGATCGGGCTAAAATGTAGCCATGTAATCCAGAATTTGGGACTTGTACTTTTGGAAGCGATATGCTCACGTTCCGCCATGTATATCGAATCGGTCCCCAACCGGAACTCGCCGCCGGCCATCCTGTTGCGCGAGAGCTATCGCGACGGCGGCAAGGTCCGTAAACGCACGCTCTGCAACCTTTCCAATTGGCCCAGCGCCTACATCGAAGGGCTGCGTGGCGTGCTCAAAGGCGGAACCGTCATCCCGGCCGAGCGCGACGCCTTCACCGTCGTCCGCTCCTTGCCGCACGGCCATGTCGCCGCGGCACTCGGCACCGCGCGCAAGCTCGGCCTCGACCACATCCTCGGGCGCGCCGGCAACCGCTGCCGCGATCTCATGCTCGCGCTGCTGGTCGGCCGCGTTCTCGAACCCGCATCCAAGCTCGCCGCCGCCCGCGCACTTTCCCCGCCAACTGCCGCTTCGAGCCTCGGCGAGGTGCTCGGCCTCGGCGCGGTCGACGAGGACGAACTCTACACCGCGCTCGATTGGCTGCTGGAACGCCAGTCCGCCATCGAGACCGCACTGGCCAAACGCCATCTCGCCAACGGCACACTGGTGCTCTACGACGTTTCGTCGAGCTACATGGAAGGCCGTTGCTGCCCGCTCGCCAGGCGCGGTTACAGTCGCGATCACCGCAAGGGCACGCTGCAAATCACCTACGGCCTGCTCTGCGCGCCCGATGGCTGCCCGCTCGCCATCGAAGTGTTCGACGGCGACACCGCCGATCCGATGACCTTGGCTAGCCAGGTCGAGAAACTCAAACAGCGCTTCCATCTCGATCATGTGGTCCTGGTCGGCGACCGCGGCATGATCACCGAGGCGCGCATCACCGAGGACATCAAATCGGCAGGTCTGGATTGGATCACCGCGCTGCGCGCGCCGGCGATCAAGGCGCTGCTGCAAGGCGGCGCTTTGCAGCTCTCGCTGTTCGATCAGCGCGATATGGCCAGCATCACCGTACCGGAGTTCCCGGGCGAGCGGCTGGTGGTCTGCCGCAATCCCGATCTCGCGGCCGAACGCGCCCGCAAGCGCGGCGACCTGCTGGCCGCTACCGAGCGCGATCTCGCCCGCATCCAGGCCGCGGTGGCCCGCAAGCGCGCTGCGCTGCGCGGCACCGCGGCGATCGGGCTCGCGATCGGCGCGGTCATCAACAAGCACAAGGTGGCCAAGCACTTCGATCTAAACATCGCCGATGCCGCTTTCAGCTTCTCCCGCAAGGCCGCCGCGATCGCCGCCGAGGCAGCCACCGACGGCATCTATGTCGTGCGCACCAGCGTGCCGGCGGCGACGCTCGACGATGCGGCGACGGTGCGCAGCTACAAATCCTTGGCGCTGGTGGAGCGGGCGTTCCGTTGCATCAAGACCATCGACCTGCAGGTGCGCCCGGTGCGCCACTGGCTGGCCGATCGGGTGCGCGCACATGTCTTTCTCTGCATGTTGGCCTATTATCTCGAATGGCACATGCGTCAGCGGCTGGCGCCGATGCTGTTCGACGACACCGACAAGGATGCGGCGGAAGCGCTGCGCGCGAGCGTGGTGGCGCAGGCGCGGCGTTCACCGGCCGCCGTCACCAAGCAAACCACCGGCCTGACCGAGGACGGACTGCCGGTGCACAGCTTCCGCTCGCTACTGGCCGATCTCGCGACCCTGGCGCGCAACACCATCACGACCGCGATCACACCCGATCATCCGCTCACTGTGGTGACCAGGCCGACGCCGATCCAGCAGAAGGCGTTCGACCTCCTCAGCGTCGGATGTAGCCAGTAGCGCAGCGCTTCGGCCGCGGATTGCACCGATAATTCAGAAACTTACGCGTTCTCACAGTAGGAAGCTCGGGTTAGCTCATACTGGCAGTATCTCGCGACTGGCATCATCCTCGTTCTGGCACTGGCCTTAGGGCTGCTCGGTCTCGGAGGCCGGATCTGGCCGGGGCGAAGCGTCATTGATCCATCAGGCTCCGCGTCAGCGGGAGATGGCAAGGAGTTGCTGGGGACTTCGGCATGAGCGGTTGACCCGCCTGTCGCGCTCCGCGACCCGATTACTCGAACAAGAAAGTCATGTTCGTGCGACGGTTGCGATATCCCTCGGCAAACTTCCCCGGCATGGTCCGGTGCAGAAGCCGGGCGGCGAATACGACGATCCGGTTGCACCGGTAGGGGATTTGCACCGGGCTGCATTGCCATGTCGCAACGAGCTGGCGCAGCCGCTCGCGATCGATATTCATCTGGCGGAAATCCCAGTTCTCCGGAGCGGCAACCGGGTAGATTTCCATGCCGCCGCTGGAGGCGTCGCGGTTGGCGCTGTCCGGTGTGGTCCAGAGATTGACGCTGACCGCGCCGACATCGCCATGCAGGTCGGTTCCGCCGAGATTCTGCTGGTATTTGTACGCCCAGACCTGCGCCAAACGTCGGCCGCCCAGCGTGCGCGGCAGCCGTAACCGCAACTCGGCGGCAATCTGGTTGACCAGCCCGCACGCCAGCCCTTCCTCGAAATAGGCGCCGAGATGGCCGCCGTGGTCCTTCACCTCGAACCAGATCGTGCTGTCATTGAGCAATCGTTGCAGCGCCTCCAGTGCCGGCGGCGAAAGCGCGTCGTCGACAACGGCGACGTTCGGATCGCTAGTCGCGAAAACCATATCGGCATCCGCAAACGCGGTGCTTGCATCGAGCGCCGCCCCGGCCAGCCCGGGCGCTTCGGCGAGATGATGCAGCCGGTTATAGCCATGACCGGTCAGCGCGAGCGCCGCGTCGTCGAGCGTCGCCAGCGTGGTGTCGTCGGGAAGCGAGGCGTAACGCTCCTGAAGCGAATGCAGACCGCGCAGAACGGTGTCGGTCTCCGCACCGGCGAGGCCCGCCCTTCGCAGGTATTCCACTTGCTCGATGTCGTGTCGCAGCTTCACGCGATTTACCTGCCGCATGGCCGCAAATTCGGTGGGATCGATGAATCCTGGCGGGTCGACCATTCCGGGCTGCCAGCCGCGCCGGAGCAGCAGCGCCTGACGCGCGGCCGATGCTGCCTCGTCCAGCCGATCCAAATGCTTCATCGCGAGGCACAGGCCCGTGTAGGCGGCGGCGAAATCCGGCCGTGCCGCAATCGCCGTCTGGAACGCGTCCGCTGCCGCATCCGCGGACCCGCGCGCGAGTTCGCAATTGCCCAGCGCGATGTGGAAGTGGGGCGCGGCATCCGCCGTCGCGGCCGCCGCTCGCAGGTGCGATCGCGCAAGTTCGCGATCCCCTTCCGCCTCGGCGAGAGCGCCGAGAAAATAATTCGCCCAGCCGTGCCGCGGATCGACCGCAAGCAGCGCCGCATAGCCCGCCTTGGCTTCCGCCGTTCGCCCCGCCCGGTGCAGCGCGACCGCGTGCGCGAGGCGTGCCGAATACGCGCTCGCGGGGCCCGACGCCGGGGAAACCGGATTGGTTCCGGTTCTGCTGTGTGCAACGCTCATGCCGGAACGGTCGTGGTCTCCCGCGCGCGCAGGCACGCCGCGTAATGCGCGACACCGACATCGCTCATCGGCGGCACGCCGGTTTGGCACGCCTCCAGCCGGATCGGGCAGCGGCTCAGGAACGGGCATTCCGGGCGGGGATTGAGCGCGCTCGGGATCTCGCCATGCAACGGGTTGGGCGGCAGACGGCGGCGCGGGTCGGGCGACAGCACCGCCGATATCAGCGCCTTCGTGTAGGGATGCCGCGGCTCGACCATGATCGTCGCGGTCGGCGCCAATTCCACGATGTGGCCGAGATACATGACGGCGACGCGATGGCTTATGCGCTCCACGGCCATGAGGTCATGCGAGATGAAAAGATATGCGGCACCCAGATCCGCCTGCAATTCGGCGAGCAGTTCCAGTATTTCCAGCCGCACCGCGGGGTCCAGCGTGGAGGTCGGTTCATCGAGCACGACCAGCGCCGGCCTGGTCACTAGGGCGCGCGCAATGCCGACGCGCTGCTGTTCGCTGGCGGTCAACTCGATCGGATAACGTTGCAGATACGAGGCGGCGAGATGGACCCGCTGAAGCATCGCCACCACCGCGTCGAGACGGGCGGCAGCCGGCATGCGCCTGTGGAGGATCAGCGGTTCCTCGATGATCTGCCGCACAGTTCGGCGCGGATTGAGCGAGCCGGACGGGTCCTGGAACACGATCTGAAAGCGCGGCCGCAGCGCCCGAAGCTCGCGCTTGGAAAGCTCGGTGAGTTCGATGCCATCGAAGCGGATTTGGCCTTCGGTCGGATCGATCAGACGCAGCAAACAGCGCCCGACCGTCGTCTTGCCGGACCCGCTTTCACCGACCAGGCCGAGCGTTTCACCGCGCGCTATGGCAAAGCTGATGCCATTGATCGCTGCGACGAAATCGCGGTCGTTCAGGTAGAACCGCTTCACCAGTCCCATGACCTCGACGAGCGGCGCGGTCATGCTTCCGCCCCCTCGGCCTCGACCGCCGGCAGCGCAATTCCGGCTGCCTGCACCAGTTCCCTTGTCGCCGGATGCCGGGGCGCGAGCAGGACCTGCTCCACCGGCCCGGTCTCCACGATCCGCCCCTCGTGGAGCACGGCAACGCGCCGGCAGTATTGCGCGACGATACCGAGATCGCGCGTGGCCAAAACCTGCGCGGCGCCGCTCTGGTGGCAAAGCTCGATCATCAGATCGAGCACCTGCCGCTGCACGGTGACATCGAGCCCCGCGGTCGGTTCGTCGGCCACGATCAGCGCGGGCCGATGGACCAGGGCGATGGCCAGGCAGACGCGCTGGGCCATGCCGCCGCTGAGTTCGTGCGGATAGGCGGCAAGCCGCCGTTCCGGATCGGTGATGCCGATCGTGCGCAACATCCCGGCGGCGCGGGCACGGGCCGCTTTGCGCGAGCCGCGTGCATGCGCGCGAATATGCGCGGTCATCAGATCGCCGATGCGCACCAGGGGATTGAGCTGCGCTTTCGCGTTCGGGAGCAGCGGCACCACGTCGCGGCCGCGAATGGACCGCAACGCATTCTCGCCGAGTAGCGCCAGATCGGTGCCGCGAAACAGGACGGCACCGTGCTCTCGGCGCAACTGATCCCCCAGCAGCCCAAGGATGGCGCGCACGAGCACGGATTTGCCGGCACCGGGCGGGCCGACCACGCCCAGGATTTCGCCCGGCGCGAGATCAAGATCGACGCTCGCCAAAGCCGGCCGCGACGCCCCGCTTTCGATCGCCCGAACGGAGAGGTTGCGCACACTGAGAACCGCGCCTTCCGGCATCAGGACGTGCGTCGATGGCGCCAATAACGTCGGCTGCGCCGCATCCGCGACGACCCGCGCGGAGCGGGTGGGCGCGGGGGGCGGCCCGGCTCCAGCAGGCGCCCGAGGATCTCGCCCATGACGGCGAAGGTGAACACGACCAATCCCAGCGCGAGCCCCGGAAAAATGACGACCCACCATTGGCCCAGGATCATGAATTTCGCGCCGCTCGCGATCATGGCGCCGAGTTCGGGGGTGGGCGGGCTCACGCCGGCGCCGACGAAGCTCAGTCCGGCGGTCAGCAGCACGGCGAACCCGACCGTCACCGAAACCTGCACCAGCACGGTCGGCCAGGCGTTGGGCAGAAGATGCTTGAAGCAGAGCCCGAGATCGGAATTGCCGATCGCCGCGGCGGCTTCCGCGAACGGACGCTCGCGCAGCGACAGCACTTCGCCGCGCACAAGGCGCAGGAACACGGGGAAATTCACAAAGGCGACCGCGAACAGCACGTTGATCGGCCCGGTGCCGCGGATCGCCACCAGCACCATGGCAAGAATGAACACCGGAAAGGCTTGCAGGATGTCAAGGAACCGCAGCCCGCCCTCGGAGGTCCAGCGCAGGATGCGGCGATCGGCACCCTCGAAATACCCGGCGAACACGCCGAGCGTGGCGCCGATTGCCACCGACAGTGCCGTCGCGATCAGCGCGATGCTGACATCGGTGCGCGGCGCCGCCATCAGGCGGGAGAAGACGTCGATGCCGTTCTCGTCGGTGCCGAACCAATGCGCGGCAGAAGGCGGCAGCAGCCGCTGCGCCGGATCGGCCAGCACGGTCGAATGCGGGGCGAGCCAGGGGCCGAACACGGTCAGGAACAGGATGAAGACGAAGCCCAGCAGGATAACGCGATGGAAGGCGCCGAGACCGGACCAGACCCGAAAGGCGCCCTCGCGATGCCGGCCGAGAGCGGTTGCCCGGGGCATGGTTTCGCCGGTTTCGCCGGCGCGCGCGGTCGTCATTTGGCGCCGGCCGCCACGCGCGGGTCGATCATGAAGTAGACGAGATCGACGACCAGATAGACGAGCATCGTGAACACGGCCGCCACCAGCACGAAGCCCTGGATCGGAGCGTAATCGGCGGTGGTGATGGACTGCACGGCGTATTGGCCGAGACCGTTCAGGTTGAATACGGTTTCGATCAGCACCGCCCCCCCGAGCAGGAACCCGGTCACGACGCCAGTCATCACGACCGCCGGTGGCGCCGCGTTGCGCATGGCCCAGAACAGGATCGTCCGGCGCGGCAGGCCGAGGCCGACGGCGTAGGTCGTGTAGTCCGCACGCATGGCGGACGCCATGCTGGATTGCGTCATTTTGAAGATCGGCCCGCCATAGACGAAGGCGAGCGTGATCGCCGGCAGAACGAGATGCGCCAGCGTTGCGCGGAACGCGCCGAAATCCCCGGCGATCAGCGAATCCACGGCGTAAAGTCCGGTTACCCGGTCGGGCGGGATATCGAGAATGCCGAGCCGTCCCTCCGGCCCCGGCGCCCAGCCGAGCATGCTGAAGAATACGAAGATCAGCACCAGCCCGAGCCAGAAATCGGGCAAGGCACCGGCCAGCAGCCCGTAACCGAAGCTGCCGCGGCGCAGGATTCGGCTGAAACGGCCGCCCGACGGGTTGGCCGACAGCAACGCGATCGGGACCATGACCAGGAACACCAGCAACATGCCTGCGGTGATCAGTTCGAGGGTCGCGGGCACGCGCACCAGCAGGTCCTGCGAGACCTCGCTCGCATTCACCCAGGAACGGCCGAAATCGCCGTGCAGCAGCCGCTCGAGATAGGCGACGTATTGCTGCGGTAGCGGTTCGTCCAGGCGGAGCTGCCGGCGTAGCATGTCCACGCCCGCCTGCGGCGCCAGCGGGCCGAGTTCCAGCCGCGCCGGATCGCCGGGCAGCATCCGCACGAGCACGAATGTGATGACGGAGATGACGAAAAGCTGCGGGATCAGCAGCAGCAGGCGGCGCGCGACGTATTTCAGGGTGCGCATGGCCGCCGCCTAGGCGCTCCGCCGCGCAGCGATTTCGGTGCGGCACGCGACGGTCGCCGCCGTGTCCACCTCCAGTTGCTCGTCGGCGTCCTCGCCGCGAAGCACGACGCCATAGATCTCGCGCGCCGCCCGGTGGCTTACCCAGCCCTCGCGCACATCCGCGAGCACGCGCGCCACGTCGCGCTCCAGCGGATCGCCATAGCCGCCGCCGCCGTTATCGATGCCGATGACGAACTCGCCCGGCTCCAGCTCGATCTGGCAGACATTCGGCATCTGCTCGCGCGTCCCGTCCCGGTGCAGCTTGAAGGTGCGGGCGGCCGCCCCGGCATGGCCGCCGCGCACGCCCTGCGGTGGATTGTGCTGTCCGTCGGACGGCACGACGACCGTCATCCGGTTGCCCTTCGTGCCGTACATCACTTCGCTGCCCGGCGCGCCGCGGAATTTCCCCGCTCCGCCGGAATCGATCACCAGCCGCTGATAGCGGATATCGAGCGGATGCTTGATCTCGTCCAGTTCGATGCTGTCGCGATATATCAGCCCGCTCGTGCAGGGCAGCAGATACGTCACCCAGCCGTCGGCGCTCGGCGTGCCGGGACCGCCATTGGTGCCCAGGAAAAGCTGGTTGATATAGGGCGCGTCGCCGCGGCGATAATCGAGGCCGGAGACCACGCCGTTCGGCGCGCCGATCGCGTTGCCGCCTTCGGCCAGGCCGAAGCCCTCGCCGAACGCGGCAAACGCGGATTGCGTGACGTTGATGAGCCGATCGGCAAGATTGGTGGTGGCCATCGAGCAGGAATGCGGGAAACGGGGAATGCCGACGACGCAATTCTCCCGCAGCATGATCTCGATCCGCCGCATGCTGCCGGAGTTCTTCGGCACGTCCCATTCGACGCAATTGAAAACGCCGCACAGGGCATTGTTGACCGCGCACACTTCCGACTGGTTGAGCCCGCAATCCAGGCAATCCGGGTTGTCGCGCAGATCAACCGCGATATGCGCCGCCTGCGGATCGACCGTGACCGTGGCCTTGATCGGGATGCCGCCCGGCACCGCTGGCGTCGGGTCGTGCGCGGTATGGTTCACCACCTGCCCGGCGGGCAGCGCTTCGATGGCCTTGATCATCCGCCGCTCGGAATAGTCGAACCATTCCTCGATAAAGCGGCGCACCGTCGCGGCGCCGTAGGCGGCGACGAACTCCTTCAGCCGCCGCTCCCCCGTGCGCGCCGCGCCGATGCCGGCGAGGTAATCGCCATACCATTGGTCCGGAATACGGATGCGCGCGCGGCACATACGGATGATGTCGTCGATATCGCGATAGTTCTCCTGCACCTTCACGCAGGGGAAGACGATCGAGCCTTCCTGATAAACGTCGCGGGCGTTCGCGTAATATGTGGTGGGAATGGAGTTGCCGATATCGGCCTGATGCGCCTTGGCGCTGGCGGTGAACAAATGCTCGCCTTGAGCGAACACCGGGACGAGGATCGTGTGGTCGGCCGGATGCGTGTTGCCGAGATAAACGTCGTTGTGCAGATAGGCGTCGCCCTCGCGCGGCGCATGGAAGCGCGTCATCACTTCGGCTTGCAGATGCGCCCCGAAAATATGCACCGGCAGACCTTCCGCCACCGAGAGCAGGCGATTATCGGCCGTCACGATGGCGTTGGAGAAGTCGCGCGCCTGGTTGATGACGGCGGAGCGGCCGGCGCGGAGCAGCGTGTTGGACATCTCCCGCACGATGCCGTCGAGGCGGTTCGCCATGACCGCGAGCTGAACCGCATCGAGCGGAGCGGAAACCACGTTCACGGTCTTGGCCGCTGCGGCGAATGGCTCCAGCAGGTAGCTGCCCGATCCGCCGATCTTCGCGCGCATCCCGGGATAGACGACGATGGTCGTGGTGGGCTCTTCGATGATCGCGGGGCCCGTGATCATCGCCCCCGGCTCCAGCCGGCTGCCGTAATGGATCGGGATCTCGACCTGCCCGGTCGCGGTGAAATAGGCGCTGCGGCGTTCGTGCGAGGCCGCCGCGTGCGGCATTGCATCGGCCGAGGCGGCCGGACGCTGCGCGCGCAGGCTGCCGGTGAACCGCGCCTTCCAATTCAGGCACTCGACCGGCTGGCCCGGCTGCTTCACCGCGAATACCCGCTCGTGCACCGCGTGGAACGCGTCTTCCAGCGCCGCGACATCGGACTGGCCGCCGAACCGCCCGGCGGCCAGCGGCACCTCCAGTTCCCAAACCTGATAACGGTACCGGGCCTCCACCGAATAGGTCACGCGCCCTTCGTCAACTCCGCGTTCGTTCAGCGAGCGGGCAAACCGCGCGATTTCGGCATCGATCTCCGCAAGCGTGGCGTTCACGTGGTCGAAATCGAACGCGTCCGTGCAGGTGACGGAGCTGCCCGTGTGCTCGAACACGATCTCGGAATACTGCGCGCCGCATGCGCTGAGCGCCGCCGCGGTGCGCGGCAGCACCACGTTGCGGCAGCCGAGTTTTTCGGCGATCTGCATGATGCCGATGCCGGATGAGCCGCCGCCGGCCACAATCGCGCAATGCTTGGGATCGTAGCCTTCGTTGGTCGTGATCTCCTGGATCGCCTTGACCATGTGCTCGTTGGCGACCGAGAGAATGCCGGCCGCCGCCGCCTCGGGGCTCTGGCCGAGCCGCTCGGCGATGCGCCCGACCACCTCGCGCGCACCGGCGAGGTCGAGCTGCATGCGCCCGCCCAGGAAATACGCCGGGTCCAGATAGCCGAGCACCGTGGCGGCGTCGGTCACTGTGGGCTCGGTGCCGCCGCGGCCGTAGCAGACCGGCCCCGGGTCGGCGCCGGCGCTATGCGGCCCGACGCGCAGCAGGCCGCCGGAATCGATCCAGGCGATGGACCCGCCGCCGGCACCGATCGATCGGACATCGACGGACGACATGCCGAGGCAGTCGCCGGTGAAGTGCTGGCCGATCCAGGTCTCGCGCGTGTATTTCAGCTCGCCGCCGCGCACCAGCGAGACATCGAACGTGGTTCCGCCGGCGTCGCAAACGATGACGAGATCGCCAAGCCCTTCCGCCGCGGCATAGATTTGGCCGGCGACCGGGGCCATCGCGGGACCGGATTTGGTCAGATAGATCGGGCGCGCGATCACGTCCTCGACATGCATCACTCCGCCGATCGAGGTGCTGACCAGCAACTCGCCCGCGAACCCCGCGGCGCGCAGATCCCGGTCCAACTCGGTCAGATGGCCGCGCATGACCGGCGCCAGCGACGCATCGATCGCGGTTGCCGAGGCGCGGCGGTATTCGCGCAGGATGGGATTGAGCCGATGCGACAACGTACTGGGCAGCCCCGGCAGATGCTGCGCGATCAGCTCGCCGATCCGGCGCTCGTGCACCGGGTTCGCCACGGACCAGAGCAGACACACCGCGATCGCCTGGAATCCGCCCGCCGCGATCTTTTGCAGGATCGCCCGGACCGCCGCCTCGTCGAGTGGCGTATCGATGGTTCCTTCCGAGGTGATGCGCTCGGGAACCTCGAATGTGTGGCGGCGCGGGATGTAGGGCTGCGGATAGTCGAAGTCCCAGCGGTGCGGATCGAACCGCCCGCCCTCCTTCAGCACCATTATTTCCGGAAACCCCTGCGTCACCAGCAGGGCCGTCTTGCCCACCTTGCGCTCGACGATGGCGTTGGTGGCGCGGGTGGTTCCGTAGGTGAACAGTGTGGCCTCGGCGAGCACCGCGTCGCGGGTCAGCCCCATCTCCCGCGCCGCGTGATCGATCGCCGCCGAAAGCCCGCTGAAGGCGCGTTCCGGCGTGGTCAGCGCCTTGCCGATATGCAGCCGGCCGGCCGCATCGGCGATGACGACATCCGTGAAGGTTCCGCCGATATCGGCGGAGACGCGAAAGCTCATGCGGAATTGCTCCGGGAAACGGCTGCGGCCATCGGAATCCGGCGGAGGCCGCGATGCGGCCGGCCTCCGCCTCGCGCCGGTATCCTCAATCGCGCAGCCGCATCTCGGCGACCTTGTCGTACTGCGTGGTGAACCACTTCCAGCCTTCGAGCTTGTCGCTCATCGCGTTCACGTAGAACGGTTCCGCGATCCAGCCGAGCGTCGCGGCCTCGTTGATCCGCTCCTCCGCCGGCTTGTGGAACGCGTTGCGCTTCGCCGTGTCGATGATCGACGCGCCTTCGTGCAGAATCCGGTCCACCTCAGGGTCGCTGTAGTTCTGGTAGTTCACCGCATTGCCGGTCAGATAGAACAACCGCAGCGAGTAGTTCGGATCGGGCTGGATCGGAAAGTCGATCCAGAGCGCGAACTGCGCCTTTTTCGATTGCACCAGATCCGAATGCGCGGCGACCGGCATCTTGCGCAAATCGGCGGTGATGCCGACCCCGCTGAGGATGGATTTCATCAGGATGGCGATGTTCTCCTGCACCGGATCGCCGGCGCTGAACGCCAAGGTGACCTGCAACCCATTGGGGATATTCGCCTCGTGCAGCAGTTCCTTGGCCTTTGCCACGTCATGCTTATAGCGCGTGAACGGCACGTATCCGGGATAGACGCTCGGCATCACGCCTTCCCAAGGCACCGCGAGGCCGTGATAGATGTTCTTCACGATCTGTTCGCGCGGGATCAGGTACTCGATCGCCTGCCGCAGCTTCGGGTTGTTGAACGGCGGCTCGCTATTGTTCATGACGAGGTAAATCGACTGGTTGCCGTGCACCGCGGCCACCCGCACGCCCGGCGACCGCGACAGCGCCATTGCCTCGTCCGGCGAAAGCCCCTCCACCAGATCGACCTTGCCCTGGCGCAACAGCGCGACCCGGTTGGCCGATTCCGGCACGACCAGATAGATGATGCGCTTGATCGCGGGCGGGCCCTGCCAGTAGTTCGGATTGGCCTGCATCACCACGCGCCGGCCGGAGTCCCAGCGCTTGATGAAATAGGGGCCGAAGCCCATCACGTCGTTGGACGCCCATTTGGTGGCCCAGGGATCGTCCGCCGTCGCGTGCTTCTTCGCTTCGGTGCTGTCCTCCCAGTACCAATAGAGATTGGTGAGGATCTTGCAGATCAGCGGCATCGGCTTGTCCGATGTGATCCGCACCGTGTACTTGTCGACCGCCTGCCACTGCTTCGGATCGTCGGCATTGGCCGCGTTCTGCAGGAACGATCCGATCGCCTTCAGCGCGTGCGCGCGGGCGACCCGCCACAACACGTCTTTTGCCGTGAACTCGTTGCCGGCGGCCGACTTCACACCCTTGTGGAGGTGATAAACCGCGGTCTTGCCGTCCTGGCTCAGATCGCACTTCGCGACGATCGCCGGGACCATCTTCTGGTCGCGAAAATCCGGGTAGGTGAAGCCGGGAACCTTGGTCGGATCGGCACCGGGCGTGCCCTTGTAGGGATAGGCGGAAGGCTGCCATTCGGCGCCCAGATCGTATAGCTGCCCGGCCAGGCTCCAGGTTTGCGGACTCGCCTGCCGATCGAGGTCAACCCCGGACGGCGTGCCAGGGATTGCGATTACGATCGTATCCTTGGCGAATACCGGCCCGGCCGCGAGCAGCCACCCGGCTGTGGTGGCCGCAAGCATGCGCATGCAGAACATCCTCGCTCCTTCCGTTTCACGTCATTGCAGTGAAAGCCCAGTCCGGCTTCGCGCATCCGCGACCGCGGCTACGCCCAGCCCTTCAGGTGCGGTGCGTAGAAATTCACCTTCATGTCGACCGACTGGAACATCCACCGGCCATTCTCGCGGACATAGATCTCGTCGTATTGGCACAGCAGCCAGCGCGCTTCGGTGCCGCCGTCCGTCGCGACGGTGCAAGGCATGAACAGGCGCCATTTGCCGGTGGCATGCGCCTCGTCCTGCACCTCGATGAGCGGGTTGATGGCGAGATGCGCGGCGAACCGGATCTGCTCGCGCGTGCGGTCGAGGAATGCCTTGATTGCCGCGCGCCCGACATGCCGCCCGAACTCGGGACCGCCATCCCAGCACCCGTCCGCCACGAACAGACTGGACAGGCCTTCGGCATCGTAATTGTCGTCGGCATAGGCGCAGTAGCGCGCCTTCAGGCGCGTTATTTCATCGACCGCTTCCAGCCGCGCGAGCCGCTCCTCGATCGTTGCCATGCGCTCCCCCATCTCGCCAGACTGCACCGCAGCATGCGCCGGGATATCGCCGTCTGTGAAGAGGGAGAATCGCGCTTGCAGTTGCGCCGCGCCAGTCATGTCGATCGGCGGGCGCAGAAAAACCGATTGACGCCACTCGCGCACGGAGCCTAGCCTTTCCGTCCGTGGTCTGATCTCCTGATGTGCCATGTCCGGGTCGGTCGAGCGTATCCGTCGTCCCCAGTCGTTGCCGGAGGCGGTGATGACCGAGTTGCAACGGGCGTTCCTGCAGCGCGGATTGAAGGTGGGGGAACGGCTCCCGCCGGAGCGCGAACTGGCCAAGCAACTTTCGGTTGGCCGTTCGTCCTTGCGGGAAGCCATGCAGGGCCTGCAGACCATGGGCCTGGTCGAGGTCCGGCGCGGGGTCGGGACGTTCTTCACCAGCGAGCCGGGCAAATGGCTGCTTTCGCCGCTCAAATTCGCCCGCACCCCGTCGCGGCGGCTGTTCGGCGAACTTATCGAAGCGCGGCGGCTGGTCGAGGTCCGGCTCGCCGAACGTGCCGCGGAGTGCGCGACGGAGAAGGACATCGCGCGTCTGCGCGACGCCGCCCAGAACCGCGCCACCGCCCGGCCCGGCCAGTATGTCGAGCGCGGCATCGGCTTCCACCTGGCGGTCGCCGCGGCCGCGCATCACACCGTGCTGGCGTCGATGCTCAACGCGGTCTTCCATCTCTACTTCGATGTCCTCGAATCCCTCGACCCCGCCGCGCAGGACAGGGAAGCGGCGTTCCGTGCCGGCCAGCAAGGCGGCCACGACGAGATCCTGCGCATGATCGAAGCCCGCGATCCGCAAGGGGCCGCCGAAGCCATGCGCGCCCATCTGGAGCATCTGCAGCAAAATTTCCCCCTTTCCCCATCACCCGGGCGCCGGGGACGGCGCACATCCACAAGGAGGCATCCGAATGCTTAGTCTCTTTCCGCGGCGGCGCTTGTTCGGCAGTGTCGCGGCCGGGGTCAGCCTCGCCTCGCTGAGCGCGTTGGCGGGTAGACCCGCCGCCGCGGCGCAGGCGCCGAAGACGCAGAACACGACCGGCATGAAAGTCGGCGTCGTGCTCGAAACGCTGTCGCATCCGCTCATCAAATACTGGGGCGACGAGTGCGCGCGTCAGGGCAAGGGCTTCGGCATGATCGTCAGCGTTCAGGATGGCGAGCGCAACGTGCAGAAGCAGACCAGCCAGATGGAGGCCTTCATCAGCCAGAAGGTCAACTTCCTGGTGCTGCAGGCGACCGATGCCGCCGGACTGACGCCCGTTGTCCGCAAGGCGGAACGGGCCGGCATTCCGGTGATCACGCTGAACCAGGACGTCGCCGGCGCGCATACTGGCTTCGTCGGGATGGGCCACTACGCCATGGGCGTGCAGGTCGCCGAGGGCATGGCGGCGCAGTTGAACAAGAAGGGCAACATCGTCGTCATCGAGGGCGTGCAGGGAACCGGCGCGAACATCCAGCGGATGGCCGGCTTCAAGGATGCGCTGAAGAAATATCCGGGAATGAAGATCGTCGCGGACCAGAGCGCGGCCTTCGACCGTAAGAAGGGCCACGACGTGTTCCAGACCATTTTGCAGGGCCAGCCGAAGATCGACGGCGTGTTCGGCGTGAACGACGAAATGGCGATCGGCGCGGCACAGGCTTCGGTGGAGGCCGGGCGGCGTGGTCACATCAAGTTCTGGGGCGCCGACGGCGAACTCGATATGTACAAGGCCATCAAGAGCGGCTTGTGCGACGGTGTTTCGGCGATCGCGGCCAACGCCGTCCCCGATACCGTGATGTTTCTGGGCTCGTGGCTGATGACGGCGGGCGTCAAAGGTGGCCAGTACCGATGGCCGCGTCGAATTGCCGCCTTACAACGTGACACGCGAAAACGTCGACACGGTGCCCTGGCCCGCCGCTTAGCAACCCGCTTGCGGCGAATATTCATGATCGGCGGCAGTCCGGCGGGGCCGATCGAGGCTGTCGCGCGGCCGCCGGTTCTCGCCAGGGGCATCGGCCGCGCCGTCGCGCGGGCGCGGAGCCAGGGTCTCGCGGCCGCACTGGCCGTGCTGATCGTGGTGTTCGCGCTGCGCGCGCCGGGCTTCGCCACGCTCGACAATCTGGGCGACGTGCTGCGCGATCTGTCGATTCTGGGCATCCTCGCGATCGGCGAGACCTTCGTCATGATCGGCGGCGGCATCGACCTTTCGGTCGGCTCCGTGTTGCTGCTGGCCGGTATCGTCTCGGACGATCTGATCCGACTGGAAGGTTTCAGCACCGCCGTCGCGGTTCCGATCGCGTTGGCGGCCGGATGCGCTGTCGGCGCTATCAACGGCTTTCTCGTCACCCGGCTGCGTATTTCAGCCTTCATCGTGACCTTGGCGACGCTCTACATCATCCGGGGTGTCGGCCTGTCCTTGTACCATTCCGACGTGCATAATTTGCAGGCCGCCATCATTTCCGACGACAATTTCCTGCTCATCGGTCAGGGCGATGTGTTGGGCATTCCGGTGTCGTTCCTGATCTTTGCCGGGCTTCTGGTGCTTGGCGCGGTGGTGTTGCGTCGGACGCGGTTCGGGCTCCACCTTTACGCGCTTGGCGGAAATGAGCTTGCCGCGCGGTTGACGCGCATTCGGGTCACGCGCATTCAGCTCAGCACGTATGTCATCGCCGGCTTCTGCTCTGCGCTGGCGGGCGTCGTTCTCACGTCTCGGTTGCAGACCGGAGCGCCCGAAGCCGGCTTGGGCGAGGAGTTCGACGTCATCGCCGCCGTCATCATCGGCGGCGCCAGTCTGTTCGGCGGTCGCGGCACCTTGGTCGGAACGCTGCTGGGCGCGACGTTCATCACCGTGCTGGCCAAAGGCCAGACGCTGATCGGCATTCCCTCAAACTACCAATCGCTGACGCGCGGCGTGGTGATCCTGATCGCGGTCGGCCTGGACGTGCTCGGTCAGCGTGGGGCCGCCGCGGCGCGCTCGCCGCGCTGGGCGCGGCTCGTTACCGCGCCGCTCGCATCCGATCCGCCTCTGCCTCAGGGGGCGGAGAGCGTGCAGAATTTGCCGCCCGGCGCGCCGATCCTCCAAGCGGCCGATCTGCACAAGTCCTTCGTCGAGATCCGTGCCGTGGACGGAATCGACTTCGACGTTCGGCAAGGCGAGGTACACGCCATCGTTGGCGAGAACGGCGCAGGCAAAAGCACGCTGATCAAAATGCTGGCGGGCGTGTTCGCCCCTGATCGCGGCGAGATTCGCATCGGTGGACAACCCGTGACGTTGCCTGACGTGGCCGCTGCGCAGGATCACGGGATCGCGGTGATCTATCAGGAACGCGCGGTTGTGCCTGAACTGACGGTCGCCCAGAACATCATGCTCGGCCACGAGCCGACGCAGCGCCTTCCCGGTGTTATCGATCGGCCGGCGTTGCGCCGGAGCGCCGAGCGTATCTGGGGACTGCTCGGCCGTCCCGCGCCGGTCGACCGGCTCGCGCGGGAGATTGGGCCGTCCATTCAGCAACTCGTCGACATCGCGCGAGCGCTGGCATTCGACGCGCGCATCGTCATCATGGACGAACCGACGGCGGCGCTCACTCACCAGGAGACCTTGCGGCTGTTCGAGATCATCCGCGACCTGAAGCGGCGCGGCACGGCGGTAATCTACATTTCGCATGACCTCGAGGAGATCTTCGAGATCGCCGACCGCGTCACCGTGCTGCGCGACGGCAAGCGCGTTCGCACGCTCCCCGTGGGTGAGGTGACGCGACCGGCGCTGATCCGCATGATGATCGGTCGCGACATTGATGAGCCCGCCGAACGCGCGGCAGCGGACGGCAATAAGACCGTCCTGTCGGTTCGCTCGCTCCGGCGCGGCACCGTGCTCGACGGGATCAGTTTCGACGTGCGCGCGGGCGAGATCGTGGGCGTCGCCGGGCTGGTCGGCTCCGGCCGGACCGAGTTGCTGCGCGCGATCTTCGGCGCCGACCCCATCGAGGACGGCGAGATGCAGCTCAGCGGCAATGCGTATTCGCCAAGCTCCCCGGCCGATGCCATCAAGGCGGGAATTGGCTTCGTGCCGGAAGACCGCAAGAGCGAGGGCCTGGTCGCCGGATTCACCGTCAGCGAAAACCTGATCGTTGCCGAATTTCGACCTCGTCTCCGTCGCGCGCACCTGGCTCGATCCGTCGCGCGAGGCGCGTCTGGCAAGGCGGATGGTACAGCAGGTCAGGATCGAGCCGCCGGTGCCGCGCTGGCCGACCAGTCATTTGAGCGGCGGCAACCAGCAGAAGGTTGTCCTTGCCAAGTGGTTGGCCAAGGCGCCTAAGCTGCTGCTGATCGATGAACCGACGCATGGCGTGGACGTCGGCGCGCGCGAGGAGATTTACCGCGTGATCGACGGCCTCGCCGAGACCGGCACGGGCGTGATCGTCGTCTCGTCCTATCTGCCGGAAATTCTGCGTATCAGCGACCGCATTCTGGTCATGCGCGACGGCCGGATCGCGCTGCAAATCGATCGCGCCAACGCCAGCGAGGAAATTCTGCTCGAGGCCGCGACCGGAGGCTCGGGATGAGCGCGAGTTCCCCGCTCGCCCCCGCCCGCCTGCGCCAACCCCGCTTCACGCCCGCGATCGTCCTTGGGCGCTTCGGTTTTTATGCCGCGCTGGTCGTGCTCGTTCTGGTGTTCGCGGCGTTGTCGCCGGCGTTCCTGACACTCGCCAACGGCATCAATATCCTGCAGCAGACCTCGACCATCGGCATCATGGCGGTCGGCGAAACGCTGGTGATCCTGGCCGGCGGCATCGACGTCTCGGTCGGCTCCGTGCTCGGCTTCGGCGGCATGGTGGCGGCGATGGTCATGCGCGAGCCCTGGGCGAACACCTTGGTCGCCATCACGCTCGGAACGGCCGCCGGGCTCGGGGTCGGCCTCGTCAATGGCGTCATCGTTACCCGCCTCGGAATCGATGCGTTCATCACCACGTTGGCGATGCTGAGCGTGGTGCGTGGCATCGTCTACATTATATCGAACCAGTACAACGTGGACATTCCCGATCATTCCAGCTTCCTCGTGCTCGGGCGCGGGCACGCGGGCGGCGTTCCGCTCTCGGTGATTATCTTCGCGGTTCTGTTTGCGGCCGCATGGCTGCTCGAACGACGCACCACAATCGGGCGATCCATTCACGCATTGGGCGGCAATCAGGCCGCGTCCCGCCTCTGCGGCGTCCCGCTCGCGAGCATCCGGACGGCGACCTATGCGGTCTCCGGCGCCTGTGCTGCGCTGGCCGGCGTCATCCTGACATCCCAGGTCGGGCTGGCGGTCCCGTATCAGGGAACCGGATACGAACTCGACGTCATCGCCGCTGTGGTCGTTGGCGGCGTCAGCCTCACCGGGAGGCACCGGCAGCGTGCTCGTTGGCGCGCTGGGCTCGATCTTCATCGGTGTGCTGCTCAACGGAATGGCGCTCCTCAACGTGACGGCGATCTGGCAGATGGTGATACAGGGCGTCGTCATCATAGCGGCGGTCGCGCTGTACGGTGTGGCGCGCAGCCGCAATCAATGAACAAGGGAGAACGTGCGATGAACGGTTCAGCGGTCGCGCCGTCGCTGAGAGCGCTGCTCGGGCAAGGCATTGTGACCGCACCCGGCGCGTACGATGCGCTCTCGGCGCTGCTGATCGAGCAGGCTGGATTTCCGGCGATCTACCTCACAGGCAACGGTCAGACCGCGTCGATGCTCGGCCTTCCCGATGTTGGCCTCATCACGCTGACCGAAATGGCCGATCGCGTGCGGTGTACGCGCGCCGTGACGAACGTGCCGCTGATCGCGGACGCGGATGTCGGCTACGGCAGCCTGCTCAACGTGCGCCGCGCCATGCGCGAACTCGAGGCCGCCGGCGCGAACGCCGTGCAGTTCGAGGACCAGGTCAGCCCGAAGAAATGCGGCCACGAGCTCGGGCGCAGCATTGTCGCGATCAGCGAAATGGAGCAGCGCCTGCGCGCGGCGGCCGACGGGCGACGCAATCCGGACACGCTGATCGTCGCACGAACCGATGCCCGCACCACGCATGGACTGCCCGAAGCCATACAGCGCGGCCAAGCCTACGCAAGCGCCGGCGCCGATGTCATCTTCGTCGAATCACCGGAGAGCGAAGCGGAGCTGGGCGAGATCGCCGCCAGCATCCCGGCGCCGACGATGGCCAATATGGTCGAGACAGGGCGCAGCCCGTATCTGTCGGCGAGGCGCCTGGGCGAGCTCGGCTTTGCGATCGCCATCTACCCCGCGACCGCGTTTCTCGCGGCCACGTTTGCGGTGCGCGCGGTGATGTCGCAGCTTCGGCGGCACGGGCTGATCGAGGATCTGTCCCGCCTCGCGACGCTCGAGGACTATCACAAGGTCCTCGGATTTTCCGAATACGCGGCCTACGAGGCCATGCTGGTTGCAGACAGAGATGCTTGACACGAACGATTTGGTTCCGGGGGAGGTGCAACGCGCGACCGAGCGGGGTCAATGCATCCGCGATACTTTCGGCCGCGGGTCGAAATCGGCGGGTATCGGGTTCGCGATCCCGAGCACAACGTCGTCGGGCAGCACGCCGATCGCGCGGCAGCCGGTTCCGCCATAGTGCGGCAGCGTGTTCACCACCTTGTCGGGAATTTCCGCGTATTCCGGCGGCAGCGGCGGGGCGCGGCCGAACAGGCGGGTGGGGTCGAAGCCGCTCAGCAGATCGCCGATCCCGGGCACGCCGGCATCGGCCGGGCCGAGATAGCGCTGACCGAATTTGCGCTCCCCGAGCGCGCGCGCCGCAGCCTCGTCCGGCAGTTCGGCCAAGGTCGGCAGGCCGAACAGTTGGTCGACGAAGCGGATCACCATGTTGTGGTCGCCCTCCTCGTGCGACACCACGTGCGCGCGCGCATAGGGGGAAATCAGGATCAGCGGAATGCGCGGCCCGCGCGTCAGCGGTAATCCGTTCGGATCGGCGGACAGGATCGCCGGCGGAACGTGATCGTAGTCGCCCTCGGATTCGTCGTAGGTAATGACGATGGCGCTCTCGGCCCAATACGGGCTGCGGGCGATGGCGTTCACCTCGCGCGCGACCAGCGCCTCGCTGATTTCCGAATCGGAATAGCCGGGGTGGTCGTCGTCGCCCAGAAACTTAGTCCGCACGCTCGGCTCGTTCAGAGCGGGCTTCAGCCCGGCGATGTTCCGATAGCCGCCGCGCACGTAGAACACCCCGCCGTCGGGCGGCAGCCGGCGCATCGCAACGTCGCGGAAGAAATCGTTCAGCCCGTGCAAATGCGCGCTCATCAGCGGGTTGTTGGCGAGATAGCCGAAATATTGCGGCCCGTTGTGGTGCGTCACGTAGGAGAGGTGCGTGCCCTCGGCCGGCGCGTGCGGCGGATCCGTCGGTTCGCGGTCGTAGCCTTCCTGATACCAGCCCCAGGGCACCGACGGTCGGCCGGCCGCGGCGATGGCGCGCAAATCCTCGTGCACGTCCGCGAGGTCCGCCGCGGCATCGCGATCGGCCGGCGCGACATGCGACAGTGCGCGTCCGGTCAAGGTCAGCGGCAACGTCGCGTAGGTCTGGTTGAGCTGCGCCCCCGGCCAGTGATGCGGATTCCATGGCTGTCCGCTCGTGTGGTCCGCAGGCGAGCCCCAGAACGGATAGACATCGGCCAGCACCGGCTCGCCGACGCCGCTCAGCGCGCCGGCCGATCCTTTCGTCGCGGTCTCCGGGTGCTTCACCCACTCGGTCTCGCCGGTCTGGCCGGCGATGATGTTGATGGCGTTCGGCGTCGAGGGGCCGATCGTGTGCTGGAACATGTTGTCGAACAGCACGAAGCGGTTGGCGTAGTTCCACAGGAACGGAACGGTGTCACAATCCTCGTGCGCCATGGTCAGCTCGGCCATCTGCTTGGCGCCGAGCGAGGGATTCTCGCCCTTCGGCGTGTATTTCATCTCCTCGGCGAGTGCGAAACGGTCCATGCGCGGGACGCCGTTCACGATGTGCATCTTGGCCGCCATCCGCGCGTGGCTGTGATCGACGTCGCCGATGTCGGCCGCGTGTTGCGCCGGGCCGATGCGGAACGGCCGGATCGTGGTCACCGAGCCGTCGGTGTTCATGATCGGCTGCGCAAAGCCGGGCGTGGCGTCCTGCGGCTGGGAATAGAGCCCGCGCGCGCCGGGGAAGGCGCCGAAATAGGAATCGAACGAGCGGTTCTCCTGAAACAGCACGAACACGTATTTCACACGGGCGCGGAGCGCGGCGAGCAGGTGCGCGTTGGACCCGGCATTCCCGGTCGGGGTCAGATGCGGCCGCACCGCCTCGTTCGGTCGCGGCTGCGGCACGGCCACCGGCTCGGCCGCGACCGCCGGGCCGGCAAGGGCGAGAGCCGCGAGCACGGCCGATCGCAGCAACGCGAATTTCGATGGCACTCGGAATACCTTTCCTACCGCGGACACATTCTCCGATCGGAGACCACATTCGCCCGCAAGCGGCAACCCATCCGCCGGGCCGCGCGGAAAGGACGCGGCTCGGGGCGTCGCTGGCGATCAGCGCATGTTCGGGCGACTGGGAACTGGCGCTACCGTTTCAATACCGTCACGCACGGGTGTCTCGTCGGTGCGGGCCCGGTATGGCCGGGTCAAAGCCCCGGCCATACCGCATCCGGATCGTTTTGCGCCCTAGGCGGAGATCAGCAAGTCCTGGGCGGGCGTTAGCGGCCGGCCCAGATAGTCTTGCAGCACCACCGCGGGCTCGCCATCGGCCCTGATCCGCCCCTGGTCGAGCCAGATCACGCGCGTGCACCAGCGCGCGACAATGTCATGCTGATGGCTCGACAGCACCAGGATCTCGGCGCCGCGCACCATGTTCTCCAGCCGCTCGTGCGCCTTCTCCAGAAACTGCGCGTCGCCGGCGAGAAACCATTCGTCCATCAGCAGCACCTGCGGCGCGACGGCGGTCGCCAGCGCGAAGCCGAGCCGCACCAGCATGCCCGAACTGTAAATCCGCACCGGCAAGTCCATGAACTCGCCGAGTTCCGCGAATTCCTGCACGTCCTCTTCCAGTTGGCGGAACTGCTCGCGCGGCAGCCCACCGAACAATCCGCGCAGCATGATGTTCTCGCGCCCGGTCAGATCGAGATTCATGCCGAGATTGGGGTCGAGCAGCGCGTTCAGTTCGCCATCTACACGGATGCGCCCGTGCACCGGCTCGTAGATGCCGGCGATGGTGCGCAACAGCGTGGTTTTGCCGGCGCCGTTATAGCCGACCAGACCGAGCCGGTCGCCGGGTTCGAGGCGAAAGGTGATGCCGCGCAGCGCCTGCACCACGACGCGATCCTGCATGTCGGTGGCGAGCCGACGGCCGGCCACCGCCAGCATCGATTTTTTCAGGCTGCGCGCGTTGCCGTGGTACAGGGGAAAATCGATCGCGACGTTCTGCAGGTCGATGCAGCTCATGGCGGCTACAGCCAGAACGCAAGCCGCCCGCGCACCCGCACGAACAGCGTCCAGGACAATCCGCAGATCAGCAGGCTGTAGCCGGCCGCAGAGAGGTAGGTCTCCCAACCCGGCAATTCGCCCAGCAGCGGCGCGCGCACCACCTCGGTCAACGAGAAGAACGGGTTGATCGGCAGCAACGCGCGGCCGCGCGAGATCAGCTCCGGTTTCCAGATGATCGGCGTGACGAAGAAGGCGATCTGCATCACGCTCGCCACGATCGGCGGGATGTCGCGAAACCGCGCGCAGAATGCGCCGAGCGCGACCGAAATCGCCAGGCTGTCGGCGACCCAGAGCAGCATCGCGGGAACGGCGGCCAGCGCCATCCAGCCGGGCCAGATCGCGAAAATCGCGAACACCACGGCGATGACGATGATGTTGTGCGCCAACACCAGCAGATTGCGCAGAACGATGCGTCCCGCGTACAGGAAGAACGGCATCCGCACCGAGCGGATCATGCCCTCTTCCTGGGTGAAGCAGGTGCACGCCTCCGAGACCAAGGTCTGCACGAACGTCCACAGCACCAGCGACAGTGCAAGAAACGGCAGATAGTCGTGCAGGTTGGTGCGGAACAGCGTCGAATACAGCAGCCCCAGCGAGGCCACCATCACCGCCGTCGACAGCGTGAGCCAGATCGGCCCGAGCACCGAGCCGCGATATCGCCCCTTGATGTCCAGCCACGCCAAGGTCCAGCACAGCCGGCGCAGCCTGATCGCCTCGCGGAGGTCGCGCAGCGCCAACGCATGCCGCGCGGTCAGCGTCAGGTCGGCCGACATCGCGAAGGCCACGTCCGCGGCGGTCCGCCTCGGCGCGACGGGCGAACTCGGCGCGAGGCCTTGGTGCAAAGCAACAGTCATGCGTCGCGGTGCGATAGCGTATCCGCAGCCCGCCGGCAACCGCGGGGATCAGGGCAGAAAGTGTTGCAGCACAAATGCAACTGTTGCTCGACAGTCGCTGGTGTTGCTTCGTTAACCCAAGTGTTGCATCACAAAGCCGTCAAAAAAAGCTTGGCAATCGGCCCGCGCGCGTGGCACTCCGCTGACGGAGCCTGCAAATCGGCTGCCAATTGCCATGCTCGGTGCCGGAGGTGACGCACGAATATTGCATTTCCGGCGCTTCCGATGGCGATATTAACTTGCATGCGGAACCCGGATCGCTTAACGGCTTAGAGCGCGTTCCTGAGTGCTCGTGTAAACGACGGCCACGGTTTCGCCGTCGTTCCTCCGGCCGCCCTGGGTACGTCACGACGGGAGGTTCTGTCCGCATGCCGACTTCCAACAGCTCCTGTTTTTCATTGCTTCCCCCACGCGCGCTGCTTCGGACGGTGATGCGGATCGCGGTTCTTTCGCTGCTGTCTGCCTGCGCCACGCATTCCTCGCCGCAAATGACCGACGAAAGCGGCGAAGCTGCAGACTACGCCAAGCGCGCGGTGGGCGACTACAAGCCGCCTGGGCCGCCGGACGATCCGTGGGGGCCATACATCAACGAGGCGTCCAAGCGCTTCGACGTGCCCGATCGGTGGATCCGCGAGGTCATGCGGGTCGAATCGGGCGGCAACGAATTCCTGAACGGTCAGTTGATCACCTCGCCCGTCGGCGCCATGGGCCTCATGCAGGTCATGCCGCAGACCTACGACGAGCTGCGGATTCGCTACGCGCTCGGGGACGATGCGTACGACCCGCACAACAACATCCTCGCCGGCACGGCATACATTCGCGAAATGTACAGACCTGTACGGCTCGCCGGCGTTCCTCGCCGCCTATAACGCCGGTCCGGGGCGGGTCGACGACTACATGCAGCACAGCCGGCCGCTGCCGGACGAGACGCGGCGCTACATCGCCATGATCGAGCCGTACATCCAGGAGGTCTATCCGGATAACCGCTCCTCGGCCGACCAACTGGCGATGAACCTGCCGGGCGGATTCCGCAACGTGTTGATCGCGCGCGTTCGGCATAATCCGCGCGGCTACAAATCGGCTCAGGAGGTCGCGCGCAATCGCGCGCGCATTCACCCGCGGGTCGCGCATCTCCATTCCGCCCGATACGCGAAGCTTGGCCGGGTGCGGGAGCATGGGCATTCGGCGCACGGTCATCTTTACGCCAGCGCGCGACATCATGGGCGGCGGTATGCCGCCGTGCACTCAAACCGGGCGGCCCATGCGTCCCGTCATCACGCGTACGCCCGCATTCAGCTCGCATCCGCGCGCGGATCGCGAGCGAGCCATCATTCGCATCGCGGGGTCCACCACACGCAGCGGGGGGCGCGCTTCCAGTTGGCGATGGCCGCGACGCCCACGGCCAGCTTCCGCCTGATCTCCGAAGCCATGGCCGACACTCGCGCGGCCCACACGAGGCGGGCCCATCCGGCCGGCCATCGCGCGGCCCCTCGCTCGGCATCGCACAAGCATGAGCGCGCGCACGCCAGCCGCGTGGCCGTCCACCGGCACGCCCCGCACCGCGCCCATTCGTCGCGGCGGGCGACGAAGCGGCGGGCGAAGCTGCTGCGCCACCAGCATCGGCAGCACCACAAGACCCGGCTCACCTCGGCGTCGAAGCATCACAAGGGCTGAGCCGTGGATGCCGTGAACCGGGCCCGCGCCGGGCCCGCGTAAACCTGATCCCGAAACTCCCGCCACGGTCACCGCGGCGGGTGTTTTCTTTGCCCGCAAACACGCGGCATCATCGCGCCAACCTGGGAGCAGCGAGATGCTGGCGCGTTTTTCCACCCTCACCCCGCTGCTCGTGCCGGGCTCCGTCGCCATCGTGGGCGCCTCGGACGACCCGGCGCGCATCGGCGGCCGGCCGATCGCGTATATGCGCGCCCGCGACTACGCCGGAACCATCTTTCCGGTAAATCCCCGCCGCGCCCAGGTGCAGGGCATGCGCGCCTGGCCCACCATCGCCGATCTGCCCGAAACGCCGGATGTCGCCGTCGTCGCCGTGCCGGCCGAGCACGCGGTGCAGGCGGTGGCGGATCTGGGCGCGCGAGGGTGCAAGGGCGCCATCGTCTTCACCGCCGGCTTCGCCGAGGTCGGCAAATCGGGGGCCGCCGCGCAAGCGGCGATGACCGCGGCGGCCAGCGAACACGGCATGCGGTTGCTCGGTCCGAACTGCCTCGGCCTGTTCAACGCGCAACTCGGCTATTACCCGATCTTTTCCTCCTCGTTCGAGAACGGCTTCCCGTTGCCCGGGCAAATCGGCATCGCCAGCCAGTCCGGCGCCTACGGTACGCGATCTGTTCGTGGCGGCGCGGGAACGGGGGCTCGGCACGCCGATCTGCGTCACCACCGGCAACGAGGCCGATGTGACGATCGGCGACGTGATCGGCTGGCTCGCCGAGGACCCGGACACCGACGTGATCGCGGCCTATGCCGAGGGCATCCGCGAGGCCGACAGTCTGCTCGCGGCGCTCGCGGCGGCGCGGGCGGCGCGCAAGCCGGTGGTGCTGATGAAGGTCGGCCGGAGCGCGCTCGGCCGGGCGGCGGCGCGCTCGCACACCGCCTCGATCGCCGGCAGACGATGCGGTGCTCGACGCCGTGCTGGCGGAATTCGCCGTGGTCCGCGCCCGAACAACCGAAGAGATGCTGGACATCGCCTATGCCGCGACCCGCCGGATTTACCCCGCGCGCAACACCTTGGGCGTGATCACGGTCAGCGGCGGTGCCGGCGTGCTGGTCAGTGACGCCGCCGAGTCGCTCGGTCTCGCAATGCCGGAAATGCCGGCGGCGGCGCAGGCGCGGCTCAAGGCGTTGGTGCCGTTTTCCGCGCCGCGCAATCCGGTGGACTGCACGGCCCAGGTGTTCAACGACAGGTCCCTGATCGGGCGATTCGCGGAAACCGTGGTCGCGGAGGGCGGCTACAGCTCGGTTCTGGCCTTCTTTTCGCAGACCGGCGGCGCCGGCTCCATCGCCCCGGATCTGCGCCGGCAGTTGAACGAGGTGAAGGCGCGCCACCCCGACCGGCTTTACGTGCTCTCGGTGTTGGCCCCGCCCGAGCGCGTGCGCGAATACGACCAGGACGGGTTCGTGGTGTTCGAGGATCCGTCACGGGCGGCCGTGGCGATCCACGCCATGGGCCGGTTCGGCGAGGCGTTCGCCCGCCCCGAGCCCGCCGCGCCGCCGCATGTTCCGCATGTGCCGCTGCCACCGGTCACGCCGAGCGAAGCCCAGTCGAAACGCCTGCTCGCGGCTGCGGGCATTGCCTCGGTGGCGGAGGCGGCGTGCGACTCGGCGGACACGGCGGTCGCGGCGGCGGAGCGGCTCGGCTTCCCGGTCGTCCTGAAAATCCTGTCCGCGGACATCCTGCACAAATCCGAAATCGCCGGCGTGGCCCTGGACGTGGCCGACGCAGAGTCGGTCCGCCGCGAATATGCGACGCTGATCGCGCGGGCGCGCGCCGCCACCCCCGGCGCGCGGCTGGAGGGCGTGCTGGTCGCGCGCCAACTCAGGGGCGGGGTGGAGTGCATCCTGGGCGTCCACCGCGACCCGGTATTCGGCCCGGTAGCCATGTTCGGCCTGGGCGGAATCTTCGTGGAGGTACTGAGGGACGTCGTGTTCCGCCGCTGCCCGTTCGGCGAGGACGTGGCCCTCGCGATGATCCGATCGATTCGCGGCGCGCCGTTGCTGCTGGGCGCGCGCGGGCGGCGTCCGGCCGACGTCCCGGCACTCGCGCGCATGCTGGCCCGGCTATCCGGTCTTCGCGCACCAAGCCGGCCCGCGCCTCGCCGCGATCGACCTCAACCCGGTCTTCGCCATGCCGGACGGCGAAGGGGCTTTTGCGGCCGATGCGGTGATCGAGAATCCGGGACTGACTTTCGGCGCCCTTCCCGACGCAGGGCGGGCGTTTCCTCAGAGCCAAGTGCCGGCGGCCTGGCAGGCGTCCGCCGCCGGCCTCGCGCTATCCTCTTCCGACGAAGGGCATTTTCGTCGCCATCACGGTGACGAACTGCACGTTGGAATCGGCAGGCATGTTGGCCATGAAAACGATCGTGCGGCCGACGTCGTCGACATCCATCAGCGGCTCCACCGCGACAGTGCCGTTCGCCTGCGGCACACCCTGCGCCATCCGCGAGGCCATTTCGGTGCGCGCGTTGCCGATGTCGATCTGGCCGCAGGCAATATCGTATTTCCGCCCGTCCAGCGACAGCGACTTGGTCAGCCCCGTGATGGCGTGCTTGGTCGAGGTGTAGGGCGCGGAATTGGGCCGCGGCGCGTGCGCGGAGATGGAGCCGTTGTTGATGATGCGCCCGCCGCGCGGGTTCTGCTCCTTCATCATGCGCACCGCATGCTGGGCGCACAGGAAACAGCCGGTCAGGTTCACCGCGACCACGTTCGACCACTGCTCGAACGTCAGTTCCTCGAACGGCACGCCGGGCGCGTTCGTCCCGGCGTTGTTGAACAACAAGTCGAGCCGCCCGAATTTCGCCTTGGTCGCCTCGAACAGATTGGCAATGGATTTCGGGTCGGTCACGTCGGTCGGCACCGCGAGCGCCCGCTCGGCCGCACCGGATTTCGCGATCGTCTCATCGAGCTGGTTGGGCCGCCGTCCGGCCACCACCACGCGCCAGCCGTCTTTGAGCAGCGCGAGCGCGCTGGCGCGGCCGACGCCGCTGCCGCCGCCCGTGACGATCGCGATTTTTCCGCCGCTTGCGCTCATCTGTTCCCCCGTTTGCGTCGTTCCATCGAGCTGGTGGCATTATGACACGCGCCACCCGCGATGCCACTCCCGCCCTGGCCGGCGGGTTATGCGGCTGCTAGGACCCCGGCGCCCGCGAAATCGAGGAGGTTGCCGTGTCCGATGCCGCCTATGTCCCGCCCCAGGACGGCGTACCGTGGGAACGGAGCGATCCGCCGCGGGCCGGCTTCGACGCCGCGAGGCTGGAGCAGGCGGCCGGCTTCGCGCGCGAGCACGAAACACCCTGGCCGCGCGATCTGCGCGCGCATTTCGACGCCGGCTATTTCGATCCCCCGCCGCACAACGAGGTGCTCGGGCCGGTGGCGCCGCGCGGCGGGCCGAACGGCCTGATTTTGCGCGGCGGCCGGATCGTCGCGTCCTGGGGCGACACCCGCCAGGTCGACATGACGTTCAGCGTCGCCAAGAGCTATCTGAGCCTGCTTGCCGGCCTCGCCCTGGCGGACGGATTGATCGCGGATCTAGATGAGAAGGTCCGCCGCACGGTCGACGACGGCGGCTTCGAGGGACCGCATAACGGCGCCATCACCTGGCGGAACCTGTTGCAGCTCACCTCGGAGTGGGAAGGCACGCTGTTCGACAAGTCCGACATGATCGACCGCAACCGCGACATCGGCGTGGAAGCGCGTGGGGCAAAAGGAACCTGGCGGGATCTGCAGCCGCCCGGCACCTATTGGGAATACAACGACGTGCGGGTCAACCGCCTCGGCCTGGCGCTGCTGCGCCTGTTCCGCCGCCCGCTGCCGAAGGTGTTCCGCGAGCGGATCATGGCGCCGATCGGCGCCTCGTCCGACTGGCGCTGGGAGGGCTATCGCAATTCGTATGTGGACATCGACGGGCGGCGGATGCAGTCCGTGCCCGGCGGCGGGCATTGGGGCGGCGGCGTGTTCATCCATGCCGAGGACCAGGCGCGCGTCGGCCTCTTGATGCTGCGCCGCGGCTGGTGGGGCGATCGCCAGATCATAGCCGAGGACTGGGTGCGCCAGTCCACGACGCCTTGCGAGCGCAACCCGCAATACGGGCTGCTGTGGTGGCTGAACACCGGCCGGCAGCGCCATCCCGAGATTTCCGCCGAGAGCTTCTTCGCCATGGGCGCCGGCGGCAACCTGACCTGGGTCGATCCCGCGCACGACTTGGTGGCGGTGATCCGCTGGATGGACCCCGACGCGATCGGCCCGTTCGTGGCCAAGGTGATGACGGCGCTCCGCGATTGATTGCGGCTGGGCTCAGCTCTCCCGGGGCGGCAAGGCCTTGCGTTCCTCCGCGATGCGATCGAGGCGTCCTTCGATCCGCGTGAGCCGGGTGATCGCCTCGGCGATCACATTGCCCGCGACCATGCTGGCGGCTGCCGTAGAGGCACTCCGGGCTTCGCTGACGAGCTGCCGCTGATCGGCCTCGATCTGCGTGATGCGCCGCTCGATGGCGTCGAGACGCGCGAGGATAGCCGCCAGAGCCGCGTTGATCTTCTCGTTCAGCTCGAACAGCTCTTCGATCTTGCGGGCGAGCCGCCATAGCGAGCCAAGCGCATCGAGCGCCCCGCGCGCCATCAGGCGCTTGCCAGCTGCGATCGTCCCAGCTTCGCCAGCAGCTCGTCCAGCCTGCTTCGCTGACGCTCCGACATGGCATCCAGCCTGTCGAACAGGGATGTGAGCTCGTCCGAAAGCGCACCCTCGGACCACGCCACGGCGGTGTTCCCGAGCGCTGGCCGCCCGGGCGTCTTCGTCTTCTCGGCCTTGACGGACCGAACGTCCTTGGCCCGAACGCCGGTTCTTTGCGTCCCGGTTCTTTGCGTCATCGACGGAGCGCTCCCGTTCGCATTTTCCGTGCTTTCCTTTCGGGGTGGGCGCATTCGAGATAGCCAGTCGCGCCAGGTTTTTCCACACACGGCTTCCGTTGAGGGCCCGGCCGCGCGTCGCGGCGGTTGATCGCGGCCGGACCCGGCCGCATCTTTCCGGCAGGTAATGTCGAGGAGCCTGCCATGATCGCGCTGCCCGATCCGAAGCCGGAGGTGCTGGCGCGGCGCGATGCCATCGTCGCCGGGCTGCGGGAGATCGTGCCCGAATCCGGCGTGATCGCCGAGAAGCTGCGCCTCAAGCCATACGAAACCGATGCGTGCACGGCGTATCGCCAGCCGCCGCTCGCGGTGGTGCTGCCGGAGACCACCGAGCAGGTCGCCGCGGCGATGCGGCTCTGCCACCGGAACGGCGCGCGCGTGATTCCGCGCGGCGCCGGCACCAGCCTGTCCGGCGGCGCGCTGCCGCTCGCCGACGCGGTGGTGATCGGGCTCATGCGCATGAGCCATATCAAGGAGGTGAACTTTTCCGACCGCTACGCCGTGGTCGAGGCCGGCGTGACCAATATCGGCATCACCCAGGCGGTGAGCGACGCCGGGTTCTTCTACGCGCCCGACCCGTCGAGCCAGCTCGCCTGCATGATCGGCGGCAATGTCGGCATGAACTCGGGCGGCGCGCACTGCCTGAAATACGGCGTCACCGCCAACAACCTGCTCGGCGTCAAGCTGGTCACGGCCGAGGGCGAGGTGCTGGAGATCGGCGGCACGCATCTGGATGCCGCCGGCTACGACTGGCTCGGCCTGATCACCGGCAGCGAGGGCCAGCTCGGCATCGTGACCGAGGTGACGGTGCGCATCCTGCGCGGACCCGAGGGCGCGCGTGCCATGCTGGCGGCGTTCCGCTCCAACGAGGTGGCCGGCGCCTGCGTCGATTCCATCATCGGCTCCGGCATCATCCCGGTGGCGCTGGAGTTCATGGACAAGCCGGCCATTCATGCCTGCGAAGCCTTCGCCCATGCCGGCTATCCGCTGGACGCGGAGGCGATGCTGATCATCGAGGTCGAGGGCTGCGCCGAAGAGCAGGACCGGCTGCTCGCCCGGATCAGCGAAATCTGCCGCAACCACGACCCGATCAGCCTCAGGATTTCCGCCTCCGAGGAGGAGTCGCTGGCGATCTGGAAGGGGCGCAAGGCGGCGTTCGGCGCGGTCGGGCGCATCAGTCCCGATTATCTCTGCATGGACGGCACCATCCCGACCAGCCGCCTGCCCGACGTGCTCCATCGCATCGGCGAAATGAGCAAGCAGTACGGGCTGAACGTCGCCAACATCTTCCACGCAGGCGACGGCAACCTGCATCCGCTCATCATGTTCGACGCCAACGATCCGGACAGTTTCCATCGCGCCGAGACGTTCGGGGCGGAGGTGCTGAAACTCTGCGTCGCGGTCGGTGGCTGTCTGACGGGCGAGCATGGCGTCGGCGTGGAGAAGCGCGACCTGATGCCGGTGCAGTTCAATGAGACGGAATTGCAGCAGCAGCGGCGGATCAAGTCGGCGTTCGACCCCGAATGGCTGCTGAACCCCGCCAAGGTGTTCCCGCTGCAACCGGCCCCGGGGCTCGCGCGCGCCGCATGAGCCTGGCCGTGCCGTCGGAGGAAGCCGGCATCGTCGCGGCGGTCCTCGGCGCCCACGATGCCGGGGAGCCGCTATTGGTGCTGGGCAACGGCACCAAATCGGGATTCCTGCGCCCGGTCCAGGCGGCGCGGAGCCTGTCGCTGCGTAACCATGCCGGGATCACGCTCTATTCGCCCAAGGAGCTGGTCGTCTCCGCCCGCGCTGGCACGACGCTCGCGGATTTGCAAGCGGAGCTGTCACGCGCCGGCCAGCACATCATTGCCGAGCCGCCGGATCTGTCCGAGCTGCTCGGCGCGAACGGGCAGGAGGCAACGGGACCGCAGACGCTCGGCGGCGTGGTCGCGGCAAACCTCTCTGGACCACGTCGCATCGCCTCGGGCGCGATGCGCGATCACGTATTGGGCGTGCGCGCGGTGAACGGCCGGGGCGACGTGATCCGCTCGGGCGGGCGGGTACTCAAGAACGTCACCGGCCTCGATCTCTGCAAGCTGCTGACCGGCAGTTACGGCACGCTCGCGGTGCTGACCGAGGTCACGCTGAAGGTGCTGCCCGCGCCCGAGAGCTCGGGCACGGTGGTCTTGCCCGGTCTGGAGGCCGCCGCGGGCGTCGCGGCCTTGTCCGCAGCGCTCGGCTCGCCGTACAGCGTGTCGGGGGCGGCTTGGCTGCCCGCGGAGGCGGTGGCGCGCATCGCCGAACTGGCCCGCTTCGGCGGGCCGGTCGCCTTGGCGCGCATCGAGGACTTTTCGCCCAGCGTTGCCTATCGCACCGATCGGCTGCGCACCGACCTCGCGGGGTTCGGCGCCGGCGAAATTCTCGACGACGGCGCGAGCCGGGCCGTCTGGCGGGCGGTGCGCGACGCGCGCCCGCTCGCGGCCGGGCCAAAAGATGCGATCTGGCGCGTTTCCGTCCGGCCCTCGGCGGGTCCCGATGTCGTTCGGGCAGTCGCGGCGCTCGGCGGGCGCTGTTTCCTGGACTGGGGCGGCGGGCTCGCCTGGATCGCCGCCCCGGCCACCGAAGCGGCGCACGACGCGATCACGGCCGCCGCGCGGGCGGCGGGCGGCGTCTGGACGCTGCTGCGCGCGCCCGACGCGCTGCGCGCGGGCCTGGACGTGATCCCGCCGGAACCGCCGGCCCTCGCCGCGATAACCCGGCGCGTGAAAGCGGCGTTCGACCCGAAGGGGATTTTGAACCCAGGGCGGATGTATGCTGGGTTGTGAACCGAGTTCCCGGCGCCTCAGAGGCCGAGATGACGGACACCAAGGTCGAATGCGAAGCTCGTCGCAAGCTGCCGGATTATGAGGAGACGCATCGCAAGAATGCGCGGCTCGTTCTTCTCGAAGCTGGCGTTCCCCCCGATCAGGTCGATGCGCAATGGGAGCGGTTGCGCAACCAGCCTCTTCCGTTCGATCTGCCCACCGACGAGGAGGAGGGGGTGGATGATGATCGCAGCACGCATGGCGGCCGAAAAACCTGGTGCGGACGACTGAGCGTTGCCAGCATCGGAGGAGCGAAACTGCTTCTATCGACGGTTCGATCGCCGCGTGAGCCAACTCTGGTCGCTTGCAACGGATGACCCTGGGTCGGCATTGGTTCGGGCGCAAGCACCCCGACAATGGCTGGCGATGAGTGGAGACGCGGAAGCCTATCGGAAGCTTTTTCCCAGGCAGCTATCCGACCTCATTCACTTCCTGACAGCTTGACCGGCCAACCGAAAAGATTAGCCCAAATGCAAACGAATTTCACCGCCGAGCAGCTTCGCGATCCCGATACGGCGGTCGCCAATCAGGTGATCCGCACCTGCATCCATGTCGGCTTGTGCACCGCCACCTGCCCGACCTTCATCCTGCTCGGCGACGAACTGGATAGCCCGCGCGGGCGCATCTACCTGATGAAGGACATGCTGGAATCGGAGCGTCCGGCGACCGAGGAGGTGGTGCGGCATATCGACCGCTGTCTCTCCTGCCTCTCCTGCATGACCACCTGCCCCTCCGGCGTGAATTACATGCACCTGGTCGATCACGCTCGGACCTACATCGAGCGCACCTATCGCCGCCCCTGGCACGAGCGACTGTTGCGCGCGGCGCTCGCCTTCATTCTGCCCGATCCGCGCAAGACGCGGCTTTCCCTGGCGCTGGCGCGGCTCGGAAAGCCGTTCGGCAAATGGCTGCCCGGCCAGCACGTGCTGGTGAAGCGGCTGCGCGCGCTGCTGTCGCTCGCGCCCGCGCGCCTGCCGCCGCCGAGCCCCATGCAGAAGCAGCCGGTCCACCCGGCCATCGGGGAGCGGCGCGGGCGGGTCGCGCTGCTGACGGGCTGCGTGCAGCAGGTGCTCGCCCCGCAGATCAACGAGGCAACGATCAGGCTGCTCACCCGCATGGGGTTCGAGGTGGTGATCCCGCCCGAGGCCGGCTGCTGCGGCGCGATCACGCATCACATGGGCAGGCATCCGCCGGCCATGGCCAGCGCGCGCGCGAACATCGCCGCCTGGAGCCGCGAGGCGGACGGCGAGGGGCTGGACGCGGTGCTGATCAACGCTTCGGGCTGCGGCACCAGCGTGAAGGATTACGGCTTTATGTTCCGCAACGAGCCAGAGCCGTGGCAAAGCCGCGCCGCACGCGTTTCCGAACTGACGCTCGATATCAGCGAATTCCTGGTCCGCAACGGCTACCGGCCGACTCGCCAACCGCCCGGCCTCACGGTCGCCTACCACTCGGCCTGCAGCCTGCAGCATGGGCAGCGGGTCACCGAGGAACCGAAGGCGCTGCTGAAGCGCGCGGGCTTCACCGTCGTCGAGCCGGTCGAGCCGCATATCTGCTGCGGCTCCGCCGGCACCTACAACATCCTGCAGCCGGACATCGCGACCGCGCTGCGCGCGCGCAAGCTGGACAACTTGGCGGCCAGGCGCCCGGATCTGGTGGCCGCCGGCAATATCGGCTGCATCACCCAGCTTTCCGGCGGCAGGCTGCCGATCCTGCACACGATCGAACTGCTGGACTGGATGGCGGGCGGGCCGGAGCCGGACGCGGTGGCCCCCCTGCGCGGAAGCCGGGCGGCCGCGTAGCGCGCTTGCGGGCGGCATGACACCGGCTCAGCATTCCCGCATGCGCTTGCTTCTGGTGATCCTGCTGCTGATCGCCCCACCCGCGCTGGGCATGGACCGGCAGGCCGCGCGCACGGCGCAGATCGACGAGCTGATGGCCGCCCTGAAGAACGCGGGCACCGAAACGGAGGCCGTCGTGCTGGAGGCACATCTGCGCCAGTTGTGGCTGGAGGGGGGCTCGCCGGCCGTCACGCTGCTGATGTTGCGTGGCTTACACGACCTGAAAGCGGGGTCGAACAACGAGGCGGAACAGGATTTCGACGCCGCGATCGCGCTCGACCCCAATTTGGCCGAGGCCTACGACCAGCGGGCGCTCGCCCGTTTCCGCCAGGGCAGGACGGCCGATGCCATCCGCGACATCCAGGAGGCGCTGAAGCGCGAACCGCGCGACTTTCTCGCCTATCGCCAGCTTGCCGAGATCGCCGAGTCACGGCAGGATTGGGCGGGCGCGTACGCCGCCTGGCAGAAGCTGATGGCGCTCGACCCAAAAACCCCCGGCGGCGAGCGAAAGCTGAAGGACCTGCGCCGCCGCGCACTGGGCGAGAACACCTGAAGCGCCGGTCCGGACAGGAAGATCCGCGATTCCGGAACATTGGCCACGCCCAGGACAGTTGTCCTGGTGCCGTCGCCTACCGTGATCACGCCGTTGCCGTCGACCGAACTTTGCCTCCATGACGACGCTGCGCGATAGTTTGGTGAAGATCCTCGCAACGATTGTCCGGCATGGATGCTCGATCACCTTCCAGATTGCCGAGGCCATCGTGCCGCGCGATCTGTTCGAGAGAATCCCGAGCGCGATCGCCGCGCTCCGTCCGCTACCACCGGCCCGATGCTGAGGATCACCGTCTCGGCTGGCCGGCGCATCCATTGGCGGGAGACGCGCGCCCCAAATCCGAGGCTGTGGATCGAAACAGCCGCCTTTTATTATAGGTCACCGCTGCAATTCAGCCGAGAGGTCGCCGGGCCGTCGTCGACGAAATCGTGGTGAAGAGGCTTGAGGGCAGACTACGGTTAGCTGCGAAGGGCGAAATCGACGAGTGTCCGGGGAATCCTGGCTCACCTCAAGGCCGATGAAGGAAAGTGCTTCACTAGCGGGGGTGCTTTAGAATATTCCGTAGGGCAGCAGAAGCCCAACGTGAGCTGGAGCGAGCGCGTGGGCGAGAGCTGAACCCGAAGCCGGAGAAAGAGAGAGCCAGTGAGTTGGAGAGATTGGGTGCCTCCGAAAGAGCGCACCGTCGACGTCATCTTCATGGTTATTGTCACGGCGCTAATCGGCACCTACTTTCAGGGACAAAGCTAGCCAGGATGCCGACCAGCGTTATCGTTTGCTATCTGACCTCAAAAAGCTTGACCATGACATGGCGGATTTTGCTCGGGAGAAGACCGGCGCCGCTATAGCTGCAGAGCTGCTGTTCTTCCTTGACTGCAACAACCCACCTGAGATTTGGGAAAGCGCGAAAGAATTGTTGCGCTGGGTAGCGCCGGCAGCAGCCGATCGTCAGATGAGAACGGCAACGAATGCCTGCACCGGAGCGGGTTCAATCCCAAGCCCGGATCACCAGCAGACGCTAGGCCGTGTGGACGGATTTGATCAAGATGAACACGCAAGCCAATGAGATGAAGGCGGCGTAGTTCTGCCGTGTCTTCTCGCAGCGCATCGCCACTCGCTTGAACCGCTTGAGCTTGCCGATCAGTTGCTCGACGCGGGCACGCGCCCGATACAGCAATTTTGGGAAATAGGCCGGCTGGTCCTTTACGTTGGACCGATAGGGAATGACCGGCACGATGCCGCGCCGGCGAGCGACCTCCCGGTTGGCCTTGGCATCATATCCCTTGTCGCAAATAACCGCTCGCGGGGTCACGTCCGGACCGATGTCAGCCAGGATTTCGAACTGAAGGCTGTCGCTGGCCTCGTTCCCAGTCAGGTGGAAATCGAGCGGCAAGCCTTGCTGGTCGCACTTGATATGGATCTTCGTCCCGAACCCGCCACGCGAACGCCCGAGGGCCTGGCTGTCCTGCCCCCTTTTGCCCCGGCCGCGGAGATGTGTGCGCGTATTGAAGTGCTGTCGAACATCTGGATCAGGCCTGCGGTCCGACTGCATGCCGCCAGCGCCTGAAAGAACGCCTCGAACGTCCCGGATTGTGACAGGCGCCAGAACCGCTTCCAGACCGTGTTCCAGGGACCAAACTCGGCCGGAAGCGCGCGCCAACTGATGCTGTGCACCGTGAAATAGTGCAGCGCCTCCAGAAAGCGGCGATCATCGCGCCCCTTGTCACCGCGCTTCGATCGTACCGCGCGGAATATCTCAACTACCAGCGTCCAGTCGTACTCCGTCATCCCAGTCAGCATGGCCGGCTCCCAATTGCCGGCCGCGCATTGATTCGACGAAATGCCAATTCGGGAATCTCTCAAATTTGCATATCAGGGATTCCGTCCACACAGCCTAGGTGCATTAGCAAACAAGCAAGTTTTTGTCTCTGAGGTAAAGTACGGCAAGGATTTCTACCGTGATCGCCTATGGAAAGAAGCCGCCGACCAATGGTACAAGGCAATGGCTGACCTTCCTCAGACATATATTGATCGCAAGCAAATTGACATGGCTGAGATAAAGTTGGCCCGCACTGCTTACGAAGCAGGAGATTTCGTCAAGGCTGCTGACCTTTACGCAAAGGCCTATAGGAGGGTATGGACCAATGACTGACATAAGGCGGATCAATATACGACTTGGGCTGCTTCTCGTTTCCGCGTACGTGGGAATCCCTGCATCGTCGGTCGCGCAGACACCAAAATGTGCTGTCCACATCAGTGAGCCAAAGACAGGAACTCTGTCGTATCTTCCGGTAACGTTGAAGGAACGGCGGAAATACCGGCAGGCACTAAGTTGTGGGTGCTTGCTCACCGCAAAGGGCTTGCGCTCTGGTGGCCGCAAGGAAGTGGGTCCGCCAACATCGATGATGGAAAATGGGCAGTTGTGGCTTTCTACGGTGAAAGCAGAGATCTGGGCGCCGAATTCGAAGTCACTGCGCGTGTTTTTGCGAGCAAACAGAGTTCAGCGCTCGAACGGTGGGTCACGAAAGCGGTCGAGACCAGCCAATATCCGGGGATTCCCATGCCGCCGTATGTTGCCGCTTGTGGAGCTCAAATCGTTACTGTTCGGAAGAAAAGCTGACACTCGCCAGTTTTGGAATTTAATTCCCCCGAGACGGGGGCGTAAGCGTAAGAATGCGGCCGTCGGGTCCCTGGCTAGCTAGAACGCTTGCGGTCCGATGGTCCGGCCGAGCGCGTGTCCGATCAGTACGCCGAGTTCATAAGCCCGCTGCCGCTCGTCGGACGACCCGATTGCGCAATGCACAATTCCCAGCCACAGCACTTTGCTGGTCGACGGGTCCACGAGTTCGGCACGCAAGAACAGCGTCGGGGCAGACATTTCGTTGTCATGGCGAAGCGGCGGGAACAGCGGCATGGCCGGACGCTCGCGCGAGAGCGTGCTGCCCGTCCGATCATGTCGTGCAAAATCTGACGGCGTGCCGGGCCGTCCGGGACCGGGAGCGCGTTCCGCCAACTCGATCCGGGCCGTCACCTCGAGCGCGACATTCGGCGTGCCCCCCGTCGAAACGCCGGCATGGCGCATGCCATCCATGAAGCGCCCGGCGAGCCGCAGATTGCGCGGCGAGGGATCGCGTACGTCCATAGCAACGATGGTCGGCACCGGCAGCTTCTGCAACAGCCGCGAGTGGAACGTTCCGCTGCAACTCGAGCCGGCGAAACTCGGGCCGCCGATCCCGAGCAGCAGGGCCATCACGGTCATCGGCAGGCGCATGGGCTGGCTTCCTTCGCGACGGAACAGGTCTCGCGGGCCGGCGCCGAGCATACTCGCCGCGCGACGCGCCCCTGATCGCCGCAACGGCGCGGGCCGGCCTTGATCCATGTCAACGGAATGTTCAGCCCATCCGGCCATGCTGGAGCGCGCCGAGGCAACGAGATGCGCGCGCGGCGCAAATGTGCTACCGATGATCCAGCGACCGGCTCGCGAGAACGCGGTCGGCTGGGGGAGGCTAAATGTCGGGCTTGCTGTTCTGGGTGATCGTCGGCGCGGCGGTCCTGTTTGTCGCGCCGCCCATGCTGCCGGCGCGCGTCCGCACCGTGGTGGTCGACAATTCGGTTCGCCTCGTGGGCGTCCTCATCATCGTCTTCGGCGTGCTCTCGACCTCATACGTTTATGTGCCGGACGGGCATGTCGGCGAGATGTTCCGCGTTTACGGCGGCGGTTCGCTGCCGGCCGGCCGGATCGTCGCCGTCAACGGGGAGAACGGGCCGCAGGCGCGCATCTTCACCCCCGGCTTTCATTTCGAGCCGCTGGTCAACGTGCTGTACGAGGTCAATGCCGGGCACAGCGAGATCAGCATACCGGACGGCAAGATCGGCATTCTGGTCGCCAAGGACGGCGCGCCGCTCCGTCCGGGCCAAGCTTTCGCCGATCCGTTTGCGCCTAAGCTCGGCTACGCCATGCTGGACGCCGAGAGCTTCCTGCGCAACGGCGGCCAGCGCGGCCCGCAACTCAGCGTCCTGCCGCCGGGAAAATACCGGATCAACCACTACCTGTGGGACCTGCAGCTTCGGAATGCCAAGGAAATCCCGGCCGGTTTCGTTGGCGTCGTCAAGTCGAACGTCTGGGCGGATGTCGATTTCGGCACGTTGCGCGCGAGCAAGCCGGCGAAATGCGACATGGTGAAGCGGCCCGATACGCCCGGTGCCTCCGACGTGCAGCGGCTCGCCGCCCCCATCGTGCCAGTCGGCTGCACCGGCGTTTGGGCGCAATCGCTGCCGCCCGGCAAATACTATTTCAATCCTGACGCGTTCTCGGTCACCGACATCGACACGCGCGCGCAGGTCTGGACGTATGCCGGCGGCTACCAGCGCGCGGCCATTTCGCTCACGGTCAATTCCAAGGGTGAGATCCAGCAGACCCGCACCGAGGAGAATATTCCGCGGAGCAAGGAAAACGCCGACAAAGCCATCGCGGTCAAGATGGAGGGCTGGGACATTCCGCTGGAACTGCGGGTGATCGCGCAGGTCTCGCCCAGCGACGCGCCGTGCGTGGTGGCGGGGGTCGGCACCTTGAAGCAGGTCGAGGATCGGGTGCTGACGCCCTCGATCCGCGCGATCACGCGCGACGTGGCCGGCGGCACCTACGAGGTCACCGAGCCGAAGGTCAACGAGAACGGCAGGCCGGTGCTGGACCAGGACGGCAAGCCGATCATCATAACTGTCAACCGCCCCACGAAGGCGCTCGACCTCATCAACCAGCGCCCGCTGATCGAGGGCGAAATCGAGCGGCGCATTCGCCCCGAGGGTGCGAAATCCTGCGTCACCATCCGCGAGGTTCGCCTCGGCGAGCCGGCCATTCCGCCCGAACTGCTGGTGGCGGTGCGCCGCGAGCAACTGGCCACGCAACTCGCCAAGGCGTTCATCCAGGAGCGTGCGGCGCAGGAGAAGCGGGTCGATTCCGAGAACGCGAAGGCGACGGCGGATCAACAGGCGGTGCTGGTCAAGGCGGTGATCGGCGTGCAGACCTCGGAAAAGGAGGCGGAGGCGCTGAAGAACAAGGGCGAGGGCCAACGCGATCAGCTGCGGGAGATCGCGGAGGGTCAACGGGCGCAGACGGACGTACTCGGCGCCGCTGCGACGGTGCGTCTGCGGCAATACGAGTTGCTGGTCGACAAGCTGTTCGATTTCGCGAATGCGCACCCTGAAGTGCTGACTGCCGCGCTGACGAATGCGCAGAAATTCGTTCCCAACATCCAGGTGGGCAAAGAGGACGGCGGGGTCGGGGGCCTCTTGATGGCGCTGCTCGGGCAGTCGCTCTCACACGCGCCGGGCACCCCATCCGCCCAGCCCCCGCGCCGGCAAGCCGGATTGCCGCCCCTGCCGTCGCCGCCCGCCACCCAGCAGCGGTAGAGCGTGTCGGACTGACCGGGAAACGCCAGAACACCGTCTGCGCGGGCTCGACCCGCGCATCTCTACGGGAACGGTGCGAGAGGGCCGGGTCAGGCCCGGCCATGACGAGCGGCCAACGTCGTTTCTTGCCAACAAACTCGTTGCTCAATCGCCGCCTTCCATCCGCACGCCGGGATGGAAGTGGGCGTAGACGCGCCGCGCCATTTCGCGGCTGATTCCCGGGGCGGCTTCGAGATCGGACAGGCCTGCCTGCATGACGCCGCGGGCCGAGCCGAAATGATGCAGCAAGGCCCGCTTGCGTGCGGCGCCGATGCCCGGGATCTGGTCCAGCTCGCTCCGCGTCAGCGTTTTCGAGCGGCCGGCGCGGTGCGTCGTGATCGCGAAACGATGCGCCTCATCGCGCAGACGTTGCAAATAGTAGAGGACGGGATCGCGCGGGGGTAGCTGGAACGGCTCACGGCCCGCCATGTGAAACCATTCGCGGCCGGCATCCCGGTCCGGGCCCTTGGCGATCGCGACCACGGGTAGATCGGAAACGCCGAGATCGGCGAGCACGTCGCGCGCCGCCGAGAGCTGGCCGGCGCCGCCGTCGATCAGCACGAGATCCGGCCAGTTGGTCGCGGCTTGCGGCGCGGTCGCATCGGCGTTCTCGGCCCGCTCCCGCAACGCGCGGCCGATACGCCGCGTCAGCACCTCGCGCATCATGGCGAAGTCGTCGCCGGGCACCACCGGGCCGCGAATGCCGAACTTGCGATAGGCGGACTTCACGAAGCCTTCCGGCCCGCCGACGATCATCACGCCGTACGGGTTCGCGCCCATGATGTGGCTGTTGTCGTACACCTCGATGCGCTCGGGCGGCGCCGGAAGGCCGAACAACTCGGCGACCCCGGCCAGCAGCTTGGCTTGTCCCGCCAACTCGGCCAGCTTCCGCTCCAGCGCCTCGCGCGCGTTGGTTTCGGCGTGCTGCACGACGGCGCGCTTTTCGCCGCGCGCCGGCACCGCGATGTCCACCTTCCGCCCGGCCTTCAGTGACAGCGCCTCGGCGATCAACGCCTGCTCGGGCAATGCGAAATTGGTCAGCAGCAGCGGCGGCGGTGGCTTGTCGTCGTAGAACTGGGCGATGAAGGCGGCGAGAACGGCGGGCGCTTCGTCGGTCTTGGCGTGGCTCGGAAAGAACGCGCGGTTGCCGTTGTTGCGCCCGCCGCGGATGAAAAACACCTGCGCGCAGGTCTGTCCGGCCGTTTGCCAGGCCGCGATCACGTCGGCGTCGGTGAGGCTCGCCGGGTTGATGACGCCGCCGCCCTGCACATGCGTCAGGCCGCGGATGCGGTCGCGGACCGCGGCGGCGCGCTCGAACTCCAGCGCCTCGGCCGCCTGCTCCATCTCCCGTGCCAACTCCTCCTGCACCGCCGCCCCCTTGCCGGCCATGAACGCCTTGGCTTGGCCGACCAGCACGGCGTATTCCGCCTCGCTGATGCGGCCAACGCACGGGGCCGAGCAGCGGCGGATTTGGTAGAGCAGGCAGGGCCGGCCACGGTTGGCGAATACGGTATCGGCGCAGGAGCGCAGCAGAAACACGCGCTGCATGGCCGTGACCGTCTGGTTCACCGCCCAGGCCGAGGCGAACGGCCCCCAATAGCTGCCCTTGCGCAGCCGCGCCCCGCGATGTTTCGCGATCTGCGGATAGGGATGATCCTCGGTCAGCATCAGCCAGGGATAGGACTTGTCGTCCCGCAGCACGATGTTGAACCGCGGCTTCAGGCGCTTGATGAGGTTCGCCTCGAGCAGCAGCGCCTCGGCCTCGGTATGCGTGGTGATGATTTCGACCTCGGCGGTCTCGCTCACCATCCGCCGCAGCCGCTCCGGCAGCCGCGCCGGCTGGGCATAGGCGGCGACCCGCTTCTTCAGGCTGCGCGCCTTGCCGACGTAAAGCGCATTCCCTCGCGCATCGAGCATGCGGTACACGCCGGGAGCGGTCGGCATGGTGGCGAGCGCCGCCTCCAGAACGGCGATCCCCTCGCGCCGAGGGCTCGCTTCGCGGTCGGTCGGGAGATCCAGGGTAGGGTCGGACACCTAACTCAATATAAGCAAAGGGTTGACGACGGCGGACAACGTATTTCAACCAGCCGGTGAGACCATGGATGGCCGAATCTGGGCGGCGCGGGGCGCAAAGTCATCCACGGATTCTGTGGATAAGTTTGTGGGCGAAGCCTAGGGCAGACGCCCCAAGCCAAGGGATTCCGCGGACCTCCGCGACACTGCCCAGAAAATGGGCGAGAAGTTAACCCATTGATTTTGCGGAATTCCTCGGTCGCGGATCCGTGAGAAGTGGGCGATTTCAGAAGCATCCGCTGACATCTAAGTGTAATCTGGGGCGACCGGTCGGGGCGTGGACAATTTCGGCCGATCGGCCGGCGGCACCCCCGGTTCGGGTAGCATTCGGCGGCTCGCCGCGCGAGGCAGCTGCGCCGCCGGGGGCCTGCGGTTGCGCAGCCGGCATCCGCCTCCCGAGCGCCGCAGCCCGCCTAATTGCGCCGCAACGAGTTCGCCCTCTCGTCCGCGGCTCACTCCTCCGGCGGGTGTCCCGTTCCGTCGGCGGACCATTGCAGATGCTGCCCCCCGTCGAGCGCGAGCATCTGGCCTGTGAGCGACGGCAGCGCAAGGATGGCGAGCACGGCCCGGCCGATCTCCTCGGGGGTGGCGCCATGTTTCAGCGGCACGGAGGCGCTCTGGCGCGCAAACTGCGCCTCGCTCTGGCGCGCGCTCGGCAAGGTCGGGCCCGGCCCGAGCCCGTTCACCCGGATGCGCGGCGCCAGCGCCAGCGCCATGCTGCGGGTGAGCGACCACAACGCGGCCTTCGAAACGGTATAGGACACGAAGTGCGGCGTCAGCGACCAGACGCGCTGGTCCAGCATGTTCACCACCACGCCCTCGGCGTCGGCCGGGAGTTGCGCGGCAAAACGCTGCGTCAAGACGAAGGGCGCGCGCAGAATTCGGCTCGATATGCGCCTCCCAACTCGCCCGCGTGGCGTCGTGCCATTCGTCGCGCTCGAAATGGCCGGCATTGTTCACCAGCACGCCGACCGGACGCATGGCGTGGGGCACCCGGTCCAGCAGATCGCGCGCTTGGCTCTCCTCCGAAAGGTCCGCCCGGATCAGGCTGGCGGCGACGCCGCGTTCGCGAACGGCGCCGGCGGCGGCTCCGGCCGCCTCGGCGCTGTCCTTATAATGTAGAGCAATGCCGAAACCCGCTTCCGCGAGCGCCAAGGCGATGGCGCGGCCGAGCCGCCGCGCGCCGCCCGTGACCAGGGCGGTGCGCGGAATCGAGGCGGGAATCGCACGCCGCCAGATCGCGGCGGCGCCTGGCGGCTCTGGAGCGCTGGCCATCGCTCATGTTACCCGGATCGCGGGAAGCGGGGGTGATTCTTGCACTCGGTTCGGCAAGCCACGTCAAGCGATCGGGGCGTGATCGGGGGTCGGCCGCTGCTCGCGGGCGCGGCGGCGGCGGCCAAGATGTTGCTGCGTCCGACGCTGCTGCTGAGCGGGCTTGCCGCCGCCGCCCTGGCCGCGCGCATGCTGCCGGCGCATTGGGCGGAGCTGACGCCGTCCCGGCAGGGCGCGGGGGCATTCGTTTTGCTCGGCGCACTCGCTTGCGCCGTGGGCGCCCCGCGCCAGGCGGTGGCCTTCGCCGGCGGCTATGCGTTCGGGTTCTGGGAGGGCGCGGGCCTCGCCTGGCTCGCCGCCGGCCTTGCCTGTCCGGCGAACTTCTTCTGGGCCCGCGCCGTCGGCCGGGACTGGGCGAAGCGGCGGATGCGCGGCCGGCTTGCCCGGGCCGACCGATTCATCGCCGCCAATCCGTTCAGCGCGACGTTGGCGCTGCGCCTGCTGCCGATCGGCAACAATCTGGCGCTGAACCTCGTGGCGGGCGTCTCGGCGGTCGCGCCGCTGCCGTTCCTGGCCGCCTCGCTGCTCGGCTATGTGCCGCAAACGGCCATCTTTGCCCTGCTGGGTCAGGGCGTGCACGTGGCTCGGATGCTGCAGATCGCCGGGGGTTTGGCGATGTTCGCCGCCTCCGGGATGCTCGGCACCGTGCTTATCCGGCGCTACCGCCGGTTCGGCGGTCTCGCCGCCCCAGCCGGCGATGCGGTCGCGATCAGTGCAGATGCAGGAACGCGCTCGGATGGCGCCATTCCCCGGGCGTGACCAGTCCGGCCGAGGCCACGCGGACCGAGTAGAGTTTGCCGTCGAGTTCCCGGTTCCAGAAATCCAGGAACCGGCGAAGCACCGGAAACCGTGGTGCTATGTCCAACTCCTGCCAGATGAACGTTTGCAGGACAGCGGGATGGTCGGGCATGTGGTACAGGATTTCCGCCGTGGTCAGGCGATAGCTCTCCAGTTGCTTGCCCAAACGCATGTAGCCTCCGACACGTAGGTCCAAACTTCGTCCGCAAACGGTTGCTCGCGGCGCGAGCCCGGCTTCAAAGCTCGGACCCGCCGAGGGTTGCCGTTGCGATGCGCCATTGGAAACCCATCGCGCCGCTTCGCACAACAAAAAAATGCGAGCAAAAACAGCGACTTGGCACTCATCGCATTTGAGTGCTGCCGGGACCTTGATCTTTTCGCTCGCGGCGGCTACATCGATTGGCACTCCTCGATAGGGAGTGCTAACAACAGTCATGGCAACGAAAACTCAGGAGCGATCCGAATGAAGTTTCGTCCACTGCATGACCGCGTCCTGGTCCGTCGGCTCGAGGCCGAGGAGAAGACGACGGGCGGCATCATCATACCCGACACGGCCAAGGAAAAGCCGATGGAGGGCGAAATCGTCGCGGTTGGCCCCGGCGCGCGCAACGACAAGGGCGAGCTGGTGACGCCCGACGTGAAGGCTGGCGACCGCATTCTGTTCGGCAAATGGTCGGGCACCGAAGTGAAGATCGACGGCGAAGAGCTGTTGATCATGAAAGAATCCGACATCATGGGCATCATCGAGGAAAGTCTGGCCAAGAAGAAGGCCGCCTAAACCCAGCCGTCCTCGCCTGATCCATCATTTCATTACTGGAGAATAAACCAAATGGCTGCAAAGGAAGTCCGCTTCGGCGGCGATGCCCGCCAGCGGATGCTGCGTGGCGTCGACATCCTGGCCGACGCCGTGAAGGTCACGCTCGGTCCCAAGGGCCGCAACGTCGTGCTCGACAAGAGCTTCGGCGCACCGCGCATCACCAAGGACGGCGTGACCGTCGCCAAGGAAATCGAGCTCGCCGACAAGTTCGAGAACATGGGCGCGCAGATGGTGCGCGAGGTCGCCAGCAAGACCAGCGACCAGGCCGGCGACGGCACCACCACCGCGACCGTGCTCGCCCAGGCGATCGTCCGCGAGGGCGCCAAGGCCGTGGCCGCTGGCATGAACCCGATGGACCTCAAGCGGGGCATCGATCGCGCGGTAACCGAGCTCGTCGAGGAGCTCAAGAAGCGCACCCGCAAGATCACCACCCCCGAGGAGACCGCGCAGGTCGGCACCGTGTCGGCCAACGGCGAGGTCGAGATCGGCAGGATGATCTCCGAGGCCATGCAGAAGGTCGGCAACGAGGGCGTGATCACGGTCGAGGAAGCGAAGAGCATCCAGACCGAGCTCGAAGTGGTCGAGGGCATGCAGTTCGACCGCGGCTACGTCTCGCCGTATTTCATCACCAACGCCGAGAAGATGATCGCCGAGATGGATCAGCCGTACCTGCTGATCCACGAGAAGAAGCTGTCGGGCCTGCAGCCGTTGCTGCCGCTGCTCGAGAGCGTGGTGCAGTCGGGGCGTCCGCTGCTGATCATCGCCGAGGACGTGGAGGGCGAGGCCCTGGCGACCCTGGTGGTGAACAAGCTGCGTGGTGGCCTGAAGGTCGCGGCCGTGAAGGCGCCGGGCTTCGGTGATCGCCGCAAGGCCATGCTGGAGGATATCGCGATCCTCACCGGCGGCCAGGTGATCAGCGAGGATCTCGGCATCAAGCTCGAGAACGTCACCTTGAACATGCTCGGCAAGGCCAAGAGGGTGATCATCGAGAAGGAGAACACCACGATCGTCGAGGGCGCCGGCAAGTCCGACGACATCAAGGGCCGCTGCAATCAGATCCGGGCGCAGATCGAGGAGACCACCTCGGACTACGACCGCGAGAAGCTGCAGGAGCGGCTGGCGAAGCTGGCGGGCGGAGTCGCGGTGATCCGCGTCGGCGGCGCCTCCGAGATCGAGGTGAAGGAGCGCAAGGACCGCGTCGAAGACGCCATGCACGCCACGCGGGCGGCGGTCGAGGAAGGCATCGTGCCGGGCGGCGGCGTTGCGCTGGCGCGCGCCTCGAAGGTCCTCGCCCAGCTCAAGGTCGACAACGACGACCAGCGTTTCGGCATCGAGATCGTGCGCAAGGCCGTGGTCATGCCGTTGCGGCAGATCGCCGAGAATGCCGGCGAGGACGGCGCGGTGATTTCCGGAAAGGTCCTGGACCACGACGAGTACAACTGGGGTTTCGATGCCCAGACCAGCCAGTACAAGGATCTGGTGAAGGCCGGCATCATCGACCCGACGAAGGTCGTGCGCACCGCGCTGCAGGATGCGGCGTCGGTGGCCGGGCTGCTGGTAACCACCGAGGCGATGGTGGCCGAGCGGCCGGAGAAGAAGGCGCCGGCGATGCCCCCGGGCGGCGGCGGCATGGGCGACATGGACTTCTGATCCGCGGCGCGGTTCAGCGAGCCAACAACGGAGGGCGGGCCACACGTGGCCCGCTCTTTTCTTGTTCGGCGGTCGCGTTCGCGCGCAACGCGGGATGGCGGCAAATGCGATGATCCCGCAACGACCTGTCTTTACCATTACCGCGAGGTGAATTCCGGCCTGGCAACGGGCCGGTTTGCCGCGCGCGTGTCGCGGCATGAACCCTGTTGCGCCGACGTTTCGGCCGCCGTTGACACGGCTCCGTGATTCTGCGTCACTAAGGGTCGCAATCGTTCCATGGCTTGCTTGCTGCGCGTCCGTCCCCGCCGGGTGCCTCAAGACGTCCAACGGGCTTGGTTGTCGGCGTGACCCGTGATGTCGCGCTGCCTACGACGGAGATCGACGCAACACATGGCGTTCGTCAGCCCTAACGGTCCGATTTCAAAATGACCGCCCATCTTCGCGTATTGCGCGACGGCGAAATCCGTTGCCGTCGGTCCGGCGTCGAGGCGCATCGCCTCCGATCGAGATCGGCACGTCCCCGATGGATCGACGATCGGGCGAACCTCGCCCCGGCGGCGCCGCGCTAGCCGCTGCTCGTTGCGTATCGGTCGGACAGAATGCGGCGAAAAACGTCAATCGCGCAATGTCACAACATCTGGGATCGTGGCCTTCATGCGGGCCTGCGAATCCCGTTTCCGCTTTCCCCCCAGCCGCGGGACGGGGTCCCGCAACCGACAGGAGTTGACCAGCATGGCCATCGGAACCGTCAAGTGGTTCAATGCGACCAAGGGCTACGGCTTCATTGTGCCGCAGGACGGCGGAAAGGACGTATTCGTCCACATCACCGCGGTGCAGGCCGCCGGCCTGAAGGGCCTGAACGATGGCCAGAAGGTCACCTACGAAATCGCCATGGAGCGCGGCAAGGCCGCGGCGACCAATCTCAGGGTCGCGCCCTGAGGCGAACGGCGGCGTTCATCGTCACCCGGATGTAGAGTAGCTTCGTCATTGCCGGGCTTGACCCGGCAATCTCGAAACCGCACGCCGCGAGATGCCCGGGTCTCCGCCCGGGCATGACGCACGAACGACACGCGGCGCGGTGTCGATTGCCGCGCTAGGTCCTGACCACCGGTTCGATGCGCGTGGCGCCGGCCGCCCGCATCGTGGTCTCTGCCCGCTCCTGCATCGCCGGGCTGTCCACGCGTACTTCCAGGACCAGATCGCCCGCGGCGGCGAGCTTCTCACGTTGCTCGTGCAGATCCTGATCCGCTCCCTTGCTGATCGAAAACGCCACGCCGCCAGCGGCCGCTCCCGCCGCCACCGCGGCGGCGACCGCCGGCGCGGCGAGGCCGCCGGTGCCGACCACCACGCCGCCGGCCAGCAGCGCGGCCGCGGTTCCGGCCAGACCCGTGTGCAACACGCGCATCTGCTGGTTGTCGTCCTCGGTGTACGGGTCTTCCGCGCCGGCCTCCGGCGTGTCCCGGCTCGGCGACTCGGAAACCGGCAGGCTAAGGTCCGCGCGCGTGAAGCCGCACAGTTCGAGGCGGTGAATCGCGTCCTGGACAGCCTCGTCGCTGGGGAAGTACCCGCGTACTTCCGCGACGGCGCGCAGCGATCGGCTGGCTCGGCGTTCCAGTCCCGGCGAGAGTATCGCCCATCAGCGTCTCCTTTCCCCCAAGCCGTCGGGGCGAGAATTGCGATGAGCACCAAACGCCGTGCCGTTGGCGCCGTTCCCGCTGCCCGGACCGCGTGGCCGAGCCGGCCGCCCGCGTATTCCGCTAAACCTGCTGATGGCGGGCGCGGGCGCCGCGTTCGATCGCGGCCGCCACCAGGGGATCGATTTCCAGTTCGTCCTTGACGAATTCGAGCATTTGCAGCGCCGACTGCTTGGCGAGCCGGCCGGCGGCGACGACTTCGCAAGCGAGCGCGTACGCGGTTTCCCGCAGCCTGGGCTCCAGCGCGTCGCAAATGAGCCCGGCGGCGTGGTTGAGGCCGTCTTCCTCGCGCAGCAGGCCCACCGCCGCGTCGGTCGCGATTTCCAGCCGCTCGGAGGAAAAATTCTCGAATACCGGCATGGTCTGCACGATGCCGGACATCACGCCGATTTCGCGGTCCGTGATGCCACCGTCGGCGGCGGCGACCAGGACCATGGTGCAGACCAGCGCCTCCTGCGCGTCGAGGCCGGTTCGGGCGAGCATTCTCGTCACTCCTGTCGGATCGGACCGCGACCGGTTCGCCGCGCGGCATTGGCCGAGCCGGTCCGAATCGCCAAGGGCTGTCTCGTCTCGGCTACGCAAGAACTTCCGCCGCGAACCTGCGCGAAGCCGCGGGCGAGATCAAGCGCTTGCCGGTAACGCCTCCGGGAGCGCCATGCCGGCCGCGAGAAAGGCACGGGTCTCCTCGATCGCCTCGGCAAGTCCGACCCGGCGCGGGGCCACCCCGGGCGGAAACGCGCTGAGCAGCCGGCTCGGCGTCCGCCGATCCAGCAGAACGAACACGCCGCGGTCGCTCGCCTGGCGGATCAGCCGGCCGAACGCCTGGCGCAGCCGGAGCCGGGCGATGCGATCGCCGAATCCCCCCGGTTCCCCGCCGGACAGATGCGTCCGCCGTTCGCGGTGGAGAATGTCCGGGCGTGGCCAGGGGACCTTCTCGAACACCACCAGCCGCAACGCGCGGCCGGGCACGTCCACGCCGTCGCGCATGGCGTCGGTGCCGAGCAGGCAACTTTCCTCCTCGGTGCGAAAGACGTCGACCAGGGTGGCGTTGTCCATCGCGTCCACGTGCTGGGCCAGCAGCGGGATGCCGGCGGCTTCGAGTTCTGGCGCGATGCGCGCGTGCACCGCCTTCAGGCGCGTGATCGCGGTGAACAGGCCCAGCGCGCCGCCCCCCGCCGCCAGGAACAGCGCCCGGTACGCGCTCGCGAGCTGGGCGATGTCGCCGGTCGCCAGATCGGTCACGATGAAGGCGCGGGTCTGCGCCGCATAATCGAAGGGGCTCGCAAGCGCGGCGCGGATCGCCGGGGCCGCCAGATGGGTCGTGCCCACGCGGGCCTCGGCGGCACTCCAGGCGGCCGTCGGGTCGCGCGTGGCGGAATCGCGCAAGGTCGCGGACGTGATGATGAGCCCGTGCGCCGGGGCGGCGACGGCGGCCGCGAACGGCACGGTGGGATCGAGCCAATGCCGGAACAGCCCGACGTCCCGGTCGCCCGTCTCGCGCCGGTCCAGGCGCAGGAACATGACGTGCTCCGGCCGGCCATCAGGGTCGGCCGATCCGGCGACCACCGCGCGGAGCATCGCTTGCCACGCGCTCAGCCGATCGAGCGCCCGCCGGCCGATGGTGCGGCAGGCCGCGTCGATGCGGTTGCGCGTGGCCGTGTCGAGCTCCTCCGCCTCCTCGTCGAGCCGGGCCGCGAGACGCTGGCGCAGCGTGTTCAACGGTTCGGCGATCCGCGTCAAGGCGGCGGCGAGGCGCTCGGCGGCTTCGGCGAGCGCCGGATCGGCGGGGAACAGATCGGCTTCCAGCGCGGCGCGCGGGCCGCGGTCGGCCGCGTTCGGCGCGCGCGCGAGTACTTGGCGCCGCATCAGGTGAAGAAAAGCCTCGGTCGGGTTAGGGCGGCCGGCGTCGATCCCGCCGAGTTCGGGCGCCATGTCGGCGAGCCCAGCCGACCAGCCGGGGGCGGGCAGGGCACGCGCGGCCAGCAACGCGGCTTCCAACGGAGCTTCCAGGTGGGGCCGGGCGGCAATCAGTTCCTCGATGCGCCGGCGCAATCCGCGCGCCCGCGAGCGGCCGCCTTCCGCGCCGAGCAGCCAGCGCCGCAGTTCGGCCGCCTCGGTCCCGGACAACTCGGCGGCGAAGGCGGCGTCCGCGGCATCGAAGACCTGATGGCCCTCGTCGAAGACGTAGCGCAGAGGCACGGTCGCGTCATCCAGCCCGCCGCCCCAGTTCCAGTCGTGGGCCGCCTGCGTCATGACGAGGGCGTGGTTGGCGAGCACCAGATCGGCGGTGCGGGCGCGGCGGATCGTGTGTTCGATGAAGCAGCGCCGCCAGTGGGCGCAGGCGGCGTGGATGCACTCGCCGCGGCGGTCGGCGAGGGCAGCCGTCACCCCGGAGCCGAACAGCTCGGCGAACCATCCCGGCAAGTCGCCGCCGGTCAGATCGCCGTCGCTGCTTGCCACGGCCCAGCGGGCGATCAGGCCGAGCGGGATCAGCGCCGTCGGCGCCGCGACGCCGAGCGCGGCGGTCACGGCGTCCTCCAGGTTGAGCAGGCAGAGATAGTTCTCGCGGCCCTTGCGCACGACGGCACGGCGGCGGCGTTCGGCGGGATCGGGGAAGACGCGGGCCAATTCGGCCTCGATCTGGCGTTGCAGGTGCTTGGTATAGGTGCTGATCCAGACCGAGCCGTGGTTGCGCTCGGCCCAGAGCAGGGCGGGGGCGAGATAGCCGAGCGTCTTGCCGGTGCCGGTGCCCGCCTCGGCGAGGACGAGGCGAGGGCTGCCGGCTGCCTCGCGCGGATCGAACGCCGCGCAAGCGGCACCGGCGTAATCGGCTTGACCCGGCCGCTGCTCGGCGCCGGGCCCGAGCATCGCGGCCAGCCGCCGTCGCGCCTCGACAGGCCGAACCGAGTGCGCGGCGGGCGGCGGCAGCGGCGCGCTCTCCTCCCATTCCGGCAGGCGCCGCCAGATCCTCAGCCCGTCCGTTGTCGGCGCGGCGTCGGGCTCGCCGAGCGCGGCCGCGACGAACGGCGCCCAGCCCCACCCGGCCTTGCCCATGCGCGTGGCAAGTCCGGCCGCGTCGCGGTTGCGGGGCAGGTGCCGGCTCGCGGACAGCCGGCCCAGCAGCGCGGCGGCGAAAGCCGGGAGCGCGGCGGTCGCCGCCTCGAGCCCAGGTCCGGGCGGTTGCAGATCGAGCGCGAGCGCGAGTCCACGTGGCGTGGGCGACGCGGGACGGGCCGGCGACACGAAGGCGAACAGTTCGAGCAGGTCGTAGGCGGGCAACGGCCGCATGCCGAGCCGCCGCCATGTCGCCGGGGCATGTACCAGCAGCGGCGGCCGATTCGCGCGCAGAAAGCCGGCGGCTGCTTCGGCCGAGAGGGCGAGTAGTTCGCCGTCGGTGGTCAGAATGGCGGCACGGCCATGCCCTGCCACGACCGCGGGCGCTTCGGGCAGCGCAACACCCGACGGCCGATGCCACTGGGCGAGGGCGGTCATCCGGGCGCCGAGCAATACGTTTCAGCCACCCCCGCCCGGCATGACGATCGCGGGCATGACGATCGCGGGCAATACGATCGCGGGCTTTGATTGACCGAGGCACATGCCATTTCTAGCTTGGCTTCCATGTCAGATACACTCCGCAACAGCTTTGCCGACGCGCTGCCGCGCGCCTGGCCGTTCGAGGAGGCGCGCAAAGTCGCCGAGCGGCTCGCCGAATCCGGCAAGGACGCGGCGCTGTTCGAGACCGGCTACGGCCCGTCCGGTCTTCCGCATATCGGCACCTTCGGCGAGGTGGCCCGCACCAGCTGGGTGCGCCACGCCTTCACCGCGCTCACCGGCCTGCCCTCGCGCCTCATCGCCTTCAGCGACGACATGGACGGGCTGCGCAAGGTGCCGGACAACGTGCCGAACCGCGACATGCTGGCGCGGCACCTGGGCAAGCCGCTGACCCGCATCCCCGATCCGTTCGGCACGCACGACAGTTTCGGCGCGCACAACAACGCGCGGCTGCGGGAATTCCTGGACCGGTTCGGCTTCGAATACGCGTTCGCCTCGGCCACCGACTATTACACGTCCGGCCGCTTCGACGCCGCGATCCTGCGGCTGCTGGAAGTGTACGAGGAGGTGCGGCAGGTGATGCTGCCGACGCTCGGGCCGGAGCGGCGCGCTACCTATTCGCCGGTGCTGCCGATCCATCCGCGCACCGGGCGGGTGATGCAGGTGGCGATCGAGCGGGTGGACCGCGACGCCGGCACCGTCGCCTGGCGCGACCCGGAGGACGGCGCCTGGCACGAAACGCCGGTGACCGGCGGGCACGCCAAGCTGCAATGGAAGGCCGACTGGGCCATGCGCTGGCACGCGCTCGGCATCGATTACGAAATGTCGGGCAAGGATCTGATCGACAGCGTGCGCTTGTCCGGCCGCATCTGCCGCATCCTCGGCAGCCAGCCGCCCGTCGGCTTCACCTACGAACTGTTCCTGGACGAGCACGGGCAGAAGATCAGCAAATCGAAGGGCAACGGCCTCTCGGTCGACGAATGGTTGCGCTACGCGCCGCCGGAAATTGCTGGCGCAGTTCATGTACAACGCGCCGCAGCGGGCCAAGCGGCTCTATTTCGACGTGATCCCACGCGCGGTCGACGAGTATCTGGCCAATTTCGAGAAGGCGCGGGCCGAGGACGAGGCGGCGCGGATGGCCAATCCGGCGTGGCACATCCATGCCGGCCATCTGCCCGAGCACGGCGGCAGCCCGCTGTCCTTCGCCATGCTGCTGAACCTCGCCAGCGTGGTGAACGCCGAGACGCCCGAAATTCTGTGGGGCTTCATCCGCCGCTACGCGCCCGAGGAAACGCCCGAATCGCGGCCGTTCCTGGCGCGGCTGGTCGAGCACGCCATCGCCTATTATCGGGACTTCGTCCGGCCGGCGAAGCATTACCGCCAGCCGACCCCGATGGAGCGGACGGCGCTCGAGGACCTGACGGGCGCGCTGGAGACGATCGGCGAGGGCGTCGCGAGCGAGACGCTGCAGAACGCCGTTTACGAGGTCGGCAAGCGGCACGCCTTCCCCGATCTCCGGGCCTGGTTCCGCTGCCTCTATCAAATCCTGCTCGGCCAGGAAGAGGGGCCGCGCTTCGGCAATTTCGTCGCGATCTATGGCGTTGCCGAGACAATCGCGCTGATCGAGGCGGCGCTCGCGCGTGCGGCGGACGCGGCGTAGAGAGGCGCTTCGCCGGCTCAGGCTTCGCCGGCTCCGGTCGTGGCTGCGGCGCCTGCCGGCGTTGCTCGGCGTGGTGCTGCTGGTGGGCGCCGTCTACGTGGTGCAGCGCGAGTTCCGCCATTTGCGCCTGGATGACATCGGCGCCGCGCTCGCGGCGATTCCGCCCAGGGCGCTCGCCATCTCCTTCGGCTTCACCCTGCTGTCCTACGGCATCCTGACGTTCTACGACCGGCTCGGGACGATCTATGCCGGGCACAAGGTCTCGTATCGCCGGGTGGCGTTCGCGTCGTTCTGCGCTTACGCGCTCTCGCACAATCTGGGGTTCTCGGCCGTCTCGGGGGCGGCGGTGCGGTTCCGCCTGTACTCGCATTGGGGGCTGGCGCCGGTCCAGATCGGCAAGGTCGTCGGGTTCTGCAACCTGACCTTCGCGCTCGGCGGGCTGGTGCTGGGCGGCGGCATCCTGCTGTTCGAGCCGGCCGCGGTCCCGTTCGTCGCCGATCACCTGCCGCATGCCAGCCTGCGCGGGGTGGGTGCGGCGATGTGGGCGCTCGTCGCCTGTTACATTGTTCTCTCGCGCATTATCCGCGCCGTCCGCCTGTTCGGCCACGACGTGCAGTTTCCCGACATCGGCATGGCCGGGCTCCAGGTTCTGCTGGCGACTGCCGACGTGGCGATCACGGCGGCGATTTTCGCGGCGCTGCTGCCGGCCACGCCGGGGCTGACCTATCCGCGCCTGCTCGGCGTGTACGTGACGTCCTATACCGCCGGGCTCGCCGCCAATCTGCCGGGCGGCATCGGCGTGTTCGACAGCGCCATGCTGCTGGGTCTGTCGCCCTACATGCCGGTCGCCCAGATCGTCGGCGCCATCCTGATCTTCCGACTCTACTACTACGTGATCCCGCTGTTCCTGGCGGGGACGCTGTTCGCCGGCAACGAGGTGCTGCTGCGCGGGCGCCGGCTGTTCCAGCAGCAGCCCGAGGCCCGGCGGATCCGCTTCCAGCCGCCCGGACGCTGGAGCGAGCCGGATTTCGCCGTTGCCGCCGGCACCGGCGTCGTGGTGCTCTGCGGCGCGGTATTGATCTCGATCGGGTTGCTCGCGTCGCGCTACGTGGTGCCGCTGACCGGTCCCGATTTGGCCGATGTCGCCGCCGCCGCGCAGCAGTTCGTGCCCTCCCTGATCGGCGCGGCGCTGCTGGTGCTGGCGATCGGGCTGGCGCGGCGGGTGAAGCTGGCCTGGGGCGCGACCCTCGGCCTGCTGCTGCTGGGCGCCGTCTTCGTCTTGGCCGAGGGCACCAACACCTGGGTCGCCGGCGGGCTGGTTCTCGCGGTCTTCGTGTTGATGCCGTATCGCACAGCGTTCTATCGCCAGGCCCGCGTGCTCGCCGGGCCGCTCGACGCCTCCACGGCGGTGCCGCTGCTCGCGCTGATCGCCTGCATCCTGGTACTCGCGGGGTTCGAGCGGCACGTCCGCGGGATCGCGACACGGAGTTGGCTGGATGTCGTGCTGGCGCCGGACATGCCGAGTTCGCTGCGCTTCAACGTGGCCGTCCTCGTTGCCGTGGGACTGGTGGCGACCTGGCGGCTGATCAAACCCATGCGCGTGACCTGGATCGCCTGGGGGCCGGAGGCGCGGCTGCGCTACGCAGCGCTCGGCGGCGCCCCGCCGGTCGAGGCGGACGGCCTGATTCTGGGCGAAGGCGAACGCGCCGGCGTGCCGTTCCGCGAGGCGGGCCGGGTCATGCTCGGGCTCGGCGATCCGGTCGGCGCGGAATCCGATCGGGTCTCCGCCATCTGGCGGCTGCGCGACCTGGCCGAGCAGGAAGCGCTGCGCCCCGCCTTCTACCGCACCGGCCGCGACTTCCTGAAGGTCTATCGCGACCTGGGGTTGACCGCCGTGCCGCTGACGCCGGACGGGCGGCCGCTGCCGGAGGCGAAGGCCGACCTCGCGGAACAGTTCCTGGTCTGCCGTACCGAGCGCGACCTGGCGTTCCTGCTGAAGACGCTGTCCGGCCCCGCCGGCCGTCAGTTCGAACCCAGCCCGGCGTAACCCGCGCAGTTCCGCGTCTGTCGCTGGCCGCCGGATCCGGCTACTTTGCTCCGCCTACGTCGATTTGTCCGGTCCCAGGGGCGCCTGCGCCGCTGGCCCGAGCGTTGCGTTGACGGAAGCGTAATTTGTCCGAACTCAGTATTCGCGTTCCCCCACTCTGACAGGAGTGCTCGTGTCGGCTTCCAGCTCGAAGGCGCGTGTCCACGAAGGCCTGCCGAATCCGCTCGGCGCGACCTGGGACGGTCTCGGCGTCAACTTCGCCCTGTTCTCGGCGCATGCCGGCAAGGTCGAGCTTTGCCTGTTCGACGCCGAGGGCAGGCGGGAATTGCAGCGCATCGCGCTGCCGGAATTCACCGACGAAGTTTGGCACGGCTACCTGCCGGACGCCCGGCCCGGCACGGTCTATGCGTATCGGGTGCACGGCCCATACGAGCCCGAGGCCGGCCATCGCTTCAATCCGAACAAGCTGCTGCTCGACCCCTATGCCAAGGGGCATGTCGGCCGGCTGCGCTGGGACGATGCCTGCTACGGCTACACGATCGGGGCCGAGAACGAGGATCTCAGTTTCGACGAGCGCGACAGCGCGCCATTCATGCCGAAATGCCGGGTCGTCGATCCGGCGTTCACCTGGGGGCGCGACCGCGTCCGCGCACCGGGTGGCAGAACACGATCATCTACGAGCTGCACGTGCGCGGCTTCACCAAGCTCAATCTCGCGGTTCCGGAGCCGCTGCGCGGCACATTTGCCGGGCTGATGGTCAAGGAGGTGGTGGACTATATCCGCTCGCTCGGGGTGACCGCGGTCGAATTGCTGCCGGTGCATACCTTCATCGACGATCGCACGCTGCTGGAGCAGGGGCTGTGCAACTACTGGGGCTACAACTCGATCGGGTTCTTCGCGCCCGATCCCCGCTATTCGGCCACCGGATCGATCGGCGAGTTCAAGGAGATGGTCGCGCATCTGCACGACGCCGGGCTCGAGGTGATCCTCGACGTGGTGTACAACCACACCGCCGAGGGCAACGAACTCGGCCCGACCCTCTCGTTTCGCGGTATCGACAATGCCTCGTACTACCGGCTGATGCCGGACAAGCGCTACTACATCAACGATACCGGCACCGGGAACACGCTCAACCTGTCGCATCCGCGCGTGCTGCAAATGGTCACCGACAGCCTGCGCTACTGGGTGCAGGAAATGCACGTCGACGGGTTCCGCTTCGATCTCGCGACGATCCTGGCGCGCGAGGAGGACGGGTTCGACGAGGGCGGCGGCTTCCTCGACAGTTGCCGCCAGGATCCGGTGCTGTCCGGGGTGAAGCTGATCGCGGAACCGTGGGATCTCGGTCCGGGCGGCTATCAGGTGGGCGGCTTCCCGCCGGGATGGGCGGAGTGGAACGACCGGTTTCGCGACAACACGCGCTCGTTCTGGAAAGGCGACGAGGGTATGATGTCGGAAATGGCCGCGCGGCTCTGCGCCTCCGGCGATCTGTTCAACCGGCGCGGCCGCAAGCCTTGGGCGAGCGTGAACTTCGTCACCGCGCACGACGGATTCACGCTCGCCGATATCGTCAGCTACAACGACAAGCACAACGAGGCGAACGGCGAACAGAATCACGACGGCCATTCGGACAACCGCTCCTGGAACCACGGCGCCGAAGGTCCGACCGACGATCCCGAGATCCGCGCCCTGCGCGAGCGGCAGAAGCGCAATTTGCTTGCCACGCTACTGATCTCGCAGGGCACGCCGATGCTGCTCGGCGGCGACGAGTTCGGCCGCACGCAGCAGGGCAACAACAACGCCTATTGCCAGGATAACGAGATTGGCTGGGTCAACTGGGACATCGACGCCGACGGGCGCGCGCTGATCGAATTCGTGCGCAAGCTGACCGGGCTCAGGCGGGAATACCCGGTGCTGCGGCGCGGACGCTTTCTCACCGGCGCGTTCAACGAGGAGCGCGGTCTGCGCGATGTCGAGTGGATCGCGCCGAGCGGGGACGAACTGACCATCGCGGACTGGGACGAGCCCGGCAACCGCTGCTTCGGCATGCTGATCGACGGCCGGGCGCAGCCGACCGGAGTGCGCCGCCCGGGCACCGATGCGACATTGCTGATCGTACTGAATGCGCACCACGACGACGTGGCGTTCAAGCTGCCGAAGGCCGCCGGCGGACGGCGATGGCTGCTGCTGCTGGACACCAACGCAACCACCCGCGCGCGCGACACGGGCTTCCGGATGGGCGATACCTGCCCGGTAACCGCGCGTTCGCTGCAACTTTTCCTGTTGCAGGCGTAACGGCCTCGGTCGCCGGGGACGGGATCGTCGGGCCCGTTATCTGGCTCGCTCTCGACGGGACAAAGGTCCGCTCAGGGCTGGACGTGCGTGGCGAGCGCGGTCGGGTTCAGCAGCCGGTCGAGTTCCTGGTCGTTCAGCCCGAGCGCTTCGCGTGCGAGGTCGCGCACGGTGCGCCCGGTCGCCAGCGATTGTTTCGCCATCTCGGCCGCGCGCTCGTAGCCGATCAGCGGCACCAGCGCCGTCACCGTGCCGACGCTCGCCTCGACATGGCGCGCGCAGTCGGCCGGCCGGGCTTCGATGCCGATGACGCAGCGATCGGTGAAGGTCTGCACGCCGTTGGTGAGCAGGCCGAGCGACGACAGCACGTTGTGCGCGATCAGCGGTTCGAAGGCGTTGAGCTGCAACTGCCCGGCCTCGGCCGCCATGGTGACGGACAGATCGTTGCCGATTACCTCGAAACAGACCTGGTTCAACACCTCCGCGATCACCGGATTGACCTTGCCGGGCATGATGGAGGAGCCGGGCTGCATGGCGGGCAAGGTGATCTCGCACAAGCCCCCGCGCGGCCCGGAGGACAGCAGGCGCAGATCGTTGGCGATCTTCGACAGCTTGACGGCGATGCGCTTCAGCACGCCGGAAAACATGACGAACGCGCCCATGTCCCAGCTTGCCTCGACCAGATTGGCCGATTGCACGAGCGGGAAGCCGCTGATGCGGCCGAGTTCGGCGATGGCGCGCGGCCCGAATTCCGGATCGGCGTTGATGCCGGTGCCGATCGCGGTGCCACCGAGATTCACTTCGTGCAACAACTGCGCGGCGACTTGGAGGCGCTGAATGTCCTCGCGAATCGTGACGGCGTAGGCGCCGAGTTCCTGGCCGAGCGTCATCGGCACCGCGTCCTGAAGCTGCGTGCGGCCGAGCTTCACGACGCGCGCCGTCGGCGCCGCCTGATTCTCGAACGCGACCGCCAGCAACTCGAGCGCGCGGGCGAGCGCCGTGCAGGACAGCAGCACGGAGAGCCGCACCGCCGTCGGATAGGCGTCGTTGGTCGATTGCTCCAGGTTCACGTGGTCGTTGGGATGCAGCGCGTGATAGTCGCCGCGCGCGTGGCGCAGCAGTTCCAGCGCGCGGTTCGCCAGCACCTCGTTCATGTTCATGTTGGTCGAGGTGCCGGCGCCGCCCTGGATGACATCGATCGGGAACTGGTCGTGCAGCCTGCCCTCGATCACCTCCTGCGCCGCGCGGTCGATGGCGTCGGCCCTCTCGGGCGCGAGCTTGCCGAGTTGCGCGTTGGTGCGTGCCGCCGCCTGCTTCACCATCGCGAGCGCGCGCAACAGAGTCGGATAATGCGAAAGCGGCACGCCGGAGATCGGAAAGTTTTGCACGGCGCGCACGGTTTGGGCGCCATAGTAGGCTTCGGCGGGCACCGCGACCTCGCCGAGGCTGTCATGCTCGCGGCGAAACCTTTCGTCCTGCGGGTTCATGAGTTCAGCTCTGCCGACTGCGATCGCGTCAGCGGGGGTAAGTTCACCTGGCGCGGCGTCTGCGCGCCTGCGCCGAGCCTTCTCCCCGGGTTGCGCGCTGCTGAATTGCTGCCTCCAGCGTCTGGCGAATGAAGCGCTGATAGGGCAACCCCTCCCGCGCCGCGCGGTCCTTCACGGCATCCAGCAACGTCTTGGGCAGACGCATGTTCACACGTTCGGACTTGGATTCAAACTCGAACTGGAACGGGCGCAGCTCCGAGAGATCGTATTCCGTTAGATCGGCGGTCGCGACAAAACGCTCGGCCTCGTCATCCGTTCTCAACTCCGGCAACTTCCTTTTCATAGTGCTCGATGTCCTTCCGGTGCATGTACCTGGCGGTGATCGGGCGGATCAGGCGTTTGCCCTCCCGCGACCGCAAAGTGAACACGATCAGGATGCTGCGGCCTTCGCTCTTTCCGATTGCCTTGAACCTGACCTCGCCGCGCGAATGAATTCGGGTCGGGGAATACCGCGATCCGCCCCAAGAACATGGCTCGATCGCCGCGATCGAAACGCCGTGCCTTTCGCACTTTTCGCGATTCCCACGGTCCCACTCGAAACCGGCAATTCCAGTTTCTTGTATGTCGGTCCGTACAGCCATTTGTCAATACAGGCAGCCGCCATGAGCCGGTGCCGTTCCGCCCTCGAGCGGCCGAATAGGCCGGCCCCGCGATTCTACCGCGTCGGGCGCGGCGGGGTTTGGCGGTAGTCGTAGAAGCCGCGGCCGGCTTTGCGGCCCAGCCAGCCGGCCTCCACGTATTTCACCAGCAGCGGACAGGGGCGGTATTTGCTGTCCGACAGGCCCTCGTACAGCACCTGCATGATGGAGAGGCACGTATCCAGGCCGATGAAATCGGCCAACTCCAGCGGCCCCATCTTGTGATTGGCGCCGAGTTTCAGGGCGGTGTCGATCCCCTCGACCGAGCCCACGCCCTCGTAAAGCGCATACACCGCCTCGTTGATCATCGGCACCAGCACGCGGTTCACGATGAAGGCGGGAAAATCCTCGGCGACGACAACCGTCTTGCCCAGCTTCTCCGCCAGCGCGCAGGTGGCCTGGAAGGTCGGCTCGTCGGTCGCGATGCCGCGGATCACCTCGACGAGCTTCATCACCGGCACCGGGTTCATGAAATGAATGCCGATGAACTTCTCCGGCCGGTCGGTGCTCGCGCCGAGCCGCGTGATGGAAATGGACGACGTGTTGGAGGCGAGCAGACACGACGGCTTCAGATGCGGCGTCAGCGTCTTGTAGATGCCCTTCTTGACCTCCTCCTTCTCCGTCGCGGCCTCCACCACGAGGTCGCAATCGGCGAAGCGGGCATAGTCGCTCGTCACCTCGATCCGCGTCAGCGCGCGGTCCTTGTCGCGCGGGCCGATCGCCCCGGCCTTGATCTGCCGGTCCATATTGTGCGCGATCGTGGCCACGGCGCGGTCCAGCGCCTCGGGCTTCGCGTCCAGCATTACCACCGGCAGGCCGGCGATGGCGCAGACATGGCTGATGCCGTTGCCCATCAGCCCCGCCCCGATCACGCCGACCTTGGCGATCGGCGGTACGGACACGCGCTCGCCGTCGCCGCGCATATCGGGCACCAGGCCGCTCATCCCGCGCGCTCTAGCTCGCCGTCGAGTTCGGGCAGCACCTTGAACAGATCGGCCACCAGCCCGTAATCGGCCACCTGGAAGATCGGTGCCTCCTCGTCCTTGTTGATGGCGACGATCACCTTGGAATCCTTCATCCCCGCCAAATGCTGAATCGCGCCGGAGATGCCGACGGCGATGTAGAGATCGGGCGCCACCACCTTGCCGGTCTGCCCGACCTGATAGTCGTTCGGCACGAAGCCGGCATCCACCGCCGCGCGCGAGGCGCCCACCGCGCCGCCGAGCCGGTCGGCGATCTTCTCCAGCATGTGGAAATTATCGCCGCTCTGCATGCCGCGCCCGCCGGAAATCACGACACGCGCCGCCGTCAGTTCCGGGCGTTCGCTTTTCGACAGCTCGGCGCCGATGAACCGCGACGCGTTCGGTGTCTCGACCCAAGGCGCGGGCTCGATCGGGGCCGAGCCGCCTTCCGCCGGGACCGGATCGAAGCTCGCGGCGCGCACCGTGATCACCTTCTTGGGATCGGCGGATTGCACGGTCGCCAGCGCGTTGCCGGCGTAGATCGGGCGCACGAACGTGTCGGAACTTTCAACGGCGGAAATGTCGCTGATCGGCTGCGCGTCCAGAAGCGCGGCCAGGCGCGGCATGACGTTCTTGCCGGTCGAGGTCGACGCAGCCAGCAGGTGCTCGTAATGCGGCGCGAGCGCGGCCAGCAGCGCGGCCAAGGGCTCGGCGAGTTCGTGCTCGTACGCCTCGCCGTCGGCGACCAGCACCTTGGCCACGCCCTCCAGCTTCGCCGCGGCCTCGGCGGCGGCCTGCACGTCCTTGCCCGGCACCAACACATGCACCTCGCCCAATGCGCGGGCAGCGGCGACGGCGCTTCGCGAGGGCTGCTTGATGCTGCGGCCGTCGTGATCGAGCAGAACGAGCGCGGTCATGGCGTTCAGATCACCTTCGCTTCCTGCTTGAGCTTCTGCACCAACTCGGCCACCGAGCCGACCTTCTTGCCGGCCTGGCGCTTGGGCGGTTCGGACACTTTCAGAACGCGCAGCCTGGGCGCCGGGTCGACCCCGAGATCGGCCGGTTTCATGTTGGCGATCGGCTTCTTGCGCGCCTTCATGATGTTGGGTAGGCTGGCATAACGCGGCTCGTTCAGCCGCAAATCGGTGGTCACGATCGCGGGCAGATCGAGCGTCACCGTTTCCAGCCCGCCGTCGACCTCGCGCGTCACGGTGGCGGTGCCGCCCTCGATCCCGACCTTGCTGGCGAAGGTCGCCTGCGGCCAGCCGAGCAGCGCCGCCAGCATCTGGCCGGTGGCGTTCATGTCGTCATCAATCGCCTGCTTGCCCATGATGACGATGCGGGGCTGCTCGCGCTCGACGATGGCGCGCAGCAGCTTGGCGACCGCCAGCGGCTGCAACTCCGCCTCCGTTTCCACCAGGATGCCGCGATCCGCGCCCATGGCCAGCGCGGTGCGGATGGTTTCCGAGCATTGCGCGACGCCCATGGAGACGGCGACGATTTCGGTGCCGACACCCTTCTCCTTCAGCCTGACCGCCTCCTCGACCGCGATCTCGTCGAACGGGTTCATGGACATCTTGACCCCGGAGGTCTCGACGCCGCTGCCGTCCGCCTTCACGCGGACCTTCACGTTGAAGTCCACCACCCGCTTGACCGGAACGAGGATTTTCATCGCCGCTGCTTCCTGCATGCGCCGGGCCCTCACCCCGGCCCTCGCCCGATCGGAGAGGCTGTTCCGCTGTGCTCCCTCTCCCCCTGGGAGAGGGCCGGGGTGAGGGCCCGGCGCATTCGTTCGCGCCTGCAATAGAGACCGCGGACCTTATGCAGCCGGGCGAGGGCGTGTCAAACCAACGCCCCGCCGGCGCGGCCGTTCAGGCCGCCCGGGCCAGTTCGGCCGGCAGCGCCTCCCATCCCGCCATCACATCGCGCACCAGCAGTTCCAGAACCGCGGGGCCGTCGCTGGGCGGCAGGGCCAGCCGTGCGCGGCCATTGGTCCAGCGCCAGAGTTCGGCTTCCCTCCGCTCCGTCGCATGAAAGCCCGCGGCCAGGGTGGGGCTGTCGAGGTCGATATACGCCTCGTTGACGAACACCGCGCCGATGCGCGCGCCCAAGCTGCGGCAATCGGAAGCCGCCAGATCGAGCCCGGCCGGAACGGCGGTCGAGGAAATGATCTGCACGTCGCGCGTGCCGGCCGGCAGAACGTAGCGGTAGAGCTTGTGGCTGATGCGCTCGGGGCACAGCGTCTGTCCGCCGGCAAGGACGCTGAATTCCGACTCGGCGCACCGCGCGTAACCCAACGCGGCGAGGCGCCCCAGCAACCGCCGCCGCACCGCGAACACCGTGGGGCCCTCCGTCGTCAGCGGTGCGCAGGCATCGTCCCAGCTGAGGGCGGCGAAATCCGGGTGGAGCGGGATCTGCCGCGCCGCCGTTGCTGAACTGCGCGCGGTTGCCGGTGTCGAGATAGGTCTCGGCCGGCAATCCTTCGGCGAGCACGACGTCATGCCGGTCGAGTTCGATGTGGAAATAATGCGCCTCGGCTGCCGGCTCCTGCACCACGCTGACGCCGTTCAGCAGGTATTTGACCGGGATCAGCACGCCTTCCGCGTACACGGAATGATCGGGCGACAGCAGCAGGTCGCGCACCGGCACCGTGCCAAACACGCCGGCGCGCACGCGCACCGGATAAACCAGCTCGGGGCGCGGATGGTGCGCGCAATCGACGCGGCGGTCGCCGATCCAGACGATTGGCCGGGTATCGCCCGATGCGGTGAGCACGCGATCGCCGATCCGCAGGTTCTGCACCGCGACTTCGCCGCGCGTCGTTGCGATGCGCGTGCCGGAACCGAAGCAGGGAACCGCCAGTTCAATGGCCGTGCCGCCGTGTCCATCGGGCAGGAGCGCGAATTTGCTATGTGTGTAGTCGCCGACGAAATTCAGGGCAGCGACAATGCTGCCCGGGGCAAAGATATCCAGGACACCGCCCGCCATCGTGCCGTTGTAGACGGCGGCGAGCGTACCTGGGGAATATCCGGGGAGGTCGATGGTGTCGCTCAGTAACTGTCCACTGAGAGAAATCGCTCCGAATTGAGAGAGGCTACTCGTAACTGCTGCCGGGTTATCGAGTATCAGCGCACCAGGCGACGGTGAAGACATCGCCAGAAAAGGAAACACGACCGGGTTTGAACTGCCCTGCGCCAAGCTCCAATGTCGCTCCACTTCCGATCTCCAGCGGGCCACTTCCGCTGACGGATTCGGCAAGGTCGAGGATAGCGCCGGCTACCACCGAGCTGCCGACATTGGCAAAGATTGTGCTGTCGTTCTCGATGTCAGTCGATGCGACCCCGTATCCGTCGAGCGAACCCGAACCAGGAGAAAGGATCAACTCAGCAGGACTCAATGTCCCTCCTTCGAGATTGATGATTTCATCGTTGACCGTCAACGTGCGCGACGTGATGTAATCGGCGCTGTAAAGATCGAGGTACGCCTGTGTCCCGAGCATCGTGAGGCTTGCTTCGATAGCCGTCCCGCCAGCGACGATCTCCGGCGTCCCGGGAAGTGCGCCGGTCGACATCACGACGGTCGCCCGCTCGACATCGGTAATCGGCGCCGGCAGCACGAGCGTGCCCGAATTCACGGCCTGATATATCCCGTAGCCGAGCGTCCCGTTCACTTGATCGAGAAACCCGCTGGGTCCGGTGGTCGGAGCAAGCACCAGCACCGCATTGTCAGCTTCCAGCCCGCTGGTTTGGCTGTAGTAGGCCGGCGTCACGGTAAGCGTCTGCCCCGGCAAGCCGCCGACGGCCACCAGGTTGCCGTCATCGTTCAGCGTACCCGGCGATGCGAGCGTGCCCGTCCCCTCGATAACACCCGTCGCAAAAATATCGATCTCGCCAGCACCAAGCGAGCCTTGGAGGACCACAACGCCGCCACCGTCGACGGTGAGATCTCCGGACGCGCTCAGGTTGCCAAGCACCTCCAGATTGATATTGAAAGGCCCGGAGCCGATATCGACCGAGCCGGCGTCGAATGATTCCCCGGCGGCAATGGTCACGCTTCTGGAACCGGGGATCACCACGTCCGTCGTGCCGCTGTTCGGCACATAATCGGAGCTCCATATGGACGGATCGCTCCAATCGCCATCGGCCACGGCGGTCTCGCCAGGAACAATCAACTCTACATCGGTTCCGCCCTGGCCGTCCGGGATCAGCGTGAATCCGGAGTTCGTGTAATCGCCGACGAGGATCAGGCTGGCAACGACGCTGCTCGCGTTTGAGATCGTCAGTGTGCCGAGCGCCCCATTACCGCTGAAGTTGTCGGCAAGCGTGGCGGCCGACGCGCCGACCAGGTCGATCGCATCGCCCAATGTAAATCCGGAGATTGTCCCGGAATAGGCGCCCGGCATGTCGAGCTTCAGCACGCCTTCGGCGGCCGATGTCGGGTTCGCGGTCCCGAGAAACACGACTGCCTCGGTGTCACCCTGACCGAGTTCCAGCGTCGCAGCGCTGCCGGTCGCCCAGTCTATTTCCAGCCCCCCGCTCCCCGACCGGCCGGCCAGGTCGAGCAGGCCGTTCGCGGCATAGATCAGCCCGGCATTGTCGATGCTGCCGCTGAGCGTGCCGCTGCCGCCGAGCGAACTGCCGATGCTATCGAGCGTCAGCCCGCCACCGGCGCCGAGCGTGCCGCCGTCCAGCGAGGCGTGACCGTTCACGCTCGCGCGGTCGGCGATCTCGAGCGCGCCGACCAGCATGAGGAAGCCGGCTGATGCCACGTCCAGCGTGCCCCCGGCGAACGACTTGCCAGCGGCCACGGTAACATTGGTGTCGATCGTCACGTCGGCGGTGACGGCGTTGGGAACGGCCCCCGTGCTCCAGATCCCCGCCGCGCCCCAGTCACCGTCGCTTTTCGACGTGTAGATCGTGCCCGACATGGTCGCTCCCCGCGGCTTTCCCGGCAGCATACGCGCGCCGCGGGACGGGAAGCGTACTAAATTTTTGGAAACGCACGGTTTTTTGCGCGACTTGCCGCCCGGATAAACCGGTCAGACCCGATTACATCGGCGTCAATTCAACTCAAGATCGAAACAGGCTCATCAGCAGCAACAGCAGCAGCAACGCGGTGGCTTGCAGGATGATGCGCCAGCGCATCAGCATGTTGGATCGGCGCGGATCGCCGCCGCCGCGCGCGAGGGTGAATACGCCCACCAGCAGCACGCCCAAGGTGCCGGCCATCGCCAGCACGACCAACACGATCAGAACGCCCTTCATTCCCCGCATGTAGGCCGGAACGCCGGCTATTGCACCTCGGGAAGCCGAAATGCGCCGCCGTCGCCAGGGCCGGGCGGCGGGCCGGCGCGGGTTGAACACGGTTTGTCCCGGTATGGTCCGTCGGCCGCCCATGAAATTTGCCGCGCCGCTGCCCGGATTGCTGTTCGCGGCCGCCCTCGCCGGATCGGCGCAAGCCCGGACGCCCCCCATCGCACCTGCCGCCGCGGCTCCGAGGCCGGGGCCGCCCCGAACCTGGTGGAGGAGCTTTCGGTCCGCACCATCCGCCCGCGTGGCGGCGATGGCTCGATCTGCATCATGCCGTTCAGCTCGGTGATCGCGGTCAACAACACCAATCGCGGCCTTGGCAACGCGCAGGTCCGTGTCGATCTCAACTACTTCGAGGATACCGACGGGGCCGGACGCGTGCTGAAGGAGATTGCCGCCGAGATGCGCCGCGAGCCCGCCTTCGCGCGCAAGATGCTGGGCGATCTGCAGCTCTGGGGCGTCGACAAGGTGGAGGGCGGCGGTGTGACATTGGCAGGACAAATTCCCTGCACGGATGCCGGGCGCTGGCCGGTGCAGCGCGAGTTCAACCGGCGCATGAAGCAGCGGTTCCAGGGCGCGGGCATTTTGCTCGCCAATCATCCGGCGCCGCCCGCCCCGGCAGCCGGGGCGCCGTCGTGATGGACGATTTGGCGGAGATCTTGCGGCGTGACGCCTTCGCGTTCGTTCCGGGCCGGCGCATGCGCCCGCTGCTCGAAGCTTGCGGCGGGCTCGCCGACTGGGCGGAATTCGCCGCGAGTTGGGCGGATCTGGAGCTGGACACGTATATGGCGGACGGCGGGCGCTACCGCCGGCGGCGCCACGCGGTGTTCGCGGCCGAGGCCGGCGCCGCCGAGATCGCGCGCCAGCCGCACCAGCCGCACTTTCAGACCCGCGACTACAATCCGCTCCACGGCGGCATCGAGCGCTGGTTTCAGCCGGTCCGCCCGGAGATCGCCGGCGGCGCGTGCATGCGCACGATCCTGGGTTTCTGCCGACGGCTGTTCGATCGGCTGTCCTCCGATACCTCGTGGCACGTCGAGGTGCATCAGTTCCGCATCGAGCCCGACCCGAGCGGGGAGGGCCGTCCGACGCCCGAGGGCATGCACCGAGACGGCGTCGACTACGTCCTGGTACTGATGATCGACCGGCGGAACATCGCCAGCGGCGAAACCAGCATTCACGATCTTCAGGGACGGCAGCTCGGCAGTTTCACCCTGGCCGCGCCGCTCGACGCCGCGCTGGTGCACGATCGGCGAGTCTATCACGGAGTTACGCCGGTGGTGGCGCTCGATCCAAGCCGCCCGGCGCATCGCGACGTGCTGGTGGTGACGTTTCGCGCCGCAGCGGCGGCCGAGGAGCCGGTCAGCTCTCCGAGGTGAGCGACTTGATCAGCTCGAAGACCCGCTTGCGCACGGCCGGATCGGTGATCCGGTAATAGGCGCGCACCAGTTCCAGCGTTTCACGCCGGTTCATGGTCTCGTCCCCGAAGCCGTCCTGCGACTCGGCGAAACCGCTCGCGCGCCGCGGCTGCTGCGAGGTCGGATAGCCGGCGGAGAGCGTCTCCGGCATATCGTCGAAGAAGAAGCTGATCGGCACGTCCAGCACCCGCGACAGGTCGAACAGCCGGGAGGCGCCGACGCGGTTCACGCCGCGCTCGTATTTCTGGACCTGCTGGAAGGTCAGCCCGAGCGCCTCGCCGAGCCGCTCCTGGGACATGCCGAGCAGGGTCCGCCGTAGGCGGATGCGGGACCCGACATGCACGTCGATCGGACTAGGGCGTCCGTCTTTCTCGCCGCGGCGGGAGCTTTCGTCTGACGGCATACCCGGTTCCCTTCGGGACCGCTCCCACGCGCGGGCTATGATGGGTCTGCCGGGGCCAAGAACCCAGTCGCGCCGGCTTCCCTGTTGCGCATAAGGTTAACAGCGCAACCGGCGCTGTCAATCTTTTAATCAAATCTCAAGAGACTTCTCAAAAAAAATACGTCATCTCAGTCCCGGCGGCGCATACGCGGGAGTGAGGCGAGGGCGATGGCGGCGCCGGCGAGCAGGGCGGGTATCGCCAGGCCAAATCGCGCGAAAATGGTCGGCGGCAGATCCCCCGGCAGCTTCGTGACCAAGGTTCCCTGGCGACCCAGGCCAAGCTCGGCCAGTTCCCGCCCGTGCGCGTCGAACATGGCGGAGATGCCGGTGTTGGCGGCGCGCGCCAGCGGCAGGCCTTCCTCCACCGCGCGCATCCGCGCCGCTTGCAGGTGCTGGTGCGGTCCGGTCGAATTGCCGAACCACGCGTCGTTGGTCACATTCACGAGCCAGTCCGGCCGGTCCGCCTCGTCGGCAACCTGATGCGGAAAGATCGCCTCGTAGCAGATCAGCGGGCCCACCGGCGGCAGACCCGGCACATGCAGGGTGCGCGGTCCGGGACCCGGAGCGAAGCCGCCGCCGGGTACGAGCTGCACGGGAAGCGGAATCCAGGAGGGCTGGTATTCGCCCCCCGGCACCAGGTGCCACTTGTCGTACACGCCGGCGACCGCGCCGCGTCCGGTCAGCGCGATCAGGCTGTTGTGCGGGCGCTCGCCGGCGGCGAACGGCCTACGGCCGAAGCGCACCGCCCCGATCAGCGAAGGAGTTGACCCGGTCGCGCCGCCGTTCGCGGCCTCGGCGATGGCCAGTCGCGCCGCCGGATCCGAGTCCACCAGGAACGGACTGGCGCTTTCCGGCCAAACGACGACCTTCGGCCCGCCGCCCGCCTTGGCGACGCCCTCGGCGGTCAGGTCCAGGTAGCGGCGGAAAATCCCGACCGCGAGGTCGCGGCTCCATTTCTGGGCTTCCTGGACGTCGCCCTGAACCAGCACGACGGAGAGATCGCGCGCCGGCGGCCCCGGCTGGCGCAGGCGCCACGCCCCGAGCCCGGCCCAAAGCGCGAGCCCCGCCGCGCCGGCGGCCCAGCCGCGCCGCCCCAGCGCGGGCATGGCGGCCAGCAGCACGGTCGCGAACGTCAGACCCGGCGTGCCGATCCAGGCCAGCGGTTGCAGGAACACGTCGCCGGCCGCGCCGGGGAACGCCCAGACGCTGGCCCAGGGATTCCAGGGAAATCCGCTGAGTGCGAATTGACGCGCGATGTCGGCGAGGGTCCAGGCTCCCGCGAGGATGAACGCGCGACGCCAGCCCGCTCGCGCGTACCACGCCGCGACGCAGGGCAGCGCGATGAACACGGCCAGCAGTGCGGACAATCCCGGCACGGCGATCGGCACGAACCACCAGTATTCCGCCGCTTTCAGCAGGATGGCGTCGGTGATCCAGTAGAGCCCGAACAGGTGGTGCCCGAAGCCGAACCAGAAGCCGACGCGAAACGCGGTGCGCGCGCGCGGCGCGGCGCCGATCAGGCTCAGCAGTCCGGGAACGGCGACCAGCAGAACCGGCACCAGATAGAACGGCGGCAGCGCCGCGGCGGCGAGCGCGCCGAGCGCGGCCGCCGCCACGTCGGTTCGCCAGCCGAACGTCAGCCCGAGCGGCCGCCGTGGGGTTGCCGAGGGCGAGCCGCGCCTGGCCTAGCCGCATACGATCCGTTCCGGCGGCACGCGGCCGCCGGTCAGCGCCGCGACGATGCACTCGGCCGCCATGACGCCCATGGCGACGAGCGACGCCTCGGTGACGCCAGCGAGATGCGGGGTGACGATCACCCGCTCATGGCGGCGCAGCGGGTCGTCTTGCGCCGGCGGCTCGTTCTCGAACACATCCAGCCCGGCGCCGCCGAGTTGGCCGGAATCGATGGCGGCGAGCAGCGCCCGCTCGTCGATCAGGCCGCCGCGGGCCGTGTTTACGACGTAGGCGCCGCGCGGCATCGCGGCCAGTATGGCGGCGTCTATCGCATGCCGCGTCTCGGGCAGCAGCGGGCAGTGCAGCGACAGTACATCCGCGTTTTCCGCCACTTGGCGCAGCGAAGCCGCTCGCTCGACCGCCGAGAACGCCGCATCCGGCGCGGCCGGGTCGTACGCGGCCACGCGCATGTCGAAGGCCAGCGCGAGCCGCGCGACCGCCTGCCCGATCGCGCCCAAGCCCACGAGACCAAGGCGGAGCCCGCCGATGTCGCGGAGCCGGGAATCCCCGCCCCGCCAGGCGCCCGCGGCGATCGCGGCGGCGAGCGGCTTGAACCGCTTGGCGAGCGCCAGGATCAGCGCCAGCGTGTGCTCGGCCACCGCGCGCGTGTTCGAACCGGGCGCGCGCGTCACCAACAGTCCGCGCCGCGCTGCTTCCGCCACGTCCACCTCGTCCACCCCGACGCCGTGCCGCGCGACGATGCAGAGCCGCGGCGAGGCGTCCATCACCGCGCCCGTAACCCGCCCCTGCCGGCAGAGAATGGCATCGGCCTGCACCTCGCGTGTCAACGCGGCGACCGCTTCGGCGGCGGGGTAGGGGGGCATGTAGTGGATCGCGCAACCGGCCCGTTCGAGCAGGTCCACGGCCGGCGCGGCCAGCGACGGCGAGGTCATCACGACATGAAAGCGGTTCTGCATGAAGCCCAGTATTGCCCGGTTGGCGGCGTCGTCAGTGGCGTGGTCGGACGCGTCAATCCAGCGCGTCGCGCAGCCGGCGCTCGTAGTGGCGGTAGTATTTGTCGGTGACCAGATCGGTCTTCACCACCACGGCGACATCGGTGGTGTTGAACGCGTGGTCGATGACCGCGCCGTCGCCCACGAACCCGCCGAGGCGGAGATAGCCCTTGATGAGCGGCGGCAGCTGCGCCTGGATGCGCCGGTGGTCGAGGCCAGCCGGGTCCAGCCGGCGCATCTCGACGTAACGCCCGCCCAGCGCCCGGGGCCGCAGCGCCGGCGGGGCGAGGTGGTTGTGGTAGAGATAGGTCAGCTCCGGGGCCAGCACGTCGGGGTCGGTCCCAGGCAGGCTCGCGCAGCCGAACATCAGATCGATCTGGTGCAGGAACACATAGGCGGCGATGCCGCGCCAGAGCAGTTGCATGGCGGCGCGGCTGCGGTGCGAGGCATCGACGCAGGAGCGTCCGAGTTCCAGCACCCGGCCTGGGAACCGCTCCAGCGGCGCGATGTCGTATTCGCCGGCGGAGTAGAACGTGCCGACCCGCTGCGCGGCCTGCCGCTGGATCAGCCGGTAGGTGCCCACGATGCCTTCCGGCCCCGGCCCGATCGCGTGATCGATCACCACCAGATGGTCGGCGACCGGGTCGAACTTGTCGCGGTCGCGGCCGGTGGCGGCCACGGACGGTTCCGGGGTGGCGCCCATCTCGCCGTAAAAGACGCGAAAGCGCAGCGCCTGCACGGCGTCGAGTTCCGCGCGCGTGGCGGCGATGCGCACGCCGAGATTGCCGGCGCGCAACTCACCGAAGCCGGGTTCCTCGCGCGGTGTCGCTCCGAGCGGCTGTTCCGCCGTCATCGCGTCATCCTGGCAGGGGCGGCATGCGATTCGGAACGGGTGTCCGCGCGCTTGTTCACCGCGGCGGGACGAAGCGGCCTCTCGCCGGAGGCCGGCGGCTTGGCGGGCTTGCTCGGCTTGTCCTCCGCGACCGCGGCCTCGACGCGGCGGCCGAACAGCTCCAGGCGCACCGAGACCAGGTCGAAGCCCAATCGGCCCGCGATCGCTTGCATCAGTCGCTCGTGCTCCGTGTCGGCGAACTCGACCACCTTGCCGGTGTCGACGTCGATCAGGTGATAGTGGTGGCCGTGCTCGGTCGGCTCGTAGCGGGCGCGGCCGCCGCCGAAATCGCGCCGCTCCAGGATGCCCTTCTCCTCGAGCAGCCGCACGGTGCGATAGACGGTTGCGATCGAGATCCGTTCGTCCAGCACGGAAGCCCGGCGGTACAGTTCCTCGACATCGGGATGATCCGCCGCATCGGACAGCACGCGGGCGATCACCCGGCGCTGGCCCGTCATTTTCAGCCCCCGTTCGACGCACAGGCGTTCGATGCGTGATTCCATCCGATCCCCAATCGCCGATCCCGGACCGGCCGGCCGGAGCGGCTGCTCAGCGGGGCGGGAACTCACGTGAGCCGGTTTTCGTCCCAGTCATGCCCCCACGGACACGATGGCGCGCCCGCCAGCAGTTGGGGGACGTAGCCGATCACGGTATCCGATGTCGACCACATTGCGGCAGGCGAGCCCCGACGCGGGCGCGTGAGCGAATTGGCACCGTCGCACATCGCCGGAATTTTCGCGCCGGTCCGGGTCGCCGGACCGCGAATCGCGGCCGGCCTATTTCCGTCCGCGCGGCTTGGTGCCGAGGCCGATCTTCTTCGCGAGCGAGGAGCGGTGCCGCGCGTAATTGGGCGCAACCATCGGATAATCGGACCCCAGCCCCCAACGCTCCCGATATTGCTCCGGAGTCATGTTGTAGGCCGTCTTAAGATGCCGCTTCAGCATTTTCAGTTTCTTGCCGTCCTCCAGACAGACGATATGGTCGGGGAACACGGACTTCTTGACGGGAACCGCCGGCTGCGGCCGGTCGGGCTGCGCCGGTTCCTTCCCGACGCCGGACAGTGTCTTGTAAACCTCCTGAATGAGAGAAGGCAGCGCATCCGTCGTGACGGAGTTGTTGGATACATGGGCTGAGACGATTTGCGCGGTCAATCCCAGGACGTCCGCGTTCGACGCATGTTCGACCATTGATTTCCCTCTGGGCGAAAATTTGTGTTTCATATACGGGAACAAGGGGAACTCTAGCAATGGATATTTCCAGGTTAAACAACAGTCAGGAGATGTCCAAGTCGAAAGACCCGGATCGTGTCCTGAATATCACGGGCGAGGTCTGTCCGATGACGTTCGTGCGGACCCGCCTTGCGCTCGACCGCATGGCGCCCGGCGAATGCCTTCTGGTGTTGCTGCGCGGCGAGGAGCCGGTGCGCAACGTGCCGCGCGCCGCGCGCGAGCAGGGACACGATGTTCTGGAGCAGTCCACCGACAGCGACGGAATCACCCGGGTGCTGATTCGCAAGGCGGCTTCGGGCTGAGCGGCGCGCGCAGAATCAGCGCATCGGTACCGTCGGCGTAATAGCGCGGCCGCCAGCCGACTTCGCTGAACCCGGCGGCCGAATACAGCGCGCGTCCCGCGCGATTATCGCGGGAGACTTCCAGGAACATCGCGGTCGCGCCGCGGCGGGCCGCCTCCGCCCTGGCCGCGTCGAGCAGCGCGCGGCCGAGTCCCTGCCGGCGCGCGGCGGGCGCGACCGCGAAGGTCAGGATCTCCGCTTCCCCGGCGGCTGTCCGCGCCAAGACGATGCCGCCCGCATCCGCGATCAGCCCGAAATATCCGGGAAGGGCGAGCTGAATCGCGATCGCGTCCGCCCCCCAGGCCTGGCTGCGCGGAAATGCCGCCGCATGGATTTGCGCCATGGCGGCGGCATGCGCGACCTCGGCCGGCCGGATCACGGCGCCGGCGGCGGGCGGGGCGGCAAGGCGGGCAGGTGCGTCGCCGGCGGATCGCCATAGAGCGGCTGAACGGCGCGCGGCGGCAACTCGCCGTGGAACCGGCGCTCCCCGACCACGGCGATGTGGCGCGGCAACGGCCGCCGCACATCGGTCAGCATCACGTCCTCGCCGCGCGCGGCCAGCCGCGCCGCCACGGCGATCGCGGCGTCGCCCGCCACCGCGATCGGGCCGGAAGCCGGCGGCAGGGACGGCAAAGCAACGGATTGGACGTTGCCGCCCCGCTCCAAAACCACGTGGCCGCGCCGCGAATCAATGGCGACCCACAACGCCCTGCCGGCCAGGTGCGGCAGCGAATCCGCCAGAGCCTCGCCGACCGTGACGCCGACGATCGGCCGCCCGGAGCCCAGCGCAATCCCGTGCGCGACGGAGAGCGCGGCCCGCAATCCGGTGAAGCCGCCCGGACCGATAACCACGGCAATCAGATCCATCCCGAGGCCGGCGGCTTTCAGCACCTCGTCCGCCATGACGGGGAGAATCGCGGCGTGGCCGCGCTCGCCCTCGGCTTGCCGGGCGGCGAGGACCACGCCCTCGCTCACCATCGCCACCGAGCAGCGGCCGAGCGCGGCGTCGAGGGCGAGCACGCGCAAGGCGCGCTACGCCGGAAAACCGGCCGAGCCAAGTCCGCGACGGTTGCTCATGCCGTCGCGTACTCGGCGGCGAGTCCCTCGCGCAGGCGCCGCATCGCCCGCGCCAGCCGCTCCGGCCGCCGCGCGAAGCACAGCCGCAGATGGCCTTCGCCGGCGGGCCCGAACGCGCTGCCCGGCGCGACCGCTATGTCGTGCTCCAGCACCAGCCGGCGCGCCAGGGCCAGGCTGTCGCGCAGGCCGTCGACCCGGATGAAGGCGTAGAAGGCGCCGTCGGGCGGCGTGTAGTGGACGCCATCGACGTCACTCAGCGTCTCGCCCACAGCGGCGCGCGCGTCGGCGCAAAACGCGCGGAACGAGTTCGAGGAAATCATGGTCAGCGAGCGCTGCCATCCCGCCGTACTGGATGAACGGGGCGACGCAGGAATGCGTCACCTCGACCGCTTCGGTCACGCCGTCGCGCGCGCCCTCCGGCACCACCAGCCAGCCGAGCCGCCAGCCGGTCATCGCCCAGGTCTTGCTGAAGCTGTTGACCACCATCACCCGATCGGTCGGTTCGGCGATATCGAGCAGCGAGGGCGCGGCCGCCGAGCCGTCGTAGACGAGCCGCGAATAGACCTCGTCGGAGATCAGCCAGACACCATGACGGCGGCACAGATCGCGCACGGCTTCGAGTTCGGCGCGCGTCGCCGTCCAGCCGGTCGGATTGTTCGGCGAATTGAGAATGAACGCGCGTGCCCCCGGCAGCCGCGCCGCCAGCCGGTCGAGATCGAGGCGAAAGCCGCCGCCGGCAACCGGGTCCAGCGCGATCGTATCCACCTCCGCGCCGCGCAACCGGATCACGTTCGGCATGTTGGGCCAGACCGGCGCATGCACCACGACCCGCTCGCCGGCGCGTACGGTGGCGGCGAGCGCCACGTTCAGCGCCGTCATGCCCGAGCCGGTCACCTGGATGCGCGATTCGGCAACCGGCTTGGCGTGCAGTCCGGAGAGGTAGTCCGCGAGGTCGTCGCGGAGCGGCGGGATGCCGCGCACGTCCGCATATGTCGTGGCGCCGGAATCCAGCGCGGCCAGCAGCGCGTCGTGCGCGCCGACCGGGCTCGGCTGATCGCTCTCGCCGAAACACAGAAGCTCGACATCGTCGCGGGTGGCGGCAAGCCGCGCGATTTCGACAATGCGCGAGGAAGGAAATGTCAGCAGGTCCATGCAACCTGAAATGGGAATGGCAGGGCCAAACGGGGAGGGCTACATTACCACGCTCGGCCCAGGTGCAACCGCCGGCCTGGTTGGCGCATGACGGCGGCGCCCGGCGACGATAGCCAAACCGCTCAGGACGATGATACCGGCCGGCACCTGCCGAAACGGTCGGCCGGCACCGGCCGCATCGTCCGGCTCAGCCTATACCGCGCAGGCCGTGCATGAGTAGTTCAGCGGTCAGCTCGTCGGCCTTTTTCTGCTGCTCGGGCGCCAGCGCGGCGTAGAGAGCCGTGAAGGGCGCTGCTAGCATTTTCTGGGAATCGACCAGCGACGACAGCATCGCCGTTCGGTGTTCCACCTGCTCGGGTGCGGTCAGCGGGGCGCCGGCATGCATCTGCTGCATCTGGTGCATGTGCGCTTGCCGTAACAGTTTGACTGACGCGCGGACGGCGTCGGCGAAGGCGTGCCATTGCGGCATTTGCGCGGGCGTGATGTGGAGCTCGGCCTTGTAGAAGGCGAGCTGACCTTCGAGGTGGTGCAGGCCGAACATGCCGGCGGGACCGCCCATGCCGCGCATGCCGCAGTTGGCCATCATCCGATGCATCATCGGCATCATTTGCATCATGCGATTCATCCGCATCATGCCGCCTCGGTCGCCGCCCATCATGGGCCTGCCCTGGGCATTGCCGCGCCCCGTGGGCATACCTTGAGGGTTGCCCTGCATCATCGGCATTCCCTGCGGACTGCCCTGCATCATGGGCATGCCCTGGGCATTGCCCCGCCGCATGGGCATGCCTTGAGGGTTGCCTTGCATCATCGGCATTCCCTGCGGACTGCCCTGCATCATGGGCATGCCCTGGGTCGGGACCTGGCGTTCAGGCTGAGCGGTTTGGTGCTGCGACGATTGGGCGCTGGCTACGGAAATGCTGGCGGCCAGAGCGCAGGCGGCAAGCACGGAATGGGGGAAATAGGTCATCGCATCCTCGGTGATTGGGTGGGGTTCTTCCGGCGTGGCGGTTGACACCGACCACGCGCTATCTCGCTGCGGCTCTCACGCAAGCCTGAGCGGTCGCCGCTCGCTTCGTCACTCAGATGCCAGGTTTTGGTGGGGGAATGGCTGGGGCACTTCCGAGCCCGTCAGGCTGCGCCGCCGCCCGAAGCCAGTACCGCGATGCGCCAGCCTTGCACGCTACGAGGACGGTTGCCGCCGAAGTCAGAACCGATCCCGAACCGCTCGGGTGTGAGCGGTACCAACAGCACCATGCCCAGTCAGGCCCGTTCTCGTCGCAAGGCGACGCGTCGTCGGACCGGGTGTGCGGGGCTGAATACAATCGAGCCTCGCCACGGTGGTGCTGGACGGTTATCGGCGAGGTCGAAACCGATCCGTGCCCGGCAGCGATATTGCTCACCGAAACGAGCAGCACGGTCAGCAATAGCAGCCCCACAGAAAGCCGTCCCACGGCGCTCGCCCAGTTCTTGGCTAAGTGGCTACGTGTCATTTCACCAAACGATCGCCACTAAGTCTGCGAGCCTAGCCGGGACGGCCCGCGCGGCATTGACATGGATCAAGGGGTCCGCGCGACATTAGACTTCTGAGTGCTTAGTCCCCGAGCACCCGCCGACGCTCCTCGAATTCCTTCTGATCGATCTCGCCGCGAGCGTAGCGCTCCTTGAGAAGGTCCAGGGGCGTCCGAGCTGGTGGCGGATGGGACGGCGTGGTGTAACCACCGCCGGGTCCGCCGAACCAGCGAACCATCAGCACAACGACGGCGATCACGGCGGCCAGCACGAGGATCATGAACAGCGATCCGAAAACCATGCCGTACCCCAAATCCCACATCATGTGGTGGCCGTAACCGTCCCCGTCGGACGACATCTGCGCCCTGGCCGGGCCGGAGGTGACGCTGGCAACTGCCACGGCCCACCCCCTTGCCGCTGTCGTGGTCCAGCCGACGGGGCGGTCCGTCATCTGCATCCGCGAGCGCTTCAACGCGACCGAAACCTGCTTTCTCGTTACATGGCACATGGTTGATACCATACCCCTATGGGGTTACATGGCAACATCATATTCGAGCCGGCGGACGCTGTTCCGCGGAGGTAAGCCATGAGCCCAGCGGAGATTCGCGCCGCGCCGGGAGTGGAGCGTCACCCACATTCGCACAGCGGGCACGGTCATAACGAGGCTGCGCCATCCGCCGCTGCGTCGCGCGTCACCGACCCGGTCTGCGGCATGACGGTCGATCCGGCGACATCGCCGCACCGATTGACCTACGACGGGCGCGCCTTCCATTTCTGCTCGGCGCGATGCCGCGAGAAATTCGCGGCCGACCCCGTCGCTTACTTGAAGCCGGCCGCTCCGGCGAAGCCGGCCCCGACGGGCGCCATTTATACCTGCCCGATGCACCCCGAAATCCGGCAGGATCGGCCGGGGACATGCCCGATCTGCGGCATGGCGCTCGAGCCGGAGGCGGCCTCGGCCGAAGCCGCGCCGAATCCCGAGCTGGCCGACATGACCCGCCGGTTTTGGATCGGGCTGGCGCTCGCCGTGCCGGTGTTCTTCCTCACGATGGCCGATCTGGTCCCCGGGATGTGCCTGGAGCGGATCATCCCGCCGCGCTGGTCGATCTGGGTGCAGTTCGCGCTGGCGACGCCGGTCGTGCTGTGGGCCGGCGCGCCGTTCTTCGTGCGCGGCTGGCAGTCGCTGCTGCGGCGCCGGCTCAACATGTTCAGCCTGATCTCGGTCGGCGTCGGCACCGCCTACGTCTATAGCCTCGTCGCCGCCTTCGCGCCCGGCATCTTCCCGGCCGGCTTCGTCAGCCGCGCCGGCACCGTGGCCACCTATTTCGAGGCCGCCGCGGTGATCGTCGTGCTGGTGCTGTTCGGCCAGGTGCTGGAGCTGCGCGCGCGCGAACAGACCGGCGGCGCCATCCGCGCGCTGCTCAACCTGGCGCCGAAAACCGCTTGGCGGCTGCGTGCCGACGGCACCGACGAGCAAATCACGCTGGATCGGGTGCAGGTCGGCGACCGGCTGCGCGTGCGTCCCGGCGACGCCATCCCGGTCGACGGCACGGTACTGGAGGGCCGCGGCAACGTGGACGAGTCCATGGTGACCGGCGAATCGATGCCGGTGACCAAGGAGCCTGGATCGAGGCTGATCGGCGGCACGATCAACGGCACCGGCGCGCTGGTCATGCGCGCCGAGAAGGTGGGCGCCGAGACCATGCTCGCCCGCATCGTCGCCATGGTGGCGGAGGCGCAGCGGTCGCGCGCGCCGATCCAGCGCCTGGCCGACACCGTATCCGGCTATTTCGTGCCGATTGTCGTCGGGGTTGCCGTGATGGCCTTCATCGGCTGGGCGTTGTGGGGCCCGGCGCCGGCGCTCGCCTACGGCCTGCTCGCCGCGGTGTCGGTCCTGATCGTCGCCTGTCCCTGCGCGCTCGGCCTGGCGACGCCGATGTCGATCCAGGTCGGCGTCGGCAAGGGCGCCAGCGCCGGGGTGCTGATCCGCTCCGCCGAGGCGCTGGAGCGGATGGAGCGCGTGGACACGCTGGTGGTCGACAAGACCGGCACGCTCACCATGGGCAAGCCGCGCGTGACGCGGATCGTGGCGGCCCGGGGGCTTTCCGAAGCCGACCTGCTTCGCTTGGCGGCCTCGCTGGAGCAGTCGAGCGAGCATCCGCTCGCCGCCGCCATCGTCGCCTCGGCGCCGCGAGCGCGGCGTTGCGCTGGTGCCGGCCGTGGATTTCGAATCCATTACCGGTCAGGGCGTTCGCGGGAAGATCGGCGAACACCGGGTCGTGCTCGGGAACGCCAAGCTGATGCAGGCGGAGGATGCGGACATCGCCGCGCTGACCGGCGAGGCGGACCGGCTGCGCGCTAGCGGCGCAACCGCGCTGTTCGTTGCCGTCGACGGCCGGCTCGGCGGCGCGATCGCCGTTGCCGATCCGATCAAGCCGACGACCCGGGCGGCGCTCGACGCGCTGCGCGCCGACGGCATCCAGATCGTCATGCTGACGGGCGACAACCGGCGCACGGCGGAAGCCGTGGCGGCGCAACTCGGCATCGCCGAGGTCGAGGCGGATATCCTGCCCGAGGACAAGCACGCCGTGGTGCGCCGGCTGCGCGAGCAGGGCCGGATCGTCGCGATGGCCGGGGACGGCGTGAACGACGCCCCGGCGCTGGCCGAGGCGGATGTCGGCATCGCCATGGGCACGGGCACCGAGGTGGCGATCCAGAGCGCCGGCGTGACCCTGGTGAAAGGCGATCTCGCCGCCATCGCGCGCGCCCGCCGCCTCAGCCAGGCGACGATGCGCAATATCCGGCAAAATCTGCTGTTCGCCTTCGTCTACAACGCCGCGGGCGTGCCCATCGCGGCCGGCGTGCTTTTCCCCGTGTTCGGCATCCTGCTGAGCCCGATGATCGCCGCGGCGGCGATGTCGCTGAGTTCCGTGTCGGTGGTCACGAACGCTCTGCGACTGCGCCGCTTGCGGCTGTAGCGCGATCCTCGGTCGGATTCTTTTCCCTATCCGCCCCCGGCGGAGGGGGACCGTTGCGGTTCAGCGCATATCCCCCGTGTGCCCGACCGAATACCGGCCCGGCTGCGGCCAGACGGTCAGGCCGTGCGGCTCGGCGCCGACCGGGATCTTGCGCACGTGGCCGTTTGTCGTGTCGATGGCGTAGACCACGTCGTCGAAACGGCCGGACAGCCAGAGATAGCGCCCGTCCGCGCTGACATTGCCCATATCCGGGCTGCCGCCGCCCGGGATCGGCCAGTTGGCGATCACCTTGCGGGTGGCGAAGTCGAGCACCGAGACGCTGCCATATCTGCTGTGACGCGGCCCGTGCACGCGGTGCGATCCGCGATTGGCGATATAGAGCTTGGTGCCGTCGCGGCTGGGATACAGCCCGTGCGTCCCGCGCCCGGTGTGAATGAACCCGATCTCCTTGAACGCATCGCCGTCGATGACGAATACACCGTCCGCGTGCATGTCGGCGACGAAGAAGGTCCTGCCGTCCGGCGCGGCGCGCACGTCCTGCGGCATGCCGCCGCGCGAGAGCTTCAGATACCCGAGCACCTTGCGGTTCACCGTGTCGATCTTCGCGATGTGGCCCCCGAACTCGCAGGTGAACAGCGCATAGCGCCCGTCGATGGAGAAATCCGCGTGGTTGATGCCGGGGCATCCCGGCGTGTCCAGCGAGTATTGCAAAGCCATCGTGTGCGGATCGCGGAAATCCAGCCGCTTGCGGGCTTCGGCCACGACGATCGCGGATTTGCCGTCGGGCGTGAAGTACATGTTGTACGGATCGTCCACCGGAATGGCCTTGCCGGGCTTGCCGGTGCGCGGATCGATCGGCGTCAGGCTGCCGTCGGTGCGGCCCTCGGCGTTATTGGTCACCCAAAGCGTGCGCAGATCCCAGGACGGCACGACATGCTGCGGGCTGCGCCCGACCGGGAAGCGATCGACCACCTTGAACGTCGCGGGATCGATCACGTACACGTCGTCGGAGCGCAGGTTGGGCACGTAGACGCGCGGCAGATCCTTGGCCACGTCGGGCCTGACGTGGCCGCTGGTGGTTTCGCTGTAGATGTTGTGCGGGTCGATCACCGGCGGCATGCCGGGGATCGTGTCGATCCGCGCGTCGGCGGCCCGCGCAACGCCGCCGAACAGGCCCAGCGCGCACGCGAGACCTACGAGAGCCGCTCTGCCGCGGCGTGCCGGAGTGGTCACCAGTTCGATCTCCTTTTCGAGTCTGCGCTGCGTCCTAGCGTCGCGCCGTCGCGCGCCGGATCGCGCGCACCGCCGCGGAAACCTGCGCGTCGGTTCCCAGGCGCCCGAGTTCGGCGCTGGCCTTCCTCGGATCGCCGCCGTAGACGCCGAGCGCGGCGCCGGGCTTGGGCGCCGCGCGAAGCTGCCGCAGCCGCACCATCGCGGGATCGACGGCGAGCATCAGCGACGTGTCCACGAGATCGGCATGCGTGCCGATATCGGCGCCGAGGCCGCGCGCGCGCAACTCCGGCAGGAATGTCGTCTTGATTGCAGAATAGTATTCCGGAATGTAATGCGCGCGCGCCGCTGTCCCGGCCCATCGCCGGTTCAACTGCGCCGCTACGCGTTCCAGCGTCGATTGATAGCCGCCGTGATCGCCGAGCAGCACGATGTCGCGGAATCCGTGAACGCGAAAGCTCTCGGCTGCCGATTCGACCACCTGCTCGAACGCGCTGGTCGGGATGGTGATGGTGCCGGGAAAGCGCATGTGCGAGGTGGGCGGATCGGTGTCGCCTTCCGGCACGTACGCGATCACCGGCGCGACCAGCGTGTTGCCGAGCGCGCGCGCGATGCGCTCGGACAGCGCGGCCACCCGCACGTTGTGCTTGCCGACCGCGACATACGGCCCGCTCTGCTCCGTGCCGCCGACGGGGATGATGATCGTGGTTTTGCCCGCGCGAACCGCGTCGCGGATTTCCGTCCAGGTCAAGCGTCCGAGCAGAACGGTATCGGGTGGCTGGGCGTGCGCTGGCGGCGGGCAGGCGGACACGAGGCAAAACAACACGAGCCAAGTCAAACGTCCCGCCAATTTCCGCACGGCCATTTACCAGACACGGTGAGGCCGTGATCTTCCAGATCCGGGCGACGAACGCAATCGGATTCGCGATGGCGGAGAGCCCGGCGCCCACGAGCGGACCGGTTTACCGCACGATCCGCCGATCCGCACGACCGCGTGCCGTCCGGCGGCGGCAAGGTCGCGAACCCAAGGACGTGTCCGCGGACGGCGTTCCTACGCGCGACCTGCTGCTCACCCCCGACCGACGCAGCCTTCCGATGGCGTGCTGATCCCGGTCGGCTATCTTTGCCATGGGCTGACCGTGCAAGAACGGGTCGAGCGGGTATATTATTTCAACATCGAACTGGATCGGCACGATTCGATCGCGGCTTGACACGGCTGGCGGATTACGCGGCCGGCGGCGGCTGCTGATCGTGCTGCTTGGCGTTGAGGTCGGTCATGTAACACTTCCAGTCGCCAAACGCCGTCCGATAGCATGAACCGGTGGCGCGCGCGTTATCGAAGGTGGAACAGTTCTTGCCCAAGTTTCCGAGCAGTTTGCTCGCCTTCTCGCAGATATACAGTTCGTAGCTGCCGCGGATCGGATATAGGGAGCCGCCCACTTTCGCGTCATCCGGCCGGTCCTGGGGCGCGATATCGGCGAGCGGCACCGCGCTCCCGACCTGCACCTTCATGTTTTCGGTCAGCATCAGCACGCCGTCGTGGTCCACCCCTTCGATGCGGCAACTGACGTAGCGCGCCGCCGTGGTGGCGGAAATCGGTCCGGTTTGCGGGGCCGCGGTAGATGGACAGGTCTGCGGCTTGCGCGTGCCGTACTGTGCGCCGACGCCGGCATGCGCGAGCGGCGCTCCGATCGCGAGCATGAGCAGGCTGAAAAAGAGCGACTTCATGATCGACGAATGCTCCCTTTTCTTACCAAGAAAGATGTATCGCCGATCCGGCCGGCGCGAAATCCGGCAATGAATGACAATTCGGACATGCTTCGGGCCACCCTGCGGAAGGTCGATCGCCGGGATGGATTTCGCCGTCGCTCGGCGGATGCTCCGGTCTATCGCCGATCCGCCCTGAGCGCTTCGGGAATGGTCATGCCGAGACGCAGCGGCACGTCCCACAATTCGCGCACCTGACGCACCGGACGAAAGCCGGCGCGGCGATAGGCGGGCAGGGCGTTCGGATGGTCGGCGGTGCAGGTGTTCACCGTCATCGCCCGCGCGCCGTGCCGCCACACCAGATCGACGGCATGGCGCAGGAACGGATAGCCGTAGCCCTTGCCGACCATGTGCGGCAGAAGGCCGAAATAACTGAGATTTGCCGAAGGCCAGGGGCGCGCGTCCAACTCGGCGAAGCCGATCGGTTCGCCGCCGGCATACAGCACGTGCAACGTGATGCCCGGCGCGCGCAGCAGCGCGTCCAACTCGGCGTCCGGCATGGCGCGGCGCATCCACCAGCAATGCGGGGCGCCGACGGTATCGTAAAGATAACGGTAAAACGGCACCGACGGCGCCGCGGCCCGGAGCACCTGCGCGCCGTTCGGCAGCGGCGGCGCCGGCTCCGAGGGCGGCGCGTCCATGCGCAGGAACGTCACGGTCACGGCGACCCGCGCGACCGGCTCCATGCCCGCCTCCCCGCCGCCGTCCCGCTCGGCTCCGTCAGTCGTCCAGGAAGCTGCGCAGCTTGCGGCTGCGGCTCGGGTGCTTCAGCTTGCGCAGCGCCTTCGCCTCGATCTGGCGGATGCGCTCGCGCGTCACGTTGAACTGCTGGCCGACTTCCTCCAGCGTGTGATCGGTGTTCATGCCGATCCCGAAACGCATCCGCAGCACCCGTTCCTCGCGCGGCGTCAGGCTGGACAGCACCCGCGTGGTGGCCTCGCGCAGATTGGCCTGCACGGCGGCGTCCAGCGGAATGATCGCGGTCTTGTCCTCGATGAAGTCGCCGAGATGGCTATCTTCCTCGTCGCCGATCGGCGTCTCCAGGCTGATCGGCTCCTTGGCGATCTTCAGCACCTTGCGCACCTTTTCGAGCGGCATGCCGAGCTTTTCCGCCAGCTCCTCGGGCTGCGGCTCGCGGCCGATCTCGTGCAGCATCTGGCGCGAGGTACGCACCAGCTTGTTGATCGTCTCGATCATGTGCACCGGAATGCGGATGGTGCGCGCCTGATCGGCGATCGAGCGGGTGATCGCCTGGCGAATCCACCACGTCGCATAAGTGCTGAACTTGTAGCCGCGGCGGTACTCGAATTTGTCGACCGCCTTCATCAGGCCGATATTGCCTTCCTGAATCAAATCCAGGAATTGCAGGCCCCGATTGGTGTATTTCTTGGCGATCGAGATCACGAGGCGCAAATTGGCCTCGATCATCTCCTTCTTGGCGCGCGCCGAATCCCGCTCGCCGCGGCTCACTGTCGCGTAGACGCGGCGGAATTCGGAAATCGGCAGGCCGGCGTCGTTGGCAACGCGCGCGATCTGCGCACGCAACCCGGCGATCTGTTCGGCATACCTGGTCGGGAACTGTTTCCAGCCCTTGCCCGGCAGATTGCCAACCCGCTCCAGCCAGTTCGGATCGAGTTCCGCACCGCGATAATTGCCGAGGAAGTCGTCGCGGTCGATCTTGCACGACTCCGCGAGCCGCAGAAGCTGGCCCTCCAGCCCGGTCAGCCGGTGGTTTAGCTGCTTGAGCTGCTGCACCAGCTCCTCGATACGGTTGTTATGCAGCCGCACCTGCTCGACCTTGCCGACCAGTTCCTGGCGCAGCTTCTCGTAGCTCTTCTCCGAGCGCGCGCCCATTTCCTCGCCGGCGGTGATGGTCTCCAGCCGGCGCGACTGCATCTTGTGCAGCTTCTTGTAGAGGCCCTCGATCGCCTCGAAATTGGCGAGCACCTCGGGCTTCAGCTTCTCCTCGAGCGCCGAGAGCGACAGCCCCGCGCCCTCGCCTTCCTCGTCCTCGATCTCCTCCGGGGCCTCGAAGGCGGCACCACCCGCGTCGGGCTCCGGTCCTGGCTCGGGTCCATTGGCGTGGCCGGGGCCGGGGCCGGGGCCGGGGCCGCCCTGGGTCGCCTCCAGGTCCACGATGTCGCGCAGCAGCATGCGGCCAGCCTTCAGCGCCTCGTGCCAGGCGATGATGGCGCGGAACGTCAGCGGGCTTTCGCACAGCCCGCCGATCATCATGTCGCGGCCGGCCTCGATGCGCTTGGCGATGGCGATTTCGCCCTCGCGCGAGAGCAGCTCCACCGTGCCCATTTCGCGCAAGTACATACGTACCGGGTCATCGGTGCGGCTGAGCGATTCCTCGTCGATATTGCCGCCCTGCTCCCCCTCGGCCTCGGGCTCCTCCGCCTTCTCGGTCTTGGCCGCGGGCTCCGGCTCCTCGGTGTCTTCGCCCTCGACGACCTGAATGCCCATTTCGCTGAGGATCGCCATCACGTCCTCGATCTGCTCGGAGCTGTTCTGGTCGGACGGCAGGACGGCGTTCAGCTCGTCGAAGGTGATGTAGCCGCGCTCCTTGCCGCGGGCGAGCAGCCGCTTGACCGCGGCGGACTGCGTATCCAGCAGTGTGGTGTCCGCATCCTGGTCGGCCGTCGTGGTTTCGGCGGAAGCGACTTGCTTGGTTGCCATCGCGTCAGATTCACTCCCCTGGACAATCATTGGGCGCGGGTTTGGATCAGCCAACCGCTTGCCTGCGGGCGCGTTCATGCCGGGAGACCGAACCCGTCCGGCTCACCCTGGCGCAGTTTGTTGCGGGCTTCCGAGAGCGCCACCAGCCGGCGCTCGGCGCGCTCGTCTGGCTGTTCGGCGAACTGGCGCTCCGCGGCCGCGACTTCCTGGTCGAGCCGGTCGCGATGCAACAGACCAAAAATATGCCACCACCCCGCCGCCGCCTCGGCCGGCATCGCGTCACGCAACGCGCAGGCGGGCAGCGGATACGGCGTTGCCGCCGCGGCACGCCGAGCCTCCGCTTCCAGCCCAACCCGGCTCAGGTGGTTCATCAATTGATCGGCGTCAAGCACTTGGGCCGACTCCGCCCAGCATAGGAACTCGCTCCGCAAGCGCGCGAGCCAGGACGGCAGGTCGAGTGATTCGTACGGTTCGCCGAGGTCGGGGAGAAGCCCCGGGTGATGCAGCAGAATGGCGCTCAGGATGCGCTGCCGCTCGGCGGAGCCGGCGTCCGGCGCCGGGCGAGGCGGCGGGCTGGCGGGGCGCCGCTGCGGCGAGCCGGGGGCGAAGCGCGCCGCGTCCGGCTTCCAAGCGCCCGGCTTCCACGCGCCCGCCTTCCAAGCGGATCGGGGCGGCGCCGATTCCGCGAAGAAGCGGTCGAGCAGACTGCGCCGGTATTCGCGAGCCAGCGCGCGGTCCGCGATGCGCTCGGCCGCGGCTTCCAGCCGGTGGCGGAACGCGGCGCGTTCCTCGGGGGTGGCTTGGCCGCGGCCCTCGCGCAGCAGATCGAACAGCGCGTGGGACAGCGGGCGTCGGCTCGCCAGTGCGGAGCCGAACGCCGCCGCGCCGCGCCGGCGGATCAGCGTGTCCGGGTCCTCGCCGTCCGGCAGCGCGACCAAGGACAGGCTGCGGTCCGGCGTGAGCAGCGGCAGGGCGAGTTCGGCCGCCCGCGCGGCGGCGCGGGCACCGGCGGCATCGCCGTCGAAGCACAGCACCGGCTCCGGCGAGAACTGCCAGAGCAGCTCGAGCTGCTCGGCGGCGAGCGCGGTACCGAGCGGCGCGACAGCCGCGGCACAACCGCTCGCGCAAACCGCGATCACGTCGAGATAGCCCTCGACGAGCACCAGCGGCAGCCCGTCGCGCACCGCGTCCCGCGTCAGATCGAGCGCGTACAGGCTCCGCCGCTTGGAAAACAGCGCGGTCTCCGGCCCGTTCAGATACTTGGGCTGCCCATCGCCGAGCACGCGCCCGCCGAAGCTGATGGTCCGGCCGCGCCGGTCGCGGATCGGAAACATCACGCGGTCGAAAAACAATTCCCGCGCCGGGCCGCCCTCGGCACTCGCCGCTTGCAGCAATCCCGCTTCGGCCAAGCGATCGGGGCCGATGCCCTCGCGGGCCAGCTCGGCGAGCAGCGCGCCACGCCCGGGCGAGAAGCCGAGGCCGAAGCGGCGGATCGTGTCGTCGGCCAGGCCGCGCCCGCGCAGATAGGCAAGCGCGCGCGCGCCCTCGGGCAGAAACAGCCGGCGCTGAAACGCGGCCGCGGCGCGGGCCAGGATGTCGGCCAAATCCAGCAGCTGCCGCTCCGCTTCCGCCGCCGCTTGCGAGGGCTTCGGCACGTCCAGCCCGGCCTCGGCGGCGAGCTGTTCCACGGCCTCCATGAAGCCCGAACCCTGGCTTTGCATCACGAAGCTGATCGCGTCGCCATGCGCGCCGCAGCCGAAGCAGTGGAAATGGTCGTCGTACACGAAGAAGGAGGGCGTCTTCTCGCCGTGAAACGGACAGCAGCCCTTCCACTGCCGTCCCGAGCGCGCCAGCTTCATCCGCCGCCCGACCAGGGAGGGCAGCGGCGTGCGGGCGCGCAGTTCGTCGAGAAAATCGGCCGGCAGCCCCATCAACGAGGTTCCGAACGAGCCGCCGAACTGGAATCCCGCGCCGGGCCGCAGAGCCGGTCCTTCACGTGCGGCCCGACGCGCGCCAAATCGAGCGCACCGGCGTGCTTGGCGCGCAGATGCGCCATCACCTTGCCCATATCCTTGATGCCGCTCGCGCCGGTCTCCGCCACCGCCGTATCCACCGCCGCCTGCATCGCCGGCTCGTCCATCTGCTGCGGTAGGAAGCTCTCGATGATGGCGATTTCGGCTTCTTCCCTCGCCGCCAGCTCCGGCCGATTGCCCTGACGATAAAGCTCCACCGATTCGCGGCGGGATTTCACCATGCCGCGCAGCATCGAAAGCACCTCGTCGTCCGCGACCGGATCGGCTCCCTTTGGCCGGGCGGCGATGTCCAGGTCCTTGAGCCGGGCCAGGATCATGCGCAGCGTGGATGTGCGCGCGGCGTCGCCCGCCTTCATCGACGCCTTGAGCTGATCGGTGAACGTGTCGCGCAAGCGCATCGCGATTCCCTCCTACCCTATAGCAGTGTGACGCCGCCTTTCGCGTGGGAAAATTCTTCCCATCCTGGGCGGTCGAGCTTGCCTTGGGAAATTTCTTCCCATAGATAACTGGGTATGCCGATCAGCGTGGACGAGATCATCGAGCGCCTCGGCGGCGCGGAGCCAGCCGCCCGCAAGCTCGGCGTGGGCACCGAGGCGGTGCGCAAATGGCGCCAGGCGCGCGCGATTCCGGCGCGGCACTGGCCGGCCCTGATCGGCGCGACCGGGCTCCATTTCGGGGATCTCCCCGGCGCCCCCATTCGGAGCGATGCCATGCGAGCGAGCGAAACCGCGGAGACGGCGCCGCCGCCCGGGGCAACGGCGGTGCTGGTGCTGGCGGACGGCAGCCGGTTCTGGGGCCGCGGTTTTGGCGCGCACACCGCCGATCCGGCGCCGGTCGGCGAGGTCTGCTTCAACACCGGGATGACCGGCTACCAGGAGACGTTGACCGATCCCTCCTACGCCGGTCAGATCATCACCTTCACCTTTCCGCATATCGGCAACGTGGGCGCCAATGCGGAGGACGTCGAGGCGACCACGATCGCGGCGCGCGGCGTGGTGGTGAAGCAGGACGTCACCGATCCCTCGAACTGGCGTGCGCATCAGCGGCTCGACGCCTGGCTGCGCGCCCAGGGCGTGACGGGCATCGCCGGCGTGGACACGCGGGCGCTGACCGTGCGCATCCGCGACGGTGGCGCGCCCAGCGGCGTGCTGGCCTTCCCGCGCGACGGCCGGTTCGACCTGGCCGCCATGCAAGCCCAGGCCGAGACCTGGCCAGGGCTCGAGGGCATGGATCTCGCGAAAATCGTGTCTTGCACGCAGTCCTACGAATGGGACGAGACCGAATGGGCCTGGCCCGCCGGCTATGGCCGGCAGAGTGCGCCGCGCCACCATGTGGTCGCCGTCGATTACGGGGCGAAACGCAACATCCTGCGCTGCCTGGCCGCCGCCGGCTGCCGTATCACGGTGGTTCCGGCGACCGCGACCGCCGAGGACATCCTGCGCCGCAAGCCCGATGGCGTCTTTCTGTCCAACGGCCCGGGCGACCCGGCGGCGACCGCCGCTTATGCCGTGCCGGCGATCCGTGGCGTGCTGGAATCCGGGGTGCCGCTGTTCGGCATCTGCCTCGGCCACCAACTGCTGGCGCTGGCCTTGGGCGGCAAAACCTTCAAGCTCGCGCGCGGCCACCGCGGCGCCAACCAGCCGGTGAAGGATCTGGCGACCGGCCGCGTGGAGATCACCAGCCAGAACCACGGTTTTGCCGTCGACCCCGACACGCTGCCCGAGCGGCGTGAAGGTAACGCATGTCAGCCTGTTCGACGGCTCGAACGAGGGCCTCGCCTGCGAGGACCGGCCGGTATTCAGCGTGCAGTACCATCCCGAGGCGAGCCCCGGCCCCGCCGACAGCCATCACCTGTTCCGGCGCTTCCTCTCTTTGATGGATGCCGAGTTGAACGGTCGGGTACTCGAAGCTTTCGGGAAGCAATTCGAACGGTAACGGTATACCTATCCGGTGCCCTTCATATTCGCCGCCTCGCTGGCATTTGCGCTGCCTTGCCTATTGGGTGCGGCGTTTTCATCTAGCAGGGTTGCGTGGCTCCTTGCTGGTATTGGAGGCTTGGCCGCACTGAATGGGATGTTCTTAGTATCGTATGCCGTTTTGCGCAAACCCGATCTATTACGCTCGGAGAGGCACAGCTTGCTGAATAGGTATCTTGATGTGCTTGAAGACAGCGACACGACTGAAGGAACGCGCGACAGGGTTGGCCAGATCATCATTGGCTTTTGGCCGAGGAGCACCTTTCCAAAGGTCAAGCCGCTGATCGCGAACGCAAGCGGTTAGAAGGCGGAGGCGAGGACGGAAATGCCTGAGTGCTACATATTAATCGCACTTGAGTCCCCTCGGTTCCCGCTGTAGATCCCGTTCAGGTTAAAAGCGCCATAAGAACCCGCAATCGCGAGTTCAAAAAATGGTGGAATCACATTCCATAAGTGTTTTTGGTTACTAGCGAAATGAGTGCGGACACAATTGCTGAAAGGCTAAAATCTTATACTCGTGGATCATCGTTCGTTGTGATGGAAGTTAATCCGGAGAATTCAGAAGGTTGGCTCCCCGAGCGAGCTTGGAATTGGATCAGAAAGCGATCCTCGGCGCGGACTGGCGAACTTGTGCCAAACCTGAGGGCCATGACCGTCGCAGCTCTTCCCCCTCCGTCGTCCTTTAGTCGACCAGATTGCTGGTGGTCCCAGCTTGCTCGTGGTCCAGAATAAAGACATTTACGCGCTGCTCCTGATCGCGTTCCGGCATTCGATTACCGAACCAAACGTCGAAGCCGGCTTCGCGCGCATTCAGGAAATAGCCGGCGAAAAGCTCGATACGAGCGCGTTCCACGATGCGCTTGCGTCCTGCCTGCGTGAGGGTCTGATCCACGAGCCCGTGCGGCTGCCGGAAGGCAGCCTGCAATGCCACTGGCACCTCGAACTCGCGCCCAAAGGCGTCGAAGCCGTGCGCGCATTGCTCCACGAGCGCGCGATGAGCGCCGACCAATTTCTGATCAGTTGCGCACGGATGAATGAAGGCGACATGTCATTGCGAGCCGAAGGCGAAGCAATCCAGAGCTTGCCCGCGAATAGATGGACTGCTTCGCTGCGGTCGAAATGACGCTGACGCATTGATTAGCTGGTCGTAAATGGTCTTCAACAAGAACGAACGAAATGCCCAAACGCACCGACATCCCCTCCATACTCATCATCGGCGCCGGCCCGATCGTCATCGGCCAGGCGTGCGAGTTCGACTATTCCGGCGCGCAGGCGTGCAAGGCGCTGCGGGCCGAAGGCTACCGGGTGATCCTGGTGAACTCGAATCCCGCCACCATCATGACCGATCCGGGGCTCGCCGACGCCACCTATATCGAGCCGATCACGCCCGAGTTCGTCGAACGCATCATCGCGCGCGAGAAGCCGGACGCGCTGTTGCCGACCATGGGCGGGCAAACCGGGCTGAACACCGCGATGCAGCTCGCACGGACCGGCGTGCTGGAGAAATACGGCGTCGAACTGATCGGCGCCCGCGCCGAAGTGATCGAACGTGCCGAGGACCGGCTGAAATTCCGCGACGCCATGGCCGCCATCGGCATCGAAAGCCCGAACAGCGCCATCGCGCATTCATTGGAGGAAGCGCGCGCCGCGGCCGCCGATGTCGGCTTGCCCGCCGTCATCCGCCCGAGCTTCACGCTCGGCGGTACCGGCGGCGGCATCGCGTACAACCGCGAGGAATTCGACCAGATCGTCATGGGCGGCCTTGCCGCCTCGCCGGTCGACGAGGTGCTGATCGAGGAAAGCGTGCTGGGGTGGAAGGAGTTCGAGATGGAGGTGGTCCGCGACCGCGCGGACAACTGCATCATCGTCTGCTCCATCGAGAACGTCGATCCGATGGGCGTGCACACCGGCGATTCCGTCACCGTGGCGCCGGCGCTGACGCTCACCGACAAGGAATATCAGCGGATGCGCAACGACTCGATCGCCTGCTTGCGGGCGATCGGCGTCGATACCGGCGGCTCCAACGTGCAGTTCGCGGTCAATCCGGCGGACGGGCGCATGGTCATTATCGAAATGAACCCGCGCGTGTCGCGTTCTTCCGCGCTCGCCTCGAAAGCGACCGGATTCCCGATCGCCAAGATCGCGGCGAAGCTCGCGGTCGGCTACACGCTCGACGAACTGGCCAACGACATCACTCGCACCACGCCGGCCAGCTTCGAGCCGACCATCGACTACGTGGTGGTGAAAATTCCTCGGTTCACCTTCGAGAAATTTCCCGGCACGCCGGCGCTGCTCTCCACCAGCATGAAGTCGGTCGGCGAGGCGATGGCGATCGGGCGCAGCTTTGCCGAGGCGCTGCAGAAGGGACTGCGCAGCATGGAAACCGGGCTTTCCGGTCTCGACGACATCGAGCCGCCCGGCGACGCTACCCCTGACGCGTTTCGCGCCGCCCTGTCCGCGCCGCGCCCGGACCGGCTGCTGGTTGCGGCGCAGGCGCTGCGCGCCGGATTGTCGGTCGAGGACGTGCACGGCGCCTGCAAGTTCGATCCGTGGTTCTTGCGCGAACTCGCCGGCATCGTGGCGGCGGAGCGCGAGATCCAGGCCGATGGGTTGCCTGATCAACCGCCCGCGCTCAGGCGCCTGAAGGCGCGCGGCTTCTCGGACAAGCGGCTCGCGGAGCTGTCCGGTCGCGGCGAAACCGACGTCGTGGCGCTGCGCGAGCGGCTCGGCGTATATCCGGTCTACAAGCGCATCGACACCTGCGCGGCGGAATTCGCTTCCGCGACGCCGTACATGTATTCCACCTACGAAGGCAGCTACGGCGAGCCGGTCTGCGAGGCCGATCCTTCCGACCGCCGGAAAATTGTCATTCTCGGCGGCGGCCCGAACCGTATCGGCCAAGGCATAGAATTCGACTATTGCTGCGTGCACGCCGCCTATGCGCTGCGCGAGGCCGGGTACGAGACCATCATGGTCAACTGCAATCCGGAAACCGTCAGCACCGATTACGACACCTCCGATCGCCTCTACTTCGAGCCGCTCACCGCCGAGGACGTGATTGCGCTGGTGCGGCGGCGAACAGACGCGCGGCACCGTGCTCGGCTGCATCGTGCAATACGGCGGGCAGACGCCGCTGAAACTCTCGCAGGCCTTGGCCCGCGCCGGCATTCCGATCCTCGGCACCAGCGCCGAGGCCATCGACATCGCCGAGGACCGCGAGCGGTTCCAGCTCTTGTTGCAGCGCCTGTCGCTGTTGCAGCCGGAGAACGGGATCGCCCGCTCGGCCGAGGAGGCGGAGGCGATTGCCGAGCGCATCGGCTACCCCGTGGTGATCCGCCCGAGTTACGTGCTCGGTGGGCGGGCGATGGAAATCGTGCATGACCGCACCGCGCTGCACCGCTACATGCGCGAGGCGGTGCGCGTCTCGGGCGAGAACCCCGTGCTGATCGATCGCTATCTCGCCGATGCGATCGAGGTGGACGTGGACTGCATCGCCGACGGCGAGACCGTCTACGTCGCCGGGGTCATGGAACACATCGAGGAGGCCGGCATCCACTCCGGCGATTCCGCCTGCGCGTTGCCGCCGTACACGCTGCCGCTCGCGACCGTCACCGAACTCAAGGCCGAGACCGAGGCCCTGGCCAAGGCGCTCGGCGTGGTCGGGCTGATGAACGTGCAGTACGCCATCCAGGGCGACTTGATTTACGTGCTGGAGGTCAATCCGCGGGCCTCGCGCACCGTGCCGTTCGTGGCCAAGGCGACCGGCGTGCCGGTGGCCAAGATCGGCGCCCTGGTCATGGCCGGCGCCAGGCTGGCGAGCTTCCGGCTCGATGACCAGGCGATCGCGCCGCACGTCGCGGTGAAGGAGGCGGTGTTCCCGTTCGCCCGCTTCACCAATGTCGACCCGATCCTGGGGCCGGAGATGAAATCCACCGGCGAGGTGATGGGCCTCGATTCCAGCTTTGAGCGCGCCTTCGCCAAGGCGCAACTCGGCGCCGGGGTGATCTTGCCCGCCGCGGGCACCGTGTTCCTGTCGGTGAAGGATTCCGACAAGCCGGCGCTGGTCCCCCTGGCGCGGCGCCTGATCGACATGGGTTTTTCCATCATGGCGACCCGCGGCACCGCCGCGCGCATCGGCGAGGCCGGGCTGCCCGTCACGATGGTCAACAAGGTGCTGGAGGGAAGGCCGCATTGCATGGACGCGATCCGCTCCGGCGAGGTGCAGCTGGTCATCAACACCACGTTCGGCGCCCAGGCGGTGGCCGACAGCTTCGACATCCGCCGCAGTGCCCTGACCCACGGCGTGCCGCACTTCACCACATTGGCCGGCGCACGCGCGGCGGTTCACGCCATCGCCGCGCTCAAGTCCGGAACGCTTGAAGTCGCGCCGCTCCAGGCCTATTTTCGCGGTTCGTTCTGAAGCCCGTCGCGGCCGGACCCGCGGGTTTCCGGCGCCCGTCAGCTCCCGACGCGATTTCGGGACACCGGGTGCGCCGGGGCCCGACGATCCGGCCGCGGTGTTTATGTCGATGGCTGTAACCTCTCGCCGAAACCGTCCCGAGGATTGACGCCGTGCAGAAATTCCCGATGACCGCCCCCGGATTGCAGCGGTTGGAGGAAGAACTCCGTCAGCTCAAAACCGAGCAGCGCCCGGCGGTGATCCGCAGCATCGCGGAGGCGCGCACCCACGGCGATCTCAGCGAAAACGCCGAATACCACGCCGCGCGCGAGCGGCAGTCCTTCATCGAGGGGAGGATCGCGGAGTTGGAGGAGATCGTCTCCGGCGCCGAGGTCATCGACCCTTCGACCCTGTCCGGCGAGCAGGTGAAGTTCGGCGCCCATGTCGACCTGATCGACGAGGAGACGGAAAAGCCGGTCAGCTACCAGATCGTCGGCATGTACGAGGCCGACATCAAATCCGGGCGGCTCTCGGTCTCCTCGCCGCTCGCCAAGGCCCTGATCGGCAAGAAGCCGGGCGACAGCGTGTCGGTGACGGCGCCGAGCGGCGATCGCAGCTACGAAATCGTGGGCGTCCGCTACGGCTGATCCGGCCTCGCCGGTGATCACGCTGGCGGAGGTCGAGGCGGCCGCCAGGCGCATCGCCGGCCGCGTTCTGCGCACGCCCGCGCTGCCGAGCGACACCGTGTCCCGCGCCACCGGGGCGCAGGTGGTGCTGAAGCTCGACAATCTGCAAGCCACCGGCGCCTTCAAGGAGCGCGGGGCGGCGAACCGGCTGGCGCTGCTCGCGCCCGCCGAGCGCGCCGCCGGCGTCATCGCCATGTCGGCCGGCAACCATGCCCAGGCCGTCGCGCGCCACGCCAGCCTGCTTGGCATCCGCGCGACCATCGTCATGCCGCGCTACACCCCGGCGACCAAGATCACCCGTACCGAGGCCTGGGGCGCGTCCGTCGTGCTGCACGGGGAAACGCTGGCCGAGGCGGCCGATCATGCGCTGTCCCTGGCGGTCCGAAGCGGCGCTGGTCTTCATCCATCCCTACGACGATCCCGCGGTAATCGCGGGGCAGGGGACGCTCGCGCTCGAACTGCTCGCCGATGCGCCCGATCTGGACGTGCTGCTCATTCCGGTCGGCGGCGGCGGGCTGCTCGCCGGCTGCGCCGTCGCGGCCAAGGCGATGAAGCCGGGCATCGAGGTGATCGGGGTCGAGGTCGCGGCCTACGCGGCGCTTGCCCAGCGCCTCGCCGGCAACCCGGTGCAGGTGGGCGGATCGACCATCGCCGAGGGTATCGCCGTTCGCGACATCGGCGAAACCCCGCTCGCGCTGATCCGCGCGTTGGTGTCGGACGTGCTGGTGGTGCCGGAACGCGCGGTGGAGCAGGCGATCGCGCTCTTGATCGAGGGTGCCAAGGTCGTGGCCGAAGGCGCCGGCGCGGCCGGGGTCGCGGCCCTGCTCGCGTTTCCGGGCCGCTTCGCCGGACGGCGCGTCGGCGTCGCGGTCTGCGGCGGCAACATCGACGCGAGGATTCTCGCCAACGTGCTGCTGCGCAACCTGCTGCGCGACGGCCGGCTGGTGCGCCTGCACATGGAGATTCCCGACCGCCCCGGCGTGCTCGCCGACATCGCCGGGCGGATCGGCGGCGCCGGCGGCAACATCATCGACGTCTCGCATCATCGGCTGTTCGCGTCGCCCAGCGTGCAAACCGCCGAGTTGGAGTTGATCGTCGAAGCCCGCGACGCCACCCATGGCGGCGCGATCGTGACCGCCTTGGAGCAGTGCTATTCGGTGCGCCTGCTGTCCGGCGAGCCGCGCCTGCGAATGTAACTCGGGCCTTCCGGGTTCGGCTGGACGCATCGGCGCGCACGCGACGCAAGTTCCCCCGCGGAACCTGCTCGGGAGGGGACGATGGACGCGAAGCGCTTCGAAGGTCAGGTCGCGGTCGTGACCGGTGGCGCGGCGGGGATCGGCTACGCTGCCGCCGCCCGGCTGCAGGCCGAGGGCGCCCGGGTCAGCCTCTGGGACCTCGATCCGGCCGGGCTGGAGCGGGCGCGCGGACAATTCGGCGGAGCAGCGCTTGCCGTGGCGCTCGATGTTGCCGACGCGGACGCGGTGGCGCGCGCGGCCGGCGCGACCGTCGAGGCGCTCGGGCGCATCGATATCCTGGTGGCGAGCGCCGGCGTCGCCGGGCCGACCAAGCCGCTATGGGAATGCTCGCCGGAGGAATGGCGGCGCGTCTTCGACATCAACATCCACGGTCTGTTCTATTGCAACCGCGCGGTCGTGCCGCACATGCTGCGCAACGACTACGGGCGGATCGTCAACATCGCCTCGATCGCGGGCAAGGAAGGCAACCCGAACGCCTCACCCTATTCCGCCTCGAAAGCCGCCGTGATCGGGCTGACGAAATCGCTCGGCAAGGAGTTGGCCAAAACCGGCGTGCGCGTGAACTGCGTCACCCCGGCGGCGGTGCGCACCGCGATCTTCGACCAGATCACGCAGGAGCACATCGACTTCATGCTCTCGAAGATACCGATGGGCCGCTTCGGCACGGTCGAGGAAATCGCCGCCATGATCTGCTGGCTCGCCAGCCGCGAATGCAGCTTTTCCACCGGCGCGGTGTTCGACGCCTCGGGCGGCCGCGCCACCTACTGAGGCGTAGGCGCAGCCGCATCTTTCCCCCGGCGCGGGCGTTCATGCTGCTTTGCGGCGGAGCTTCGGGAATGTTGTATTCGGGCATCGAACTCGTCCTCGACGCGCGCGCGGAGATCGCGGAAGTCGCCGACATGGGCGCCGGACGAACAGGCGCTGTACTGGATCGCGATCCGCGAGCCCGCGCTGCACCGCCTGCACCCCGCGAGCGGCGAAACCCGGACCTGGAAGTCGCCCGATGAAATCGGCTGCTTCGCGCTGCGGCAATCCGGCGGCGGCGCCATCGTCGGTCTGCGTTCCGGCCTCTATTCGCTGGACTTCACGTCAGGCGCGGCGGTCCAGCTGGCGCCGCCGCCGTTCGATCCCGAACTGCACCGGTTCAACGAGGGCGGCTGCGATCCCGCCGGCCGGTTCTGGCTCGGCACGCAGTTCGAGCCGAAGCGGCCGTATCGCGGCGATCCGCGGGAGGGGGCGCTGTTCTCCTACACGACGGAACGCGGTCTCGTTGCGCATGACGAATATACACTGACGCCGAACGGGCTCGGCTGGAGTCCCGACGGCAGGATCATGTATTTCGCCCATACCAAATATCGCGCGATCTATGCGATCGGCTTCGATCCGGAACAGGGCGCGCTCGGCAAGCGGATGGTGATGGACACGGTGCGCGCCGATCTCGGCGTTCCGGACGGTTCCGCGATCGACGAGGACGGTGGCTACTGGATCGCCATTCACGGCGGCGGCCGGGTTCGCCGCTATCATCCGAACGGCAAGCTCGACCGCGAAATCCGCTTGCCCGTCAGCCTGCCCACCATGCCCGCATTCGGCGGGCCCAATCTGGACGAGTTGTACATTGCATCGGCATCGGAAGGACTGGGCACAATCGGCAAACTGCGTGAACCGCATGCCGGCGGCATCTTCCGCTGCAAGCCGGGCGTGCGCGGCCTGGCGCTGAACAAGTTCAAAGGCTGAGAGTTGCCACGCCGTAACGGGTCCTGCCGTTCCTCCGAGTCGTCAGTCCTCCGCCAACAGAAACTCGCGTATCGCGCGGATGGTCGGCATATCCATCAGCGCGGGCGCGTGGCCGGCTTCGGGAACGATCAAGGTGCTCGCGCCCGACCGCTGCATGCGCGCCAGCGTCGCCGGCAGCAGCAGGTCGCTGTGCTCGCCGCGGATCGCCAGCACGGGAACGTCGATCTTGTCCCAGATCGGCCACAGCTCGGCGTCGATCGCGAGCGTGGAGCGCACCAGCCGGGCGATGCCCGGATCGTAGTGCAGCGTAATCCGTCCGCTCGGCAGTTCGCGCGCCGAGGTTTTCGCCAGGTGCTCCCATTGCGGATCCGTGAGGACGCCGAACGGTGCATGGATCTGGCGCAGATGCGAACTCCAGCCCGAGCAGGTCGGGGAACTCCGGCATGACGCCGCCGACATACTCGCGGATGCGGCGGATGGCGGCACCGGGCACCAGCGGACCGACATCGTTGAGCACCAGCCGCTCTACCGGGTGGCCGAGCGAGGCCGCCAGCATCATGCCGCAGATGCCGCCGAGCGAGGTGCCGACAAAGCGCACCGGGCGGCCGATCGAAGCGAGCAGGTGCGCGAGCGCCTGCACGTAGCTGGTCGGCTCGTAGAGCCGCGCCTCGGGTAGCCAGTCGGAACCGCCGCGCCCCGGCAGATCGGGGCAGATCACGCGGAACCGGTCGGCGAGCCCCAGGGCGAGCGCGTCGAAATCCCGCCCCGTCCGGGTCAGGCCGTGCACGCAGACCACCGGCGGCGCGTCCGGGCTGCCCCACTCATGGTAGACCATGCGGTAGAAGGCGCCGGACAGCAGATAGCGGACCGCCCCCCGGGGCGGCTGCATCAGACCACGCCTTTCGCCCTGAGATCGGCGACCGCGTTCGCGTCCATGCCCAGGAGTTCACCCAGCACGGCTTCGGTGTGCGCGCCCAAAAGCGGAGGGGTGATGCGGTAATCGGGCGGCGTCGCGGACATCCGCACGGGGTTGGCCACCACCGTCATGGCGGCGCCCTGGCCGTCCGCGGCCGGCATCTCCACGACCGAGCCGCGCGCGACCACCTGCGGATCGGCGAACACCTCGGACAGGCGGTTGATCGGGCCGCAGCCAATCTTCAGCGCCTCCAGCTTCTCGACCCACCAGCCGGTCGGGTGCTGCCGCATGACCGCGGTGAGCGTGTCGGTGACGAGTTGCCGATTGCTCACCCGTGCGGCGTTCGTGGCGAAACACTGATCGTCGAGCAGGTGTTCCAGGCCGAAACTCTGGCAGAAGCGCTGGAAGGTAGGATCGTTGCCGATCGACAGCACGACGTAGCCGTCCTCGGTCGGAAACACCTGATAGGGCACGATGTTCGGGTGCTGATTGCCGAGCCGCGGCGGATTGTCGCCGGTTGCCAGGTAGTTCATCGCCTGGTTGGCGAGCCAGGCGACGTGCGCGTCCAGCATGCCGATGTCGATCTGCTGGCCCTGGCCGGTCTGCTCGCGATGGCGCAGCGCCGCGAGGATGCCGATGCAGCCATAGAGCCCCGCGAACAGGTCGCCGACCGGCACGCCCACCTTCATCGGCATGCCGTCCGGCTCGCCGGTCAGGCTCATGATGCCGCCCATTGCCTGGATCAGGCTGTCATAGCCTGGGCGCGGGGCGTAGGGGCCGGTCTGGCCGAAGCCGGTGATGGAGCAGTAGATCAAACCGGGAAAGCGCTCCTTGAGCTGCGCGTAGCCGAGCCCGTATTTCGCCAACGCGCCGACCTTGAAGTTCTCCACCAGAATGTCGCAGCGCGCGATCAGCGCCAGCGCGAGGTCCTGGCCTTCGGGTTTGGCGATGTCGAGCGTGACCGAGCGCTTGTTGCGGTTCACTCCGACGAAATAGGCGCTTTCCTGCGTGCCCGGCATGTAGGGCGGGGCGAAGCCGCGGGTATCGTCGCCGGCGCCCGGCTTCTCGATCTTGATGACGTCCGCGCCGAGATCGCCCAGCATTTGCGCGCAGGTCGGGCCCGCCAGAACGCGGGTGAGGTCGAAGACGCGCAGGCCCTTCAGCGGCCCGCTCGGCGTGGTCGGCATGGTTGTCGGCGCCCCAATTCCGGCCTCGTCCGCCCGGTTCGGCCGCTCGCTTGCCCAGGGCGGAGGCAGGCTGCATGTTCGGGCGAAGCCATACAGATGACCAACGGCCGGAGGCAAGCCGATGCTCGATCGCCCGCAAGCCATCCCAAGCGAGCCCACCTTGGACGAACGCGCGCTCGCCCGCGCTCTCTCGGGCTATCACTTCATCGGCGGCGAGTTCGTCGCGGCGGTGAACGGGCGCACCTTCGCCGTCCATAATCCGGCGACCGGCGAGGAAGTGGCGCGCGCGGCCGAGGGCGACGCGGCGGACGTGGATGCCGCGGTCGCCAATGCCGCCGCCGCGCAGAAGGAGTGGGCAAAGACGCCAGCCCGCAAACGCGGCGCGCTGGTCGCGAAATGCGGCGAGATCCTGAACCGGCATGTCGAGGAACTCGGCCGGCTGATCGCACTGGAAACCGGCAAGGCGCTGCGCACCGAAAGCCGCGTCGAGGCGACCGTCGTCGCCGACATTTTCACCTTCTACGGCGGGCTCGGCAGCGAACTGAAGGGCGAGAGCGTGCCGTTCGCGCCCAACGTGCTGAGCGTGACGGTGCGCGAACCGTTGGGCGTGGTCGGTGCGATCATTCCCTGGAACGTGCCGATGCTCATCATGGCGCTGAAGGTGGCGCCGGCGCTCGTTGCGGGCAACACCGTCGTGGTGAAGTCGGCCGAGGAGGCGCCGCTGTCAGTGCTGCGCGTGTGCGAGTTGCTGAACCGCGTGTTGCCGCCGGGCTGCTTCAATATTCTGTCCGGTTTCGGCCCCGAATGCGGCGGCCCGCTCGTTGCCCATCCGAAAGTGCGCAAGGTGACGTTCACCGGCAGCGTGGAAACGGGACGAATCATCGCCGCGACGGCGGCCGAGAAAATAATTCCGGTGACGCTGGAACTCGGCGGCAAGAGCCCGATGATCGTGTTCGCCGACTGCGACTTCGAGCGCACGGTGCAAGGCGCGATCACCTCCATGCGCTTCACCCGCCAGGGCCAGAGTTGCACCGCGGCGAGCCGGATCTTTGTCGAGCGCCCGCTGTTCGATCGCTTCGTGGACGCGCTCGCCGAGAAGGTGGATGCGATGCGGATGGGCGATCCGCTGGACGAGACGACGGATATCGGCACCATCATCAGCCAGGGCCAGTTCGACAAGGTGCGCGGCTATATCGAGGAAGGCCGCGCGACCAAGGGCGCCAAGGCGCGGCTGTGCAGCGCCATGCCGACCGGCGCGGCGCTGAAGAAGGGTCTGTTCATTCAGCCGCACATATTTACCGGATTGCCGCCCGACAGCCGCCTGGTCCAGGAGGAGATCTTCGGCCCCGTCACCTGCCTGTTCCCGTTCGACGATCCGGAAGGCGTGCTGGCGGCCGCGAACGACAGCGAGTACGGATTGGCGGCCTCGCTCTGGACCAACAACCTGCGCGTCGGCCTCGATCTCGCGCACCGGCTGGAGGCGGGGTTGGTGCAGATCAATCAGAATTTGGTGGTGCAGGCCAACATTTCCTATGGCGGCGTGAAGAACTCCGGGCTCGGCAAGGAAGCGAGCCTGGAAGCCATGCTCGAGCACTTCATGCACAAGAAGACGATCATGGTGAACTACGGCGCCTGACGCCTGCCGTTGGTGCTGTCCTAATTAGTTAGCGCGCCGCCCCACGCGCTGCGCGCCGGGTTCGTAACGACCCTACAGCTCGATCCCGCCCGAGGCCGTGCGGCCGTTTCGCGGCGTCGCGGCGCGCAGGCGGCACGCGGCGCTCAAATGCCGCGCCGTCGCACGGTCCGCCAGGGCGGAGAGTTCCGCCACGATCGCGGTGACACCGGTCGGGAACGCAGCCGAGACGGCGACCTTCTCGTCCTTCGCCCGCGCGCTGATGTCGAAACAGAATCTGCTCCGGCGAAACGGCCTTCACCGTGTAGATGCTCCAGCGGAGCGCGTGACACGCGCGCTGCCGCGTCAAGTCGATCTCGATCTCGTCGATGGCGACGGGGATTTCTGGCGTATGATCCGCGCTGCCGCCGACCGTGAGCACGCGCGCTCCCCTGAAGACCATGCAATCGGGGTTGGCCGCGGCCGCCGGCGTCGGCAGCGCCGCGAGCAGCCCGCAGGCGATCACCAGCCAGTTGCGAGATTGTCCACGGCGCACGCTGGCCTCCGATGGTTAAAAATTCTAACATAAATAGTTAGAGAAGCGCGGGTTTCGGCACAAGCACATTCCGCCACGCCGCGCCGGCCCGGCCGCGGTCCGGCGCGACCCTGGTTCCCTTTCACGTGATCGCATCGATTCCGGCGTGGCGGCGTTCATGCGCTCGATACGCGGCTGTTAGAAAGGCATTGCCCCAATGAAAGCGATCCTGCTCCCAATCGTGGCGGGTCTCGGCCTGGCGGTCTGTTCAGCCGCCCAGCCGGCCAAAGCCGCCGGATGCCTGAAGGGCGCGGTGGTCGGCGGCGTGGCCGGCCATTTCCTGCACCACGGGCTGCTCGGCGCCGCCGCCGGCTGCGCGGTCGGCCACCACCAAGCGAGGAAGCGGGCCGAGGCCGAGCGAGCGCGACACGCAGGCGGCGCCGGATCGAGCGATTATCGGGAACACGGCGGCCCAGGATGGGATCGCCGATAGGTCGTCGCGCGCGGGCCGGTTGGCGACCGCAGGGGGATCAAGAAATGGGCGCGGTCAACCCGGCGCCGCGCCCGAGTTTCGGTCAGGGAGGAAGCGGGATTCCATATCCCGCATCCAGCGCCATACACGCCATGCAACCCAATTCGGTAGCGCGATCACGCGAATGGGATCGCGATGGCCCGCGCGTCGGCGGCCCGCCGGGCCACGGCAGCATTTGCCGGATCGGTCCTTGATCTGCATCAAGGGCCGACCGCGCGAATTCTGGCGAGTTGGTCCGCTTGAGACTCGCGGCTGATCCCGGCAGGCGGAGGGAATGCACACGTTCAGCGACCCGCGCCCGCTGCTGGCGGTCATCGAACCCGACGAGGCGGTGCGTGACGCCGTGGCCATGCTGCTGGAATCGGCGGGCTGCATGGTCGCGGAGTTCGAAATCGGCCGGCCAGTACCTCGCAGCGCCGACCCGGAGCCGCATCGCCGGTCTGGTCGTCGAGGAGCTGATGCCGGGGGGCGGCGGCCTGGAGCTGCTGCTCGCCCTCCGCGGCGCGGGCGACATGATCCCGGTCGCGTTGATGACGGATTTCGAGTCGCCGGAGCTGTTGCGGCAGATCGGCGACCGCGCGGTCGTGCTGCCGAAGCCGTTCGTGGAGGCGGGGCTGCTGCGGTTCGCGCGCGCAATCGGCGAGCTGTGATCGTCCCGGTCCAAGGTCCGGTCATCCGGGCGGCAGGATCTGCTCCAGCCGGCACTGTCGCGGCGCCTTGTCGGGGCGGAACCGTTTGAGCGTGGTGCCGTGGCGGAACCGGCCGCCCGAGACGTGGTCGTACTGAACCTCCACCACGAGCATCGGCTCGACCGGCTGCCACTCCGAGGATTTCGCGGCGGCCCACCGGCTCGGCCCGCCCGGCGCGCGGCCGGTGAACCCCGCTCCGCCGGCCAGCCGCTCCAGCTCGCGGGTCAGCGCCGGGCGCTGCTTCGCCGGAATGTGTCGCGGTGAAGCCGACGTGATCGAGCCGCCCCTGGTCGTCGTAAAGCCCGAGCAGAAGCGAGCCCACCTCGCGCCGGCCCTTCAGGTAGCGGAAGCCGCCGACCACGCAATCGGCGGTGCGGAGCCGCTTCACCTTGACCATGCCGTCCCGCTCGCCGGAGCGGTAGGGCAGGTCGGTCCGCTTCGCCACCACCCCGTCCTGGCCGCCGTCCAGCGAATCGAGCCAATGCCGGGCCAGGGAGAGGTCGCGCGTGACGGGCGAAAGCGCCAGCGCCGCGTCGCGCAAGCGGGGCATCAGCCGTTCGAGCGCGGCGCGACGATCGGCCAGCGGCCGGGCCGTCAGGTCGTGCCCCTCTGCATCCGCCAGCAGATCGAAAACCTCGTAACGCGCCGGATTCGCCGCCGCGAGTTTTTGCACCCGGCTCGCCGCCGGATGCAGCCGCAGTTGCAGTTCCTCGAAGGACGGCGTCCCCGCGACGTCGATCACCAACTCGCCGTCCAGGACGAAGCGTGGCGCCGCGACCCGCAGCAGGGCGGCCACGATATCGGGGAAATAGCGGCCGAGCGGCTGGCCGGATTTCGAGCGCAGCTCGACGGATTGGCCGTCACGGAAGGCGAGGCAGCGGAACCCGTCCCATTTCGGCTCGTACTGCCAAGTCGCGCCCTCGGGCAGGCTCGCCGCGCCGAGCGCTTCCATGGGCGCGTAGGCGAGGGGGAGCGGCAGCGTCATGCGCCGCGAACGAGCGGCCGAGGCGCCCGGTTGCGCCGTGCCTATATGCACCGGGCGATGAACCACCACGACAGCGACAACATCCTGCCGCGCGATGGCGAGGCCGTGCTGGTCCCGGACGCGATCCCGCGCGGGCAGGCCGACCGGCTCTTCGCCCGCCTGACGCACGCGCTCGCCTGGCGTTCCGAGGTGGCGCTGGTCGTGGGCCGCCGCATCGCGCTGCCGCGGCTAACGGCCTGGTACGGCGAGGGCGCCTACACGTACAGCGGCATCCGCAACCCCCCGGCAGCCTGGACGGACGATCTGCTGGAGGCCAAGGCGGTCGCGGAACGCTGCGCCGGCATCGCATTCAATTCCGTGCTGGCCAACCTGTATCGCGACGGCCGGGACAGCGTCTCCTGGCATGCCGACGACGAGAGCGTGTTGGGCGAGGCCCCGGTGATCGCCAGCCTCTCGTTCGGCGCGGTGCGGCGGTTCCGTTTGCGCCACAAGTCGATCCCGTCGCTGAGCGTTGCGCTCGACCTGCCGCACGGGTCCTGCCTGGTGATGGCGGGCGCGACGCAGCGACACTGGCTGCACCAGGTGCCGAAAACGGCGCGCCCGGTCGGCCCGCGCATCAACCTGACGTTTCGCCGCTGCGTGCCGGCGAATTGACCAGATCGCGCGTATGCCGCGCGATCATCAACTCCTCGTCGGTCGGGATGACGTAGACCCCGACGCGCGAGCCGGGCGGGGAAATGCGCGGGCCGTGCGCCGCGTTCGCTGCCTCGTCCAGACCGAGGCCGAGCCAAGCCAGCCGGGCGCAGACCGCCGCGCGAATCGGCGCGGCGTGCTCGCCGATGCCGGCGGTGAACACGAACCCGTCCAGCCCGCCGAGGCTCGCCGCCTGCGCCGCCGTGCATTGCGCGATGCGATACACGAAAAAGTCCACCGCGAGCCGCGCGTCGGGTTCCGTGCTCGCCAGCAGGTCGCGCATGTCGCCGCCGGTGCCGGACAGGCCCTTCAGCCCGCACTCGTGGTAGAGCAGGTGCGCGATCGCGGCGGCATCCATCTGCTTCTGTGCCATCAGATACAGCACGACGCCGGGATCGAGCGCGCCCGGCCGCGTGCCCATCGGCAGGCCGTCCAGCGCGGTGAAGCCCATCGTCGTGTCCACGCTGCGCCCGCCGGCCAGCGCGCAGAGCGAGGCGCCGCTGCCGAGATGCGCGACCACGACGCGCTTGCCGGCGATCTCCGGCGCCACCTCGGGCAGCCGGCCGGCGATGTATTCGTAGGACAGCCCGTGGAACCCGTAGCGGCGCACGCCCTCGGCGTAGAGGTCGCGGGGAATCGCGAAGTGGCTCACCACCGGCGCGTGGCCGTAGTGGAACGCCGTATCGAAACAGGCGACCTGCGGCAGGTTCGGCCGGCGGCGGCGGATCGCGCGGATCGGCGCCAGGTTGTTCGGTTGGTGCAGCGGCGCCAGCGGCACCAGCTTCTCCAGTTCCGCGATCACCGCGTCGTCGATCAGCACGGGCCGATGGAACGCCGTCCCGCCATGCACGACGCGATGCCCCACGGCTTCGGGCGGCCCGCCCTGATGTTCCTCCAGCCAGGCCCCGATCAAATCCTGCGCCGCATGCGGATCGCGCACCCGGGCGGGCTCGAAGGCGCGATCGGCGATGGCGTTGCCCGCGTGATCGCGCGCGACCAGCCGCGGATGCTCGGTGCCGATGCCGTCGAGTTGGCCGCGGAAGCGGCGGTTCAGGTCGGCCGCGACCTCGAACAGCTCGAACTTGATGCTCGAGCTGCCGGCATTGATGGTGAGGATGGTGGTCATCGTTCCCCGGCTCCCTCGGCGGTCTCGCGTTCCGCGGCGGTGGCGCCGCGGCGGGGCAGCACGCGCCAAGCCGCACCGGCAACCGCCAGATTGAGCGCCGCCGCGGTCAGCAGAATCGGCGGGGCGCCCAGCCCGGCCGTCGCCAGCCCCGCGATCGCGCCGGCGCCGGCCACCATGGCGGCGGCGTTCAGCACGTTGTTGGCCGCGATCATGCGCGCGCGCTGCCGCGGCTCCGACCACTCCTGCACGATGGCATAGAGCGGCACGGAAAACACCCCGCCGCACGCGGCGACCAACAGCAGATCCGCAAGCGCCCGCCAGGCGAGCGGCTTCGCGAGCAGGTCGCCCACATGGTGCCAGCCGCTCGCCGGGCCGACGCCCCAGCAGGTCCAGGCGAAATCGGCGGCGAACAGCGACAGCAGCGCCGCGGCGATCGGGGCATAGCGCGCGGAGATTTCGCCCCGCAACAGCCGGCTCACCAGCATCGAGCCCAGGCCGACCCCGAGCGCGAACATGGTCAGCAGCAACGTGATCACGTGGCCATCGGCGGCGAAATGCCGCTCGGCGAGGACCGGGAACTCGGCCAGGAACGTCGCGCCCAAGGTCCAGAACCAGCTCAGCCCGAGCATGGCGAGCCAGACCGGGCGGTTGGCGTGGGCGTGGCGGAGCAGGGCGGCGGTTTCGCGGCCGATGTTCCAGCCGAGGCGCAGGTCCGGCGCGGCGGCCGGCGCGCGCGGCACGCGGAACGCGGCGGCCGCCCCGAGCAGCGCCACGATCAGGCACGCGCCCGAAACCAGCGCCGGCCCGGACCGCGGCAGGATCAGCAGTCCGCCCGCGATCGTGCCGAGCAGGATGCCGAGGAACGTGCCCGCCTCGATCCGCGCGTTGCCGGCGACGATTTCCTCCGGGCGCAGATGGTCGGGCAGGATGCCGTATTTCAGCGGCCCGAAGAACGTCGCCTGCGCGCCGAGGCCGAACAGCACCGCCATGAGAAACCCGATGCCGCCGGTGACAAAGCCGATCGCGGCGAGCAGCATCAGCGCGATCTCGAACAGCTTCGTGGCGCGGATCAGGCGCGACTTGTCGTAGCGGTCGGCGAGTTGCCCGGCGGTGGCCGAGAACAGCGCGTACGGCAGGATGAACACGCCGCCCGCCGCCGCCACCAGCAGGGGGCCGACCTTGCCGGCATGGAAGATCGCGAACACGACCAGCGCGTTCTTGAACAGGTTGTCGTTCAGCGCGCCCAGCAATTGCGTGGCGAACAGCGGCAGAAACCGCGCGCTGAGCAGCAGTCGCTCGTGCATTCCGGGCTCCGATCGAGGCCGCCGTTCGACCGTTGGCCGCGGCCGAGGATAGTTCTCGCAGCGGCGTCTGCCGCCAACAGCCCAGGCTGCGGGGATTACGTCGAAATCCCACATAGCCCACCCCTGCCGAAAGATGTCCTGAAGCGCAGCGTCGTGCGCCGAGGCGTCTTCTAAGGCGCGCAGCTCGTCGAGCAGCGCGTCGCGGCGGGCGCGGTCGTTCTCCGCCTTGGCGTCGATCAGCGTGTTGAACAGGCCCATGGCCAGCTTCTCGCGCACCGCCGCGTCCCCGGCATGGTCGCGGGCGAGCGCGCGCAGCTCGTCGAGCAGCGCGTCGCGGCGGGCGCGGTCGTTCTCCGCCTTGGCGTGGATCAGCGTGTTGACCAGGCCCTTGGCCAGCCGCTCGCGCACCGCCGCGTCCCCGGCATGGCCGCGGGCGAGCGCGCGCAGCTCGTCGAGCAGCGCGTCGCGGCGGGCGCGGTCGTTCTCCGCCTTGGCGTCGACCAGCGTGTTGAACAGGCCCATCGCCAGCTTCTCGCGCACCGCCGCGTCCCCGGCATGGTCGCGGGCGAGCGCGCGCAGCTCGTCGAGCAGCGCGTCGCGGCGGGCGAGGTCGTTCTCCGCCTTGGCGTCGATCAGCGTGTTGACCAGGCCCTTGGCCAGCCGCTCGCGCACCGCCGCGTCCCCGGCATGGCCGCGGGCGAGCGCGCGCAGCTCGTCGAGCAGCGCGCCGCGGCGGGCGCGGTCGTTCTCCGCCTTGGCGTCGTTCAGCGTGTTGAACAGGCCCATGGCTAGGCTCTCGCGCACCGCCGCGTCCCCGGCATGGTCGCGGGCGAGCGCGCGCAGCTCGTCCAGCAGGGCGTCGCGGCGGGCGCGGTCGTTCTCCGCCTTGGCGTAGACCAGCGTGTTGACCAGGCCCATGGCCAGCAGCGGCGCGATACCGGCTGTGCCCGCGTCACGGGCATGCTGCGCGCCCGCAATAAGCTCCGCAGGCGAAGCGGCTCGCTCGCCGAACAGGCTCGCGGCGGAGCCGCAGAGCGCCACGCAAAGCGCGTCCTGCATGTTCTCGCGCGCCATCGGAAGGAGGTGGCGCAGCGCGCCGGCTGGGTGATCAACACCAGGACCCAGATCGCCGATCGTGGCGGCAAGCCCCAGAACGAGGCCCTTGCCTTCCCTGGCGACCGCCTCGCGGCGATGAGCCAACAGCCAGCCGAGCGCCGCCTCTCCCCGCTTGGCATGGCCGAAGCTCGGCGGGTCGGCGCGGTCCAACACCTTGGCCGAAGTCAGATCGTCCAGCAGGTCTTCCGCGAGATCGTCGCGGATGCACGGTCGGAGCGCCGACCAGGCTGTGCTTTCCGCCGCCATCGGCAACAGCGCCAAGCGCACCACGAGTTTTCGCCGGTCGCCTTCCAGCGTGTTCAGCAGCTCTTCCAGCTCGCGGAAACGATACGTTTGGGCATCGGCGGCCAGTTGCGCCAGATCGTCGGCCGACCGCAACCGAGGTCGCAGTTCCGCACTGGTCCATCGGGCGAGCACGCCAGGATACCCGTCGATTAGCCCGAAAAGCCGCTCGGGCGGCACGTCGGACGTGCCGGGAACCTTGTCGCGAAGGAAGCCGATCAGCCGGGGTCGCTCGGTCCGCGCGTCGAGCTTCATCTCGCCGAGCGAAACTGTGCGAGCCGCTCCCGGATGACTTGCCTCCAAGGAGCGCAGACACTTCAGCGCGCCGTCTTCCGGCAGCGAGGCCAGGAACAGGTGGCAATCGGGCCACTCCTCGCGATGCCGGAGGAAGGCGTCGAGGGTCTTGGCCTCCAGGCTCGGGTTGGGCGATTTCTCCCACTGGTCGAGGAACAGCACCACCCGGTGCTTCGAGATGTCCGCGACCGAACGGACCAGATCCCGCGCCTGCTCGTATTGCAGGACCGGAAGCTGAACGCCGCCGCCGAGCAGGGTCTGATTGGCGGCGACCAGCCCCTCGATCGCCTCGCGAATGGCCGCTCCGACAGGCTTGCCGACGATCGGGACCGCCTCGACGGCCTTCTCGTAAATCTTGGCGAACACCTTGGCGAAGCCGGGCAGCAGCGCGTCCTTCTGCTGTTCCCAGATCATTTTGACCTGCTGCCAGCACCCCAAATCGCCGAGCCAGCGCTGATACAGGTCGATGATCGCGCGCAGCAGCAGATCGGGGCTTTCGCCGAAGCACTCGGCGAACCCGACCAGGCAGGGCGGGTCGGCATCGGCCGAGAGCCGGCGCGCCAGTTCCGTCAGCAGCCAACTCTTGCCCATCTGCGGGCGGGCGACGACCGCTGTCAGGCCCTTGCGCGATGCGCGCCCGGTCAGTTCCCGAAAATCGTCCACGCGGCCGAACAAGCACAGGCGCCGGTCGGGCAGCTCCAAGGCAGCAGTCATCAGTCCCCCGACCAGCGCCGGCCCCGTCCCGGCATCGCCGGATGGCCGGCCGTCATCATACCTCCTTCATGATCTGCGCGTAGGAAATCAGCGCGAACAGGGCGGTGCCGCCGAAAATATTGCCGAGCAGCACCGGGATGGTGAAGCCGGCGAGCATGTGGCCGATGCCCAACTGCCCGTTCACCACCAGGAGAAACGCCTCCACGCTGCCGGCGACGATGTGCTTGAAACCGCCGATCGCGATCAGATAGGTCATGACGGTAACCACGTGGAATTGCGCGGTCTCGGCGCTCGGGATCAGCCAGACCATGGCGGCGATCAGAAACCCCGCCGCGATCCCGCCGGTGAACATCTGCCACCAGCCGCTCGCCATCATCGACCGCCCGATATCCAGCATGGCACCGCGGATCTCCGGGGCGATCACCGGGGTGAAGGTGCAGAACAGGGCGGCGAACAGCGTGCCGCACATATTCGCCGCGAACACGATGCTCCAGTTGCGGGTCAGGCCGAGGATGTTGCGCCGGGTGAATGCGGCCGCGAGCGGCAGCACGACAGTAATGGTGTTCTCGGTGAACAACTGCTGGCGCGCCAGCACCACGATCAGAAACCCGACCGGATAGCCGAGGCCGCTCACCAGCGGCCGCCACGGCTCGGCCGGCAGATGCAGTTTCAGAATGGCCTGGGTGAGCAGGGAAAAGCTGATCGAAAGCCCCGCGGCGACGCCCGACCACCAGAGCGAGGTGTTCGGCCGGTCCATCTCCTGCTCGCCCTCGCGGCGCACGATTTCGTAGATTTCCGGCGCGCGCAGGCGGGAATGTTCCTCGACGTGCTCGACGTCCTGCTCGCTCAGCCCTTTCTGCCCGTCCTCGGGCGCCGCCATGTCGTCGCGATCGCCGTCGTCGCGATCGCCGGCGCGCTCGGGGCTGCCATCTGCTCCCGTCATGCGGGGATTCTTCCTCCGTGATCGCCGGTGATAGTAGCCTGCCGCGGCAAGCCGGTCCCTGCCGGCGCGGAGCAGGAACGACCTCATGACCGCGGTCAACCCATCGGACTCGGATCGAGCGCAACCCTCGGCCTTCACCCTGCGCGTGCCCGACGAGGCGATTGCCGATCTGCGCGAACGTCTGGCGCGCACCCGGTTTCCCGACCAGGCGCCGGGCGCGGAATGGGCCTACGGCACCGAGGTCGCCTATATGCGCGAACTGGTCGAATACTGGCGCACCAGCTTCGACTGGCGGGCGGCCGAGGCGCGGCTGAACGCGTTCCCGCAATTCAAGGTTCCGCTGCACGGCATCGACCTGCACTACCTGCATGTCCCCGGCCAGGGGCCGGATCCGTACCCGCTGCTGCTGATGCACGGCTGGCCCGGCTCGGTGTTCGAATTCCTCGACATCATCCCGCTTCTCACCGATCCGGCGCGCTTCGGCGGCGATCCGGCGGATGCGTTCACGGTCGTCGCGCCCTCGCTGCCCGGCTACGGCCTGTCGTTCCGGCCCGGGCAGCAGCGCTTCGGCGTGGAGCAGATCGCCGACTGCCTGGCCGATCTGATGACGCAAGCGCTCGGCTACCGCCGCTTCGCCGCGCAGGGCGGCGACTGGGGCGGCTTCATCGCCTCGCGCCTGGGCTACGCGCATCCCGACAAGCTGCTGGGCATCCATCTCAACCTGCTGGCGGTTCGGCGCGATCCGAAGATGCTGGCAAACCCGACGCCGGAGGAGCGGCAATTCCTCGACGATCTCGCCGGCTGGCTGAAGGAGGAGACCGGGTATCAGTGGATTCAGGGCACGCGGCCGCAAACGCTCGCCTTTGCGCTGACCGATTCGCCGGCCGGGCTGGCGGCCTGGATCGTGGAAAAATTCCGCGCCTGGTCAGACTGCAACGGCGACGTGGACAGCGTGTTCGGCAAGGACCGGATGCTCGCCAATATCGGCTTTTACTGGTTCACCGGCGCGATCGGCTCGTCGTTCTGGCCCTACTACGCGCGGATGCACGGCCCCTGGCCGATCCCCGAGGGCGCGACCGTCGGCGTGCCGACCGGCTACGCGGCCTTCCCCGCCGAGATCGTCCGCCCGCCGCGCTCGCTCGCGGAGCGCGTCTACACCGACATCAGGCGCTGGACCGCGATGCCGCGCGGCGGCCATTTCGCGGCCATGGAACAACCGGACGCGCTCGCGCGCGAGGTGCGCGCGTTTTTCGGCCCGCTGCGAAAATAGCGACAATGTCGAGCCCCGCGCATTGCCTCAGCGCCGAAACAACCAGGCGATCAGGGTGAGCACCAGCGAGAGCACAACGGAAAGAATGAGGCTGGTGCCGAGCGGGAAGTAGAAGCTGAAGCCGGGCCGCTGAACGCGGATGTCGCCGGGAAGCCGGCCGAGACCCAGTCGCGGCAGCCACGGCCAGACCACGCCCAGCACGATCAGCAGGAGTCCAAGCCCGATCAGAAGCCGCCGCATCGGTCTTCGGCCCGCAAGGGGGGACGAGCCCGCGCGAGGTGCCGGATCAGGGCACGGTCATTCCGGTCACCGACGTGGTCATGGCGCGTGCATCGCGCATCGGCCAGCGGCCGGCGTCCACCTGCGCCAGGAACTCCCGCACGATCCGATTGAACTCGTCCGGCGCCTCGAGATTGATCGCATGGCCGCAATTCGGCATGACGGCCAGCGCGGCCGCGGGAATGTTGCGCTTCATGAGAATGCCCGGCGCCAGGCACGGCCAATCCTCGTCGCCGGTCAGGATCAGCGTCGGCACGCTCAGATCCAGCATTTGCGGGGTCAGATCGTAGAGCGACGGGCGCTGGCGCTGCACGCCCAACTGCGTATTGGCCGATCCGAGCGCCGAATGCTCGGCGAGATGCGCCTTGAACTCGGCAAAACCGCGCGGATCCTTGTTCTCGAACTGCACCCTGGTCGGTCCGAACGCGTATTTCTCGGCGACCGGCGCCATGCCATCCCGCTGCAGCAGCGCCGCCACCGCATCCGCTTCGCTCTGGAACCGGGCGCGCTGGTCCGGCTCGGCGCCGTAGCCGCATCCGCCCACGACCAGCGAGCGGGCGCGCTCGCCATGGCGGAACCCGAAATGCAAGGTCGCGAACCCACCCATCGAGAGGCCGACCACATGCGCGCGATCGATGCCGAGATGCGCGAGAACCGCCGCGATGTCGTCCGCGGCGCGGTCCTGCGAGTACGCCCGCGGATCCTCGGGAACGTCCGAGGGCGGGTATCCGCGGGCGTTGAACGCGATGGCCCGGTAGCGCTGACCGAAATGCCGCAACTGCGGTTCCCAACTGCGATGATCGCCGGCAAACTCGTGGACGAAAATGACCGGTGCTCCGCGGCCCGTTTCCTCGAAATAAAGCCGGATCCCGTCATCGGTTCGCGCGTGCGGCATGGTCGTTCTCCTCGCGGGGCATACGCTAGCCGATGCGCCGGTCCTCGGCCATATCCACCGAGGTCTCGGAGCGCCGGCAAGCCTATAGAGCGATTCCGTGAAACCGACCAGTTGTGCCCAATTCCCTGCGGGACACCAGATGTTGTAGTCTGGCCTGTTCAGCAGCGGGTTGGCGCGGGTACCATGGCAGCAGCTCGGCGAGTCAGTGAGATCGCGATCGGAGACGAAGACCTGAAATCGAGTGGAGGCGATCACTCGGTCGCGAACGGAACCGGCGTGCCGGGTCGAACGGGCGCGGATTCGGCTCGCCTATCGCGCCGACCCGGCGGCCTACGCGGTGGGCGGGGCGATCGGTGTGACGCACCAGACCGTGCTGCGATGCCTGGATCGTGCGGTGCGGTTCGGCGTGATGGCCGCACTCGATGACAGCCCGCGTCCCGGCAAGCCTCCGGAGATTGTAATTCGGCGTGGAAAAAGGACCCCCTTGGAGGGGTGATCGGCGTCCAAAAGGGACCCCTCTTGAGGTTGGGGTTCATGATGGCTCCCGGAACAAATCGGGGGTCTGGTGGGGATGCTGGTGGTGGAGACGATCGCGAAAATCCGGCGGGCGTATCTCGTCGAGGGCAAGTCGATCAAGGCGATCTGCCGCGATCTACGGGTGTCGCGGAAGGTCGTGCGGAAGGTGTTGCGCTCGGGTGCGACCGAGTTCCACTACGAGCGAGGCGAGCAGCCGATGCCGCGGCTCGGGCCGTGGAAGGAGAGTCTCGATCGGTTGCTGGTTGAGAACGAGGCGAAGGCGGCGCGCGAGCGGCTGACGCTGATCCGGCTATTCGAGCAGTTGCGTGGACTGGGCTACGAAGGCGGCTATGACGCGGTGCGCCGCTATGCGCAAGGCTGGCGGCAGGAGCACGCGAGCACATCGGTGGAAGCGTTTGTGCCGCTGAGCTTTGCGCCTGGCGAGGCGTTTCAGTTCGACTGGAGCCACGAGGTCGTGCTGATCAACGGCGCGACGGTGACGGTGAAAGTGGCGCAGGTGCGGCTGTGCCACAGCCGAATGCTGTTCGTGCGGGCGTATCCGCGCGAGACCCAGGAGATGGTGTTCGACGCGCACGATCGGGCTTTTGCGTTGTTCAAGGGCGCCTGCACACGCGGGATCTACGACAACATGAAGACTGCGGTTGACGCGATCTTCGTCGGCCGCGAGCGCGCTTACAACCGCCGCTTTCTGCAGATGTGCAGCCATTATCTGGTTGAGCCGGTTGCCTGCACGCCGGCATCGGGGTGGGAGAAGGGGCAAGTCGAGAACCAGGTGGGCCTGGTACGCGAGCGGTTCTTCACGCCGCGGCTGCGGATGAAGAGCTACGACGAACTGAATCTGCGGCTGCTTGATCAGTGTGTTGCTTATGCGCGGGCGCACCGGCATCCGGAACTGCGCGATCGGACGATCTGGGAGATGTTCGAGGCCGAGCGGCGCTTTCTCGTGCCGTATCCTGGTCGCTTCGACGGATTTCATGCGATCACTGCGTCGGTATCGAAGACCTGCCTGATCCGCTTTGATAACAATCGCTATTCGGTGGCGGCAAGCGCGGTCGGGCGGCCAGTAGAGGTGCGCGCCTACGCCGATCGGATCGAGCTTCGGCAGGCAGGGCAGGTAGTGGGCGAACATCGGCGCTGTTTCGGGCGGGATCAGACGGTGTTCGATCCGTGGCATTACGTGCCGGTGCTGGCGCGCAAACCGGGCGCATTGCGCAACGGCGCGCCATTCAAGAACTGGGTTCTGCCGTCCGGTCTGGAGCGGGTACGCCGCAAGCTCGCCGGTTCGGCGGATGGCGATCGTCAGATGGTCACCATCCTTTCCGCGGTGCTGAGCGACGGGCTTGCGGCGGTGGAAGCCGCCTGTCTGGAGGCGTTGCGCGAAGGCGTGCACTCGGCCGACGTCATCCTGAACATCCTGGCGCGCCGCCGCGAGCCGCCAGCGCCGGCCGCCGTGGCGGCGCCGGATGGGCTGCGGCTGCGCGTCACGCCGGCGGCCGACTGCGGCCGCTACGACCGGCTGCGGAGTGCGGCGTGATGGACCGCACCGAGATCCTGGCGGCGATGTCGGAGCTGAAGCTCTACGGCATGAAGGCCGCGTTCGACGAGATCATTGCCACCGCGGTGAAGCGGCAGCATGAGCCGCAACGGATCATCGGCGATCTGCTGAGCGCGGAAATCACCGAGAAGCAGGCCCGGTCGATTCGCTATCAGATCACGATTGCCAAGCTGCCGCTGGCCAAGGACCTCGCCGAATTCCGCTTCGACGACACGCCGGTCAACGAGGCGTTGGTGCGCGATCTCGCCGGCGGCAATTTTCTCGCGCACCAGCGCAATTTGGTGCTGGTCGGCGGAACCGGCACCGGGAAGACGCATCTGGCTCTAGCGATTGCCCGCGCTTGCATTCGCGACGGCGCGCGCGGGCGATTCTTCAATGTGGTCGATTTGGTCAACAAGCTCGAGGCCGAGGCACGCTCCGGACGGCAAGGCAGGCTGGCTGACTATATATGCCGGAAGGATTTCGTCGTGCTCGACGAGCTCGGCTATCTGCCGTTCGCACAGTCCGGCGGCCAATTGCTGTTCCATCTCATCAGCCGGCTCTACGAGCAAACATCGGTGATCGTGACGACGAATCTCGCCTTCGGCGAATGGCCGAGCGTATTTGGCGATGCCAAGATGACCACTGCACTGCTCGATCGCCTCACGCATCATTGCGACATCGTAGAAACTGGCAACGAGAGCTGGCGCTTCAAGAACCGCGCCTGATCCGCCTCGCGGTCCACCGCGGCTGCACCGGTGGGTCCACAGGGCCCCCCCGCGCGCCGCTGCGTCAGCCTCTAGACGGGCACTCCGCGGCGCGCGGGTCCCCCCTATGGACTACCGGCACAAACCGCTCCGCTGGGGGGTCCCTTTTGGACGCCGATTGGGGGTCCCGTTTGCGCGCCGATTGACAGCCTGTACCTCTACGGCCCGGTAGGGGATGTCGCGCAACTACCCGCCATACGCTATGGCGTGATCGGGACGGCGGACGGTGTGCGCCGCCTTCGTAGCTGGGCGAACGCTCTCACCGGCTTCATCGACGTGCCGCCGCCGGGCCCGAGATCGCGTTCCGTTGAGCCGCAGCATGTACCGTTCCCCGGGTTCGCGGAGGCGTTTCATGCAGAGTGGCCGGCGGAGCCGACACGAGCTATCGCCGACCTCGACCCGGCCCAGATCGACCGGGCATTGAAGGTGGCCAACCGCCACGAAGCGATCCGCGCGACCGTCGACATCTTCGTGAACCGGTTGGTCGACGAGAACAATCGGATCGAAAGCCCGCCCGCGTTCTGGTTCGTCGTCATTCCCGAGAGTGTCTACGAACTCGGCCGGCCGCAATCGTCCGTGAAGAAGGACGAGCGGGTCCTTGGCACGGTGACGGTCTCGCAGCGGCGGGCGCGCCAACTCGCCGTCGAACCGACCCTCTTCGGCGACGAGGAGCGAGAAGCGGAAGTCTATCAATACGCCGCCCACTTCCGACGCCAGCTCAAGGCACGCTTGCTCAAGGAAAAGATCGTTACTCAGATCGTGCGCGAGACGACGTTGACACCCGGCGAGTTTCGCCGCGACAACGGCATGCCGGTTCGTCGGATCGAAGACCCCGCGACCATCGCCTGGAAGCTGGGCACGGGCGCCTACTACAAAGCGGGCGGAAAGCCGTGGCAATTGGCGGATGTACGTCCGGGTGTGTGCTATGTCGGCCTAGTCTATAAGCGGAGTGAACTCACAAGCGATAAGCGCCATGCTTGCTGCGCAGCGCAGATGTTCCTGACCGATGGCGAAGGCGTTGTGTTTCGTGGCGCGCTCGGACCCTGGTTCCAGACCGATACCAAGCAGTTCCATCTTGACCGCGCTGCGGCCAAAAGTCTGATCGAGATGGTAATCGGAGAGTATCGACGCCTGCATGATGTGCCGCCGCGCGAGTTGTTCATCCACGCTGTAGCTGCCGGGTGAAAACTCCCCAGATGTGCCGGTTGAAAACTCCCCAGTTCGCCTGAGGCGCTGCGGTGCTTGAGCTGGGCGTCTGAACGATCGGCGATCGATGGTCGAAGCTGTCTTCCTGAGGAATTGGGGGCGGCCGGTGATCGGACTGGGAGAGGTAGTGATGATCCTTGATCTGCATCGACAAGGCGCTGGGATATCCGCGATCGCCCGCCGCACCGGGCTGGACCGCAAAACGGTGCGAAAGGTCATTGCCAGCGGCCTTGAGCCGCCGGCTTACGGTCCGCGTCAGCCCAAGGTGACGAAATTACAGCCGTTCGAGCGGTATCTGCGCGAGCGGCTTGATGTGGTTCCCGAACTGACCGGGCGCCGGCTTCATCGCGAACTTGCCGCCATGGGCTATGAGGGCGGCTACACGGTTCTGACCGATCTTCTGCGCGAGATTCGGCCAGTTACATCCCCGCCGTTCGAGGTGCGGTTCCGAGACGCCGGCGGGCCGGCAAGCGCAGGTCGACTTCGCCCAATTCCGTACTGTGTTCACCGACGAGCCCGGCGTCGAGCGGGTGGTCTGGCTGTTCTCGCTTGTGCTCGGTCACAGCCGAATGATCTGGGCGCGGTTCGTGGTGCATCAGGACATGCCGGCGGTATTGCGCTGCCACGCGGCCGCCTTCGAGGCGCTCGGCGGCGCGCCGGCCGAGATCCTCTACGACCGGATGAAAACCGTGTTCAGTCGTGAGGACCCCGAGGCCGGCCACATCATCTATAATCGCACTCTGATCGAGTTCGCCCGCCACTACGGTTACATCCCGAAAGCCTGCAAGGCTTATCGAGCGAAAACAAAGGGAAAAGTAGAGCGACCGTTCCGCTATGTCCGAGAGGATTTCTTCCTCGGCAGCAGCTTCCGTAACCTCGCCGACCTCAATGCTCAACTCGGGCAATGGCTGGACAAGGTCGCCAACGTGCGCACGCACGCGACAACTCGGCGCGTGGTCGGCGAACACTTTGCCGAGGAGCAGCCCAGCCTGCAGAAGTTGCCAGCCGGCCCGTTCCAAGCCGTGTTGCGGCTCGAGCGGCGCATCACCAAGGACGGCATGATCTCTGTGGGCGGCAATCTCTACAGCGTGCCCGACACGACCCGTCGCCGACCCGTCGAGGTGCACAGCATGGCAGATGAGGTTCGCATCCTCGAGGATGGCCGGGTCATTGCTGTTCACCCGGTGATGGACGGACGCGGCCAGCGCCGCATCATCGCCGGCCACCGCAGCGCGCCGCCACCTGCCAACAGCCAGACGGGGCGGCAAGGTCCGGCCCCCGGCCGATCCGGCGACGTCGTTTCCCTGCGGCCTCTGACGTTCTACGACGCCGTGGGCAAACGTCTCGCGGCTGATGAGGCTGCGGCATGAAGCCAGCGATGCAGCTCGACACTCCCATCGAGCGGATCCGCCAGAACCTGATTGGCCTGCGCATGCCGCGCGCTCTGGAGGCGCTCGACGCCGTCGTCCAGCAGATCGAGCAGGGCCAGATCAGCCCGATCGAGGCGATCGACATCCTGCTTGCGGAGGAGTTCACCATCCGCGAGGGCCGCCGGATCAAGGCGGCGCTGCAGATGGCGCGGTTAACGACGGTCAAGACGCTGACTGGGTTCGACTTCTTGTTCCAGCCCTCGCTCGACCGCAACCGCATCATGGCATTGGCCGGGCTCGATTTCATCGATCGCCATGAGGTGGTTCATCTGATCGGGCAATCGGGAACGGGGAAATCGCACCTCGCCGTCGCTCTCGGCGTCGAGGCGATCCGCGCCGGCCGCAGCGTCTACTTCTCGCCCTTGGCCGACATCATCGACAGTCTGGCCAAGGCGGATCGCGAGGGGCGCCTACGTGAGCGCATCCGTTATCTCTGCCGCGCCCAACTGCTGATCATTGATGAAATCGGCTATCTGACCCTTGGGGCCACCGCCGGCAATCTGCTGTTTCAGTTGGTCAACGCCCGCTACGAGCGTGGCGCCATGATCCTGACCAGCAACCGAGGTTTCTCGGAATGGGGCCAGGTGTTCGGTGACCCGGTCATCGCCACCGCGCTGCTCGATCGGTTGCTGCATCATGCGGTCGTCATTCAAATCGAGGGCTCCAGCTACCGCCTGCGCCAACACGCCGACCTGCTCCCGGCAGCCCAGCGCTCGAGCGCGCCGTTCGCTGAGACGCCCCGTCGCCGCGGCAGACCACCGAAGACGGCATCGACACCCGCAACGCCGGCCTGAGCAACCAGCGCCATCGCCATTGTATTGCGTCACGTAACGGAAATCAGACCATGCCCAGAGGCCGACGCCCGCAAGGTGAGAACGCGCTCAGCGGCGCCGAGCGGCAAGCGCGCTACCGCGCCCGCCAAGAAATTCCGCAAGCCGCTCCCTCCATCCTATACAGGCGGCCTGCTGACCGACGCAGCCGGCCGCAGCGATGGAACGATGCCGTCGCCGTGCTGCTCGCGCTTCAGGCCGAATACGCTGCCTGGGCCGATACAATTCCTGATGGATTGCGCGACACGCCGACCGCCGAGGGGCTGCAGGCCATCGTCGATCTCGATCTCCAGGCCCTAGCCGATATCGAGCCGCCCCGAGGTTACGGACGAGACTGATCCCGCAACAAAGTGGGGAATTTTCAACCGGCGCTTTCGGGGAGAATTCAACCGGCATTGACAGGCGCCGCCCGTCCAGCACGGCAACATCCGTGGCGGCCGCTACTATCATTGAGGAGGGCATCGGATGCTGAGCCATCCGACCGTCGATCGACTACCTGAACTCGGCCTGTCAATCGGCGCGCAAACGGGACCCCCAATCGGCGTCCAAAAGGGACCCCCCAGCGGAGCGGTTTGTGCCGGTAGTCCATAGGGGGGACCCGCGCGCCGCGGAGTGCCCGTCTAGAGGCTGACGCAGCGGCGCGCGGGGGGGCCCTGTGGACCCACCGGTGCAGCCGCGGTGGACCGCGAGGCGGATCAGGCGCGGTTCTTGAAGCGCCAGCTCTCGTTGCCAGTTTCTACGATGTCGCAATGATGCGTGAGGCGATCGAGCAGTGCAGTGGTCATCTTGGCATCGCCAAATACGCTCGGCCATTCGCCGAAGGCGAGATTCGTCGTCACGATCACCGATGTTTGCTCGTAGAGCCGGCTGATGAGATGGAACAGCAATTGGCCGCCGGACTGTGCGAACGGCAGATAGCCGAGCTCGTCGAGCACGACGAAATCCTTCCGGCATATATAGTCAGCCAGCCTGCCTTGCCGTCCGGAGCGTGCCTCGGCCTCGAGCTTGTTGACCAAATCGACCACATTGAAGAATTGCCCGCGCGCGCCGTCGCGAATGCAAGCGCGGGCAATCGCTAGAGCCAGATGCGTCTTCCCGGTGCCGGTTCCGCCGACCAGCACCAAATTGCGCTGGTGCGCGAGAAAATTGCCGCCGGCGAGATCGCGCACCAACGCCTCGTTGACCGGCGTGTCGTCGAAGCGGAATTCGGCGAGGTCCTTGGCCAGCGGCAGCTTGGCAATCGTGATCTGATAGCGAATCGACCGGGCCTGCTTCTCGGTGATTTCCGCGCTCAGCAGATCGCCGATGATCCGTTGCGGCTCATGCTGCCGCTTCACCGCGGTGGCAATGATCTCGTCGAACGCGGCCTTCATGCCGTAGAGCTTCAGCTCCGACATCGCCGCCAGGATCTCGGTGCGGTCCATCACGCCGCACTCCGCAGCCGGTCGTAGCGGCCGCAGTCGGCCGCCGGCGTGACGCGCAGCCGCAGCCCATCCGGCGCCGCCACGGCGGCCGGCGCTGGCGGCTCGCGGCGGCGCGCCAGGATGTTCAGGATGACGTCGGCCGAGTGCACGCCTTCGCGCAACGCCTCCAGACAGGCGGCTTCCACCGCCGCAAGCCCGTCGCTCAGCACCGCGGAAAGGATGGTGACCATCTGACGATCGCCATCCGCCGAACCGGCGAGCTTGCGGCGTACCCGCTCCAGACCGGACGGCAGAACCCAGTTCTTGAATGGCGCGCCGTTGCGCAATGCGCCCGGTTTGCGCGCCAGCACCGGCACGTAATGCCACGGATCGAACACCGTCTGATCCCGCCCGAAACAGCGCCGATGTTCGCCCACTACCTGCCCTGCCTGCCGAAGCTCGATCCGATCGGCGTAGGCGCGCACCTCTACTGGCCGCCCGACCGCGCTTGCCGCCACCGAATAGCGATTGTTATCAAAGCGGATCAGGCAGGTCTTCGATACTGTGGTTCCCCCGAACGAGTGGACACCTCGTGTAAGCTCCTGAACGGGGCGAGGTGGCAATGACGAAGACACGACGTTCGTTTACGGACGAGTTCAAACGCGAAGCGGTATCGCTGCTGCTGTCGAGCGGGCGGCCTGTCACCCAGGTGGCGACTGAGCTGGGAGTGCAGCCGTCGATGCTGCGCAACTGGCGGGACGGCCGGAACGGCTCGGCGAAGCCCACGATCGCCGCGGCCGAGCCGCCGGCGCTCACGGCTGCGGCGGCCGAGCAGGCGGAGGTCCGTCGCCTGCGGCGTGAGCTCGAGCGCGCCCAAATGGAACGCGACATTTTAAAAAAGGCCATCGGCATCTTCTCGGGCCCGCCGAAATGAGGTTCCGCTTCATCGAGGACCATCGCGCGAGCTTCCCGGTGCGGACCATGTGCGCCGTGCTGGAGGTCAGCGCGAGCGGTTACTATGCGTGGCGCGACCGGCCAGAAAGCGCGCGGGCCCGCGCCAATCGCGCTCTTGCTGCCGATATCCGCCGCGTGCATGCCGATAGCCGCGCCGTCTACGGCTCCCCGCGCGTGCACGCCGCGCTGCGGGCCGAAGGCCGGCGGGTCGGGGTGCACCGGGTCGCCCGTCTGATGCGCCATCATGGCATCCAGGGCCGCCACAAGCGCCGCCGGCCGCGCACCACGGACAGCAACCATTCCCTTCCGGTTGCCCCTAACCTTCTCGACCGACGCTTCGCCGCTCCGGCGCCCAATCGGGTCTGGCTGGCCGATATCACCTACATTCCCACCGCTGAGGGCTGGCTTTATCTGGCCGTCGTGCTCGACATGTTCTCGCGCCGCGTGGTCGGCTGGGCGATGCGCGAGACCATGCCGCAGGAACTCACGATCGCTGCTCTGCAAATGGCCATCGCCAACCGCCGACCAGCACCTGGTCTGGTGCACCATTCCGATCGCGGCAGCCAATATGCGGCTCGCGCGTATCGCCGTTTGCTCGACCAACACGGTTTGCTTTGCTCGATGAGCCGGAAAGGTGATTGCTGGGACAACGCTCCCATGGAGAGCTTCTTCGGCAGCATGAAAACCGAGCTGGATAACGGCAACACCTTCGAAACGCGCCAAGCCGCCAAGAATTCCGTGTTCGCGTTCATCGAAGGTTGGTACAATCGCCACCGTCTTCACTCGGCAATCGGCTACTGCTCCCCGGTGGCAAAGGAACAGCTCGCAGCGGCTGCGTAGGCCGTAACTCGTGTCCACTTTCGCGGGGGAAGGTCAATACCGACGCAGTGATCGCATGAAATCCGTCGAAGCGACCAGGATACGGCACGAGAAAGCGCCGCTCGGCCTCGAACATCTCCCAGATCGTCCGATCGCGCAGTTCCGGATGCCGGTGCGCCCGCGCATAAGCAACACACTGATCAAGCAGCCGCAGATTCAGTTCGTCGTAGCTCTTCATCCGCAGCCGCGGCGTGAAGAACCGCTCGCGTACCAGGCCCACCTGGTTCTCGACTTGCCCCTTCTCCCACCCCGATGCCGGCGTGCAGGCAACCGGTTCAACCAGATAATGGCTGCACATCTGCAGAAAGCGGCGGTTGTAAGCGCGCTCGCGGCCGACGAAGATCGCGTCAACCGCAGTCTTCATGTTGTCGTAGATCCCGCGTGTGCAGGCGCCCTTGAACAACGCAAAAGCCCGATCGTGCGCGTCGAACACCATCTCCTGGGTCTCGCGCGGATACGCCCGCACGAACAGCATTCGGCTGTGGCACAGCCGCACCTGCGCCACTTTCACCGTCACCGTCGCGCCGTTGATCAGCACGACCTCGTGGCTCCAGTCGAACTGAAACGCCTCGCCAGGCGCAAAGCTCAGCGGCACAAACGCTTCCACCGATGTGCTCGCGTGCTCCTGCCGCCAGCCTTGCGCATAGCGGCGCACCGCGTCATAGCCGCCTTCGTAGCCCAGTCCACGCAACTGCTCGAATAGCCGGATCAGCGTCAGCCGCTCGCGCGCCGCCTTCGCCTCGTTCTCAACCAGCAACCGATCGAGACTCTCCTTCCACGGCCCGAGCCGCGGCATCGGCTGCTCGCCTCGCTCGTAGTGGAACTCGGTCGCACCCGAGCGCAACACCTTCCGCACGACTGAACCGTACCGGGTTTCCCGGAGGCTCTGATCCTTGAGAGGATGTGGGCTATGGAGAAGCAGAAGACATCGGTACGATATTCGCCTGAAGTTCGCGCCCGTGCGGTGCGGATGGTGCTGGAGCACGGCGGCGATCACGCCTCGCAGTGGGGGGCGATTGGCTCGATCGCGGCAAAGATTGGCTGCACGGGCGAGACACTGCGGAAATGGGTTCGGCAGGCGGAGCGTGACCAAGGGATCCGGCCTGGGCTGACCAGTGACGAGCGGGACCAGATGAAGGCGCTGGAACGAGAGAACCGTGAACTCCGCCAGGCCAACGAGATCCTGCGCAAGGCGTCGGCCTATTTTGCGGCGGCGGAGCTCGACCGCCGGTCGAAACCATGATCGCGTTCATCGACGCGCATCGCGAGGTCCATGGAGTCGAGCCGATCTGCCGCGTGCTGCCGATCGCCCCATCGACCTACCACGAGCACGCCCGGCGCCGGGCTGTTCCGGACCGTCTCCCATCCCGCGCGAAGCGCGATGCCCGGCTTCGGCCGGAGGTCAGCCGGGTCTGGGGGGAGAATTTCCAGGTCTACGGCGTGCGAAAAGTTTGGCGGCAACTCCGCCGCGAAGGAACCGCGATCGCACGCTGCACGACGGCGCGATTGATGCGGCAGATGGGGCTTTCGGGTGCGATGCGCGGAAAGCCCGTGAAGACAACCATCAGCAACAAAGCGACGCCCTGCCCACGCGACAAGGTGAACCGGCATTTCCATGCACCCCGGCCGAACGCCCTCTGGCTGTCGGATTTCACCTATGTCGCCACCTGGCAGGGCTTCGTCTACGTCGCCTTCGTGATCGATGTCTTTGCCCGGCGCATCGTTGGCTGGCGGGCCTCGCGATCAGCTCAGACCGGCTTCGTTCTTGATGCCCTGGAGCAGGCTCTCTGCGACCGGCGACCCGTCCGGAAGGATGGGCTCGTCCATCACAGCGATAGGGGCACGCAATATGTCTCGATTCGCTACACCGAGCACTTGGCCGAAGCTGGCATCGAGCCCTCGGTCGGCAGCGTCGGCGACAGTTACGACAATGCGCTGGCCGAGACGATCATCGGTCTGTTCAAAGCCGAGCTGATCCATCGGCGCGGTCCCTGGCGCAACGCTGAAGCCGTGGAATTCGCCACCCTCGAATGGGTGGACTGGTTCAACCATCGGCGGCTGCTCGAGCCTATCGGCAACATTCCACCGGCCGAAGCCGAAGCGCGATACTATGAACGACTGAGCCAGCTGCCTATGGTCGCCTGACTCAAACTCAACCGCCTCCGGGAAACCCGGTACGGTTCAGATCCCACTATCGCCGGTGCCGTGCTTGACCGCTTGGTCCACAGCGCCCATCGCCTGGAACTGAAAGGTGAGTCACTGCGAAAGCTGCGCGCCGCGAAGAACACCAAGCTTGACGAGGCCACCGCAAACTGACCCCATTCACCCCGCCCGCGGACCGCTCCGCCACCCCGGCTGGCTTCCGTCGGAACAGGTGGCTGGTTTCATCGGAATTCGCAAGTTGGTCAAGGACCTGCGATGGAGAGCCCGTGCGGCCTCATGCGTTCAACTTGGTTCACTAAGGTCCCATTCGCCGGGATTCCGCAGCAAACGAGTCATTTGCAGATCCATGGCCTCTCCCGCCATTCTTGGGAGAGCAACTCGAAGGCCGAGAGCCATGGACGAAGACTTTCGTCAGCAAGCGCTGGACTATCATCGGCTGCCACGCCCGGGGAAGCTGGCCATTCAGCCGACGAAGCGCATGGCGACGCAACGCGATCTAGCGCTTGCCTATTCGCCCGGTGTCGCCGCCGCTTGCCTGGAAATTGCCGCGTGCGCGGCAGCCGCCAATGACTACACCACGCGCGGCAACCTGGTTGCCGTAATCTCGAACGGAACCGCCGTGCTTGGGCTCGGCAATATCGGCCCGCTCGCCGGTAAACCGGTGATGGAGGGCAAGGCGGTCCTGTTCAAGAAATTCGCCGGCATCGACGTATTCGACATCGAGGTGGACGCCGCAGATCCGGACCGCTTTTGCGACGTGGTGGCGGCGCTCGAACCCACCTTCGGGGCTATCAACCTGGAGGATATCAAGGCACCCGAGTGCTTCGAAATCGAGCAGCGCTTACGCGATCGTATGCGCATCCCGGTGTTTCACGATGACCAGCACGGCACGGCGATCACTGTCGCCGCCGCGATCCGTAACGGCCTATTGCTACAAGGAAAACACCTCGCGGATGTGAAGTTGGTCACATCGGGCGCCGGCGCGGCGGCGCTCGCCTGCGTCGACCTGCTGGTCGCGATGGGACTGCGGCCCGAGAACGCAACCCTGACCGATATTGAGGGTGTGGTCCGCACCGGCCGGACAGGCATGCGCGCCAATATGGCCCGCTACGCCCGTCAGACTTCTGCGCGGCGCCTGGAAGAGGTGCTCGGCGGTGCCGATATCTTTCTCGGCCTATCAGCGCCGCGCGTGCTAAAGCCGGAATGGCTGCGGCTGCTCGCCGGCAAGCCATTGATCCTGGCGCTGGCCAATCCCGACCCGGAGATCGCACCGGAAGCGGTGCGCGAGGCCAGGCCAGACGCAATCGTCGCCACCGGCCGAAGCGATTACCCGAACCAAGTCAATAACGTCCTCTGCTTTCCCTTCATCTTTCGCGGCGCGCTCGATATTGGCGCCACCACGATCGACGAGGCGATGAAATTGGCGGCGGTCGAGGCGATCGCCGGTCTGGCGCGCAAGGAGGCCAGCGAGGTGGTCGCCAGTGCCTATGGTGGCGCCGCTCCGGTGTTCGGACCGGACTACATCATCCCCAAACCGTTCGACCCTCGGTTGATCCTGGAAGTCGCGCCAGCGGTGGCGCGCGCCGCCATGGAGAGCGGCGTCGCGATGCGCCCGATCGCTGACTTCGAAGCCTACCGGCGCACCCTTGAGCGGTTCGTGTTCCGCTCTGGCCTGCTGATGCGCCCGGTGTTCGAGGCGGCTCGCAAAGCGGCGAGCCGCGTGGTCTATGCCGAAGGTGAGGACCCGCGCGTTTTGCGGGCAGCGCAGATACTAATCGACGAGGGGATCATACAGCCGATTTTGCTTGGCAACCGAGCCGTTATCGAACGCCGAACCCGCGAACTGGGGTTGCGGCTTAATCTGGGCCGCGGGGTCCAGATTATTGATCCGGCGGAGGACAGCACGATATTCGCGCCGTTGATCGCCGAATATCAGATCCTTGCCGGACGGCGCGGAACGCCGCCGGACGCGGCCGCCCGCCGCATGCTGACGCGCCCAACGGTGGCCGCGGCGATGTTGCTGGAAGCCGGGCACGCGGACGCCGCCATTGTCGGGGGTAGCGGGGACTGGTGGCGTCACATGGAATACGTACTGCCGGTCATTGCGAAGCGGCCGGATGTCAGCCGAATTTACGCGCTCTCCTGCCTGATTCTGCCGGCTGGGCCGCTGTTTCTGTGCGATACCCACATGAACATCGACCCCACGGCAGAGCAGATCGCCGAAATGACGCTGCTCGCCGCCGACGCGGTACGCTGCTTCGGCTTGCCGCCCAAGGTAGCACTCGTCTCCCACTCGAGTTTCGGGGCCAGCAAGTCCGGTCCCGCCCGCAAGATGCGCCAGGCAATGGCGCTGCTGCGCGCTCGCGCGCCCGATCTAGAGTTCGATGGGGAGATGCATGCGGACGCCGCTCTCAGCCAGGCCATCCGCGAGCGCGCGGTGCCGGACGGGCGGCTGTCCGGCAGCGCCAATCTGCTGGTCATGCCCACCCTGGACGCCGCGAACATCGCGTTCAACCTGCTGAAGGCGGCTGCCGACGCGCTTGCGGTTGGGCCGCTGCTGCTCGGCATGTCGAAACCGATTCATGTGCTGGCGCAGAGCGTCACCGCGCGGGGCATCGTAAACATCAGCGCTGTCGCCGCTCAGCCCGCCCGAACGATCTGACCGCGAGGAACGGTTCGCGCATGGCGAATGTCCGGTCTCCTTCATCATTCCGGGCAGCAGAGTGCGTCATCCCGACCACCTTGAAGGAGGATCGGCCAAGTGCAGTCGGCGACCGGTAACTTCAAACAGGCCGGAAAAGGTAATTGCTCACCTTGGTGACGGAGCGGCCTGGGTCGGGCCGGCCCGATCAGACCGGGACGAGCCGCAGCATCGGATAACGCTTGACACGGCCACGGGCGCCTCGATTCTAAACGCGGGGTGCCGACGTGCCCCGACCTCGACGAGCTGAGCCATGCGGAGAAGGACGCGCTGATCCGGGCGCTGATGGCGCAGCTTGCGGCGGCGCAGCAGCAGATCGCGGTACTGCAGGCGCGGGTGGATGAACTGACCCGCCCGGCGAAGACCCCAGACAACTCGTCGAAGCCTCCGTCGCAAGGCCAGAAGGAAAATCTCCCGTCGCCCGGCGGTGATCGCCCGGCGCGCAAGAGCCGGCCCGGCGCGGGTCGCACGCTGCACCCGAACCCGGATCGTGTGGTCGAGGCCAAGCTGACCGCTTGTCCGAACTGCCAGGCGGCCTTTCCGGAGACCTTGCCGACGCCGCAGAACGTCTACGAGCGCATCGAACTGCCGCCGGTCAAGCCGGACGTCACGCAGGTGCGGCTGTTCGGCGGCCGTTGCGCCTGCTGCGGCAAGCGCGTGGTGGCCACGGCGCCGGCCGGGCTGGAGCCGGGTTCGCCATTCGGCCAGTCGATCGCGGCGCTGGTGGTCTACCTGCACTATGCCCACGCCATCGGCATGGAGCGGCTGGCCACCCTGATGGACGAGGTGTTCTCGCTGTCGATCAGCGAAGGCGCGATCAGCAACATGCTGGCCCGCGCGCGCGAGCCGTTGCTCGCGGCCGCGGTGGCGATCCGCGAAACCGTGACCGCCAGCGCCGTGGTGTGTTCGGACGAAACCTCGGCGCGGGTGAGCGGCAAGACTTGCTGGGAATGGGTGTTCGTCGGCACGCTCGCGGTGCTGCACATCATTCGCCCCAGCCGCGGCAAGGCTGTCGTGCAGGACTTGTTCGGTGCCATTCAGCCGATGGTTTGGGTCTCCGATATGCTGGGCAGCCAGCGCGGCCATGCCGTGGAATGGCAGGTGTGCCTCGCGCATCTGCTGCGCGATGCACGGTATGCCATCGAATGTGGCGATACCGCCTTCAGCGCCGCCTTCAAACGGCTGCTGCTGCGCGCCATCGCCATTGGGCAGCGACGCGACACGTTGGCCGACAGCACATTGCGCCAGTATCGTGCCGATCTGAACCGCCGGCTCGATCGGATCATGATGGCCGGCCCGATCGGTGAGCCGGAACGCAAGTTACGCAAGCGCATCGGGGCCAATCGCGCGCACTTGTTCGTGTTCGTTACCAACCGCGACGTGCCGTACACCAACAACATCTCCGAGCGGAACCTCCGCCCCAGCGTGATCTTCCGCAAGGTCACCAACGGTTTCCGCTGCGAGTGGGGGGCCGAGACCTACGCCGCATTCCGCTCCATCGTCAGCACCGCCAAGGCCAACCGAACTGCCATACTCGGTGCCGTCCGCACCGCCCTGCTCACCCAGCCACTACCCACACCGGGGTGAGCAGTTACCGGAAAAGTGTTGGTGAACAGGGCCTGTCAGTAATCGTGTGTGGAGAGTCGGTTGCATTTGAAGCTTCTACTCAGCGATGAACCGTTCGCCGAACATGACGGCGAACTGCGTCTTGGCGGCGGCCCATTCGCGCGACGCCATCTTCCACCCGCGACTGACCTGGCGCAACACCAGGAAGAGCAGCTTGGTGGCGGCTTCGTCGTTCGGGAACTGACCGCGGCTACGCACCGCGGAACGCAGCTTGCTGTTGAGGCTCTCGATCGCGTTGGTGGTGTAGATGATCCGCCGCACCTCGGGCGGATAGGCAAGGAACGGGATCACCTGCTCCCACTGCCGTCGCCAGGGGGGGCGACCGCCGGATATTGCGACCCCAGGGACCGGCGGCGAAGTCCTCCAGCGCCTCGCGCGCCGCCTCGGCGTTGACCGCTGTGTACATCGGCCGCAGCGCTGCCGTGAGCTCACGCCTGTCCTTCCATGCGGCGAACGACAGCGAATGGCGCAGCAGGTGCACGATGCAGGTCTGCACCTGGGTCTGCGGGAAGCTGGCCCCGATCGCCTCGGGGAAGCCGTTCAGCCCATCGACCACGGCGATCAGGATGTCGTTGACACCGCGGGTGCGCAGTTCGTTCATCACCCGCAGCCAGAACTTCGCGTCCTCGGCCTGCTCGATCCACAGCCCCAGCGCCTCCTTGCTGCCGTCGGGGCGGACGCCGAGCGCCAGATATACCGCCTTGTTGCGCACCGTGCCCCCGTCGCGGACCTTCACCCGCGGCGCGTCGAAGAACACCAGGGGGTAGAGCGGCTCCAGCGCGGTTCTGCCACTCAGCCACCTGCTCGTGCACCGCATCCGTCACCGTGCTGATCAGCTCCGGCGGGACGTCGAGGCCATAGAGATCGCGCAGGTGGCCTTCGATCTCCCGCATGCTCAGGCCGCGCGCGTCGAGCGAGATCACCTTGTCGTCGAAGTCGGGGAAGCGGCGGCGGTATTTGGCAATCAGCTGTGGCTTGAAGCTCGCCTGGCCCTCGCGTGGCACCGCGATCCGCAGCTTGCCTGACCCGCTCAGCACCGTCTTGCGGCTGTGCCCGCTGCGATGGTTGCGGGGCGCCTCCGGCCCGGCCTGCGCGCGTTCCTCCGAAAGATGGTGGTCCAGCTCGGCGTTCAGAACCCGCTCCGCCAGCGCCTTCTTCAGCGCATCCAGCAGACCGTCCTTGGCAAATACCGCCTGCGGAACCTGCCCAGACAGCAATGCATCAATGATCTCGTCGCGGATCGTCATACGTCCCCCTCCGCCACTCACGGGCTACCGTATGACCCTCCACACAGGATTCCGGACAGGCCCAGTGAACATCGCCGTGGCCGAACCGGAACCGGTCGAGAATCAGGCTAACCGCTGGCCGCTCCTTGCCCTGCCCTTGATCCGGCCTGGGAAATCCCGACAATAGGTCTTGGTTGGAATGGCATTCCCCGTCGGGATTAGCCGTTTGGGGACAGGCAGTTCACATGCGCGATCCGTTCGGCCGGGACATCACCTATCTACGGGTATCCGTTACCGATCGCTGCGACCTCCGCTGCGTCTATTGCATGGCGGAGGACATGACTTTCCTGCCCAAGCCGGAAATCCTGTCGTTGGAAGAGCTGGAGCAACTCTGCGCGGCGTTCATTCGGCTCGGCGTGCGTAAGATCCGCATCACCGGCGGCGAGCCGCTGGTGCGACGCCAGGTGATGACGCTCTTCCGAGCTCTCGGCGGCCGCATTGGCGACGGCCTGGACGAACTGACGGTAACGACGAACGGTACGCAACTCGCCAGATTTGCCGCTGAGCTTCGCGCGGCGGGCGTGCGCCGGGTCAATATCAGCCTGGATACCCTATCGCCCGAAAAATTCGCCGCGATCACCCGTTGGGGCAAGCTGGAAAAGACGCTTGACGGCGTTTTCGCGGCCAAAGCCGCCGGTCTGGCCGTCAAGATCAACACTGTCGCGCTGAAGGGCGTGAACGACACCGAGATCGACGCCCTGGTGGCCTGGTGCGGCGAACACGGTTTCGACCTCTGTTTGATCGAAACGATGCCGCTCGGGGACATCGGCGACAACCGCACCGAACAATACCTGCCGCTCTCGGTGGTCCGCGGCGCGTTGCGCAAATCCTGGACCTTGGTCGAGACGGATTATCGGACCGGTGGGCCGGCGCGGTATTTCGAGGTGACGGAAACCGGTCGGCGGATCGGCTTCATCACCCCGATGACCCACAATTTCTGCGAGAGCTGCAATCGCGTGCGGCTGACCTGCACCGGCACGCTGTATATGTGCCTGGGCCAGGACGATTCCGCCGACCTCCGCCGGGTGCTGCGGGAGCGTCGGGACGACGAGGAACTGGACGCAGCCGTCCTGGCAGCGATCGCGCGCAAGCCGAGAGGTCACGATTTTGTGATCGACCGACGCCACCGGCGTCCGGCCGTTGCGCGGCACATGAGCGTGACCGGCGGGTAACCGCGCAGAACAGGCGGCCCAGGCGGCAGCGCCGCCAGCGAGCGGCCGCCGATCTGCTTGCGGTTATTGTGGACTGACTACAACCGGTGGCGGCGGCGCAGGCGTCTGCACCACAACCGGAGGCCTCTCCGCTTGCGGATTGACCACCACGGGAGCCGGCGCAGGCGTGTTGATTTCGCACGCGGCCAACGAGCACAGGGTGAGGGCAGCGGCGATCGCCACCAAGCGGGAAATGCGAACTGGCATAGTCGGTCCTCCATCGGCAACAAAACGACCGTGCAACAACGCCGACCCGGCGGCTGGGTTCCGCGATTTTCCGGCCGCATGCCGCCCAATCAATCCGCGCTTGTTGCCCGAGCGTCGGCGAACGGCAAGCGGGCGCTGCCGGGCGCAATCGGCTGCTGCCCTGGTCCGGGCGCCCAGCCGGTGAGCATGGCGAGTCGTAGACTGGCGCGCACCCGCCCCTCCGATTCGGCCGGCAACTCGGCCAACGCTAGCGGAAATAACGTGCGTGGCGGAACCCGGCGGTCTCGCGCGATCAGTGCACTGCCCTCCCCGGCCTCGCGAAGGTCACGGAGCAACTGCATCGGATCGGCGTAGAGCAGGCGCAACTCCTCAAGGTCGACCACCGGCAGGGCATAGCCGGCGCGCTGCATGAGCGCGGCGCAATCGCGAAGCTCCGGGAAGGGCGCGACCCGCGGGGCCACGCCGCCGGAGAGCCTCGCTTCGGCGGCGGTCAGCGCAGAGCGCAACTCGGCGAGGGTGCCCACGATCGGGATGCTAGCGAGAAACAGACCGTTTGGCCGGAGCGCCTGGCGCAACTGCATCAGCGCGCCCGGCAGGTCATTTACCCAGTGCAGCGAGACGCTGGCGACCACCAGATCGAAGCTCGCCGGCGCGAAAGGGAAGAACTCCTCGTCGGCGGCGACAACAAGCGGTCCGGATCGCGCCGCCATACGCGGGGAGAGGTCGCACGCTATCGTCGGAATGCCCCTGGCCCGCAAGAGCGGCGCGACCACGCCGCGCCCGCCGACATCGAGGGCCTGGGTGAACCGGCGCGTCGTGTCATCCAGTCGGTCGAGGAGGCGCTCGGCCCCCTCGCGGAGCAGGTCCGCCACCGAGGATACCGTTGCGGCGGCCCTGTCGCGCTGCCGCCGCACCGCCCGCCGATCGAACACTTGCATATTGTCGCCCACGACGGGACATGTGCGGCCGCCACGTCCCGCTGCCAAGCCGGGGGGCTTTGACCGGGCTTTGACGGGCAACGATTGTCATGAGGCCGGATTTCCTGCTTGGCTATGTCGTGAATCAAGCAAGGAGCGCTCCCATGGAGCCCGATCTGGCGGCCCGGCGAGCTAGCGCCATCGCCTCCACCATCGACCGCGTTCGCGATATCGAGCGGCGCCACGGCGTTACCCGCAGTGCCCTGCAGGCCATCGAGTTGGAAATGGAGAAACTGGCCGCGCGGCAGGAACTGTTCCCGTCCGAGGAGTTTCCGCCTCCGGCGGCAGGCGAGAAATCGAGCCGGCGCTATCTCCTGCGGCAGGACCCGGACGGGCGGTTCGCGATGTACATGAACGCACTTAATCCCGGCAACCAAACGCGGCCGCACAACCACACTACCTGGGCGGTGGTGGTCGCCATCGAGGGGCAAGAACTGAACCGTGTGTATCAGCGCACGGACGACGGCAGCCGGCCGGGCCATGCTGAGCTGGTCCTCGACCATGAGGTTATGGTGGAGCCGGGCCAGGGCATCACGCTTCTGCCCGACGACATTCATTCGATCCATACCACGGGTGACGTGCCGACCCGACATCTGCACATGTACGGTCTCGCGCTGGAAAAGTTGGACGAGCGCATGGCCTTCGACCCGGAGAGCGGCACGGTCCAGCCTTACAACCGCGTCTTCCTGCGCCCGCTGGCGCAGAGCTAGCCGTGCGCCGGATCGACCCCGCGACACTACGCGGCTGGATCACGGACGGCGAGGAACTCGCCTTACTGGATGCTCGCGAGGAGGGCGAGTTCGCGGCGAGGCACCTGTTCTGGGCGGTGCCTTGCCCGTTATCGCGCCGGGAGATTCGCGTCCGGATCCTGCTGCCCCGGCTCGGGACCCGGACCGTGTGCATGGACGACGGCCGCGGACTGGCGGAGCGGCTGGCGGATTACCTTTGCGCACTCGGGGCGAGGAACGTTGCCGTGCTGGATGGCGGCACGCGCGCTTGGCGAGATGCCGGCCACGAGTTGTTCGCCGGTGTGAACGTGCCCTCGAAGGCATTCGGCGAGTGGGTCGAGCACCACTACGGAACGCCGAGCCTCGATGCGGCCGAGCTGAAAGCCTGGCAGGATCAGGGCCGCGAGGTGCTCGTCCTGGACAGTCGGCCGTTGGCCGAGTTCCGGGCCATGTCCATCCCTGGCGCGATCGACGTGCCGGGCGGAGAACTTGTGTATCGCGTCGGCGACCTGGCGCCTGACCCGGAAACGCCGGTCGTGGTGAACTGCGCAGGGCGGACCCGCAGCATACTGGGCGCCGAAAGCTTGCGCCGCGCCGGCCTGCCAAACCCGGTGTTCGCTCTGCGGAACGGCACCATGGGTTGGCAGCTAGCGGGCTTCAAGCTGGAACACGGCCGAACCGAACGGTATCGCCCGGACACTCCGGCCACTGCCGGGCTGGCGCTAAGGCGTGCCGCTGCCTTCGCCGAGGACTCCGGCGTCGGCGTCATCGGCCCGCTGGACTTGGCGCGCTTGGAGCAAGACCCCGAACACACAATCTACGTGTTGGATGTCCGGGACCCGGAGGAATTCGAGGCCGGCCACCGTCCGCTGAGCCGCAACGCCCCGGGCGGGCAGCTCGTTCAGGCGACCGATCAGTGGATCGGCGTGTTGAACGCGCGAATCGCACTGCTGGATGACACGGGTGTGCGCGCCCGCATGGCGGCGGCGTGGCTGCGACAGATGGGGCATGGCAACGTCTTCGTGGTTGAGGGGGGCCTGGACGCGGTGCGCAAGCCGGGCTCCGCCCCCGTGCCGGTCGCGGAACTCGAAGCCTCCGTCGATTGGATCGAGCCACGCGAGATCGCGGATCGCCTCGGCTCGGCCGGTTTCGTCGTCGTGGACGTCGGGCGTAGCCTGGATTTCCGCTCCGGGCATATTCCGGGCGCGATCTGGGGGATTCGCACCCGCCTGGACGCCCTGCGCCGGCAGCTCGGCGAGGCCCGCGAGGTTCTCGTCACCTCGCCCGACGCGGTGCTGGCGCGCTTGGCGGTCCCCGAGCTGCGGCAGCTAACCGCGGTGCCGGTGCGCGTCTTGAAAGGCGGCACGGATCATTGGCGACAGCTCGGCTTCCCGATGCGGGCGGACCGGAACAATCCGCCGGACGCAGCCTGCGTCGACGTTTGGCTCCGGCCGTATGATCGGAACACGGGCGTCGCGCAAGCAATGCGGGACTATCTCGGTTGGGAAACCGGGCTGCCGAACCAGATCGCGCGGGACGGTACTGTGGCGTTCGGTGTTCCGTAGGTGATGGCCTGCTGACATGCCGGGCACGACGATCACGTCCGGGCAGGGCCTACTCGGAACCGCCTGGAGCGTCGGGCGCGCGCTGCTCGACGTTCTGCTGCCGCCGAACTGCTTGACCTGCGATGCGCCGGTATCGGAACCGGGTCAGTTGTGCCCCGACTGTTTCCGCGCCACCGCCTTCATCACCGAGCCGTTCTGCGCAATTTGCGGCGTTCCGTTCACCAACGCCGGACAAGCCGGCCCCGGCCGGCTCTGCCCGTCCTGTCGCGCCCGTCCGCCCGCGTTTGCCTGTGCTCGCGCCGCCTTGCGCTACGACGGTCCGGCCAAGCGGATTCTGTTGCCGTTCAAGCACGGTGACCGCACGGAAGTGGCATCGGCAATGGCGCGGCTGATGGCACGGAATGGCGCGGTGCTGCTGCGCCGGGCGGAGGTTCTGGTCCCGGTGCCTCTCCACAGGCGGCGTTTGCTCTGGCGTCGCTACAATCAAGCCGCTCTGCTCGCGCTTGCGCTCGCTCGGATCGCACGCCGCCCGGCGGTGCCGGATGCGCTCTGCCGCACTCGCCCGACCATCGCGCTTGGCGATCTGACGGCCGCGGAGCGCGCGGAAATCATCGATGGCGTAATCACGGTCCGCTCGTCACGTGCCGCACGCATTGCAGAGCGGCGCGTTTTGCTGATCGACGACGTGATGACGTCCGGCGCCACTGCGAACGCCTGCGCCCACGCACTGCTGGACGGGGGCGCAAGCGCGGTCGACGTGCTGGTCGCCGCACGGGTGCCGGACCCGCGGCTCGGCTGACGTGCGACAACTCTTCGAAAGTTCCGCGATCCACCACGAGATAGCCGGCTGAAGGAGGACGCGATGCCGCTCGTCGAAATTTACACCCAGCCCTGGTGCCCTTTTTGCGCCCGCGCCAAGCGGCTGCTTGAGCGCAAGGGTGTTGCGTTCCAGGAAATCGAGGCGCCGCACGGCACGCCCGCGCGCGAGGAATCGATCCGCCGCTCCGGCGGGCGCACCACGGTGCCGCAGATTTTTGTCGGAGGCCGACACCTGGGCGACTGCGAGGAGATCGTGGCGCTCGACGCGCGGGGTGAACTCGATCCGTTGCTGAACGCGAGCTGATGCTGCACCTTGCGCGCATTGTTAAGGTTTTTTGGCGATTATGCTCCGGAGTGATAGGAAGCTGATGGAGTTCAGCAAACTGGCCGGGGCCGGGAATACATTCGGATGATTCACTACACCTTGCACTGCGCCAACCGGCACGAATTCGCGGGATGGTTCAAGAACAGCGTCTCGTTCGATCAGCAGTCTGAACTGGGTCTGCTCGAGTGTCCGATCTGCGGCGACACGCACGTCTCCCGCGCGCTGATGACGCCGGCAGTGGTCAAGCCCCGCGCGGAGCCTGTGTCCGTTCCGGCCGCCCAGGCGTTCGCCCCGACCGAGCCGCGTCAGGTGGCATCCGCGACACTGAATGCAGCTCAGATTCCCGCGCAGGTGCTCTCGGGACTGCAGCGGTTGCGGGCGGCGGTGGAGAAGCATTGCGACTATGTCGGCGCGGAATTCCCCGACGTCGCGCGCAGCATTCATCGTGGCGAGACCGGGCAGCGCGGAATTTACGGCGAAGCCACGCCGGAGGAGGCAGAAAGCCTCGCCGACGAGGGCATTCACGTGACGCCGATCCCCTGGGTTCCGCGGGCAGACGGGTAAGCCCGCCTAGTCTGATCCTGCAACTCCTCGGCGGGGCGCGAAGGGATCAGAAGCCAGGCATGGAGTTGCGCACTCCATCGCAGACCGAGGTGGACTGATGTACGTACTATCCGACCCAGTTCTCGCCTTGGATGTGACGCGATAAGGTCACCTGTATAGGGATACGGACCGTGAGCATCGCCATCGGCCTCGGCCTCGCTGGGTTCCCGTTCTCCGGCGCCGCAGCGTTCTGGCGGTGGGTTGATCTGTGCGAGGCGGGCGGGGCCGATTCGCTCTGGCAGACCGACCGGCTGATCAGCCGCGAGCCGATCCTGGAGTGCATATCGGTGATGGCAGCGCTCGCCGGGCGGACGCGGCGGGTGAAGTTCGGCATGAACGTGCTGTCGATGGCGCTGCGCGACCCTGTGCTGGCCGCCAAGCAATGCGCGACTATCGACGTGCTGTCCGAGGGTCGGCTGCTGCCGGCCTTCGGCGTCGGCAGCCCGGCCGGGCCCGAATGGCATGCGCTCAACATCGATACGAGAACGCGCGGCGGGAAGACCGACGAGGCTTTGGAAATCATGCACCGCCTCTGGCGCGAGGACAGCGTTGATTTCAACGGCGCCCATTACCGGCTTTCCGGTGCTTCCATCTCGCCCAAGCCGGCGCAGCCCGCCTTGCCGATGTGGATCGGCGGCGACTCGCCCGCGGCGATCCGGCGCACGGTGCGGATCGGCACCGGCTGGCTTGCCGGGCCGGAGGCGCCGGAAGAGGCTGCGCGCGTGGTCGCCGCCATCCGCACCGCCTCGGCCGACGCGGGACGCGCAATCGACGACGATCACTACGGAGCGGGATTCGCCTGCTATTTCGGCCGCGAATCCGATCCGCCGCTGCAAACCGCGATGGCGGCTTATGTCCGGCGCACCGGCCGCAATCCAAGTACGCGTTTCGCGATCGGCGATGCGGCGGTGATCGTGGAGCGGATCGCGGACTACGTCGACGCCGGGATCTCCAAGTTCGTGCTGCGCCCCGTGGGCCTAGACGACGGCGCGATGCTGGCTCAGACCAGACATGTGCTGGAACAGGTTCTCCCGCTCGCCAGGTCCCGTTGGCCGAGGCGCGAGGTCGCGTAGCGCCTGCCGCCAGGGTTCGGCAGCGAAGTTGGAACAGCAAGGAGGAAACGTCGATGAACGCGAACACGGCCGAGCCGCGTCCCTATCCGCACCCGCGCGTCCGCGCCGACTGGCTCGATCTCGTGCGGGAGGACATCCTCGAGCCCGAACTGCCGATCGTCGATCCGCACCATCACCTCTGGCACGATCGGCCGTCCGGCCGCTACCTGATCGAGGAACTGGCAAGCGACGTCGCGAGCGGCCACAACATCGTCGCCACGGTGTTCCTGCAATGCGGCTGGAACCATCACAAGGAAGGGCCGGAGGATTTCCGTCCCGTAGGCGAGAGCGAGGCCGTGAACGCCGTCGCCGTGCTATCGGCGACCGGCGCGTATGGCCCGGCGTGCGCGTGCGCCGGCATCGTCGGTTTCGCCGATCTGCGCAGCGACCGCCTCGAAGCGGTGCTCGAAGCGCATCGCGCCGCCAGCGGAGGGCGGTTCCGCGGCATTCGCCATATCGTCGCGCGGGACGACGCGATCGTTCCAACGACCTCGGTCGTGCCGCCGGCCAATCTGCTGCGCAGAATCGGCATTCCTGCGCGGATTGCGGCTGCTGGGGGCGCTCGGACTTACGTTCGATTCCTGGCAGTACCATCCGCAGCTCAAGGAGGTGGCGGCAGCGGCGCGCGCCGCGCCGGATACGCCCATCGTTGTCGATCACGTGGGCGGACCGCTCGGCTGCGGGCCGTATCGCGACAAGCAGAACGACGTTGCGCGCGACTGGACGGCGGGCATGAAGGAGCTCGCCGCCTGTCCCAATGTCTATGTGAAGCTCGGTGGGCTCGCCATGACGGTGAACGGCTTCGACTACCAGGAGGAACGAGAGCCGCCGGGTTCGCGCCGCGTCGCCGAGGACTGGAAGCCGTGGATCGAGCTCCTGCATCGAGTGGTTCGGGGTCGAGCGCTGCATGTTCGAGAGCAATTTCCCCGTCGACAAGGGCATGGTCAGTTATCCGGTGGTCTGGAACGCCTTCAAGCGTATCGCCGCGGGCGCCTCGGCGCCCGACAAGGCCGCCCTGTTCCACGACACCGCAGCACGGTTTTACAAACTCGATCTCGATTGATGCCGCGGGCGTAGTGTTGCCATAACGCGCCGCGCGGCTTCCCCGGCCCATGCGGGCGTGGCGGAATTGGCAGACGCAGGGGACTTAAAATCCTCCGGCTTCGGCCTTGCGGGTTCGACTCCCGCCGCCCGCATTCTCCCGCTCTTTCGCGCCGCTCAGGCTTGTGCTTCGGCGATCTGCTTGGCGACGTCGAGCGCGCGGCGGATCAGCGTTTCATTGGCCTCGGGCGTGTAGAAGCCGCAATGCGCCGCCAGCGTGACGCTGTCGAGCGCGGTCAGCGGATGCCCCGCGGGCAGCGGCTCCTTCTCATAGACGTCGAGCGCGGCGTGGCCGATGTAGCCCTCGCGCAGTGCCGCAATCATCGCAGCTTCGTCCACGAGCGCCCCCCGCGCTGTGTTCACCAGAATGACGCCCCGCTTGAGCTTGGCGATGCGCTCTACGTCCAAGAAGCCGCGCGTCTCGTCGGTGAGCAGCAGGTGCAGCGACACGACGTCGCTCTCCGCGAGCAGGGTGTCGAGAGTGACGAAATCCACCCCCCGCGCGGTCTTGAAACTGCGATTCCAGGCCATCACGCGCATCCCCGAGCCGGAAGCGATGCGCGCGACTTCTGCGCCGATCCCGCCGAAGCCGATCAGGCCGAGCGTCTTGTCCTTGAGCTGGACACCCAAAGCGCGCGGCCACTGTCCGGCGCGCACCCTGCGGTCCATGCGCGCGATGCCGCGCGCCGCAGCCCACATCAGCGCGATCGTTTGCTCGGCCACGGCCGTATCGCCGTAGCCCTTGATGGTATGAACGGTGATACCGAGACCGGCGAGCTCGTCGGGGTTCATGTAGCTGCGGGCGCCAGTGCCGAGGAACACGACATGCCGGAGGTCTGGACAGGACCGCATGGTATCGGTCGGCAGCGCGGTGTGATCGTCCAGGATCACGTCGTAACCGGCCAGGATTTGCGGCAACTCGTCCACGGCGATTCGCGGCTGTCGGTTCACCCGAACCGGCGGATCGTCGGGGCGGAGGACCCGGGCGAAGACCGCCGCCATTTCCTCGTCCGCGTCCAGGAACAACCCGTTCATGCCGCCGGCCTCGCTGTTCTCGCGGGATAGTGCGGGGCGGGAAGGAAGGCCGCAAGCCGCGGCGTCCGCGCCATCGACCATCGATTGACGCCCGCGCGACCGATCGCGCATCCATGCCCGGCATGTTTCGCCGCCGTCGCCCCGCGCCGCCGCCGCGCCCGTTCCGCCGTCGATCGCCGCGCCCGGCCGAGCCGGATTCGGTCGTCGCGCGCGCGCCATCCCGCCGGCGGATGTCGGCCAGGCTGCTCCGCTGGTTCGTCATCGCGGCGATCTGGGGAGCGCTGGCATTCGCCGGCGCAGTGCTGTGGCTGGCGCGCGATCTGCCGCGCCCCGCGGAGGCGCTGGAGGCGGCGCGCCGGCCGAGCCTGACCGTGCTCGATCGCGGCGGCCACGTGATCGCGCGTTTTGGCGACGTGGTGGGGAATCCGCTGCGGGTCGCCGAACTCCCGCCCTATTTGCCGGAAGCCGCGATCGCCATCGAGGACCGCCGATTCTGGAGCCATCCGGGCTTCGATCCGCTCGGACTGGCGCGCGCCGCTTGGGCGGATTTGCGGGCCGGGCATGTCGTGCAGGGCGGCTCCACGATCACGCAGCAGGTCGCCAAGAATTTGTTTCTCGGGAACGAGCGCACACTGAAGCGCAAGGTGCAGGAAATCCTGCTCACGCTCTGGCTGGAGCAGACGTTCAGCAAGCGCGAAATTTTGGATATCTGGCTGAACCGCACCTATTTCGGCTCAGGCGCCTGGGGCGTGGACGCGGCGGCGCGCGTCTATTTCGGCCAATCCGCGCGGCATGTGAGTTTCTGGCAGGCAGCGGTGCTTGCCGGCCTGCCGCGCGCGCCCTCGCGGCTCAATCCCCGCGCAGACCCGGAAGCCGCTGCCGCCCGTGCGCGCGAGGTGCTCGGGGCGATGGTCGCGACGGGCGCAATCAGTCCGCAACAGGCCAAGCGTGCGGCCGCCCAGATCGACTTCAAGCCGAGCCCGCCGCGCGCCGGCTGGTTCGCCGATTGGGCGGCCGAGCAGGCACAAGCTATACTGCCGCCCGGCGTCGATGCCGTGCTGCGCTCGACGCTCGATTCAGCGTCTGCAATCGGTGGCACAGGCACGGCTCATCGCGGTTCTGGAGGGTCCGGGGGTCAAGGATCGCGCCAGCGAGGGCGCGGTGGTTGTGCTGGATGCGGACAGCGGCGCGGTGCGTGTCATGGTCGGCGGCCGCGATTACCGCACCAGCCCCTATAACCGCGCCGTTTCTGCGCGCCGTCAGCCGGGATCGGCGTTCAAGCCATTCGTTTGGCTGGCGGCCCTGGAAAAGGGCGAGCACCCCGACAGCCACGTGTTGGACGTGCCGATCCGGCTGGGCCAATGGAGGCCGGCGAATTTCGAGCACGCCTATCGCGGCGAGATCACACTGGAAGACGCCCTGGCAGAATCGAGCAACACCGCCGCCGTGCGACTTTTGCTGCGCGCCGGCGGACCACGCGCCGTCGCGGCAGTGGCGCATCGGTTGGGCATCGCCGACCACTTGCCCGACAACGCCTCGCTCGCGCTCGGTACCGGCGAAGTGGGGCTGCTGGAATTGGCGGCCGCCTACGCGACATTCTTCAACGGCGGCCATCTCGTCGTGCCGACCGGACTGGAAGCGCTCATTGCCGATCGGCGCAACCTGCGCTTGCCGCATGTCCTGCCGCGGGAGGTCGTCGAGCCGGATGCTGCGGCGGCGATGGCGCGGATGCTGGATGCGGTGGTTGCCCGCGGCACCGGCCGAGAGGCAGCGGTGCCCGGCCAGCGCGTCGGCGGCAAGACCGGCACGACGCAGGATGAGCGCGACGCCTGGTTCGTCGGATGCGTCGATGGCAAGGTCATCGGCGTGTGGATCGGCAACGATCACGGCCAGCCGATGCACGGGGTCACCGGCGGCACGCTTCCGGCCCGGCTGTTCAGGCAGATCGGCGAGGCGGTTCGCTGAAGCTGGCATGCGATCGAGCCGGCGGCGCCGACCGGTCGGCGCCCGGAATTCGCCACCGCAACGGCATTTACGCCGTTTCTCGATTGACATTTCCTGCGGCCTACGGTGACCTAACAAAGTAGAAAGATGGTGGAGGTGTACGGGCGGCCTCGGGAGAGGCCTTCCGGGGTCGGCGTTCGATACCGATAAGCGCGCCGTGGCATGCAAGCACGTGGTGCGGCGCGATAAGCGAGTGCCAAGGCCGGGATGGCCTGCACGAACAGTGGGAGGACTGGATGAAGTTGAGCTTCAGACGGATGCTGTTGGGGCTGGCGACCCTCGCCTGCGCGTCTCTGGGCTGGTCCTGGAGCGCCTCGGCGGAATCGCCCCCGGGAATGCGTCTCTACGTGTTCTCGTCGGGGCGGCTGGACATCGATAAATCGGCCCTGCAAACCGGGGCAGCGCCTGGCAAAATCATGATCCCCGTCGGGTTCTTCGTGATTCATCACCCCAGGGGCAACGTGATGTTCGACACCGGTAACAACGACCGGATCATCACCGACCCCAGCTATTGGGGCCCGTTGGCGGCTATGCTGGACAAACCGGAGAGCCGGAGTCCGGATGTCGGAACGGTCAGGCAGCTCGAAAAGATCGGGATGAAGCCGTCCGACATCAACTACGTCGTCGTCGGCCACATGCACCTGGACCATGCCGGGAACATCTCCAGGTTCCCGACGGCCACGCTCGTCTATCAGCGCGACGAGATCATCAACGCGCTGTGGCCGAAGCCTGGTTACGCCGGCCCCTACATTCCCGGCGATCTCGCGCCGCTGCGCGCGCAGGTTGGCTCGGCGATGCCGGGCCGGCAGAGGGTCATCGAGCTGAACGGCGACCTCGACCTGTTCGGTGACGGCAGCATCTACATCAAGCGTCAGGTCGGGCATACGCCCGGAAGCGAGATGATGATCGTGCGCCTGCCGAAGACCGGCACGGTCATTCTCACCAGCGACGAATGCTACCTGATGGAGAATCTCAAGAAGAATCTGCTGCCGAGCGTTGGCCTTGCTTACGATCCGGCAAACATGTTGGCGGGTTACGAGTGGATCAAGCAGAGGATGGATTCCGAAAAGGCCGACGTGATCTTCGCGCACGATCCGGAGGTCTATAAGGCCCACAAGCACGCGCCGGAATATTACGAATAAAGACCTGAACCGGCGGTTGCTTACATAGGCTTACTTGGCGCGCGACCTTTCGGGTCGCGCGCCGCCTCGCTGGACTTGCGATTTCATGCCGCACCCGGAAATTGTCGTCGTCGATCACCTCGTGAAGCGTTATGGTGCGCGCCTTGCGGTGGGCGGTGTCTCCTTCGCCATCCGCGAGGGCGAAATCATTGGCCTGCTCGGGCCGAACGGATCGGGCAAAAGCACGATCCTACGCATCCTGACAGGCTATCTGCCGCCCACATCCGGTTCCGTGCGCATCGGCGACTTGGACGTCGCGGAACAGTCCTTCGCCGTACGCACCTCGATCGGATACGTACCGGAAGACGCGCCGCTTTACGACTGGATGCGCGTCGGAGAGTTCCTGGAATTCATGGCAGAAATTAAGGGCGTTGCCAGACGCGCGGTCCGAACCGCGGTGACAACGGCCTGCCAGCGGCTGCGTCTCGAAAGCGTGGCGCGAGTTCCGATCGGCAAACTTTCGCGCGGCTACCGCCAACGCGTCGCCATCGCGCAGGCACTGGTCAACAATCCTCCCATCCTGATCCTGGACGAGCCGACCAACGCGCTCGATGCCTATCAGGTCATTGCCATCCGCGAGCTGATCCGCTCTATGGCGGGAGAACGCACGGTCATCGTCGCCTCGCACGTGCTGACCGAAATCGAAAAGGTCGCGACCCGTGTAATGATTTTGCGCGACGGCGAGCTGCTGACCGCGGATGCGTTGGCCGAGCCGGGCGGCGCCCCGCGCTTTCGGCTCGGGATCGATGGACCGAGCGAGGCCGTGCTGGCGCTCCTGCGGCAAGTGCCCGGAGTTGTTCGCGCGGCCATGGAAGAGGACGCGATCGAAAGGCGGCGGATTTGTGGTGGAGAGTTCGCGGCCCAGAATCGCGGAGGATCTCGCCCACGCTGTCGTTTCAGGCGGGTTCGGGTTGAACCAGCTGGTGGAAGAGAAACCCGATCTCGAGCGCATCTTTCTCGACTTGACGCGCCGCACTCTGGAGGCGCTCGCCGCATGAGCAGCTTCATTGCCCTCCTCAAAAAGGAGGAGATGGCGCTTTTCACCTCGCCAGTCGCCTACGTCGTGATGGCGGTTTTTCTGATTGTCATGGGTTACACATTCACGCTGACCTTGTTCATGAGCCATGCGCCCGATCTGGTGCATATCTTCTTCCAGATCTACGTGCTGTTTCTGCTCACGATCCCCATCATCACCATGCGCTTGGTCGCCGAGGAACGGCGGCTGCGCACGCTCGAAATGCTGCTCACCTCGCCGGTCACCGAGACCGCGGTCGTGATGTCGAAATTCCTCGCCAGCATGAGTTTCGTGCTGGTGATGCTGGGGCTTTCGATTACCTACGCGCTGACGCTCTCGGTCTTTGGATCGCCCGATTGGGGCCCGATTTACAGCGGCTATATTGGTTTGGTTCTGCTCGGCACGGCGCTGGTTTCCGTCGGCCTGCTGACGTCGAGCTTGGTGAGCAACCAAATGATCGCCGCGCTGCTGTCGCTCAGCCTGTTCCTGCTGTTGTGGATCATCGACGACTTCGGCTGGCTGCTGCCCGATCCGTTCAATGCCTTCGCCGTCAATCTGTCGCTACTGGTGCACTTCCGGCCGTTCGCGACTGGCTCGTTGTTTCTCTCGGATGCCGGGTTCTTTATAAGCGTGGCGTTGCTCGGGCTGTTGCTCAGCGTGCGCGCGCTGGCGCGCCGCTAAGGGGAAGAGGCATGCTCCCGAAATCGCCGCGAACTTGGTTCGAGGCCGGGTTGTTTGCCCTGGCCATCGCATTCGCGATCGCGGCCGGCGTGATCGCCTCGGACGACCAGACCGCGAACATCCTCTATTTCGGCGCTTGGACGGCCGCGCTGGTATTGCTGTTTTCGCTGGCCTTGCGGCTGCCGCTGAACGGGCGTGGGCGATATGCCCGCCTGACCTCAGCGGGAGTGGTTATCGCCGCCCTCGCCATCGCGCTGATCGGCAACATCGCGCTGTATCGCCACGACGCGCATTTGGACGTGACTGCGGAGGGCCGCTACACGGCACCGCCGCAGTTGACCAAGATCGCGCGCCACCTCGGCCATGACGTCAGCATAACTTACTTCTACAACAGCCAGGACGGCAGCGCGAGGACGGCCAAGGACGTGCTCGCCGCGGTCGCCCGCCGCCATCCGCATCTGCGGGTGCGGGCGCTCGATCTGGACAAGGAATTGGTCTCGGCACGCAATCTTGGCGTGCGTATGTACAACACGGCGGTTATCCAGTTCGAGGGCCGGCGCACCGAGGTGGACAATACGGTCGATCTCCGGGACGTGGCGTTCGCGATCGAGCGCGTGCTCAAGCGCGATACGCCGATCGTCTGCTTCGTCACCGGGCATGGCGAGGCGTACAGTCCGCTGAGCCACGTCCATCTCGGCCATCGCGAAGTCATGGGGGCTGACGAGGCCACCACGATCCAGGCATCAGACACCGGCGTCGATCGGTTGAGGATGGCGATCGAAGCCATCGGCTACTCGGATCGAGGCCTGATGACCGCGACCGCGTCGGCGGTTCCCGCCGACTGTGCCGTGGTCGCGGATCTCGGGCCTCACAGCGCGTATTCGCCCAGCGAGGTAAAGCTACTTCAGGAGTACCCTCGCCCATGGCGGGCGGCTTTTGCTGATGTACGATCCGGAATTCGCCGTGACACCGGATTTACAGACGATGCTCGGCATGGTCGGTCTTCAGGTCGACAATGGCATGGTTTTGGACCCGCTTAACCATTCGGGGACCGAGGCCGACAAGGTCGCGGTGCCATCCTATGCGTCGCATCCGATCACGGACGATGTCGCGCTGACCGTATTCCCCGGCCCGCGCCCGATCCGGATTCTCAGGCCAGTGCCTAAGACGCAGGCTACCGCGCTGGTTCAGACGAGCAAGGACAGCTACGTGAAGGTTGGCGGGTCGTTCGCGACGCTCGCCGCGGCGCAAGTCGGCGTGCCATCCGAGGCGAAAGCCGACCCCGGACGCGGCCCCAAGACCCTGGCTGTCGCGATGCAGGGCGTCTGGCCGGAGGGCGGCCAGAACCCGTTCCGCCTCGTATTGGTCGGCAGCGCGAGCTTTGCGACCAACGCGTTCTTTCCCTACGCGTCGAATGGTGATCTCGCGGTGTCGATGATCCGGTGGCTCGCGGGGGACTTGAGCGCGCCAAAACTGCAGCCGATGACCTACAGCCTGCCGGAAATCCGCCTCTCGCCTCAGCAGATGCAGGCCACGTTCATCGTGCTGGAAATCCTGCTGCCACTCTCGGTAATTTTGCTCGGACTGCTGGTATGGCGGCGGCGGCGGTAAACAACAGGGCCGCAAGGCTTGTTGGAGTAGCCGCGGCCCTGGCGATGGTCGCGGTGCTGGCCGGGATCTCGTTCACCGGCCGTTGGCCGACTGATGCGTCGCTGGAGCGCGTCACAGGAAACGGCATCATCACGCTACCAGCGGAACAGATCGCGCGTGTCGAGGTGAGCGCCGGCGACAGGAACTTGGTTTTCGAACACCGGGCGGGCGGCGGATGGGCCGCGGACGGCACGGATATGGTCGCTGCCGAGAACAAGCACATCGACAATGCCATCCGCTTCCTGAACGTTTCCGATCCGCGCCGGACTATGCATCCCGGCGAATACAACGCCGCGAAAATCATCGAATTTGGGCTCGATCCGCCGAAAATGCTGGTCAGCCTGGTGTCGAGGAGCGGCAAGCGGAACAGCATAACCTTCGGAGAGGAAACGCCAGCGGCAAATTCGCAGTTCGTCCATGTGCTCGGCCGACCGACGATCGATCTGCTGTCGCGCTACGTCGGCGTGGAGTGGCAAATCGCATTGGAGATGGCCGAACGGTCGGTCCCGGCCGTCAAGCCTGGCGGGGCCCGTCCCAGCGTGCTGTTCCTTCCGATGACCTTCGCCAATATCTGGGCGGTCGAAATCGTCGAAGCGGGTGCGCTGATGCGCTTCGAGCGTGACCCGGCCGGCGACTGGTTCCGCCATGTCGGTCACCACGTGCACAAGCCCGGTGGATTTGTACACAAGGCTGATCCAAAGAAAGCCCCGCTGATCGCCGAGGAGTTTGCGGCGCTGCAGCGCGCCTCGATCGAATTGGTGATCGCCAGGCACCCGGATCCCGTTATGTTGGCCAAATACGGGCTCGATCACCCGTCGGTCATCATGATGCTGTATGCCCGCGATTTGCTCGGGGCGGTCGCACGGGTGGAGTTCGGGAAACCGACGCCGGACGGGTTCGCGCGCTATGCCCGCGTCAGCGAGACCGACAGCATCGTGACCGTTCCGCGCTACGTAGCGGCGCATGTGAGCAGACTCCTGCAGATCGCCGGGGGAAAATCGTGACGCGAGGCGGAGCACATTCACTGGCGCAACGCGCTCTGACCGTTCTGCTTCTGGCAATTGCCGCTGTCATGTGGTGCCGTTTCGCGGACGCGCATCAGATCAATCTTTCCAACGCCCGCATCGTGATCGGCCCCGACCGCGCGGTCGATGTCGAGGTCGCGATGAAGGGCAGCGATGTCGATCGCACGGTCGGGACCAAGGTGTTCGACGAACACACCGGGCAGGTGCGATCGGACGCGCTGGCCGCGGCGGCCGTCTCGGTGGCGGCTTATGTGAAAGCCCACACCGTCGTGCTGGGCGATGGCGGCGTGCTGTGCAGCGCCGGGCCAAGCGCGGTTTCCTCGGACGGCGACGGTGTGGTCGTGCGCACGCGCTGGTCCTGCGCCGGAGTTGCGGGCAGCCTGCGCTATCGTTCGACGGTGCTCATCGATGTCGCGCCGGACGCCAAGCAGGTGGTATTGATCGGCGGCGGCGCGAACCCCGCGCAGGATCTGCTCAATTTCAGCCGCACCGAGATGGCGCTGACCAACGCAGCGCCGCCGAGTTTGATTCAGGTGATTGGGCGGTACATCGCGGCCGGGATGGAGCACATCTTCACCGGCTACGACCATATCTGCTTCCTGATCGCGATCATCCTTTGGGCGCGAAAACTTTGGCCGGTGGTGAAGATCGTCACCGCGTTCACCATCGCGCACTCGATCACGCTGTCCCTCGCGGCGCTGGAGATCGTGCGCATTCCGAGTTCCATCACCGAACCGGCGATCGCGGCGACGATCATTTATGTCGCGATGGAAAATTTTCTGTCGCGCGACGTGCAGCAGCGATGGCGCGACACGTTCCTGTTCGGCCTGATCCACGGCTTTGGCTTCGCCAGCGCGTTGCAGGAATTCGGGCTGCCGCGGGGCGCGCTGGTGCCGGCGCTCGCCTCCTTCAACATCGGCGTGGAAATCGGCCAGATCGCCATCGTGTCCCTGGTTCTGCCGCTGCTGCTCGGGCTGGATCGCGTATTCGCCTGGCGGGCGCGTGCGGTCCTGGTTCCAAGCGCGCCGATGGCGGGCCCGGACGGGCTGCTCACAGCGGGCGTGCAGTCAGTTGCGGCGGTAGTCCGTCCGGCGGTGGTCGTCTATACGGTATCGGGCCTTATCGCTGCTTTCGGCAGTTATTGGTTTCTCGGGCGAACCATGCTCGATCTGCCGATGTTCGGCTCGTAGCGCGCAGCGGCGGCCGAGCGACCTTGGTGGCCACGAACCTGATCGTCGCCGCCGGCGCTTTGGTGATCGAGGGTTCGCTCGGTTATCCGGAAGCGCTCCATCATGCGATTGCCCATCCGGTCGTCTGGATAGGCGCGCTGATCGATCTCCTGGACAGCGCCGCAAATCGCGAAGCACTTCCAGCGCGAGCGCGGCGCATTGCCGGCGCTGCAGCGCTGGCGGCGGTGCTGATCGCGGCTCTCGCCGTCTCGGAGTTGCTGCAATTCGCGCTGTTTCGGCTCTTGCCGTGGCCGCTCGGAATGGTTGTGGTGGCTGTTCTGGCGAGCTCGCTCATCGCTCAGCAGAGCCTCTACGAACATGTCGCCATGGTTGGCGAAGCTCTGGAGCGCGCAGGGCTTGACGCCGGGCGCGGCGCGGTCTCGCACATCGTCGGGCGCAATCCGGCGCATCTCGATACGGCGGGCGTGGCGCGCGCCGCGATAGAGAGCTTGGCGGAGAATTTCTCCGATGCCGTCGTCGCGCCCGCGTTTTGGTGCGTGATGTTCGGCTTACCCGGTATCGCGCTCTATAAGGCCGTGAACACCGCCAATTCCATGCTCGGCCATCGCACGCCGCAGCACGAGTGGTTCGGCTGGGCGGCGGCGCGACTGGACGATCTCATGAATTTGCCAGCCTCTCGGCTGTCCGCCTTTTGGCTAATTCTCGCGGCTTGGTTGCACCACCTGCCCGTCGAGGCAGCGCTTCGGGCCGTCCGCCGCGACGCGGCCAAGCACCGCTCCCCGAATGCCGGCTGGCCCGAGGCGACGATGGCGGGTGCGCTCGGGTTACGTCTCGCCGGTCCGCGTGTTTATGGCGCCATGATCGTCGAGGATGCTTGGATGGGTGATGGACGCGAGGCGGCCACGAGCGCCGACATCGCCGTTGCGCTCGCGCTCTATCGCACGGCCTGTGCCTTGCAACTGACGGCGATTGCGGTTCCGGCGGCCAGCCTGGCGGTCATCGTGCCAGGCTGAGGAGCCGGTCGATCCGCATGTGCGCTTCCAAATGCGCGGCCAACTCGTCCAATACGGACTCGATCTGCGCGTGGTAATCGCGAATGCGCGCGCTTCCGCTCAGGCGTGCCAACCAGGAAGCGCGCTGGCGGTCGTCCCGGAACAGCCCGTGCACATAGGTGCCGCACACAAGTCCGTCGGCCGACATCGCGCCGTCGCGGTATCCGTCCTCGAATTGCGTCATGGGCCGCGCCGTCGCCTGCTCGCCGGTTCGGCCTACGTGCATTTCGTAACCCTCAAACGGCACGCCGTCGGCGAGCGTCGCTCCGCGAACCAGAGCCAGCCGCTTCTCGCCAGTGAGAACCGTGTCGACATCGAGTAGCCCCAACCCCGGAACGGCGCCGGCCGGGCCTTCGATTCCGTCGGGATCCGCGATACTGTGCCCGAGCATTTGATAGCCGCCGCATAGTCCAAGCACGTGACCACCCCGCCGGCGATGCGCGGCGAGATCGATGTCCCAGCCCTCGGCCCGCATGGCGTGAAGGTCGGCGATCGTCGCCTTCGATCCGGGCAAGATAACGAGTTGGCAGGGCGCGGGTAGGGGTGCGCCGCGCGGCACCATGACGAGATCGACGTCCGGCTCCGCCGCAAGCGGATCGAGGTCGTCGAAATTGGCGATGTGCGGCAGCAGCGGAACGGCAATTCTGATCCGGCTCTGACGACATTCCTCGGTCCTTGCTTCATGCGACGTGGCCGGACCTGATCCGGCCATTCCTCTCGCGGCATGGCTGGAGATGCCCGGGTCGAGCCCCGGTATGACGGCGTTTTTTGCAAAATGCGCTGGTGAATCGAGAAGATCGAACGAATCCTCCGCCGGTAGCAGCCGGGCGCGGTCGAAGAATGGCACCAACCCTAGCGGTTCCCACCCGGTGCGCGCCGTGATCGCCGCCATGCCGTCGGCGAAGAGCGTCGGATCACCGCGCATCCGGTTGACCACGAAGCCACAAATCATCGCGGCGTCCTCGGGAGCGATCACCGCATTCGTGCCGACCAGGCTGGCGATGACGCCGCCGCGGTCAATATCGCCGACGACGACGACTGGCGTGCCGGTCGCGCGCGCAAACCCCATATTAGCGATATCGTGCGCGCGTAGGTTGATTTCCGAGGCGCTGCCGGCGCCCTCCACCAGCACCAGTTCCGCCTCGGATTGCAACCGCGTGAAACTCTCGAGCACGAATTGGAGCAGCGCTGACTTCATCGCCTGATACTCGCGCGCCCGCGCGCTGCCGACCACGCACCCCTGGACGACGATCTGCGCGCCCAGCTTGCTTTGTGGTTTGAGCAGCACGGGATTCATATGGACGCTCGGCGCGACGCCGGCCGAACGCGCCTGCAAAGCCTGGGCGCGGCCGATTTCGCCGCCGTCCGCCGTCACCGCCGCGTTATTGGACATATTCTGTGGCTTGAACGGCCGCACCGCGATGCCGCGGTGGAGACAAGCGCGCGCGAGTTCCGCGACCAGCAAGGATTTGCCGACGCTGGATCCGGTACCCTGCAACATGATCGCGCGTGCTGACATCAGAACTCGATGCCCTGTTGCGCCTTCACGCCTGCAGCGAAGTGGTGTTTGACCAATGTCATTTCCGTCACTAGGTCGGCGGCTTCGATCAGGTCCGGTTTGGCGTTGCGCCCAGTCACCACGACGTGGAGCGTCGGCTGGCGCTCGCGCAATGCCGCGATGACATCATGGATTGTCAGGTAATCGTAGCGAAGCGCGATGTTCAACTCGTCGAGGAGCAGGAGCGCCAGATCGGGGCGGCGCAGCAACGCGCGCGCCTGCTCCCAGGCGCGACGGCATGCCGCGATGTCACGCTCGCGGTTCTGCGTCTCCCAGGTGAAGCCCTCGCCCATGGTGTGCCATTCCACGAGGTCGGCGAAGCGCTCCTGCAACAGCGCCGCGCTCGCCGGTCGACCAGGCGCCCTTGATAAACTGCACGGCCGCTACCTTCCGCCCGTGGCCCAGCATGCGCAGCATCAGCCCGAACGCCGCGGTCGATTTGCCCTTGCCCGATCCGGTGTGAACGATCAGCAGCCCTTTTTCCGCGATGGACTTCCCTGTCACCTCGGCGTCCTGCACCGCTTTGCGTTTGACCATTTTGGCGCGGTGCCGTTCCGCCTCCTGCTCCTGGTCGGCGTGCATTCTCAGTTCTCCGCAAGCGGCGATTTGACGGTCATCGGGAGCCCCGACACAACGAATAATACATTGTCCGCGCGTGCGGCCATGCGCTGGTTGAGATGGCCTGCTTCATCCCGGAACCGGCGCGCGAGCGCGTTTTCCGGCACGATGCCGAGCCCGACCTCGTTGGCCACCAGCACCGTCGGCGCCTCACGCGCGTGGAGCGAGGCTTCGAATTGCGCCACGGCTTCCCGGATGTCGCGCTCCTGCAGCAACAGGTTGCTCAACCACAAAGTCAGGCAATCCACCAGGGCCGGCATCGTGCGGTGACTAGCCAGAGCGCCGGCGAGATCGAGCGGTGCCTCGATCGTCTGCCAATCGTGGCCGCGCCGCGAGCGGTGTTCGACGATGCGTGCCCGCATGTCCTCGTCGAGCGCTTGCGCGGTGGCGATGTAGGCCCAGGGCGGCGGCGCGCGGGCGATCAGCGCCTCGGCATGGCGGCTCTTGCCGGACCGGGCGCCGCCGAGGACGAGCGTCAGGTCCGCAACGGGAGTCATGAGTTTGGGTAGACGATTGACATCGAGGCTCCGGCATCATACGCGACGCGTGATGGTCCTTCCATAGCGAAGGTGAAAAGGGAATGCGGTGCGGGCGCGTGCCCTATGCCGCAGCTGCCCCCGCAACTGTGAGCGGAGAGTAACCCGCTGCTCGGACCACTGGGGAATCCCGGGAAGGTCGACGGGTTACGACGGGATCCGCGAGCCAGGAGACCTGCCATCGTGGATTTCATCATGCGCATCCGGGCGGGGTGCCCCGGCGGCGGCGGTGTCGTGTGACACCGGCTCTGGGATGTTTGCCCAGGGAAATCGGCACCCCGAATTGTGTCCAGGGTTGCCCTGGAACTTGATGCAGGGAGCCGATCGCGTGAGCGCTGCCGGGAAAGTGCCCGCCACCATTGTCACCGGCTTCCTTGGAGCGGGAAAAACCACGCTGTTGCGGCACGTGCTGGGGCACGCGGCCGGGCGGCGAATCGCCGTAATCGTCAACGAATTCGGCGAACTCGGCATCGACGGGGAGCTGCTGCGCCATTGCGGCGCGCCAGGGTGTTCCGAGGACGACATCGTAGAGCTCGCCAACGGTTGCCTCTGTTGCACGGTTGCCGAGGAGTTTCTTCCTGCGATGGAACGGCTGCTGGCGCGTCCGCTGGCGCCGGAGCATATCCTGATCGAAACCTCGGGCCTTGCCTTGCCGAAACCGCTGCTGAAGGCGTTCGGTTGGCCCTCGGTTCGCCATAGTGTCACGGTTGACGGCGTGATCGCGGTGATCGACGGGCCGGCCGTGCTGGCCGGCCGCTTCGCGGATGATCCCGCCGCGATCCGGCGGCAGCGCGCGGAAGATGCCGCGCTCGACCATGACAATCCGCTCGCCGAAGTCTACGAGGATCAGCTTCACGCGGCCGATCTAATCGTGCTGAATAAAGCCGATTTGCTGGACGAAGCGGATCTCGCACAGCTGCGCGAGCGGATCGGTGCGAGCATTCCGCGCGCCGTCAAGGTAACGGCCGCGCGCGAGGGCCGGGTCGATCCGGCGGTTCTGCTTGGCCTCGGCGTGGCGGCCGAGGACGATCTGGCAGCACGCCCGTCGCACCACGACGCGCTTGATGGCGCCCACGGGCACGATGATTTCGAGAGTTTTGCGGTCGCCCTGCCCGAAATTGCTTCGCCGGATACGCTCGTCACGCGGTTGCGCACGATCACCGAAGCGCACGCGATACTGCGCATCAAAGGTTTCGCGGCCGTGCGTGAAAGGCCGATGCAACTCGTTATTCAGGGCGTCGGCGCGCGGTTCCGCCATCATTACGACCGGCCGTGGTCGGCCGGCGAGCCGCGCTCCGGCGCGTTGGTGGTGATTGGCGAAGCCGGGCTGGATCGGGCCGCCATCGCGACCGCCATCCAGGGCTGATCCGCGTGCATCTGCTGGTCCGCGAGAGCCGCACACTCGACGATGATGCCCCGGCGGTCGATCTCGGCCAGTCGCCCGCCGACGTGGTGGTGCTTTCGTTCTCGGACAGCGATCTCGGTGCTATGGCGGCGGCGTGGCAGTCGCTCCCGCGGCCGCGTCCCTCGCTGCGGTTGGCGAGCCTCGCGCAACTTCGCCACCCGATGTCGGTGGATCTCGATATCGACCGGGTGATCGCACGGTCACGCTGTGTTCTCGTGCGTCTGCTCGGCGGGCTCGATTACTGGCGGTATGGCGCCGAGGAAATCGCCAGTATTTGCCGTGAGAACCTGATCGCGCTCGCCATGGTTTCTGGCGACGGGCGAACCGATGCGCGGCTCGGCCAATTGTCGACAATTCCAATCGAGACGCTGTTGCGGCTCGAAGCGTATTTCCGCCACGGCGGGCCGGTGAACGCATTGCGGGCGCTCGATTTGGCACTGCATCTGGCAGGGCAGGTGCCGGATCGGGGCTTGGCCGCCGAGCCGTTCCCGCAGCATGGCGAGCACCGCCTGCGCCAGCCGCCCAGTGGCGGCCGGCCGCTGGCGAGCATCGTGTTCTACCGCTCACATTTGCAGACGGGCGATATCGCGCCAATCGAGGCTCTCGCGGAAGCCCTAAATCGCAGCGGCCTCGACGCGCGCGCGCTTTACGTGGCGAGCCTGAAGGAGCCGGCAACCCGCGAATTCGTATCCGCGACCTTGCGCGACTGGGCGCCCCGTGTCGTGCTGAACGCCACCGGATTTTCGGCGGGTCGGGATCGCTTGGCATCATCGCCGCTCGACGCGGCGGGAGCGCCGGTCCTGCAATTGGTGTTGTCGGGATCGACGCGGAAGGTGTGGGAAAGCTCGTCGCGCGGTCTGTCGCAATCCGATCTCGCGATGCAGGTGGTGCTGCCGGAGTTCGATGGCCGGTTGCTGACAATGGCGATCTCGTTCAAGGCCGATGACGAGGCGGTGCCGGAACTCGGCTTCACGCGCCGCGTGCATCGCCCTGATCCGGCCGGGATCGCGTTGGCGGTGGAGCGGGCCGCCGGGTGGGTTCGCCTGGCTGAAGCGGCTCCGGCCGAGCGGTGCATCGGCCTCGTGCTGTCGGATTATCCTGGCGCCGGCGGCCAGATCGCGCATGCCGTCGGTCTCGATGCCATCGCGAGCGTGGGCGAAATTTTGCGGCTGTTGGGGGACGAGCACTACCAGATCGGCGCGCCCGTTCCGGAAAATGCCGAAATTGCCCGCGCACTCTGTGCGGCGGAGCCTTCGCCGTTCATGAGCATTGCGGAGTATCGGCGACTGTTCGAGTTGCTGCCGGAAGAGGTTCGGGACCAAGTCATTGCGGCCTGGGGAGAGCCCGACCAGGATGACGCGGCGCGCGACGGATACTTTGCGCTTCGGCATTTGATGCTTGGCGGCCTTATCATTGCGATCCAGCCGGATCGCGGCAGCGTGCTGGACCGAAGGAAGACTTACCACGATCCGGACCTACCGCCACGCCACTGCTACGTGGCCTTCTATCTTTGGCTCCGCCGAATACGGAATGTCCACGCAATTGTTCATCTCGGCGCGCACGGCACGCTGGAATGGCTGCCGGGGAAGGCTGTCGCGCTGTCCACCACCTGCTTGCCTGCGGCGCTGTCCGGTGGGCTTCCCATCATTTACCCGTTCATTGTCAACAATCCCGGCGAGGCCGCGGCGGCTAAGCGCCGGCTCGGCGCGGTAACGATCGGCCACCTCACGCCGCCGCTGCAATCGGCCGGCAGCCATGGTCCGGCGCCGGAATTGGAGAGGCTCATCGACGAATACGCCGCCGCCGATGGCTTGGACCGCCGTCGCACCGCGCTGTTGCGAAGGGAGATTCTGGAGCGGGCGCAAGCGGCAGGGCTGCTGACGGAGGCCGGAATCGCGCCGGACGGCCCGGAGGAGGACGCGCTCGCGCGGCTGGATGCGTATCTGTGCGACTTAAAGGATTTGCAGGTCCGCGATGGATTGCATGTATTCGGCCGGGCGCCGGAGGCGATGCGTCGCGACGTCCTCTTGCGGTCGCTGATGGTCTCCTCTCCGACTCGCTCCGAAGCCGACACTGCCTATGCGCTGGACCGCTCCGCCGCGATGGAGCGGGAGTCGCTGATCGCCTCGCTGGACGGCCGCTTCGTTCCACCCGGGCCGGCTGGAGCGCCGACGCGCGGCCGGGCCGACGTGCTCCCGACAGGGCGCAACATGTACGCGGTCGATCCGCGCGCGGTGCCGACGCGGTCGGCCGTCGTGCTCGCGGAAAAGGCCGCAGCCGCCATTCTGCAACGCTACGTGCAGGACCATGGCGACTGGCCGCGCGCGATGCTGCTGGACCTGTGGGGTAGCGCCAGCATGCGAACGGGCGGCGAGGAACTGGCGCTGGCCTTCGTGCTGATGGGCGCGCGACCCGTGTGGGACGAAGGATCGAGCCGGGTGAGCGGTATAGAGATTCTTCCGCTGGCTTCGTTGGACCGGCCGCGCGTGGACGTGACCCTGCGGATCTCCGGCCTGTTCCGGGACGTTTTCGAATCGCAGATTCTGCTGTTTGATTCGGCGGTGCGCGCCATCGCCGCCCGAGACGAGGCGGCGGAGGATAACCCGCTCGCCGCCGCGACTGCCGGCCTGGCCGGCGCCGATTTTCGCGGCGCAACCACCCGTGTCTTTGGCCCGGCGCCAGGATCGTATGGCGCGGGCATTGCGCCGCTGGTCGAGCGCGGTTCCTGGAAGGATCGCGCCGAGTTGGGGCGCGCCTATCTCGATGCGTCCGCGTCCGCGTATGGGCATTGTTTGGAAGGTGACGCGGATCGCGATCGGTTTGCCGCACGCGTTGCCAAGGCGGATGCGTTTGTGCATCAGCAGGACCATCGCGAAATCGATCTCCTGGACGGCATGGAATACGCGGCACACGAGGGCGGCTTTGCCGCGGCTGCCGCGATGTCGGGCGCGGGGCCGAGCATTTACCACGCCGATACGGCCCAGCCAGATACACCGCGGGTGCGCACGCTTGCCGAGGAAATCGCCCTGGTCGTGCGCGGGCGCGCGGCCAATCCGGCCTGGATTGCCGGTATGATGCGGCACGGCTATCGCGGTGCCGCGGAAATTGCGCGCACGGTCGAAGGGCTGTTCGGCTTCGCGGCGACGCTGCCGGCCCGGCTCGATGCGCAATTCGATCTGCTGTTCGATGCCACCTTGGCGAACGCCGAGGTGAATCGATTTCTCGCCGATAACAACCCCGCAGCCCGCGCGGCGATGAACGCGCGTTTCGAGGAGGCCTGGCGGCGCAATCTTTGGCGCCCTCGCCGCAACACCGTTGTCAATATGCTTGGCTTGCCCTCGCCATGAGCAGACGAGGCTGGTGCCCGACCGTGTTCGACCCGATGCCTGCCGGCGATGGTCTGCTCGTGCGCGTCAAACCTCCTGGCATGAGGCTATCGGCCGAGACGGCGATGAAGCTGGCCGATGCAGCGCATCGGCACGGGAATGGCATAATCGAACTGACCAGCCGGGCGAACTTGCAGATTCGCGGTCTTTGTTCAGAAACCGTCCAGGCATTCGCGGCGGAAATGGTGGCGCTGGGCCTCGCCTGCCCGGACCTCGAAGTCGAGCGGCGCCGCATAGTGATGGTTTCGCCCCTGATCGGTGACGATCCCACTCTTGATGCCGGTCTCGGAACCATGGCCGCCGAGATCGAACGGAGGGTAATGATCGAGGATCGGTTCGCGGCTTTGCCGCCCAAATTTGCGATCGTCGTGGACGGCGGCGGCGTACTGCCGCTGGACGAAATCCGCGCCGACATCCGCGTGCGCGCCGTCGCGGGTGGTTTTCGTGTATCGGCTGAGGGCGTGGTCGGAATTGCATTGGATGAGTTCTCATCCGCTGCCGATTGCGTGCTTGCGTTCGCGCGCGTGTGCTTGGAAAGCGACACATTACGGCCCCTGCGCAGGCGGGTACGCAATCCAGAATCAATTCGCGATTACGGAATCTGTCGTGAGGTCATTGGCTTCACGCGATATCCTGGTCTTCAACACGGTGCTTTTGGAGTTGGCGTTCCGCTAGGCGCTGCGGATGTATCCGCCTTGAGGGCAATCGCCCGGCTTGCGCTTCGGTTTGGCGACGGAAACCTGCGGACGAGTCCTTGGCGCGCGTTTCTGATCGGTGGAATCGAGGAATGTTCCGTCGGCCAGATGCGTGAACTTGCCGGAGACGCCGGGATGATCGTCGATCCCGTCGACCCGCGAAGCCGCGTTATTTCCTGTGCCGGACAGCCCGCCTGCGCCAGCGCTTTGGTTCCGGCGCGCGCCGATGCAGGCAAGTTGGCCAAGTTGCTGAGCGGATACGTGGGAACGGTACACGTGTCGGGTTGTCGCAAAGGATGCGCGCGCCGCCGACGCGCCGATATCACCCTCGTGGGCGAGGTCGGCGAGGACGGGCGCTACGCCCTCGTGCGCAACGGCACGGTGCAGGATGAGCCCGAAGCGATCGGGCTGACGATCACCGAGGCCGCAGCGCGCCTCCAAGGGGAATCCGTGGCGTGAGCCCAGCGCGCGAATATCCCCGCGATGGCGCTGCGATCACCGCACGCTCCTTCGCGATCATCCGCGCCGAGGCCGACCTTTCCGGTTTCACGTCCGAGCAGGCGACCGTCGTCGTGCGCGTCATCCATGCCTGCGGCATGCCCGACATCGCCAAGGATCTGCAGTTCGCGCCCGATTTCGTGTCCACGGCACGGCGCGCGCTGGCTGCTGGCAAGTCGATCCTCTGCGACTCCAAAATGGTAGCGCACGGCATCACGCGAGCGCGCCTTTCCGCCGCCAACGAGATCGTCTGCACGCTCGACGATCCCGCCACGCCGGAACTCGCGCGCCGCATGGGCAATACGCGCTCGGCTGCGGCGCTCGATCTGTGGAGGCCGTGCGTCGCCGGCGCGCTGGTCGCCATCGGCAATGCGCCGACGGCGCTGTTCCGGCTGCTCGAACTGCTTGATCAGGGCGCGCCGCTCCCGGCGGCGGTTATCGGCATGCCGGTCGGGTTCGTCGGCGCGGCGGAGTTGAAACAGGCGCTGGTGGAGGACGGCCGCGTTCCGTTCCTAGTCGTGCGTGGCCGACGGGGCGGCAGCGCAATGGCGGTTGCGGCGGTGAACGCGCTCGCGAGCGAGGCGGAATGATGCACCGGGTAATGGGTACTTTGCACGTGGTGGGCGTGGGCCCCGGCGATCCGGAACTGTTGACGTTGAAGGCCGCGCGAATCATCGCGACCATGCCAGTGGTCGCGTTTTTTGCCAAGCGCGATTGCGCCAGCCGAGCCCGCGCGATTGCTGGCAAGCACGTGCGGGCGGATGCCGAGGAGCTATTCTTTCCTTATCCATTCACAACCGAGTTGACCGCCAGCGATTCCCGATACCGCAGCGAGACCGGTCGGTTCTATGCGACGGTTGCGGACCAACTCGCGCGGCGGCTCGATGCCGGGCAGGACGTGGCGCTGCTTTGCGAAGGCGATCCGTTCTTCTATGGCTCCGCGATCCATGTTTTCGAGCGGCTTTCGACGACATATCCGTGCCAAATCGTGCCCGGGGTGACGGGCATCAGTGCTTGCTGGAGCGGCGCCCGGCTGCCGATCGTGCAGGGAGAGAATGCGCTTTCCGTGCTGCCGGGCACGCTGAATGTGGCTGTCCTGGCTGAACGGCTGGGCGGAAACGACGCCGCCGTCGTTATGAAGGTTGGCCGCAATCTGCCAAAAATCCGCAGCATTCTGTATGACCTGCGCCGCGCGAACCAGGCAGTCTATGTGGAATATGGCGCGATGCCGGGCGAGCGCGTGTTGCCGCTCGCCGAGGCGCCGGAGGCGGCTCCGTACCTCTCGCTCGTCCTGGTCCCGGCGAGGCCGGCACCGCTATGACCGGGTGGCTTGGCATAGTCGGCCTCGGACCGGGACCGGACGCAATGCGGACAGAGGCAGCCTCCGCAGCGCTGGCGGAAGCGACCGACCTCGTCGGCTACGCGCCCTATCTCGCGCGCGTGCGCGAGCAGGCTGGTCAGGTTCGCTATGCCTCGGACAACCGCGAGGAGTTAGAGCGCGCCCGGCTGGCGTTGACGCTGGCCGCGTCGGGACGGCGGGTGGCGCTGGTGTCCTCCGGCGATCCCGGTGTGTTCGCCATGGCGAGCACGGTCTTCGAAGCGATGGAAGCCGGCGAGCCCGGTTGGCGCGACATCGCGGTCGAGGTGGTGTCGGGAGTCTCGGCGATGCTGGCCGTCGCGGCGCGTTTGGGAGCGCCGCTCGGCGATTTCTGCGCCATTTCGCTCTCCGATAATCTTAAGCCGTGGAGCGGTGTGGCGCGCCGGTTGGTCGCCGCGGCGCAAGCGGGCTTCACGATGGCTCTGTACAACCCGGCCTCGTCCGAGCGGCCATGGCAGTTGCGAGCGGCCCTCGCATTGTTGCGCGCAAACCTGCCCGGAAGCACACCGATCGTGTTCGCAACCGCGATCGGGGCGACCGAGGAACGCATCGAGATCATGACATTGCGCGAGGCTGATTCCACCCGAGCCGACATGCGGACCTTGGTGCTGGTCGGATCGGCGGCGACGCGGCGCATCGAGCGTGTGGGTGCGCCACCATGGATCTACACGCCGCGCCGTTCCGGCCTTGCGCCGCCATGAAGTTGTGTCAGCCATTCGAGCCCGGCCCGCGAATCGGCGACGGTCGACATCCCGGGCAGGGCAGGGGGCCGCTCCACCATAATCACAGGCAATCCGAGCGTGCGAGCGGCGATCAGCTTGCCCACTGTGGCCGAGCCGCCCGAATTCTTGGTGACGACGACTTCGATCCGGTGTTGTCGCAGCAGCGTCCGTTCGGCCTCCCGCTCGAACGGACCGCGCGCCACGATTACTGTCGCCCGTGGCGGCAGCGCGGCGGGATCGGGCGGATCGACGCTTCGCACCAGGTAATCGTGCCAGGGCGCGGCGGCGAACGCGGCGAGATCCTTCTGGCCTATAGTAAGGAATACGCGACGCGGCGTACCAACAAGCGCTTCGGCCGCCGCTGCCATGTCGGGCACCACGGTCCAGTGATCGTCGGGCGTGGCCTGCCACGGCGAGCGGCTGATCCGAAGCAGCGGAACGCGCGCCAACTCGGCGGCCAGGACGGCGTGGCGGGACATCTGCGCGGCGAACGGATGCGTGGCGTCGATCAGCGCCGCGATGCGCTCGCCGCCCAAATAGGCCGCCAAGCCCGCAACTCCGCCGAACCCGCCGATACGATACGGGATCGGCGGCGTGACCGGCGACCGCGTGCGGCCGGCGAGCGACAGCGTGGCCTCGAACCGCGCATCGCCCGCGAGTGCATGGGCGAGCGCGGTGGCTTCGCCGGTTCCGCCGAGGATCAAAACGCGCATGCCCGAGCACTTGCCTGAGGCGAAGGTGGGGCCTTGGCTCGCTATCCTCGGCATTGGCGAGGACGGAGTCCAGGGCCTATCGCCCGCCGCCCGTGCCCTGATCCGCTCGGCCCGGCTGGTCGTCGGCGGGGCGCGGCATCTGGCGCTCGTCGAACCGCTGCTATGCGCTTTCCCTCACCCTCGACTCTCTCCCAGCGCCCTGGGAGAGGGAGAAACAAAACCCTGGCCTTCCCCCTGAGGGGGGCGAGGGCAGAGCGAGGGTTGCCGGTCCACACACGATGATCTGGCCAAGCCCGATCACCGATGCAATCCCGGCAATCCTCGGCCGCCGAGGCGAGTCGGTGATCGTGCTCGCCTCGGGCGATCCGTTCTGCTACGGAATCGGAAGCTTGCTTGTCCGGGAGGTGCCGATTTCCGAGATTATCTGCATTCCGGCGCCGTCCGCGTTTTCGCTGGCCGCCGCCAGGCTCGGCTGGACCTTGCAGGAAACCGCGAAAATCTCTTTCTGCGGTCGGCAACTCGCGGTCCTGGCGCCGTTGCTGCAACCGGGCAGCCGAATCCTCGGGCTTTCCGCGGATGCAACGACCCCGGCGGCCGTCGCGGAGTTTCTGAGCGAGCGCGGGTTCGGCCCGTCGCGGCTGCATGTGCTGGAAGCCCTGGGGGGACCGCGCGAGCGTATCCAGACAAGCTTCGCCGAACGCTACGCGGTCGACGATGCGGATGGGTTGAATCTGCTGGGAATCGAGGTTGTCGCCGAGCCGGGTGCCAAAACCATTCCCCTCGCCAGCGGCTTGGCGGACGAGGCGTTCGAGCACGACGGCCAGATCACCAAGCGCGAAATCCGGGCGATCACGCTATCGGCGCTCGCGCCATGTCGGGGCGAAATGCTTTGGGACATCGGCTGCGGCTCGGGTTCGGTCGCGATCGAGTGGATGCTGCGTTCACCCGCCAATCAGGCGATCGGCGTCGAGCAGCGGCCGGAACGCGCTGCCCGGGCGGCGCGCAACGCGGTCGCGCTCGGGGTGCCGGATTTGCGCATCGTGACCGGTAGCGCGCCGGACGCGCTGGTCGGATTGCCGCAGCCGGACGCGATATTTGTCGGCGGCGGCGCGCAAGACGAGCGCGTGCTGGAGATGGCCTGGGCCTCGCTCCGCTGCGGCGGACGCTTGGTGGTTAACGCGGTGACGATCGGAACCGAACGTGCCGTTCTCGCTGCATACAGTCAGTTCGGCGGCGAACTCACACGCATTTCCGTGGAACGGGTCGGCGCGATCGGCGCCCGCCAGGGGTTCCGCCCGGCCATGACCGTGACGCAATGGTCCGCGCAAAAACGATGATCGTGGCGGGGATTGGCTGCCGCCTAGGCTGTCCGGCGAGCGAGATCGCGGCCCTGGTTCGCCGCGCGCTGGAAAGCACGCATTGCGACGCTTCCGCGTTGGCGGCGCCCGATTTTCGGGCCAAAGAGGCGAACGTGTGGATTGCGGCGGAAGATTTGGCACTACCATTGCTCCTCGTGGATCGGCATGAACTGGCGGCGGCACAGGAGCGCTGCGTCACGCGCTCGGAGTGGGCGAAGCACGCAACGGGCCTGTCCTCGGTCGCCGAGGCGGCTGCGCTGGCGGCCGCGGGGCCGGGTTCCACGCTTCTGCTGCCCCGGATTGCCAATGCGAGCGCCACCTGCGCGCTGGCGCGTGCTGCGTCGCCATGACCGTGCACTTCATCGGCGCCGGACCTGGAGCGGCTGATCTCATTACCCTGCGCGGGCGCGACCTGCTCGCGGGATGTCCGGTTTGCCTCTACGCCGGGTCCATCGTCGCGCCAGCCCTGCTCGCGCATTGTCCACCCGATTGCCGCCTGGTCGATACGGCGCCGCTCGATCTGGACGCCATCGAGGCGGAATACCTCGCCGCCCACGCGGCGGGGCTCGATGTGGCGCGGCTGCACTCTGGCGATCTGTCGGTCTACAGCGCCGTCGCCGAGCAGATCCGGCGCCTTGCTCGACACGGCATTCCATACACGCTCACGCCTGGCGTGCCGGCCTTCGCCGCCGCCGCCGCCGCGCTCGGGCGCGAGCTGACTTTGCCGGAAATAACGCAGAGCGTGGTGCTGACGCGCCTGCCGGGCCGGGCCTCGCGCGTGCCGGAGAAGGAGGATCTGGCGGCGTTCGGCGCGACGGGCGCGACGCTCGCCATCCACCTCGCCGTGCACGCGATCGAGCGGATCGTCGCGATCTTGCAACCGTTTTACGGCCCGGATTGTCCCGTGGCGGTGATCGAGCGCGCAAGCTGGCCGGATGAGCGGGTCATCGAGGGTACGCTCGCCGACATCGCTGGTAAAACCGCAGCCGCCGGACTGGAGCGCATGGCGATCGTTCTGGTTGGGCCTGCGGTCGGCGGGACAGATGAGTTCCGCGACAGTGCCCTGTACGATCCGGTCTACCGGAGGCGGTTTCGCGCAAGTGGCTCATCCTGAACGGGCTTGAACGGCGCGCGCCCGGCGATCCGCCCCTCGCGATCGAACACCAACACCTCCAGCGCAATACCTACGCCATACAGCACGCCGGCGGCCGTTTTCCACGCGGAGGCCGCGATCGCATCCCCTAGAGGGATGTTGTCAAGCGCGGCGAGCGCGAAGACTTCGGCGGTCGTGTTCGCGGTCTCGATGCGGTCCACGAGTTCGGGGAATCCGCCGAGTTCCGCCGCCAGCGCCGCCAGCGCGCCCGCATCCACGCTGCCACGCTTGGCATGCAGGTCGAGCCGGCCCTGCGCGAGCTTCGTCAGTTTCGCGATGCCGCCGGCAATGGAGACGCGGGGGATCGGCTTCGCGCGCAGATATTTCAGCGTGGCGCCAACGAAGTCGCCCATGTCGATCAGCGCGGCATCGGGCAACCCGTAGAGCCGGCGGACGGCGTCTTCCGACGTGCGTCCCGTTGCCCCCGCGACATGCGCGATTCCGGCCGCACGGGCCACGTCGATACCCTGCTGTATCCCGGCGATCCAGGCGGCGCAGGAATAGGGCACGACTACCCCAGTTGTGCCGAGGACCGACAGGCCGCCAACAATGCCGAGGCGCGGGTTCAGGGTCTTTTCCGCGATTGCCTCGCCACCCGGGATCGAAATTTCCACGACCACGTCGGTAGCCTGGCCGCACGCGGCGGCGACATCGGCGATAGCGGCGCGAATCATCGCGCGCGGGGCTGGGTTGATGGCAGGCTCGCCCGGCTCAAGCGGCAAGCCGGGCCGCGTAACGGTGCCGACACCCGGGCCAGCGCGGAACACGACCCCGCTGCCGGCAGGACCGCATCGCACGGTTGCGCGCACGAGCACGCCATGCGTGACGTCCGGATCGTCACCCGCGTCCTTAACGATGCCGGCGCTGGCCGCTCCGCCGTCCAGATGCGTCTCAGCAAGCGCGAAGGCGGGATGCTCGCCGCGCGGCAACGCGATCTCCACTGGGTCGGGAAACCGCCCGGTCAGCAGCGCGGTAAACGCCGCCTTCGCCGCCGCAGTCGCGCAGGCGCCGGTGGTCCAGCCGCGGCGGAGGGGAGAACCTTTCGGTTGCACGGCGTCGTATATCGGCACGCCGGGCCGGCTGTCACGGCGGAGGTTTACGCTCCGTTCACGCGTCTGTGCTGAGATGTCGGTTGCGAATGCCGCCGCCGCCGAAAATGCCTGCCAGAATTCGGGAATTGTTGCGCCAGTTGGCCGACGGCGGCTGGCTGAACCGCCGCACCGCGATCATGTGCGGCGGCGTTTTGCTGGGCTTGCAGCTTGTGGCCTTCGTCTTTCTGGTGGCCGGAACCGACGGGTTGATCGTTCGGCTCAAGCACCCGGTTTCGGTCGATTTCGTCAGCTTCTATGCCGCCGGAAAGCTCGCCGCCGAGGGTACGCCGCAACTCGTCTACGACCAGCCCTCGCATTACGCCGCCGAGCAGCAGGCGACCGCACCTGGCATCCCTTACCAGTATTTCTTTTATCCGCCGGTGTTCCTGCTGCTTTGCCGAGCCGTGGCCGTACTACCTTACCTTCCGGCGTTCCTGGTGTTCGAAGCTGCGACGCTCGGGTTACTGCTGGTATCCCTTCGCGCGATTCTGGATGAGAGGGGCTGGGCTTGGATCGTCCCCATCCTGGCCGCCCCGGCGACATTCTGGACATTGGGTCTTGGCCAGAACGCTTTCCTGACCGCCGCCCTGTTCGGGGGCGCGACTGTGTTGCTGGAGCGCCGGCCGGTAGTTTCCGGGCTCCTGTTCGGGGCACTGTGCTACAAGCCACATTTCGGCCTGCTCGTGCCGGTCGTGCTGGCCGCCGGCGGCCACTGGCGCGCGTTCGCGGCGGCCACGTTCGCCGCTTGCGCGCTGGTCCTCTCGTCCGTGGGATTATTCGGATGGGAAGCTTGGCGCGATTATCTGCATACCTTTGCCAACTCGCCGGAGTTGTTCGCCGCCGGTAAGGCCGCCAAGCTGAGCGGAGAGATCACCCCGTTCGGCGCTTTGCGCCTCCTCGGTGTTGGCAGCAGCGTGGCCCGCGCCGTCCAGTTCAGCGCGGCCGCTGTCGTGGCTGGGCTCGCGGGCTGGATATGGCGTGGCCGCGCGAGTTTGCCCGCGCGCGCGGCGGTGCTGGTTTCCGGAGCGCTGATTGCCGTTCCCATCGCGCTCCTTTACGACCTGACGCTCTGCTCGGTCGCGATCGCTTGGCTGGTGCGGGCCGGGAGGGCGAGCGGCTATCTGCCGTGGGAAAAGGTGGTCTGGACGGCTGCGTTCCTGGTTCCGCTGTTCCAAATCCAAGTCGGTGAGGCGACGCATGTTTCGCTCGCCCCGTTCGCGGCGGCCGGGTTGTTCGCCGTTGCTGTGGTCCGAGCCAGGCGAGAGGGCCGCGGCGACCGATGCCGTCCGTTACGCGGGCGCCCGGAGCAGTGTCGTCATGATTCGCTCGCGATTGAGCGGGAGGTCGCGGATGCGGGCGCCCAGCGCGTGCGCGACGGCATTGCCGATCGCGCCGGCGGTGGGGCCGAGTGCGGCTTCGCCCACGCCGGTCGGCGGCGCCTCGGGCGTGGCAAGCAGCTCGATCGCCACTTCTGGGATCTCGCTGAAGCGCAGGATCGGATAGGTCTCCCAATCGAGCGACACGACGCCCGCTCCGCCAAGCCGCACCTGCTCCTTCAATGTCAGGCTGGCGGCATGGATCATGCCGCCCTCCAGTTGGTTGCAGGCGCCATCCGGGTTGATGACGCCGCCAGGGTCGGCCGCGCACCACAGATGGGTCAGGCGCACGGACTCGTCCATGTACGCCTCGGCGATCACCGCGGCGTACGTGCCGCGTCCCTTGTAGCGAGCGAAACCGAGACCCATCCCGCGTCCCGAAGCCGCCGGGCCGCGACGTCCCCAGCCCGCCATGGTGGCAACGGTTTCCAGCACCCGTACCGCCCGGCTATCGGATAGCATCGACAGCCGATAAGCCAGCGGGTCTTCGCCGGCCAATTCGGCCAACTCGTCGAAGAAACCCTCGACCGCGAAGACGTTGCCGAGCGCGCCCAGTCCGCGCATTGCCGACGTGCGGATCGGCGTTTCTGGGATCAGGTGGTGCAGAATGCGCGCTTGCCCGATTTCGTAGAGCGGCAGGGCGTTGCGGACTGCCCCGCCGCCCATGGCATCCGGAATATCGCCCGGTTCGGGCGCGGGCGGTGGGTTCGGCAGCGCCTCGCGGGTGAGCAGGTTGGCCCCATGCGGTGGCCCTGGGCGTCCGCGATGCGTGCCGCTCCAGATTTCCGCCGTCCAGTCGGTCGGTCGACCGTCCGCGTCAAGTTCGGCGCGGAGCGCGATCAGGGCGGCCGGCGTGGCCGGCTCGAAACCGAATTCGTCGGCGCGGGTCCATTGCACCCGGATCGGGCGCCCGGGCCGATGCATGGCGATCAGCGCTGCGTCCATCGCCGCGTCGTCCGCACCGTTGTGCCCGTACACGCCAGGCCCGAAGGCGTGCTTCACCACGATCGCGGCGGGATCGAGATCGAGCGCGCGGGCCAGCGCCCAACGCAGCGGATGCGGGCCTTGGCCATGCGTCCAAACCGTCAAGCGGGCATCGCGGAATTCCGCGATCGCACAGGACGGGCCGAGCGCCGCATGCGCCTGGTATGGGCGCGAATATGTCGCGGCATGAACGCGGTCGGTGGCCTCTCCCTTGGGTTCGGGCCCGACGAACCGGTCAATGGAGGGCCGGTCGCGCAGCCAGGTGGCTTCCTGCTCCTCGCCGGAGAGCTGGCGCACGGCCTGCCAAACCGCGTAAGCCGGCGCCGCAACGGCGGCGCTGGCGACCGCGGTTTCATCATCGGACAGGAACGCCACGAACTCATGCTGGCGAAGGATTTCGATGGTACCGCGCGCGGCCCGGCGAATGGCGGCCTCCTCGAGAGAGACCAGCCGCGCGCCGGAGCTGGGCTGGCGCAAGACCCGAGCATGAAGCATGTCTAGGAATACTAGGTCGTGCAAGAACGGCGCGCCGAACACCTTCGCCTGCAGGTCGCGCCGCTTCGGGCTGGTACCGACGACGCGGTACTCGGAGGGCGATTTGCATGGTGCTGCGCCGGTGGCCGTGCGCGCCAAATCGATTCTGGCGGCCAGCGTCCAGTAATCTTCGCCGGTCGGCGTGCCGCGCCGCAGGAACGCGCCGTCGGCAACCGACAACTCCTTGACGGAACAGGCGAGCCGCTCAGCGAGGCGGGCGAGGAACAGCGCGCGAACTTCCGCGCAGACCAGACGCAGCGAGGCGCCGGACACCTCAATGGACAGACTGCCTGCGGTGTAGCGCTCGTCCGGTGCGGCATCGGTGTCGCCGCAGGCGAGCCGCACCCGATCGAGCGGCACGTCCAATTCCTCGGCCGTGATCTGAGCGAGCGCGGTGACGATCCCCTGGCCAATTTCGACCTTACCGGAACGAGCCCGCACGGTTCTGCCCGGCTCGAAGGCAATCCACTGATCGAGACGCGGGTTGTCGATCAGGCTTTGCGGCAGCGTATTCGGGATCATGCCGCGGTCTCGCGCATTCGTGCGGCCGCGCGGGCGACCGCGCGCAGGACCCGGTTGTGCATGCCGCAGCGGCACAGGTGCCAATCGAGCGCTTCGGCGATGTCACGGCGGGTAGGTGTGGGATTGCGGTCCAGTAGCGCTTTGGCGCCGACGAGGATGCCCGGCAGGCAATAGCCGCACTGCCCGGCCTGTTCCTCGATCAGCGCGATTTGCAGCGGATGCGGCCGTTCTTCGCTGCCGAGCCCTTCGGCCGTCGTAACCGATTTGCCGGCGACGCTGCCGAGCGGGCGCGTGCAGGAGGGGACCACGTCGCCATCCACCAGCACGGCGCAAGCGCCGCACTGCTCCAGCCCACAGCCATAATGCGCCTGCTTGAGCCCGAAATGGTTGCGCAGCACGTCCAGCAAGGGCACGTCGGGATCCGCGCCGACGGCGACGTCGCGGCCGTTCAACCTGAAGTCTACGGTCTCCGGCAATGCGACCTCCTGCTGGCTGTGGTTCCGCTCGGGCATGATGGCGCGTAAGCCGGAGATCGGCAAAGCAGGACCGATCCGCTGTCGGCGGGCATCCTGTCGGACGCGGTTGAGGACTGGTCAAAGCTGGCTCGGAGCGTGAACAACGTCCTTGGCACCGACAGTTAGAGCGCGCTCGGTTGACTGGCACGCAAGCGCTGCGACGGCGTCATGCGCGGGCGTTGACCCGCGCATCGCATCGATGCCGCCGAGAAGGCTGGGTCAAGCCTGGTCACGCCCGGCCATGACAAGTCGGGGTCGTTTCGAGTAGCCCGAACGCGCTTTACATGCGGCCCTGGCGAGCCGTCCGGCCCACGTCGCTCATACCGGGTTGACGTACGCCGTCTTCACGGTGGTGTAGAACTCCGCGGCATAGCGGCCTTGTTCGCGCTGTCCGTAACTGGAGGCCTTCCGGCCGCCGAACGGCACGTGATAATCCACCCCAGCGGTCGGCAGGTTCACCATCACCATGCCGGCCTCCGCGTTACGCCGGAAATGGTTCGCGTGCTTCAGCGACTGGGTGCAAATCCCGGCGCACAGGCCGAATTGCGTGTTGTTGGCGACCGCGAGCGCCTCCTCGTAATCGCGCACGCGGATCACCGAGGCGACGGGGCCGAAAATCTCCTCGCGGTTGATCCGCATGTCGTTGCCCGTATCGGTGAACAGGGCCGGCGCCATGTAGAAGCCCGGCTTTTCGCGGTTCAGCCGCTCGCCCCCGCAGACCAGTTTCGCCCCTTCGTTCCGCCCGATGTCGATGTAGCCCAGATCCTGATCGAGCTGCGGCTGGCTCACCACCGGGCCGATGGTCGTGCCCTGCTTGCGCGCGTCGTCGACCACCTGCTTCTGAATTTGCTCGGTGAGGGCGCCCACGAACTTGTCGTAGATTCCTTCTTCCACGATCAGGCGGGAGGAGGCGGTGCAGCGCTGGCCGCTGGAGAAATACGCGCCGTCCAGGGCGGAGCGCGCCGCCACCTCCAGGTTGGCATCCGCCAGGACGACTAGCGGGTTCTTGCCACCCATTTCCAGCTGCACCTTGGCCGAATGCTTGCTGGCCTTCTCCAGAACGCCGCGGCCGACCGCTACCGAGCCGGTAAAGCTGATCGCGTCCACGCGCTCGTCCGCGGTGAGCACGTCGCCGACAACGGATCCGCGTCCCATGACCAGGTTGAACGCACCCGGCGGAAATCCGGCGCGGTGGATGATGTCGGCGAGCGCCCAGGCGCAACCCGGTGTCAGGTCGGCGGGCTTCAGGATGACGCAGTTGCCGTAGGCGAGGGCCGGCGCGGCTTTCCAGGACGGAATGGCGATCGGAAAATTCCAGGGCGTGATGAGCCCGACCACGCCGAGCGGCTCGCGCGTGATCTCGATCTCGATACCCGGCCGGATGGAGCCGAGGCGCTCGCCTTGGATGCGCAACGCTTCGCCGGCGAAGAACTTAAAAATCTGGCCGGCGCGGCCGACCTCGCCCATGCCCTCGGCCAGGGTTTTTCCTTCCTCGCGGGCGAGCAGATCGCCAAGCTCGGCACGGCGCATCAGGATTTCGTTGCCGACCTTGTCGAGCAAATCGGCACGCTGTTGCGGCGTGGTGCGCGCCCAGGCGTGCGAGGCTTGACGTGCTGCGGCGATCGCGTCGTGCACCTGGTCGACGCTGGCGCGGTCGTATTCGCCGACCACATCGTTGGTGTCGGACGGGTTGATGTCGGGAGCGACCTCGGGACCGTGCACCCATTCGCCGCCGATCAGATTCGCGTAGCTCATGCGGGCTTCTCCTCCCTCACAGGGCGCGGACGGCAACCGCCGGCGCCGGCCGGACTTCCAGGGGATTGCGCAGCGGCAGGCCGAACCCCGCCGCCTCTATCTCGAATACATCACCCGGCTCGGTTTTCACGCCGTCGCTGAAGCTGAGCGTGGCGGTGCCGAAGAAATGCACGTGCACGTCGCCGGGGCGCCGGAACAACGCGTATTTGAAGTGGTGCGCCTCGAGGTTGGCGATGGCGTGGGACATGTTTTCCTCGCCCGAGATGAACGGTTTCTCCCAAAGCGTTTCGCCGCGCCGCAGGATGCGCGAGGTGCCGCGGACGTCCGGGGGTAGGTCGCCGACCAGCAACTCCGGTCCAAAGGAGCACGGGCGCAGCTTGGAGTGGGCGAGCCAGAGGTAGTTTTCTCGCTCGGTCACGTGGTCGGCGAACTCGTTGCCAAGGGCGAAACCGAGCCGACAGGGGGTGCCGTTGGCCGCTATGATATAGATGCCGACGATTTCCGGCTCCTCGCCGCCGTCGCGCGCGAAATCGGGCGAGGCGAGCGCGGCGCCTGGGGCCGCGACGGTCGCGCCGTCGCCCTTGTAGAACCATTCGGGCTGAATGCCGCTCTCGCCGGGGCGCGGCTTGCCACCTTCCAACCCCATGCGGAACATCTTCATGGAATCGGTGAGCGTCTCGGAATCCCGCAGCCTCTTGTGCATGGCGTCGCGCCCCTCGGCGCTGCCGAGGTGGGTGAGGCCGGTGCCGGTGACATAGAGATGCGCGGGATCGGGATGCATGATCGGCGGCAGCATCCGGCCCTCGCGATAGGCCTCCGTGAGATCGACGGTCGCGCCCAATCCGCGTGCCGCAACCAACTCGGCGAGCGCGCGGCCCATGCCGGCGGCTTCCATGGCCAGCGCGTAGACCGACCAGGCGTTGTTCACTATGCTGGCCGGGCGTCCCGCGTCGGTCGCCGCCACCACCATCTGCCCCTGACGGTCCTTCAACTGGGCCAAGCGCATCTGTGACCTCCCTCACACCAGCCGATTGCCACGTTTGCTCGCCGGACCCACAATCGCACCGCTGATCGCCGCGGCCAACCTTCCCGCCAGCGGCGCAGCCTTGGGGGACGGCGTTACCATGTTGAGCGAGACCGATGGCGAATTTCTGACCCTGCACGAAATCGTCAAGGCGGCGCGGACTCGGCTCAACCGCAATATCTGGGATTACCTGATCGGCGGGACCGAAACCGAGACAACGGTGCAGCGCAACCGCCTCGCGCTGGACTTCGATCGCCTTTCGGCCGCGCGTGCTGCGGGACGTATCGAAGGTCGATCCCTCGGGCAGCTTTTTCGGCCAGAAGATCAGGTTGCCGGTCGTGCTCGCGCCGGTGGGCTCGCTCGAATTGTTCGAGAGCGGCGGCGGTGCGACCGTTGCCCGCGCGGCCGCCGGCTTCGGCGTGCCGGTCTATGTCAGCTCCGTCACGCAACCAGGGCTGGAGGCAACGGCCGCGGCGAGCGGCGGGCCCAAGGTATTCCAGCTTTACGTCCGCGGCGACCAAGCCTGGGTCGACGATCACGTCCGGCGGGCACGGGACGCCGGCTACGATGCTTTCTGCCTGACCGTCGATACGGCGGTCTACAGCCGTCGCGAGCGCGACATCACCAAGCGCTTCGTCAAGCCATGGCGGCAGCGCGTCACCGGCATCGAGTTCCAGGCCGGGCTGAACTGGCGCGATGTCGAGCGATTTAAACGGACGCACGACGTCAAGCTGATACTGAAAGGCATCGTCACAGCCGAGGACGCTGCCCGCTCCTGCGAGTTGGGCGTCGAAGGCGTTTACGTGTCCAACCACGGCGGACGGCAGCTCGATCACGGGCGCGGCGCGCTCGAGGTACTGCCGGAAGTCGTGGAGGCGGTGGCCGGGCGCGCGCGTGTCACCATCGACGGCGGTTTCTGCCGGGGCGCGGACATCGTGAAGGCGGTGGCGCTGGGAGCTGATGTCGTTGCGATCGGCCGGCTGTATTGCTTCGGCTTGGCGGCTGCCGGGGAGCAAGGCGTCATCCGCGTCCTGGAATTGCTCGAATTGGAAATGGCGGAATGCCTCGGTCTGCTCGGTGTGGAAAGTCTCGCAATGCTGGACAAGACCTATCTGCACCCGGCGCAACCGACGACTTTACCGCACGTCCTTAGCGCCTTTCCGCTGTTGCGGATTGCCGAGGAGGGGTATTAGTTTCAACCATTGCTGGTTCGTGGCCGGCATCCGGGTATTTGTGTCCGATCCATGTCTCAACCCAGGAATTCAATGATAGCGACGGGCAGGGGAGCGCGCTCGGGCCTCGGCTGCCTGCCTGCGGCGCTGCTGTTGCTGCTGGTGATGTGCTGGCCGCTCACGGCGCCGCAGGCGCAGTCCATCCGCCCCAGCGAACCAACCCTGATCCGCGCCATGCTGCCGGCGGTGGTGAACATCACCTCGCAAAGGGTGGTCGGCGAGGCGCATTCCGGCACGATTGCCGCTTCGCCCCATTATCGCACGGCGCACGTCATCACCCAATCGGGTTCCGGGTTTGTCATCGATCCGGCGGGCATCATCGCGACCAACTGGCATGTGGTCGAATCCTCCTACGAGATCACGGTAACGTTCGAGGACAACTCCCGCGCGCCGGCGACGGTGATCGCGGCGGCCCGACCCATGGACATCGCGCTGCTGAAGGTGGTCCCGCCCCGGCCGCTGGTTGCCGTGCGGTTCGGCGACAGCGACAGGTTGCAAATCGGCGATCCGGTCCTCGCGGTCGGCAATCCGCTCGGCATCGGCATGTCCGTCACTTCCGGCATCGTCAGCGCGCTGAACCGCGACATCCTCGATACGCCGTACGACCATTTCATCCAGACCGACGCGGCGATCAATCACGGCAATTCGGGCGGGCCGCTGTTCAATATGCAGGGCGAGGTCGTCGGCCTGAATACCGCGCTCTATTCGCCGACCTCCGGTTCGGTCGGTCTGGGGTTTGCCATTCCCGCGAATGACGTGCGCTTCGTCATTGATCGGTTGCGCCGGTTCGGGTCGATGCACGCCGGCTGGATAGGGGTGAAAATCCAACAGATCACGCCGGAAATGGCGGCGGCGCTGGGCATGGAAGGGCCCGAAGGCTCGATCGTGGCCGCGCTGCAGCCCGATGGTCCCGCCGGCAAGGCCGGACTTCGCGTGGGAGACATCATCCTGCGCTTCGGCAGTAAGCGTCCCGGCGACGAGCGGGCGCTGCTGCGCGACATCGTGGAGAGCACGGCCGGCCAGCAAGTTCCGATCACGGTGCTGCGCGCCGGTAAGACTCAGACCATCTCGGTGACGGTCGGCGATTTTCCGAAAACGATGGGCCAGGACGCGGAAGGTCCATTGATGTCGCAAAAACCGCGGTTTGCCATCCCTCCCGATCTGGGGTTGAACCTCGCCACGCTGACCCGCGATACCCGCGCGAAATACGGGCTGCCGCTGGATCAGCCCGGCGTGCTCATTTCCGGCGTGGCCGGCCACACCGATGCCGCCGAACGCGGCCTGGCCGCCGGCGACGTCATACTCAAGGTGAACGAGTTCCTCTGTCGGCTCGCCGGCCGAGGTGCGCCGGAAATTCCAGGAGATGCGGGCGCAGCATCGGACCGTTGCGATGGTGCTGGTCCTGCCCAAGGTGCTGCCGCGCACCGCCCCGAAATGGGCGGGGCCGAAATGGGTGCCGCTGCGAGTCCTGTCCGATTGATAGGGACCGGCGAGCCGGGCGTAATCAGGTCAGGCGCGCTGCGGCGGGAGAGGAACATAGGTCGTGATGCGTCGGGCCTGGTTCCGGCGTCGGGGTCGTGCGGCCGGGGAATCCGCGAGCGCCGACTTGGCATAGAGCGTCGGCCGTGAGCGGTTTCTTGCAGGTCGGGCTCGCAGCCCTGCGAACCGGCACGGGAGGAGCGACGGTCGCGGCGCGCGCGCTGGCAGCCGGCGGCATCGTCGCCGTTTTGGCCGTCACCGGAGTGATCGCCGACGCCGCGCTGATCTATTCGGGCCCGCTCTCGCCCGGGCTGCTGATGGGCGCGACGGCGATGCTGGCGGCCTTCGCACTGTCCTCGGTGGCGATCGGTTTGGGTAGCGGTGTCGTCGGGATGGCCAGCACGACGATGTGCGCCATCATCTATGCGGCCATGGCCGGCGCGGTGGACCACGCGCTTGCCGCCTCGGTGCCAGGCCCCGTCCTTCGCGCGGCCGCGGTGCTGCTGCTGAGCGGCCTCGCCACCGCTTGCTGCGGCGTTGCGCTGCTACTGCTCGGATCCTTCCGACTGGGCACCCTGGCGCAACTGCTCCCCTATCCGGTCATAGCCGGTTACTACGCGGGGCTGGCGTGGCTGCTCGCGATCGGCGGCATCCGCGTGGGCGCGGATCTCACGGCGGGCGGCTTCGACATGGGCCGGTTCGCGTCCGCCGATAGCTTGGTGCGCGTCGCGCTTTGCCTCGGGATGGCGGCGCTGCTGGTCGGGTTGCCGCGCTGGCGACGGCATTGGTCGGTAACGCCGATGCTGCTGCTGGGGGCCGTGGTGCTCTTCCATTCCCTGCGCTTGGTCTGGCGCGTTGGTGTGCCGGGAGCGCAGGTGAGCGGATGGCTGCTCGGCCCGTTTCCGGGGTCCGGCGCCATACCGTTTTCCGCGATGGCGTTTCCGCGCGTTTTCGACGCCGGCGCCCTTGCGGCGGCGGCACCCTATGCCGCGAGTGCGATCGTGCTGACCTCGGTCAGTCTGCTGATGGCGGTCGGGGGCATCGAGCTCGAGCTGCGCAGCAGCATCGATGCGAACCGGGAGCTGCGCGTCGGCGGTTTTGCCAACCTGCTCGGCGGCGCGTTCGGCGGCACCCCGTCTATCCAGTCGGTCACCACCACGTCGATGCTGCACTGGCTGGGCGGAGGCAGCCGAATTGGAGCGATGCTTCCCGCGCTCGCGGCCCTGCTGGTGGTGCTCGCCGGGGCGCAGGTGCTCGGCCTTATTCCGCGCTTCCTCGTCGGCGCATTGTTGCTTTCGTTTGGCGTGGAACGGCTGCTGCTTACCTGGCGGGACTGCCTCACCTTGCCGCGCCACGAAACCGCGATCGTGCTGTTCGTGCTGCTCGCGACCGCCACGCTCGGTATCGTGCCGGGCTTGGAAATCGGCCTGGCCTTGGCGCTGCTGATCTTCGCCTGGAACTACCGCCGCATCCCGGTGATCCGGCCGGCCCTCTCGGGCGCGCTGTGCCGAAGCAGCGTCTCGCGATCCCCGCGCGCGGAAGCCATCCTGCGCCGCGACGGCGACACGACTGTTGTCTATCGGCTTCAGGGTTACCTGTTTTTTCTGAACGTCGGCGGCATTTCCGCCGCGATCGGCGCGGAGCGAGCGGTGCGCCCGTCCTGCATCATCCTTGATTTTCAGGACGTGGTCGGCATGGACAGCTCGGCGCACGGCGCGTTTTGGCGCTGCGAGCAGATCGCGGCGCGGAATTGCGCGCGGATCCTGCTGTGCGGTCTGAGCCTCGCCGTCGCCGAACAATTCCGCCGGCGCGGGCTGCTAAATGCCGCGTCGTCTTCGGTGCGCTGCTTCGACACACTCGACCTCGCACTGCAGGACGCGGAAGACGCGCTGTTGCGCGAGGCCGGACTGGACGAGGCGCATGCGGGGCAGAACCTGGCCGACCACATCGCCGTGACGTTGGGCGAGCCGGTTGATCGGGAACAACTGGCGCCGTTCCTGAAACCGGTCCGGCTTGCGCCCGGCGACGTGCTGATCCGGCAAGGCGAGCAGGACGCCGCGATGTATTTCATCGAGCGTGGCCGGGTTTCCATATGGCTGGAGCGGGAAGGAACCTCCCCGGTTCGCCTGGCCAGCATAGCCGCGGGCGGGCTCGTCGGCGAACTGGCGCTCTACCGCGGCGGCGTGCGCTCCGCCACCGTCATCGCGGACGAACCGACCGACGTGACCAAGTTGAACGCGGTCGGGCTCGCCACCATGGAACGCGAGAAGCCGCGATTGGCCGGGCTGCTGCAGCGCTGCCTCGTGCTGCAGATGGCTGACAAACTCGCCAACAACACGCGGCTCATTCAGATGCTGCTGCGCTGATCCGCCTTTTCGGGCGGCGGTGCGCCGCCGCGCTCAAGCCGGTTCGGTTTCCAAGCCCGCGTCGGACAAATCCTTGAACCCGCCGGCATTGAAGACGGATTGATACCCGAGCTCCTTCAGGGTTTTTCCACTGAGCGCGGAGCGCCCTCCCGACGCGCAATACAGCACGACCTTCTTGTCTTTCGCGAATGCCGGATTGTGATACGGGCTTTCGGGGTCGGCCCGGAACTCCAGCATGCCGCGCGAGACGTTGACCGCGCCCTTCACCTTGCCGCTGGCCTGGACCTCGGAGGGGTCGCGCACGTCCACGATCAGCACGTCCTCCTTGCCGATCATTCCGCGCACTTCATCCGGTTGCAACCGCGGCACCGCCGCATTCGCCGCCGCCACCATCTCCTTCGCGCTCGACGCCATGCCTACCGTCCTCCACGTTTTTCGGCCTCAACGGACCCCGATGCTAGAACGGATTGCGTCGGAGCGGAAACACAGGCGATCGTCATTGCCGGGCGGTGTCGCCTCTGCTCAGAGTACGAGACCTTTCCAGCCGATGCTCGGCCTTCGTGATGGCCACACCGAGGCGGCGGCTCAAGAAGGCCGTCACCGCGACTTCTTCCGCCGAAAGCCCGGCGAACTCCGGTTGCCCCTCGAGCGCCGCTTCGGCGCGGTTCTTCAGCGCCTCGGTCAAGCTGCCGTCGCGATAGCCGTCGAAAATTGCCGGATGGATGTAGCATTTTCGGCAAATCGCCGGCGTGTTGCCTAAAATCTTGGCAACCGCTTCCACAGCCTGGACGACGTTCTTTTTGCGCTTGGCCTCGCTATCGAACTGCTCAAGTTCGCGGAAGGCGAGCGCCGCCAGATGCGTGCCCGCCCAGGTGCGAAAATCCTTGGCGGTGATTTCCTCGCCCGTGATCTCCCGCAGGTATTCGTTCACGTCCTCCGAGCCGATGGAATGTCTCTGCCCATCGTCCTCGAGATACTGGAAAAGCTCCTGGCCCGGCAGGTCCTGCAGCCGCTTCACGATCCGCGCGAGCCGCCGATCCTCAAGTTCGAGTTGGCGCAGGATCCCGTGCTTTGCGCGAAACCGGAACTCCACGCGGCTGCCGCTCACCTTGGCGTGGCGGTTCCGCAGCGTGGTCAGGCCGAAGCTGTGGTTGGTCTTCGCGTATTCTTCGTTGCCGACCCGCGCCAGCGTCTTCTCCAACAACCGGACGACGGTCGCCAGAACCTTGTTCCGCGGCATTCCCGCAAGCGCCAGATCTTCTTCGACCCGCTTGCGGATCACCGGGAGCTTCTGCCCGAACAGCAGCATCTTTTCGTATTTTGCCTGGTCGCGAACCTGCCGCCAGCGCGGATGGTAGCGATACTGCTTGCGTCCGCGCGCGTCGCGCCCCACCGCTTGCAGATGCCCGTTGGGATTACGGCAGATCCAGACATTCTCATAGGCAGGGGGAATGGCCAGTTTGCGGATTCGCGCCAGCGTCTTCTCATCGTCCACCGGCGAGCCGTCGGGATTACGGTAAACGAAGCCGCCGTCCGTTCGGATTCGCGCGATACCGAACTGACGATCGGAAACATAGCGCAGCCCGGCGGCACGTGCTGCCGCCTCGGGATCGAACGCAGCCTCCAGGTCGGGCCCGCTGATTTCGGGATCGAGTCGCTCGGGGCAGGCGCTGGCTGACATTGCGGGCGGTCCTCAGGGCCAGCGTCTAAGAACGATCCGCAATGTGGCCGGTTCCATTGGCCGTTCGGCAATGCGTCGATCCAGGCCTTCCGCCGTGTGCCGGGCAAGGGACGGCCGATAATACGCGTCCTTCTTTATCGAAAGAGTCCTTGCATACAATCAGCCCGAAAGCGGGATGATCGAATCGCCGAGATTCCGGATGCGGAACCGCGTAATGGGTCGAACGCCCCATGGATTCGGGCCAACCTGTGCGAACGCCGATGCTCGACAAGCGATTTGGCCGGTGACCAGACTTGTAATTGCGCCATATCTCCCCAATAAGTGAACCTGTTACGACCGGAACCGCTAAGGCAAGTCTGTTCGGCTTGACATTTCCGAATTAGACTCGGCAAACGGAAATTCCGATCAGCTGGATTGCAAGCGAATCGGTGGCCGAAACGAAAGCTCGCTTTACGCAAAGGAGAAGAGCTAACCCATGGCAATCAGCGAAACGCGCACGAGGGCTCCGCGCGGAACCAAAACCCTTACTCAGGCTTTTTTCTCGGCACTGTCGGAAATTCCGGAGGACCGGCGCGATGCTGTCGCGAAAGCGGCTCAATCCGCGATCCGCGAAGAATTGCAGGCTCGCCGGTTGAAGAAGTCCGCCCGGAGCGGACGACCCGCCACCCGCGGCGTCGCCAAGACGAACGGCCCGCGCAAGCGCGCCACGCCGACCCGAGGCCGAAGGACTCGCCGCGTCGCCGCCGAGGAAACCGCGCTCGACTGATCAGCCCGGCGCGGAGCGGCTCGAACTAAATAATCGGGCGGGCAGCCGGGCTGAGTACCAAATGCCAGGTACGCAGCCCCTGCCTGTTCAGATCGCTTCCTTCAGATCCTTGGCGACCCTGAAGGCAACCTTCTTGCTGGCCTTGATTTTCATCGGTTCCCCGGTGGCCGGATTCCGGCCCATTCGCGCGGCCCGCTTCTTGACCTGAAGAATGCCGAGGCCGCCGATGCGGACTTTGTCGCCTTTCTTCAGATGCCTCACCATCATGTCCACCGTATCGGCAAGCATCGCATCTGCCTGCTTCCTGGCCAGGCCGTGGTTGTCAGCGATCTCTCCCGCCAGTTGCTTGAGGGTTATGGTGGCCACGCTGTCGGATTTAGCAGCCTTGGCCGGGGTCGCGATTTTTTGGGTCCTGGGCGCCTTGGGCGCCGTCGCAAGCTGCTTCGCCATTGGTGCTCCGTGGAATGGGGTATATCGGGACGGCGACGTGCCGATTCTGCTAGCAAAGCGTTCCGTGATCGGTCCAGCGATTCCAGTCGATCGGGCACGATTATAGCAGGAACACACCCTTGCCGGTCGTCTGCGTATCGAAAAGGTTATAGGCGGCTTCCGCCTGGTCAAGCCGCCAGCGGTCGGTGAACAGGTCGTCCACCCGGATGCCCCGGTCCGTGATGAACCGGGCGCACTCCGCTTGGCCGACCGTCGAGAACGTCCATGACCCGATCACTGTCAGTTGGCGGCGCAGCATGTCGGGACTCACCTCGATGGAGACGTTGCCGCCCTCGCCGACGAAGCAGACGGTGCCCCAGACCTTGGCGCTGCGGATCGCGGCAATGCGCGCCTCCGGGGCGCTCGAGGTATCCAGACCCATATCCGCCCCGCCATGCGTCAGATCCCGGATCGCGCCAATCGGATCGTTCTCGCCCGGATCGATCACCGCCCAGGCGCCGAACTCGCGCGCCCGCGCCAGCCGCTCGCGGCTGATGTCGAGCGCGATCACGCGCGCCCCCATCGCTGCGGCGAGCTGGGTGGCCGACAGCCCGACCGGGCCCTGGCCAAATATGGCGATGGTGTCGTTGCCGGAGAGATTCATCCGCCGGAGCGCGCCATAGGCCGTTCCGGTACCGCAGGAGATCGCCGCGCCCGCCTCGAACGACAGCGCGTCGGGTAGCTTCACCAGCGTGCTGACCGGCACCTTGATATAAGGTGCGTGTCCCCCGTGCGCGCTCACGCCGTAGACCGACACGGGCTCGTCCTGGCAGAGCTGCGACCATCCGGAGCGGCAGTGGTTGCATATCCCGCAACCGTGGTAGTGATGCACCATCACGCGCGCTCCGATCGGTGCCTCGCGCTCGGTAACGCCCGATCCGACGGCAGCCACGACCCCGCACGGCTCGTGGCCGGCAATCACCGGCTCGGTGTTCGCCGGCAAGCCGAGCGCGGCGTTACTGGCGCCCTTCGGGCGGCGGTAGAATTTCAGATCGCTGCCGCACATGCCGGAGGCCTTCATCTCCAGCACCACCTCGCGCGGCCCCGGAGTCGGGTCGGGGAACTCCATGAAGTCGAGTTCCCGATCCCCGAGAAAGACCACTCCACGCATGGGCAACCCTCCGTTTCCATCCCGTAATCCGCCCCGGCAAGGGCGCTTGCCGCCAACTCTAGGGAGAATTTCCGCTTCCCGCCACTATCGCGGAACGGGTGACTCCGGTCAGGGCTGGCGTTCGGCCTCTGGGCCGCGCAAAACTGAGCGATGGCCGAACCGCGCGCCGGCCTTCCTCGTTGCTCGCCCATTACTATGGAGGACCCGCTCGGATGGTCGAGACCAGGACCTTGAAGCCGCACGATCCGCTGCCGGCTCCACCCGCCGTCGTGATAATGCGCCGATTCGACGAGGACGATCCGCGCAGCCTGATGATCGAGATGATCGTGTCGCATGCGTCCGGCGCCGAGGAAACCTCGCGCCCTGTGCGCGACGACGGAAGCTTCATGGACCTGGACGAGGCCATCGCCGCCGCGCGCTCGCTCGCCAAGGCGCGTGGGCTGCCGGCGGTCCACGTGGTCGACCGCACCGCCGGACCGCGCGAGAGCGAAATCCTCTCGCACGACGGCGACCACGCGGTCGCCGGAGACAATTTGGACGACATGGATCTGGAGGACGGCGAGAAGGGCCCGGACATGCGGGACCGCCGCTGACACGGACTGCCGATCGGGAACGATGCGGGGCGAAACGATACTGACCGGGGCCGTTCTGGTCCTGCCCGATTCGCTGCAACGCGGCACGGTGGTTCTGCGCGAGGAAGTCATTGCCGACGTGCAGCCCGGGTATTTCGCGGCCGGCTCGGTGCTGGACCTGGAGGGCGACTACCTGTTGCCGGGCGTCGTCGATCTGCACAGCGACAATCTGGAGCGCCAGGCACAGCCGCGATCGACGGCGCGCTGGCCATCCCGCTCCGCGCTGATCGTGCACGATGCGCAATGCGCCGCCGCCGGGATCACCACGGTCCTGGACGCGCTATGCGTCGGAAACAGCCCCGGCTTCGACGACGGACGGCAGCGCACGTTTCAGGAAGGCGTCACCGATCTCGGCGCGATGGCGGGCTCCCGGCTGCTCAAGGCCGAGCATTTGCTGCACCTGCGCTGTGAGATTTCCGCCGCCGACATGCTCGCGCTGTTCGAACCGGTCGCGGAGCATCCGCTCGCGCGCATGGTCAGCTTGATGGACCACTGCCCCGGTTTCGGCCAATACGCGGATCTGGAATTCTATCGCGGGCTTCGGCGCAACGAGGGCGCCAGCGATCCGCTGATCGACCGTCAGATATCGGAAGCCCAGGCGGAGCGGGCGCGGATTCGCGAGGCGAACCGAGGTTCCGTGCTGGCGCGTGTCGCCGGTCGCGACATCACCCTCGCCAGCCACGACGACCGGACGGAAACGGAAGTGGCCGAGAACGCCGCGCTCGGCATTCGCATTGCCGAGTTTCCGGTAACCATGGCGGCGGCCGCGGCGGCGCGCGCGCATGGGATCCAGGTGGTCGTCGGCGCGCCCAACATCGTGCGCGGCGGCTCGCATTCCGGCAACGTCGCGGCGGCTGATCTGGTGCGGGCCGGGGCGGTCGACGCATTCGCCTCCGATTACGTGCCGGCCAGCATGATCGAGGCCGCATTTCGCTGTGTGGAGTCCGCGCGCATATCGCTGCCGCGGGCGATCGCGGCGATTTCCGATCGGCCCGCTCGCATGGTGGGCCTGACGGATCGTGGCCGCATTGCGCCCGGCTTGCGCGCCGATCTCGTGCGCGTGCGCGTGCATGACGGGCTCCCGGTGGTGCGCGAGGTCTGGCGCGGCGGCGAACGGGTCGCATGATCCTTTCGCCCGAGGCGCGGGTCGCGCTCTATTGGGCGCCAGCGCCGGATGATCCGTTATGGAGCGCCGGAAACGCTTGGCTCGGGCGCGATCCGGCGACGAATGCCGTGCTGAGCCAGCCGGATCTGCCGGACATCGCCGCGATTACCGCGGAGGCGCGGCGTTACGGGTTCCATGCCACGCTGAAGCCGCCGATGCGCCTGCGCCCGGGCCGGACGTGGGACGAGTTGGTTGCGCGGACGGCAGAAATCGCCGGGGGCATCGCGGCCTTCGTGTTGCCGTCGTTCTGCGTGGTGGATTTGGATGGGTTTCTTGCGCTCGGGTTTCCGCCGACGCCCGAACGCGCCGACTCACGGCCGCCCTTCCCACGAAAGCGGGAATCCATCGGCGGCATGGACCCCCGCTTTCGCGAGGGTGACATTGGTGGACTGCGCGCGCTCTGCGACGCGCTCGTGGCGGGACTGGACGAACTCCGCGCGCCGCCGACCGAGCACGAAATCGCGCGCCGGGTCGGCATGGGCCTGTCGCCCGAGCGCAAAACCATGCTGCTGCGCTGGGGCTATCCGGACGTGTTCGATAGCTGGGTCTTTCACATGACTCTGACGCGGCGCCTGACCGCGGCGGAAGCCGCGATCTACCAACCGGCGGCCGAGCGCCATTTTGCCGAGGTTCTCGCTATGTTGCGGCGTATCCGGGATGTTTCTGCCTTCGTGCAGGACGCGCCGGGCGCCCCGTTCACGCTGGTATCGCGCGTGCCCCTGCGCGGCTGATCGAATCGCGCTATCGCTGGGCGCCGACCCTGACCTTGCCGCGGAGAAGACATGTTCACCACCCGCCCGGAAATCGCCGGCACGTTCGGCGTCGTCGCCAGCACGCATTGGATCGCAAGCGCGGTGGGAATGGCGGTGCTGGAGCGTGGCGGCAACGCATTCGACGCCGCCGCGGCGGCCGGCTTTACGCTCCAGGTCGCCGAGCCGCACCTGAACGGGCCGGGCGGCGACTGCCCGGCTATCATCCACAGCACCCGGGACGACATGCAGTACGTGATTTGTGGCCAGGGCGTCGCGCCCGCCGCCGCCACAAGCGCGCATTTCGCCGCGCTAGGCCTCGATCTGATCCCGGGGACCGGGCTGCTGCCCGCCGTGGTGCCCGGTGCCTTCGACGCCTGGTGCTTGATGCTGCGCGACTGGGGCACGTGGGAGCTGCCGGACGTGCTCGCCTACGCTGTCGACTACGCGACGAACGGCGTGCCGGTCCTGCCTCGCATCGCGAACACGATCGCCCGGGTGCAGCCGCTGTTCGAGGCAGAATGGCCAACGAGCGCCGCCGTGTTCCTGCCGAACGGCAGAGTGCCCGAAATCGGCGGCTTGTTCGCCAACCCGGCCCTCGCCGCCACCTATCTCCGCATTTGCCGCGAAGCGCTCGGCGCCACCCGTGAGGCCCGCATCGATGCCGCGCGCGCCGCCTGGTATCGCGGCTTCATCGCCGAGGCGGTGGATCGGTTCTTCCGCGAAAACGAGGTGATGGACGCGTCCGGCTGCCGCCATCGCGGCCTGCTCGCGGCAGACGATTTTGCCGCCTGGTCCGCGACGGTCGAAAAACCGCTCGCCTTCGATTACCATGGGTGTACGGTACTGAAGTGTGGGCCGTGGAGCCAAGGCCCGGTCTTCCTTCAGCAACTGGCGCTGCTGCAAAAATTCGATCTCGCCGGCATGGACCCGCTCGGTGCCGAATTCGTCCATACGGTGGTCGAGTGCGCGAAACTTGCCTTCGCCGACCGCGAGGCCTGGTACGGCGACCCAAATTTTGCCGATGTGCCGCTGCGCGAGTTGCTCTCGCCCGACTACAACGACCGTCGCTGCGCGCTGGTGGCGAAGACGGCGTCCTTGGAATTGCGCCCGGGCCGGATCGGCGGGGAGGTTCCCTGGGTCGACCACCACGCCGCCGCCCGCGTCGCGCTTCTTGGCCAGGCCGCCGGCGCGGGCGAGCCCACGGTCGGGCGGCTCGGCGCTGTCGGCGGCGACACTTGCCACCTCGACGTGATCGACCGCTGGGACAACATGGTCAGCGCCACGCCGTCCGCCGGCTGGCTGCAATCCTCGCCGGTCATTCCCGAACTCGGCTTCCCGATGGGCACGCGCGGGCAGATGTTCTGGCTGCGCGACGGCGTGCCGAACAGTCTGGAACCGCGCAAGCGCCCGCGCACCACGCTTACGCCCAGCTTCGCGCTGCGTGGGGGGAAACCGTGGATGGCGTTCGGCACGCCCGGAGGCGAGCAGCAGGACCAATGGTCACTGATCTTCTTCCTCCGCATGATCAATCACGGCATGAACATTCAGGAAGCTATCGACGCCCCCAGTTTCCACGCCGAACATTGGCCGGCGAGTTTCTGGCCGCGCGTCGCCCGCCCCGGCAAGCTGGTTCTGGAGGGCCGTTTCAGCCAGCAGACGATCCACGAGCTTATCGGCCGCGGTCACCTGGTGGATATCGGGGAGGACTGGTCGGAGGGCCGGCTGTCCGCGGCGCGGATTGACGGCGAACAGTTTCATGCCGGCGCCAACCCGCGCGGCATGCAAGGTTACGCAGTCGGCCGGTGACTACGGCGCGGTGTTGTGCCGCGCCATGAACTCGGCCAGATACGACCCCCAGATCTCCGCATGCGCGAGGGTGGCGTGCCCGTAGGTCTTGCCCGGCGGAATTAGCACGTATCGCCCGTTGCGAACGTGCTTCATGGCGGGTTCCATGACGCCCAGTTCCGGCGGGTTGATCAGATCGTCGGCAAAGTTGATGGCCAGCACCGCGGTGCTGATCTTCTCCAGGTCCGGCGCGGGATCGTAGTCGTACGAACTCTCGAACGAATAGAGGACATCGTTGGCGTCGCGATCGCTCGCGCCGGCGAGCACGCGCTCGAACAGCCGCACCGCATCCGCCCGGGTCGGCGCCATCTGCTGAAACCGCTCGGCATTGCTGGTCATGATGGCGATCAGCGGAAACGCTGTCGCCAGCCAAAGCCTGGGCGACCTGGCCGGATCGTAGTTGCCGCCGCGCCAGTCGGGATCCTCGCGAATGGCGCGAATCAGCGTCTCGCGCCAGAACATGTTGCGTCCGCTGATCGCGACGGGCAGGCAGGCGATCGGCACCAGCATATCCATTGCGTCCGGATGCCGCTCACCCCATAGCCACGCATGCATGCAGCCCATCGAGGTGCCGAGCACGAGCCGCAGATGATCGATGCCGAGGCCCTGATGGAGCAGACGGTACTGCAGCTCGACCTGGTCGATGTAGCCGTAATGGGGAAAATGCGCGTGCATGCCGTCCGACGGCTTGCTGGAACCGCCGGCACCGATGCCGTCGGGCAAAATGATGTAGTAGCGACCGAGATCGAGCGGCTTGCCCGGCGCGAACAAATTGTCCGCCAGGCTCGGCATGAGGAAATTCTTACCCGTCCCGGTCGTGCCATGCAGCAGCATCACGGCGTTGGTGATCCGTCCCGATGCGTCGCGCCGCGGCTGGCCGAGCGTGGTGTAGTGCAGCCGCGCGAGCGGCATGGTTTCGCCGTCGTTCAGGCGAACATCGTGCAGGTTGAAGTTGCTCTCGCTGATCGGAAACGACGGCTGCGCCCGCGCGCCGGCCGCCACCACGAAACCGAACAGCGCCAGCAGGCACGCGAGCCACTTCACCACCGGATCGTCTCCTCCTGAACTGCGTTCACTCTTTGCAATTGCCGCCGCTCGACTTGGCAATCTCGCGGCCGTGCCAACGCCCAGATGCCTAGGTCGTTGCCCGGGCATGAGGATGGTCCGCTAGCGCTTCTTGGCCGGCTTCGATGAAGGCCGGATCGGCGCGGCGGAAATCCGCCTCGGCTCGTGCCGTGCCGCTTTCGCGGCCGGCTTGGCGGCGCTCGCGCGCAGGTCGGCGATGGTCGCCCGTGACGTGATCTGCTCGGGGTTCATGGCGAGCTCGATCACCGCCGGCCGGCCGGCCTCCACGGCACGGTGGAACGCGGGCGCGAACTGCTCGGTGTGCGTCACCGTCTCGCCGTGTCCGCCGAACGCCTCGATGAACCTCGCGAAATCCGGGTTGGTCAGCGCGGTGCCGGAGATGCGCCCGGGATAGGTGCGCTCCTGATACATGCGGATCGTGCCGTACATCTGGTTGTTGAACACCAGCACGATCGGCGCGACGCCATGATGGAACGCGGTGGCGATCTCCTGTCCGGTCATCAACAACCCGCCATCGCCCACAAAGGCGATCACCATGCGATCGGGAAAGGCGAGCTTGGCGCCGATCGCGGCGGGAACGCCGTAGCCCATCGCCCCGTTCGTCGGCCCGATGAACCGCTGGCCCTCGGAAAAGTTCATGAACCGCGCCGGCCAGGTGGCGAAGTTCCCGGCGTCGCAGGTCAGGATCGCATCCTTCGGCAGCATGCCCTGCAATTGCTGCAGCACGCGAGCGACATTCAGGGTGCCCGCGTAGTCCGGCACCTCGTTCGCGGCCAAGCGCAAGGCGCGCAGTTCGCGCGTCCAGTCCCGCCAGGGCGTCCCGTTCGGTTGCAGCTTGGCAACCGCCTCGGCGAACACGTTCAGATCCGCGGCGATGCCGAGCGTCGGGCGGAACACGCGCCCGATTTCGGCCGCATCCGGATAGACATGGATGATCGGTGTCGATCCGGCCGGATCGAACAGCGTGTAGCCCTGCGTCACCGCCTCGCCGAGCCGAGCGCCGATGGCAAGCACCAGATCGGCCTCGCGCGCCTTCGCGACCAGCGCCGGATCCGCACCCACGCCGAGATCGCCCACAAAATTGTCGCGCGTGCCGTCGTAGAGTTGCTGGCGGCGGAAGCCGACCGCGACCGGAAGATCGTGGGTCAGCAGGAACCCGCGAATCGCCGCGCGCCCCGCCTCGCTCCAGCACGAGCCGCCCAAGATCGCCAACGGCTTTTGCGCCCGCGCCAGCAGCGCCTGCATGCGCTTGAGCGCATCGGGGTCGGGATGCGGCCGCGATACCTCGGTCGGGCCGATATCCGCGACTTCCACCAACTGCTTCTGCATCTCTTCCGAGAGCGCAATCACCACCGGGCCGGGCCGTCCGCGCGTCGCCACATCCACCGCGTGCGCCACCACTTCGGGAATCCGCCGGGCGTCGTCTATCTGGGTGACCCATTTGGCGATCGCGCCGAACATCCGCCGGTAATCGATCTCCTGAAAGCTGTCGCGATCGGTCTCGGCGAACGGGATCTGGCCGATGAACAGCAGCAGCGGCGTGCTGTCCTGGGCGGCGATGTGCACGCCGATCGCGCCGTGGCAGGCGCCGGGTCCGCGCGTGACCATCGCCGCGGCGGGCCGGCCGGTCAGCTTGCCGTAGGCTTCGGCCATATCGACCGCGCCGGCCTCGAAGCGGCAGGTGATCAGCTTGAGCCGGTCGCGGACCGCATAAAGTCCGTCCAGCACGTCGAGATAGCTTTCGCCCGGCACCGCGAACACGTGATCGATGCCCTGCGCCACCAGCGCGTCGGCGAGAACGCGGCCGCCCGGCCGTGCGGGGCGTGGCTTGCGGGCTTGCGCCAACTCCATGCTGGTTCTCCTCAACGCGCTGCGATGGCCGACAGGATAGGTCGGCGCGGGGCGCGCGTCACCCGTTCGGCAACCAAACCGCTCGCTGGGCAGGCTTGCCGCGAGGTGGCAGTCTGACGGGGAGAGGAAAGGGGCGCGGCATGCGGGCGATCTTCGGTACTCATCAAGTGCGACATGGGCCAGGCGTATCGGGTGGCGCAGCAGGCCGCCGACACGATCGCGCAGCTCTCGGAGCTGCATTCCACATCCGGCCAGTACCGACCTGCTGGGAAAATTCTATCTCGAGCCCGAGCAGGATATCGGGCTGTTTGTTACGGAAAGCATTCAGGCGCTGCCAGGGGTGCGGGACACCTATACGCTGATCGCCTTCAACGCCTTCACCGCCAGCCGCGGCTGAGGCGGCGTTCCGCGGCTCCCCTTTCCGGCCGGTATCCGCGAAAGCGAGCGCGGGGCGCGACGAGTACTCTGATTTCCGATGCCGCTTCCGTTTACTTTCACGAATAAACTCGTTTCGAAAAGGGGAGAGAATGTCGTCCAAGTCGAAGTTGCTGGGTGGGGTGGCGGCAGCCGCCTTCGCCGTGGCGATGGCTGTCGCGCCGCGGGTGGGCGCCGAGGAGGTCAACAAGACCACGCTCTACGGCGACATGGGCACCGTCAGCCAGGACCTGCTCAGCCACGCTGCCCAGGATGGCAACAACTTCCTGCTGACCAACGGCAACTACCACCAGACCCGCTACTACCCCAACGCGCAGATCAACATCGACAACGTCGCCAAGCTGCGCCCGGCCTGGGTGTTCCAGACCGGCGTGACCGAATTGATGGAAACCACGCCGATCGTGGTCAACGGGGTCATGTACGTGACGACCGCGTTCGACCACGTCTATGCGCTGGACGCCAGGACCGGCCAGGAGATCTGGCATTACAAGCAGAATCTCGGCCCCGTCGCGACCTATTGCTGCGGTCCCAACAACCGCGGCGTCGCCGTGTACAAAAACGCTGTTTACCTGGCGACGCTGGATTCCAAGCTGGTCGCGCTCGATTCCAAGACGGGCAAGCCGATCTGGCAGACCCAGATCGCCGATCCCGAGCTTGGCTACAGCGAGACCATGGCGCCGACCCCGGTGGACGGAAAAATCCTGATCGGCACCAATGGCGGCGAATACGGCATTCGCGGCTTTGTCCGCGCCTACGACGCCAAGACCGGGAAGCTGCTCTGGAATTTCAACACCATCCCCGAGCATACCGTCGGCGCTTGGGCCGAGCGGGACGCGACCGGGCAGAACCTGCACCGCGACATCGCCGCCGAGAAGGCGGCGCTGCAGAAGCTCGGCGACCCGTACAAGCGGCTGGGCGGCGGCGTGTGGCAGAATCCGGCGGTCGATCTGGCTGCGCGCCGCATCTACTTCGTCGTCGGCAATCCCTCGCCGGACCTCGACGGCGCGGTTCGTCCCGGCGACAACCTCTACACCGATTCGCTGGTCTCGCTCGACCTCGACACCGGGAAGTATCGCTGCCACTTCCAATACATCCCGCACGACGTGTGGGATCTGGACGCGGTGAGCCCGGCGGTGCTGGTCAATGTGCGCGACGATAACGGCCGCATGGTCCCGGGCGTGATCCACGCCGGCAAGAGCGGGTACGTTTACGTCCACGACCGGCGCGACTGCCACCTGATCCGCTTCTCCGAACCGATGGTGCCGCAGGAGAACATGTTCGTCCTGCCGACGCCGGGCGTCGGCACGCGCATGCTGCCGGGCGCGAATGGCGGCGTGGAGTGGTCGCCGATGGCGGTGAACCCGCATCTCGGCATCGCCTACGCCATCAACCTGCACCAGCCGATGCACTATTCGGTGGCGAACTCGGCCTATCCGGAAGGCAAGCTGTGGCTCGGCGGCGCCTTCACGGTGATCCCTGACGAGGAGCAGTGGGGCAACATCACGGCCGTCGATTACGATACCGGGCGGATCCGCTGGCAGGTGAAAACGCAGCAGCCGATGATCGGTGGCGTGCTGGCGACGGCCGGCTGGCTGGTGTTCACCGGCGAAGGGAACGGCTGGTTCAAGGCCTACGATGCACGCACCGGCGCGCAGCTTTGGGGCTTCCAGGCGGGCGCCGGCGTGAACGCGCCGCCGGCCTCGTATACGGTCGAGGGCAAGCAGTACATCGTGGTGGCGGCTGGCGGGAACACGCAGCTCGATTACAAGCGTGGCAACGCCGTCATCGCCTTCACGCTCGCCGAGTAAGTTTTCGACCGATCGCCTGATGGGACGGGACCGCCTGGCGGTCCCGTTTCTCTGTCGGCGCAACCAAGGAATTTGCGTGCATGCGCCGCCGGCTGATCCTTGCCGCAACTGTATTGGCAGCACTGAACTTTTCCTCCGCGGGCTTCGCGGCTCCGGTCGAGGAATTGGCAAAGATTTGCGCCAGCTGTCACGGCGTTTCCGGCATCCCGATCGACCCGAAAATTCCGGTCATCTGGGGCCAGCAGGTCGGCTACATCTATCTCGACCTTCGTGACTTCAAGCGCGGCACGCGCAAGAACGACCTGATGTCGCCGGTGACAGCCGGATTGTCGAAGCAGGACATGCTGGCGTTGGCGGAATATTTTTCCAAGAAGCCCTGGCCCAATCTTGGCCAGAAACGTGCATCGGACCGGGCAATCCACCTGGCCGAGCGGGACGCGAGTTCCGGTCAGTGCACGCAATGCCATCTCGGCGGCTATGTCGGCGCCGGCACTACGCCGCGGCTGGCCAATCAGAGCAGGCCGTATCTCGTGAAAACCATGCAGGATTTCCGCTCGGGCGCGCGCGCGAACAATCCGTGGATGACGGATCTGCTCAAGACGTACAAGGATCAGGACATCGAGGCGTTAGCCGATTACCTCGCCGGACTCTGAGCGAGTTTGCCGGCTTTGGGCCGAGCCCCTGGTCCTTGCTGATTGGCTGGCGCGGTCGGCAGCCCGGCATCCTCCCAGCCCTCGATGCCGTCCGGGTACCAGAACACGTCCCGATAGCCGTACCCGACCACGCGCCGCGCGGCGTTCCAACTGCTCCAGCAGTGCGGGTGGCAGTAGATGAGGATTGGGCGATCACGCGCCCCGCCGGTCAGTTCGGTCAGGCGCGTGCGAAAATAGTGCTCTAGCGCAGGCGAGATCGGGCTGTGCCCGGCGCCGGGAATCCAAAAACTGCCTGGAATGTCGCGGTGCCCCGGCGGCAGCCATGGCGCGCCTGGCGCCAGACCCTGCGGCCGCCGCGGTTTCTCCGACACGTCGACGATCACGAGCCCGGGTTTTTGCAGCAGAGCCTTGGCCGCCGCCGTGTGCACCACGGTCGCGCCAGGAAGGCTTGTCGGGACGGGTCGGGCCGAAGACCGCGATTGCATTGCGTTCGGCGCCGCCCCGATCAGCAGCAGAGCGCCCAGCAACGCCAGGACGCGCATCAAGCGGCGGCCGGCGGCAGATCGAAGCTGTGCCGGAACGTGGCTTTGCTGCTGTCCCGCACCGTCACGAGCATCTTGCCCTTCGCCTCGGGCACAAAGCCGAAGCCGATGACCGGGTCGGTGGAAAGCGAGATATCGCTGTCCAGGTGGAACACCAGGCCGCTGTTGTAGGTGACGTCCACGCTCCGGATGAAGCGCGCCGGCGTGTAGAGCCGGGTGACCTGATTCATCTGCATGCCGTTGAAGTTCGGATGCCGGATCATCAGCTTCGCTTGCACCGGCTTGCCGGCGGCGAATTCGTCGACCAAGCGCAACTTCATGCGCCCGATATCGGAGAGCCCGGCAATTTCGGTCTCCGCGGGTGCCGAGCACCCGCCGGCGGCCTTGATGAACCGGGTCGCCGCGTAGAGCTTGCCGTCCGCGGTTTCCACGACCGCGTGCATGTTCGTGTACTGATCGACGCGCACGCGGAGCGCGAGCTCGCGCGGATCGGCTTTCGGCCCGAAGGTGAAATGCGCGGCGAGCGGCGAGGGGTTGTCGTCGATGACGAACCAGAGCCCCGTCACCTGGTTGCCGGGCCGAAGCGACAGGTTGACCGGCACCAGCGCGGCATCCAGCGCGCGCGAGGGCGCGTCGATGCCGATGATCGCGCTGCCGTCCGCGATCGCGCGGTTGCCGAAAATCGTGCGCCGAAGATCCTTCCAGCGCGCCGCGCGGGCGGTGGCGTCCTCGGCGCGGGCGAAATCGGGCCAGCCAGCGAGCGCGATCGCGGCCGTCGCCGTCATCAGCAGGTTGCGTCGGGTCGGTCCGTTCGGATGCGAGGCCATCATTCCCACTCCAGTTCCTTGTACACCTCGGTGATATTGCGGCCATTATAGTCGTCGAACAGCAGCCATCGGCCGCGCTCGGATCGGGCTACCGTCTTCACGGCTTGCCCGATTGGCGCGTTCACGGCAATGGCCTTGCGCACGCCGTCCCGCAATGCGGTGAGATAGCGGACGAGATCGGCTGCGGCGGGCGCAAAATCAACCACGATCGGCCCGTGCCCCGGAACAGCGCGGTTGGCGCCCGCCCCTTTCAGCTTCTCCAATTCGCGCAGCCACCCGAGCAGGCTGCCGTCGAGCGCCGGAACGCGGCGCACGAATAAGAGATCGGCAGGCAGCAGCAGCCCGCTCGCCCGGTCCAGCATGGAGAGATCGCAGTCGGTATGCGCGATCCCGTGCGCGGTGAAGGCGATCGGCCGACCGCCGAGGTCGATCTCGGCATGGTCCGCGACCGGCATGGTCGGCATGACGACATCGCCCGCCCGGCGTGCGCCGAGCAGGTCCTCCAGCCGCTTGCGGTAATACGAGCCGCGGCTCGCCAGCGCGGTGGCGAGGCGGGCGTGGCCGATGAAGGTCGGGTTGTCCTGGCGGAACGCGGCGGCGCCGAACGCGTGGTCGGGGTGGACGTGGCTGATCATCACGTAACGGATCGGCTTGTCGGTCCTCGCGCGGATCGCCGCGCGCAACCGCTCGCCATCCGACACGCTGCCGCCGCTGTCCGTCACCAACACGGCGTCGCGCCCGACGATGAAGCCGATATTGGCGATGGCGTCGAGATTGGCCGCCGTCGCGTCCTGGTTCACGCCGCGGCGAAGGAACAGCCCCGGCGCCGCTTCCTCGACCGGCGTCGGGCCGCTCGGGGCGGTGGCGCGGGCGAGCGAGGGCAGGCAACAGAGGCAGAACCCGCCGGCGAGCGCGGCGCGGCGGGAAACGGCGGCTCGCGGTTTGGCTCTGAGGGTGGCACCACCCGCCCCATGCCGGCGAAAGCCGGCATCCACGGCGCCGCCGCACCAGAACTCGGATTTTCGTGCGGCGGCGCCGTGGATCCCGGCTTTCGACGGGAAAGACAATCGAAAATGCGCTGATTCAGACAAAGCGCTCGTTACACAAACAACAAATCCGGCTGCAGCCCCAGCATGTGCCGCCCGACGGTCTCGTAATGCGTGCGCCGTCCCTGCGCCTGCTGCGCGACCGCGTGCATGTCGCGCAGGCGGCGCTCGTAGGGGCCGCTCTCGAAAATCGCCGTGGCCCCGGCGCTGTGATAGGTGCGGTCGAGCACCTCCTGCGCCTCGTTGATGGCGTAGGTCGAGGCCAGGCGGATCGCTATCCGCTGATCCATCGTGAACTCGCCCTGCTCCGGCAGCGCTTCCCAGACTTCGCGCAAGCTCTGCATCAGGAACGCCCGCGCGGCCCGCAGCCGCGCATCGCCAACCGCGATTTCCGCTTGCGTGACCGTGCTGTCGCGCAACGACGTTTGCGCCCCGCGCGGCTTCTTGTTGCGCGCGAGGTCGATGAAGGTGTCCAGCACCGTGCGCGCGATCCCAAGCGCCACGCCGGCGAAGCCGGCCGCGTAAAGCTGCGACGTGGTGAAGCGATACAGCAATCCGGTGTGAACCCGCTCGCCCGTATTGTAGCGGTCGAGCGAATAGACCTCGGGCACGAACAGGTCAGAGACCGAGTAGCTGTCGCTCCCCGTGCCCTTCAGCCCGACCACGTGCCAGACATCCTTGATGGTCGCGCGTGAACGGGGAAACAGCATGGTGCGGCCGCCCTCGCTGCCCTCGGTGCCGGGGCGGATCGAGCCGTCCTGGTCGCGGATGAGGCAGTGACCGCCAAGCCAAGTGGCGTGCCGGCTGCCGCTCGCAAACTGCCACGTCCCGCTCACCCGATAACCGCCCTCGACCACCTCGGCGGTACCGGCCGCGCCGGCGCCCCAGGCGAGCGCCGCACGCGGATCGCCGAACACCTCGGCGGCGATATCCGAACGCAGCCAAGCCGCCGACATCGAGCAGCCATCGTTCTGGCCCAGGCACCAGGCGGTGCTGGCGTCGCCCCCGGCAATGGTCTCGATCACCGCGACGTAGCTCATCGGATCAAGCTCCGCCCCGCCCACGGATTCCGGCAGGAGCAGACGGAACAGCCCGGCGTCATACAGGGCCTCGAGCACCTCCGGCGTCAGTTCCCGCGCGCTCTCGATTCGAGGCGCGGCGGCGTCCAGCAGGGGCACAAGCTCGCGGGCGCGCGCGAGGCAATCGGCGGCGCCAGGGGAACGCGGCGACATGATGGGGCCAGCATGCCGGGATTTGCGCCGGCTTGCCAGCCCGTCCTCACGAGTTCCTGCTTTGTGGGGCCGGCCCGACACCGATAGGCTCCCGGACCGTTCGGTGGCCGCATTTCCGGAAATCAAGAACAGGAGGAGAACCCCATGGCGGGTGAGACGCTGCATGAGGAACGATCCGTGCTGGGAGCGGAGTTGCTCGACCGGCACCGCGCGATATCCAATTTGATCGAGGAGCTGGAGGCGATCGACTGGTACGATCAGCGGATCAAGGCCAGCGACGACGAGCAGCTCAAGCAGATTCTCGCCCATAACCGCGCGGAGGAGAAGGAACACGCCTCCATGCTGCTGGAATGGCTGCGGCGGGGCGATCCCGAATTCACCGCGCACCTGCAGAATTACCTGTTCACCAGCGGCCCGATCCGCGAGGCCGAGCCGAACGGAGCGGACACGGAGCCAGCGCCCGCCGGCGACGGCAGCCTCGGCATCGGCTCCTTGCGCGGGGTCGCCGAGCGATGAACCATCTCTTCCGCGAGCTTGCGCCGATTTCCGCCGCTGCCTGGGACGAGATCGAGACCGAGGCGATGCGCACGCTGAAAACCATGCTGGCAGCGCGAAAACTGGTCAATTTCGCCGGCCCCGAAGGTTGGAAGGCCTCGGCAATCGGCATCGGGCGAAGCGAGTCGATCGGCGCACCGGGACCGGGCGCGGTCGATGCGCGCGTGCGGCGGGTGCTGCCGTTCATGGAGTTGCGCGCCGGATTCGATATGCGGCGCGACGAACTCGACGCGGCCGACCGGGGCGCGAAGGACTTCGACACCGGCCCGGTGATCGAGGCCGCACGGCGCATCGCCATCGCCGAGGATCGCGCCATCTTCCATGGGCACGCCGCGGCCGGCATTCGCGGCATCTGCCAGGTGGACGCCGAAACCGCGCTGCGGCTGCCCGACAATGTCGAGGACTACCCCGAGCACATCGCCACGGCGCTGAACCGACTGCGCCATCGCGGTATCGGCGCGCCCTATGCCGTCGCGCTCGGCGAGGAGTGCTATACGGGGCTGACCGAGGCGACGAAGGGCGGCTATCCGGTGATCCAGCACGTGCGGCGGCTGTTCGAGGGGCCGATCGTCTGGGCGCCGGGGCTGGACGGCGCGGTCGTGCTGTCGATGCGCGGTGAGGATTTCGAGCTGACGGTCGGGCAGGATTTCTCCATCGGCTATCTGAGCCACGACGCCGAGCGGGTGCGGCTCTATATCGAGGAGAGCTTCACCTTCTGGAACATCACCCCGGAGGCCGCGGTGCATCTGCCGCGAGCGGGCGCGGCGAGCGGACAATGAGCGGCAACGCCGGACCGCTGATCTTCGACGGGCTCATCGTGTCGAAGTGGGGGCCGGATGTGTTCCGCGATATGCGCCGCGGCGGGCTCGGCGGCGCGAATTGCACCTGCTGCGTGTGGGAGAATTTTTCCGAGACCATGCGGAACATCGCCGCCTGGGACGGCTGGTTTCGCGATTACCCCGAACTGATCGTGAAGGCGCACACGGTGGCGGACATCCGACGCGCGAAGCAGGATGGCCGAACCGCCATCGTGCTCGGCTTCCAGAACGTGTCCGCCTTCGAGGACCGGCTCGGCCGTGTCGGGCTGTTCAAGGAACTCGGCGTCGGGATCGCACAGATCGCGTACAACACGCAGAACCTGGTCGGCACCGGCTGCTACGAATCGCGCGATGGCGGCTTGTCCGATTTCGGCCGCGACGTGGTCCTGGAGATGAACCGCGTCGGCATGATGTGCGACCTCAGCCATGTTGGCCCGGTCACGTCGCGCGACGTCATTCTCGCTTCGCGCGAGCCGTGCTGCTACTCCCATTGCCTGCCGGCGGCATTGAAGGCGCATCCGCGCAACAAGTCCGACGAGGAGCTGAGGTTCATCGCCGATCGTGGCGGCTTCGTCGGCGTGACGATGTTCCCACCGTTTCTGCCGAAGGGCCCGGCCTCGACGGTGGACGACTACGTGGCGGCGATCGACTACGTGATCGACCTGGTCGGCGAGGACCACGTCGGCATCGGCACCGATTTCACCCAGGGGCACGGGGAGGACTTCTTCCGCTGGATCACCCACGACAAGGGCGACGGCCGCAAGCTGACCGATTTCGGCGAGGTGATTAACCCCGAAGGCTTCCGCGCCATCGGTGAGTATCCGACCCTGATCCGCGCCATGCAGCGCGCGGGCTGGAGCGCGGGGCGGATCGAAAAGGTTGCCGGCGAGAATTGGCTGCGCATGCTGACTGAAGTTTGGGGCGGCTGAAGCGCGGATGGAATTTGATGCCATCATCGTCGGCATCGGCGGCATGGGCAGCGCGGCGGCGTGGCAGCTTGCGCGGCGGGGACAGCGCGTGCTCGGGCTGGAGCGGTTCGATATTCCGCACGCGATGGGATCGTCGCACGGCGTCACCCGCATCATCCGGCTGCCCTATTACGAAAACCCCGCCTACGTGCCGCTGCTGCGGCGCGCCTACGAACTCTGGCGCGACATCGAACGGGTCTCCGGGCAGGAGTTGCTGGTCGTCACCGGCTCGATCGACGCCGGGCCGGAGGACCGTGCGCTGCTCCAAGGAGCGCTCGCCTCCGCCCGCCTCCATGACCTGCCACACGAGGTGCTCACTGGCGCCGAGGTCAACGAGCGCTTTCCCGGATACCGGCTGCCGCCTTCGCACCGCGCCATCTACCAGCGCGACGGCGGCTTCATCGCCAGCGAGCGCGCGATCGTCGCGCATGTCCGCGCCGCCCAGGCTGCGGGCGCCGATATTCGCGCGCGTGAACGGGTGCTCGCCTGGGAACCGCGCGATGGTGGCGTCCGCGTCACCACCGACAAGGGGACCTACACTGCCTCGACGCTGATTCTGACTGCCGGCGCCTGGATCGGCGAACTGGCGGCGCCGCTGCGCGCGCTCGCCGTGCCGGAGCGGCAGGTGCTCGCCTGGCTGCAACCGCGCCAGCCCCGCCTGTTCGCGCCCGACCGCTTCCCGGTGTTCAATCTCGACGTGGAGGAGGGGCGCTATTACGGCCTGCCGGTGTACGAGGTGCCCGGATTCAAGTTCGGCCGCTATCACCATCGCGGCGAAACCGCACCCGCGGACGGCATCCGGAGCGAGATTGATGCCGAAGACGAAAACCTGCTGCGCGCCTTCGCCGAGCGCTATTTTCCCGAAGGCAGCGGCGCCACGATGGCGCTCCGTACCTGCATGTTCACCAACACGCTGGACGAGCATTTCATCATCGACCGGCACCCCGACCACGATCAGGTGATTCTCGCCTCACCCTGCTCCGGACACGGCTACAAATTCTGCAGCGTCATCGGTGAAATCCTGGCCGATCTCGCCATCGCGGGCGCGACGCGGCATGATATCTCGCTGTTCCGGCTCGGCGCCACGCGGGCCGGCAACAGCACAATGCCGAACGACGAAGGAGGAAACCCATGCCCAGCCCGCAAGCCGACGAGCTGAAAACGCTATATCGCAACTGGGCCGCCGCACTCGCCGCAAACCCGGAAATGCCGCTCGACGAGTTGCGCCGCATGTTCGAGCACTGGGGTGATGTCACGGCGGAGCCGGGCGGCGTCGACTACATCGAAACCGACGCGGGCGGCGTGCCGGCCATGTGGGCGGTGCCGAAAGGCTGCGCCGAGAACCGCGTGATCCTGTGCACGCATGGCGGCGGCTACGTCACCGCCTCGATGTACACGCATCGCAAGGTGTACGGCCATCTGGCCAAGGCGGTCGGCTGCCGCGCGCTGATCCTGGACTACCGCCGCGCCCCGGAGCACGTGCATCCGGCGCAGATCGACGACGCGGTCACCGCCTATCGCTGGCTGCTCGAGCAGGGCATCAAGCCGAACCACGTCGCGTTGACGGGCGATTCCGCCGGCGGCGCGCTCGCCGTCACCGCCATCCTGCGCGCGCGCGAGCAGGACTTGCCGATCCCCGCGGCCACGATGCCGCTCTCGCCCTGGGTGGATCTGGAAATCACGGGTCAATCCATGGTCTCCAATCGCGAGCGCGACGCACTGGTGCAGAAGGAGATCGTCGAGGTGATGGCCGGCACCTTCCTCGGCGAAGGCGGTAGTCGCAAGGATCCGCGCGCGAATCCGTTCTACGCCGACCTCAAAGGGCTGCCGCCGATGTACATCCAGGTCGGCGGCGACGAGACGCTGGTCGACGACAGCACGCGTCTCGCCGAGCGCGCCAAGCAGGCCGGCGTGGATGTCCGGCTCGACGTCGTTCCGGACTTGCAGCACGTGTTCCATTTCTCCGCCGGAGCGGCGCCGGAGGCCGACGAGGCCATCCGCAAACTCGCCGATTGGGTGCGCCCGAAGCTGGGACTGTCTTGAAAGCATTGAAGACGTCACCCGCTGGAGCGGCCCGCTCAGGCTCAACACCTTGCGTCATTGCCGGGCTTTGACCCGGTAATGACGCAGATCTTGCGCCCGGGGATGTCGGTGCTGGGCGCGATCCGCTGTTCAGCCCGGGCGGGCCGCCGAGCCACGCGCCGGCAAAATACCGATTGACCAGAAACCGTTTAGCTTCCGCTCCGTTTCCGCGCAGTCAGTCATCGGGAGTTTACTGTCATGCTTCGCCTGCTGGTGCTTGCGGCCGTGGTCGGGGCCGCGGCGACGGCCGCCGCTCGCCCGCCACCCAACGCCGACCCCAAGCTCGCACCCTGGTTCGAAAGCCTGCGGCAGCCGCGCAGCGGGGCTTCGTGCTGCTCGATCGCGGATTGCCGTCCGGCCGATTATCGGACCAACGGCGATCATTACGAAGTCAAGGTGCGCAACGAGTGGCTGGAAGTTCCGACCGGGAAGGTTCTGCACCGCCTGGACAATCCGACCGGCCGAGCGGTCGTCTGCTGGACCCCGATCGTCGGCATCATGTGCTTCGTCCCTGGTCCGCAAACCTGAGCAACGGCCCTCTCCCCCAAGCGCGGGCGGCGGGCTATGCTGCGCCCGGCAAGGCTAAGGGAGGACAATCCGATGGCGCTCGGCGACCCCAATCCGCTCAGCTCGCGGCAACTGGAGCAGTTCCGCACCGAGGGCTGGCTGTTCTTCCCCGAAGTGTTCTCGCCCGAGGAGGTGGCGGTGCTGCGCCAGGAGGGCGAGGACATCTACCGCACCAGCCGCCCGGAAGTCTGGCGGGAGAAGAGCGGGGCGCCGCGCACCGCCTTTGCCGCCCACACGTATAACGAGGCGTTCCGCATCCTGGGCGCGCATCCGCGGCTCGTTCGGCCGGTGGAACAGGTGTTCGGCGACCAGCTGTATATGCACCAGTTCAAGATGAACGCGAAGGCGGCGTTCACCGGCGACGTCTGGCAGTGGCACCAGGACTACGGCACCTGGGCGCGCGACGACGGCATGCCGGAGCCGCGGGCGATGAACATCTCCGTGTTCCTCGACGAGGTGATGCCGATCAACGGCCCGCTCATGCTGGTGCCGCGCAGCCATACGCGCGGCGTGCTCGCCGCCGGCCACGACGAGCAGACCACGTCCTATCCGCTCTGGACGCTGGACAACGAGACGGTGGCGAAGCTGGTAGAGGAGGGCGGCATCGTCGCGCCCACCGGCAAGCCCGGCGGCGTCCTGATGTTCCACGGCAACCTGGTGCACGGCTCGGCGGGAAACATCACGCCCTATCCGCGCAAGATCGTCTATCTGACCCTGAACGCGGTCGCCAACCACATCCGCAAGCCGACCCGTCCCGAATGGATCGCGCACACCGATTTCACCCCGATCGAGCCGGTCGCCGACGACGCGCTGCTGCAATACGCCCAGCGCTACCGGGCGGCGGCGGAGTAGGGCCAACAGTCATCGCGGTGCGATGCCCGTCACCCGGCCCTTCCCCGACGCGGGGAAGAGGAGTTTTGCTCCCTCTCCCGCTGGCGGGAGAGGGCCGGGGTGATGGCTCTTTTTGATATAACGCGCGGGAATTGAAATGAATCTGCACCAGTTGCTCGCGGCGCGCCGGGATGCCGGACGGCCGGTCCGGGTCGGGCTGATCGGCGCCGGCAAGTTCGGCTCGATGTTCCTCTCCCAGGTGCCGACCACGCCCGGCATCGAGGTCGCCGCGATCGCCGATCTTTCCCCCGATCGCGCCCGCGCTGCCTGCCGCGAGGTCGGCTGGGACGAGGCACGCATCGCCGCCACCCGCTTCGTGGAGGACGGGGCCGCGCTCGCCGGGCGCGACGACGTGGAGGTGGTGGTGGAGGCGACCGGCAACCCGGCCGCCGGAATTGCCCATGTCCGTGCCGCGATCGCGGCGGGCAAGCACATCGTCATGGTGAACGTCGAGGCGGACGTGCTGGCCGGACCGCTGCTCGCCGAGGAGGCGCGGCGCGCGGGTGTGGTCTACTCGCTCGCCTACGGCGACCAGCCGGCGCTGACGGCGGAACTGGTCGACTGGGCGCGCGCCTGCGGCTTCGCGGTGGTGGCGGCGGGGAAGGGGACGAAATACCTGCCCTCGTTCCACACCGTCACGCCGGACGACGTGTGGCGCCATTACGGGCTGTCGCCGGAGGCGGCGAGGAAGGCGGGCATGAACCCGCAGATGTTCAACTCGTTCCTAGATGGCACCAAGTCCGCTATCGAAATGGCGGCGATCGCCAACGCGACCGGCCTCGATGTGCCCTCGGACGGGCTCGGCTTTCCGCCCTGCGGCGTCGACGATCTGCCCTACGTCCTGCGCCCGCGCGCGGATGGCGGCGCGCTGGAGAACGCCGGAATGGTGGAAGTCGTTTCTTCGGTTGAACGGGACGGCCGGCCGGTCAACCGCGACCTACGCTGGGGCGTGTACGTGGTGATCGCGGCGCCCAACGATTACGCCGCCGCCTGCTTCCGCCAGTACGGGCTGCGCACCGATCCGTCCGGCCGCTACGCGGCGATGTACAAGCCGTACCACCTGATCGGGCTGGAGCTGAATGTCTCCGTGCTGTCGGCGGCGTTGCGCCGCGAGCCGACCGGGCAGCCGCGCGGCTTCCGCGGCGACGTGGTGGCGGTGGCCAAGCGGCGGATTCACCGCCGGCGAGATGCTGGACGGCGAGGGCGGCTACACGGTCTGGGGCAAGCTGCTCCCCGCCGCGGCCAGCCTGGAGCGGGGCGCGCTGCCGATCGGGCTGGCGCATGGCGTGCGGCTGCTGCGTGACATAGACGCCGGCGCGGTGCTACGCTGGGCCGACGTGGAAGGGCTCGCGGGCGCCGCCACGGAGGCGCGGCGCGACATGGAGCGTCTGTCGGCTCCCGCGCGGCATCTGGCTGCGGAATAGCCGGGTCGGCAAGGGCGCGCTCCTTGGATCTCAAGGAAGAACGCATCCTCGGCGATACGATCGGCGAGCACTGGTACTACCGGGCGAAGCTGGCGGCGGTGCTGCGCATGCTGGAGCGGCTGGCGCCGCGCGAGGTGCTGGACGTCGGGGCTGGATCCGGGTTCTTTTCGCGGGCGTTGCTGCGGGGGCGGCGGGAAATCGGATCGGCGACCTGCGTCGACCCTCACTACGCCGAGGACCGCGACGACGTGGTCGCCGGCAAGCCGCTCCGATTTCGCCGGCGCATCGACGCGACGGCGGCGGATCTGGTGCTGATGATGGACGTGCTCGAGCACGTGGACGACGATCTCGGCCTGCTGCGCGACTACGTGGAGAAGGCGCCGCGCGGCGCGCGGTTTCTCATCACCGTGCCGGCCTTCCAGGTCCTCTGGAGCGGCCATGACGTTTTCCTGGAACACCGCTGCCGCTACACCTTGCGCCGTCTGGAAGGGGTGGTGCGGACGGCCGGTCTTGGCCTCGAACGCGGCTGCTATTTCTACGGCGCGCTGTTCCCGCTCGCCGCCGCCTCGCGCCTGGTCGGGCGGCTGCGCCGGGGCGAGCCGCGCAGCCAATTGCGGCGCAGCGGCCCCATTGCCAACGCGCTGCTGTGGTGGGCCTGCCGCGCCGAACTGCCGCTGTTCCGGAACAATCGCCTCGCCGGGCTGACCGCGATGGTGCTCGCCGCGAAGCCATAGCGCGCCTGCGCCCGTAGCGGCTTGCGGACGGGGCGGGCTTCGGCTAATCCTCGCCAATAATTGCGACCGCCTCGCATTTGCATTCGTGCCTGTCCCGTCGGAAGGAGAAACAACAGATGCGCCCGTACAAAATTCCCGCGGCAGGCGTCCTGGCGCTCGCCGCATTGAGCTGGGTCGCCCCGGACCCGGCGCGGGCCGAGGGCGATGCCTACCGGCTCACGATCAAAGATCATCGCTTCGAGCCGTCCAGCCTGACCGTTCCGGCCGGCAAGCGCGTGAAGCTGGTCATCAAGAATCTGGACGCGACGCCCGAGGAGTTCGACAGCGGCGACCTGCACCGCGAAAAGGTGGTCGCCGGGGGCGGCGAAGGGTCGCTCTATATCGGGCCGCTGGCGGCGGGCACCTACCATTTCGTCGGCGAATACAACGAGGCGACCGCGAAAGGGGAGATCATCGCAAAATAGCGCCGCGCGACCAAGCAGGACCGCGCGGCTGCCGAGTGATTGGGAACGGGTGCCGGGTAGTTGCCCGTCACCCGTCCCGTTGCAGCCGGACCACCGACTTCCCCAGGACCATCCGATCCGGCTGCATCCCTTCGCGGTACCGACCAAGCCGTGTTGGTCCGCGTTGTCGAGAATACGCACCCGCATCCGGCCGGCATGTGATCCAGCTCACAGGTACAGAAATTTAAGAAGGTTTCGCGCCGCTCGCCGCGTCAATAGGATTTCGGGAGGCCCAGCACCCGCTCCGCGATGTAGCAGAGAATGAGTTGCGGGCTGACCGGGGCGATGCGCGGGATCATGATTTCGCGCAGGAACCGTTCGACGTGGTATTCGCGCGCGTAGCCCATGCCGCCATGCGTCATCACCGCGGCCTGACAGGCCTTGAAGCCGGCTTCGGCGGCCAGGTATTTCGCCGCGTTGGCGGCCGCGCCGCACGGCTTGCCGGTGTCGTATTGCCAGGCCGCCGAGGCCACCATCAGCCGCGCCGCTTCCAGCTCCATCCAGCATTCCGCAAGCGGATGCTGGATGGCCTGGTTCTGCCCGATCGGCCGGCCGAACACGACGCGCTCCTTGGCATAGGCGACGGCGCGCTCCAGCGCCGCCAGCCCAAGCCCGACCGCTTCGGCGGCGATCAGGATGCGCTCGGGGTTCAGCCCGTGCAGGAGGTACTCGAAGCCACGCCCGTCCTCGCCGATCCGGTCCCGTTCCGGAACCTCCAGCGCATCGAAGAACACCTGATTCGAGTCCACCGCCTTGCGCCCCATCTTGGCTATCTCGCGCACCTCGACGCGGGAGCGGTCCAAATCAGTGTAGAACAGGCTCAGCCCCTGCGTCGGCTTGCGCACCGCATCCAGCGGCGTGGTGCGCGCGAGAATCAGAATCTTTTCCGCCACCTGCGCGCTGGAAATCCAGATTTTCTGGCCCGTGATCAGGTAATGATCGCCGCGCCGCTCGGCGCGCGTGGCGAGATGCGTCGTGTCGAGCCCGCTGTTCGGCTCGGTGACCGCGAAGCAGGCGCGCTCGCGCCCGGCGATCAGCGGCGGCAGCATGCGGCGCTTCTGCTCGTCGGTGCCGAACACCACCACCGGATTGAGCCCGAAAATGTTCAGATGCACAGCGGAGGCGCCGCTCATGCCGGCGCCGGATTGGGCGATCGCCTGCATCATGACCGCCGCCTCGGCGATGCCGAGGCCGGACCCGCCATATTCCTCGGGCATGCAGATGCCGAGCCAGCCGCCGGCGGCGAGCGCCTGGTGAAACTCGGTCGGAAACCCGCCGTCGGTGTCGCGCACGAGCCAGTATTCGGGGGTAAAATCGCGGCAGACGCGCGCGATCGCCTCGCGCACCGCCTGTTGCCGTTCGTTCGGCGCGAAATCCATCCTCCGGGTCAGAACATCGATGCGTAGCCGCCGTCCACCGGGATGGCCGCGCCGGTGACAAAGTCCGAGGCCGCGCTGGCCAGGAACACCGCCGTGCCGGCGAGGTCGGCGGGGTCGCCCCAGCGGCCAGCCGGCGTGCGCGCCAGAACCCGCTCGTTCAGGCCGGCCACCTGCGCGCGCGCGCCCTGGGTCAGTTCGGTGTCGATCCAGCCCGGCAAGATCACGTTCACCTGGATGTTGTCCTTGGCCCAGGCGGTGGCGAGCGATTTCGTGAGCTGCACGACGCCGCCCTTGCTGGACGCGTACGGCGCGCTGTACGGGGCGCCGAACACGGACATCATCGAGCCGATATTGACGATCTTGCCGCCGCCCGCTTCCTTCATGCGCGGATAGGCGGCCTGCGCGCAGAAGAAGGCGCTAGTCAGGTTGGTGTCGAGCACGGCGCGCCATTCGGCTTCGGTGCAGTCCTCGGGCGCGCCGCGAATGGCGATGCCGGCGTTGTTCACCAGGATGTCGAGCCGGCCGAACCGTTCCACCGCTTCGTCGACCAGACGGCGGCAGGAGTCCTGGCTGGTGACATCGGCGGTGACGAACAGCGCCTCCGCCCCGCCGAGCGAGGCGACGGCGGCCGCGCCCTTGATGGAATCGCGGCCGGCGATGACGACGCGGGCGCCCGCATCGGTCAGGCCGCGCGCCATGCCGAGCCCGATCCCGCCATTGCCGCCGGTGACGATCGCCACGCGCCCGTCCAGATCGAACAGCCTCATCCGCGCGTTCCTTGTGTTGCCGGCGCAATCTCCCGTGCCGCGCCGGTTTCGGCAAGCCGCCGGAGCAGGCCCTGGGCATCGAACGGCGCGCGCACCTTCGCGTCGTTATCGAAATAGACGAACACGTCGCGCGGCCGGGGCGGGGCGGGGCCGGCGACATGGGGCAGATCGTCCGCCTCGCCGCCGGAGGTCCAACGCCGGACGCGCGCCGCCCAGCGGTCGAGCGCCGCGTCGTCGTAGCCGCTGGCGTACAGTTCTTCCGATCCGTGCAGCCGGCAGTACACGAAATCGGCGGTCAGATCGCCGAGCAGCGGCCATTCGACCGTGTCGGCGACCACCAGCGCGACTTGGTAGCGGCGCAGAATGGCGATGAACTCCGGCGCCTTGAAGCTGTCGTGCCGGATCTCCATGGCGTGGCGGAGCGGCATGGCGACCATCGGTTCGGTCCAGGCGCGCCCGGCCATGCGCTGGTCGTGGGCGCGCGCGAGCGCCGCCGCCTGATCGGTGTCGCGCGGCAGCGCGCGGACGAAGGTCTCGATGCGGGCGGCGTCGTAATGCAGTTGCGGCGGCAGTTGCCATAGGAACGGGCCGAGTTTGCGGCCCAATCGAAGCACGCCGGAGGCGAAGAAGTTGGCGAGCGCCGTCTCGGCGTCGCGCAGCTTCTTCATGTGCGTGATGTAGCGGCCGCCCTTGATCGCGAACACGAAATCGTCCGGGGTCGAGGACGCCCAGAGCGCGTAGCTTTCGGGGCGCTGCAGCGAATAGAAGCTGCCGTTGATCTCGATCGAGGAAAGGACGCGGCTGGCAAAGGCGAGTTCGCGTTTGTGCGGCAGCTTGGGCGGATAGAACTGGCCCCGCCAGGGCGGATACGTCCAGCCGGAAATGCCGACGCGGGCGACGCCGGTGCGCATCGCAAATTCACCGCGCAATTGCGATTTCGGCGGCACTGTGGATTCCGGCTTTCGTCGGGAAAAGAGTCCGTGCCCTAAAGCTGCTGCTCGAATTCCGCCACCAATTCGCCGATCCGGGCCGGATCCGAGTGCTCCATGATCCGTCGCGCAAAGCGCGCGCACACGTCGATGGTGACATTGCGGACCACCTGTTTGACGCGCGGGATGGCCGACGCGCTCATGCTGAAGCTGCGCAGGCCGAGCCCCAGCAGGAGTGGCGTCAGCCGCGGATTTCCGGCCATCTCGCCGCAGATCGACACCGGCTTGCGCATGCGCAGCGCCGCTTCCGTCGCGAACTGAATGAGCCGCAGCACCGCCGGATGCAGCGGATTGTAGAGGTCGGCCACGTCGCTCTCGCCGCGATCGACCGCCAGCGTGTACATCGCGAGATCGTTGGTGCCGATGGCGAAGAAATCGCCCTCCAGCGCCAGCGCGTCGGCGGCCAGCGCGGCGCCAGGCGTCTCGATCATAACGCCGAGCGGCGGCAGCGGCTCGGGCAGCTTTTCGTTGCGACGGCGCATCCGTCTGACGACGCGCTCGTAGATTTCCCGCGCCGTCCGCACTTCGCCGACCGTGGTCACCACCGGCAGCAGCACGCGCACCGGCCCGAACGTGGCGGCGCGCAGGATCGCGGTAAGCTGGACTTCCAGCAATTCCGGGTGGCGCAGCAGCAGGCGGATGCCGCGCAGACCGAACGCCGGATTGAGATCGACCACGTCCGGCACGATTCCGGCGGCGCCGAGCGCCTCCACGTCCTTGTCGGCGCTCCAGTCCAGCACCCGGATGGTCACCGGATCACCGGCCATCGCCTCCACGATGGCGCGATAGGTCTCCGTCTGCACCGCTTCGTCGGGCAGGGTCTCGCGGTTCATGAACAAGAACTCGGTGCGCAACAGCCCGATCCCGCTCGCGCCGGCCTGCGCGATCAGCGGCAGCTCGGCGGGAATTTCCAGGTTGGCCTGCAACTCGATGGACTGGCCATCCTCGGTTTCGGCCGGCAGCCGACGCAGCCGCGCCAGGCGCTGCACCTGCCGGGCGAAGGCGGTCACGGCCCGGCGCGCCTCGGCGAGCGTCGCAGCGGAAGGGTTCAGCACCACGCTGCCGGCGGAGCCGTCGATCACCGCGATGTCGCCAGGGTGGACCGCCTCGGTCAGGCCGGGCGCGCCGAGCACCGCCGGCAGCCCGAGCGCGCGCAGCATGATCGCGGTGTGGCCGTCGGCGCCGCCCTCCTCGGTCGCGACCCCGGCGAGGCGCGACGGATCGAGCAGCGCTGCGTCGGCGGGGCGCAGCGATTCGCAGATCAGCACCGCGCCCTCTGGCAGCCCGGCGAAGCTGCGGAACGGGCGATGCGTCAGGTTGCGGATCAGGCGCCGTCCGATTTCGCGGACCTCCTCGGCGCGCCGGTTCTGGCTGGCCCGATCGTCCTGGCTCAGCTTCGCGTCCGCGGGCGCCTCCAGCGAGGCCGCCAGCGCCTCGGTTTCGTCCAGCACCGCGGTTTCCGCCGAGATGAGTTCGTCCTTGATCCGCTGGCGGATGCCGCGGGTCAGCCGCGAGGCGCCGAGCATATGGATGTAGGCGTCGATCAGCGGTGCGATCTCACCCTGGCTTTCCTCCGGCAGCACGACGAGCCGCCGGCGCAGCTTGTTCAACTGCTTGCGCGACTGCGCGATCGCCCGGTCGAGACGCTCCACCTCGGCCGCGACCTCCTCCGGACCAACCCGCCGCCGTGGCGCATCGAGCGGCGGCTCGCTGGCGCCGAATACCGGCCCGACGGCGATGCCGTCCGAGACGGCAATACCGGTGAAGCGCAGTTCGGGGCCGGGCGCCGGCTGCATCAGCCGCCAGTCCGGACGCCGCAGCCGGGCGCGTCCCTCGGCGCTCGGCGGCGGCTCAGTCCTGTTCATGGAAGCCCGCCTCGACCAGCGCGGCCAGCGCCTCGAGGGCTTCCTTGGCGTCCCAGCCCTCGGCCCGGAGCTCGATCTGCGTGCCCTTGCCGGCGCCGAGCATCATCAGCCCCATGATCGAGCGGGCCGAGACCGACTGGCCGTCCTTCACCACATCGACCGAGGCGCCGAACCGCTCGGCCAGGGTGACGAACTTGGCTGCGGCGCGGGCGTGCAGTCCGAGCCGGTTGCGGATGGTGACGAGCCGCGAGAGCGCGGGACCGGAGGCGGAGCCGTCGGGCGGGCCGTTGCCGGGACCGCCCTGGGGCAAGCTCATTTACAGCTTCCGTTCGGCTTGGCCCCGTGCAGCACTTCGGACGCCGCCGCGATGTATTTGCGCCCCGCCGCCTGCGCGCACTCCACCACCTCGCCGAGCGGCTGGCAGGAGCGCACCTTCGCCAGCTTCACCAGCATCGGCAGGTTCACGCCGGAGAGGACCTCGATGCCCTTGCGGTCCATCATCGAGATCGCGAGGTTGCTCGGCGTGCCGCCGAACATATCGGTCAGCAGCACCACGCCGTCGCCAGTATCGACATCGGCGATACAGTGCTCGATATCGGCGCGTCGGTCCTCGATATCGTCTTCCGGGCCGATGCATACCGTGGCCACATTCCGCTGGGTCCCGACCACGTGCTCCATCGCCGAGCGTAACTCGTCGGCGAGCCGGCCATGGGTCACCAGCACCATTCCTATCATGTATTGTATCAGGCCTCCTGCGCCTGAAGGGCCGCCGATGGCATTTCGTGCGGTGTCGCGCGGATTGGAGCGGGAGATTCCGGCGACGCGCCGTGGCGCGCCAATTCCCGGTGCGTCCTGGTCACCCGCCAGCCCGCCTGCATCAGATGCCCGGACAGTTTCTCGACCAGGTAGACCGAACGGTGGCGCCCACCGGTGCAGCCGATCGCCACGGTCGCGTATTTCTTGCCTTCCTGAACGAAGCGCGGCAGCAGCAGGGTCAACATGTCGCTGATCGCGGCATAGAAAGTGGCGTAGTCCGCGTCAGCTTCAATATGGGCGCCTACCTCGGGATCGAGCCCGGTGCGCGGGCGCAGCCGGGGATCGTAGTGGGGATTGCGCAGGAAGCGCGCATCGAACACCAGATCGGCCTCCGGCGGTAGCCCTGCCGCGTAGGCGAAGGAAATCAGCGATACGGCGAGGCCGTAGCCGTCGCCCGGGGTCTCGGGGCCGAAGCGGCCCTCCACCAGCCGGCGCAATTCGGCCGGTGGCAGGTCGGAGGTGTCTACGACCAGATCTGCGGCGTTGCGCAGCGGCAGCGTCAGTTCCTGCTCCGCGGCGATGCCGTCGGCGACCCGCCCGTTGGGCGCCAGCGGGTGCCGCCGGCGGGTTTCCGAATACCGGCGCAGCAACGCGCGGCGGTCGGCGACGGCGTAGACCAGTTCGGCACGCAGGGCGGGGTTGCGCCGCAATCGGCCCAGCGACTGCAACACCGCCTCGGCGCGGAAGCCGCGGCTGCGCGCGTCCACGCCGATCGCCAGCCAGCGCTCGCCGCGCGCGACCAGATCGTCGATCAGCGGCAGCGGTGGATTGTCCACCGCCTCGTAGCCCAGGTCCTCGAGCGTCCGCAGGATGGAGGATTTGCCGGCCCCGGAAAGCCCGCTCACCAGCACGACCCGGCGCGCATCGGTGGTCATGGTCCGAAGGCTCCGGCGACCATCCGAACGCGGCCCAGCGCGCAGTCGAGCGCCAGCGCGACCCGCGCCGGGGCGGCCGGCGAGGCGGCGTCAAGGGCGATCAGCGGCAAGCCGAGGCGCTCGTCGCGGACCGGGGCGGGGAGGCGCGGGACGGCGGCGGCCAGATCGACCGCCAGCGCCAACCGCACCTCGCGGGCGTGAGGGAGCGACACGATGCCGAGTCCTCTCACTTCTAAAAGGCCGGCCAAGCCAGCGGGCGCACGTGCAATGCCGTTCTCAATGTCCACTCGGTCATCGGCTACGAGCGAGAATCCGTGATCCAGAAGCCGCAAGACGAGGCCGGACTTCCCTGATCCGGGTGGGCCGAGCAACAACACGCCGGCCTCGCCCCGAGCCACGCAACTGGCATGGATCTGGCCCTGAAACTGCCCAGGCACGCGCATGAATGCGAAATCTGGTCCGTTCCTCGCCGATCGGGAAGCATATTGTGGCGCTGGTCGTAGCGTGCCACTTTTCGGTCAAAATGGCGAGTCCGCCCGTTAACGCCGGCCGAGCGGTGGAGATTGCACCGCCCAGCCGGTAACAGTCCGCCGAGGGGGAGGCGTTGCATGAGCGAGGCCCCGGTGCTGCTGGCGACGGATGCGCGCGGGGTCGCGACCGTCACCTTGAACCGGCCGCAGCGCGGCAACGCCTACGACGAGACGATGCTGGCGAGCCTTGCCGAGGGGCTGGAGCGGCTGGCCGCGGACACCGCCGTCCGCGCCGTGGTGATCCGCGGCGCCGGCCGGCACTTTCAGGCGGGCGCCGACATCGACTGGCTGGCCCGCGCGGCGCACTATCCGCCCGAGCAGGCATTCGCCGCTTCCATGGCGACCACCAGGACCCTGCAACGCCTGAACGAGCTGCCGAAGCCGACCATCGCCGTGGTCCATGGCGCCTGCTTTGGCGGCGGCTGCGGCATCGTGTGCTGCGTGGACGTGGCGCTGGCGACGGAGGCTGCCCAGTTCGGCCTGACCGAGGTGCGCGTCGGGGTCGCGCCGACACCGATTTCCACGCACATGGTGCATGCGATGGGCCTGCGGCATACGCGCCGCTATGCACTGACCGGCGAGCGGTTTGACGCGGCCGAAGCGCGGCGCATCGGCTTGGTGCACGAGGTGGTGCCCGCCGAGGTGCTGGAGGAGCGGATCGTCGCGGTGCTGGATGCGATCATGCTGTCCGCGCCGGGCGCCATCGCGGCGACCAAGCGGTCCTTCCTGGAGGCCAACGGCCTGACCCTCGACGCGCGCGCGATGGCGATGCTCTCGCATGAGAGCTGGATGCAGCGCGGCTCGGCGGAGGGCGTCGAGGGCACGGCGGCGTTCCGCGAACGCCGCCGCCCCGCTTGGTACGAGCGGGCGGCCGCGCCATGACGGAGCGCCGCCGGATCAGCCAGTGCAGCCGGTTCGAGGACGAGATCGGCTATTCCCGCGCGGTGGTCGATGGCGAGTGGGTCCACGTATCCGGTACCACCGGCTACGACTACGCCGCCATGACGATTTCGCCCGACGTGATGGCGCAGTGCCGGCAGGCGCTGGCGAATATCCGCGCCGCGCTGGTCGAGGCCGGCGGCTCGTTCGACGACGTCGTGCGCGTTCGTTACTATTTCACCGAGCGCGGCGATTTTCCGCTCTGCATCCCGCTGCTGCGCGAGGCCTTCGGCGGGCCGCGGCCGGCCGCGACCATGGTCGTGGTGACGGCGCTGGCGGATCCGGCGATGAAGATCGAGATCGAGGTCACGGCGCGCATCCCCGGTCGCTAGCGGCCGGTCGGTCGGATCAGGGGCGGGGCGGTCCGGGAAAAAAGCGGGCGGCGATCCGGGACCGCCGCCCAAGTGCCGCGCCCTGTCGGCGCGGAATACGGGAGGGAGGAAACGTGAAGCCGGCCCGTGATGCCGGCTTCACAGGCGAGTATCCGCCCGCCTGCTTACCGATTGGTTTACAAGACACTTTCGGGCGTGCGCCGGACGCTGTTTTTTTACGTCCGCACAAAGCTGGAGCTCTCGGATGACCGCGATACCGCCGCGAACCGGCCCGCTGGTCGGGCTGAAGGTGCTGGAACTCGGCCACTACATCGCCGGCCCGTTCTGCACGCGGGTGCTCGCCGATCTCGGCGCCGAGGTGGTCAAGGTGGAGCCGCCGGGCGGCGATCCGATGCGGGGATGGGGCGCGCAAAGCAACGGCCACGCCGTCTGGTTCAGCATCCATGGGCGCAACAAGCTCTCGGTCGAACTGGACCTGAAGCGCCGGCGCGACGTGGCGCTTCGCCTTGCCGCGCGCGCCGACGTGCTGGTGGAGAATTTCCGCCCCGGCCAACTCGAGCGGCTGAACCTCGGCCCCGACGTGCTGCACGCGGCCAATCCGCGCCTCGTCATCGCGCGCATCTCCGGCTACGGCCAGGACGGGCCGTATCGCGACAAGCCGGCCTTCGGTGCGATCGGCGAGGCGATGGGCGGCATCCGGCACCTGACCGGATATCCGCCGGGCACCACGGACCTGCCGCCGCCGCGCGCCGGCATCTCCATCGGCGACGACCTTGCCGGCATGTTCGCCGCCATCGGCATCCTCGCCGCCGTCTACCAGCGCGATGTCCGCGGCGGCGGGCGCGGACGCGTCATCGACGTGAGCCTGGTCGAAAGCATCGTCGGGCTGATGGAGGGCATGCTGCCGGAATACGCGATGGATGGGCGGGTGCGGCAGCCGGCGGGCGCCGGGATTCCCACGGCGGCGCCGACGAACACTTATCCGACCGCGGACGGCCGCTGGCTCTGCATCGCGGGCAACTCGGATCTGATCTTCCGCCGGCTCATGGCCGCGATCGGCCGCCCGGAACTGGCGGAGGACGCGCGCTACGCCAGCAACCGCGAGCGTTGCGCCCGGGTCGCCGAACTCGACGCGGTGATCGCCGCCTGGACCCGAGCGCGAACCGCGGCCGGGGCCGAGGCGCTGCTGGACGCGGCCGAGGTTCCGGCATCGCGCCTCTACGACATCGCCGACATCGCTACCGACCCGCACTTCCGCGCCCGCGGCGCGGTGCAAGCGGTCGAGGACCCGCTCATCGGGCCGACCTTGCACCCCGGCCCGGCGATCCGCTTCGACGGCGATCCGCCGGAAGCGGTCGTGGCCTGGACCGGACCGGCCGCCGGCGCCCACACCGACTATGTGCTGCGCGACCTGCTCGGGATCGCGGAGGCTGGCTGAGCGCCGGAAGGAACCAGGCGGCGAGTTCCCGGATCACTCCGGTGCGGATGGCAAACATTGCTTGCAAGTTCCGCCCGCCCGGTCCATGTGCTGGCCATCGGGCACCCAAACCCGGCTCGGAGGAAATATGGGATCACTGAGCATTTGGCACTGGCTGATCGTGCTGATGGTGGTGCTCTTGCTGTTCGGAAGCGGCAAGGTGAGCAACCTGATGGGCGATTTCGCCAAGGGCATCAAGGCGTTCAAGAAGAACATGGCGGAAGAGTCGGACGCCTCGATGGAAGACTCGGCCGACCGTCCGGCCGGATCGATTCCTCCGCCGGCGACGCCGGCCAGCAGCGCCCGCGCCACCGCCGAAACCACCGCCGCCCATCACGGCTGACCGGCTCGCGGGCGAACGTCGCCCGCTGGCACGGCATCGGGTTCGCGGCTGTCGACCAACCGACCGCCGCGAAAGCCGTCTGATCCCGGAAAGGCGTCCGACGTGGCGGGCTCCGTGCTGGACCCGACATGGACCACCCCTACGGTCGTAGCTCGCGGAAAACACCACGAGATAGCGCTCGTGAACGGCGATCTTCCGCGGATCGCCGCCGACCTTCTCTTGTAAGCGTTCAAAGGCAACGTCCGATCGACGCCCGGTCCTCCGGGTCGTCGTCGTCGCGGTGTGCGCTGGCTACACGGCACAACGGACATGAATGCCGGAGTAAGATTTCGCCCCTACTCTCCAGCCTCCTGCTCTCGAGCCTGGGGCAGCCGGTTTTCTCGGACCGCAAAGGTGGAGCTCGGAATGGCGCGCATCGACCGTTTTCTCCCGTACGTGCGGATCGCCTACTTCTCGATGGAGATCGCTTTCGATCCGGAAATCCCGACCTACAGCGGCGGGCTCGGCATCCTCGCGGGCGACGCGGCCCGCTCGGCGGCGGATTTGGAGCTGCCGATGGTTTTCGTGACCCTCGCCTCGCGCGAGGGCTATCTCTCGCAGGAACTCGATCCCGAAGGCCGGCAGCTCGATCGGCCGGAGCGGTGGGACCCATCGCGCGTCGCCGAGCCGCTGCCGGCCATGGTGGCGGTGACGATCGAGGGAAGGCCCGTCTGGATTCGGCCCTGGCTATACGTGCTCGGCCGCGCCACCGGCGGCGCCGTTCCCATTCTCCTGCTGGACACCGATCTCGCCGAGAACCAGCCGGAGGACCGCGGTATCACCGGCCCGCTCTACGGCGGCGACGAAGCGTTGCGCTTGCGCCAGGAAATCGTGCTCGGCATCGGCGGGGAGCTGCTGCTCGCGGCGCTCGGCTTCGAGATCAATTCCTTTCATCTGAATGAAGGCCACGCGGCGCTGTTGGCGCTGGCGCTGCTCCGCCGCCATCCGATCAGGGCTAATCTGATCGAAAACGACCTTCGGTACGAAGTCGAGCCTGTCCGCGAACGCTGCATTTTTACGACCCACACCCCGATCGAGGCAGGGCACGATCGGTTTGATTACGGGCTGGCGAAGCGGCTGCTCGGTGATTTCATCGAGGACAGCGTCTTGCGCCGGCTTGCCGGAGCCGATGCCCTGAACATGACGCGTCTCGCGCTGAACCTGAGCGGCTACGTGAACGGGGTTGCCGAGCATCATCAGCAAACGGCGGAGCGGATGTTTCCGGGCTATCCGATCCGCTCGATCACCAACGGCGTACACCCCGAAACATGGGTGCATCCGGCGTTCGGCCGGCTCTACGCGAAACTGGCCCCCCATTGGACGCACGAGCCGGAATTGCTGGTTCGGGCCGATATTCTCTCCACCGGCGACTTGTTCGCTGCCCGCGCCGAAGCCAAGGCCGAGCTGATGGCGACGGTGCGGCGTCTGACCGGCGAGGTGCTCGATCCGGCCCTGCCAACCCTGGTCTTCGCGCGTCGGATGACCGGCTACAAGCGCCCTGATCTGCTGCTGCGCGACCCTGATCGACTGGAACGGATCGCCCGGCAGTTTCCGTTTCAGGTCATCTACGCCGGCAAGGCGCATCCACACGACGGCGACGGCAAGCTGATGATCGCGAGCATTCAGCGGATCGCGCGCGAGCTGTCTGAGAAGGTGCGCGTCGTATTCGTGCCCGGCTACGATTTCGCGGTGGCAAAGAAACTGGTGGCCGGCGCCGATGTATGGCTGAACACGCCGCTGCCGCCCATGGAAGCGTCCGGCACCAGCGGCATGAAGGCCGCGCTGAACGGGGTGCCGAGCCTGAGCGTGCTCGACGGCTGGTGGGTCGAGGGCTGCATCGAGGGCGTGACCGGTTGGGCGATCGGCGGCGCCGATGACGCGCCGGAGACGCACGGACCGGCGTTGCTGGATAAGTTGGAGCACACGGTGCTGCCGCTGTTCCACCACGACCGCGACGGCTGGGCCCGGCTGATGGCCGGGACGATTTCGAAATCAGGCGCGGTCTTCACGAGTCACCGGATGATGCGCCGCTACGCCGCCGAGGCGTATCTGACCGGCGCGCCTTGGCGGCTCGCCTAGCGAGCGTTCACTGTTGCGTCATTGCCGGGCGGCGCCGAGATGCCCGGGTCTTCGCCCGGGCATGACGATGCTGGCGCGAAAGTCATGGATCGCCGGACCAGCTCCCGCCATGACGAACGCGCTTTTGCCGTCCGTTGCCATCACAGGATTTCGTAAATGTCGTAGGCGGCGCAGTCCGGTTCGCGGCGGCCGAGGCCGACGGCGACGATGCGGTTCAGCCAGTCGTATCGCGGCGCGCTGGTTTCGAAGAACGGGGCGTTGCGCAGATAGTACTGGTCGGGCGGCACCTCCTCCCCGCGCGCGATGCGCTCCATGACCTCGCGCGGCCCGTGGCGGATGCCGCGATAAGCGATGTGGATCAGCGCGTCGTCGTCGGTCCGCACCGTCAGGCGCACGTCCGGCTGCATGGCGCCGTCCTGCCGGCGCAACAGGCTGTCCGATCCGCCGCTCAACACGCGCGCATTGATCCGCGGGCCGGTGAATGTGCCGCCGCGGAACACGTCGATGCGCCGCCAGCCGGCCGGCGTGTCGCCGATGAAGTGAGTCTCCGCCAACTCGATCCGGAGCGTGCCCAGAAACACCGATGTCAGGTCCCGGATGTCTTCGGCCATGGTCGTCCCTCCCGTTGCGCTGTCAGGGCAATACCATGATCAATCGGGCTTCCCGGCGAAAGCCGCGCTGCTGGGCGCGAGGCTTGCGCCGGACCAGGTGCATCCCAACGTACTTTCGGCAATTTTCGACGAAGAGCACCGCGAATGAAAGCCGTCTGGAACGGACACACCGTCGCCGAGAGCGACGACATCGTCACCGTCGAGGGCAACGCCTACTTCCCGGAGGCCGCGCTCCGGCGCGAGTTCGTCCACCCGAGCGAGCACACGAGCATTTGCCCCTGGAAGGGCACGGCGAGCTATTACAGCCTTGCCGTGAACGGCCAGAGCAACGAGAACGCCGTCTGGTACTATCCCGATCCGAAGCCGGCGGCCGCAAATATCCGCGGCCGCGTGGCGTTCTGGAAAGGCGTCGCGGTTACGCCCTGAACCCGGCAGGCCCGCTCAGCCGGCGCGCTTGACCTGCAGCGGCCCCGGGCCCTGGCAGGTCGGCATCATTTCGATGCGGTTGATGTTCACGTGCCAGGGCAGGCCGACCACCCAGGCGACAGCCTCGGCGATGTCCTCGGCGGTCATGGCATTGGTGCCGGCATAAACCTGGCCGGCGCGTGCGGTGTCGCCGTGGAAGCGCACCTCGCTGAACTCGGTGCCGCCGGTCAGCCCGGGCTCGATATCGGTCGCGCGTACGCCGGTGCCGGCCAGGTCGGCGCGCAGGTTCAGCGTGAACTGCCGCACGAACGCCTTGCTGCCGCCGTATACGTGCCCGCCCGGGTACGGATACTCGCCGGCGATGCTGCCGATGTTCACCACATGGCCGCGATTGCGCGCGACCATGCCGGGCAGCAGCGCGCGCGCCATGTGGATCAGGCCGGTGATGTTGGTCGCCACCATCCGGTCCCAATCCTCGAGGCTGGCCTGATGCGCGGGCTGCAATCCGAGCGCCAGCCCGGCGTTGTTCACCAGCACGTCGATGTCGCGCCAGCCATCCGGCAGCGAAGCGGGCAGGGCGCCGACCGCGGCGGCATCGGTCACATCGAGCGCGCAAGGCAGCAGCGATTGGCCGAGTTCGGCGCGTAGCGCGTCGAGCCGTTCACGGCGCCGTCCGGCGGCAATGACGCGATGTCCGTCCCGCACGAACCGGCGGGCGATGGCGGCGCCGAATCCGGCGGTCGCGCCGGTAACGAAAATTGTCAGATTCATCCGATCTCGGTCTCCATTTGCGTGTGAATGCGCCCCGGGGTGAGCCGTTCTGGGCCACCGCCGGCGACGCGGCGCAGCCAATCCCCGGCCTTGGCGACCGCCTCGCGCGCCCGCGCGACGCGGCCGGTATGGCGCATGAAGCCGTGGATCATGCCGGGGAACACCTCGTGGTCCACCGGAACGCCGGCCTCGGTCAGGGCGGCGACCAGCGCCTCGCCCTCCGAGCGCAGCACATCCAGCTCCGCCAATTGCACCAGCACCGGCGGCAGGCCGGCCAGCCGCGCGCGCAACGGCGCGGCCAGCGGATGCAGCTTGTCCGCCGCGTGCGGCACGTAGGCGTCCCAGTAGAAGCGCATCTTGTCCGCCGTCAGCATGAAGCCGTCGGCGAACTCGCGGTAGCTCGGCCGGGTCAGATCGGCGTCGCACACCGGATACACGGCGAGAATGCCGGACAAGGCCGGGCCGAAGCGGTCGCGCAGCAGCAGCGCGGAGGCCAAGGCGAGATTGCCGCCGGCGGAATCGCCGCCGAGGATCAGGCGGCTGCCGTCCAGCCCCCATTCTTGGCCGTGCTCGGCGAGCCAGGCGGTGACGGCCGCACATTCCTCCAGCGCGGTCGGAAACCTGGCCTCCGGGGACAGCGAATAGTCCACGTTCACGACGGCCAGATCGCCCGCGGCGGCGTATTCGCGCGCGAGCCGGTCGTGCGTGTCGATCGACGACCATACCCAGCCGCCGCCGTGGAACCAGACGAGAACCGGCAGGCGCCGATCGGTGCGCGGCCGGTGCAGCCGGCATTGGATGCGTCGCCCCCGCGCCGCCACCCAGCGGTCGGCGGATTCCGCCATGTCCGGCCCGCCCTGCGCCATAATCAGGTTCAGCGCGTCGTTCACCGCGCGGTGCGGCTCGAACGGGAATTCCAGCCGGATCGGCGGATACTTCGCCGCCTCGGCCTCGTAGGCTGCCTGCGAGACGCGCATCTCCGGGTCCCATCGCGGGTCGTCGTGCATCCTGGTCCTCCCCGATGCTTTGCGGTGACACAGGCGAGGGTTCACCGGCAAGTGGCTTCCCCGCCGTCCCGGCGGCCCCACCTTGCAACGGTTATGCCCTGGTATCGAGCCCCCGACCCCCGGCGCTTTCACCTCGAACGCCTGTTTCGGCCGAAATCGGCCACCGTGATCGCCGACCAATCCCGGCAGGGCGCGCGCCTTCTGGGCAATCTGCGGGCCGGCGCCTTCAAGGGGGAAGTCCTGCCGCTGAACCTTGCGGACCCGACTCCCGAGACCGTGGCCTCCGGGATCGCCGCCTTGCCGACGGCGCCGGACGTGGCGGTCCTGGCGATCCCCGCTTGCTTGGTCGCGGCGGCGCTTGCCGCCTTGGGCGAGCGCGGTTGCGCCGCCGCTGTCGTCACCGGAGCCGCTCCCGGTTTGGCCGAGAGCGCGCGCGCCGCCGGCGTGCGGGTGCTCGGCCCGGACTCGTTCGGCGTGGCAATTCCCGCGTTGGGACTGAACGCGACGCTCGCGCATCTGCCGGTGCCATCGGGGCGGGCCGCGCTGGTGGCGCAATCCGCCTCGCTCTGCCGCGCCGTGCTGGACTGGGCGGAGCCGAACGGGCTCGGCTTCAGCCATATCGTCGGGATCGGCGGCAACGCCGATATCGGCTTCGGCATGGCACTGGACTGGCTGTCGCGCGATCCGGCGACCGGCGTGATCCTGCTCGAAATTCAGTCGATAAAGGATCGTCGGGCCTTTCTTTCGGCGGCGCGCGCGGCGGCGCGGCAGCGCGCCGTCATCGCCATGCGCCCAGGCGTCCGGCTGGGCGATCCCGGCGGCGACGCCGAGGCGGTGTTCGAAGCCGCGCTGCGGCGCGCCGGCATCATCACAGTGACCAGTCTCGGCGACCTGCTCGCGGCGGCGGAAACGCTGACGCGCGCCCGCCCGGCCCGCGGCGAGACGCTGGCGGTTCTCAGCAACTCGGTGGGCGCGGGAAAGGTCGCGGTGGATTCGGCGCTGCGCAACGGCATCGGGCTGGCCGAACTGCCGGCCGAAGCGCGGGCGGCGCTGGGCGCGGTCTTGCCGGGCGCCACCAGCGGTGCGCCGGCCGGCGCCATCGGGCCGCTGCCTATCGGCCTCGACAGCCCGATGCGCCTCGCGGAAACCGCCGCGATGTTGGCCGCGCTGCCCGAAATCGGCGGCATCCTCATCGTGCTGGCGCCGGAGGGCGACGCCGACGTGGTGGCGGTGGAGGCGATCATCGCCTGCGCGAGCACCGCCAAACTGCCGGTCCTGGTCTGCGTCCTGGGCGCAACCACCGGCGCCGCGCATCGCCGCCGCCTGGCCGATGCCGGCGTTCCGGTGTTTCCCGGTTCCGACTTGGCGGTGCGCGGCTTTCTGCGCCTGGTGCAGCTTCGCCGAAACCGGGCGGCGGCGCGCGAACTGCCGCCGAGCAACGTCCTGGAACTGGAGCCCGATCGCGACCTGGTCCGGCGCTTGTTTTCCGACCAGCGCGCGACCGGACGCACGGATCTCGATCAGGACGGAGCCGCGCGCGTGCTGGCGGCGTACGACGTGCCGTTCGTCCCGATGCGTTCGGTGCGAACCGGCGAGGACGCGGCCGAGGCGGCCGAGGAAATCGGCTTTCCCGCCGTGCTCAAGCTGCGCCGGCCGGAAAGCGCCGGCCCGGGGCGACCGCCCGGTGGGCCGCTCCTGCTCGGCCTCGCCGACGCGAGCGCCGTCCGTGCGGCGGCCCGCGATCTTGTCGACGCTCATCCGCGGGCGGCCGAGCGCGGTTTCCTGGTGCAGCGCCAAGTCGGGCGCTCGCGCGAACTGCTGATCCAGGTGAGAGACGATGCGATGTTCGGCCCCACGATCCGCTTCGGCCAGGGTGGCAGCGCGGCCGACGTGCTCAACGACATTGCCTTCGATCTGCCGCCGCTGAATTTGCCGCTGGCGCGGGCACTGCTGGCCCGGCCGCGCATCGCGGCGACATTTCGCGAATTCCGCGATCAGCCGGCGGCTAATGTCGAAGCGATCGCCAGGACGCTGGTTTGCGTCAGCCAGTTGGTCGTGGATTTTGCGGAAATCGCCGAACTGGAAATAAATCCGCTGTTCGCGGACGCCGACGGCGTGCTTGCCGCCGACGCCAGGATTTGCCTTCGTCCGCCGGGTGAAGTCGGGCAACTCGCCATCGCGCCTTATCCGCAGGAGCTCTGCCAGTTTTGGCAAACCAGCGGCGAACGACTGCTCATCCGCCCGATCCGCCCGGAGGACGCCGAGGCGCATCGAGCGTTCTTCCAGCGGCTGCCGGCCGAGGACATTCGCTACCGCTTCTTTTCGCCCCTGCGCGAGCTGTCGGCGGAGACGACAGCGCGGATGACGCAAATCGATTACGAGCGGGAAATGGCTTTCATCGCGGAGCGCGAGCGCGATCAGGCGACCTTGGGCGTCGCGCGTCTCGTTTGCGAGCAGGACAAGAACACGGCCGAGTTCGCGGTCATCGTGCAGCCCGACATGAAGGGAAAGGGCTTGGCGACGCAACTGATGCGCCGGCTGATCGATTGGGCGCGCGAGCGCGGCATCGCCGAGATCGTGGGCCAGGTACTCGCCGACAACGCCCCGATGCTGGCCTTCGCGCGCAGCCTGGGTTTTTCCGTGCGCCATCAACTCGGCGAGGAGGATGTGCTCGAGGCGAGGATGGCGTTGCGGTAGTCCCCTTCCGTAGGATGCCCGTGACAAAGCACGGGCATGACGTCGGTAGCGTAGGGCGCCCGGCAGCTCGGATTATCGGCTCGGGGCTTCGGCCGCTCGCGTTGCCGTGAGGCGGATCGGTGCTACGATGGGCGCGCGCGGAAGCCTATGCGCGGGAAAAACCCGCCCACGCCCGCCAAATCCAGGGGATCGCGATGTCCGACAGACTGTCCACCCGGCCGCGGAGGCCGCTGCCCACGCCGCCGGTGCCGCTCGACGAATACACCCTCTTGCTGCGGAACCGGCCGCTCGACCTGTTCCGCAAATACGCCGTTTCCCCGCCCGACGGCGCGGTCGGCGACGAGACGATGGGCCTCGGCACACCCATCCGCAGCCGCGTCATGCCGCTCAGTTCGCGGTCCCAGGTGGCGACGGACGGCATGTTTTCCCGCTTTTTCAAGGCCGACATGGGGCCGACCGGGGAAGGTTTCACCCACGGCGTCGTCGGCAAGAAGATCGCCTGGATCAAGCTGGAACAGGACGTCGCGCGGCACGGCGCGCTGACCTTCCGAGCCATCATCCCGAGCAGCAATGAGAAGATCCCGCCCGGACACATCCCGGTCTGGTTCCTGCCCTGGGAAAGCCGCTACCTGGTCGAGATGACGATCCCGCGGCGGCAGAACGAGGACGACTACGACCCCGAGGACCCCGGCATCTTTTTCACCGCCGGGATCAACGGCTGCTCGGTGTTCGTGCGCGGCGACCCGCGCTCGCCCACGGTGACGCATGCCGGCATCAGTCAAGGACAGACGCCGTACGGCAACGACCCCGCCGGATTCTGGCGGCACCTGCTGGAAGCGAACCTGGCTGGCAACAACATCCATGGCGGCAAAACGTGGGAAGTGAACAACACCCACTACATCAACCAGACCGGCGTCTCCGGCGAAGCGAAGACGGCGAATACCGATCGCTATTTGCAATGGTTGAAAACCCTGCCGTCCGGCCCGATCACCGTCAGCCAGGTGGTGCCCTGGGGCTGCGTGTTCGGCATCCGCTACGGGCGCCTGTGGTCGTTCTACCTGCAGGAAAACGCCGTCGTTCACACCTACAAGATCGTCGCCGAGTACAAGACCGAACAGGTGACCGACAGGCAGAAGGTGATCGGCCCGTTCAGCCGCAACGTCACGCGCGACGTGAGCGTGCGCAAGCTGGTGAAGCTGGAGTCGACGGTGAACCGGCCCGTCATCCTGCGCGACTTCTTCCCGGGCAAGGGCGGCGGCGCCGTCAACTTCATCGAGAAATGGCAGAAGTGGTGATCCGATAGCGCGACGCCGCCACGGTTCGACGGCCACGACAGCCGCATCACGTTCGGGGCGCGGGGCGCGTGGATGATAGCTGATTGCTGATGTCCGAACGGGGAGAGATCGCGGTTGCCGCGGAATCCGTGCCGTCCGAGGCCGCGCGCGGGCCCTGGGCGACGGCGATGCGGCGGCTGGCGCGCGATCGCGCCGCCTTGGTGGCGCTCGCGCTACTGGCGCTGATCGTGTTGGCCTGCCTGCTGGCGCCGGTTTATGCCGATCGCGTCGCGCGGACCGATCCGTTCCAATCCAATGTCGGCGGCGAGGTCACGATCGGCGGCGAGACCGTGCCGCTGTTGCAGCCGGAAACCGGCGGGCTCGGCCTGGGCGTGACGCCGATCGGCCCGACCTGGGGCGCGCGGTATTTTCTCGGCGCCGACATGCAGGGCCGCGACCTCGCCGCGCGGCTGCTGTATGGCGGGCGCAACTCGCTGTTCATCGCCACCGGCGCCACGCTGATTTGCCTGCTGCTCTCGGCGCTGGTCGGCATCGTCGCCGGCTATTTCGGCGGCATCGTCGATGCCGTGCTCGCGCGGTTCCTCGACCTGCTTTGGGCGTTTCCGTTTCTGCTGCTGGCGATCTCGCTGTCGATCGTGCTCATCAGCAAGGGCATCACCGTCGGACCGGTCACCATCGGCTCGGACAGCCTGCTGCTGCCGATGCTGATTCTCGGCGTCGTCACCGTGCCCTATGTCGCGCGGCCGATCCGGGGACAGATCCTGTCGCTCAAGCAGAGCGATTTCGTGCTCGCCGCGGTGGCGCTCGGGGTGCCGAACCGGCGCATCCTGGTGCGGGATTTGCTGCCGAATGTCAGCACCACCTTGATTGTGTTCGCGCCCCTGATGCTGGCGCTGAACGTGATGGCGGAGGCGGCGCTGTCGTTCCTGTCCATCGGCGTGCAGCCGCCGGCGGCGAGTTGGGGCACCATCATCCAGGACGGGCAGAATCTGCTCTATACCCGCCCGATGGTGGCGATCGCGCCGGGCCTCGCCATCGTGCTGACGGTGATCGCGCTCAACGTGTTCGGCGACGGTCTGCGCGACGCGCTCGATCCGCGCGCGAAAGTGCGCATCGGACGCGGCTGATGCTGGTCGCCATGCTGCGCCGGCTCGGACAGATGCTGTTCGTCATGTTCGGCATCAGCGTCTTGGTGTTCCTGATCTTCTTCGCCACGCCCGGCGCCGACCCAGCGGCCCGCATCGCCGGGCGCAACGCCTCGCCGGAGACGCTGGCCGCCGTGCGGCACGATTTCGGCCTGGATCGGCCGCTGCCGGTGCAATACGCGCTGCTGATGCGCCGGCTGTTCGTCACGCGCGACCTCACCTCGTTCGTCAATCGCGGCGAGCAGGTGATCCCGGAAATCGAACAGGCCGCGCCGGTGACGTTGTCGCTGGTCGGTGGCGCGGCCGTGTTCTGGGTCATCGGCAGCCTCGCGATCGGCCTGATCGCGGCAGCGACGCGCGGCAGCCTGCTCGACCGGCTGCTGATGGTGCTCGGGTTGATCGGCATATCCATGCCGGTGTTCTGGGTGGCCGAGATGGCGAACCTGATCACGCAGAGCCGGTTTCACGACACCTGGCTGTTCTCCTGGGTGCCGGCGCTCGGCTACGTGCCGCTGACCGCGAACCCGTTCGGCTGGTTCAAGGCGCTGGTGATTCCGTGGATCACGCTGAGCATTCTGTTCATCGGCCTGTACGGCCGCGTGCTGCGCGCCAGCCTGATCGAGTCCTACCAGGAGGACTACATCCGCACCGCGCGGGCCAAGGGGCTGAGCGAGACGCGCGTGCTGCTGCGCCACGCGCTGCGCATGTCGCTGATCACCTTCGTCTCGCTGTTCGGGTTGGACTTTGGCGCGCTGGTCGGCGGCGGCGCGGTGCTGACCGAGGTGGTGTTCGGACTGCACGGCGTCGGCAAACTCACGTTCGACGCACTGCTGAACCTCGACCTGCCGGTGATCATGGCGACGGTCATGTACGCGGCGTTCTTCATCGTCGCCGCGAGCGCGTTGGTCGACATCGGCTACGCCCTGCTCGATCCGCGGGTGCGCCTTGCGCGATAGCCGCACGTTTGCCCCTCCCCTCGCGGGAGGGGGCCGGGGGGAGCGGGCGCTACTCCAGGTCCGCGATCTCACCATCGACTTCCGCACCGAAACCGGGCCGGTGCGCGTGGTGGATCGCGTGTCGTTCGGCGTGGGCGAGCGCGAGATCCTCGGCGTCGTCGGCGAAATCGGGATCGGGCAAGACCTTGACCCTGCTCGCGGTGATCGGCCTGGTGCAGGACCCGAATGCCGTGATTGCCGGCTCCATCGTCTACAAGGGGCAGGAGCTTTTGGGCGCCGACCCGCGCCGGATGCACCGCATCCGCGGCGGCGAAATCGCCATGATCTTTCAGGACCCGATGACGGCGCTCACGCCCGTCTACACGATCGGCTGGCAGATCGTGGAACAGATCCGCGCGCATACCGATCTGTCGCGCAAGGCCGCGCGCCGCCGCGCGGTCGAGCTGTTGGACGCGGTCGGCCTGCCCGATCCCGCGCGGCAGGCGGACCGCTATCCCCACCAGCTTTCGGGCGGGATGCGCCAGCGCGCGCTGATCGCCATGGCGCTGTCGTGCAATCCGTCGCTGCTGATCGCCGACGAGCCGACCACCGCGCTCGACGTCACCGTGCAGGCGCAAATCCTGCGCCTGATCGAGCGGCTGCGGCGCGATTTCGGCTCCGCGATCGTGCTGATCACGCATGACATGGGCGTGGTGGCGGAAGTCGCCGACCGGGTGATGGTAATGTACGCCGGCCGCGTGGTGGAACGCGGCGGGCGCGCGGACGTGTTCGCCCGCCCCGGCCACCCCTATACCTGGGCGCTGATGCGCTCGATCCCGCCGATCACCGGGCAAAAGCCGCATCGGCTGGCGGCGATTGCGGGCTCGCCGCCGCTGCCGCGCGAGCGCCCGGAGGGCTGTCCGTTCCGGCCGCGCTGCGTGTTCCGCCACGGTAGATGCCTCGACGAACCGCCGCTCTTTTCGCGCGACGGCCAGGACATCGCCTGTTTCCTGATCGACGAGGGCACCGATCCCGCCAGCGCGCGGCCGACCGTGAGCGCTGCATGAACCGGACCGTGCCGCTTGTGGCGGCGGAGGATCTGGTCAAGCACTATCCGGCCGGTGACTGGCTGAGCGGACGCCGCTTCGTGCGCGCCGTCGACAACGTATCGCTGACAGTGTTTCCCGGCGAAACGCTCGGTCTCGTGGGCGAATCCGGCTGTGGCAAATCCACGCTCGCGCGCTGCCTGCTGCGGCTGACCGAGCCGAGCGCCGGGCGCATCCGCTTCGAGGGCCTCGACATCACGCATCTGAGCCAGCGTCGGCTGCGTCCGCTGCGCCGGCACATGCAGATCGTGTTCCAGGACCCCTCGTCCGCGCTGAACCCGCGCCGGCGCGCGGGCGACCTGATCGCCGAGCCGCTGCGGGTTCACGGAAGGCGCGGCCGCGCGGAGATCCGCGCGCGATTGCTCGAACTGATGCGCCTCGTCGGATTGCATCCCGAGCATCTGGACCGCTATCCGCACGAATTCTCCGGCGGGCAGCGGCAGCGCATCGGCATCGCGCGCGCGCTGGCGCTATCGCCGCGCCTGATCGTCGCGGACGAGCCGGTCTCCGCGCTCGACGTGTCGGTGCAGGCGCAGATCGTGAACCTGTTCATGGATTTGCAGGAACAGCTCGGGCTTACCTACCTGTTCATTTCGCACGACCTGCGCGTGGTGCGGCAGGTATCCGAGCGGATCGCGGTGATGTATCGCGGCGCGATCGTCGAATCCGGCCCGACCGACACGATCTTCCGCGTCCCCGCGCATCCTTACACCGAAGCGCTGATGCGAGCGGTGCCGCGCGCGGACGCTGCGGGGCGGATCGCCGAGCCGGCTTCGGAGGCGGCGGATGGCGGCGGCGCGGTCGCGGGCTGCCGCTATCATCCGCGCTGCGCCATCGCGCAGGCGCGCTGCCGAACCGAGGCGCCCGCCTTGCGCGGCCTCGGCGAGGGGCGCCAGATCGCGTGCCACTTTCCGTTGTTCGAATCCGGCGCGGGGTCGGCCGGGGATGGAAGTTTGCGCAAGGGAGCGCCGCATGCGGTATAAGCTTTACTACTGGTCGGGCATCCAGGGTCGCGGCGAATTCGTCCGGCTCGCGCTGGAGGAAGCCGCCGCCGAGTACGTTGATGTTGCCCGCCAGGGCGGCGAGGACGCCATGCTGCGGCTGATCCAGGACGACGCGGTCGCGCGCCCGCCCTTCGCGCCGCCGTTCCTGAAGGCCGGCGAGCTTTTGATCGCGCAGACCGCCAACATCCTCGCCTATATCGGCGCGCATCACGGGTTGGCGCCGGCGGACGAAGCCGGGCGGCTATGGACGCATCAGTTGCAACTGACGGTCACGGATTTCGTGGCGGAGATCCACGACGTGCATCACCCGATCGCCGGCAGCCTCTATTACGAGGACCAGCGCGAGGAGGCGAAGCGCCGCGCCGCGGATTTCCTGAAGCTGCGCGCGCCGAAATACCTCGGCTATTTCGAGCGCGTGCTGGAACGCAATCCCGACGGCGACAAGCATCTCGTCGGCGCCAAGATCACGTATGCGGATCTGTCGCTGTTTCAGATCGTCGAGGGGCTGCGCTACGCGTTCCCGCACGCGATGGCGCGGATGGAAAAGCAGCATCCGCGCATCGTGGCGCTGCACGACATTGTCGCGGTGCGGCCGCGGATCGCGGCCTATTGCCAGTCCGACCGCCGCATCCCGTTCAACGAATCCGGCATATTCCGGCACTACAAGGAGCTTGATACGAAACGATAACGAGCTGATTATATCGGCCCCGGTCAGCTCTGCCCCGGCGGGCGCGAGAGAAGGGATTCGGCGGCGACGGTGACCGCGTGATCGAGCGGGCCGTGCCCGGCACCGAAACCCGGCGCGGAGGCGATGGCCGCTCGCACATAGGCGTGCGCGCGCCGCACCGAATCGGCGAGCGCCATGCCCTGCGCTAGCCCCGCGGCGATGGCGCTCGCCAGCGTGCAGCCGGTGCCGTGCGTGTGCCGCGTGGCGATGCGCGGCGCCTCGAACGCCGCCTCGCCCTCGCGCGTGACCAGCAGGTCGAGCACCGTCGTGCCGGGGAGATGCCCGCCCTTCACCAGCACGGCGGCGGGGCCGAACGCCAGCAGCGCCTGGGCGGCGGCGCGCATGCCGGCGCGGTCGACGATGCGCAGTCCGGTTAGCCGTTCTGCTTCCAGGACGTTGGGCGTGATGATCGTCGCCAGCGGCAACAGCCGGCGCTTCATCGTTTCGAGCGCGTCGGGGGCGAGCAGATCGCGCCCGGTCGTGGCCGCCATCACCGGATCGACGACCAGGGGCAGCCGGCCCACGCGGTGTTTCGCCCCTTCCCCATCCCCTCCCACAAGAGGAGAGGGGCTTTCGTGCGGCGTCGCGCTTCGAGACGCGGGCGTACCGTTCTCCCCCTCCCGTTGCGGGAGGGCGACGGGGGGAGGGGCCAATTCCAGAATCTCCGCGACCAGGTCGACTGCAGCCGCGTCGCACAGCATGCCCGTCTTGATTGCGTCCGCGCCGGGATCGGCGAGCGCGCGCGCGATCTGATCGCGCAGGAAATCAAGCGGCACGCGATGCACCGCGTAGACCGCGCGCGTGTCCTGGACCGTCAGCGCCGTGATCGCGGTGGCGGCATAGCAACCGAGCGCGGTCAGCGTCTTGATGTCGGCCTGAATGCCGGCGCCACCGCCCGAATCCGATCCGCCGATGGCCAGCACCCGCCCGCGCATCGGCGCCGCGTGGCTACTCCGCCGGCTCGGCCACGCACGCGGTGGCCAGAAGGTTGGCGGCGGCGGTGATTTCGGCGCAGAGCTGCTCGACGATGTGCGTGACCAGCGCCGGGTCGTCGGCCTGGGCCATGACGCGTACCACCGGCTCGGTGCCGCTCTCGCGGATCAGCAACTGCCCGCGCGCGCCGAGCGTGGCCTCGGCGTCCGCGACCGCCGCCCGCACCCCCGGCGCGGCGAGGGGTGACGGCCCCGCGAAGCGCACGCTGGCGAGGCGCTGCGGCAATGGTGTGAACAGCCGGCACACCTCGCTCGCCGGCCGTCCGGCGCGCACCAGCACCGCCAGCACCTGCAAGGCGGCGACCAGGCCGTCGCCGGTGGTGGCGAAATCCGACAGGATGACATGGCCGGACTGTTCGCCGCCCACGTTCATGCCCTCGGCCCGCATGCGCTCGGCGACATAGCGGTCACCCACCCGCACGCGGTGCAAGCCGAGGCCGTGCGCGGTGAGCAGCCGATCCAGGCCCAGATTGGACATGACGGTGGCGACGATGCCGCCGCCGCGCAGCCGGCCGGAATCGGCCCAGTGTCGCGCGATCAGCGCGAGGATCTGGTCGCCGTCGATCAGCTCGCCGCGTTCGTCCGCGAGCAGCAGCCGGTCGGCGTCGCCGTCCAGCGCCAGGCCGAGATCGGCGCCGTGTTCGAGAACCTGCGCGCACAGGAAATCCGGCACGGTGGAGCCGCAGTCGCGGTTGATGTTGAACCCGTCCGGCGCGACGCCCACCGCGATGACGTTGGCGCCGAGTTCCCAGAGCACGGTGGGCGCGACGCGATACGCGGCGCCGTTGGCGCAGTCGATGACAACCGTCAGCCCATCGAGCCGCAGCCCGCGCGGGAAGGTCGCCTTCGCGTTCTCGATATAACGGCCCGCCGCGTCCTCCAGGCGCGAGGCGCGGCCCAGCGCGGCGGGGCGGGCGAGCCGGGCGGACAAGTCGCTCGCCATCAGCCGCTCGATCTCCGCCTCGGTCTCGTCCGACAGCTTCAGCCCGTCCGGGCCGAACAGCTTGATGCCGTTGTCCTCGAATGGATTGTGCGAGGCCGAGATCATGACGCCGAGATCGGCGCGCAGGCTCGGCGTCAGCATGGCGATGGCGGGCGTCGGCAGCGGGCCGACCAGGGTGACGTCCATCCCCGCGCCGATGAACCCGGCGGTGAGCGCGGGCTCCACCATGTAGCCGGACAGCCGCGTATCCTTGCCGATGATCACGCGATGGCGGTGGTCGCCACGCGTGAACAACAGGCCCGCGGCCTGGCCCAGCCGAAGGGCGGTCTCCGCGGTCATCGGATCGGCGTTGGCGGTGCCGCGGATGCCGTCGGTGCCGAACAGGCGTCTCGTATTGGCCATGCAGTCTTCGCGCTCCCGGCTCATTGCGAGGTCGGCCGGCTCTAGCCCGTTGCACCCGCGCGCGAAAGCCCCTCCCAGACGCGTACCGCCTGCACCGTCGGCGCGACCTCGTGGACGCGCAGAATCCGCGCCCCGCGGGCGAGCGCGAACAGGGCGCCAGCCAGCGAGCCGGGGCCGCGCTGTTTTGGTGGCAACTCGCCGGCGACGATACGGCTGAGGAAGCGCTTGCGCGACAAGCCGACGAGAATCGGGCAGCCGAGATTCAGCAGCAGCGGCAGGCGGCGCAGCAGTTCGTGATTTTGCGTGCCGCTCTTGGCGAAGCCGACGCCGGGGTCGATGGCGATGCGCTCCCGCGCGATGCCGGCACGCTCGGCGGCCTCGATCCGCTCGGCCAATTCCAGCGCCACCTCCACGCCGAGGTCGCGGTAGGTCGCGAGCGCCATCATGGTCGCCGGTTCGCCCCGCATGTGCATCAGCACCACCGGACAGCGGCGCGCCGCGATCAGCGCCGCGGCGGCTGGATCGTGGACGAGCGCGGAGACGTCGTTGACGATGGAGGCGCCGGCATCCAGCGCGGCCGCCATGATCGCGGCGTTGCGCGTATCGACGGAAATCGCCGGACCCACGCCGGCCAGGGCGCGGATCACCGGCAGGACGCGCGCCGCTTCCTCGGCCTGCGGCGTGGGCTCGCTGCCGGGCCGCGTGCTCTCGCCGCCGATGTCGAGGATATCGGCGCCCTCGTGCGCCATCCGCCGCCCGGCGGCGACGGCGGTATCGGCGTCGAGCCGGTCGCCGGGGTCGCTGAAGCTGTCCGGGGTGACGTTGATGATGCCCATGATCGCCGCCCGCCCGCCGAGCAGGCCGGCCCTTGGCTCGGCGGCCGGAGCAGGCCAGGGCGGAATTGGGCGGATCACGTTGTCCAGCACCGGTTGCCAATCGTCCGGCACGTCGCGAACCGCTGCGAGCTCGTTTTGCCCCGTGGCGGAATCGATCAGCCGGGCGAGGGTGAACGCCGCCGGCCCGCCGGCCAGGAGCCGCGCCAGTCCACGCGCGACCGCGGCCTCAGCTTCCGGCCCGTCCAGCAATCCCAGGGGCTCGATCAGGCGCATGGCTCGGTTCTGGTTCAGCGCACGCCAGCCGTGCTCGTTCCCGCGGCGGACCGGGGAACGATCGAGACCGACTCCTTGCGGAAAAACCCGAGCATGGAGGAAATGTACCAGGGCGTCGCGGCAGCGCGCGTGAAATGTCCGGCAGGCCAGACGAGTTGACCGGTCAGCAGTGTATGCCGATCGGTGAACGTCAATTCGGTGCCTGGTCGGGCGGCATTCGCCCAGTTCGCCTCGCGAGCCGCGATCGTCGCCGGATACAGCCGGTAGGTGGCGAGCAAGGCGGAACCGCGGCCATCGAACGCGAGCAGCGCGGCGGAAACCAGCGCGGCCGGTCCGAACCAATCGGCGCGCTCGAACAGCCAGGTATGTGGCCGCCCGAGGCCGAGCGCCGCCAAGGCGAGCAGCACCAGGACGTAACCGCACTCGCGAAGCGTCTCATGGCGCAAACAGCAGAAGAACCCGAACAGATCGTATCCGGCCAATAACGAGCCAAAACCGCCGATCAGCAGCGCGACGATCAGCGCCGCGACATGCGCTCCTGGCACGCCGGGGAAATCGCCGCGGCGCAAACACCAGCGGAAGCCGAGGAACATCATGACACGGACGACCAACCCGGACAGCAGCGCCGCCGGCGAGGTGTCGTCTGGCGAAAGCGCGAACAATTCTAGCCCGTTCTGAGCTAACGCCGCCTTCAGGCTCGGCCAGAAATGATGCAGGGTGGTGCTGTCGTGTAGGAGAGCCAGATTGGCCCCGGCGCGCTCGATCGAGGCCAAGGCAATCACACCGACCGACACGGCGAACGGCGCGATCGCCCACCCGAGCGGCAAATGCCCGCATCCGTTCGCGGCGCTTCGGCGCGCACGGTCGAACAGCAGCAGGGCCGGAACGAACGCGGCCGCGAACATGGCCCCGACCTCCGAACTTGCGGCGGCGATGATCAGCGCAATCGCGATCGCCGCGCGGCCGCGCGAGCTTTCGAGTTGGCCGTCGACAATGGCGATCGTGACGTAGACGGTGGCTCCCAGGGTCGGCAGATACGCGGCCGCGCCCATTGGCCAGTAAAATACTTCGGCCACCGTATGCCCGAGCAGGAAGCTGGCCAGCACTGCCGCGCCGAGCAAAAACCGCGGAAGGGCGCGCGCGCGATTCAACCGCCTGAGATCGAACCGCGTCGGACTCACATGGGCAAGCGCCGCGCCGATCAGCGACAACCAGAGGATCGCGAGGAAAGCGCCGATCAGCGGGCTGCCAGTCGTGTTGACCACCCACGAATACGCGTAGACGAGCGCCTCGGAAACCGGGCGCGGGGCCCAATGCAACAGACGGTGCCAGAAATAGAAGGGCCCGAGCGCCCTTAGCTGGGCGAAATTGTAATACTCGTCACCTTCCCATTGGCCGGCGCCGACCAGCGCCAGATGCAGCCCGACAATCAGGCTCAGAATCGAGACCGCCGCAACGGCGGGCCACGCAGCCGCCGGGTTCCGCCCTACGGGTACGGCGTCGGCACTCAGGTCGGCTTCGGCGGCACGCAAGGCCGGGCAGGATTGCCGCTGATGGTCAGCCCGGCTGCGGCGCCGGTCCCAGCCCACCGGGCGCGGGAGCCCCCCGCCCGGACGAGGGCACCGACGCCCGGCGGTTCTCGGGCGCCGGCTCGTCGACCACCTTCTTGATCACCGGCTCGCCGCGCAGAACGGTGCGAATTTCTTCGCCGCTCAAGGTTTCGTACTCCAGCAGTCCGCGCGCCAGCCGGTGCAGTTCCTCGATGCGGTCGGTGAGGGTCTGCCGCGCCCGGTTGTAGGCCGCATCGATGATCGCCTTCACCTCGGCGTCGATCTCCCGCGCCGTCGCCTCGGAGACGTTCTTGTGCTGCGTGACCGAATGACCGAGGAACACTTCCTGGCTGTTGTCGCCATAGGCGATCATGCCGAGCTTGTCGCTCATGCCCCATTCGGTAACCATCCGGCGGGCCTGATCGGTCGCCATCTTGATGTCGCCGGCGGCGCCGTTCGACACGTTGTCGGCGCCGAAAATGATCTCTTCCGCCGCGCGGCCGCCCATCGCCATGGTCAGCTCGGCGCTCAGCTTGGAGCGGCTTTTCGAGTAACGATCGCCCTCCGGCAGGCTCATCACCAAGCCGAGCGCGCGGCCGCGCGGGATGATCGTGGCCTTGTGCACCGGGTCGCATTCCGGCTCGCTCAGCGCGCACAGCGCGTGGCCGGATTCGTGATAAGCGGTCATGCGGCGCTCGTCCTCGCTCATCACCAGCGAGCGGCGCTCGGTGCCCATCAGCACCTTGTCCTTGGCGTTCTCGAACTCCGCCATCGCCACCACGCGCTTGCCGATGCGCGCCGCGAGCAGCGCCGCCTCGTTCACGAGATTGGCGAGATCGGCGCCGGAGAAGCCGGGCGTGCCGCGCGCGATCACCTTGGGATCGACGTCGGAGGCGAGCGGCACCTTCTTCATGTGAACGCGCAGAATCTTTTCCCGCCCGTTCACGTCCGGGTTGGGCACGACGACTTGCCGGTCGAACCGGCCGGGCCGCAGCAGCGCCGGATCGAGCACGTCGGGGCGGTTGGTGGCGGCGATCAGGATGACGCCCTCGTTGGACTCGAACCCGTCCATCTCGACCAGCATCTGGTTCAGGGTCTGCTCGCGCTCGTCGTTGCCGCCGCCGAGGCCCGCGCCGCGATGCCGCCCCACCGCATCGATTTCGTCGATGAAGATGATGCAGGGCGCGTTCTTCTTGCCCTGCTCGAACATGTCGCGCACGCGCGAGGCGCCGACGCCCACGAACATCTCGACGAAGTCCGAGCCGGAAATGGTGAAGAACGGCACGTTCGCCTCGCCGGCGATGGCGCGGGCGAGCAGCGTCTTGCCGGTGCCTGGCGGCCCGATCAGCAGCACGCCCTTCGGGATCTTGCCCCCGAGGCGCTGGAATTTTTGCGGGTCCTTGAGGAACTCGACGATTTCCTGCAACTCGGCCTTGGCCTCGTCGATGCCGGCCACGTCGTCGAACGTCACGCGGCCCTGTTTCTCGGTGAGCAGCCGCGCGCGCGACTTGCCGAATCCCATGGCGCGCCCGCCGCCGGACTGCATCTGGCGCATGAAGAACACCCAGACGCCGATCAGCAGCAGCATCGGGAACCAGGACAGCAGATAATGCAGCAGCGGATTGACGTCGGAATCCTCGGGCTTGGCGATCACCCGCACGCCCTTCTCGGTCAGACGATGCACGAGAGTCGGGTCTTCCGGGATGTAGGTCTGGAAGTTGCGCCCGTCGGTGAGCTGGCCGCTCACGTTGTGACCCTGGATCACCACGTCCTTCACGTGCCCGCTGTTCACCTCGCCGATGAAATCGGAATAGGCGACCTGCGTCGTGGACTGCCGCGTCACCCCCGGTTGGAAGAGGTTGAACAGCACCACCAACAGCAGCGCGATGATGACCCAAAGCGCGAGATTTCGTCCGAAATTGCTCATTCAATCAGTCCTGTCGCCCCGCCTTTGTCCGGCCGGGACCGCGTCGCCCGCGAGCATGAACGCGCCTGGATGCGATGCGCTCGGTCCGAGCGCGCTGGGACGGGGTCACGATCACAGCATAACATGGGACACGGGGCCCATAACATAGGAGCCGCGCGACCCTTTCACATCCCCAATCACGCGGAGGCGGCGGGGTCGGCGGCGGCGAGGTCGGCGGCGGCGAACCAGGGAGCACCGGCCGCCGGTCGGCGCGGGCAGAAGCTCAATGGTAGCGCGCGGCAGGTGGCCGCGTCCGGATAGCGGAGATGGGGAACGGCGAACAGGTTTTCGCCTACCCGGAGCGCGGCCAGGGTGCGCAATACCGCGGAGGGCAGGGGCGATCGCTCCCGCAGGCGGGCGGCCTCGGCGCCGAGCGCGCCCAGCATCGCCTCGGGCGGCGGCGTGGCGCCCAGCCCGAGGCGGAAGCGGCCATCCCACCGCGCGCCCGGCCGCGCCGGTATCGGCGGCGACTGGGCGTCTTCCTCGCGCACCACGAGCAGCCCCGGACCGATGCGGCCGGCGGGCAGAAGCCGCGCCCCGCCGAGCGTCGCCGGGCGAGGATCGGCGGCCAGCGGCGCGACCCGGCGCGGCGGCGGCGCATACTTGCCGCCCGAAATCGCTTGCAAGAGCACGGCGAGCGCCGGAGTCGCGATGGGCCCGGGCGCCAACACGGCGAACCCTTCCGGGTAAATCGCGGCCCGCTCGGCCAGGATCGCCGCAACGGCGCGCTCCTGGTCGGCGCGCGATCGGCCGTGCGCCGCGGCGGCGGCGATCAGGAGGGCCGTGGTCGCGCCGTCGCCGCCGGGATCGTTGCGATCGGCGCGTAGCCGCGCCCGGAGCGCCGCCGGGTCGCGATTGGAGGGGTCCTCGATCCAGGACATACCCGCGGCGCGCACCGTGGCGCGCAACCGCGCCGGCGGAATGCCCAGCAAGGGACGGATCAGCCGAATGTCGGCGAGGTCGCGGAGGGCTGCCATGCCGGCGAGCCCGGCCTCGCCGCTGCCCGCGAGCCGGCGCATCGCCACGGTCTCGGCCTGATCGGCCGCGTGATGCCCGAGCAGCAGATGGACGATTCCGGCGTTCCGGCACGCGCCGATCAACGCCGCATAGCGCGCCTCGCGCGCCCGCTCCGCCAGCGCGGTGCCGCACCGCAGGTCATCGAGCGCCAGCAGCCGGCCGGAGATGCCGCGCTCCGCGAGACGCCGCACGGTCAGGGTCGCCTCCCGGCCGGATTCCGGGCGCAGCCGGTGATCGACGACCAGCGCCAATACCGAACCGCCGCGATCGGCGGCCCAGCGCGCGCTCAGCAGGGCAAGCGCCGTGCTGTCGGCCCCGCCCGAAGCCGCGACGGCGAGGCGCGGCGCCGCCCCGAACGGCCCGAGCGGGGCCATCAGCGCGGCGAATTGGCCCAGCTCGACCGGGCGAGCGGCGGAAGGCTCGGCTACGGACTGCACCCCTCGCGTCTGCGCAGTGCCGTGGCGGCCTCGCGGATGGACGCCCGCTGGGTGAGAAACTCGGTCTTGAGCTTATCGAGCGCGGCGCAGGCGGCCGGCTTGGCGTGGAGATTGGCGAGCGAGGACGCCATGCCGAGCAGTGCCGGCTCGGCGAACGGCCCGGTTGGCGAGCTTTTGTAGGCTTCGTCGTACGATACCGCCGCCCGCGCGTAGTTGCGCTGGCCCGAAAGCGCCCGCGCCAGCAGATAGTGCGCTTCGGCGGCATGACGCTTCGTGCCGCCGCTCAGCACGTCCCTGGCAGCGGTCTCGGCGGCGGCGTAATCGCGCCGGCCGAGCGCCGCCCGAACCTCGCGCAGCATCGTCGCCGCCGCGCGCGGGGGTGTTGCCGCGCGGCTGGTCTCCGGTGACGAGGCGGGTGGCAGCAGCGGCAACGCGCCGCCGGCAGCGGGCGCCATCACGTCCGGGGACTGCTCGGCCGGTTCGGCCGGCGGCAGCAGCGGCAACGCGCCGTTGGCCGCCTCGGCGGGATAGCGCGGCGAGCCGGTCGCATAGGGTGCCCGCTGCAAGGGTGGAACCAGCGGCATCGCGCCCAGCGTGCTCGGCGGCCGGCTGCGCCGCTCGGCGGTTCGCGGCGTCGCCGCGGGCTGTTCCGTTCGCGTCGCCTCCGACCGTCGGCTCGGCGGGGCCGCATGGGACCCGCCGCCCTCCAGGGTTTGTAGCCGGAAGTTCAGATCGCCGATCTGCTTGGTCAGCGTCTCGTCCTGGCGCTTCGCTTGGTTGGCCAGCTCGTCCACCCGGCCGGTCAGGGTGCGCACCTGGTCCTCGAGCGCCGCCACGCGGGTCAGCAGCCGCGCCGTCAAGTCGCCCGGCAGCTGCGCGGCGGCCTCGGGTGGGGCGGCGGGATACCGATTGCCGAGATTGGAGCCGCCGCCGCTCTCGAGCTGTCCGCGGAGCGAGTCCAGCTCGTGCCGCAGTTCGAAAATTTGATTCTGCAGCGCAATGCCTTCGCGGCTTTCGACCTGCGCCGAGGCAGGTCGGGCAAGCACGAGGCAACCCGCGACGGCGAGGGCCGCCGCGAAACGCATCCCGGTGACTACCCGTCGCATGCGCTGCCTCCGTGTCTGCGCGACGCACTCCGTCTGCGCGACCTCGCTTGGTTCGATCGGCGAGTCCGCTCAGCGCACCGAGGTGATCGCGTTGCGGTTCTGGGCCCAGGCCTGCGGGTTATCGCCGAGCGCCACCGGCCGGTCCTTGCCGTAGCTGATCGTGGTGATCCGCGACGGGCTGATGCCGTGGGCGACGACGTAGTCCCGCGCAGCGTTGGCGCGACGCGAACCGAGGGCGAGGTTGTATTCCTCGGTGCCGCGGTCGTCGCAGTTGCCGGCGATCTGCACGTTCACCGCCGGGAAGCGCTGCAGCCATTCAGCCTGCCGGTCGAGCGTCGTCTGCGCGTCCGGGTGCAGATTCGACCTGTCGAACGCGAAGAACACCCGATCGCCCACATTGGCGACCAGAATCCTCCTCGGTACCAGGCGCCGGACCGCCGGCGACCGGCGCGACACCGCCCGTGCCGGTGCTGCCGCCGATCAGCGCGGGGTGCGGCTCGGCGCAGGCCGTCAGCAGCGCAAGTGTCGCGAGGGCGCCAAACGTCTTTGCGTTCATGTCATGGGTTCCCGGATCTGATGCCGACCGAGCCGCGCGCGCCGCCGGCGGCGGCGAATTCCCGCCGTCCGCGGCATGGCCCGCCGCGCATAATGCGGCGCCGGCCGCGCGGTCAAGCCGTGCTTGCGCGATTTCCTGGGATTTTCCGCCGGACTTCAGGCACCGAGCGGCGACCAGGAGGGATCGGACGCGTTGGTCGGCGTCGACACCGGGCGCTCGTTGAAGCCGGTGATGTCGATGCTGGCCAGCCGCGCCGAATAGCCGCTGCCGCGGGAATCGTGCGCCCGGGTCGAGCGCCAGAACATCATCACGCGACCGTTCGGGCAGAACGTCGGCCCCTCGACCGAGAAGGCCTCGGTCAGGATGCGCTCGCCGCTGCCGTCCGGGTGCATGACGCCGATGCCGAAATTGCCACCACCCATGCGTGTGAAGGCGATCAGATCGCCCCGCGGCGACCATACCGGCGTCGCGTAGCGGCCGGAGCCGAAGCTGATGCGCCGCACGCCCGAGCCGTCCGCGCTCATCACGTAAAGTTGCTGATCGCCGCCGCGGTCGGAATTGAACACGATCTGCCCGCCGTCGGGACTATAGCACGGGCTCGTGTCGATCGCGCCGGAATCGGTGAGCTGGACCGGCGCGCCGCCGCCCAGATCGACGCGGTAGATGTTCGTCGTCCCGCCGTGGGTCGCCGACAGGACCACGTGCGATCCGTCCGGGCTGAAGCGCGGGGCGAAGCTCATGCCCTCCCACGCGCCGAGCAGACGTTGCCGCCCCGACGCGAGGTTCAGGATGTAAACGCGCGGGCGGTTGTTGGCGTAGCTCATGAACGCAACTTCGTCGCGCGTCGGATGGAAGCGCGGCGTCAGCACCATCCAGGCGCCGTCAGTCAGGTAGCGGTTGTTGGCGCCATCCTGATCCATGATGGCCAGCCGCTTGGTTTGCCGCCCGCGCGGCCCGGTTCCGGCCACGTAACAGATTCGGGTGTCGAAATAGCCCTTCTCCCCAAGCAACCGCTCGTAAATGACATCGGCGATCATGTGCGCGATGCGCCGCCAGTTGGCGGCGTTGGTGGTGTAGGCCGTGCCCTGGAGCTGCTGCTGCGGCAACACGTCCCAGAGCCGGAAGTCGACGCGCACGTTGGCGCCGCCGCCTTCCACATGGCCGGTCATCAGCGCTTGCGCCCCCATCGCCTTCCAGATCTGGAAATCCGGCGTTTCGCCGCCGGAAGGGGTCGCGGCGCCGACGCCGGAGACCGGGCGGAACAGGCCGCAATTGGCGAGATCGCTGGTCACGACGGCGGTGATCTGCCGGCCCAGTTCGCCGCCCCCGAGATCCAGCAGCGCGATCGGGATCGGCGCGGCGCGCGCGCGGTTCACGTCGATCACCGCGCTTCCCGCCGCCGGCTGCGCGGTCTCCGGCTGCGCCCGTGCCGCGAGCGGCGCGAGCGTAAGCGCGGCCGAGGCGCCGAGCAGTCCGCGACGGCTTATGCCGCCAAGGAAGCTACCGGCAAGGAAGTCGTCATTCCCGCGCCAGCGGGAATCCACGAACACCGTCCTGTCCTGTGTTCCTGGATGCCCGCTTTCGCCGGCGTGACGCGATTCCGACGCGGCCGCGTGGTCCCCGTTCACGTCGTTGTCTCCGTGCTTGCGCATCGCAATCCTCTCTTCTGCATCACGGACTGAACCGGAAATCGAGCGTGCGGCGCTGGCCGAGCATGGGCCGCGGCAGCGGCAGGTTGGCGCATTGCGGGTCGAGCACGGCGCGCACCGCGCGCTCGGCGAAGGCGCGGAACAGCGGATCGGCGTTCATGCGCCCGACATCCGAGCCGATCACCTTGGCGATGCGCGCGGTGCCGTTCTCGTCGGTGTCCACCTGCAGGCGCACCCGGAACTGCTCCACGCCCTTCGCGCCGATGTCGTAGGTCCAGCAGCGGCGCACGAAATCGCCGATCGCCGCGCGCTGGTCGGCGGTGAGCGCGTTGGTGTCGCTGCCGCGTGGACTGCCGCCGCCCGAGGGCGCGCCGCCGGATCGTGGATTGGCGCGCGCGCGCGGCGGATGCGTCTGCTTCTGCAGCGCCCGCAGCTTCTCCAACGTCGCCTCCAGCGTCTTACTCTCGGCCGCCAGGTTGCGGGTCGGATGCGGCTGCGTCCTGGTGCTCTTGGGCGCCGGCTTGGGTTCGGGCGGCGGCGGCATCGGCCGCGGCGGGATGGGCAGCGGCGGCATTTGCTTGGGCGGCGTGGGTGGCGCCGGCGGCGGCGGCTTGGGCGGCACGATCGCCAGCGGTTTCGGCGAGGGCGGCGGCGGTGGCGGCATCGGAATGGGCGGCTTGGGCGCCGGGGCGGCCGCCGGCGGCTCCGGTGGGGGCGGCGGCGGGGGCGGCGGGGGCGGCGGCTCGATCGGTTGCGGCTTCGGCGGCTCGGGAACCGGCGCCTCCTCGATCTTCTCCGGCGCCTGCGCCGGGGCCGGGACCAACCCCATGGCCGCGGCTTTCTGCATCGGCTTCGCCGGACCCTCGAACTCCATGCTGATCGCCGTATCGGACGGCAATTCCGCCGGGGGCCGGAACGGAAACACCAGGATCGCCGCGAGCAGCAGCCAGGCGTGCAGGACCGCCGAGGCGACGGCGCCCCGCTTGAGTTCCGGGCTGAGGCGCCGGTTCATGCGTCGGGTCTCGTGGCGCGGCCGTCGCGCAAGGCGGGCAGGGGATCAGCCGCGAACCGAGCGGTGCGTCGGCGTCGGTCGCGCGGCGGCGCCGGACCGGGCAGGCGGCTTGTTGGCGGGCGCGCCAATGGCGGGCGGCGCGGCGCGGCGGCCGGAACCGGCGTCGGCTGTTCGGCCAGGAGTGCTACCTTCGTGAACCCCCCCTCGGTGATCGTGCCCATGACCTGCACCACCAGCCCGTAGTTGATCGCCTTGTCCCCGCGCACGAAAATCCGCCGCTCGGCGTTGCTCCGCGCCATCGCCCTGAGCTTCGCGACCAGTTCCGGCAGTACCACCTCGGAATCGCCGAGATAGATCTGGCCCTTGGCGTTTATCGTCACGGTGATCGGCTCGGCGTCCTGGTTCAGCGGCTTGGCGTCGGTCTTCGGCAGATCGACATCCACGCCGGAGGTCATCAGCGGCGCGGTGACCATGAAGATGATCAGCAGGACCAGCATCACGTCGACCATCGGCGTGACGTTGATCTCGGAGAGCGGCCGATAGCGGCCGCGTCCGCCCCGGCCGGTGCCGTTCAGTGCGCCGGCCATCGCTCAGGCGCGCTCCTCGGACTGGCGCGAGAGGATGGCGCCGAACTCGGCGCCGAACGCCTCCAGCCGCGAGGCATAGCGCGCCAGGTCGGTGCTGATCTTGTTGTAGGCCAGCACCGCCGGGATCGCCGCCACCAGGCCGATCGCGGTCGCGAACAGCGCCTCGGCGATGCCGGGCGCCACCACCGACAGGTTCGTGTTGTGCATGCGCGCGATGGCCGAGAAGCTGTGCATGATGCCCCAGACCGTGCCGAACAGTCCGACGAACGGCGCCGTCGAGCCGACCGAGGCGAGAAAGCTCATCCAGCGCTCCAGCCGCTCCATCTCGCGCTGAATCGTGATGGTCATGGCCCGCTCCACCCGCTCGCGCACGGCGGTGCGGGTGACGTCGGCGCCGGCGACGCGCGAGGTGCGCCGCCACTCGCCCATCGCCGCGCCGAACACGGCGGCGATCGGGCTTTTCGGCTTGGCGCCTTCCTGTTCGTACAGCTCGTCGAGGCTGCCGCCGGACCAGAACCGGTCCTCGAACCCGTCCGCCTCGCGGTTCGCCCGGCGCAAGGTGGTCCATTTCTCGAACACGATCGCCCAGACCCAGATGCTCGCCGCGATCAGCAGCAGCATGACCAGTTTCACGACGATGTCGGCCTGCAGGAACAGCGCCCATACCGTGAGGTCGCCGCCCGCGCCGGCCAGATTGGCCGCTTGCACTGCCCGCTCCACTACTCCCCCTCCGCGCGGTGCCGCTCAGGTCAGCCGAACCGCGTCATCCGTTGCCGGCGGTGCTCGCCGAGCCGGCCAGCCGTCCAAATGCCTCGCGCCAGCGCGCCGGCAGCCGCGCCGGACGCTGATCGCCCGTTCTGACCGTGGCCAGCAGCAGTTCCACGGCCGCCAGCGGTTCCGTCTCGCCTTCGCGCAGAAAAGTCTGGCGCAGGGTGATCGACGCGCCGGCGATCGCGACTCCCTCGGTCGCCACCACCAGTTCGTCGTCCAGCCGGGCCGGTCGCAGATAGTCCAGTTTTGCGCGCCGCACCACAAAGATCAGACCAAATCCCCGCACCAATTCCGCATGCGGGACGCCGAGGTCGCGCAAGGCTTCGGTCCGCGCGCGCTCCGCGAAGCCGAGATAATTGGCGTGGTAGACGATGCCCGCGGCATCGGTGTCCTCGAAATAGACCCGCAAACGGTAATAGTGCCGGCCATCCCGGATGCTGGACGGAAGTATACCGCTCATTCATCCGCATCCCGCAGGAGATCGAGCTGCGCGGCCGGCCTCGGCGGCGGCTTCAGGCCGAGATGGCGCCAGCCCAGCTCGCCGAGCATCCGGCCGCGACTCGTGCGCAGCACCAAGCCTTCCTGGATCAGATACGGCTCGACCACGTCCTCCAACGTATCGCGCGCCTCGGCCAGCGCCGCCGCCAGCGTCTCCACGCCGACGGGCCCGCCGGCATGGTGCTCGGCGATGCGGGTGAGATAGCGGCGGTCCATGGCGTCGAGGCCGAGCCGGTCCACCTCCAGCCGCTGCAGCGCGGCGTCGGCGATCCGCCGGTCGACTTGCCCGTCGCCCTCGACCGAGGCGAAATCCCGCACCCGGCGCAACAGCCGGCCGGCGACCCGCGGCGTGCCGCGCGAGCGGCGGGCAATCTCGGCGGCGCCCTCGGGGTCGAGCGCGAAGCCGAGCTTCTCCGCCCCGCGCGTCACGATCAGCTCCAGTTCGGCGGCCGTATAGAATGTCAGGCGCAGCGGGATGCCGAAGCGGTCGCGCAAGGGCGTGGCCAGCAGCCCGGCGCGGGTGGTGGCGCCGATCAGGGTGAACGGCGGCAGGTCGATGCGTACGCTGCGGGCCGCCGGCCCCTCGCCGATGATCAGGTCGAGCTGAAAATCCTCCATCGCCGGATACAGCACCTCCTCGATGGCGGGCTGCAGGCGATGGATCTCGTCGATGAACAGCACGTCTCGCGGCTGAAGATTGGTAAGGATCGCGGCGAGGTCGCCGGCGCGCTGGATCACCGGGCCCGACGTCGCGCGGAAACCCACGCCCAACTCGCGCGCGACGATCTGGGCGAGCGTGGTCTTGCCGAGGCCGGGCGGGCCGTGCAGCAGCACGTGATCCAACGCCTCGGCGCGCGCGCGCGCCGCCTGGATAAACACGCGCAGATTGGCGCGGATCGGCTGCTGGCCGATGAACTCGGCGAGGAATTGCGGGCGGAGGCTGGCTTCCGCCGCGTCCTCCTCGGCGCGCAGCGGCGAGACGGCGCGCTCCTGCTCGCCGGCCGGGGCGCTCATTGCGCCAGCTCCTTCAGGCTATCGCGGATCAGCGCATCCAGCTTCGCCTCGGGCCCGAGGCGCCGCATCACCCGCGCCAGCGCGCCCTGCGCCTCCGGCCGGCGGTAGCCGAGATTGAGCAGGGCGGAGAGCGCATCGGCCTCCGGGCCGGTCGCGGGCGGCAGGGCGGCGGGGAAGGTCGAACCGCTCGGCATTCCGGTCGTCCGCTCGCGCAGCTCGGTCAGCAACCGCACGGCGAGCCGCGCGCCGACACCGGGGGCGCGCGTGAGCGCGGCGCGGTCGCCCGCCGCGATGGCGCCGGCGAGGTCGTTCGGGGATAATGTGGAGAGCACGCCGAGCGCCACCCTGGCGCCCACGCCCTGCACCGTGGTCAGCAGGCGAAACCAGTCGCGCTCGGCGGTGTCGGCGAAGCCGAAGAGCAGGATCGCGTCCTCGCGTACCTGGGTTTCCACCAGCACCTGCGCCAGCGCCGGCGGGCGCGGCAGCGCGGCGAGCGTGCGCGTGGAGGCCTGCACGAGATAGCCGACGCCGCCGACATCGAGCACGCACCGGTCGGCCTCGAGGGTGTCGATCCGCCCGGTCAGCTTGGCGATCATCGGCGATGTCCCGCTGCGCCGACCATCATGCCGTACGCGTCCCGGCGGCCCAGACGGAACGGCTCGCGCGATGATGCACGTGGCAGATCGCTACGGCCAGCGCGTCGGCGGCGTCGGCGCGGCTGATCGTGGCGCCGGGGAGCAGATGGCGCACCATCATCTGTACCTGCCGCTTCTCCGCCCGCCCGGTGCCGACCACGGCGCGCTTCACCGCCGTGGCGGCATATTCCAGCACCGGAATGCCCGCGAGCGCCGGGGCGAGCAGCGCCACCCCGCGGGCGTAGCCGAGCCGCAAGGTGGCGGTGCCGTTGCGGTTCACGTAGGTTTCCTCCACGGCCGCCTCGTCCGGCCGGTGCTCGGCAAGCAGGGCCGAAAGCGCCTGATGCAGCGCCCGCAGCCGTTCCGGCACTCCCGCATCGGCATCGATGGCGATCACGCCGTCGGCGACGTGGCGGAGCCGGTTGCCCTCGGCCGCGATCACGCCCCAGCCGGTGAAGCGCAGGCCGGGATCGACCCCGATCACCCTGACCATGGCGGGTGCGGCATTCAGGAGCGGCTCGATCGGGTGAGCTTGACCCCCGGCTTCGAGCGCGCGCGTTCGATACGGCGGCGCGACGTCGGACGGCCGGCCGCACACGCGGCGATCACGCCGACAGCCTCTCCATCACTGCATCGGGAATATCGAAATTGGCGGTGACGTTCTGCACGTCGTCGCTCTCGTCCAAGGCGTCGATCAGCTTCAGCACGCCGACGGCCTTCTCCTCGTCCAAGGTCACGGTGGTGGTCGGCCGCCAATCGAGCTTCGCCGATTCCGGTGGGCCGAGGCGGCCTTCCAGCGCATCGCGCGCAGCGAAGAAACCCTCGACCGAGGTGGTGATCTCGTGCCCCTCCGCATCGCTTTGCACGTTGTCCGCTCCCGCCTCGATCGCCGCCTCCAGCATGTCGTCGGCGCTGGCGGCGGAAGCCGGATAGCGGATCACGCCGAGTCGGTTGAACAGGAAGGCGACCGAGTTGGTCTCGCCGAGCGCGCCGCCGTGCTTGGAGAAGATGGAGCGCATGTCCGAGGCGGTGCGGTTGCGGTTGTCCGTGAGCCCCTCGACGATGATGGCGACACCGGCCGGGCCGTAGCCCTCGTAGCGCACCTCCTGATACTCGTCGCCGGCGCCGGCGCCGGTCGCCTTCTTGATGGCGCGCTCGATCGTGTCGCGCGGCATGTTGACCTCGCGCGCGGCGGCGATGGCGGCGCGCAGGCGGGGGTTGGAGCCGGGATCGGGCAGGCCGGTGCGGGCGGCGACGGTGATTTCGCGGATCACCTTGCCGAACTGGCGGGCGCGACGCGCGTCCTGCACGCCCTTGCGGTGCATGATGTTCTTGAATTGCGAATGCCCGGCCATGGCCGCTCGGTCCTGATGCGAATTGTCGGAATGCCGCCGCTTCTAGCAGCGGGCGCGGTGCGTCGGAAACCCCGGGGATGGCGGCCAGCGCCAGCAGCTTTGCGACAGGCTCGCCGATCGAACGAAAGAAGTCCTGATCCTGAAGCTACTCGTCCATTCACAATACCGAACAGCTATTCCGCCGCTTCAAGCATTACCATCACGCTCGATTATCGCTTTGCCGTCTTGGCTCGGTACGATGGCAGCCACCATTTCACGGGTTCGGGCTCCTGTTCGGCGGTCTGCCTTGCCACGCGCCGGGTCGGGCTCGTGCCGGGCGTTCGGCCGCGCCGGGGTTCGGCTTCCGCCGCATGCAACCGCTGCTCCAGCCCGGCCAACCTGGTTTCGAGCGCTTCCCGCTCCGCCAGCGCTTCGGCCAGTGTCTGCTCGGCGGCCTCGCGCGCCCGGCGCTCGGCCGCGAGCGCCTCGGCATGCGCCATTTCGGCGTGCGCGAGCTTGGTCTCCAGCCGTTCGATGCCGGCTTGCGCCTCGCGCAGCGCGTGCTCGGCGCGTTCGTGCGCGACGCGCTCCGTGCGCAGCGCACCCTCGGCGGCGACAACCCGGTTGCTCGGCAGCGGAGCCGATGCGGCGGCGTCGCGCGCGCCGTTGAGCATGACGACCGGGACCTCGCCCTCCTTGACGAAGCGCCGGCCGCGCCCCTCGTGATCGCGCCGCTGCGGCGGCCGGTTGTACGTGCCGTCCTCGCGCAGGCCGAGCGCGTGGCGCATGCGGGCTTCCTCGCTGGACGGCGCGTCGGTATCGGGCTTCGATGGTTTCGCGGGATCGGACATGGGCTCCGTTCCGGAGTGGCGTTATTTCGGGAGTTACATCACGAGACGATCCGGGCCTGCCGCTTCCCGAAGGGCCAGTTCCGGGGCTGCAAACCACCCCGTGCCGGCGACAGTTGCCGTGTTCCCGCAAATCGGCGGAAGAATCGTCGCCCGGAACTCGATAGCACCCGGCCGGAACCGCCGCTAGGCCCTTGCCGGATTTAGTCCTTCGCAATGTGCGCCGCCGCCACAATCGCCGACCGGCAGACCTCCGCGGCCCCGATTCGACTTGCCGGGCAGCAATACCGTCCAGGTGACCGTCCACAAGCCGGCCGAGGGCTTAGCGGGCATGGGGCACCCGTCCGCCGGTTGCGCCCACGGTGGGGGCCGGCACGGGGGGCGTGATGCCGACCGGGGCGGCCCCGTATTGCTCGGCCGAATAGACGGTGGTTCCCGGCTTGGTCTCGCCGCGTTCGGTCCAAGCGCCGCGGCCGTGGACGGAGAGATCGCCCGGGTAGCCGTGCTGCTGGCGGACCACGTCGAAACCGCTGGCCGCGGGCTGCGACATGCCGGAGACGGCCGGAGCGCGTGACCAGGTGTCGCCGCCGGCGTTCTGCGCCAGCGCGGCGTACGCCACCGTGGCGAGAATCACGAACGATATCAGCCCGATCACCGCTTTCATCCCGAACTCCCGGCCAGCCGGCCCGCCTCGTCCATCATAGCGCCCCTGTCCGGCGCCGGTTGCGCTCCCGCTTTCAAGCGCGCCCGTGCCGGACGATGTTGGCGGCATGCCAGAACGGCCCCTGATCGCGCCCCCACCCGAAACAGAGACGCCGCTGGGACCCTCCCGGATGCGCGCCACCGCGCTGATCGTCGCCTGCGCGCTGCTCATGCAGAACCTCGATTCGACGGTGGTCGCGACCGCGCTGCCGGTCATGGCCAAGGCGTTCGGCGCCGATCCGGTGCGCATGAACCTGGCGTTGACCTCCTATCTGCTCAGCCTCGCGGTGTTCGTTCCGGCCAGCGGCTGGATGGCCGACCGGTTCGGCTCGCGCACCGTGTTCCGCATCGCCATCGTCGTGTTCACCATCGGCTCCGTGCTGTGCGGCCGCGCCACGAGCCTGGGTTTCCTCGTCGGTGCCCGCATCCTGCAGGGCATGGGCGGCGCGATGATGCTGCCGGTCGGCCGCTTGCTGCTGCTGCGCTCGGTGCAGAAATCGGACATCGTCGCGGCGATGGCTTGGCTCACCATGCCGGCCCTGATCGGCCCGGTGCTCGGCCCGCCGGTCGGCGGCTTCATCACGACGTACTGGTCCTGGCGCTGGATCTTCGACATCAACGTGCCGATCGGCGTGCTCGGCGTGGTGCTGGTGAGCCTGTTCATCAACGACGTGCGCGAGCCGAAGCCGAGCCGCTTCGACGGGGTGGGGCTGGCGCTGAGCGGGGTCTGCCTCGCCGGCCTGATGTTCGGCCTCGAGACCGCCGGGCGGGGCGCCGTTCCGGCCGTGGCGAGCGCCGCGCTGATCGGCGTCGGCGGCGCGTGCGGCGTCGGCTACTACCTGCACGCGCGGCGTCGGCGGCATCCGGTGCTGGAGCTCTCCTTGCTGCGCATCCCGACATTCGGGGTATCCGTGTTCGCCGGCTCGCTGTTTCGCATCGGCATCGGCGCCATTCCGTTCCTGCTGCCGATGATGCTGCAACTCGGCTTCGGCAACTCGGCGGCGGAGAGCGGGCTGATCACGTTCGCGAGCGCGGCCGGGGCGCTGTTGATGAAACCGGCGACGCAATGGGCGCTGAGGATAGCCGGTTTCCGGCCGACCTTGTTGTGGAACGCGGTGATCTCGGCGGCGTTGCTCGCCGCCTGCGCCGCCTTCCGCCCGACTTGGCCGCTCGGCGGCATCTACGCCATCCTGCTGCTCGGCGGCTTCTTCCGCTCGCTGCAGTTCACGGCGTACAACGCGCTCGCCTACGCCGACATCCCGCGCGAGCGGATGAGCGCGGCGACCAGCTTCTATTCCACCTTTCAGCAGCTCTTTCTGACCATCGGCATCGCGGTCGGCGCCGCAAGCCTGGAATTCACCTCCGCCATGAACGGCCACGCCACGCCGACACCTCACGATTTCTCGCTGGCCTTCCTGGTGGTGTCGTTCTTCTCCCTGCTCGCCGCGCCGGCGTCGCTGCTGATGCCGCGCGAGGCCGGCGCGGAGCTGAGCGGCCATCGGCCGCGATTGCCTCGGCGCGGTCCGGCGCTATAGTTCAACGAGCATAACGATGGTTGCCGCGATGCGCGCCCTGTTGGTTTTCCTCCTGCTTCTGCCCTCGCTTCTGCCCTCGGGGGCGTGGAGCGCGGAGCTGGTGGACGCCACCGGCCGCACGTGGCGATTCCGCCGCATGTGGCGCGGGTGTTGCCGGCAGGGGAGCCGGCGGCCGTGCTGCTGGAGGCGCTGGCGCCGGATCTGATGATCGGCTGGCCGAGCAAACCCCCGCCCGCGGCGGCTGCCTTCCTGCCGGAGCAGGTGGCGCGGCTGCCGCAGACCGCGCCGGCGGCGCCGGCCCTCGCCAGCGTCATCGCGCGGGAGAAGCCCGATCTGATCGTCGATTACGGCGATACCGACGCGCGCTGGGCGCGGCGCGACGAGCAGGTGCAAGCGCGAACCGGCATTCCGACCCTGCTGCTCGACGGCGCGCTTGCCCGCACGCCGGAGGTCTTGCGCAGCCTCGGCGCCGCGCTCGGGCGGACGGCGCGCGCGGAGCGGCTTGCGCAATTCGCCGAGCGGATCATGCAGGCCGGGGCCGCATCGGGGCCGCCGCGCACGGTGGTCTACGCGCGCAGCACCGACGGGCTGACGCTCGTTGCGCCCGGCGCGCTGGGCGCGGAGGTATTCAAGGTGCTGCACTGGAAGGTGCTGGCGCCGCCGGGCAAGGGCCATCTCCGCCATGCCACCCTGGCGCAGATCGCCGCGCTCGATCCGGACATGCTGATCTTCGCCGAGCCGGTCATGCGCGAGGTCGTCGGGCGCTCGCCGCAATGGCGGGCCCTGCGCGCGGTGCGCGAGCGCCACGCCTTCGTCATGCCGCGCGAGCCGTTCGGCTGGATCGGCCATCCGCCCTCGCTCAACCGGCTGCTCGGCGTCGAGTGGCTCCGCGGCGACGACCCGATCGCGGCGGCGCGCGATTTCTACACCGTCGTGTACGGGCGAGCGCCCGACGCGGCCCAACTGGAGGCGTTGCGCCATGAGTTGCAACCGATCGAACCGTAGCGGCTTGCGCGCATTCCTCACCGGCGCGGCGTTGCTGCTGCTGGCGGGGGTGCCCGCGCGCGCCCAGACGGTGTTCGCCGCGGCGAGCCTGACCGACGCCATGAAGGCGGTGGCGGCCGCCTGGGCGAAACAAGGTCATCCCAGCCCGGTGCTGTCGTTCGCGGCCAGTTCCACGCTGGCGCGCCAGATCGAGCAGGGCGCGCCAGCGAACATCTTCGCCTCGGCCGATGAGAAGTGGATGGACTATCTGTCGAGGCACGATGCGATCCTCCCCGCTACCCGCCGGGATTTGCTCGACAACCAGCTCGTTCTCATCGTGCCGGCCGGGAAGCCGGCCAACGTGACGATCGGCCCCGGCTTCGACCTTGCGCGGCTTCTGGGCCCGCACGGACGGCTGGCGATCGGCGATCCGTCGAACGTGCCGGCGGGGATCTACGCCAGGCAGGCGCTGACCCGGCTCGGGGTGTGGAAATCCGTCGAGGCCAAGCTCGCGCCGGCCGAGGACGTGCGGGCCGCCTTGCTCCTGGTGGAGCGCGGCGAGGCGGCGGCGGGCATCGTCTACGCCACCGATGCCAGGATCAGCCGCTCGGTGCGGGTGGCCGGCGTGTTCCCGTCCGACAGCCATCCGCCGATCCGCTATCCGATCGCGCTGGTCCGCGGGGGCGACACGGCAGCGGCGCGCGCGCTGCTCGCGTTCATCGAGGGACCTGCGGCGAGGGCGATCTTTGCCCGCTACGGCTTCTCGCCACCCTAGAAGCGGGAGCGCGCGATCCTATCGCCCGAGGAATGGCAGGCCGTCCGGTTGACCTTGGCGGTCGCCGGCTGGAGCGTTGCCGGCGGCTTGCCGCTCGCGCTGATCGCCGCTTATGCGCTGGCGCGATGGCGCTTCCCGGGGCGCGGGCTGCTCGACGCGATCGTGCATCTGCCGCTGGTGCTGCCGCCCGTGGTCGTCGGCTGGCTGCTGCTGCTGGTGTTCGGCGTGCGCGGCACGCTCGGCGCCTGGCTGTTCGACTGGTTCGGCATCCGGCTCGCGTTCACCACCGCCGGCGCCAGCCTCGCCTGCGCGGTGATGACGTTTCCGCTGATGGTGCGCGCCATCCGGCTGGCGCTGGAGGCGGTCGATCCCGGCCTCGAACTGGCGGCGCGCACCCTGGGGGCGACGCCGCTCGACCGCTTCTTTACGATCACGCTGCCGCTGGCGGCCCCCGGCGTGCTGGTGGGGGCGATCATCGGCTACTCGGCCTCGCTCGGTGAGTTCGGCGCCGTCATCACCTTCGCCGCCAATATTCCTGGCCGGACGCAAACCCTGCCGCTCGCCATCTATAGTGCGCTGCAATCGCCCGGGGGCGAGGCGGCGGCGGCGCGGCTGTCGCTGGTGTCGGTGGCGCTGGCGCTGGCCGGGCTGTTCGCCTCCGAACTGCTCGGGCGGCGCCTGCAGGCCTATATCGGCCGCCGCCCGCCCGCCCGGCGATGAGCCTTCGGGTCGCTTTTCGCCACACGCATCCCGGCCTTGCCTTCGACATCGCCTTCGAGGCCCCGACCCCGGGCACGACGGTCATGTTCGGCCCCTCCGGCGCGGGCAAATCTACCGTGGTCGCCGTGGTCGCCGGGCTGCTGCGTCCGGCCTGGTCGCGCGTGGCCGTGGACGAACTGGTGCTGGCCGACGCCGACCGCGCCGCGTTCGTGCCGCCCGAACGGCGGCATATCGGCCTCGTGTTCCAGGACGCGCGCCTGTTTCCGCACATGTCGGTGTTGCGCAACCTGACGTATGGGCTGCGGCGGGCGGAGCGTACTGGGCGCGGCGCCGGACGGGCTCCCGAGGGGGGACGGTCCGGTCGGCCGTTCGGTCTGGCGTCATTGCCGAGCTTGACCCGGCAATCCCGGGGCGCCTCGGCCGAGATGGCCGGGTCAACCCCGGACATGACCCGTTGCATTGCCCTTGGCGACGTCGTCGACCTGCTCGGCATCGGCCACCTGTTGCAGCGCCGGCCGTACACGCTCTCCGGCGGCGAGCGCCAGCGCGTCGCCATCGGGCGTGCCCTGCTGGCGCAGCCGCGCCTGCTGGTCATGGACGAGCCGCTCGCCAGCCTGGACGCGGCGCGCAAGGACGAGATCCTGCCCTATCTGCTGCGGCTGAAGACCACGCTGAAGCTGCCGATCCTCTACGTCACCCACGCGCTGGACGAGGTGGCCCGGCTCGCCGACACCCTGGTGCTGATCGAGGCCGGGCGCAGCATCGCCTCGGGCCCGCTGAACGAACTGGCGACGCGCAGCGACCTGCCGTTCGCGGCACGCGACGATGCCGGCGCGATCCTGACCACGCGGGTGGCGAGCCACGACCCGCCGCACCAGCTCAGCCTGTTGGCCGCGGACGGGCTCTCGCTCTGGGTGCCGCTCGTGTCGGCGCCGGTCGGGTCCGAGCTGCGCGTGCGGGTGCCGGCGCGCGAGGTCATCCTGGCCACCGACGCGCCGCGCGCCATCAGCGTGCACAACACCATCGAGGGTACCGTGCGCGCGATCACCACCGACCCGGTCCGTCACGCCAGCCTCGTCGAGGTCGCGAGCGGCGCGAGCGCGCTGCTGGCGCGGGTGACGCCGGACGCCGTTGCGCGTCTGCAACTGGCGCCGGGCCGGCGCGTGCTGGCGCTGGTCAAGTCGATGGCGGTGGAAGTGTTCGCGCCGTCCGGCGGCGCGCTGGAACAGCGTGGTGCTGCTGGTCAGGACTGAACTGAACTGAACTGACGACCTCTCCCTTGCCAAGGCCAACACGCAAGCGATATTCCTGAACAAAATCAAGCCTGTAACTGCTCCGTCGCCGACGCCTGTGTCAGATTTGTGCCGGCCAGCCATTTAGTTTAGCCGCTTTCGTGAAGAACGATAACTTTTTCACGGAGGTTCGGATTTCACGGAGGTTCGGGTCTCCTTTTCCGTCCGCCCTCCCCGGAGCGACCACTCCAATGAACCTGATCGAGAAATTCGCACCGGTGCTTCGCGGAGTGCCTGCGCCGCGGATTCGCGACCCGCGTCTGTTAATCGACGAAAACAAAGCGGATAGGATCGAAGTCTACTATGCTCCCTTCGAGTACGTTAATCGTGATGCGCGAATGGTCCTTGTCGGGATCACACCGGGTTCCACCCAGATGGAGAATGCGAACAGTGAGGCACGAATACGCCTCAAAGGTGGCGCACTCCCGGTGGATGTACTGAAGCCTGCGAAGGAAATCGGGTCATTCAGCGGTGATTTGTTTCGTGGGAACGTGGTAAGGCAGCTCAATCACTGGGGCGTTCAGCACTGGCTTGGAATCCATGATTCCGCGGAACTGTTCTCATCCGCGGCGTCTATGCTCCATCCGACATCTTTGATCCGCTATCCAACCTTTGTGAACGGCGAGGGGTATGCCGGCACACCTGACATGCTCAAGCAACCTTTGTTGAAAAGGCATTTGTACGAGCATTTTGTCAGCGAGATCCCGGAGTTGCCGGACGCTCTGTTCTTCACACTCGGGCCAAAAGTCCAGCGTGTGCTCGATACGTTGGCGCGTGATAGGGTCATTTCTGAAGAGAAAATTCTAGGAGGACTGCTCCATGGCTCGCCAAACAACACATATCGAGTTCGACTATCTGGTCGGTCCGCGCAACGTACCACCCCCATATCGCACAAATCCAGAGCGATACGATGAGGGTCGGAGGGCGTTCCAAGCGCGTTTCATAAAGTGAACGCACGCGTAGCACGCGTAGGGCGGAACAGCGAAGCGCATGCCGCCGATTGGTCCGTTGCCGCGATCTGTCGAGATAAGCTTTTGTCGGTGCCTCGCCGGAAGATCACCCGTTGGGGAAGGAATGGCGGAAGGCGCTTCGCTTCAGGCCCCGCCAATGAGAACGATCAGCCGTTGCGTAAGCGTCGCCAGATCGGCATCGGACACTCGGCCGATCAGCTCACCGAGGGGCTGCGGCGCACCGCGGTCAGCTTCTCGATCTCGACCCAGGACAGCCGCGCAAGCGGAAGAGTATCACTGCTCTGTAAAGGCAAGAGCAGCAAATTTGGCGCAATCTCGGTGCTGGTTATCGGACAGATCAGAACCGAATCCAGCCTGTCGAAGTGGCCGGGCTGCACGATCACCGCCGGTCGCGGTTTCCCGGCGTAATTACCCCCCTTGCGGTCGGCGATCGCAACAACGTCACCCCGCCCCATCGGTCTCGTCGAAAGCGGATACTCGCTCCAACCAGTCCAAGCTCGTCTGCTGGTCGGGCGAGGCGTTCACGATTTCGCAGGCACGTCGGGCTTGCTCGGCAAACGCCGCGCTGCGGGTGTCCGGCACCCAAATCTGCAGCGCCCGCATTCCTTGCTGTCGCCGCGCCATGCGGTGCCGCGCCATTCGCCGCGCCGATGTCATCGAACCCTCCGGCCTTCACCGTCACACGTGACGGCTGGCCGGGCGCCCGTCAAGCCACCGGTGTGGGCCGGGTTCGACGGAAACCGAGCAAGCAGCCGATCGAAAAACTGCGCGTCCTCGGACCGCCAGACATACTAACCGTTGACGGATAGAGGAACTAACTATATAAGCTGCCGATGTTCGACAGCGCTTCGCCAAACCACCCCGACCGTGCCCCCGCCCCCGGGCTTGACCCGGGGGTTGCCCTCCAGCTTCCGCCCGACGCCTATCACCACCTGATCCGCACGCTCCGCCTCACCCTGCCGCCGCCCCTCGGCGACAGCCCCGACGATCTGGTCCGGCGCGATCACGCCGCCGTCGCCCGCATCGCGGCACTCGCTCCCGCCAATGCCGCCGAGGCCGAAATGGCCGCGCAGTTCGTCGCCGCCTCGGAGCAGTGGAAGGATTGCCTCCGCCTTGCGCAGGAGCCCGCAACGACGCCGCAGTGGGCGGCGAAATGCCGTGCCCAGGCCATCAGCATGATGCGGCAGGCGAACAGCGCGCTCAGGCTGGTCCTGCGCATGCAGGAGGCGCGCCGGAAACTGGAGGCGGACCATGCGGCACGCGACCGCGCCGCCTGGGCCGAACATTGCGCCTTGGCCCTGATGGCCGAGGCGCTGGGGCACCCCGCAAAATCGGGAGATTTTGCGGGGTGCCCGCTCGCGACGCCGCCGGCGCCAGCGCCGCCGGCAACGGCCGAGCCGCTCGTGCCGGAGCCCGAGCCGAGCGAAGCGCGGCCGAGCGAAGCACCGGCGGAACCCGCCCCGGCGGAGGCCGGGGTCGACCTCGTCGCCGCCGCCGAGCGCTACGCGGCCCGCTATCCCGAGCGGGCCGCAGCGATCCGCCGCACTCGGCGGCTGCCCTCTGATGTCCGCTACTTCGTGCCGTCCGAGGCCGCGCTCGCGTCGGCGCTGATCGCCGCCCACACCCCGGCCTTGGCCGCGCTCGACCGCGAATTCGCCCAGGCCCGCGCGGCTTAGGCGCCCGGGGCGCGCCCGAAAATCAGACGGGCGAGCGGACCGACTGACGATCATCATCACCACCGCGAAGCCTGTCCCGGCGAAAGCCGGAAGCGGGGGGCGGGCCATTGGCGTCGCATCCGCAGTCTCACCGCACGATCCGGCGTCGCGCTAAACAGCACAATGAGACGGCGGTGAGCCATGGCGCTCGCCGGTATCCGTCGGCCTTGCCTCGTATCCGGCTCGCTCTCCGCGTGCGCCGGCGCGGTTTCCAAGTCTGAGGGCTAACGCCTTGTATTTGGCTCGACCGCGGAATGCGCGCGGCCTTCGGCTTGCAGCGATTCGGACAACATCGTCGCATCCAGCGGCAGTACCGCGCCCATCCAGAGCGCATGGACCAGATGGTCGGCGCGCTCGTTGTCGGTGTTCGGATGCACCAGCACCGTCAGTCCCAGCCGGTTGAGCATCAGCCAGGGCACGAACGCCGCGAACACGTCCGGCGCGAACGCCACCTGGAACATGCCCTGCGGATGCGGCCCGACGGGCCGATCGTGCCAGGCGCCGAGGCGCACCAGGAAGCGCTCGGCGATCCAGCCGCGCACCCGCTCGGCGCGTGCCCGGCTCGCCGCGTCGTAATAGACGTGGGCGTGGTAGCTGTGGATCTCCGCCAGTTCCCTGGACGCGGCGAGTTCCGGCATCTCCGCCATCGGCTGCTAATCCGAATACGGCATCGCCCAGGCCCAGGTTTCGTGGCCCGGTGCGAACCGCAGGTTGGTCTGCGCCGGGTTGCGGTTCACCAGCGGGCGCGCGTACAGCGGATGGCGCATGCTGCGCACCTCGTGCTCCATCTTGGCCAGAATTTCCCCGCTCTCCACGTCGGAGATGTCTTCGAAACGATACTGGTGCTGGTCGCTTTCCTCGGAGATCAGCCCCTTTTCCAGCAGCCGCCGATGCGGGCGGGAAAAGTCGACCAAGGTGATCTGCACATGCGCGCCGTCATAGGGTGCGCTCTCCCGATCCGTTTCGCGATAGATCAGGTGCTGGTCGGGCCCGACCATCACGCGGGCGAAAGCGCCGTCGTTGTCCTCGCCGGCCTCCGCCAACCCGTCCAGGATTTGGTCGTAGAACGCGGCGATGCGCCGCGCCGTGCCGAGCCGCACATCGAGTTCCACATACGGCATGCCGAGCGTGACCGGGCCGAACCGCCGGTTCGGTTCGTAGCAGCGGATGCGATTGCCCCATGGGCCGGTGGTCTCGACAAAGTCGTCGTGCTCGCGGAAGTCGAAGCTGGTGCCTTCGAGATCCTGGCGCACCGCGGCCAACCGCCGCAGCAGCGCCGCGCGGTCGGGCAGCACCAGCCCGGTATGGCCGCGCACCACCTGCGGGCGGCCGGTGGGCAGATGGAACTGGCTGCGCCCCACGTTGGCCCACATGTTCGTAATGCCGGTCATCAAATACGGATCGCGTGTCAACCCGAGGCCGCTGATATAGAACAGCGTCGCCAGCCGCTGGTCCGGCACCCTGACGTTCACGTGGCCGAGCTCGACGATGTTGCCGAGATCCTCGGCGCTGCGGTCGTAACGGACGACCGCCGTCGCGGCTGCGCTCATGCTGCTTTCCCTCGCCCAGACTGATAGCCGCATCCTGCGATCAATGCCGGGAATTTCCAAGCGGGGCGCGGCGGCAAATCGGCCCGGTAACGTGGACCTAGGCGTCTCGGGGCGGCACCAGCACGGCCGCGCCGGTCAGCCGTCCGCCGCGCAGCGTGGCAAGCGCCTCGTTGGCCTGGCCGAGCGGGTATTCGCGCGTCTCGGTCACCACCGGGATCGTCGGGGCGAGCGCCAGGAACTCCTCGGCGTCGCGGCGGGTCAGGTTGGCGACCGAGCGGATCGTCCGCTCCCGCCACAGCCACTCATAGGGGAAGCTGGGGATGTCGCTCATGTGGATGCCGCCGCACACGACCACGCCGCCGGGCGCGGTGGCGCGCAGCGCGGCGGGCACGAGCGCGCCGACCGGGGCGAAGATCAGCGCCGCGTCGAGCGGCTCGGGCGGGGTTTCGTCGGAGCCGCCGACCCAGCCGCCGGTGAGCCGGCGCGCGAACTCCTGCGCGGCCGTGTCGCCCGGGCGGGTGAACGCATAAAGCTCGCGGCCCTGATAGCGGGCCACCTGCGCGACGATGTGCGCCGCCGCGCCGAAGCCGTAGATGCCGAGCCGCCGCGCATCCCCGGCCATCCGCAGCGAGCGGTAGCCGATCAGCCCGGCGCAAAGCAGCGGCGCCGCCGCGGCATCCGCGTAGCCGGCCGGGATGGAGAAGCAGTAGCGCTCGTCCGCGACGGTGTATTGGGCGTAGCCGCCGTCGATCTGGTAGCCGGTGAAGCGCGCGTAGGGGCAAAGATTCTCCCGCCCGGAGCGGCAATACGCGCACTCCCCGCAGGTCCAGCCGAGCCAGGGCACGCCGACCCGGTCGCCCGTGGCGAACCGCTCGACCTCGGCGCCCATGGCCACGATCCGGCCGACGATTTCGTGGCCAGGAACCAGCGGCAGCTTGGGATCCGGCAGCTCGCCGTCGACCACGTGCAGGTCGGTCCGGCAAACGGCGCAGGCCGCGACCTCGATCAGCACCTGGCGCGGCCCCGGCTCCGGCCGCGCGACCACCGCCGCCTGCAGCGGGCGATGCGGCTGGCGAAGCACCATGGCGTGCAAGGCGGGGCTCCCTCCCGGTCAAATCCGCGCCGGCACTCGATAGCGCCGCTCACCGGCCCGACATGCTATATGTCGACGCCAGCACCCGGGAGAGAGAGCGACCCGTGCAGATCAAGCGCGAGCACCAAATCAATTTCTGGTACATCCTGCTCGCCTTCCTGGCGATCCTGTGGATCCAGGACTGGTTCGTGGCGAACAGCGGGGTCGTCACGATCCCTTACAGCCATTTCGAGCAACTGCTGAACCAGGGCAAGGTCGACGATCTGGTCGTCGGTTCCGACCATATCACCGGCAAGCTGAAGGACGTGCCCAAGGGCAAGCCCGACCGCTTCAGCACCAACCGCGTCAGCACCGACCTGGCGAAGGCGCTGACCGCCGCGCATGTCAGGTTTTCCGGCTCGCCGGGGCCCGGCGTGATCGCGACCGTGCTCAGTTGGGTCATGCCGGCACTGGTGTTCATTGGCCTCTGGATGTGGCTGATCCGGCCGATGGCGGGGGGCATGGGCGGGATGGGCGGCGGGCTGATGTCGATCGGCAAGAGCCGCGCGCGCATCTATGTCGAAAGCGACACGAAAACCACGTTCAAGGACGTCGCCGGGGTCGATGAAGCGAAGGAAGAGCTGAACGAGATCGTCGAATTCCTGAAGGACCCGAAGCGCTACGGCCGGCTCGGCGCGCACATTCCCAAGGGCATTCTGCTGGTCGGCCCGCCCGGTACCGGCAAGACGCTGCTGGCCCGCGCGGTGGCCGGCGAGGCCGGCGTGCCGTTCTTCTCGATTTCGGGCTCCGAGTTCGTGGAGATGTTCGTGGGCGTCGGCGCGGCGCGGGTGCGCGACCTGTTCGAGCAGGCGCGCAAGGCGGCGCCGGCGATCATCTTCATCGACGAACTGGATTCGCTCGGCCGCGCGCGTGGCGGCAACATTCCGGGCGGCGGCCACGACGAGAAGGAGCAGACGCTCAATCAGTTGCTCGCCGAACTGGACGGGTTCGACCCGTCGATCGGCGTGGTGCTGCTGGGCGCGACCAACCGGCCGGAGACGCTCGACCCGGCGCTGCTGCGCGCCGGCCGGTTCGATCGCCAGGTGCTGGTGGACCGGCCCGACCGCAACGGCCGCGCGCAGATCCTGCGCATCCACATCAAGAACATCCGGCTCGCGCCCGGCGTGTCGGTCGAGGAGATCGCCGCGCTCACGCCCGGCTTCAGCGGCGCCGATCTCGCCAATCTGGTGAACGAGGCGGCGCTGCTGGCCACGCGGCACAACGCCGACGCGGTGACGCTCGGGGACTTCACCGAGGCGATCGAACGCATCATCGCCGGTCTGGAGAAGCGCAACCGGCTGATGGACCCGCACGAGCGGGAGATCGTGGCGCATCACGAAGTGGGCCACGCGCTCGTCGCCATGGCGCTGCCGAACGTGGACAAGGTGCAGAAGATCTCGATCATTCCGCACGGATTGGCGGCGCTCGGCTACACGATGCAGCGCCCGACCGAGGACCGCTACCTGATGAGCCGCTCGGAACTGGTCAATCGCATGACCGTGCTGCTCGGCGGGCGGGCCTCGGAGAGCCTGATGTTCGGCGAGGTTTCGACCGGCGCCGCCGACGACTTGGCGCGCGCGACCGAGATCGCCCGCGGCATGGTGACGCGTTTCGGCATGGACCCGACGCTCGGGCAGGTCGCCTACGAGCCGCAGCAGCGGCGCGTGATGGCGATGCCGGAGGGCATGGACTGGCAGCCGCGCAATTTCGGCGAGGAAACCGCGTCGGCGATCGACAAGGCGATGCGCGATCTGGTGGACGGGGCCTACACGCGGGCGCGGGCGATCCTCGCAAGGAACGACGATCTGCTGCGCCAGAGCGCGCGCCGGCTGTTGCAGAACGAAACCCTCGCCGGCCCCGACCTCGAGGAGATCGCGAGCGCGGTGCATCCGCTCGAGGAAACCCCGGAAGCGGCCCAGTTGCAGGCGGCGGACTGAACGGGGCGGCGCCAACCCGGCGAGGGTCGATCGGCGGCGACGCCCGCCCGATTACCCCGCCCCCATCCGCGTTTCGTCGACGAAGCGCTCGGTGGATTCGTCGATCGCGCGGGCGCGGCGGCCGGCGGGGTGGTGGACGTAGAGCGCGCGCCGATCGAGCGCGGCGCCGGTTTGCGCCGGCGGTAGCGGCAGTTCGTAGCGCACCGGCTGCGCGTGGTCGGCGAGTTGCAATTGCGGATTGTAGACGGAATTGAACTTCCAGACCATGCGCAGGAAATTGGTCTGTCCGCGGATCAGATGCCGGGCCGCCATCCCGGCGCTCGCGTACAGCGCGTGCCAGCGCAGATGCTTGCGGTTCAGCACCTGCTGGGTCTTCACCAGCTCCTCGTAGAATTCCGCCAGCGGCAGCCGGGTCGGCAGCACGGTGTGCTGAATATCGAACAGCCGGTAGTCGCGGCTGATCAGCCGGCGCTGCTCGCGGTGCCAGATTTCGGTGCCCGGATACGGCGTGTTGACGCTGATGTTCACCACCTCGGGAATTTCCAGGCACCAGTTACGCAGCGTTTCGAACCGCTCGCGGTCCCAATCGGGGTCGGCGATGATGTTGATGGCGACGCAGATGCCGAGCGAACGGGCGAATTCCAGCGCCTCGAAATTCTTGTCGAGCGCGACGCGCTTGCGGAACTTCTTCAACCCCTCGTCGTCGATCGCCTCCAGCCCGATGAACATGTATTCCAGCCCGACCTTGCGCCAGAAGCGGAACACGTCCTTGTGGCGCAACAGCACGTCGCCGCGGGTTTCGAGGTAGTACTGTTTGCGCACGCCGCGGCGCAGCAGCGCCTCGCCGATTTCCATGCCGTGGCGCTCGTGCACGAAGGCGACGTCGTCCACGATGAACACGCCGGGCTCGCGCAGCCGCGCGACCTCCTCGGCGACCACCTCGGGGCTCGCGGTGCGGTAGCTGCGGCCATAGAAGGTCCAGGCGCTGCAGAACGTGCAGTCCCAGGGACAGCCGCGCGCGAACTCGATCGAGGCGCAGGGATCGAGCACGCCGATGAAATATTTGCGCCGATGCCGCAGCAGGTCGCGCGCCGGGCGGATGTCGTCCAGGCTCTGCACGAAGCGGGGCGGTGGTCCTTCGCCCTCGGCGGTGACCGCGCCGGGCACCGTGTTCAGCCCGCCGCTGCGCGCCGCCAGCAGCAGCGCGCCGATTGCGGCCTCGCCCTCGCCCTTGAGCACGCAGTTGATCGCGCCGTCGCCATGCGCCAGCAGGTCCGGCGCCACGAACGACGCGGAATGGCCGCCCACGAAAATGAAGCAGTCCGGCAGCCGGGCGCGGGTCGCGCGCGCGAGATCGACGATTTCCGGCACGTTCGCCAGGTAGTTGCCGGAGAAGCAAACGGCGTCGGGCCGCCACGCGTCGAGGATGCGGAAGTAATCGCGGTGGGCCTCCACCTGCAGATCGATGATCTTTACCTCGTGCCCGGCGCGGCGCGCCGCCTCGGCGATCAGTTCAAGGCCGAGCGGCTCCAGGCGCAGGAAGATGCGCGTGTACATGAGCGCGCCCGGATGGGCGGCCAGCAGTTTCATGGAAGCCTCCTTCGCCGCCCGTGACGGAGCGCGGGGCGACTGCACGGGATTGTCCCCCGGCCGATCCCATGCGTGCCCCGGGACTTTCTCGCCAGCCCGGATGCGTCCCACCGATCGGCCACGATTTCGCCAACGCGTGTCGCTGGATCGCGTCGCACCGGGCCCGGTGCTCAGGCCGGCAGCGAGAGCGTGGCGCGCGTGCCACCCATCGGCCGGTTGGCCAGGGTCACGTCCCCGCCATGCGCACGCATGATGTTGCGGGCGATCGGCAGGCCGAGCCCGACCCCGCCGGTCTCGCGGTTCCGGCTGCCCTCGATGCGCTGAAACGGCTGGAACACCCGGTCCATCTCGCCGGGCGGAATCCCCGGGCCGTCGTCCTCGACCTCCAGGATCACCATGCCCGCCTGGGGCGGACGCAGGCGCACGCGCGCGCTGCCGCCGTATTTCACCGCGTTGGCGACCAGGTTGCCGATCGCCCGCTTCACCGCGAGCGACCGCGCCCGCACGGTCAGGTGTTCCGGTCCCTCGTATTGCAGCCGCTCCGCCACGTCGGGCCGCGCGTCCGTCGCCTCGTCCAGCACGGTGCGGGCGAGCACCGCGAGGTCGAGCGAGGTCAGCGGCTCGCTGGCGTTCGCCTCGCGCCCGAACGCCAGGGTCGCGGCCACCATCGCCTCCAGCTCGTCTAGGTCGGCGAGCATCTTGCGGCGCAACTCCTCGTCCTCGAGGAACTCGGTGCGCAGCTTGAGGCGGGTGATCGGGGTGCGCAGGTCGTGGCCGATCGCGGCCAGCATGAAGGTGCGGTCCTGAACGAAGCGGCGGATGCGCGCGGCCATCAAATTGAACGCCGCGGCGGCCTTGGCAACCTCGAGCGGCCCGTCCTCGGGCATCGCGGGGGCGTTCACGTCCCGCCCGAGCTGTTCGGCGGCGGCGGCGAGCGCAGCCACCGGCGCGGTCAGCCGGCGCACCGCCCAGACCGTCAGGGCCGCGGCGGCGATGGTCATCAGCACGAAGGCGAGCAGGAAATTCGGCGACAGCCAGGCCCGCAGCGGGCTCACCTTCACGGTGGCGTTCAGCCAGGGTCCGTCCGGCAGATGCAATCCGATGATCACGCGTCCCTGCCTCGGACTGCCCAGCATCGCGCTTTCCGTCGGCGCCATCGTCGGCGGGATCGGCATCAGCAGCAGGTTGGCGTCGAACACCCGCTGCAGCCCCGGCGGCATCAGCATCATCTGCTCGGGCGCGGACTTGGCGAGCTTGGCGGAAAGCCCGGGCGGCAGCCGAAGCTCGCGCAGCACCCGCACCCGCTGCGCCGGCGCGGCCATGACGATGGTCCGATAGAGCATCATCACCCGCGCCGAGATGTTGCGGATTTCCGCGAGCCGCTGGACGTCGCGGCGGTCCAGCGCATGAATCGTCAGGCCGGCGCCCTGCACGACCACCAGGCTCAGCAGCAGCACCAGCGCGGTGCGGGCCGCGAGGCTGCGCGGCCAGTACCGGATCCTTCTCACTGCCGCTCGACGCGAGCCGCCAGCACGTATCCCCCGCCGCGCACCGTCTTGATAAGCTGGGCATTCCGCCCGTCGTCGTCCATCTTGCGGCGCAACCGGCTGACGGCGACGTCGATCGCGCGGTCGAACGGCCCCGCCTGCCGTCCGCGCAACAGGTCGAGCAGCATGTCGCGGGTCAGCACCCGGTTAGCGCGTTCCACCATGGCGAGCAGCAGATCGTATTCGCCCCCGGTTAGCGCAACTTCCACGCCCTCGGGATTGAGCAGCCGCCGCCGCGCCGGCTCCAAGGTCCAGCCGGAGAAGCGCAGCACGCGCGTCGCCGGATCAGTCCGCGCCGCGTCCGGGTCACCGGCGCGGCGCAGGATGGCGCGGATTCTGGCCAGCAGTTCGCGCGGATTGAACGGCTTCGGCACGTAGTCGTCGGCGCCCAGTTCGAGGCCGATGATCCGGTCGGTTTCCTCGCCCATCGCCGTGAGCATGACAATCGGCACCTGCGACTGGCCGCGCAGCCAGCGCGCCACGTCGAGGCCGCTCTCGCCGGGCAGCATGAGGTCGAGCACGACCAGATGGTAATGGCCGTTGGTCCAGGCACGCCGCGCCTCGCGCCCGTCGCGCGCGGCGGTGACGCGGAAATTGTGCCGTTCGAGGAAACGAGCCAGCAGATCGCGAATTTCGCGATCGTCGTCGATCACGAGAACGTGCGGACTGAGCTCCATGCTGCGCAACATACGCGGGGCGCCAGGATTCCGGCAGGGGACGTTGCACTCCGTTGCACTTCGTCGCGGTGGGGCAGCAGCACCGCAATGCTCGGGCTATAGCGTCACCGCCGCCATCGAGGAGCAAGAGCAATGCGCAAAACCATTCTCGCCGCCATCGCCGCCGCCGCCATCACCGGGGCCGCGGCCGGCAGCATGATCCAACTCGCCGCCGCCCAGCCGCAGACGCCGCCGAACCCGCCGATGCCGGCCGCGCCCGGCGGGATGATGCACGGCCCCGGAATGATGCACCGCATGCACGAAATGATGCGGATGCGCGGCATGCACCGCGCCCCGTTCGCGCCCGGGACGTTCGCGCTGTTCTACAAGCAGGGCGACCGCCACCTGACCGCGGCGGACGCGCAGAAGATCGCCGAGGCCATTCTGCTCTGGCACGGCAATCATGCCTGGAAGGTCGCCGACGTGGTCGAAAACCCCGACACGGTCGGATTCGCCTATGCCGCGCCGGACGGGACCGTGATCGCCAAGTTCACCATCGACCGCAAGAACGGCCACATCGCCCGGGTCGGCTGACAGATCGGCCCGGCGCGCTTAGAAGGAGCGGGTGAACTTTCCTCATCCGCCGCCCGAGATGCGCGCCGGGCTGGACCAGCTGGTCGCGCGCGAGCGCGAGTTCGCCCGGATCGAAATCGATGCCGGGCCGTTGCCGTGGCGCGTGCGTCCGGCCGGGTTTTCCGGTCTGCTCCAGGCCATCGTCGGCCAGCAGATCAGCAACCAGGCCGCCGCGGCGATCTGGCGCCGGCTGGCCGCCCTGCCGGAGATTACCGAGCCGCGCGGCCTGATGGCGCTGAGCGACGAGGCGCTGCGTGCCGCGGGCCTGTCCCGGCCGAAAGTTCTTCACGCCAGGGCGCTGGCGAACGCGTTTCTCGAAGGCCGGCTCGACCAGGCCGCGCTGGCCGCGATGGACGACGAGGCCGCGGTCGCGGTGATCGCCTCGGTGCGCGGTCTCGGCCGCTGGACCGCCGAAATCTACCTGCTGTTCGCGCTCGGCCGGCCGGACGTGTTCCCCGCCGGCGATCTCGCGCTCGCCGCTTCCGCCGCCGCGCTGAAGGGGCTGGCCGAGCGGCCCTCGCCCGCCGCCCTGCGCGCGCTCGCCGACGAGTGGCGGCCCTGGCGCGGTCTCGCCGCGCGGCTGCTCTGGCACCATTGGCGTCACGTCAACGGCCGCCCGACCGTGGACGACGTGCCGCTGCCCGCCCGCGCCGAAACCGGAGTGACCGCCGCATGATTTCGCATATCCAGGTTTCCCGGGACGGGCCGATCGGCCTGGTCACGTTGAACCGCCCGGAGGTGCGCAACGCGCTCAACCTGCCGATGTGGGACGCGCTGAAGGACGCGATGCGCGGGCTGTCCGCGGATGCCGACCTGCGCTGCGTGGTGGTCCGCGGCGCGGGCGGCAATTTCAGCGCCGGCGCCGACATCAAGTCCTTCGCCGCCGAGCGCGGCTCGCGCGAGCAGGAGGAGGGCTACGCGCGCGTGCTGCACGAGAGCATGCAGTCCATTCGCCTGTGCCAGCATCCCGTGGTGGCGCAGTTGCAGGGGATCTGCATCGGTGGCGGCGCCGGCATAGCCTCGATGTGCGATTTCCGCGTGGGCGGGGAGGGGATTCGCCTCGGCATCACCGCGCGCAATCTCGGCATCTGGTATCCGTACGCCGAGATCGATCCGTTGATTGAACTCGCCGGCACCGGCGTGGCCGCCGAGCTGCTGATCGAGGGGCGCATCTTCTCCGGCCGCGAGGCGTACGAGAAAGGCCTGCTCTCGCGCGTGGTGGCGGACGACGCCGTGGAGCGGGAGGCGATGGCGCTCGCCGAGCGGATCAGCACTGGCAGCCCGCTCTCCGCGCGTTTCCACAAGGCGGCGATCCGTAATCTGCGCGGGAAGCTGCCGATCACGCCGGAGGACGAGGCGGCGGCCAACGCGTTCGTCGAGACCGAGGATTTCCGCAACGCCGCGCGCGCCTTCGCGGAGAAGCGCAAGCCCACGTTCGTGGGCCGCTGATCGAGAACCGTGTCCGGTGTCGTGATGACGTCGGTCTCGCCGTGCTCGGGGCTTCCGCGGGCCAAACTGCGCCCAAACGGGAGGATGCCATGACCGCCACCGATCGCGCCGATCCGTTCGACCTGCCCCGGACGCAAGCGAATTACGTCCCGCTCTCGCCGCTCAGTTTTCTCGGCCGCACGGCCTCGGTGTACCCGGACCGGCTGGCGGTCGTGCATGGCGAGCGGCTTATCACCTGGCGCGAGGCGTTCGCGCGCTGCCGCCGTCTGGCCGCGGCGCTCGCCGCGCGCGGCATCGGCAAGGGCGACACGGTGGCGGTCATGGCGCCCAACATCCCGGCGGCGTTCGAGGCGCATTTCGGCGTCCCCGCGCTCGGCGCCGTGCTCAACGCGCTGAACATCCGGCTCGATGCCGAGACGATCGCCTACATCCTGCGCCACGGCGAGGCGCGCGTGCTGATCACGGACACGGAGTTCGCGCCCGTCATCGCCAAGGCGCTCGCGCTGCTGGCGGAGGCCGAACGTCCGTTCGTGATCGACATCGACGATCCGCTCGGCGGCGCCGGCGAACGGCTGGGCGCGATCGAATACGAAGACTTTCTCGCGTCCGGCGACGAGAATTTCGCGTGGAAACTGCCGGACGACGAATGGGACGCGATTTCGCTGAACTACACGTCCGGCACCACGGCGCAGCCCAAGGGTGTCATCTACCACCACCGCGGCGCCTATCTGAACGCGATCGGCAACGTGCTGGTCTGGGGCATGAAGCAGCACCCCGTCTATCTCTGGACCCTGCCGATGTTCCACTGCAACGGCTGGTGCTTTCCCTGGACCGTGACGATGCTCGCCGGCACGCATGTCTGCCTGCGCCGCGCCGACGCCGGGGCCATTCTCGACGCCATCCGCGACCATGGCGTGACGCATCTCTGCGGCGCGCCGATCGTGATGAACATGCTACTCAACGCGCCGGAAGAGATGCGGCGCGGGCTTGGCGAACGGCGCATCGCCATGATGACCGCCGCCGCCCCGCCGCCCGCCGCCGTGATCGAGGGCATGGAACGGCTCGGCTTCGACATCACGCATGTCTACGGCCTGACCGAGGTCTACGGCCCGGTCACGGTCTGCGCCTGGCAGGAGCAGTGGGACGACCTGCCGGCCGCGGACCAGGCGCGCATCAAGGCCCGCCAGGGCGTTGCCTATCCGGTGCTGGAGGCGCTGATGGTCGGCGATCCCGGCTCGCTCGCCCCGGTGCCGAAGGACGCCGAAACGATCGGCGAGGTGTTCATGCGCGGCAACGTCATGATGAAGGGCTACCTGAAGAACCAAAAGGCCACCGAGGCGGCGCTGGCCGGCGGCTGGTTGCACACCGGCGACCTCGGCGTGTGGCACCCGGACGGCTATGTCGAACTCAAGGACCGCGCCAAGGACATCATCATTTCGGGCGGGGAAAATATTTCCACGATCGAGGTGGAGAATGTGCTGTATCGCCACCCGGCGGTGCTGGAAGCCGCCGTGGTGGCGCGGCCCGACGAGACATGGGGCGAGACCCCGTGCGCCTTCGTCACGCTGAAGCCGGGCGCCGAGGCCACGGCCGAGGAGATCATGGCGTTCTGTCGCGCCAACATGGCCCGCTACAAGGTGCCGCGCACGGTGGTGTTCGGCTCCCTGCCGAAGACCTCGACCGGGAAGATGCAGAAATTCGTGCTGCGGGAACGCGCAAGGCAGCTTTGACGCCAGGGTGAACCGTCCCCCCCTCCGCCCTCGTTGGCGGGGAGGTGGGGGACACGCCGCCGTTGGCTTGCGGTTCCCTCCCCGATCGGCCTTCATTGGCGCGCAGCAAGGAAGGCGACCCCGATGGCGACCAGCCCCCACCCTCCGCTCCGCTTCGATGCCCCGTTGCGCGGACGCATCTACGACAGCATCGCCGAGACCATCGGCAACACGCCGCTGGTGCGCATTCCGCGCATCTGCCGCGAGGAGGGGATCGCGGCGGATGTCTGCCTGAAGCTGGAATTCTTCAACCCGATCGCCAGCGTGAAGGACCGTATCGGCGTCAGCATGATCCTGGCGCTGGAGGCGGCGGGCAAGCTCGCGCCGGGCGCCCTGATCGTCGAGCCGACCTCGGGCAACACCGGCATCGCGCTCGCCTTCATGTGCGCCGCGCGCGGCTACCGGCTGATCCTGACCATGCCGGAATCGGTCTCGGTGGAGCGGCGCAAGATGGTCCGCTTCTTCGGCGCCGAGGTGGAGCTGACGCCGCGCGAGAAGGGCATGAACGGGGCGATCGCGCGGGCCGAGGAGTTGCTGGCGGCCAATCCGGGCGCGGTGATGCCGAACCAGTTCGCCAATCCCGCCAACCCCGACATCCACCGCCGCACCACCGCCGAGGAGATCTGGCACGATACGGGGGGCGAGGTGGACGTGATCGTCGCGGGCATCGGCACCGGCGGCACGCTCACCGGCTGCGCCGAGGTCTTGAAGCCGCGCCGTGCGGGCCTGCGCATGGTGGCGGTGGAGCCGGCGGCGAGCCCGGTGCTGTCGGGCGGCAAACCCGGCCCGCACCCGCTCCAGGGCATCGGCGCCGGGTTCGTGCCCGAGGTTCTGGACCGGAGCGCGATCGACGAGATCGTGCAGGTGACGAACGAGGAGAGCTTTTGCCTGGGCGCGCCGGCTGGCGCGCGAGCGAGGGCATTCCGGGCGGCATTTCCTCCGGGCGCGGCGGTGGCGGCGACGATGCAGGTGGCGCGGCGCGAGGGCATGGCGGGCAAGCGGATCGTCACGATCATTCCTTCGTTTGCGGAGCGGTATATCACCACGGCGTTGTTCGAGGGGTTGTGATACGAGACTTCGCAAGCTCCGAAATGGTCCATCGTGAGAGTTTTCATCAGCTACAGCAGAGCGCAGAGCGATTGGGTCTGGAACCGGCTGGAACCGTGTCTCAAGGCCGGTGGGGCCGACGTTCTGATCGACCGGCAGTTCGTGGCGGGCCCGGCCGTCATCGGGCAAATGGATGCGACCCAGGACCTTGCCGACCGGCACGTGCTCGTTCTGTCTCACGAATATCTCCAAAGCCCCATGTGCCTGCATGAGATGGAGCGCGCGATCGCTCTCGATCCGACGTTCGCGCGGCAGATCGTCGTTCCGGTGCGCCGCGACGATGCGGACCTGCCGGACAGTATCAAGAAGCCCAATTCCCTGTACGTCAGTTTGCACGACGACGCACGTGCGGACCAATGGGAACTGCTGCTCGGGGCCTGCGGTGTCACGCTCGGCGCCCCGGCGCCGGAATGGCTCGCAACACGCGACGAGATTGCTCGCCTGCTGGAGCAGGACCAGTCGGTCAACCTGGTCGTCAAAGGGCCTGTCCGGTGGCAGGGGCTGATAGAATCTCGTCGGCAACCCACGTTTGGGGCTGGGGCGGGTCGACCTGGAAGATCCGGTTACGGTTCCCCGGCGAGGATTGATCGCCGCCATGCTTGGGGTCTTTGGTTCCCGTGCGGATGTACCGCAGCCTCCCGAGGATTTGCCCCACTTTGGACGCGTTGTCGGCGCGTTGGGCCGGTCGCGCCTTGCGCTGCAGCATTTCGACATCGTGCTTGCACGCCCGGATTACGACGTGAACCTGTTCGCGGCCATCCGGCACTTGGTGATGGACAAGCGCCAGTTGGTTCTTCTGGTTCAGTCCCGCACTCCGTTTGCCGCGCTGCTGCCGCGCGGTCATCCGCTCTCGGAAATTGACGTAAAAACGATCGAATTGCAGGCGCGGCATTAAATCCGCTGCCGCTCGATCGGATTCGACCCGATTGGCGGAGCCACGGCTCGGCGCTGTGGTGGCTGGGACTGCTGTATCGTCGGCCACTGCGCTTTCGCGGCGAGCTTGCTCGATTGCCCCGCAGGAAGGCGGTCGGCCTGGGTCTGCTGCTAGCGCTGCATGCGTTGCCGTACGCATTCGTGGCTGCGCTTTTGGGAAATCTCGTCCTTTCCGTGCTGCTCAATGCCGCCCCCACTGGCTCGCTTGCGGGCGCAAAGAGTTTCGCGGCCTTGGACCTGGTCCGGCGATCGGCAGAGGCCGCTGCCGTCGGGATCGCCTTCGGGATCGCCGGCGGGATCGCCGTCGGGATCGCCGTCGGGATCGCCGTCGGGATCGCCGTCGGGATCGCCGTCGGGATCGCCGTCGGGATCGCCGGCGGGATCGGCGGCGGGATCGCCGTCGGGATCGCCTCGGGATCGCGTCGGGATCGCCGTCGGGATCGCCGTCGGGATCGCCTTCGGGATCGCCGTCGGGATCGCCGTCGGGATCGCCTTCGGGATCGCCTTCGGGATCGCCGTCGGGATCGCCGTCGGGATCGCCGTCGGGATCGCCGCCGGGATCGCCGTCGGGATCGCCGGCTGGATCGCCTTGAGCCGCGGATACTATCTACCCATTCATGCGGTCTTCGTCTGGCCTGCTGTCAAAGGCAGCTGGTATTCGCGGCACCCGGTTGCCTGGGACGATATGTGCGGCGTTCCCTTTCCCGGGCTCGATCGGTTGCTGGTTGCGTATTGCGACCACGCACCTCGTGCCGGCGCCCAAGAGATCGAACGCCTCATCGACAGCTATCCCGCCCAAAGAATGGCGGCCCTGCGTGCGAGAACCAGGCTGCTTGCCCGCGAGATGGGCAACCAATCAAGCCTCGCCGGCCTCGACGCGATAGCGGCCAGGCTGCCCGACGGCACAACGGGCTTCTTGGCCGAAGTGCCCCAGATCCGACAAATGATCGGCGAAATCGCGCAGCAGCAGCGCCGGCTCGATACGGTGCAGCGTCCGATCTTTCGTGAGCCGATCGCGCACGCGTTGCGAACCGAAATCGAGAACTTCCAACATCGCAGCGCGGGGCTGCGGGAGCCGCTCGCCTCGGAATTCCGCAAAGCCGCGAGCGGCTGGCTAGAGCTTGCCGGCCGCCAATGGCGCGATGCGCAATCTGTGGTGACCAGGACGCCCACTCCGCAAATCTTCCGTGCCGGCGATCCCGTGGACCGTGCGCAGGAAGCCTTCATTCCTCGGCTTTCCATATTCGAAGAGCTGGAAGGCCAGCTCATGCTGGCTACCGGCTGTCCCGGCCTGGTGCTTTACGGTCGGCGCCGTACCGGCAAGTCGACGATTCTGAAGAATATCGACGGGTTTCTGCCCACAACGGTTCAGATCGTTTCTATTTCGATGCAGGACCCCGAAGCCTTCACGTCCCTCGGATCGTTTATGCAACTGATCGCTACGGAGATAGCGCGGCCTTGGTCTGGCGTATCTGGGTTGGTTCTGGAGCAGGCGACCTTACCTGGGTTGTTCGCGGTTCTCGGCGCCTGTAATTTTCGGCTAAATGTAGAGGGCAAGCGGCTTTTGCTGGCGATCGATGAATATGAGAATTCTGGACGCAAAGATAGGCGCCGGCGTCTTTCAGGAAGATTTGCTTGCGACCGTCCGGGAATTTGTCCAGACCCACCGCCGGATAACCTGGATTTTTGCCGGCAGCCACGAGGTCGCGGAACTGACCCATGCGCCTTGGCCGTCCTATCTGGTCAGCGCCAGAACCATAGAAGTGCCGATGTTCCGGCCGGAAGAGACGAGGCTATTGCTGACGGACCCGTTGCAACATTCGCCGCTTTGGGCAAGGGACGATCCGAAGCGTCCTCGGTTCTCACCCGAGCTATGGGGCGCGGACGGAATTGAGCGCATCCATGCCGAGGCCGGTGGGTGGCCACATCTGGTACAGCTGATCGCCGAGACAGCCGTGGACCTGCTCAACGAGACGGCTGCCCGGGTGCTCGATGCCGATATGTTTGAACGGGCGTTGGACAGAGCCATTGTCCGCGGCGATTTGGTGCTCCGTCAATTGCTGGAAAGCGAATGCCGCACTCCGGGAGAATGGGACTATCTTTGCGGATTTCGCAGGCGCGACAGCCAGCCGGCGCCATCGAGCGACGGCATTTATCGCTCCTTGAGGCGGCGCCGGCTCGTTTCCGAGGAAGGCGGCATGTGGCGCCTTCGGGTGCCGCTGATGCAGCGCTGGTTGCGAGAGCGCAGCTAAACCGGAAGCCAATCGCCCAACACCTGATGCAGACCGTCGCCGCGCGCGCCCGCGCGGTGGAGGATCGCGCCGAACTCAAGGCCTTCATGAGCGCGGTGCGGCAGGAGAGCGCGCGGCTGCTGGCGGGTGAACGCCAGCGCCGGCGAGTCCGCGAGGCCGCCGGCAAGCACGCCTGAGCGCGCCGGTGGCGGCTGCGGTCAGCGGAACAGGAAGGCGAGGCCGAGAAGGACGTAGACGCCGACGAGCAGCAATCCCTCGAACCAGGTCGTCTCCGCGTCGGCCGCCACCGCGTTGACGATGAACGCCGCGCCGGCGATCGCGAACAGGTCGAGCGTGTCCGAGAACACCAAGGTCATCGGGTGGCCGATGAGCCACGAGACGATCACCAGAAGCGGCGCAACCACCACCGCCATCTGGATCGAGGAGCCGATGCAGATGCTCATCACCAGCCCCATCCGGTTCTGGCGCGCGAACGACACCGAGGCGAAGATGTCGGCCGAGGTCCCGATCAGCGCCAGCACGATCACGCCCAGGAAGCGGAGCGACAGGCCGAGCGATTTGGCCGTCGCGGTCAGGGCGCCGGAGACGAGGTCGGACTCAAAGGCGATCGCCGCGGTGGCGCCGATCAGGATCAGCAGCGATTTGCCGAGGCTCCAACTCGCCTGGGACTTCGCCTTCCTCGCCGCGCGCGAACACGTCGCGATGCGTGACCAGCGTGTAGACCAGATTGCCGGCGTACAGCAGCAACAGCACGACCGAGACGCTGATGCTGAGCCGTTCGTCGGCCCCCTGCCGGTCACCGCCGCCTGCCGCGAAGGCCGCGACCGCCGGTAACAGCAGCGCGATCACCACCAGGATGAGCAGGCTGGAGAGCAGGCCGGCCCGCGCCGGGCGGAATTTCTGCTCGTCATAGGAAACGCCGCCGGCGAGGATCGCCAGGCCGAGGCCGAGCAGGCTGGTGCCGATGATCGAGCCGGTGATCTGCGACTGCACGACCTCGGCCTTGCCGTCGAACAGCACGAACAACGCGAGGATCAGTTCCGAGAGGCTGCCGAAGCTCACGTTCAGCAGCCCCCCGATGGCCGGTCCCGCGCGATTGGCCAGTTGCTCGGTGGCCCGCTTGACCCAATCGGCCAGCACGGCCACCGCTATGGCGCCGGAGGCGAAGACCAGCAGCGGTGAGCCGGCGAACAGCCAATGCAGCAGCAGCGGTATGGGCAGGACGGCGAGCAGGAGGAGCCGCAGGTTCATTCGCCCGCAACGTTTCCGAAGCGCGGCCGTTTACGCGGGGTGCGCGCGAGAAGGGGGGCGGCAAGCTTCGGTCCGTGGCTGACATGATGGCCGGAAGAGAACAATCCGCGATCATGCACGTACTGCGTTCGCTGAAGGACGAGATCTTCAGCGACCACGTGCTCATGGTCGCGGCCGGCCTGGCGTTCTATGCGCTGTTCGGCCTGCTTCCGGCGCTGGCCGGAGCGGCGGCGCTATGGGGCGTGTTCGCCGATCCGTCCTCGCTGCGGCAGGCGCTGTCGGCGCAGAACATGGTGCCGCCCGATGCGACCCGCCTGCTCATGCAGTTCGTGACCAGCGTGCCGCAAGGCTTCGGGCGCGGCATCGCGCTCGCGGCAAATCTCGGCATCGTGCTGATCACGGCGTATCAGTCGGCGAGCGGGCTCATCACCGCATTGAACATCGTGTACGACGAGACCGAGAAGCGCGGACGCGTGCGCCGCGCCGCCGTCGCCCTGGCGATCGGGACATGCGGGCTGCTGCTGATGCTGCTGGCGCTCGTGGTGATCGCCGTACCGCCGCTGCTGGCGGCCGGCGGGCACACCGTGTTCCGCGAATTTGTTGGGTGGATCCGCTGGCTGGCGCTGGCGCTGGTGCTGGCGGTGTCGATCGCGCTGGTATTCCGTTTCGCCCCGAGTTCGACCGCGGCTGCGCTGGAGTAGCACCATTTGGGGCGCGGCGGGAGCAACCGTGCTTTGGATCACCGCGTCATTCGGCGTGTCGGTCTACACGTCGCAGTTCGGCAATTTCGGTAAGCTTTATGGATCGCTCGGGGCGGTCGCCGTCGTGCTGACCTGGTTCTGGGTCGGCGCGCTGTCGATTCTGACCGGCGCCGAAATCGACGCCGTGCTGATCTCGCGGCGCGAGGGCAAGCCGCCGAGCCGGCTCAAATCGGATCTGCGCGAGCGCGAACGCGGCCGATGAACCGCGCTACGCCAAGGCCCGCGCCAGCACGCGGACCCCGTGCAGCGCCTCGCGTCCGGCGAGGTCGCGGATCTGGTGGCGGCAGGAGAACCCGTCGGCGACGATGATGTCCTCTGGCGCGGCGGCGCGGACCGCCGGCAGCACGCCCGCTTCGGCCATCGCCCGCGATACGTCCTGCGTCTCCGACTGATAGCCGAACGCGCCCGCCATGCCGCAACACGTGGCGACGATCGGCTTGGCGCTGAGTTCCGGTACCAGCTTCAATGCGGTGAGCGCGTCCGGAAACGCCCCGTGCGCCTTTTGATGGCAATGCCCGTGAACATGCGCCGTCGCCGGTAATGCCCGCAACGGCAGGGTCGGTTTTTCCCGCGCCACGAATTCGCTGAGCAGCAGGGCGCGGGACGCCAGCGCCTTCGCTTCCGCGCCGGGTAGCAGCGAGACGAACTCGTCGCGCAAGGTGAGCAGGCAGGACGGCTCCAGCCCGATCACCGGCAAGTCGCCGCGCAGCGCCGCCAACGTCCGCCGCGCCTCGGCGCGCGCCCGGTCGACCATGCCAGCCGCGAGCCACGTTCGTCCACAGCAGAGCGGGCGCGCCCCGTCCTTCGGCAGCACGGCCCGATAACCCGCGGCGGCGAGCACTTGCAGGGCCGCGCGCAGATTTTCCGGCTCGAACCAACGGTTGAACGTGTCCGGGAAGAACAGCACCTCGCGCGTGGCCGTCGGCGCGTGGTGCGCCGCCTCGTCATCGTGGAACGGGTCGCGCCGCCAGGCGGGCAGGGGGCGTTCGGCGGCCAAGCCGATGCGCTCGCCGGCGCGGCGGAGCAGGCCGATCCGGTTGCGCAGATTGGCGAGCGGCGCGATGCGCGAGGCATAGGGCGCCAGAAGCGGCAGGTTGGCGATCAGCCGCTCGCGCCGGGCGACGCCGTGGCGGGCGGCGCGTTCGGCCAGCACCTCGATCTTCATCTTCGCCATATCGACGCCGGTCGGGCATTCGCGCCGGCATCCCTTGCAGGACACGCAAAGTTTCAGCGCGTCCGCCACCGCGTCCGAGGCCATCGCATCCGGGCCGAGTTGCCCGGTCAATGCCAATCGCAACGTATTGGCGCGGCCACGCGTCAGGTGCTCCTCGTCGCGCGTGACGCGATAGCTCGGGCACATGACGCCGGCGTCGAATTTGCGGCAGGTGCCGTTATTGTTGCACATTTCGACCGCGCCGAGCATGCCACCGAGCGGCCCCGGATACTCCGACCAGTCGAGCCGCGGGGAGAAGCCTGTGATCGCCCCATAATCCGGGCCGTAGCGGAACAGCTTGCGGTCGTCCATGCGTGGGGCGCGCACGATCTTGCCGGGATTGAGCAGTCCGGCCGGATCGAAGGCGTCCTTCACGGTTTCGAACGCGCGTACGATGCGTTCGCCGAACATCGGCTGGTGGAATTCGCTGCGCACGATGCCGTCGCCGTGCTCGCCGGAATGCGAGCCCTTGTACTCGCGCACGAGCGCGAAACATTCCTCGGCCACGGCGCGCATTTTCGCGACATCGGTCGGGTCCTTCACGTTCAGCACCGGGCGCACGTGCAGGCAGCCGACCGAGGCGTGCGCGTACCAGGTACCCTTGGCGCCGTGCTTCTCGAACACCGCGTTCAGGCGCTCGGTGTATTCGGCGAGATCGTCCAGATCGACGGCGCAATCCTCGATGAACGAGACCGGCTTCGCGTCGCCTTTCATGGACATCATGATGTTCAGCCCGGCCTCGCGCACCTCGGCGATGTCGGCCTGGAAGGCGGGATCGGTCGCGCGCACCACCGCGCCGGGGTAGCCGAGATCGCCCATCATCTCGTCCAGCTCGTCGAGCGCCGCGAGCAGCACGCCGTCGTCGCCGCCGTGGAACTCGACGATCAGCAGGCTGTCCGGCTGGCCGAGCAGCATTCGGTCGATCGTGGCGCGGAAGATCGGGATGGAGCGGCCGAGGTCGATCATGGTGCGATCGACCAGCTCGACCGCTTCGGGATCGAGCGTGACCAACTGGGGTGTGGCCTGCATGGCCGCGCGAAAACTCGGGAACTGGCAGATGCCGAGCATTTTGCGCGGCTTGATCGGATGCAAAATCAGTTCGATCGCGGCGGAAAAGGCGAGTGTGCCTTCCGAACCGACCAGCAGGCGCGCGAGGCTTTCCTGTCCGGCCAGGCGCGCGACCGGCGTGAGTACCTCGATATTGTAGCCGCCGACGCGGCGAAGCTGGCTCGGGAAGCGGGCGGCGATTTCCTCGGCTTCGGCGGCGCCGAGCGCCCGCAGGCGCTGAATGAGGTGGGCGAGGTGCGCGGGCACCTCGGGGCCGATATTGTCCGGCAGCTTGCCGAAGCGATGGCGCGTGCCGTCGGCGAGAATGGCGTCGATGGCGCTGACGTTGTCGGCCATCAAGCCGTAGCGGATCGACTTCGAGCCGCAGGAATTGTTGCCGGCCATGCCGCCGATCGTGCAGCGCGAATGGGTCGAGGGATCGACCGGGAAAAACAGGCCGTGCGGCTTCAGCGCGGCGTTCAGATGCCCGAGCACGATGCCGGGCTCGACCATGGCGCGACGCGCCTCGGCGTCGATATGCAGGACGTTGCGCAGGTATTTGCTGCAATCGAGCACGAGCGCGCGGTTCACCGTCTGGCCGCACTGGCTGGTGCCCGCCCCCCGCGGCAGCACCGGCACGCCGTGCTCGCGCGCGATGGCGAGCGTCGCGGCGACGTCGCCCATGGTTTTCGGCACCACCACCCCGACCGGCTGTATCTGGTAGATCGACGCATCGGTCGCGTAGCGTCCCCGGCTCGCCGCATCGAACAACACCTCGCCCGCCAGTTCCCGGCGCAACTGGGCGGCAAGGCGCGGATCGCCCGGCTGGGGCGAACGGAGGCGTCTATTCATGTTCCCTCCACCACCGCCTCAGTTTCGAGCGCCGAGGCGCTCCGACAATCGGAGATGCATCCTGGAATACCGTGGCCAGAGGGCATCCGGTCAAGCAGTTAGCCGATACTCTGGTATCCGCGAGCAAGCGCCCGGTGGTGATCTACCCGGCCTCCGGCACCGGTGCCTGGGAGGTGGCGCTCACCGACTGAACTGCTTCGTTCAGCTCGCCGATGCCGCGTAACCTGACGTGCGGCTGGTCGGGGAAGCGGGCGACGATTTCCAGCTCACCGCCCATTGCTTCGACGAAACGGCGCAGCGTGGACAAGTACATGTCTGCGCGCTGTTCCAGCTTGGCGATCGACGCTTGGCCGACGTGCAGGTCAGCCGCAAGCTGCTCTTGAGTCATTGCTCGTGCGCGGCGCAGTTCCGCCAGCGACAGGTCCCGTTCCATGGCGTCGGTGATTGCGGCAGCCTTGGCGCGGTCCTCGGCCGACAGGCCCGCGCGCAGCCGATCGAAGGAGTGCCTACCGGCCATCGTGCCCCTCTCCTCTTCCCGTGTCGGCGGCGATTTCAGCGAGATGCTGGTCATAGAGCCGGTCCGCTAACGGCACCATCTGTGTGTAGAATTCTTCTCGACCCGTCTTGTCGCCGCCGATCAGCAAGATCGCGATCCGGCGCGGATCGAAAGCGTAGAACACGCGCAGTGGCCGGCCGCCGATCTGCGCTCGCAGCTCGCGCATGTGGCCGTGCCGCGAGCCGTTGACGGCGCTGGAGTACGGAAAGGGCAGGTTCGGTCCGCGACGTTCCAGCAGCCCGACTAAAGGCAGTGAGGCGGATGTGCTCGCCCAACCCGAGGGTGTCCCACCAGGCCCCAAACTCGTCGGTGTATTCGACCCGCCATGGCACAGTGCGCAAATATTCCTTCGAGGGAATGCCGTCAATGGGGTAGCCGGCTGCCCTGCATTCATTGGGGGTCGATTCTTCGATGCACCGGACCGACAATATCGGTCAATGCTCGTCGCAATCGCCTTCGCCCCGGCCCTCTCTCAGAAGGAGAGGGGGAGTGCAGCCCTTTGGGAGCCGGGCGGGGGTGAGGGCTTTCAGGAGCGCCGCCATGGCCTACTACGAATCCCACCACGTCGCCGGCCGGCATTTCCTGCAGATCCCCGGGCCGACCAATGTGCCGGACCGGGTGCTGCGCGCCATCGACAACCCGACCATGGACCATCGCGGCCCGGATTTTGGCCGTCTGGGGCGGGAAATTCTCGCCAACATCGGGAAAATCTTCCAGACCTCCGGCCCCGTGGTGATCTACCCGGCCTCCGGCACCGGGGCCTGGGAGGCGGCGCTCGCGAACACCCTTTCGCCCGGCGACACCGTGCTGATGTGCCGCACTGGCTGGTTCGCGAGCCTGTGGAAGGAGATGGCGGAGCGGCTCGGCCTGGAACCCGTCTTCGTCGATACCGATTGGCGGCGCGGCGCGGACGTGGCGGGGATCGGAGCCGCACTCGCCGAGGACCGGCAGCACCGCATCAAGGCGGTCTGCGTGGTCCATAACGAGACCTCCACCGGCTGCGCCAGCCGCATCGACGAGGTCCGCCGCGCCATGGATACGGCGCGCCATCCGGCGCTGCTGCTGGTCGACACCATCTCCTCGCTCGCCAGCATCGACTACCGGCACGACGAATGGGGCGTCGATGTCACGGTCGCGGGCTCACAGAAGGGGCTGATGCTGCCGCCCGGCCTCAGCTTCAATGCCGTGAGCGAGAAGGCGCTGAAGGCATCGGAGACCGCGCGCCTGCCGCGCAGCTACTGGGACTGGCGGCCCATGCTGGCGGCCAACGCCAACGGCTATTTCCCCTACACGCCGGGCACCAATCTGCTCTACGGCCTGAACGAGGCGGTCAAGATGCTGCTGGAAGAGGGGCTGGCCAACGTGTTCGCGCGCCACGACCGCCACGCCGAGGCGACGCGCCGCGCGGTGCGCGCCTGGGGGCTGGAGGTCAATTGCCTCGATCCGCGCCACTACTCCTCCAGCCTCACCGCGGTCCGCGTGCCCGAGGGGCACAGCGCCGACGCGCTGCGCGCCACGATCCTTGAGAAATACAACATGAGCCTCGGCAACGGGCTCGGCATCCTGAAGGACCGCGTGTTCCGCATCGGCCATCTCGGCGATTTCAACGACCTGCAACTGCTCGGCACGTTGGGCGGCGTGGAGATGGGGCTGCGCTCGGCCGGCGTCCCGCACAAGCCGGGCGGCGTTCAGGCGGCGGTCGATTATCTCGCGGGCAATGCCTGAGCCGGTCGCACCATCAGATTTCACACGAAAGGACACGCGCATGATCGAGGTCTGGACCTGGCCGACGCCGAACGGCCACAAAGTGCATATCATGCTGGAGGAAGTCGGGCTGCCGTACAAGGTGGTGCCGGTGAACATCGGCGCCGGCGATCAGTTCAAGCCGGAGTTTCTCGCGCTCAACCCGAACCATCGCATTCCCGCGATCGTCGACGACGAGGGGCCGGGCGCCAAGCCGTTCCACCTTTTCGAGTCCGGCGCGATTTCTGATTTACCTCGCCGAGAAAACCGGCCAGTTCATTCCGGTCGATGCGGTCGAGCGGTACACCTCTCTGCAATGGCTGATGTTCCAGATGGGCGGCGTCGGGCCGATGTTCGGGCAATACAACCACTTCGCCGGCTATGCGCCGGAAAAGCTGCCGTATGCAATCGAACGCTACAGCAACGAGGTGAAACGGCTGCACCGCGTGCTGAACAAGCGCCTGTCGGAGAGCGCGTATCTCGCCGGCCCCGACTACACCATCGCCGACATCGCGACCTTCCCCTGGGTGCGCAATCCGGACCGGCGCGGCATCGATCTGGCCGAGTTCCCGGCGGTGAAGCGCTGGCACGACGCGATCGCGGCGCGTCCGGCGGTGCAGCGCGGCGTTCAGGTGCTCGCGGACAATCAGCGCCGGGGCCAGATGACCGATGCGGAGCGCGATATCCTGTTCGGCGCCACGCAGCACGCCCAGCGCTAGCGGCTCCCGGGCGAGTGAGCGGCGACGTCCGAACGGGGTTCGGAGCGCACCGCCTGTCATCCGGGATTGCGCTTCGCGCCATCCGGGCTAGGCTTCGCGCGCGAGCGAGGAGACGCGTCATGCGGCTGAGCACGGTCCTGTTTTCCGGGGGGATGTTGGCGCTGGCCACGGCGCAGGCGGCGGCGCAGGTGCAGGAAGGCGACGTCGCCGCGGGACGGCGGCTGGCGCGAGAGCATTGCAGCGCCTGCCATGCGGTCGAGCCCGGCCCGGGAACCGGCCCGATGGGTTTCGCGGCGATCGCGCGCATGCCGTCGACCACCTCGATGTCGCTGCGCGCCTTCCTGCTCACGCCGCATCCGAGGATGCCCAACTACAAGCACACCCCGGCCGAGATCGACGACATCGTGGCGTACATCCTGAGCCTGCGCAGATCAGAAAATTTGAAACAATAGCGCAAGCTACAGTTTAGCTGAGCGCCCCTCCTCGCGTTCCCGGCGAAAGCCGGGATCCGCCGGAACACAATGCGAACACCCTGGCGAAAGCCGTCAGGCGAGGCAGCCTGACGACACGCGGCTTCAGGGCGACCGCGCTGTGGGTCCCGGCTGGCGCCGGGCAGGGCGAAATCTCAACGGGAGGTGGTTTCGGCCGAAACGGCGCCGTCGCGTGGGCGCAACCGCAACGCATAGTCCGTGGTGGGGGACACCTTGCCGGCCGCCGCGCGGGCGAGGTCGCGCATCACGCGGTCGGCGATGCCGATGCGATAATGGTGCGCGTCCCAGTAATTCGCGTCCGCCGTCGTGATTGGGCTAGGGATCATGAAATCCGCGAGAATCACGCTCGGATACAGGCGGGCGAGTTCGGCGACGCGCCGCTTGCAGGCCGCGAAACTGAGCGCGTACAGGCTGCCCGGCGCGCCCTGCAGCGCGACGTGATAGGGGACGAAGAACAGCACCTTGCGCGTGGCAGGCGGCAGCGTGTTCAGCGCGTCGCGCAGCAGGCCGAGGGTCGCGAACGGCACGGTATCTGGATCGAAGCCAGGCGGCGGCGGATCGTTTGGCGCGCGCTCCTTGGCGATGTGTCTGCGCGCCCGCGCGAGGTCGTAAAGCCGGTCGTCCGGCACGAAACTGGTATAGCCGTCGCTACCGTAACGCTGCCGCTTCAGCCCGACCATGACCGCGAACTGGTTCACCGCTTCCTGCACGGCGTAGAGGTTCATCACGTCCAGATAGCCGCGCCAGGGCGAGCCGCCGTACATCCAGCCCGGAAACGGCTGCGGCAAAAAATCCGGCGGCGGGAATTCCGGCGCGACCTTGCCTGGTATGCACCATTCCACATCCAGCCCGAACATCACCACGCGCGGCTGCCGGTGATGCCGCAGGAACACCCGCAACAGCCGCGACTGCTCATAGGCGGTCGCGCTGTTCATCGCCAGGTTGGCGAACCGCGCGTGGAACAGCGGATCGAGCATCTCCGGGCGCAGCAGTCGCGCGGTGGAGGTGCCGAAGATCGCGCTGTCGAAGGCGGGGCTGCTCGCGAGCGCCGGGAAGGAATAGCGCGCGTTGGTCGAAATCGGCACGCGCGGCAGATCGGGGCTCAGCGGCAGCATTCCCCAGGGGTCGACGAGCACGATGAACAGATAGGCGAGCAGTGAGGAGCCCGCAGCGCCGAACATCAGGGCGCGGCAGAACGAAGCCCAGCGAAGGGGTTCAGAACTGGAAATAGACGAACGCACGCGGCACGCCTTGGCCGACCAGCAGCAGCGCGAAGGTCGCCGCCACGCCCGCCGGCACCGCCAGCCAGAGCGACGGCTTCAACAGCCGCAACGCGCACTCCTGGCTGGTCGGCCCGATGAGGGCGAGGACGGCGCCGAGCGCCAGCAGGCCGGCATTGGGAATGCGCACGCTGCCAAGCCCGTTCGCCCCGCCCATGGCGCGCAGGATGTCGGCCGCGACGGCGAAGGAGGGCGCGCGGAACAGCACCCAGCACGCCATGACGAACACCGACGTAACGATCCAGCCGAGCGGCTTCGGGAACCACCAGCCGCGCCGGTCCCAGGCGGAATTGACCGCCAGCGCCATCCCGTGCAGCCCGCCCCAGGCGACGAAGGTCCAGTTCGCGCCGTGCCACAGCCCGCCGAGCAGCATGGTCGCGACCACGTTGGCCGCCTGCCGCCATTCCGGCACGCGATTGCCGCCCATCGGGATGTACACGTAGTCGCGCAGGAAGCGCGACAAGGTCATGTGCCAGCGCCGCCAGAAGTCGCGGATGGAAGTGGCGCGATAGGGCGCGTCGAAATTGAACGGCAGGCTGAAGCCGAACATCCGCCCGAGCCCGATCGCCATGTCGGAGTAGCCGGAGAAATCGAAATAGATCTGCAAGCCGAAGGCGGCGGCGGCGGCCCAGGCGGCGGCGCCGTTCAGCGGCGCTTGTCCCGCCTGCGCGAACAGCCCGTCGGCGGCGCGCCCGGCCACGTCGGCGATGCCGACCTTCTTGAGCGCGCCGATCAGGAACAGCACGAAACCGCGTGACAGATTCTCCCACATTTCCGGCCGGCGCGGTGAGGCCGCGAATTGCGGGACGATTTCGTTGTGCCGCACGATCGGTCCGGCGATGAGCTGCGGAAAGAACGTCACGAACATGGCGAAATCGAGCAGTCCGTAGACGTGCCGGTCACCGCGCTTCAGGTCGATCAGATACGACAGTTTTTGGAACACGAAGAAGCTGATCCCGAGCGGCAGCACGATGTCCCACGGGTGGAACGGCAGGTTGAGCAGTGCCGCGAGGTTCTCGCCCAGGAAATTGGCGTATTTGAACAGCGCGAGCGCCGCCAGGTTGAGCGCCATGCCGAGTTCGAGCAGCAAGGGCGGCCGCCATCGCGCCCAGGCGCGCACGATCAGCCAGTTGGCGAGCGTCAGCCCGACCAAGAGCGGCACGAAACGAATGTCCCACCAGGCGTAGAAAACCAGCGAGGCGAGAATCACCTCGGCCTGCCGCAACGCCCGGTCCGCGGTCACATAGTAGAGCAGCAGCACGATCGGCAGGAATCCGAGCAGGAAAACCTGCGAGGTGAACAGCATTGCGGCGCGAATCCCCGGACCGGGCCGCGTCAATAAGCATTCCCGCCGGCCCCGCGTAAACCCGGCGCGGCTCGCTTGGCCCGCGCGTCTTGCGGCTGCGGCAACCCTCGCGCAATCTTCCCGCCACGCAGCGGCCGAAGCGCTCGCGTAAGCAGGGATGGGAGGCCGACGATGCGCCTTGCGGTGCTGAGAGAGCGCGCGGAATCCGAGGCCCGCGTCGCCGCGACGCCCGATATGGTCAAGCGTTACATCGGCCTTGGCCTGACGGTCGCCGTGGAGGCCCGCGCGGGCGTGCTCGCCTCCATCTCGGATGCCGAGTTCCAGGCCGCGGGCGCCGAGATCGCACCGGATGCGGCGAGCGCGCTCATGGGTGCCGGCATCGTGCTGGCGGTGCAGATGCCCGGCCCCGAGCTGCGCGCCGATATCCCGCGCGGGGCCGTGCTGATCTGCATTGCCGGCGCCTTCGCCGACCCGGACCTCGTCCCGGCCCTGGCGGAGGCCGGGATCGAGGTGGTCGCGGTGGAGTTGCTGCCGCGCATCACGCGCGCGCAGTCGATGGACGTGCTGTCGAGCCAGGCCAACCTGGCCGGCTACCGCGCGGTGATCGAGGCGGCCGCCGCGTTCGACCGGGGTTTTCCGATGATGATGACCGCGGCCGGCACTGTGCAGCCGGCGCGCGTGTTCATCGTCGGCGCGGGGGTGGCCGGGCTGCAGGCAATCGCCACCGCCCGCCGCCTCGGCGCCATCGTGTCGGCAACCGATGTGCGCCCGGCGGCGAAGGAGGAGATCCGCTCGCTCGGCGCGACCTTTGTCGGCGTCGAGGACCAGGAGACCGCGACCCAGACCGGCGCGTACGCCCGCGAGATGAGCGAGACGTTCCGTCAGAAACAGGCCGAGCTGATGGCCACGACGGTGGGCAAGAACGACATCGTCATCTGCACGGCGCTGGTCATGGGCCGCAAGGCGCCGGTGATCGTCACCGAGCCGATGGTCGGCATGATGCGCGCCGGCAGCGTGATCGTGGATCTCGCGGCCGATGCGGGCGGCAACTGCGCGCTGACGCTGCCGGGCGAGAGCATCGTCACCCCGAACGGCGTGCGCATCCTCGGCTGGCGCAACTGGCCGGCGCGTATTCCGGTGGCGGCGAGCAGCCTCTATGCACGCAACCTGATGACCTTCGTGACCACGTTCTGGGACAAGGACGCGAATCGTCTGGCGCTGCCGGACACCGACGATATCGTCCGCGGCGTGCTGCTGACCCGTGGCGGCGCCGTCGTGCATCCCCAATTCCTGCCGCCGCAGGCGGCCTGAGGCGGAGCAACTCCAATGAATCCCGATCAGATCGCCGACGAGGCCGCCCGCGTCGCCCACCAGGCCAACGTGCTGGCGCTGCACGCGCACCAATTGGCCGCCGGCGTCGCCCCGATGGCTCCGATCGGCCATGCGGTCGGGCCGTTCATGTTCTTGTTCACGATTTTCGTGGTCGCCGTGTTCGTCGGCTACTACGTGGTCTGGAACGTCACCCCGGCGCTGCATTCGCCGCTGATGGCGCTGACGAATGCCATCAGCTCGGTCATCATCGTCGGCGCGATGCTCGCCACCGGTCTCGCGGTCAGCGGGGTAGCGCGCGCCTTCGGCACGGTGGCGGTGCTGCTGGTCAGCGTGAACATCTTCGGCGGCTTCCTGGTGACGCAGCGGATGCTGCAAATGTTCCGCCGGAAGGCGAGGTAGACCCGCCATGTCGCCCAGCCTGACCGCCTTCTGGTACCTGGTATCCTCCGTCCTGTTCATCCTGGCGCTGCGGGGCCTCTCCAACCCCGAGACGGCGCGGCGCGGCAACATTCTCGGCATGGTCGGGATGGTCATCGCCATCCTGGCCACCTTCGCGCGGCCGGGGATGGGGATCGGCAGCTATGGGCTGATCGTTCTCGGCATCGTCGTCGGCGGCGCGATCGGGGTGGTGATCGCGCTGCGCATCCAGATGACGGCGCTGCCCCAGCTCGTGGCGGCGTTCCATTCGCTGGTCGGCTTGGCCGCGGTGTGCGTCGCGGCCGCGGCATTGAACGCGCCCGAGGCGTTCGGCATCGGGGTCTACGGCGACATCCACACGCAGAGCCTGGTGGAGATGTCGATCGGCCTGGCGATCGGCGCGATCACCTTCACGGGGTCGGTCATCGCCTTCGCCAAGCTCCAGGCGCTGATGAGCGGTTCGCCGATCACGTTTCGCTACCAGCACTGGATCAATGCCGGGCTCGGCGCGCTGCTGCTGATTCTGATCATCACCTTCGTCGCGACCGGCGGCTCCCAGGCGGCGTTCTGGCTGATCGCGTTCGTGTCGTTCGCGCTCGGCGTGCTGCTGATCATTCCGATCGGCGGGGCGGACATGCCGGTGATCGTGTCGATGCTGAACAGCTACTCGGGCTGGGCGGCGGCGGGCATCGGCTTCACCATCCAGAACGTCGCGCTGATCATCACCGGGGCTTGCGTGGGCGCCTCGGGCGCCATCCTGTCCTACATCATGTGCCGCGGCATGAACCGCAGCATCATCAACGTGCTGCTGGGTGGGTTCGGCACCGAGGGCGGGACGGCGGCCGCCGCGGCCGCGCATGGCGACCGCACGGTGAAGAGCGGCAACGCCGACGACGCCGCCTTCATCCTGAGGAACGCCGGCAAGGTGATCATCGTGCCCGGCTACGGCATGGCGGTGGCGCAGGCGCAGCATGCGCTGCGCGAAATGGCCGACGTGCTGAAGGAGGCCGGGGTCGAGGTGAAATACGCCATCCACCCGGTCGCCGGTCGCATGCCGGGGCACATGAACGTGCTGCTGGCCGAGGCCAGCGTGCCGTACGACGAGGTGTTCGAACTCGAGGCGATCAACAACGAGTTCAGCACCGCCGACGTCGCGTACGTGATCGGCGCTAACGACGTGACCAACCCGGCCGCCAAGACCGACCGCTCCTCGCCGATCTATGGCATGCCGATCCTGGAGGTGGAGAAGGCCGGCACGGTGCTGTTCGTGAAGCGCTCGATGGCCTCGGGCTACGCCGGCGTGGACAACGAACTGTTCTTCCGGCCCAACACCATGATGCTGTTCGGCGACGCCAAGAAGATGACCGAGGAGATCGTGCAGGCGCTGGGCCGCTGAGCCGGGCGGCGTGAGCGCCGCGACCGGCGGTCTTCGGCACGTGGGGGCGGCGGCCATGGAACTGGTCGCCGACGCCGTGGAATCCGAGCGGATTCCCGGCGCCGCGCTCGGCGTGGTCACGGCTCGCGGGGAACGCGAGGTTCAGGTCATTGGTCAGGCGCGGATCGAGCCCGCGCCGGCGCCACTGACGCGGGCGACGTTCTTCGACCTGGCCTCGCTCACCAAGGTGCTGTTCACGACGCCAGCCATCCTGCGCCTCCTCGCGGAGGGCCGCATCGCTCTCGACGATGCATTGATCGTGGCCGTCCCGGACCTGCGGCAATACGACCTCGCCGCGCCCGAGCGGCGCCTGACCTTTCGCCAGTGCCTCAGCCACCAGACGCATTTGCCGGCGGTCGAGCCGCTCTATGCTTACGGTCAGGATGCCGCGACCTTGCGTGCCTTCATCCTGCAGCGCGAATGGCGGGCCGGGCCACCTTGTTATTCCGATATCAATTTCATGCTGCTCGGCATTGCGATCGAGCGGCTGACCGGCAAGGCGCTCGGCGAGCAGCCGCTGGCCGCCGGGCTCACGTTCCGCCCCGACCCGGACGCGTGCGCGGCGACCGAGCGCTGCACCTGGCGCGGGCGGGTGCTGCGCGGCGAGGTCCACGACGAGAACGCCTTCGCGCTCGGCGGCGCGGCCGGCCACGCGGGGCTGTTCGGCACGATCGACGCCGTGCTCGACGCCGCCCTCGGCCTGCTCCAGGGGACCAGCCTGTCAGCCGAGGCGCTCACGGCGATCCGCACCAGGCAGTCGCCCACGCGAACGGCCGGCTGGGAGGCGCGGCACGCGGGCTGGCCGGGCGGCGACGCCTGCTCCGCCGATACGATCGGGCATACCGGCTTCACCGGCACGGGGCTGTGGATCGACTTTGCGCGCGGCCTCGCCTGGGCGCTGCTGACCAACCGTGTGCATCCGACCCGTCATCGCGAGACCGGCATCGCCGAGCTGCGGCGCCAATTCGGGGATAGGGTGGTTCGCGTTTTCGACGGCGGCGGATAGGTTCGGGCTTGCGGCGGCCGGCCTTGATCCGCTGACCCGACGGGAAATCGGAAACTATCGGCGATACGGGTAGCAATACGCGCGGTCGAGCGTCAGGCCGAAATGGTCGGCCAGCGCCTCGATGGCGTCGCCGTGCATCGGATAGGGGTCGGTGTTGTCGGGGCCGACGATGACGATGCCGAAGGCGCGGTCGGGCTTGCCGCCCGGCGGCAGCATGGCGGTGACCAGCGCCGCCCCGTCCTCGTCGCGCAAGGTCAGAAACAAAGGCGTCACCCGCCGGATGTGATCCTCCAGCCCGATCGCCTGCTCGATGAACATGGCCGAGGCGGGCTTGAAGCTTTCCGCGGCCGCCTTGCGCTCGCGGCGGAAGTATTTCTCCACCGCGTGGCGCATCTCCCGTGATTCCGCGATCGCCTCGGCTTCGGCCACGATGCGGAACCAGGTCGTCCCGTCGGGCGCGTCGCAAACGTATTCCATGCGTCCCTCCCGCGCTGTCCAGTTAAGTCGCGAGCGGGGTGCGATGCAACCGCCAAGGAATGGGCGCCGTACCCCGGCAGGAGCGGCGCTCATTCCTCGGCGGGTTGACGCTGGCGGGTCGGCTGGCGGAGATTCCCGCCAACCCTTCGGAGGTCCCGCCAATGAACATTGTCACCCGCCCGTCCGCGCTTGCCGGCGTGAGCGAGGAAGAGTGGAAGATCCGCTGCGACCTCGCCGCGCTCTATCGGCTGGTGGCGAATCTGCGCATGACCGACCTGATCTACACCCATATCAGCGCGCGCCTGCCCGGGCCGGAGCACCACTTCCTGATCAACCCGTACGGCGTGCTGTTCCACCGCATCACCGCCTCCTCGCTGGTGAAGATCGATATGGAGGGGAATATCGTCGAGCGGGACACGGCGCGGAGTTCGCAGCGTGAACGCGGCCGGCTTCACCATCCATTCGGCGATCCACATGGCGAGGCCGGACTTGACGTGCGTCGTGCACACGCACACCGCCGCCGGCATCGCGGTCTCGGCGCAGACGCAGGGGCTGCTGCCGCTCAGTCAGCAGGCCATGAAGTTTTACGGCCATCTCGGCTACCACAATTACGAGGGCATCGCGTTCGACCTTGCCGAGCGCGACCGGCTGGTGCGCGATCTCGGCCAGCACAAGTCGATGATCCTGCGCAATCACGGCCTGCTCGCCTGCGGGCGCACCATTCCGGAAGCGTTCCACGAAATCTACTACCTGGAGCGCGCCTGCCAGGCGCAGGTGGCGGCGCTCTCGGGCGGCGCCGAACTCATGTTCCCGCCCGAGGAGGTGCGGCTGCACGCGGCCAAGCAGTTCCAGCGCGAGGAGATCCTGGAGCATTGCGAGATGGCGTGGAACGCCGCGCTCACGCTGGTCGAGGACGACGAGCCCGACTATCGGACCTAAGGCCGTCCGTCATTCCGGACGGCGCGCCGCGCCGATCCGGAATCCAGCCGGTTGCGCGGTTTCGTACCAACCGCGCGAGCGGCGGACGATGTGAACGACCGAGAGCATCACCGGCACCTCCACGAGCACGCCCACCACGGTCGCGAGCGCCGCGCCGGACTGGAAGCCGAACAGCGCGATGGCCGTGGCCACGGCCAGCTCGAAGAAATTGCTGGCCCCGATCAGCGCCGAAGGTCCGGCGACGCACCACGCGACGCCGAGCCGGCGGTTCAGCCAGTAGGCCAGCCCGGCGTTGAAATAGACCTGGATGAGGATCGGTACCGCCAGCATCGCGATCACCAGCGGCTGGCGCATGATCTGTTCGCCTTGCAGCCCGAACAGCAGCACGAGCGTCAGCAGCAGTGCCGACAATGACAGCGGCGCCAGCGCGCGGAGCGTTCGCGCAAGCGCCGCATTCCCGCCGCTCGCCAGCAGCGAATGCCGCCAGAGCTGCGCCACGATCACCGGCACGACGATGTAGAGCACGACCGACAGGAGCAGCGTGTTCCACGGCACCGTGATCGAGGACAGGCCGAGCAGCAGCGCCACGATCGGCGCGAAGGCGAACATCATGATGGTGTCGTTGAGCGCCACCTGTGACAGCGTGAAATGCGGTTCGCCCTCCACGAGATTCGACCAGACGAACACCATGGCCGTGCAAGGCGCCGCCGCCAGCAGGATCAGCCCGGCGATGTAGCCGTCGATCTGCCCGGCCGGCAGCATGGGCCGGAACAGGTGGCCGATGAACAGCCAACCGAGCAGCGCCATGGAGAACGGCTTGACAAGCCAGTTGACCCCGACGGTCGTCGCGATCCCGCGCCAGTGGCTGCGCACCTGCCCGAGCGCGCCGAGGTCGATCTTCAGCAGCATCGGCACGATCATCAGCCAGACCAGCACCGCGACCGGCAGGTTGACCTCGGCCACCGTCGCCTCGCCGAGCGCATGGAACACGCCGGGCACGGCCTGCCCGAACCCGATGCCGGCCACGATGCAGAGCGCGACCCAGAGCGTCAGGTAACGCTCGAACGTGCCCATGGACGGCGTCTTGCCCGGCGCGACGGTAGTCGCCTCACTCATGGCGCGTCCCCGCAATGCGGCCGTCGCGAACCGTCGCCACGCTCATGACGCGCGATCTTCGACGGCGTCGGGCCGTAGACGGCCGATTTCCTCGACCTTGCGCGTCAGCATCAGCCGATCCAGCTTTGCGATCGGCAGCGCCAGGAAGATTTTGATTCGCCGTTCCAGCATCACGTATGCCTCGCGGAACGCGTTCATCTTCTCCGCCTCCGACCCGTCGGCGGCGGCGGGGTCCGGGATGCCCCAATGCGCCGTTATCGGTTGGCCCGGCCACACCGGGCAGGTCTCGCCGGCCGCCTGGTCGCACACGGTGAAGACGAAATCCATTTGCGGCGCGCCCGGTCCGGCAAATTCGGTCCAGCTTTTCGAGCGCAGGCCCTCGGCGGGCAGGCCGAGCGTGCGCAGCAGGTCGAGCGCGTAGGGATGCACCGCGCCCTTGGGAAAGCTGCCCGCGCTGAAACCGCGGAAGCGGCCGAAGCCGTAGTGGTTGATCAGCGATTCGCCGAGAATACTGCGGGCGGAATTGCCGGTGCAAATGAACAGGACGTTGTAGGTCTTGTCGCTCATGCGGCGGCCTCATCCGCTGACCCGCAGCAGGCGGCGGCCGGCGCAGGCTCGACTGTCGCCGTCGCACAGCACGCTCCCGCCGCCGTCCGGATCGGGCCGAGATCGGTGCTGTCGCCATAAACCGTGCTGTCGCCGCTGGTCAGGAAGGTTTCCCACGCCAGACCTTGCGGATCGGTGATCCACGCCTTTTCCGACTTGGCGTAGCAGCAGGTCGTGGCGCCTTCTTCCAGCACCGGCCGGTCTGCCTGACGCAGCCGGTCATAAACCGCGTGCAACTCGTCCTCGGTCTCGACCTGAATGCCGAGGTGATCGAGGCCCGCCTGCTGGCCGCGCGTGGAGATCGCGAAATTCACGCGCGGATCGTCCAGCATCCATTTCGCGTAATCAGGCTTCGTCACGGTCGGCGCGGCGGCGAACAGCGTGCTGTAGAACCGCATGGATGCGGCGAGGTCATCAACGGCCACGTGCACGTGCAGGCGCTTCATGGTGAGTTCCTCTCTTGGCGCGTGAAGGAGCGCGGACCGTTACGCCGCAGGCCGCGGCATCGCCGCGGCAGCAGTTCTCGGTGAGGTACGCCAACAACTCGTTCATCGCCGGATATTTGGCCGCGTAAATCAGCGAGCGGCCGTTCCGGCGGAAGCTGACGAGCCCGGCGTGTTTGAGTTGGCTCAGGTGAAAGGAGAGCGTGGCGGACGGCAGGCCCAGCCGCACGCCGATCTCGCCGGCCGCCAGTCCTTCCGGGCCGGCTTGCACCAGTAGCCGGAACACCTCGAGCCGCAATTCTTGCGCGAGAGCCGCGAGAGCGGCAACGGCGTCCGACTTCTCCATATTTCCAGGTTAATTGAACTATTTGGCCTGTCAAGCGCCCTGGAGCGCCGGAGTAGGGGATTCGAACCAAAGGTTGCGCCATCGACCGAGCCCGGCCAGCCTAATCAGCCCGTCACCGCAGAGACGGGTGTCGAGCCGCGCGGCACGAAGTCCGGCCCTGCAACCCCGCCCGAGCAGGAACGTCACCGCGCCAGTAGCTTCGGAGCGCATCAACGCGGCTTCGTCGCCCTCACCACGGCTGGCGGCTGCCCTCGCGCCCCTGAATTCATTCAGGCCTGGCGGCCGGCTCGCCAGTTCTTCCATTCGGCTTTCTGGAACAAGAGGCGAACCACTGCACCAGATTTGCACCGTTATTCGGTGCATCGCGGTGCCCGTTCATGCACTGTCCGCTTCTGCGAATCGATCTGCTGCGCGGCAACGTCCTTGATTTAATTGGGAAAGCCTGGTGCTGCTGGTCAGGATTGAACTGACGACCTCTCCCTTACCAAGGGAGTGCTCTACCACTGAGCTACAGCAGCGCGGAGGCGAAGGCGGGCTGCTTCCTAGGACCGGACGCTTGCCGGCGCAAGCCTCGGCCGCTGCGCCTCCGCCGACCCTCAATTGGAACCGGCAGCAAACGATTTCGGGTGACTCTACCCCAGTACGCCGGCATGCTCGCGGTGGGAACGCAATCGAAATCAAGGGGGCGGAGCGCATGGCTGACAACGCGAGAATTCCCGCGGACACCAAGATCAAAGAGCGGCTCGGCGAGCCGCTGGTCAGCTCCCCGGATGGCGCCTTCAAGGTCGGGCTGGTGCTGAACGGAACGGTTTCCGCCGGCGCCTGGACCGCCGGCGTGATGGACTTCCTGTTCGAGGCGCTCGACCGCTGGGAGGAGCAGAAGCGGGTCGACAAGCAGACCGGACGCGAGCCGACCGTGCCCGACCACGCGGTGAGCATCGGCGTGGCGGGCGGGGCCTCGGGCGGCGGGGTCTGCGCGGCCCTGCTCGCGCGCGCCGCCAACTGGGCGTTCGCGCCCGTGACCGATCCCGCCGATCCGGCCAACCAGGACAACCCGTTCTGGCGCGTCTGGGTCGAACAGCTCGACATCGAGGGCATGCTCGGCACGGCGGACCTGCGCGCCGCTGGCGCCATCCCGCAATCGCTGCTGTCCGGCGCGGCGATCGAGGGAGCGGGCCAGGCGATCCTGGACTGGCCCGGGTCGAACGCGCAACCGAAGCGGCGACCCTGGCTCGGCGATCCGCTGCGCGTTTACCTGACGCTGACCAACCTGCGCGGCGTGCCCTATCGGATCAAGCTCGAATCGGGTGCCGGCGGCCTGCCGCACGCGACCTATTACGTGGATCACGCGGATCACGCGCTGTTCGCCTTCTCGACCAGCGGCCGGGGCCGGGCGGCGTTCGAGAACCTGCGCGGCGACGAGCATTTCGTCGCCGACGAGGCGGAGTGGCGGGAATTCGCCGAATTCGCCAAGGCGACCGGTGCCTTCCCGGTCGGCTTTCCGCCGCGCCGGCTGAAGCTGCCCGTCTCCGACTACGCCTGGCGGGGCGTGGCGCTGCCGCCGGAAGTGGGCGACAAGCCCGACATCAGGTTGCGCAAGCCCGCCTGGGACGCGCTCGACCCGCCGATCAAGCTGGACGACGACTACCATTTCGAGTGCGTCGACGGCGGCGCCCTGAACAACCAGCCGATGGAGCTGGTACGCACCGCCCTCGCGGGCCTCGGAAAATCCAACCCGCGTGACGCGGCCAAGGCCAACGCGGCGGTGCTGCTGCTCGATCCGTTCGCCGCCGTGCCGCGCTGCGAGCCGCCGACGAAAACGCGCGATCTGCTCGGCGTGCTGGGAGGCGTGGCCTCCGCCTGGATCGACCACGGCCGGTTCGCGACCTCGGATCTGCTGCTCTCCGTGGACGAGGATGTGTTCAGCCGGTTCCTGCTCACCGCGAGCGACCAGCGGCAAGGCAAGCAGCTGGAAGGCAGCGGGGCGCTCGCGACCGCCGGCCTCGGCGCGTTCCTCGGCTTCCTCTGCCGCGCCTTCCGGGTACGCGACTTCATGCTCGGGCGCGAGAACTGCCGCATCTTCCTGCGCGACGAATTCGTTCTCCGCCGGGAAAATCCGCTGCTGCGCGAATTCGCCACCAATCATGCCGAGGTCGCGAACAGGTATCAGGCGAACGGGAGCACGCTCGACTGGCTGCCGGTTATCCCGCTGGTCGAACCGCTGCGAAAGGAGAAACCCGTCCCGGCCTGGCCGGTCGGCGCGCTCGATCCGGGCAAGCTGCTCAGGGGAATCGAGGGGCGCACCGGCCTGCTGCTGCGCCGCCTGATCGACTACCACCACGTCGATTTCCCGCTGGAGCGTGTGCTGATCGACTGGCTGGTCGATCACAAGCTCGCCCAGGCGGCCGAGCAGCAGATCCGCAAGGGCCTCGCCGACCAGAAGCTCGGCTGACCCCGCCGACATCAAACGGTCATGGGCGGCTTCGGGCGGGCATCCCTATAGCGTCGCGCCGTCAGCCTGGAGAAGCCGCAATGCACCACCTGCTCACGCGCCGCGAGGCGATGCTCGCCGCCTCCGCCGCCGGCCTGTCGCTGGCGCTGGAGACCGCCCATGCGGCGGCGCCGCCCGCCATGGCGCGCGGCACCGTGTTCGACGACGCCGCGGGCGACGGCAAGCGGCGGGCGGGCAGCAAGGGCATCGCCGGGGTGATGGTCTCGAACGGCGAGGACGTGGTGCTGACCGACGCGGACGGGAGATGGCGCCTGCCGGTTGCCGACGGCGATGCGGTGTTCGTCGTGAAGCCGTCCGGCTGGATGACCCCGACCGAGCCCGGCACCAACCTGCCGCGCTTTTATTACCATTACGCGCCGACGGGGACGCCGGAATCGCTCGGGCTGCGCTATCCCGGCCTGCCGCCCACCGGCCCGTTGCCCGACAGCATCGATTTCCCGCTCCGCCGTGCGCACGAGCCGGCCAGCTTCGAGGCCCTGCTGCTCACCGATCCGCAGCCGGAATCCGCCGCCGAACTGGAGTTCGTGCGCGACGACGTGGTCGCGCAGGCGGCCTCGGTGCCGGCGGCGTTCGGCATCACGCTGGGCGACATCATGTTCGACGATCTGTCGCTGTACGAGCGCAGCAACCGCATCGTCGGCACGATCGGGCTGCCCTGGTACAATTGCTGCGGCAACCACGACATGAACTTCGAGGCGCCGGACAACCGGTTCTCGCGCGAGACCTACAAGCGGCATTTCGGCCCGCGCCATCACGCCTTCCAGTACGGCGCCGCGACGTTCCTGCTGCTCGACAACGTGGTCTATCAGGGGCCGAAGCCGGCGCGTCCGAACCGTACCGGATTCTACCACGGCGCGTTGGGACCGCGTCAGCTCGCCTTCGTGCGCAACGTGCTCGCGCACATCCCGCCCGAGCGGCTGGTGGTGTTCTGCATGCACATTCCGCTGCGCACCTATCTCGGCGACGAGCCGTATCAGACCACGATCGATCGGGGCGAGTTCCTCCGGGCGATCTCCGGCCGCGCCGCGAGCGCGAGCTTTTCCGGCCACACGCACACGAACGAGCACCATTGGTTCGGGGCCGAGGACGGGTTTGCCGGCGCGGCGGCGCACCACCACCAGGTGCTGACGGCGGCTTCGGGTAGCTGGTGGAGCGGCCCGTTCGACGATCGCGGCATCCCCGCCGCGCTGGCGAGCGACGGCGCGCCGAACGGGTTCCATGTGCTGTCGGTGGACGGCGACCGCTGGAGCGCGCGCATGATCCCCGCGCACGATCCGAATCGCGGCCAGATGCGCGTCGTGCTGGGCGGCCCGTTCCATCGCGGCGCCGATCTGCTGAACGAGTACCGCGCCGGCGCGCTGCTCGGCAGCCCGATCCCGGCGGCGGCGACCGGCAGCACGGAACTGGTGGTGAACCTGTTTAACGGCGGGCCGAAATCGTCGGTGACGTACGCGATCGGTCCGGGCGATCCACGCCCGATGGCGCGCGCCAGCCGCCGCGACCCGTTCGTGGAGGAGGTCTATGTCCGCAATGCCGCGACCAAGAAGCCGTGGGTGAGCGCGAAGCCCTCCAGCCATCTCTGGCAGTCGCGGCTGCCGGCCGGATTGCCCGCCGGCGCGCATCGCGTAACGGTGGCGGCGCGCGACGAGTACGGAACGGAGCACCGGCAGGTGTTCGTGCTGGAGGTCGGTGCGTAGAATCCGACGCGGTCGCCTGATCCTGGCAGTCTCACCGCCGTCTCATTGCGCTGTCGGCGAGACGTTGGATCGTTCAGTGAGACAGATGGCGCGTCATAGGTGGCCTATGGCTTCGCGGGGCTGATGACGGGATCGATCGGGAGGCTCGGCGGAATCGGCGGCAGTGCGATCCCGGCGCACGCCCGGGAACGCGATCCCGTATCGCGGAACGCCCTGGCTGCGAGGATCGACCCGGCAGCTTGGGCCCGGGCGCCTAGGCCGCGCGGGCTTCCGGGGGCGGCCCGGTGCGGCGAATTGGCGCGGCCTGCTCCGCGTGCATGATCGCGGATCGGTCGGCGGCAGCGAGGCGGGATGGGGGAGCGGGGCAGGGCGGCTCGGGGACAAGGGAAGCTTCGCCGGCTGCTCCGTCTGGCACTTGGCGGGAGGGCAAGTCCGCCAACGGCGCGGGCTCGGCTTGCGCGAGCGGCTCGGGCCTCGGTCGGCGCTCCGCCGCAGAGGGTGCCGCTGGCTCGGCGAAGCCCGTTTGGGCGCGGCCGGTGGGTGCTGGCGCCGCGTGCGCCGGTAGCGCCTCGGCCATCAGTCCGATCGCACAATGTTCGGTCCAGGCGGCGCGATCGCGGGCGGCGTTGTCCGCCTCCAGCTTGGCGCGGGCTGCCTGCAGGCGCAGCAGCAGCCGGAGCGCGCCGTTGGCCTGGCGCATCATGGCGAGAGCCTGCGCGCGGCACTTCGCCGCCCATTGCGGGGTCGTTTCGGGCTCCTGCGCGAGCCTCAGGCAATCCTTCCACTGTTCCGAGGCGGCGACGAATTGCGCGGCGAGGTCGGCCTCGGCGGCGTTGGCCGGCGCGAGTGCGGCGATGCGGGCGATGGCGGCGTGATCGCGGCGGCGGAGATCGTCGGGGTTGTCGGTCGGCGGGGGCGGCAGCGTCAGGCGGAGCGTGTGGACGAGGTGCCAGTACGCATCGGCCGGAAGCTGGAGGGCGAGGTTGGCGTGGTTGGTGGCGCCGGCGGACATTGCCGGGGTTTATAGAGTTAGTGATTCTACCGCGTCAACGGTTAGTGCGGCTTTCGTAGCGGCACCGCATTTGCCCGCGTAGCGGCTCGCCGTTTAGGGTTTTCCGCGCTGCAACAGAGGGATTGAACGGGCTATGACCCGAAAATCCTTGTCGTTGGCTCGCCGAAAGACTACAGTCCGCCAACGAACGGGGAAATCGACGCCCAGCCTGGGGAATCCCGGCCAAACGGACGGCGCCGCAACTCATGCCAACGGGAGGGAAATGATAACTCGAACGTTTGTGGCGGTGATGTCTGGCATTTGCTTCGCTGCTTACTGCTCGGCACCGCGTGCTCAGGAGTTACCGAAGAACGGAACTATTGCCGTCCATAGCGGCTGGAAAGCGATCGGGGAGACGACCCAAGTCGCCGAGGGCCGGACCTATGGCTACGGCAGTTTCTGGGGTGTGGTATTCAATGACAAGGGAACCGGACCGCTGCACGCGGGACCAGCCGTGTGCTCGGTACACGCTGGAGATCATGAAAGGTCTTACGGGGCAGGGTCAGTGTACCTGGGGTGATGTTGACGGCGACAAGATCTTCAGCGACTGGAAGGGAGGCATGCCGCCCAAAAGCCAATTCGAGGCCAAGCTCAAGATCACCGGAGGCACGGGCAAGTACGCCGGGATACAAGGCAAGGCGAGCGAACACTGCAAGCCGCTCAACGCGAATGGGCAGTGGGCATGCACCGAGCAGTTCGATTACCGCTTGCCATAGCTGGCTTATGTAAGGCCGGCAGCAGACCGATACGCGGCCCGCGTGGTACCGCCGTTGAGGGCACCACTAAAGCCCGGATTGCGCTTCGTTCCACCCGAGCTACGGTGCTGTTGCCCTCAGCAAGCGTAGAGCGGGTAAGCGAAGCGCAACCCGCCATTTCTTAACTCAGGCGGATTACCCCCGGCTTGCGCCGGGGTTATCCGCCCTACGTCATTTCCGAAACTGCCGGCTCTGATTACGGGGATCGTCGGCAGCATCGAAATATTCCAGTCCCAGCGGGCCAATCGCCGTGACCTGCGTGACGTACTCGCCTGACTTGGCCCAGTGGAAATGGGGCGTGTCGCCGGGCAGCACAATCACGGCTCCCGGCGGAAACGCTTGCAGCTTGTCACTGTCGAACTGTTCACCAAGGCCGATATAAAACACGCCCGACATGACCGTATAGATCCGGTCCTCCGGATGCCTGTGCGGCATCAGCTTTACGCCGCTGGGCACCTTCACTCTGATGACGTAAGGCCCGGGCTCGGAGGGCTGGCCGACCATTACCGCAAGACGCGCCTCGGGCGGAAAAGCCGGAAACGGTTGCCAGTCGATGTGTTCAGGCAGGATCGATCTGAACACCGCCTGGCCTGGCTGATGCGGGCGCGTCATGTCGGTCTCCGGTTTCGTCATGTGCGTCGCTCCAAGAAGCATTAGAGATGGCTCGTTTTAGCGTCGTCGATGGCGCCACCAACCCGCCGCTTTTCTCGGCTCTGGCGGATTACCCCCCGCTTGCGCCGGGGTTATCCGCCCTACGTCATTGCCGAAAAGTCCTATCACCCGAGCGAATTGTCGCTTGTCCATTCGCGCGGCCTGTTATCCACCACCCGCTTTGCCTTGCCGAGCGAGCGTTCGATGGCGCCGGGCGGCTCCATCACGATGCGCGCCGAGACGCCCAGCATCTGCTTGACGTGATCCGCTAACGTTTGCGCTTCCCGCTCCAGCAGCGCCGGATCGGACACGCCGACGCGGGCCTCCACGCGCACCGCCATCTCGTCCAGCCGCTCGCGCCGCGTCAGCACGATCTGGTAATGGCCGGAGAGCAGGTCGCAGCGCAGCACCTGCTCCTCGATCTGCGAGGGAAACAGGTTGACGCCGCGAATAATCAGCATGTCGTCGGAGCGGCCGGTGATCTTCTCCATCCGCCGCATCGAGCGCGCCGTGCCGGGCAGCAGGCGCGTCAGGTCGCGCGTGCGATAGCGGATCACCGGCATCGCCTCCTTGGTGAGCGAGGTCAGCACCAGCTCGCCGCGCTCCCCGTCGGGCAGCACGCGCCCGGTGCCCGGATCGACGATTTCGGGGAAAAAATGATCCTCCCAGATGTGCAGCCCGTCCTTGCTCTCCACGCATTCGTTGGCGACGCCGGGGCCGATCACTTCGGACAGGCCGTAGATGTCCACGGCGTCCATGTCGAAGGCGCTTTCGATCTCGCGCCGCATGGCGTTGGTCCAGGGTTCGGCGCCGAAGATGCCGATGGCGAGCGAGCAGGCGCGGGGATCGGCGCCCTGGCGGCGGAACTCGTCGAGAATCGCCAGCATGTAGCTCGGCGTGACGGTGATGATGTCGGGGCGGAAATCCTGGATCAGCGCCACCTGCCGCTCGGTCATGCCGCCCGAGACGGGAACGACGGTGCAGCCCAGCCGCTCGGCGCCGGCGTGCAGGCCGAGACCGCCGGTGAACAGGCCGTAGCCGTAAGCGTTGTGCAGGATCATGCCCGCGCGCCCGCCGGCGGCGCGGATGGAGCGCGCCACCACCTCCGCCCACATCGCCAGATCGTGCCGCGTGTAGCCGACCACGGTCGGCTTGCCGGTGGTGCCGGAGGAGGCGTGCAGGCGCGCGATCCGCTCGCGCGGCACGGCGAACAGGCCGAACGGGAAATTGGCGCGCAGATCGTCCTTCGCGGTCAGCGGGAACTTCGCCAGATCCGAAAGGTGCCGGAAATCGTCGGGATGCGCGCCGGCGGCGTCGAACGCCCGCCGATAATGCGGCACGCGGGCGTAGGCGTGCGCGAGCGTTTTCGCCAGGCGCTCGCATTGCAGCGCGGCGATCTCGTCGCGCGAGGCGATTTCGATCGGGTCGAGTTCATCCCGCCGCGGCGGGGTGGCCCGCCGCTTGGTCATGATGGCAGGTCCCGCAGCAGCGCGGCGGCGGCGCGGACGCAGGTCTCGAACGGACCGAGGTCGTGCCAGCGGGCATCCGGCAAGTCGGCGACGACCAGCGTGCCGCCCGAGGCGTCGATCGCGCCGTCCAGCATCAGGTTGTCGAACAGGCCGAAATTCTCGATCAGCATGCCGTCGGCATCGCAATCGGCGGTCTCCGCCCGCCGAGCGCCGGCCAGGGCGAGCGTGCGCGCGGCGAAACCGTCGGCCACCGCGGACCAGGCGAACACCGGGCGGCTGAGCGCGCGCATGAAGCCGACCTCGAACGCCGTGCCCACGTCGGCGCTCGGGCCGCGGAACGGGGTGAGGTTCGCGATGACGGCGTCGCAGCCGCGCATATGCGCCTCGTTGCGGCGATGGATGCGCGCCGCCTCCGCCAGGGTGGCCCATTCCGCCGGCTCGGGCAGCGCATCGAGCGGCGAAATGCCCACGAGCCCGTGCCGCTCGCAGATGCGCTTGAGCGCCGCCGCGCGCCCGACCGCGTCGGGCAGGAACACGTCCGGTCCGGCGAGATAGACTCGGGGGCCCATGGCGGCAGTCTGCCCCGCCCCGCGCGGCGAGGCCAGCCGCCATGCCCCGCCCTCGCTTGCCGCCGCGCGGGTGCGGTGCAAATGTCCGCCGCGCCGCGGCGGCAGCGCCGTCGCGCGGGCGAGCGCGAGAGGACGGGATGGCCAAGATCAAGGTGAAAACCCCATTGGTGGAGCTGGACGGGGACGAGATGACCCGCATCATCTGGGGATTCATCAAGGACAAGCTGATCCTGCCCTATCTCGATATCGCGTTGATCTACTGCGATCTCGGCATCGAGCACCGCGACGCCACCGACGACCAGGTGACCGTCGATGCCGCGCACGCCATCAAGCGATACGGCGTCGGCGTGAAATGCGCGACCATCACGCCGGACGAGGCGCGGGTGCGCGAGTTCAACCTCAAGCGCATGTGGCGCAGCCCGAACGGCACCATCCGCAACATCCTCGACGGCACGATCTTCCGCGAGCCGATCATCTGCCGCAACGTGCCGCGCCTGGTGCCGCACTGGACGCAGCCGATCGTGATCGGCCGCCACGCCTATGGCGACATCTATCGCGCCGCCGAGACGAAGATCCCCGGCCCCGGCAAGGTCACGCTGGTCTATCAGCCGGAAGGCGGCGGGCAGCCGCAGGTGTGGGACGTGCACGACTTCAAGAGCGCCGGCGTCGCGCTCGGCATGCACAACACGCGCCCGTCCATCGAGGGCTTCGCCCGCGCCTCGTTCAACTACGCGCTGGAACGCAAGTATCCGATCTATCTCTCGACCAAGAACACGATCCTGAAAGCCTATGACGGCATGTTCAAGGACGTGTTCCAGGAGATTTACGACGCCGAGTTCCGCGCCCGCTTCGAGCAGAACGGCCTTACCTACGAGCACCGCCTGATCGACGACATGGTGGCGAGCGCGCTGAAATGGTCCGGCGGCTATGTGTGGGCCTGCAAGAACTACGACGGCGACGTCGAAAGCGATATCGTCGCGCAGGGCTTCGGCAGCCTCGGGCTGATGACCAGCGTGCTGATGTCGCCGGACGGCCGCACCGTCGAGAGCGAGGCGGCGCACGGCACGGTGACGCGCCATTACCGCGAGCACCAGAAGGGGCGGGAAACGTCCACCAACCCGATCGCCTCGATTTTCGCCTGGACGCGCGGCCTCGCGTACCGGGGCAAGTTCGACGCCACGCCGGAGGTGACGCGCTTCGCCGAGACCCTGGAGCGCGTCTGCGTGCAGACGGTCGAGAGCGGCTTCATGACCAAGGATCTCGCGATCCTGATCGGCAAGGATCAGCCCTGGCTGAACACGCAGGATTTCCTGGCGAAGCTGGACGAGCGGCTGAAGGCCGAAATGGCCTTGGCCTAGGCGGGCCCTGGCTTCGGGTTGGCAGGGAACATTCCGCGAATGCTCGTCATGCGCGGCCTTGAGCCGGGCATCTCGGCGGCGCTCGGAGATTGCCGGGTCGGGCCCGGCCATGACGGGGACGGTGGTTCCGCGCCGCGCGAACCGGACCTGGGCCGGCGCGGGCTGCTGATGAGCGGCCTGGCCGCCGGGCTCGCCCTCGCGGCCGCGCCGGCCGAGGCCCAGGTGGTTCACACCGACACGGCGGGCCTGTTCGTCGGCGAGGCGCAGATTACCGTCTCCGACGGTCCTATTCCGGCCTATTACGCGCGCCCCGCGCAGGGCGGGCCGTTCGGGACCGTGCTGGTGATCGAGGAGATTTTCGGGGTCAACGACTGGCTGAAGGATGTCTGCCGCCGGCTCGCCAAGGCGGGCCTTCTGGCGGTCGCGCCCGAGCTGTACGCCAGGATCGGCGATCTCGTGCGCATGAAGGACATGCACCAGATCCAGCGCGACGTGATTTCCCACGCCCCCGACGCCAGGATGCTGCGCGACCTGGACGCCACCGCTTCCTGGGCGGCGGCCAATGGCGGCGATCCCAAGCGGCTCGGCGTGATGGGGTTCGGCCAAGGCGGGCGCGATGCCTGGCTCTACGCCGAACACAATCCGCATCTGAAGGCGGCGGTCGTGTGGTACGGGCCGGTGAGCGGCCCGACCAGCCCGATCCAGCCGCACACGCCCCTGGCGTTGGCTGGCCAACTGAAATGTCCGCTACTGGGGCTCTACGGCGGCAAGGACGCGAGCACGAAGCCCAAGGAAGTGAACGCGGCGGCCGACAAGGCCGAGGCGGCGGGACGGACGGTGGTGATCGCCTGGTTCCCCGACGCGCCGGCCGGGTTCGCCGCCGATGACCGGCCGACCTACACGGCCGAGGACGCCGCCAATGGCTGGAAGCGCGCGCTCGCATGGTTCAAGGAGCACGGGCTTGCATGAACGCGGTTGCCGCTGAGCCGGAGCAGCCGGGGGCTGCCGATTCCGGCCCAGGCGGGAGCGGCGGGTGCGAACTGACCGTCCTGATGCCGTGCCTGAACGAGGCGGAGACGCTGGCGCGCTGCATCGACAAGGCGCGCCGCTTTCTGCGCGACGCCGGCGTGGATGGCGAAGTCCTCGTCGCCGACAACGGCAGCACGGACAATTCCCAGGTGATCGCGCGGGGCCACGGCGCGCGCGTCGTCGCGGTGGCGCCGCGTGGCTATGGCGCCGCGCTGCTGGGCGGCATCGCGGCGGCGCGCGGTCGCTACGTCGTGATGGGCGACGCCGACGACAGCTACGATTTTTCGGCTTTGTCCGGCTTCCTGACCGAACTGCGCCGGGGCGCCGATCTGGTCATGGGCAATCGCTTCCAGGGCGGCATCGCGCCCGGGGCGATGCCGCCGCTGCACCGCTATCTGGGCAACCCGGTGCTGAGCGGTCTCGGCCGGCTGTTCTTCGGTGTCGAATGCGGCGATTTTCATTGCGGCCTGCGCGGCTTTCGCCGCGATGCCATGTTGCGGCTCGACCTGCGCACGACGGGGATGGAGTTCGCGAGCGAGATGGTGGTCCGCGCCGCGCTTGCCGGGCTGCGGATCGGTGAAGTGCCGACCACGCTGGCCAGGGACGGCCGCTCGCGCCGGCCGCATCTGCGCACCTGGCACGACGGCTGGCGGCACCTGCGCTTTCTGCTGATGTACAGCCCGCGCTGGCTGTTCCTGTACAGCGGGCTCGGCATGATGGCGGCGGGGCTGGCGATCGCCCTGTTGGTGCTTCCGGGGCCGACCGAGATCGCCGACGGCGTGTTCCTCGACATCCACACCTTGCTGGTCGGCTGCATGGCGATCCTGGTCGGCTTGCAGAGCGTCACGTTCGGCCTGCTCGCCGCCCAATACGGCAACGCGCAGGGCCTGATCCCGGCCTCGCCGCGCATTTCGCCGCTGCTGCGCTGGCTGACGCTCGAACGCATGCTGCTCGTCGCGGGGACCGCGTTCCTGCTCGGGCTCACCGGGTTCGGCGCGACGCTCTATTTATGGTCGGCGGCGCATTTCGGCCCGCTGCAGTACCGCGCCACGATGCGGCTGCTGATCGTGTCCCTCACCCTGATCGTGGGTGGGATCCAGCTCGGATTGAGTGGCTTTCTCGCGAGCGTCATGCAGATCCGGCATCGGTAGCGAGCGGCCGCGCGCCGGTCAGTGCAGCCTCGGCGCCTTGAGGAAGCTGGCGCGGTCGGCGGAGGGGATCGTGATCTCGAGTTCCGTGTCGTCGCGGCCCAGATGCAGCGCGATCGGCGCGCCGGCCGGGCCGGTCGCCCAGACCCGGCGCCAGAGCGCCGCGAGATCGCTCACCTCCTCGTCCCGAACCGCCAGGATGCGATCCCCGGCATGCACGCCGGCCTGCTCGGCCGGGCCGCCGTCGGCCAGGCCGCCGACCACCAGCGATTCCTCGTTCTCGGTCACGTAGAGCCCGAGCCATGGCCGCACCGGGCGGTTCACCCGGCCATAGGTGACCATCTCGTCGATCACCGTGGTCAGGAGATCGATCGGCACGACCATGTTCATGTCGAGCCGATGCCCGCGCTCGTCGCCGCGCTGCAGGATCAGCGACCCGAGGCCGAGCAGGCGCCCGTCGGTGCCGATGAGCGCGCCGCCGCCCCAGAACGGATGCGCCGGCGCGGTGAAAACCGCCTCGTCCAGCAGGTATTCCCAGTAGCCGGCGAACTCCTCGCGCCCGACCACACGGGTCTCGATCGCATGGCGTCGTCCGCCCGAGGCGGCAAAGATGGCCTGATCGCCGACCGAAAGCCGCTTCGAGTCGCCGAACGCCAGCGCCGGCAGCCCGAGCTTCCCGAGCGGCTGCACCAGGCCGAAGCCGCTCTGCTGATCGTACGCCAGCGCGTGCCCCGGCACGGCGCCGGCCTCCGGCGAGGTCAGCCACACCGTCTCGGCTTCCGTAATCAGGTAGCCGATCGTGGCGACCAGGCCGTTCTCGCGGATGACGACGCCGCTGCCGGCGCGTTCGGTGCCGAGGACCCCCGCCGTAAAGGCGTCCGGCGGAACCTGCGTGCGCACGCCGACGACCGCCTTGAGCGCGCGTTCCAGGTCGAACGCGTAGTCACCCGGATTGGGCTGCAGCTTCAGCGGAATTTCCCAATCGGTCTCATCCATGACGGGTCGGGCCTCCCTCTTCGAGCCGAGCCGCGCGCCCCGCGCGCAATAGATGGCTAACGGCCGGCCGCCAGGTTAGTGGCCGAGGCGGTCATCCAGCGGGTTGATGGTTGACACGGAATCGGGCGTTGGGCCCGCTCCAGCATCATCGGGGAACGACCATGCGGCATTATGCCGGGATCGATGTCGCGTTGGAAAGCGCCAACCGCGCGTGCGCGACGCGGTGGCGCTCGCCAGCACCGCGAACCGCGTCGGCTACGCCAACTCCACGCCGACAATCCGGTAAATCCGCTCTGGCTCGGCCGGAGGGCAGAGGGTGACGTATTCGCCGGGGCGGAATACGGCTGCCGCCAGTGGCCAGACCGGGGCGTCGTCGCTCTCGACGCTGCGCAGCCCCCAGCGATCCTCCAGCCGCACCACGTCGACCGCCCGATCCGGGCGATCCCCGCGAAAGCGGCGGGCGCCCCAGCCGCTCGGGTCCGTGGCGAAGGCCTGCTCGTCCAAGTGGCCCTGCGGGGTCAGGCAGACACGCAACTCGAGGCCGTCGGAGATGTCGCCGTGCGGGGCATCCGGCCGATACGCCAGCAACATCGTCACCGTCTGCATGTATCCCCCGCCGTCGCTACGGACCGCGCACCCGCCCGCCGGCGATCTTCCGTCCCCCGCCGCCTTGAACGCCGGGGCGGCGATGCCGGTTCGGGTCGGCCCACCCGCACGACGCCCTGCTCAGATCGCCACGCGCACCCCAAGCTCGACGACGCGGTCGCTCGGAATGCCGAAGAACTCGGTAGCGGAGACCGCATTGCGCGCCATGACCAGGAACAGCCACAGCCGCCAGAGCGGCAGCTTCGGCACCATGCCGGGCACCAGCGTCTCGCGGCCGAGGAAGTAACTGACCTGCATCGGGTCGAACGGCAGCCCCTTGTCGCGCAGCGCTTCCAGCGCGCGGGGGATATCCGGGCTTTCCATGAACCCGTAGCGGATGATGACACGATAAATGCCCTCGGTCAGTTCCGTCACCTCCGCGCGCTGCTCCGGCGCGACGTCCGGCACGTCCAGGTTGTTGACGGTGACGAACACCACGCGTTCGTGCAGCACCTTGTTGTGCTTGAGATTGTGCAGCAGCGCGCCGGGCACGTAATCGGGGTTCGCGGTCAGGAACACCGCCATGCCGGGGACCCGGATGGTGCGCGATTGCGGCAGGCGCGTGAGGAAGCGAGGCGAGCGGCAGGCTGTCCTGCCGCCAGCGCGCCAGCATCAGCTCGCGCCCGCGCGCCCAGGTGGTCGTCAGCAGCAGCAAGGCGCCGCCGAGCGCCAGCGGCACCCAGCCGCCCTCGATCACCTTCAGCGTGTTGGCGGCAAAGAACGCGCTGTCGAGCAGGAGGAAGAAGCCGAAGACCGCCGCCACGGCCAGCCTCGACCACTTGAACTGCCGGCGGAACACCACCGTCGCCAGCATGGCAGTGCAGATGAAGGTGCCCGTCACCGCGATGCCGTAGGCCGAGGCCAGCGCGTCGCTGCTCTTGAACGTCAGCACGAGCACGACCACGGCGATGGCGAGCGCGGTGTTGATCTGCGGCAGATAGATCTGGCCGGCCTCGGTCGCGCTGGTGTGCCGCACCACCATGCGCGGGAAGAAGCCGAGTTGCATGCACTGACGCGCGATCGAGAACGCGCCGGAAATCACCGCCTGGCTGGCGATGACGGTGGCCGCGGTGGCGAGAAACACCATCGGCAGGCGCAGGAACTCCGGCGCCAACAGATAGAACGGATTTTCCAGCGCCCTCGGATCGCGCATCATCAGCGCGCCCTGGCCGAAATAGTTCAGCACCAGGCAGGGCAGCACGTAGAACAGCCAGTCCAGCCGGATCGGCCGCGCGCCGAAATGCCCCATGTCGGCGTACAGCGCCTCCGCGCCGGTCACCGTCAGCACCACCGCGCCGAGGGCAACGAAGGCCAGCAGCTCGTAGTGGATGCAGAGCCAGAGCCGCGTAGGTGGGCGAGAGTGCGAGCAACACGGAGGGGCGATACAGGATCGCGTGCAGCCCCAGAGCGCCGATGGACGGCGAACCAGACCGCAATCACCGGGCCGAACACGCGGCCGACCCGGGCCGTGCCGCGCGACTGGACCGCGAACAAGCCGATGATGATCGATTGCCGAGATCGGCAGCACCCAGGCCTTCAGCGGGGGACGCGGCACCTCCAGCCCCTCCACCGCCGAAAGCACCGAAATCGCCGGGGTTATGGCGCCGTCGCCGAAGAACAGGCAGGCGCCGACGATCCGACCAGCGCCAGCGCGCGGCGCGTCCGGGGCGTGTCGCGAAACCCGTTGCGCCAGCGCCATGAGCGCGAGGATGCCGCCTTCGCCGCGGTTGTCGGCGCGCATCACCAGGAAGTCACGTATTTCACCGTGACGATCAGGATCAGCGACCAGAACATCAGCGAGAGGATGCCGAGGATTTCCCGGTCGGTGATGCCGTGATGCGTGAAATGCACCAGGCTGGCGCGGAAGGCGTAGAGCGGGCTGGTGCCGATGTCGCCGTAAACGACCCCCAGGGCGCCGACGAGCAATCCGAACCGCAAGCCGGGGCGGTGGACGGTCTCGAAGGCGGTTTCGCTCATGCGCGGGGAATGCCTCGGCGCAAATGCATCCGGCATTTTCTCATCAAAGGGTGTCGCAGCCCTTCCGTCGGGAATCCGGAGCCCGCCGTGCCATCGCCGATCGCGCGGGCCCGCGGCGCGGTTGCTCGCGCGGTCGGGACGCATACGCTCGGGGCGGGCGCGGCGGCAAGGGCGCGGTCAGCCGCGCGGGCCGAAGATGGCGGAGCCGACGCGAACGTGGGTGGCACCGTGCGCCACCGCGATCTCGAAATCCGCCGACATGCCCATGGAGAGAACCGACAGCCGGTGCCGGGCCGCGCGTTCGGCGAGCCAGGCGAAATGCGGCGCCGGGTCCGCGCCCTCGGGCGGGACGCACATGAGCCCGACGAACGCCGTGCCGAAGCGCTCGCGGCAGAGGGCGATGAAGGCGTCCGCCGCGGCGCGCGCGACACCGGATTTCTGCGGCTCGTCGCCGACGTTCACCTCGACGAGCAGCCTCGGCACCTTGCCGGCGCGGTCCGCCGCGGCGGCGATCGCATCGGCGAGCTTCGGCCGATCCAGGGTTTCGATGACGTCGGCGAGACGCACGGCCTCGCGCGCCTTGTTGGTCTGCAGCGGCCCGATCAGGTGCAGCGCGAGGCCCGGCCACACCTCGCGCAACCCCGCGAACTTGTCGCGCGCCTCCTGCACGCGGTTTTCGCCGAACACGGATTGTCCGGCGGCCAGCGCGGCATTGACGGCGGCGACCGGGTGGCCTTTCGACACCGCGACCAATGTGATGTCTTCGGGGCGGCGCCCGGCACGCATGGCGGCCTCGGCGATCCGCCCGCGCACCCGGCGGAGATTGTCCGGGACGGCGGCGTAGGGCAGTCCCCTGGTGTCGGGGGCGGCGGAGGAGGGCATGGACCGCAAGCTTGTCGCATGGGCGCGCGCGGTCAAGTCGCGCGAGGCGGCGCTCCGCCGGGCGCCGGATTGGCCGGTGCTGTGGCTGTTCACCGACAGCAAGCGCCTGCCCGACCCGCTCGCCGCGGCGGCGGCGCTGCCGAAAGGGCTTTGCGGCGTGGTTCTCCGCCACGACGATGCGCGCGGGCGGGAAGCGCTGGGGCGCCGGCTCGCACGGATTTGCCGCGCGCGGCGGTTGGTTCTGCTGGTGGCCGGCGACGCGCGGCTGGCGGTGCGGCTGCGGGCGGGACTGCATCTGCGCCGGGGCCGGCGGCCGTCGCCGATGCCACGGCTCTGCCGCGTCGTGAGCAGCTCCGCGCACGATGCGGCGGAACTCGCGCGGGCGAAGCGGGCGGGTGCGGCGCTGGCGTTCCTCTCGCCGGTATTTCCGACCGCGAGCCATCCGCGCGCCCGCGCGCTGGGGCCACGGCGCTGGGCGGCGATCGCGCGCCCGTCGCGATTACGCGCGATCGCGCTTGGCGGTATTGATGGCGCAACGATACGCCGGCTGCCCGGCGATGTATGCGCCGGCGCGGCGGCCATCGGGGCGCTGAAGCCGGCGCGACTGTAGGCCGGCGCGGCTATGGGTTCGAGGGCAGGGCCAAGAGAACGCGCTACAAAGCCTTCTCCGGCCGTGCGCGACCGAGATGCCCGGACCGGCCGGCCAACTGGCTCTCGCGCATGATCCGTTCATGGCCGTCCCGCGCGTTTTTCACGCGATACTGCCAATCGTTGCCGTCGACCGGCAGCTGCCGGACGACCGTATAGCTTCCGGGCGGAACGTGCAGATCGTTGCGGCCCGGCAGGAATTCCACCGTCTCGCCGACGGCGAATTTGTGGCGCAAAATCGGCAGCCTCCAAGTGATGGCCGGCGCCGCGAGGACGCGACGCCGGTGTTCATCCGATCAGGCGGATTGCAGGTTTTCCGCCGAGAATTTGCCCTGCTGGCCGCGCTGAACCTCGTAGCGGACCTTCTGGCCTTCGTTCAGCGAGCCCATCCCGGCGCGCTCGACGGCCGAAATATGGACGAAGACGTCCTTCGAACCGTCATCCGGCTGGATGAAGCCGTAGCCCTTCTGGGCGTTGAACCACTTTACAGGACCCTGTCGCCATTCGTGTCGTTCCGAATTTCGGCGACCCGCACGTCGCGGGCCGGAATACTTTTCACTGGGGAAGCACGTCGAATGCGAAAGATGCCGCAACAAGGCACGAGCAGCCCGGATCGAAAAGCGCCGATCGACGCCATATGGACCCGCCGCGATCGCATTACCAGGATTTTATCGGCGCGCCGGCGGCCGAATGGGCGCATTCGGGGGCACAGCCGGCGCCGGCGGCGAACCCGCCCCACTTTCCGGCCTCGCCGACCGCGCCGGGGTGGGGCGCCCAGGGCCGGGAAAGCTCGCGCCGCGAGCGCCAGTTCGCCAGGAACCATTGGGCGACCTCGGTCGAGTCGATGAACGTCACGTTCTCGGCGTTCCGCCGCTCGGCGGCGGCCGTGTAGTTGTACGATCCGCCGATCACCAGATGCCCATCGATCAGAATCAGCTTGTTGTGGGCGATCGCCGGCAGGTCGTCGATCCAGACGGGAACGCCGGCATCGGCCATGGACTCGGCCCCGGCGAACCGCCAGCGGCGGCGGGTTCGCCGCGGCGGCGCGGGGTCGTCGTCGCGGTCGAGCGCGGGCGCGTCGGATTTGTCGAGGATGACCTGCACGTCGATGCCGCGGGCACGGGCGGCGGCGAGGGCGCGCAGGATCGGGCGGGAGGTGAAGCCGTAGGCCTGCACCCGGATTCTGGCTCCGCGCGTCCGCGATCGCATCGACGATGGCGCCCAGACAAGGCTGCGCCGGCACGAAGCAGGCGGAGATCAGAGCGCGCGTGGGTCCGTGCGGGTTGACCGAAGGCAATGCCCTGGGCTGACGCGCTGCCCTGGCGGCGGCGGGCGGAACGGCGCTCGCGGCCGAAAGCAGAATTGCGAGGCCCCAGATCGTGGACCGGCAAGCGCGGGACCGGATCAGGATTCGCCTCGAATCTGACCCGTTACGGAGAGAAAAATACAAAATCGCTGCCGATCTCGCGAAACGAGAAAACATATCGCGAATGAGCGCGCCGGCACCAGAGCGCGGCTCGCGAGCGCCGAGCGGCCCCGTTGTTCGGCGATCGCCCTTGGCGAGCCGAGGCTCGGCGCGTTACACAGCCGCCGCGCTTTTCGTGACCCCGGTAGGATCATCATGAGTCGACGGTTGCGACCGGCCTTGCTCGTTCTCGCCTTGCCGCTTTGGCTCCTCGGCTGCGGCGGCGATGCGCCGAGCGGCCCCCCCTCGCTCGCCGGCAACGCGCCGCAGGCGGTCGGGATCAATTCGCCAAGCCTGCCGGAAAAGACCGAGAAGACGGCGATCGGCGTCAATGCCTATCTCTGGCGGGCCACGCTCGACACCTTGTCGTTCATGCCGCTCGCCTCCGCCGACCCGTTCGGCGGGGTCATCATCACCGATTGGTGGCAGCCGCCCTCGTCCCCGGGCGAGCGCTTCAAGGCGACCGCCTACGTGCTCGGGCGGGAACTGCGCGCCGATGCGATCCGCGTCTCGATCTTCCGTCAGGTGCGCGGCGACAACGGGCAATGGGTCGACGCTCCGGTCGCCCAGTCGACGACCGGCGAGATCGAGAACAAGGTGCTGGCGCGCGCCCGCGCGCTGCGGACCCAGGGCGCGAAGAGCTGAGCCGCCGGAATTTCCCGCCGATGACCGATAGCACCGTTCTCAAGGAAACCCGGCAGGCCGGCGCCGAACCGCCGTCATACGATTTCCGCGTGGCGGAGCCCCGCTGGCAGAGGGTCTGGGAGGAGCGCGGGTCGTTCCGCGTCGCCGACGTGCCCGCCGACGGCAAGCCGAAATATTACGTGCTGGAGATGTTCCCGTATCCCAGCGGCAAGATCCACATGGGTCACGTCCGCAATTACACGCTGGGCGATGTGGTGGCGCGCTACAAGCGCGCGCGGGGCTATGCCGTGCTGCATCCGATGGGCTGGGACGCGTTCGGCCTGCCGGCGGAGAACGCGGCGCGCGAGCGCGGCGTCCACCCGGCCAAATGGACCTGGGACAACATCGCCGCCATGCGCACCGAACTGAGGCGCATGGGGCTGTCGCTCGACTGGACCCGCGAGTTCGCCACCTGCGATCCCGATTATTACGGGCAGCAGCAGAAGCTGTTCCTGGATTTCCTCGGCGCCGGTCTCGTCGAGCGGCGCGAGAGCTGGGTGAACTGGGACCCGGTGGACGGCACGGTGCTCGCGAACGAGCAGGTGATCGACGGCCGCGGCTGGCGTTCCGGCGCGCCGGTCGAGAAGAAGCTGCTGTCGCAGTGGTTCCTGAAAATCACCCGCTATGCGCCGGAGCTGCTGGCCGCGCTGGACGGCATGGATCGCTGGCCGGAGCGGGTGCGCGTGATGCAGGCCAAGTGGATCGGCCGCAGCGAGGGCGCGCGGCTGCGATTCGGGCTGACGTCGCACGCGAACGTCATCGACTCCGTCGAAGTCTACACGACGCGGCCGGACACGCTGTTCGGCATGTCGTTCCTGGCCCTGGCGCCGGAGCATCCGCTCGCCGCTGGCGGTCGCGGCGCGCGATCCGAAGGCGGCGGAGTTCGTCGCCGAGTGCCGCCGCATGGGCACCAGCGAGGCGGTGATCGAGACGGCGGAGAAGCGCGGCTACGACACCGGGCTGACGGTCGGCCATCCGTTCATCGACCGACGCTACCTATCCCGGTCTGGATCGCCAATTTCGTGCTGATGGAATACGGCACCGGCGCCATCTTCGGCTGCCCGGCGCACGATCAGCGCGACCTGGAATTCGCCCGCAAATACGGCCTGTCCGTCGTGCCCGTGGTGCTGCCGCCCGGCGCCGATCCGGCGACGTTCACCATCGGCGACGAGGCCTATGTCGGTCCCGGCGTCATCTTCAACTCGGAGTTCCTGAACGGGCTGCGACGTCGAGGCGGCCAAGCGCGCGGCGATCGGCGAACTGGAGCGGCTCGGCGTCGGCCACGGCGAGGTGAACTGGCGGCTGCGCGATTGGGGCGTGTCAGCCGGCAGCGCTACTGGGGCTGCCCGATCCCGGTGATCCATTGCGATGTCTGCGGCGTCGTGCCGGTGCCGGAGGATCAGCTTGCCGGTGCGCCTGCCGGAGGACGTGAGCTTCGACAGGCCGGGCAACCCGCTGGACCACCACCCGACCTGGAAACACGTGAGCTGCCCGAGATGCGGCGGCGCGGCGCGGCGCGAGACCGACACGTTCGATACCTTCGTGGACAGTTCCTGGTATTTCGCCCGCTTCTGCAGCCCGCACGCCGAGCGCCCGGTCGATCGCGACGCGGTCGATCACTGGATGGCGGTGGATCAGTATATCGGCGGCATCGAGCACGCGATCCTGCACCTGCTTTACGCGCGCTTCTTCACCCGCGCGATGCACGCGACCGGCCATCTAGACGTGGACGAGCCGTTCGCCGGCCTGTTCACGCAGGGCATGGTCACGCACGAGAGCTATCGCGCCGCGGACGGGCGCTGGCTCTATCCCGACGAGGCCGAGCGCCGGGCGGACGGCATCGCCGTCGAGCGCGCGACCGGCGCGCCGGTGACGGTCGGCCGCGTCGAGGCGATGTCGAAGTCGAAGCGCAACACGGTCGATCCGGACGCCATCATCGCCCGTTACGGCGCCGATACCGCGCGCTGGTTTATTCTCGCCGACAACCCGCCCGAGCGCGACATGGAGTGGACGGAGGCTGGCGTGCTCGGCGCCTACCGCTTCACCCAGCGGCTGTTCCGGGTGGCGGAGTTGATCGCCGAAACGCCTGCTCCGCCGCTTCCGGGCGTGATCGGCGGCGCGGCCCGCGCGCTGCGGCAGGCGACACATCGCACCGTCGCCACCGTGACCGAGGCGCTCGAAAGCTTCGCCTTCAACGTGGCCGTCGCGCGCATCCATGAACTCGCCAACGCGATCGCCGCGGCGGACAAGCCGAAGGCGGGCGCGAGGGACGCCGAACTGGATTGGGCACGGCGCGAGGCGGTGGATATGCTCGCCCGGCTCGCCGCGCCGATGATGCCGCATCTGGCCGAGGAGATTTACGCGCGGCTGCATCCGGGTTCGTCCGAGCTGGTTTCGGAGCAAGCGTGGCCGCAAGCCGATCCGTCGCTGGTCGCGGCCGATTCGGTCACGATCGCCGTTCAGGTGATGGGCAAGCTGCGCGGAACCGTCGCGTTCCCGCCGGGATCGGCCGAGGCCGCGGTGCTGGCCGCGGCCGAGGCGGAGCCCAACGTGGCGCGGCAATTGGCTGGCAAGCGCATCGTGAAACGTGTTTACGTGCCGGACCGGATCGTCAATTTCGTGGTGGCGGGCTGAGCCGATGGGGGAACCAATCCAAGCCGTCTGCAATCGCCTGGCGATTTCCCGCCGGGCGTTGCTTCCACTCGGCCTCGCCGCGCTCCTGCCGGGCTGTGGTTTTCGGCCGCTCTACGCGCCCGCTTCGGGCGGGCGGCCGAGTGTCGCGCAGCAGGGCCTGGCGGCGATCGACATCGGGCTCATCCCCGACCGATCCGGGCAATTGCTGCGCCAGGCGTTGCAGGACCGCTTCGAGCGGCAGGGCGCCGGCGTCGCGCACCACTACGATCTCGCGATCGCCTACAGCATCGCCCAGGAAGGGATCGGCATTCAGCCGGACACCTCGACGACCTACAGCCGGGTGAGCGGCACCGCCTCCTGGACGCTGACCGCGCAGGATCCGCCGCACAAGGTTCTGATCTCCGGCACGGCGTCGGCGCTGGACGGCTACAACTTCATCAACAACCAATTCTTCGCCGCCGAGCTCGAATACGAAACCATTCAGCGGCGGCTGGCCGCGAATCTCGCCGACCAGATCATGTTGCAGCTATCGCGCTACTTCCTCAAGCATCCGGCGGCGGCTCGGACATAGGCGGCGCCACCCGGCGGAGGACCGGCGATGAAGCTGGAGGCGGCGCGCGTCACGCGCTTCCTGGCCGATCCTCCCGCGAGCTGCCGCGCCGTGCTGCTGTACGGCGAGGACGCCGGACTGATCCGCGAGCGCGCGGAGACCCTGGTGCGATCGGTGGCCGGCAGCCTGGACGATCCGTTCCGCGTGGCGGAACTCGACCGCGAGGGGATGGCGCGGATCGCCGAGGAAATGGCGGCGCAATCGCTCACGGGCGGGCGGCGCGTGGTGCGCGTCCGCGAGGCCGGTGATGCCGCCGCTGCGCCGGCGGAGGCCGCGCTGTCGCTCGGAGGCGACTCCCTCCTGGTGCTCGAAGCGCCCGGCCTGGCGTCGCGCTCCAAGCTGCGGGCGCTGATCGAGCGCGCGGCGGCGGCCGCGGCGATCGGCTGCTATCCGGAAGAGGGCAGGGGGCTGCAGCAGACGATCCGCGAGACCCTGGGCCGCGACCGGGTCTCGGCCGACGCGGACGCGCTGGAATGGCTCGCCGGCCAGCTCGGCGCCGACCGGGCGGCGACGCGCGGCGAAGTGGAGAAGCTGGCGCTCTATGCCGGTCCCGGCGGGCGGGTGGACTTGCCGGCCGCGCAAGCCTGTGTGGGCGATCTCGCGGGCCTCTCGCTCGACGACGCGCTGTTCGCCGCCACCGCCGGCGACGTCGAGCAGGCCGATCGGGCCTTGGAGCGCGCGCTCGCCGAGGGCGCGACGCCGGTCGGCGTGCTGCGCGCCGCGCTGCTGCATGTGCAGCGGCTGGAACGCGCGCGCGGCGGTATGGCAGGCGGAGTTTCGGCGGCCGAGGCGGCGAAGGCGGTTCGCCCGCCGGTGTTCTTCCGCCGCGCCCCGGCCTTCGCCACGGCACTGGGCTTATGGCCGGCGGCAGCCTTGGCCGATGCCTGCGCCGCGCTCTGGAACGCCGAGCGCGAGTGCAAGCGCACCGGCGCCCCGGCCGAGACGCTCTGCCGCCATGTCGTCCTGGACCTGGCACGCCGCGCGGCCGGGGCGCGCCGGCGGCGCTGACGGCGGAGAACGTGAGCGGCTACACTGGCATCGTGCGTTTCTGGTGGGCGCGGCCGAGGCGGGCGACGTCCTCGCGGTGGCCGGCGATGATGCGGACGCCTTCGTCCAGTCGGGCCGCGATGTTGGCCGGTGACGCGGTTTCCAGGAAAGCCACCCGGTTCTTGCGGCAGGCCGCGAAAATGCGCTCGCGCGCCTCGCGCATCTCCGGCGGGTAGTTCTCGATCTGCAGCGCGACATAGCCGAGCGCCAGCCCGAGATCGCCCGGTCCCATCTCGGCGAAACCGATCCCCGGCACTTGCAGGATGGACTCGCAGTTCGCCACGCCCTCCGGGCTTTCGAGCTTCACCCCGAGCAGCAACTCCCCGTCCGGCGCGAGCGGCCATGGATCGCAGCGCCGCAAATACGCGTCGTCCGCGATACCCCAGACCGGCGCCGCCGTGGGCTCCGAGCCGCGGCCACGGGCGCCGATCCCGAGCAGTCGCGGATCGTCCGCGCGCGGCTCCGCGGTCGCGCCGCGCATGCGCTGCAAGGGCGAGGGCAGCGCCGGATCGACACCGGCGGTCTGATGCGGATAGCGGCAGGATTCGACGAAGGCGCGCACGGCGCCGGCCGATTCCGCCTGGCAGAGCAGCACGCCATGCACGCCGCGGCCGAGGATCTGGCGGAACTGCCAGGCATTGTGGCGCACATTGCCGGCGTCGGTGCCGTTCACCGGCGCCTCGACGATCACCGCCGGGGTGCGGTGGCCCGAATTGGTCGGCCCGCCATCGACCAGCCCGCGCATGTATTCGGCCAGTCCGGTCATGTCGAACGCGCCGTGCTCCATCCCGACATTGATGTAGTCGGCCCAGGTCCGCGCGTCGGCGCGTCCCTGTTCATAGGTCAGTACGTGCCCGGTATGGTGGCCGGCGTAGTAGATGGCCTGGTCCTGTTCGAGCAGTTCGATGGCCCGGTTGATTTCGGCTCGCCAAGCGCGCCTCCCACACGGTTCGGAGTGACAGCAGCGACGCGAGATCTCAGCCCACGCGCCGACGCTTTGCACAGGTTTGCGGCAATTCGCGCCCGCCGCTATGGTCCGCGCCGCAAGGAGCAGCGGATCATCCGGCCGATGGGGCCTGCAAGCGGCCCTGCGACAGACGAGGTTCGAGTGGTCGATATCTTCGACGAGGTCGATGCGGAACTAAAGGCCGAGCGCGCGCAAAAGCTGCTCGTCAAATACGGCGTCTGGCTGCTCGCCGCCGCGCTCCTGATCGTCGGCGCCGCCGCCGGCTGGCAGATCTGGAAGTGGTACGAAGTTCGCTACAACCGCGCGACCGCGGCGATTTACCTCGATGCCATGTTCGCGGCCGAACAGACGGACCAGACGGGCAAGCCGCCCGGAAACACGGTGGCCAGCGTGGATTTCGAGCGCGTGATCCGGCGTGGGCCGGACAGCTATCGCACCCTCGCGCGCCTGCAACACGCCGCGTTGGAAGCGCGGCAGGGGCATGAAACCGCCGCCGTCGCGATGTGGAGCGCGGTCGCCGACGATGGCGCGGCCGATCCGCTGCTGCGCGATCTGGCGCGTCTGCTCTGGGTCGAGCACCAGCTCGGCTCCGGCAATCCGCAGGCCCTGCGCGAGCGTCTGGCCCCGCTCACGACTCCCGCCAATCCCTGGCACAGCCTGGCCCAGGAAGCCGAGGCGCTGCTCGACATGCGCGAAGGCAAGTCCGCCGACGCCAAGCGGGTTTTGACCGGCCTGACCAAGGACATCACCGCCCCGGTTGGCGTGCGCGAGCGCGCCGCCGCGCTGCTGCAGCGGCTGAACAGTTGATGTCGGACCGGAGGCTGGTTGTGCCGGGGCGCGTCTCCGGAACGCCGATCCGCCCGCACGATGCCAGGCCGGGTTCGCTCGGCCGCCGCGCCGCGCTCTTGTTGCCGATCGCCCTGTCCGGCTGCGGATTGTTCGAGGGCTGGTTCGGCAGCAACAAGAAGCCGCTGCCGGGACGGCGGGAAGACGTGATGGGCGGCAAGCAGGGGCTCCGCCCGGCGGCCGGCCAGCGCCCGACCGTGGTGTTGCCGCCGGCTGTCGGCGACGCCGACTGGCCGCAGCCCGGTGGCAATCCGACGCACGTCGCCGGCCGTCTGCGGACCAACCCGGTGCTGAACCAGGCCTGGCGGGCGAATATCGGCGAGGGCGGCGGCTACCGCGAGAAGATCACCGCCCAGCCGATCGTCGCCGGCGGGCGCGTTTTCGCGATGGACAGCGACGCCGTGGTCAGCGCCTTCGACCTGCGCAACGGCGCCCTGCGCTGGCGTTTCGAGACCAAGGCCAAGAAGGACCGCAGCAGCAACGTCGGCGGCGGCATCGCCAGCGACGGCGGCATGCTGGTGGCGACCACCGGGCGCGGCGACGTGGTGGCGCTGAACGCCGGCAACGGCACGGTGCGCTGGCGCCGGGAACTCGGGGTGCCGGCGCGCTCCAGCCCGACCATCGCGGACGGCCGGATTTACTTCACGACGATCGAACAGAAGATCGTGGCCCTGTCCGCCCAGGACGGGAAGAACCTGTGGTCGCACCAGGCGGCAACGGCGCAGACTCTGGTGCTCGGTGATCCGGCGCCGGCGGTCGCGAGCGGCTTGGTGGTGGCCGGGTTCGGCTCCGGCGACCTGCTTTGCCTGCGCGCCGATTCCGGCGGAATCGTCTGGACCGACAGCATCACCGCCGCCGCCGGGAGCGGCAGCATGGCCGACATCTCCACCATCAGCGCCATGCCGGTGATCGCGGGCGAGCGGGTGTTCGCGATCGGCGAGGGCGGGCTGCTGGTGGCGCTCGACGTGCATACCGGGCGGCGGCTGTGGGAGCACGAAGTCGCCGGCTCGCAGACGCCCTGGGTGGCCGGCGACTGGATGTTCATCGTCACCGCCGAGCAGCGGGCGGCGGCGCTGAGCGTGACCGACGGGGCGGTGGCCTGGGTGTCCCATCTGCCGCGCTACGAGGACCCGAAGGAGCAGAGCGGTCCGATCACCTGGTTCGGGCCGGTGCTGGCGGGGGACCGCCTGGTGTTCGCGGGCACCGATAAGCGCGCCATCGCGGTGAGCCCCTACAACGGCAAGATTCTGGGTGGGCGGAAGCTGCCGGAGAACGCCTCGGTGGCGCCGATCGTCGCGGCCGGCATGCTGTTCATCATCACCGCCGACGGCTCGCTGCTCGCGTTCCGCTGAGGGCCCGCGATGCCGCCCACCGTGGTGATCGCGGGCCGTCCCAACGTCGGCAAATCGACGCTGTTCAACCGGCTGGTCGGCAGGCGCGCCGCGTTGGTCTCGCCGGTTCCGGGCGTGACGCGCGACCGCAAGGAGGCCGAGGCGATGCTGCGCGGGCGCGCGGTGCGCCTGATCGACACGGCCGGGTTGGAGGAGGCCGCGCCCGAGTCGCTGCCCGGGCGCATGCGTGCCTCCGCGGAGGCGGCCCTGGCGGACGCGGCGCTGGTCGTGTTCGTGATCGACGCGCGCGCGGGCGTCACGCCGGCCGACGAGCATTTTTCCGTCTTTTTACGCCGGGTCGGCGTCCCGGTGCTGCTGGTCGCCAACAAGGCCGAGGGCGCGGGCGGCGCGGCGTCGGCGCTCGACGCCTGGCGGCTCGGCTTCGACGAGCCGGTGCCCGTCTCGGCCGAGCACGGCGAGGGCATCGCCGAACTGATGCGCCTCGTCGCCGAACGTCTCCCCGAGCCGGACCGGCAGGAGCAGGACGAGGTGTCCCGTCCGCTCAAGCTTGCGATCGTCGGCCGGCCGAACACCGGCAAATCCACCTTGCTCAACCGGCTGGCGGGCGAACAGCGGGTGATCACCGGGCCCGAGCCCGGCCTGACGCGCGACGCCATCGCTATCCGGCTGGACGATGCCGAAGGGCCGATCGAACTGGTGGACACGGCCGGGCTGCGGCGCCGCGCGCGCATCGAGGAAGCGCTCGAAAAACTGTCGGTCGGCGCCGCCCTCAACGCCCTGAAGATGGCCGAGGTGGCGGTGCTGGTGATCGACGCCGTGGACGGCCTGCACGATCAGGATTTGCAGATCGCGCGCCTGATCGAGCGGGAGGGCCGCGCGGCCGTTCTCGCGCTCAACAAATGGGACGCCGTCGCGGATCGCCGGGCGGTGCGCCGCGCGATAGCCGAGCGCCTGGAATCCAGTTTGGCGCAGATGAAGGGCGTCGAGGTGGTCGAGATCTCCGCGATGACGGGCGCCGGGGTGGGGCAATTGCTGCCGGCCGTGCGCCGCGCCCACGAGGTGTGGAACCGCCGCGTGCCGACGAGCGAGCTGAACCGGTGGTTCGAGGCGGCGCTGACGCGCAATCCGCCGCCGATGCTGTCCGGGCGGCGGCTGAAGCTGCGCTACATCACGCAGGCCAAGGCGCGGCCGCCCACGTTCGTGCTGTTCGGCACCCGCGCCGAACAGCTGCCGGAGGATTACCAGCGCTATCTGGTGAACAACCTGCGCGAGACATTCGGATTGCGCGGCACGCCGATCCGGCTGCAAGTGCGCGGCACCACGAACCCCTACGCCCGCCGTCGCGAATAGTCCGCGGCGGCCGCAAGCGCGTGGCCGTACGACCAATCGCAGGCGAGTTCGGCCCCGTCATGCGAAACACCGGCTTTGGGATTTGCCTGTCGCATACGTTTCTAAGCTGGACTGGTCTGCGCGTCTCCTTTCAGAATTTGCAGCAGCTGTTCCAGATATTTCAGCGCAAGCTCGCGGTCGGCCTCCGCTTGTGCCTGATCCGCAAGCTGCAACAGCATTGCAAATTCTCCGTTCCTGGAATTTTCTCCTTGCTCGTGCATTCCTGGCGCCTCTATCGGTGGCTTACGTTTTCAAACAAGCGGCTAAGCGGGATCTTCAGGGCCGTGGCGATTTCCCATAACAGGACGGCAGACACCTGTTCGTGCCCCTCTTCGATTTGCTCGAGGCTTTCGGCTCTGGTGCCGATCGCCCATGCAAGCTCCCGAATTGTCATTCCCTGGTCATTCCGAAGCGTCCGAATTTGCAGGCCGAGTTTGCCATTTCGGCGGCTCCCCACGTGCATTACCAGTAGGTCCCTTGCTGTTGGCCGATATTGATGTATATCAAGGGCGACTTTCGTTGCGGAATGCGCGCAGGTCCAAAAAGCAGACATATACAAGTCGTTTTCGGCCAAAATCGCTAAATTGGATGGTGGTCGTTTCTGCGTGCTCGGGTGCATTGGTTCAATCGGGGACCGCATTTCGAGCGTGTCGGGCGGACACGCAGACGCGTTCGGACCGGTCGGGAATCGGTGCAATCAATGCCAGGCGACCGGAGCACCGATCGCAAGGCCCAAGGCCTCGTCCGCGCGGCCGGAATTGACGGCGATTTCGGCAAGGCCGTTCGAGTTTTCGTACCAGAACGCCTCGCCCCTCGGCACGTCGGAAAACGTGCGCGCCGGCGATACCGCGTGGCGGCCGACCGTAAGCTGCGCCGATTTCGGCAGTGACGCCGCCCGCAAGCCGGTCATCGCATTCCCGTAATGGTCTAGGTAGACGATTTGCGCGAGATCGTCGGGCCAATCCGGCATCCGGCACGACGCCGCCGGCCGGAGATCTTCGCGCCGGATATTGCCGCGCGCGAGTTTGGCGGCGACAGGCGCGAACAGGTCGCGGCCGTGGAAGCTGGCCGAGAGCGATCCGGGCCGCCAGGTTACCTCCCAAACTTGCGCGGACTGCGCGCGCCGGATCGCCAACTCGAACAGCCCGTTGTCGGGGCCGACGTAGCGCCGGCCATCGGCTTCGACGACGATCGCCGCGCGCTCGCCGCCCACACCCGGGTCGACGACGCAGAGAAATACCGTTCCGGGCGGAAACCAGGCGGCGTACGCCGCGAGCAGATAGGCACCGGCTTTCGGATTTGCGAACGGCGCATCGGCAAAGAGATCGATAGTCGGAACGCCAGGCGCATCGCGCAGCAGCACCGCCTTCATTTGCCCGGTATACGGACCCGCGAGGCCGAAATCGGTGAACAGCACGATCATCGTTTTGCAGCCGGCGTGATCTGCGCGAGATGATTCAGATGCCGGAGCATCGGTCAAAGTCCCGCCTGGTCCATCAGCCGCCTGACCTCCTGGGAGGTGAAGCCTTTGCCAAAGATCGGCCGGGTTTCCCGAAGCAATTGGCCGCGGTCGCTGTCCTCGACGAGGGCGGTGGCGATCTCCTCCGGAGGGCGGTCGAGCAAGGCGCGCCACATCTCGACATAGCACCGCTGATGTGGGTCGGGCGCCATTCGCTGTTCCAGCCAACGGCGCGCATCCTCGATCACCGCCGGGCTCGCCACGATACGGCGGGCCATTTCGCAGGCCTTCAGGTAGTCGATATGGTCGTGCCGATCGTGGAAGTTCGTCTTCATGTGATCACGCTTGTCGTCATTCCCGCGAAAAGGTCGAATCCATCCCGTCCCAGGCACGGCGACGCCATTGGACCCCGGCATTTGCGGGAATTTGCGGAAAGGAAAACCGAGCGTCAATCACGCGCGTGCTTCCTCAGCCCGAGCAGGAAGCGATTCACTTCCCCGCGCGACCATTCATGGCCTTGGTTCCAAAACGAAAGCAGCGCGGCTTCGTTTTGCCGCACCCATTCCCGCACCACGGGCGCGATCCGCTGCACCGCCCCGCTCGGCAGGCGGTGATTGAAGACGCGCGCTTCGTCCGAAATGGCGACGGACATACAGGGCGCGCCGCTCGCGGGACGATGCAGGTCGTATTTCACGCGCGGCCCGTGTCTGCCCTGGCGTGACGAGACGTAAATCCAGCCGGGAATTCCGGTATCGCTCTCCGGCAGATTCGCCATCTCGATCAGGGCGATGTCGTCGGGCGCGTCCTCGTATGCCGCCGGCCGAGCAAGCTCATTGGCCCGCATTGCGAATGCTCCCGCTCATCCCAGCCCCCGCGACCCGATGTCGCGGCGGTAGAAGCCGTCCGGCCAGTCGATCAGCTCGATGGCGGCGTAGGCGGAGCGGCGGGCCGCGGCGAGATCGGGGCCGATGCCGCAGACGGTCAGCACCCGTCCGCCGTCGGCGATCAGTTCGCCGTCCTCGCGTCCGCCGCGTGCCGGCGTGGAAGATTTGCACCCCTGGAACGGCCTCGGCGGCGGCCAGGCCGCGAATCGCGCCGCCCCGCACCGGCGTTCCGGGATAGCCGCGCGCCGCCATCACCACCGCGACCGCGACCTCGTCCAGCCAGCGCACGTCGAAGGCCGACAGCTCGCCGTCGCAGGCGGCGAGCAGCGCCGGCAACAAATCCGACTTCAGCCGCGGCAACAGCGCCTGCGCCTCGGGATCGCCGAAGCGGACGTTGAACTCCAGCAGCTTCAGCCCCTCGTCGGTCAGCATCAGCCCGGCGTAGAGGATGCCGCGAAACGGCGTGCCGATCCGCGACATTTCCGCGAGCGTCGGACGGATCACCCGCTCCATCGCCGCGTCGGCCATCTCGGGCGGAATGCCGGGCGGCGGCGAGTAGGCGCCCATGCCGCCGGTATTCGGGCCGGTGTCGCCCTCGCCCATGCGCTTGTGGTCCTGCGCGGCGCCGAGGAATATCGCGTGGGTGCCGTCGCAGAGGGCGAACACCGACAGTTCCTCGCCGGTCAGGCACTCCTCGATCACCAGCGCCGCGCCGGCCTCGCCGAGCCGCCGCTCCTGCATGAACGCGGTGATCGCCGCCTCGGCCTCGGCGAGCGTCGCCGCGACGACCACGCCCTTGCCGCTCGCCAGCCCATCGGCCTTCACCACGACCGGCGCGCCGCGGCGGCGGACGAAATCGTGCGCGGCCTCGGCATCCTCGAACCGCTCCCACAGCGCGGTCGGGATGCCGGCGGCGTCGGCGACCTCCTTGGCGAAGCTCTTGCTGCCCTCCAGCCGCGCGGCGTCGGCGCTCGGCCCGCAGCAGCGGATGCCGGTGCCCTCCAGCGCGTCGGCGAGCCCGGCGACCAGCGGCACCTCCGGCCCCGGCACGACCAGGTCGACACGGTTCTCCCGCGCGAACGCCACCAGCCCGGTGACGTCGCGCACGCCGATCGGCACGTTCTCGGCGATCTCTTGCGTGCCGGGATTGCCCGGCGCGCACCACAGCTTGGTCAGCAGCGGGCTCGCGGCCAGCGACCAGCACAGCGCGTGTTCCCGTCCGCCCGACCCCACCACCAGCACCCGCATCGTGCATCCCTTCCAAGAGAGCCTCGCCAGTAGCATAGCGTGCGACGATGAACGACGCCGCCCTGCTGGCCTCCAACATTCCCGAGTACACCGTTTCCGAAATCGCCGGGGCGGTGAAGCGCACCTTGGAAGGCGCGTTCGGCCGGGTGCGGGTGCGCGGCGAGATCACCGAGCTGAAGCGCTACAGCTCCGGCCACATCTATTTCTGCCTGAAGGACGAGAACGCCAAGCTGCGCGGCGTGATCTGGCGCATGCAGGTGCCGCGGCTCGGCATGGCGCCGGAGAATGGCGTCGAGGTGATCGCGACCGGGCGCCTCTCCAGCTATGCCGAGCGCTCCGAGTACCAGCTCGTCGTCGAGCGGCTGGAATATGCCGGCATCGGCGCGTTGCTGGCGAAAGTGGAGCTGCTGCGCCAGCGGCTTGCGGCGGAGGGGCTGTTCGATGCCGCGCGCAAGCGCCCGCTGCCCATGCTGCCGCGCGTGCTCGGCGTGGTGACCTCGGCGCAGGGCGCGGTGCTGCACGACATCCGCACCACCATCGCCCGCCGCTTCCCGCGCCCGATCCTGCTCTGGGCGGTGCCGGTGCAGGGCGAGGGTGCCGCCGCGCGCATCGCCGCCGCGATCCGCGGCTTCGGCGCGCTGCCGGCGGACGGCGCCGGGCCGGTTCGGCCGGACGTGCTGATCGTCGCGCGTGGCGGCGGCAGCCTGGAAGACCTGATGGCGTTCAACGACGAGGCGGTGGTGCGCGCCGCCGCCGACTTGCCGATCCCGCTGATTTCCGCCGTTGGGCACGAGACCGACACCACCCTGATCGACCACGCCGCCGACCGCCGCGCGCCGACGCCGACCGCGGCGGCGGAAATGGCGGTGCCGGCGCGCGCCGACCTGATCGCGGATTTGCAGCACAAATCGGCGCGGCTGACCGGGGGGCTGAACCGGCTGGTGCAGCAGCGGCGGCTGCGCTTCGGGCAGGCGGAGCGGGGGCTGCCGGACTTGCCCGGGCTGGTCGGCGGCGCCCGGCAGCGGCTGGACGACCGCATCGCCCGGCTGGTGCTCGCGCTGCCCAACCTGATCGCCGCCAGGCGCGCCGCCATGGAGCGCGCGGGGCGCGGCCTGCCGGAGCCGCGGCGTCTGGTTGCGGCGGCGCGGCAGTCGCTCGCGCATCTCGGCCTGCGGCTGCAGATGGGGCTGCCGAACCTGCTCGCCTCGCGGCGCTCGGCGCTGGCCTTGCGGGCGGCGGCCTTGCGCGGTGGGCTGCGCCATGCGGTCGGCATGAAGCGAGCGATTGCGGCACCGGTCATGGCCCGGCTCGGCGACGCGCCGCTGCGCGCGCAGGCACGGGAGGCGCGAGCGCGGCTGGAGGGGCTGTCGGCCCGCCTGGAATCGGTCTCGCACCAGGCGGTGCTCGCGCGCGGCTATGCGCTGGTGTTCGACGCCAAGGGCGCGGCCCTCACCGCTGCCGCCGCCGTGCGCCCCGGCGCGCGGTTAAAAATCCGCTTCGCCGACGGCGAGGTCGGCGCGCGCGCCGATCCGAATGTCGGGCAGGGCGCGCTTCCGTTCTGATCGCCGGTCCGGTCTCGGAACGGACCGCCGCATGAATAAAAACGTTGCAGCCTGCCAGAAATTTTGACGCGATGAGTGGCTCCCCAGACTGTCGCGATCGGGAGAGGGAAACGCGCTCCTTCTCCCTCTCCCGTTTGCGGGAGAGGGGTGGGGTGAGGGCCGATGCCGTGCATCAGGGCGATTACGATCGGCTAAGCAATTCATTGCTATTTGTTAATATCGCTAAACTTCGCGGCAACGCGATAGACAGGCCACCCGCATTACCCCTAATCTGATGTCCGTTCGCGGTCTTCAAGCAGCGTAGCGCGGATCGGACCGGAAGATCGCGGGTATCGCTTGCGCCACCATCTCGGAACGACAGAACGGGACGCCTCGACGATCATCGAGGCGTCGTGATTCGGCCACCACCTGCGTCAGCCGAAACTGGGGAGATCGGAGAAATGCACGCTTATCGCACGAGGTGTTGTCGCGCCATCGGCCCGCTACTCGTTGGCGCGGCCATGGTCGCCGGCGGCATGGGCGCCCGTTCCGCGTTCGCCGGTCAGCAGCAATGGGCCACGGCCTATACGAGCTGGACGTTCGATCCGTCGGTCAAGGATGTCTGGAACATCGATCAGGAAATCTGGATACCTCTCGGCGCGCCGTCGAGCTATTGGCCGATCACGTGGAACTGGGAAGGGGCGACGTACGGAGGCTACATGGGTCTCCAGCAGGGTGACAACGGGCAGAATGTACGGTTTTCGTTGTGGAACGCGACCGACGCAAAGGGCACCCAGTGCCAAAAATTCGGCGGCGAGGGCATCGGTTACACGTGTGTCCTGCCGGTGAACATCGACCCCGCGAAATTCTACCGACTGCGGCTGTGGAGGACCGGCGCGACGAAGGATGGCCAGTGGTGGGGCGCCTGGCTCATCGAAACCGGCCCGAACGGCGCGCTCGTGGAGCACCCGATCGGCCAGATCAAGGTGGACGCCAAGTACAAGTTCGTCGATCCGAACTCGATCTCCAACTTCACCGAGTACCTGGGGCCCGTCCTTTCCTCGCTGCGATGACGTTCCGTTATCGGTTGCCGGGCTCACTCCGCCGGCGGTCAATTACCACGGCGCGGGTACCGGGGTTTACGGCGGCTATTCCCAGTTCAAGAGCGGCACCATTCCCGCGGGCAACGTCTGCAAGACAGGCGCCGAAGCTCAGGGCGCGCTCTATCGCTTCCAGCCTTACGACTTCGGCTTCGCCAAAGGAACGCTGGTCTTCGTCGGCGGCAAAACGGGACAGCAAACGCTCGACCCGAAGAGCCATCCGACGCCACCCGACATGCCGAACAGCTGACCACGCCTGACCGGCGGTGCGCCGCAGCCGGATCAGTATTCCTGCTGCGTCGGCCTGAACAATATCTCGTTTATGTCCACGTCGTCGGCTGGCTGATGGCGAACACGGCCGCGCGCGCGAACGAATCGGCGGGAATGGCGGACTCGTAGCGTTTACGTACGGCCTCTCCGATGTCGGGTTCGCTGCTGCTGAACCCTATTGCGGTGCGGCAGCGCGGGGCCTAAGTGTCGCGGCGGGTCACGCCCCCCCACCGGGGCGCTTCTCTTCTGCAAGGGAGAGTTTTATGGCACGCACCACCGCGGCGTCCGTCCGGACGCCCTCGCTCCGCCCCGCCAATCCGAATTTCGGCTCCGGCCCCTGCGCCAAGCGCCCGGGCTTCTCGCTCGACGCGCTCGCGCCCGCGATGCTCGGCCGCAGCCATCGGAGCAAACAGCCCAAGGCCAGGCTCGCGGAGGTGATCGCGCGTTCGCGCGCCGTCCTCGGCATGCCGGCGGACTGGAAGCTCGGCATCATGCCCGGCTCGGACACCGGCGCCTTCGAGGCGGCGCTGTGGTCGCTGCTCGGCGCGCGCGGGGTGGACGTGCTGGCGTTCGAAAGCTTCTCCGAAGGCTGGGCCACCGATGTGGTGAAGCAACTGAAGCTGCCGGACGCCCGCGTGCTGACCGCGCCCTACGGCCGCGTGCCCGATCTGGGCGCGGTGGATTGCCGTCGCGACGTGGTGCTCGCCTGGAACGGCACGACCTCCGGCGTGCGCATTCCGGGCGGAGAATGGATACCGCGCGATCGCGAGGGGCTGGTGATTTGCGACGCGACTTCGGCCGCGTTCGCGATGGCGCTGCCCTGGGAAAAACTCGATGTCGTCACTTGGTCCTGGCAGAAGGTGCTGGGCGGCGAGGCGGCGCACGGCATGCTGGCGCTCGCGCCCCGCGCCGTTGCGCGCCTCGAAACCCATAAGCCCGCCTGGCCGCTGCCGAAGATCTTCCGGCTGACGAAAGCGGGAAAACTGATCGATGGCATCTTCAAGGGCGAGACCATCAACACACCCTCCATGCTCTGCGTGGAGGATGCGCTGGACGGGCTGCGCTGGGCGGAATCGATCGGCGGCCTCGATGCGCTGATCGCGCGCAGCGGGGCGAACCTGACCACCGTCGCCGATTGGGTCGCGCGCACACCCTGGGTGGATTTCCTCGCCGAGGACCCGGCCATCCGCTCCTCGACGTCGATTTGTCTGACGATCGTCGCGCCCTGGTTCACGGCACTCGCGCCCGAGGCACAGGCCGCGGCCGCCAAGCGGCTGGTCGCCGTGCTGGAGGACGAGGGCGTCGCCTACGACATCGGCGCCTATCGCGACGCGCCGCCCGGCTTGCGCATTTGGGGCGGGGCCACGGTGGAGACCGCCGACATCGCCGCCCTGCTGCCCTGGCTCGACTGGGCCGAAGCGCGGGTCGCGGCGGAATATGCCGCGCGGGCGGCGGAGTGAGCGCCATGCCGACAGTGCTCATCAGCGACAAGCTGTCGGCGGCCGCCGTCGACATCTTCCTGAGCCGCGGCATCGCGGTGGACGTGAAGCCCGGCCTCTCGCCGGCCGAACTGCGCGCCGTCATCGCGCCCTATGACGGACTCGCCATTCGATCCGCGACCAAGGTGACGCGCGAACTGCTCGACGCGGCGACGAACTTGAAGGTTGTCGGCCGCGCCGGCATCGGCGTCGACAACGTGGATGTGAAATCCGCCACCGCGCGTGGCGTGGTGGTGATGAATACTCCGTATGGGAACGCCATCACCACGGCCGAACATGCGCTCGCTCTGATATTCGCATTGGCGCGGCAGATCCCCGAAGCGTCCGCGTCAACCAAGGCCGGGAAATGGGAAAAGAACCGGTTCATGGGGGCGGAACTGTTCGGCAAGACGCTCGGCGTGATTGGTTGCGGCAATATCGGCTCGATCGTCGCCGATCGTGGCGCTCGGCCTGAAAATGCGCGTCATCGCCTATGATCCGTTCCTGACCGAGCAGCGCGCGGTGGATATCGGTGCCGAAAAGGTGGAGCTGGAGGAGCTGTTCCGCCGCGCGGATATCATCACGCTGCACACGCCGCTGACCGACGCCACGCGCAACATCATCTCGCGCGAGGCTATCGCGCGCATGAAGCCCGGGGTGCGCATCGTCAACTGCGCGCGCGGCGGGCTGGTGAACGAGGCGGCGTTGGCGGAGGCGTTGCGCTCCGGCCATGTCGCCGGCGCCGCGCTCGACGTGTTCGAGACCGAGCCCGCCAAGGCGAACCCGCTGTTCGCGCTGGACAACGTGGTCTGCACGCCGCATCTCGGCGCCTCGACCGCCGAGGCGCAGGAGAACGTGGCGCTGCAAGTGGCCGAACAGATGAGCGATTTCCTGCTGACCGGCGCGGTGGCGAACGCGATCAACATGCCCTCCGTGTCCGCCGAGGACGCGCCGCGCCTGCGCCCATACATGGAATTATGTCGGCTGCTGGGCTCGTTCGCCGGACAATTGACGCAGGTGCGCGAAGGCAATCTGCAGAACGTGACGATCGAATACGAAGGTCATGCGGCCGAGCTGAACCACAAGCCGCTCACCGCCGTGGCGCTGGCCGGTGTGCTGTCGCCGATGCTGGAAGGCGTGAACATGGTGAGCGCGCCGATCGCCGCGCGCGAGCACGGCATCGACGTGGCCGAAACGGTCCACGAACGTCCGAGCGAATATCAGACGCTGGTGCGTGTTTCGGTAACGACCGAGCGGCAGACGCGCGCGGTCGCGGGTACGCTGTTCGCCGGCTCGCGTCCGCGCATCGTCGAGATCAAGGGCATCCCCGTGGAGGCCGATTTCGGCCATCACATGCTGTACGTGACCAACCAGGACAAGCCGGGTTTTATCGGCAAGTTCGGCGCGGTATTGGCCGACGCCGGCATCAACATCGCAACCTTCCATCTCGGGCGCGCCTCGCCGGGGGGCGATGCGATCTGCCTCGTATCGGTGGACGAGGCGGTGCCCGATTCGGTGCTGCGCGAGGTGCGCGCGCTGCCGCTGGTGATGCAGGCGGCGACGCTGAGTTTTTGAGGACCCGTTCGCGCCGGCCGCCGGCGTCGCGATGACGAATCCGTCGATCAATACTGAAACTGGTACGTCAGTCCGATATTGTTCGCGCCCTGCCCGGCGCCCGCGCCGGTTTGCAGCTTCAGGTGTTTGGTCAGGTCGATCTGCAACGTTGCTTCGCTCTGCTGGGTGCCGCCGACGATGCCCTGTGTCGCGCCCAGATACACGCCCGGCGCCACGTAGCGCCCGGCCTGCACCACCGTGTTCGTGCTGTTCTGCTGCGTTCCCGGCGTCACCGCCGGGTTAACCGGGCTAGTGCCGACGGTCAGCCGGTCGAGCCCGAGCGTGTTGCGCAGCCGGCTCAACGGGCCGCCGATGCCGACCGAGCCGAGGCCACTGATCTGCGCCAAGGTCGAGGCGATCTCGGCGACCTGGAACGGGCTCAGATTCTTGATGCTTTGGTGGAACAGCAGGTACGCCAGGATCTCATCCTGCGGCAGCTCCGGGATACTGGAGAGCGTGATCTTGGGGTCGGAGGCGAATCCGCCGACCGTCAGGGTCGCGGTCACGTTCGCGCTCGAACTCGTCGCCACGAAATGCAGCGCCGGATCGATCCGGTTGCCGCCGGCCACATTGGCGTGGCCGGTGAACGTGATCGCGCCCTCGCTGAAGGTCAGCGTCGTACCGGCGATGCTGTGACCGGCCGCGAATCATCCGGAACGCACCGGTCGGCTGCGGATTTTTCGCGGTGCCGGCGAGGTGCAGCTTGCCGCCCAGTTCGACGTTCAGGCCCCGCCCGCGGACGTAAATCCGGCCTGGCGCGCTCAAGTTCAAATCGAACGCGATTTTCGGTCCAGGCGCCGGCGGTGGGGCTGGCGGCTGGCCGGCGATGCGCACCGGCAGGACGGCGACGCTCTGCGGCATGTGCTCCGGGACGTGGATCTCGGCGTGGCGGATGCCAATGATCCCGGCGGCGCGCAGCGGTCCCGCCACCGTGCCGGTGAGCGCTAGCTTGGCGTCGAGCGTCGCGGTCAGCAGGTTGCTGGCGAGCGGGGTCGCGTCGCGCATGGTGACGGTCAGCGCCAGCGGAATTCCGGCGGCCAGGACGCCGACCGTGCCGGACCCGGTGACCGTGCCCTTGCCCGCCTTGGCGGTGAAGCGGGTGACGCGCAGCGTGTTCCCCGCGCCCGCGATCGTGGCGCGCATGTCGGCGAGGTGAACGCCCTGCGCGAAGTCCTGCACGTCGCCGCCGGTCAGTTGCATCGTGCCGGTGATCGAGGGCGCCCGGAGCGTGCCGGCCACCCCGGCGTTCAGCGCAAGCCGGCCGCGAACCAGCACGCCCTGCGCCGCGGTCAGCGGATTGACCAAGGCCAGGTCGACGGCGCCCGTCGTGCGCAGGTCGAGCGCCCCGGCGGGCGCGAGCACGACCGAGCCGGCAAGCCGCAGCCGGGCCGCCGAGCCGGCGCCCAGACGCGCGTCCAACCGTGCCGCGCGGCCGTCGAGCGTGACGGTCGCGGAGACGTTGGCGGGCGGCAGCGCCCGCTCCGGGCCGCTCGTCAGGCGCAATCCGGCGGCGGAAATCCGGGCGATGCCGACCGGGTGCGAGACCGTGCCGCGCAACCGCGCTTCGGCGCTCAGCTTTCCTTTCGCGTGCAAACTGGGGACGAAGGTCCGGACCAGTTCCGGCGTCACGTTCGTCGCCGCGACCTGCAGGTCCAGTGTCGGCGCGATGCGCCCGTTCGCCGTCAGCACCGCGCGGCCCACGCCGAGCCGCAGATGCTCGACCGCTTTCGTCGTGCCGAAATCCACGCGCGCCGGGGTGAGCAATCGTATCGCCGCGCCCTTCCAGGCGGCGTGCAGCGCGGCGAGCGTGGCGGTTTTCGTCTTGGCGTCGATCACGCCCGAGGACGTGATCTCGGCCGGCGCGCCCGCGAGCTGGTTCAGCTTGGCGGTGAGTTGCACGGTCAGCCGATCCTCTGGCCCGCGCACGTCGATTTTGGCATTGCCCGAAACCGCGGCGGTCCGCACCCCGGTGGCGGTGAGCCTGGCGTCCACGACCGGATGCGCCATCAGCCCGGTCACGCTGGCGTCGAGATCCGCGTTCGCGATGTCGGCCGTGCCCGGCAGGCGCAAATCGTGCAGCTTCGCCCGCACCTTGGCGCTGCTGCCGGCGAGTTCCGCCGTGGCCTGCACGCTGCCGCCGATCGGTGCGCCGATGAACGGGCGGACATCGTCCAGCCGGCCGATGCGAACCGCGATCCGCCCTTCCGGCAAGGTCGCGTGCGGTGCGAGGGCGAGCGTGCCCTCGGCATGCGCGCTCTTCCAGTCCGCCCGATGGATGGCGAGGTGGATCACGCCGGACGGCGAGCGGCCGAGATCCACCGCGACCGCGAGCGGCGCCTTGTCCAGAACGCCTTGCGCCGTGACGTGGCCGGTCGGCGCCGACGGCAAGCCGCCGAGCGCGATGTCGAAGCGTACCGGGCCGGGCGGAAAGCCCTTGCCGCCGACCTGGCCCGATCCCTTCGCCGTCAACGCGAAGTTCGTCCGTTGCCCCTGCAGCCGGCCTTCCGCCGTGACGCGTCCGGTCACGGTCGGCACCACGGCGTGCAGATCGCCGAGCGTTCCCTGCCATGTCAGGTCCAGTTTGCCGGATGGCAGGCCCACGCTCCCGTTCGCGGCCAGGTCGATCGCGCGTCCGCCGACATGCAGCCGGGACAGGGTGAGCGTGTTGTCGGCGGCGAGGCTCGCGTCGAGCGCCATCTGGCCGTTCTGGCCGATCAGCGCCACCGCCTGTTTTTGCCCGCCGGTGATGGCGAGGCTGCCGTTCAGGTTCAGCCGCTTCGCCGTGGCCGAGACCGCGAAGGTCGCGTCGAACGCCGCGTGGCCTTGCAGGTCGAGCGTCGCCACCTTGGCCAGCGGCGCAAGCGCGGGAATGCGCACCGCGACCTGGCCCTTGATCGCGCCTGCGGTCGCCGCCTGTCCATCGGCCGTGAGCAGCGGGTGGGACAGCGAAAACGTCACCGGCCGGGTCGGCGCATCGAGTTGGATTTCGGCTGTCAGCAGCACCGGCGCGGCGGCGAGCAGGTCGGGATTGGGCCCGGGAACGCGCACGTCCTCGGCGCGCGCGTGCAGCGAAATCCGGCCCGCGTTGCCGCTGAGATCGGCCGCGAGCCGGCCGATCTTGGCCCCGGCCGCCGCCAGATCGACGACGCGCAGCGTGCCCGTGGCGTTCGGCGCGGTGAACGTCCCATGCACATGCGCATCGACCGCAACCGACTGCCAGGACAGATCCGGCCGGGGCGACATCGCCGGCGCGCTGGCCGTCAGGTCCAGGCTGACGGTGTGCTGTTGCAGATCGACGGCGCCTTGTGCCGACGCCAGCAGCTTGCCCGCCTGCACCGCGAGCTTCGTCGCTTCGTTGGATCGCGGACCCGCGATCGTCGCATTCACCGTTAGCGGTCCGATGTCCGGCACGTTCGCCAGACGCGCGATCAATCCGTTCGCCGGTTCCTTCGCGAACAGGTTCGCCGTGATGTGCGCCGGTGAAACATCGGCCTTCGCCGTATATTCGCCGGCGGTATCGAGCCGGGTGAGCGCCAGCGTCGCCTTGCCCTCGCTCGGGGCGGCCATGTGCAGGCTACCGTCGGCGGCGAGCGAGGCGCGCACGCCGATGACCGGCCGCGCCAGGTCGAGATGGCCGACGCTGATTTTATCGATGTCGAGGTGAAAGCCGTACCAGGAGCTTTTACCGGTCGAGGTCGCGAAGGCCGGGCGGCGCAAGACATCGACCTCCGCGGCGCTGAACAGATCGAACTTGACGTCGCGGTGCACGAGGCGAAATGGCGACCAGTCGATCCGCAGGTCGTGAACGACCGCCCAGACTCCGTTCGTGTCGTGCAGTTCGACGGTGCCGAACCGTGGCGCGGACAACAGGCTCCCGGTAAGCTGATGCACCACCACCGCACCCCCGGTGAACCGGGACAGCAGCCGCGCAATCAAGGTGTGGCCCGAGCCGTCCTTCGCCCAGAGCGGGGTGACCGCGATCGATACCGCGCCGAGCAGAACCAGCGCCAAGACCGATGCGCCGAAGAATTTCAGCGCGCGCCGCATCAGAAGGCCTCGCCGATGCCGATGTAGAACTCGAAGCTGTCATTGCCCTGGAGGTTGTTCAGCGGCACCGCGACATCCAGCCGGATCGGGCCGAAGCCGGTGAAGTAGCGCACCCCCAGGCCCACGCCGACATCCAGCGGACCGGAGAACGGCGTGTTGCCGGCGCTTACCTGGCCGGCATCGACGAAGGCCACGGCGCCGAATTTCGCGCCGATACGCTGGCGGAACTCGATCGTGCCGGCGTCGATGGCGGTGCCGCCCTCGGGAATACCGTCGGGAAATTGTGGGCTGATCCACTGGTATTTGTAGCCGCGCACGGTGGCGCTGCCGCCGGCGTAGAAGCGACGGTCGGGCGGGATGTCGAATTGCGTGGCGCCTGCGATGGCGCCGACCATGCCGCGGACCGCGATGATGCTGCGGCCGTTGCCGAACAGGTCGAAATAGGTCGAGCCGCTCGCCTGCATGGTGACGAAAGGCGTGCTGCCGGACTGCCCGCCCAGCGATTCCGTCGGGATCACGGTGGCGCTGGCGCGGAAACCGCGGGTCGGCTCGAACAGATTGTCCGTGTTGTCGAATTTCAGCGTGATCGGCATGCTGAGCAGCGTGTAGTACCCGGTCACGTTTTCCTGGATAATTTTTTCCTGTTCCACATTGAGCCCGATGCTGCCGCTCAGATGCTGGCTCAGCTTGCGCCGCAACGTCACGCCGGCGGTGTAAGCGGTCTGCTGATAGGTCTCCAGGTACTGCTTCAGGGCGTTCACGTCGAACTCGAGTTCCTGGCCGCGCTGGAGCCAGGCGGGAATCACGAACTGCGCGCCGACATTGTAGCCGGGCTGCAGCGCGGCGGTGCCGCCGAGTTCGGTCGCGGCGGCGGAGAGCGTCAGTTTCTCGCCGTTGCCGAACACGTCGCGGTCGGTCCAGGAGGCGTTCAGCGCGCCGCCAAGATCGGTCGAGTACAGCGCGCCGAGATTGACCACATGGCGCGGCGCCTCGGTGAAGACGAAGGTGATGGGCAGCAGCCCTTCCTGGTTCAGCCGCTCGGCGGCACGCGCCTGCACGGCCGAGAACACGTCGAGGCTGGCCAGATCCTGCCTCGCGTTTTCGATCGTGCTCGGCTGGTACAGCTCGCCGGAATGGAGCAGCATGAGCCGCCGCACATAGGACGGGTTCACGCGCTTCAGCCCTTCGAGCCGAATCGGACCGATGTCGACGCGCGGACCGGCTTCCGCCGTCCAGCTCACGTCCACCACGTTTTCGTTCGGATATCCGACGGCATTGGGCTGGCTGACCTTGGCGAAGGCGTGGCCCTGCTGCTGCAACACATCGAGCAGCCGCCCCCGGACCGCCAGAATGTTTTTTGCGATCGCCGGATCGCTGGACTTGATTGCTACCTTGGCGCGAATGTCGGGCGGCACCGTGCCTCGGACGGTCACGTTGCGCAGATGGAACAGCGGCCCGCGCGCAATGCCGACGTTGACTGCAACGGCGGTGCCCGCTGGCGTCCGTTCCAGCGTCGGAACCAGGGCAGGGTCGTCGAGCGGTTTGCCGGCGATGCGGATATCGACCTTGCCCTTATAGTAGCCGAAGCTTTGCAGCACGGTCTCGAACCGGCCCGCGTCGTCGCGAGCCCGCGTCACCAGCGCGAACGGCCCGACCGGCGCCGGCTTGCCGAGCGAGATCAGCATCGAGGCGTTGTGCAAGGCCCGGTCCAGCGCCGCCTGCCCGGTGGGCGCGATGGTGACCGTATAGGGCTGCGGGTCGGCGGCCCGGACGCTGCGCGCGAGCGACCCGAGCAGCAGCAGCAGCAGCAGCAGCGCACGGGAACATTGCTTGCGCGAGAGGATCGGTCCGGGCATGCCGGGACGTAACGCGCCATTACTGCCGAGGTTGGCCGCCGTGCCACGTTCAGGCATTCGGGGCAGGCATTCGGGGATGGCACGCGTTGTCGGGTCGGCAGAGAGGCGGTATTTGCGGCATTCTCATGCAAGGTAAGCGCAGCAGGCTCGGGGCTAGCAAGCGCACCCCGCTGTTGGCGGGCGGAGTGGCGACCGACTGGCCGCCGCCGTTCGGCGCGCAATGGCGCTGGCTCGGCTATCTGCTCGTGGTTCGGCGGGCGGTGTCGCTGGTGCTCTGGACCCTGCTCGCAATTCCGGTCCAGTCGGTTTTGCTGCTGCTTCCGGGCCAACCCTACGTGCGGTTCGCGCGGCTCTACTGGTGGGTGTTCCGGCATCTGTTCGGGGTCGAATTGCGCCTGATCGGCACGCCGGCCCGCGGCGTCCCGGACGGCAGCCGCCCGGTCGTGTTCGTCGCCAGCCATTCGTCATGGCTGGACATCCCGCTGCTCGGATCGGCGCTGTACGCGTGCTTCGTCGCCAAGGACGAGGTCGCCAAGTGGCCGCTGATCAGCACGGTCGCCCGGCTCGGCCGCACCGCGTTCGTCAGCCGCAACCGCGCGCGCACGCGCGAGGAGCGCGACATCCTGCAACGGCGGCTGCGCCAGGGCGACAACCTGATCCTGTTCGCCGAGGGCACCACCTCCGACGGCGCGCGCGTGCTGCCGTTCCGCACCGCGTTCCTGTCCATCGCGATCGGCCAGGATCCGCCGCTCGTCCAGCCGGTGTCGCTGGTCTACGACCGGCTGGCCGGCCTGCCGGTCGGCCGCGCCGCCCGCGAGATTTTCGCCTATCACGGCGATACGTCCATCGGCACGCATTTCTGGCGCCTCGCGCAGTGGCGCGGGCTGCGCGCGACGATGCTGCTGCACCCGCCGCTCGATCCCCGCGCCTTCCCCGACCGCAAGGCCCTGGCCCAGGCCGCCTGGCAAGCGGTCGCCGCCGGCGCGGCGGGGTTGCGGCAGAACCGGTTGGCCGCTCCGGCGCTGGCCCCGGCGATTCCCGCCGCCGATCAGCTCCGATCTGCCTGAGCGCCGCCCGAACTGTCACCGAATTATCTTCTGGCATCGGCTTGACACGGCCACCACTTCCCCTGTGAGAGTGTGTGCGCCGAATAGGGGCCGCCGTACGCCATTGCGCTGGAACGAGCCGAAAACGAACACCTTTGTCTCGCCTCCTTGGCCGAAGAGGACGAAGACTTGTCGATGACGGCCGGCGCTTCGCCGGAGCGGGACAAGAGCGCGCCGAAGCGGCTGCACGTCATCACCTGGGGCTGTCAGATGAACGTCTATGACAGCGCCCGCATGGGTGATGTGCTGCGTCCGCTCGGATACGCGCCGGCGCCGGTGCCGGACGGGGCCGACATGGTGATCCTGAACACCTGCCACATCCGCGACCGCGCCACGGAAAAGGTGTTTTCCGAACTCGGCCGGCTCCGGCTCTTGAAGGAGGCGCGCGCCGCCGCGGGTGGACGCATGGTCCTCGCCGTGGCCGGCTGTGTCGCCCAGGCCGAGGGCGCGGAGATCCTGGCGCGCGCCCCGTACGTGGACATCGTACTCGGCCCGCAGACCTATCATCGCCTGCCGGAGATGGTCGCGCGCGTGGTCCGGGCCGCCGGCGCCGTGATCGACACCGATTTTCCGCCCGAGCAGAAATTCGATTTTCTGCCCGAGACCGGCGCGCCGCCGGGCGTCACCGCGTTCCTGACGATCCAGGAGGGCTGCGACAAGTTCTGCAGTTTCTGCGTCGTCCCCTACACGCGCGGCGCCGAAGCGAGCCGCCCGGCCGCCTCCGTGCTCGCCGAGGCGCGTCGGCTGGTCGATGCCGGGGCGCGCGAAATCACCCTGCTCGGTCAAAACGTCAATGCCTGGCATGGCGATGGCCCGGCCGGCCGCGCCTGGAGCCTCGGCCGGCTCGTTCGCGCGCTGGCCGAGATCCCCGGCCTGCTCCGCATCCGCTATACCACCTCGCACCCGCGCGACATGGACGGCGAGTTGATCGCCGCCCACGCCGAGGTGCCGGCGCTCATGCCGTTCCTGCACCTGCCGGTGCAGTCGGGCTCGGACCGTATCCTCGGGCTGATGAACCGCCGGCACACGAGCAGCGACTATCTCGCGCTGATCGACCGCCTCCGCGCCGCTCGGTCCGACATCGCGCTCTCCTCGGACTTCATCGTCGGCCACCCGGGCGAGAGCGAGCAGGATTTCCGTGCCACGCTCGATCTGATTGAGCGAATCGGCTTCGCCCAGGCATTCAGCTTCAAATACTCGCCCCGCCCCGGCACGCCGGCGGCGCTGGACGCAGAACAGGTCGCGGAGGAGGTGAAGGATGCGCGGCTACAGGAACTGCAATCATTGCTGCGCCGGCAGCAGGCGACATTCAACTCTGCTTGCGTCGGGCGCAGCCTGCCCGTGCTGTTCGCCGGCGAGGGCCGCCATCCCGGCCAGATCGCCGGCCGCTCGCCCTACCTTCAGCCGGTGCATGTGACCGGCCCGACACGGCTGATCGGCGGCGTTGCGGAGGTGAAGATCGGGCAATCCTTTCCTAACTCTCTGAGTGGAGCCCTGGCGGCCCAGCAACAAACCAGCGAAGCGAAGGAGCGAGCCTGCGCTTGACCCATTTGGCCCCGACCCCGAGTACCCCCATCGCGCTGACGCGCCCCGGCGCCGACAAGGCGATCACCCTGCAATTCGACGACAATACGCTGTTGCCGCTGCTGCTCGGCGACCACGACCGGCACATGGTCCGGATCGAGCAGCAGTTGGGCGTGCGCATGTCGTGTCGCGGCAACCGTGTTGCCATCGCGGGCGACCCGGACCGGGTTGAGCGCGCGCAGGCGGCGCTGACCCGGTTGTACCGGCGGCTGGAGCGGGGCGAGGGGGTCAGCGGCTCGGACGTGGACGCCGCCGTTCGCCTGAACGGCCTGGAGACCGATCCGCGGCTGCCGCTCTCGGATTTGCCGGCCATTCGCACCCGCCGCGGCGCGGTCGGGCCGCGCAGCCGGGGCCAGGCGGGCTACATGGAAATGCTCGGCTCGCACGAAATGGTGTTCGCGGTCGGGCCGGCGGGCACGGGCAAGACCTTCCTGGCCGTGGCGCAGGCCGTGGCCATGCTGCAGGCCGGCGGCGTGGACCGGATCGTGCTGTCGCGCCCGGCGGTGGAGGCCGGCGAGCGGCTCGGCTTCCTGCCCGGCGACATGAAGGAGAAGGTCGACCCCTACCTCCGCCCGCTTTACGACGCGCTCTACGACATGATGCCGGCCGAGCAGGTCACGCGGCGGCTGGCCAACAGCGACATCGAGGTGGCGCCGCTCGCCTTCATGCGCGGCCGGACCCTCGCCCATTCCTTCGTCATTCTCGACGAGGCCCAGAACACCACGCCGGTGCAGATGAAGATGTTCCTGACCCGCATGGGCGAGGGCACGCGCATGGTCATCACCGGCGATCTCAGCCAGGTCGATCTTCCGGCCGACCAGCGCTGCGGCCTGCGCGACGCGCTGGAGACCCTGGAAGGCGTGCAGGGTGTCGGGGTGACGCGGCTGGAGGCGGCGGATGTCGTGCGCCACCCGCTGGTCGCCCGCATCGTCGAGGCGTACGAACAGCGCGACGCGGCCGTCGGCGACAAGCGGCGGGAGCGGGACGCGCGGCGGCGGCGGGACATCGCCCCGGCGCTGCCGGCTCAGGAGAGCCATGGAACCGGGAAGTAGTCGCGGCCCCGCTTTCCGCCCCGGCGCGAAAGCGGGGATCCCGATCATCGTCGCGGATCCGGGCTGGCGGCGCGCCGTGCCGGGCGCCGAGGCCATCGCGGCCCGCGCCGCGAGGGCGGCGGGCGGCATCGGGGCCGTCGTGCTGGACTCCGACCGCGCGGTGAAGCGGCTGAATGCCCGCCATCGCGGCCGCAACACGCCCACCAACGTCCTGACCTTCGAGCCGCCGGCGCCTATGCTCGGGAGCGACATCGTGCCGGGCGGCGACATCGTGCTGGCGCTCGGCGTCGTGCGGCGTGAGGCCGCCGCTTCGGGCAAGCGCCCGGCGCATCACCTGGCGCATTTGGTCGTGCACGGCGCGCTGCATCTGCGCGGGCACGAACACGAAACGGCGGGCGCGGCGCGGCGCATGGAAATGGCAGAGGCCCGTATCCTGCGCCGGCTCGGCCTGCCCAACCCCTGGAAGCGTGCATGAGCGACCCTCCTTTACCTAGCGATCTCCCCCCCCTTCGCCCCAACCACTCGGGTTTCCTGCACCGCCTGCGCAACCTGCTGTGGGGGCGCGCCATCGAGCAGAGCGTTCGCGCTTCGATCGCCGAACTGGTGCAGGAAGCCGCCGAGGCGCCGCAGGTCCCGGGCGTGATTCCGGAACTCGATCGCCAGGAACGCGCGCTGATCGCCAATGTGCTCCGGCTGCGCGGCACCACCGCCGACGACGTCATGATCCACCGCGGCGACATCGTCGCCATCGCGATCGATACGAACCTCGCCGAGGCGCTGGCGCTGATCCGCCGCGAAGGCCATTCCCGCCTGCCGGTCTTTCGTGAACAGCTCGACGACATCGTCGGGATGATTCACATCAAGGACGTGTTCGCCTATTGCGGGCGGCCCGAGGAGTTCTCGCTGGAATCGATCCTGCGCAAGCCGCTGATGGTGGCGCCGCAAATCCCGGTGCTCGATCTCTTGTTGCAGATGCGCCAGGCGCGGATGCACCTGGCGCTGGTGGTCGACGAATATGGCGGCATCGACGGGCTGGTCACCATCGAGGACCTGGTCGAGACCATCGTCGGCGACATTTCCGACGAGCACGACGAGGAGCTGAAGCCGATGTTGACCGAACGGACCGACGGCTCGCTGGACGTGGACGCCCGGCTGCCGGTCGAGGCGTTCGAGGGCCGCATGGGCCATGTCCTGACGGAGGACGAGCGCGCCGCCGACATCAACACGATCGGCGGGCTGGTATTCGCGCTGGCCGGGCGCGTGCCCACGCGCGGCGAGGTGATCGGGCATCCTTCCGGCATCGAGTTCCGCGTTCTGGAGGCCGACCCTCGCCGCATCCGTCGGCTCCTGGTCCGCCGCCCACACGACGAGCAGCAACACCAGGCCGAGGCCGCCTAGCGCGCGCGTCGGCAGCCGCGCCGGGGGTTCAATCGGTTTCGATCGGCAGCGTCTCGTCCTTGGCCCATTCGCCCATCGAGCCGTCGTAGAGCGTCAGGTCGTCGAAGCCGAGCTGGTGCAGCAGAAACAGGTCGATCGTGGCCGAGATGCCGCCGCCGCAATAGGCGATGACATGCTTGTCCTTGCTCACGCCGGCGGCGGCGAAGGTCGCGCCGGCCTTGTCGAGCGGGGCGAACGCCTTGGTGTCCGGATCGAGCAGGCTGGCGGCGGGCACGTTCACGCTGCCCGGCACGCGGCCCGGCCTGCCGTAGCGGCTCGGCTCCAGGCCGAGGTGGAATTGCGGGCCGAGCGCGTTGACGATCACCGCATGCGGGTCCTTGGTGGCGGCGAGCACCGCCTCCTTGCCCACGAACCGGCCGGGGCGCGGCCGGGCAACGAAACGCGCCGGGGCGTAGCCCTTGGCGGGTCCGGTTTCGACGGGACGGCCCTCGGCCTGCCACTTGTCGAACCCGCCATCGAGCACGGCGGCGCTGTCGAAGCCGAGCGATTTCAGCATCCACCAGAACCTGGTCGCCCACATCATGGTGCCGATGCTGTAGAGCACGACCCGCGTGCCCTCGCCGATGCCGTGCCGCCCGAACGCCGCCGCCAGTTGCGCCGGCGCCGGCATCATGAATCGCAGCTTGGTGGACTGCTCGGAAAACTCGCCTTGCAGATCGAGAAAATCCGCGCCCGGAATATGCGCTTTCGCGAAGCTGGCGGTTCCGGGGACCGCGATATAGGGCACGTCGCTGCCCGGCGGCTGATAGTCCAGATACGTCGTGCAGTCGAAAATGCGCAGATCGGCGCGGCCGAGTTCGCGCGCCAGCGCTTCGGTGTCGATGAGGGCGTTCGGTTCGCGCATTGTTTCCCCCTGGCGGCGGCTCGCTGTTGTTCCGGCCGGCTTGCGGCACGCTCATGCGCTGCCAAGCAAGCCCCAATCGAAGCCTCCGTCAACCGCGACGCCCGCGGACTCGGGCCGTCACACGGAGGTGCAGGCCGGTTCTAGAACGAAATCTGGTAGCCGACATAGGTGCTCAAGCGATTGGCGTTTTCACCGTTGATGATGCCCCGTCCGGCCGAGAAATACAGCGCTTGGTTGTGGCCAACGGCGTACTTGCCCCCGACGTTGAACGAAACCTGGTGCTTCAGACCCTCCGACGTGGGGCTCTGGTAAAACAGCTCCGCGCCGAGGCTGAGCGATTTGGTGATCGGCCGCGATGCGGTCGCGCCGACGAAGACGTAGTTGCGGTTGCCGCGTCCGGGATTGATGCCGAATGCGGCATTCTGCACCAGCGACCAATTCCCGACATGCTCTTGGAAAATCAGCGGCAGATAGGCATGGAGGTAACCCGTTCCGATGCCGTATCGCGGTGCCGCGGAGGGAAACGCGATTTCCGGCGCCGCGCCGATCGTGGGGAACGGCGAAGTCTGATCGGGCTTGAACAGCCGCCAGTCGAACTCGAGCGCGGCTGACCCGAGCGTGTGGTCGGTGCCGATGCCGGACACCGTGCCGCGCTGGAAGGGAATCGCGACGCCGAGCTCCATGTCGTCGGTGAAACGGTAGAAACCTTCCAGCCGCGGAATTGTAATGACGCGATCGCCCTTCTGGTCGGCATAGGTCGTGACGGCCCGCAACGCGGCCTGCCCCGGCTCATCCGTGGTGAAAATGCCTTCCGTCTCGAACGGCGCGGCGAAACTGAACGCCTCGCGCGGCGCCGCACACAGCGCGAGGCTACATGCGGCCAACAAGCCCGGAACAGGCCACCCGCGCCCGCCTAGCCGGGACAGCGCGCGTTGGCGGCTCGCGCCGCGGCTGGATTGCATTGAGCCACCCTCCGGGGCCACGGGCGCAGCGCCGCAGGCGATCGCTCCGGCCGCCGGGCGATCAGTCGCCGGCCCGAATGCGAGGGCGATCGCCGGCGCCGGCGTGCAGCGGACCGCGACCAGTGGGTGCATCTCCCAGCGCCGCAGGAACGTCCTGAGCCGGGCGAGCCAGTTCGGATGAGGCAACGTGTCCGTGTTGGTCATACCCCGTGAACGCGCTCGGCGGAGGTAGGGCGCAGGGCGGATTGCCGCCGACCCAGCCGAAGCGGCGCCGACAGCATCTTCAGCACAAAGGAAATTTTTCGGAACAACCTCCGGCGGCCGACGCCGTTATGCACCGGCAATGCCGGCCGCCCCGCCCAACCCCTCCGCATCCAGCCAGCACGGCTTGGACTGGCTCAACTTTTTCATCGCCGACGTGGAGACCGCGTTCGGCCCTTTTGTCGCAGCGTATTTGACCGCGCACGGGTGGAGCCAGGGCGCGATCGGCTCGGTCCTCACGGTGAATACCGGCGTGGCGCTCGCGACGCAGGTGCCGGCGGGCGCGCTGGTGGACTGGATCAAGCGCAAGCGCCTGGTGATCCTGGTCTGTCTCGGCCTGATCGCGGGCGGGTCGCTGCTGATCGGGTTGTTCCCGACTTTACGTGTACGTGATGACGGGCGAACTCATGCACGGCATCACCGGGGGCGCGGTCCGCACCGCGATCGCCGCTATCGGCCTCGGGCTGGTCGGGCATCGCGCGTACAACAAGCGGGTTGGGCGCAACCATCGCTACGACTCGTTCGGCAATGCCGCGACCGCGGCCGGAATGGGGGCGCTCGGGAATTTTTTTCGCCGCGCGCGCCGCTCTTCGCGGCGGCCGCGCTGTGCCTGCCCGCAATCGGCGCGCTCTGGCTCATTCGCGGGCGAGAGATCGACTACGCGCGGGCGCGCGCCTCCGAGGGCCGCAAGGAGCCGAAAGCGGCGCGCCGGCGCGAACTCGCGCGCAATCGCCCGCTGCTGGTGTTCGCCGGCGTTTTGTTCCTGTTCCAATTCGCCAACGCCTCCATGCTGCCGCTGGCGGTCGAGCGGGTGGCGTCGAATTACCAGCACGAGTCGATGCTGGTCACGTCGGGGCTGGTCGTGGTGCCGCAGGTGGTCACGGCGCTGATCGCCACCTGGATCGCCCGCAAGGCCGACGAGTGGGGGCGGAGGAAGCTGCTGTTCGCCGCTTTCGCCGCCCTGCTTGCGCTCGCCGCGCTGTTCGCGATGGCGTTCGGCCCCTGGTTTCTGGTCGGCGTGCAGTCTCGGCGGGTTGACCGCGGCGGTCATCGGCATCATGCAGCCCTTGGTCGTCGCCGACGTGACGCGGGGCACCGGGCGCTACAATTTCTCGCTCGGCGCGGTCGGCATGATCGCGGGTATCGGCGTGACCATCAGCACGATCGCGACGGGTTTCCTTGTCGAGGCGGTCGGCTTCACCATCGGTTTCACCGCGCTCGCGGCAGCGGCTGCCTTGGGTATCGCTGCGATTTGGCTGCTGATGCCGGAAACCGTGGAGGCCGCGCACGCGGATTGAGGCGCGCGAGCGTAGCGGTCAGAAAACCTTGCGCCGCCGCGATTTGTGCGGGCGCTCGCTCGGGAAGGCGAGGCCGCTCGCGTCGACGCCTAGATCGACCAGCGTCTTCGCCTGCAAGATGGCGCAGCGGTAGCCTTCCAGAACCGGAATGGACCAGCCCGCCGCGTGCAGCCGCTGTTCCAGGTACGGCTGCATCCAATACGCCGCCGAGCAGCCCATGATGATGACTTCGGCGCCGTCGTCCTCGATCGCCGCCTCGATTTCGCGAACGGCGGCTTCCAGCATGGCGGAGGTTCGCCGCGCGCGGCTTTCTCCTTCTCGCCCGCGATCAGCGGCAGATCGGCGTTGCAGGGCCGGGGCAGGTGGAAGCCGATGTTGCGAATGGACGCGCAGCGCTCGGCGAAACCGTACTGCACGACCACGTCGCGCATGCGCATGTTGTGCAGTTCCGCCACGTCGAGCACGCTGAACCTTTGGCCGAGCATCGTCGCCACGTGCATTTGCGCGTTGGCGCAGGAGGTCACCGGTATTCCGTACGCATGCCCGACTTCGCGCGCCTCCAGAAAGCCGGGATCGCCGCCGCCGAGCAGCACGACGGCATTGTATTGGCCGCTCTCGCACGCCGCGCGCACGATCGGCAGCCGGCGCGCGCCGATCAAGGTGAATTCCTCGCGCGTTTCGACCGAGCCAAAGTCGTTCAGCGACGGCGGGCCCGGATGCAGATCCCACGCGACGCCGTCCAGAAACGGCGCGACGTCGGCGTGATTCATCAGCCGCGCTTCCTTGCCGCCGGCCGCCGCATCGGCTCCCGGCGGGCAGAGCGCCTGGATCAGCAGAAACCGATATTTGTCCGTCCGCATGGTCCCGACCTCCCGAGTGTACGGGAGACGTCACTACGTCAGGCGGTCGGGACGCGCCATGTCCGCAGCCACTCGCCGACGCACGGCGCGGCAAGCGGCGGCGAGACCAAATAGCCCTGCGCCTGGTCGACGCCGAATGCCTGCATGCGCCGCCAGTCGGTTTCGTCGGCGATGCCCTCGGCGATCACGGTCAGGCCAGCGGCGGATGCCGCCGCGATCGTTTCGCGCAGGAAGCGGCAGGCGCATGGCGCGCGCGCGGAATCCTCGACGACGCCGCGATCGAGCTTGAGCACGGTGAAGCCGAGGCCCATCAGGGTGCGCAGATTGGCGGTCTCTGGGCTGACATCGTCGATCGCGAGGCCGTAGCCCAGGCCGCGCAGCCGCCGCATTGCCGTGCCGAACGCCGCTATTTCCGCCGGATCGGCGACGTTCAGCGGCTGGCTTTCGGTCAGTTCGATCAGCACCTGGTCCGGCCCAATTCCGGCCGCCGCGCGAAACCCGTCGAGCGCCGTCAGCGCGGCGCAATCGAGCAGGACTTGCAACGGGAAGTTCAGCGCCAGCCGGAGGCCGAGACCGGCCAGATGGCGCGTGAAATCCGCGAAGGCGAGCGCGGCCACCCGCTCCGTCAGGTGGCGCCCCAATCCGGCCCCCTCCATCTGGGGCACGAAATGCTCGGGGGCGAGCATGCCGCGGCCGGGGTGATCCAGGCGGGCGAGCACCTCCACCCCGATCGGCAAGCGGTCGGCCAGCGCGACGATCGGCTGGTAGCGCACGACGATGCCCGCGCCGGCCAGCGCCCAGGGCGACTCGCCGCCTTGCGTGTCGAGCACGGGAACCGCTGCGCTCACGCCGTTTGCTCCTGGTCCGCTTCGCCGGTCTTCGGCTTTGTCATGGCCCGGTCCGTCCGCATGCGACCGTCGGTGTCGCGGCCGTCTAAAACCGTGAGATAGCGATAAATGACGCGCCACGCCAGGATTAACCAAGCGGGCTCCTCCGGGCCGGTGCCGTTTACCACATTTTGCGCGAGAATCGCGGGCGCGCGGTGCGCCGGCCGTTCGGACGCCAGCAGGCGCCGCGGGTCAGGCGCCTCGCTTCAACTGCGCGCCCGTCGGCTTGGCGGGCCGGATCGCCTGCGCGTCCTTGCGCAGACGATGCTCGCCCAGGAACAGCAGGATCGGCGCGGCGATGAAGATCGAGGAGGACGTGCCGACCACGATGCCGAACAGCATGACCCAGGCGAAGCCGGACAGCGTCGAGCCGCCGAACAGGGCGAGCGGCAGGCTGGCGAGGAACACCGTCATCGACGTGCCGACCGTCCGGCTCAACGTCTCGTTGATGGAAAGGTCGATCAGCTCGCGCAGCGGCATGGATTTGAATTTGCGCAGGTTCTCGCGCACCCGGTCGTAGACCACGACCTTGTCGTTAGTGGAGTAGCCGAGCACGGTGAGGATCGCCGCCACGGTGACGAAGTCGAACTCGAGACGCGTGATCGCGAGGAAGCCGATCGTCTTGGTGATGTCGAGTATCAGCGTGGCGACGGCGCCGACCGCGAACTCCCACTCGAAGCGGAACCAGATGTAGACCAGGATCATCAGCAGGCTGAGGCCGAGCGCCATCAGTCCATCGCGGAAAAGCTCGGCGGAGACGGTCGCGCCCACGGCTTCCACCCGCAGCACCTTGGTGCCCGGGATCACCTGGTCGAGCGCGTTGCGCACCCGGTCGGCGGCGGCTTGCGTCGCTTTCTCGTTGGCCTGGCTTTCGAGCCGGATCAGCACGTCGTCAGGCGAGCCGAAGCGCTGCACCCCGGCGGCGTCGAGGTGCTCGCCCGAGAGCGCCTGGCGGATCTTGGCGAAATTGGCGGGGCCCGGCGTGCGCGCCTCGATGACGATGCCGCCCCTGAAGTCGATGCCGAGATTGAGGCCGGGATGGAAGAACAGCACGACCGAGGCGGTGGACAGCAGCGCCGAGACCACCAGGCCCATGATGCGCCCGCGCATGAAGTTGATGCGGGTGTTGTCCGGGACCAGGCGAAAGAGGGGGCGGATGAACATGGATGTCAGACCGGCAGGGCGATGGGGCGCAGAGTGGCGTACCAACGCACCATCAGCAGGCGCGCCAGCATGGTGGCGGTGAACAGGCTGGTGACGATGCCGACCGTGATGGTCACGGCGAAGCCGCGCACCGGCCCGGTGCCGAAGATGAACAGCATGACGTGCGCCAGCAGGGCGGTGGCGTTGCTGTCCAGAATGGTCCCGAAGGCGCGTTTGAACCCGGTCTCCATCGCCGCCACCGGCGTTCGGCCGTTGCGCACCTCCTCGCGTATGCGCTCGTTGATCAGGATGTTCGCGTCCACGGCCATGCCGAGCGTGAGCAGGATGCCGGCCATGCCTGGGAGAGTGAGCGTCGCCTGAATCAGCGAGAGGATGCCGAGCATCAGGATCAGGTTCACGACCAAGGCGATGTTCGCGATCCAGCCGAACAGGCCATAGAACATGGCCATGAAGGCGATCACCAGCAGGAACCCGACGGCGAGCGAGATGGCGCCGGCGCGGATCGAGTCGGCGCCGAGCTCCGGTCCCACCGTCCGCTCCTCCACCACCGTCAGCGGGGCGGGCAGGGCGCCCGCGCGCAGCAACAGCGCGAGGTCGGTCGCCGAGCGGGCGTCGAAGTGGCCGCTGATCTGACCGCGCCCGCCGATGATCGGCTCGCGGATCACCGGCGCGCTGATCACCTTGTTGTCCAGCACGATGGCGAAGGGCCGGCCGACATTGGCGCGGGTAATATCGGCGAAGCGGCGGGCGCCGGCGGAATCGAAGGTGAAGTCAACCACCCATTCGCCGGTCTGCGGGTTCTGCCCGGCGCGCGCGTCGGTCAGATTGGCGCCGTCCACCTCCACGCGCTTGCGCACGGGGATTTTCGACTTGGGATTATCCTGCATCGGCAGGAATTCGACCCCCGGCGGCGGCACCGGCGCGTTCAGGTTGGCATTGGCGTCGAGCAGGTGGAACGTCATCTTCGCCGTCTTGCCCAGCAACTCCTTGATGCGCTCCGGGTCGGAGACACCGGGAAGCTGCACGACGATGCGATCCTGGCCCTGGCGCGCGATCTGCGGATCGACCACGCCGGTCGCGTCGATGCGGCGGCGGACGATTTCGATCGACTGCTGCACCGCGCTGGTCGCGCGCTCGGTCATCGCGACCGTCGAGAGCGTGAGCAGGAACTGGCCGTTGGGGGCTGTCGTGATGTCGACGTCGGGCCGGCCGCCCGCGCTGCTCGACGCGATCGCCTCGCGCAAGACCGTCGTGGCCTGCGCCTGTTGCGAGGGATCGCGCAAGCGGAACGCGACGCGATCCTTCGCCGGCTGCACCGCCAGGTTGTGATAGCCGATATTGGCGCGGATCAGGTCGTGCCGGACCGTATCGAGCAGACCCTCCAGCCGCTCCTTCACGACGGCGCTCATATCGACCTGCATCAACAGGTAGCTGCCGCCCTTGAGGTCGAGCCCGAGATTGACCTTGCGCCAGGGTATCCAGGAAACCGGGGCGGCGCCGAGATTGGGCACGCAGGCCAGCGCGCCGATCAGGCACGCGGCAACAATCAGCATGATCTTCAATCGGCTGAAGTAAAGCATCCAGACGGCAACTCCGATGGCCCCGGCGCAGCCCGGGGTCCAGCGTACTCGTTCAATGGGGAGCCCGATTTGCGCAAGGGCGGATGGGCGCGGAGAATGGCGATGGGCCCGTGCTATTGCAAGCCGCTGCTATTGCAACCCGCGCGCCGGATCACCTGCCGCAGTTTCGTGAATACCTAGGGAAGTGTTAGCTCTGCCGCGGAATCCTGGCTGACAAGGACGCGAGCATGGCGCGGGAACCCTTGCGGATCGGCTTGGCAGGCGCGGGGCATTTCGGCCGCTATCACGCGCTGAAGCTCGCGGCCTCGCCGCGCGCCGTCCTGGCCGGGCTGCACGATATCGACCCGGTCCGCGCCGTGGCGGTGTCGCGCGAATCGGGCGCCCCGGCGATGAGCCTGCCGGAACTGCTCGGCGCATGCGACGCGGTGGTCGTGGCCGCCCCGGCGGAGGCGCACTGGCAGCTCGCGACGGCGGCGCTGATGGCCGGGCGGCATGTGCTGGTGGAAAAGCCGATGGCGGCGACGCTGGAGCAGGCCGACCAGATGGCCCGGCTCGCGGCCGAGCGACGGCTGGTGCTCCAGGTCGGGCATCTCGTGCGCTACAGCGCCGAATACGCCGCCATCGCCGGCCGCATGGGCAAGCCGCTCTATGTCGAGGCGACCCGGATCGCGCCGTTCCGGCCGCGCGGCACCGATGTCTCGGTGATCCTGGATCTGATGATCCATGATCTCGACCTGGTGCTGGCGCTGGTGGACAGCCCGATTGCCAGTGTGGATGCCGTCGGCGCGCCGATCGCCGGGCCGCACGAGGACATCGCCAACGCCCGCGTCCGCTTCGCGAACGGCTGCGTCGCCACCATCACGGCGAGCCGCATTTCGTTGAAGACCGAGCGCAAGATGCGGCTGTTCGGCCGATCCGGCTATTTGTCCGTCAACTTCGTCGATCGCAAGCTGACCGCGATCGGGCGGGAGCGCGGCCTGCCGATCCCGGGCGGCGAGGGCTATCGCATCGAGGAAACGTCCTGGACCGAGCACGACACCTTGGAAGCCGAGCTGGCGGCGTTCGTGGCCTCGGTGCTGGACGGCGCGCCGGTGCAGGTGGACGCCGCGGCCGGGCGGCGGGCACTGGCGGCGGCGCTCGCCGTGAGCGAGAGCATGGCCGCCTCCCGCGCGTTGGCCGAGGCGTCAGGCCTGGCCGAGCAAGTCGAGCAGGGCGCCGGCAGCGGCGGCTGACGGCCGCTCGTCGCCGGGACGGAGCTTCGCTATCGCCTCCCTGAAGCCGCGGTTTTGCGCCGCGGCGGCCTCGCGGCTCTCGAGCAGGTTGGCCAGCGTTTCGCTCAGGCGCTCCGGCGTGCAGTTCTCTTGCAGGAGTTCGGGCACGATCGGCCGCCCGGCGAGCAGGTTCACCATGGCGACGTGCTCGACCCGGATCAGCCGGCGCGCGGCGGCGGCGTTCAGAACGTTGGTCCGGTAGGCCACCGCCATCGGCACCCCGGCCAGCGCCAGCTCCAGGGTCGAGGTTCCCGATTTCGTCAGCGCCGCCTGGGCCGCGGCGAACGCGTCGTGTTTTTCCGCCAATTCGCTCACCACGAGCGGTGGGATCGGCCAGGTGGCGACGGCGCTCCGCACCGTGGCGGCCACGGCGGCGGCGACCGGAAGCACGGGGACGAGCCCGGGAATCCGCCGAGCCAGCAGGCTCAAGGTTTTGCCGTAGACGGGCAGCAGGTGCTTGACCTCGGTGCCGCGGCTGCCCGGCATCATGACAATGACGCGCGCCGAGGGCGGCAGGGCATGGAGCGTGCGGAACCGGGTCGCATTGCCCTGGTCGGCCCCGGATTCCAGCACCGGGTGGCCGACGAAACGCGCCGGCAGGCCGTGGCGCGCGAAGAACGCCGGCTCGAACGGCAGCAGGCAGAGCAGCCGCTCCCAGCGGTCGCGGAAGTTGCGCACACGGTGCTCGCGCCAGGCCCAGACCTGCGGGGCGACGTAATGCACGCGCGGCACGCGGAGCGGCGCGATGGCGCGGAGCAGGCGCAGCATGAAGTCCGGGCTGTCGATGGTGACGACCACGTCCGGCCGGCGCGCCGCGATGTCGGCGGCGGCCTCGTTCAGACGGCGGCGCAGCCGGCGCAGGTTGGGCAGGACTTCCAAGAGCCCCATCAGGGCCAGATCCTGCATCGGAAACAGGCTGTGGAAGCCCTCGGCTTCCATGCGCGGGCCGCCGATGCCGGCGAATTCGAGGTCGGGGGCGCGCAGGCGCAACGCCGCGATCAGCCGCGCTCCGAGCACGTCGCCGCTGTGCTCGCCGGCCAGAAGGTAAATGAGTGCCATCGGAGGCGCGGACCTAACAGACGCTTCGCCCGCGCGCTATCCGCATCCCGCCCAGGCGAGCCGCGTCAGGTGAGCGGCGCGATCAGGTCTCGCCGTGGCGGGTGCCGAGCCGCACTTTCACAGCGACCGGGCCGGAATCGCTTTCCTCCTCGACGTAGTGGACGATGTCGCCCTCCTTCAGATCCTCGAAGTGGGCGTCGGTCACGCTGTCGCGGTGGAAATAGAGCTGCGTGCCGGTGTTGTTGAGGATGAAGCCGTGGTCGTCGCCGGGCTGAATCAACGCCACCTGGCCGGTCAGCGCCGCGCCGTCGGGCGAGACCGGGGCGTCGCGGCGGCGCTCCTTGAACTGCCCGAGTTGGCGTTCCGCCGCCTCGAACGCCTCGCGCACCGAGACGTAGGCGTCCGGGTGGGCGTAGCGCTGCTTCGCCTTGTGCGGCTCCCGGGTCACCGCGATGTCGCGGCCCGGGACCGAGAGGACGATGTGAACCTCGTAGAGGTTGCCGGTCTGGTGCTGGTTGTGCAGCGCCTCCACCGAGACGCGGCAGCCGATCAGGCGGGGAAAGAATTTCTCCAGCTTGGCGACGCGCTTGCGGATCTCCGCGTCAAGGGCGTCGGATGGCGGCAGGCTATGGAAAGCGATCTCCAGCGGACGCTCCATGTGCGATCCTCTCCCGTTGCAACACCCCGACGCGGCGGGCGGGCGGTCGCCGCCGCTCGTTCCGCTCATCATAGGCGGCGGATAGAATCTCCTCCAGTCGGGTCGGACCATGGGAACGTGAGGCTCGTCGCCCGGTTCCTGGCGGGGGCTTCTCCGGAGCCGTCCGGCTCGGCGGCCGAAGCTTGGCAGGATCTATAGAACTTTGGGCAGATAATTTTGCCGAGCCGAAACTATTGAAACGCGCAAGCGCCTGTCGCGCCTTGTGCGGGAGGTGCGGCCCGCCCGCGATGACTTACCGGAAGAGCGAAGACGCTCTGGGCCTGCGTCGCGGGCGAGCCGCTTCTCGGTGGGATCAGCTCTTGGGCTCGCTGCTCCCGTGTTCCTTGCCGTGCTGCTCGCCGTAGGTTCGGGTGTGGTGGTGAACCTCACCCTTCTCGTCGCGGTACTCGCGCTGTTTCAGACCGGACGACCCGCCGCCGTCACGGCTGCCACCCTGATGACCGCTCTCGTGTTTCGCCGCCATAGGTTCGCTCCCACCGGTAAGCTGATGCCGTCGGCTTCCCCTTGGGCGCTTTGATCCGCCTTGGCCCTTCGGAGCACGGCAGCGATGGCGCGTGGAAGCTGACCGTCTGCAACGCCGCCGGGGCCGAGGCGTCACGGTGCTCACGAATGATTTTGGCCCGCGTCTGTCGTGTTTGCTCCCCGGTTGGGGCGAGGGTTGCCGCGCGAGGGCCGAGAAGCTACATGCTCCGCCGCGCCGGCACCCCTGGAGGCCGGCGTTTGGCGTTTGAGGAGAGCGAACGATGGCCAGCTTCGTCACGATCGAGGCCGAGGCGCGCGAGCGAGCCGGTAAGGGGGCGGCGCGCGCGACCAGGCGGGCCGGCAAGGTGCCGGCGGTTATCTACGGCGCACGACAGCCGCCGAGCCTGATCGCGCTCGACCCGCGCATCGTGTCGCGCGAAATGGGCCGCAGCGGCTGGCGCTCGCGCCTCTACGAAATCACGGTGAACGGCGGCAGCACCCGCGCGCTTATTCGCGACGTGCAGTTCCATCCGGTGACGGACAAGCCGGAGCACGTCGATTTCCAGCGCCTCGCCGCCGGCGAGCGCGTGCGCATCGCGGTCTCGGTGCATTTCGCCAACGACGGCATCAGCCCGGGGCTGAAGCGCGGCGGCGTGCTGAACGTCGTGCGGCACTCCGTGGACGTGCTCGCCGACCCGGAGGGCGTACCCGAGTATTTCGAGGCCGATCTCGGCGCAGCTCGATATCAACGACAACGTGCGCTGGTCGGACCTGAAGGGCACCGAGGGCACGCGCCCGGTGATTACCGACCGCGACTTCGTGGTGGCGACCGTGGCGCCGCCGACCAAGATGGCCGAACCGACCGCCGAGACCGCGGCGGCCGCGACGCCGATACCCGCGGCCCCGGCCGCACCCGCCGCCGCGCCGGCCAGGGCCGCGGCTCCGGCCAGGGGCGCGGCTGCGGCGCAAGAAGGGCTGATCCGCCGGCTCGACGAGGGGCGTTCGCGATGCTGCTTTGGGCCGGGCTCGGCAATCCGGAGCCGGGCATGGCCCGGCAGCGGCACAATATCGGCTTCATGGCCGTGGACGTGATCGCGATCCGGCACGGCTTCAGCCCGTGGCGCAACCGCTTCAAGGGCCTGGTCGCCGAGGGCAGCCTGGCGGGCGAAAAGATCCTGGCGCTTAAGCCGATGACCTACATGAACGCCTCGGGTGAGAGCGTGCAGACGGCCGCCGCGTTTTTCAAGCTGCCGCCGGAGGCGATCACCGCCTTTCACGACGAACTCGATCTCGCGCCCGGCAAGGTGCGGGTGAAGCGTGGCGGCGGTACCGCCGGGCACAACGGGCTGCGCAGCATCGAACGGATGCTTAGCACGCCGGAGTTCTGGCGGGTGCGGCTCGGCATCGGCCATCCGGGGGTGAAGGAGCGGGTGCTCGGCCATGTGCTTGGCGATTTTTCCAAATACGACCGGGACTGGCTGCTGCCGATGCTGGACGCGATCGCCGACGAGGCGGCGCTGCTCGCCCAGGGCAAGGCCGAGGAGTTCATGAGCCGGGTCGCGTTCCTGACCCAGGAAGCAGGCTGAATGGGCTTCAACTGCGGCATCGTCGGTCTGCCGAACGTGGGCAAATCCACGCTGTTCAACGCGCTGACCGCGACGGCTGCGGCGCAGGCGGCGAATTATCCGTTCTGCACCATCGAGCCGAATGTCGGGCGCGTCGCGGTGCCCGATGCGCGATTGGACAAGCTCGCGGTGCTGGCGAAATCGGCCAAGGTGGTGCCGACCAGCCTGGAATTCGTGGACATCGCCGGCCTGGTGCGCGGCGCCTCCAAGGGCGAGGGGCTGGGCAATCAGTTTCTCGCGCACATCCGCGAGGTGGACGCCGTTCTGCACGTGCTGCGCTGCTTCGAGGACCCCGACGTCACGCATGTCGAGGCCGGCATCGACCCGGTGCGCGACGCCGAGATCGTCGAGACCGAGTTGATGCTCGCCGATCTGGAAAGTCTGGAGAAGCGGGTCGTCAACCTGCAAAAGCGCGCGCGCGGCGGCGATCGCGAGAGCGCGGCGCAACTGGCGCTGATCGAGCCGATCCTGGCGGCCTTGCGCGAGGGCCGCCCGGCGCGCACCGCCATCCCGCCCGATCAGGCGGAGGCGGCGCGCCGGCTGCAACTGCTGACCGCCAAGCCGGTGCTGTACGTCTGCAATGTCGAGGAGGGCTCCGCCGCGACGGGAAACGCGTATTCGGCGCGGGTGGCGGAGCGCGCGGCGGCCGAGGGCGCGCGGTCGGTGGTGGTCTCCGCCGCGATCGAGTCCGAGGTGAGCCAGTTGGCGGAAGCTGAGCGCGGCGAGTTCCTGCACGGGCTCGGCTTGTCGGAGAGCGGGCTGGATCGGGTGATCCGCGCCGGCTACGACCTGCTCGGGTTGATAACGTTCTTCACCGCCGGCCCGAAGGAGGCGCGTGCCTGGACGGTGGTGCGCGGCACCAGGGCGCCGCAAGCGGCGGGCGTGATCCACGGCGATTTCGAGCGCGGCTTCATCGCGGCCGAAACGATTACGTACGAGGACTACGTCGCGTTCGGCGGCGAGCAGGGCGCCAAGGAAGCCGGAAGGATGCGCGTCGAGGGCAAGGATTATGCCGTGCGCGACGGCGACGTGATGCTGTTCCGGTTCAACGTCTGAACCGGTTCACGGCGGCTTGGCCGCCCAGGCACCGCGCCGCGCGGCGCGCGCCGCCGCTTCGGCCACCGCATAGCGATCGTCTTCGGCGCGAGCCCAGCCGGCTGCCACGAAGGCGCGGCCCAGATCGCCGCCGCGTTCGCTCGCGCAGCTTCCCTCGAACTCGCCGTGCCCGATCTTCGCGCCAAGCTCGCATGCCAGCGGATGCGCGCCGGCCAGCACGTCCAACGCGCGTTGCGCGCGTTCGCCGCAGCGCCAAGGGGCGCTGGCGGGGCCACATGGATCGGCGGCCGCGATCGGCGCCACGCCTTGCAGAACCACGTGGATGCCGCGCACCACCACGGTCCGCGGCCCGACGGCGCGGGCCGGTCCGCGGATGGGAAAGCCCATCGCGCGGGACAGCGGCGGCAGGATCAGCAGAGCGACGATCAGCAGCGGCCAGAGACGGCGCGCCGCCAGGTCAGTTGTCATATAGCGGTCAGTCGTCATAGCGGTCGGTCGATTTGACGTAGGCGCGGATCTTCCAGATCGCGTCCAGCGAGAGCCGCTCGCCCCAGGCGGGCATCAGGCCGCGCCCGTTGATTACCGTCTCGGCGAATTGCCGGTCGGTCAGCGTGCCGGTGAACAGGTCCGGCCCGCGGCCGCCGGCGTGCAGATGGCAGATGAAGCAGTGCCGGCGATACAGGTCCTTGCCCTCGGCGATGGCGTGGCGGTTGCCGATCAGCGGATCGGTCAACGCCGGCGCTTGCGCCCGCGCGGGAGCGCGCAGCACCGCCGCCCAGGCGAGCAGGCCGGCGACAATCGCCGCGACGCCGCGCGATTGTCGCCGGGGCGCAACGCTCATTCCTTGAGGCGGTCGGGCAGCGCGGCGGGGATCACCTGCTGGCTGTAGTGGCTCGCATCGTTCACCTTGCCGCCGTTCAGCGCGAACACCCACAACATGCCGCCCTTCGGCGAGGCGTAATAGAAGCTCGGATCGCCGCCCAGGCCGGAGAGGATCGCGACGTACTGCACGCCGTCCAGTTCGTAGGTGATCGGCGAGGCGTTGACGCCGGAGCCGGTCTGGAAGCGCCACAACTCCTTGCCGGTCTTGGCGTCGAACGCCAGGAAGTGGCCCATTTCGTCGCCGGTGAACACAAGTCCGCCGCGCGTCGCCAAGAGGCCGGAAAACAGCGGCAGCGGACTCGGCACCGACCAGACGAACTTGCCGTTCGCGAGGTCGAAAGCCTTGATGTAGCCGACGGTCTTGCCGAGGCGGGCCATCTGGTAATCGACCGCCATGTAGGCGTCGCCGGCCTTGTATTTCGTGTCGGCCGGCTTCCATGCCTTCAGCGACATGGTCCAATCGTTGGTGGCCAGGAAGACGTAGCCGAGGTCCGGGTTGTACGCCATCGGGAACCAGTTGGTGCCGCCTTCCAGGCCCGGAATGATGCCGTTGATCTTCGGCCCGCCCGGCTGCGGGACCATGGCGGGATTGATCGTCGGGCGCCCGGTCTTGGGATCGATGCCCTTGGTCCAGTTGATGCCGTCGATGGTCGGGACGGCGGCGATGAATTTCCCGTTGGTGCGGTCGATGACGTAGAGGAAGCCGTTGCGGTTCGACTGCACCGCCAGCTTCGCCGGCCGGCCCTGGATCGTGGTGTCGACCAGTACCGGCGTGTTGACGCCGTCATAGTCCCACGCGTCGTGCGGCGTGTACTGGAACGCCCACTTGATCTTGCCGGTATCGACATCCAGCGCCAGCAGCGAGCAGGTCCATTTGTTGTCGCCCGGCCGCAACTCGGCGTTCCATGACCCGGGATTGCCGGTGCCCCAGTAGAGCGTCTTGGTTGCCGGATCGTAGCTGCCGGTCTCCCAGGTGGCGCCGCCGCCGGTCTTCCAGGTATCGCCGGGCCAGGTGTCGTTGCCGGGTTCGCCGGGGCCGGGAATCGTGTAGGTCGTCCATTGCAGCGCCCCGGTCTTCGCGTCGTAGGCGCGCAGCGCGCCGCGCACGCCGTATTCGCCGCCCGAGATGCCGGCGATCACGTGATCGCCCACCACCAACGGCGCGCCGGTGGCGGAATATCCCTTGTGCCAATCCTCCATCGTCTGCTGCCACGCGACCTTGCCGGTCTTGCGGTCGAGCGCGATCAGCTTGGCGTCCAGCGTCTCGAAATAGACCAGGTTGTCCTTGAGCGCGAGGCCGCGGTTGACGGGCCCGCAGCAGAGTTCCGCATCCAGTCCCTTGTCGTATTTCGGCTGGAATTCCCACAGCATCGTTCCGGTCCGCGCATCGACCGCGAAGACCCGCGCGTAATCGGCGGAAAAATACAGCACCCCGTCATGGAACAGCGGGGTGGCCTCCAGGCCGCCCAGTTTGCCGCCGGTCGAAAAGGCGAAGCTCGGCCGCAAGTCGCGGATGTTGGCGGGCGTGATCTGCTCGAGCGGGCTGAAGCGGTGGTTCGCGTAGTCGCGGCCGTACATCAGCCATTCGGACGCGTTGCTGTCCGCGTTCAGCAGCATCCCGTTCGAGACGCCACCCGTGTCCTGCGCGTGGCCCGTCGCGGATGCCCCGAGTGCTGCCAGCATCAGCGTGCAGGCGGCGGCGAAGGTCAGTCGTCGGTTTGGCATGGTGCGTCCGCTCCCGTTCCGGCTTCGTTGCGCCCGTCAACGTCAACTCGGCGTCATCGGGGAGCAGGCTAAGCAGCATCGGGGGCTCGTTGCAACGCTGAATCCGCCGCCCCGTGTCGTGGTCCGGGCGAGCACATGTGATCGGGCGGCCGGTGCCGCTTGCGCGTCGGCCGCGTTGGGCCCCCGAGCGAACCCCAGCATCGGCCGGAGGGACGAGGGCAATGCGCGCACTTTGCTGGCACGGCAAACACGACATCCGCTGCGACACGGTCCCCGACCCGACAATCGAGGACGGGCGCGACGCCATCGTGAAGGTGACCGCCTGCGCGATCTGAAGGTGACCGCCTGCGCGATCTGCGGCTCCGACCTGCATCTCTACGACGGGTTCATGCCCGGCATGGAAATCGGCGACATCCTGGGCCACGAGTTCATGGGCGAGGTCGTCGAGGTCGGCCGCGACAACAAGAAGCTGAAAGTCGGCGACCGCGTGGTCGTGCCGTTCACCATCATCTGCGGCGAATGCGAGCAGTGTAAGCGCGGCAATTTCTCGGTCTGCGAACGGACCAACCGCAACAAGTCCATCGCCGACAAGGTATTCGGCCACACCACCGCCGGGCTGTTCGGCTACACGCACCTGACCGGCGGGTTTGCGGGCGGCCAGGCGGAATATGTGCGCGTGCCCTACGCCGACGTCGCGCCGGTGAAGATCCCGGACGGCCTCACCGACGAGCAAGTGCTGTTCTTGGGCGACATCTTCCCGACCGGCTGGCAGGCGGCGGTGCAATGCGACATCGAGCCGACCGACACGGTGGCGGTCTGGGGCGCCGGGCCGGTCGGGCAGTTCTGCATCCGCAGCGCCGTGCTGCTCGGCGCCCAGCAGGTGATCTGCATCGACCACTTGCCCGAACGCCTCAGCATGGCCAAGGCCGGCGGCGCCATCACCATCAATTTCGACGAGGAGAGCGTCGTCGAGCGGCTGAACGAGCTCACCGGCGGCAAGGGCCCCGAGAAGTGCATCGATGCCGTCGGGCTGGAGGCGCACGCGACGCGCAGCATCGATTCGATCTACGACCGCGCCAAGCAGGCCGTGATGCTGGAAACCGACCGGCCGCACGTGTTGCGCGAGATGATCTACGTCTGCCGCCCGGCGGGGGTGCTGTCCGTCCCGGGCGTGTACGGCGGGCTGCTCGACAAGATCCCGTTCGGCGCGCTGATGAACAAGGCGCTGACCGTCAGGACCGGCCAGACGCACGTGAACCGCTGGACCGACGACCTGCTGCGCCGCATCCAGGACGGGCAGATCGATCCTGCCTTCGTGATCACGCACAGCGTGGATTTGGCCGACGGGCCCGCGATGTACAAGACATTCCGCGACAAGCAGGACGGCTGCATCAAGGTCGTGCTCAAGCCCTGACGGGAGGCGAGCCGTGGACGTGCAACGAACCAGCGAACCGAGTATTTCCGAGAAGTGGGCGCCGACCCTGGCTGTCGGCCTCGGCGGGTTCAGCATCGCGCTCGGGCTGATGGAACTGATCGCCCCGCGCGCGCTGGCCCGCACGCTCGGCATGGCGGGCAGCGAGAAGCTGATCGCCGGATACGGGGTGCGCGAGATCGGCGCCGGCATCGGCATCCTGTCGTCGCACGACCCGAAGCCCTGGCTTTGGGGCCGGGTCGGCGGCGACGTGCTCGACATCGGCACGCTCGCGACCGGCATCACGGCGGGCAACCGGCAGAAGGCCAACATAATGGCCGTGCTCGGCGCGGTGATCGGCGTAACGGTGCTGGACGTGCTTTGTGCCGTGTCGCTCGGCGGATCGCGGCGCTTCGGGGCGGCGCGGGACTACAGCGACCGGCGCGGCATGCCGCGTTCGGCCGAGGAGATGCGGGGTGCCGCGCGGGATTTCCGGGCGCCACGCGACATGCGGATACCGGAAGCGTTGCGGCCGTACAGCACGCGCTGAGCGGCGCCGCCGGTTCCGAACCCTTCATCGGGGGAGCTATATGTTCCTACATCGCAAGGAGACCATCCAGCCGGTTCGGGTCGACACGCCCGATCCGCGCTTCGGTCAGTATCTGCTGGAGCAGTTCGGCGGCGCCACCGGCGAGTTGACCGCAGCGCTGCAATACTGGGTGCAGTCGTTCCACGTCGAGAACGCGGCGTTCCGCGACATGCTGCAGGATATCGCGATCGAGGAGTTCGGCCATCTGGAAATGGTCGGCAAGCTGATCGAACAGCACACGCGCAACCTCGATCAGACCGGCGTCTACGAGGCGCCGCTGTTCCGCGTGCGCGGCGTCGGCCCGCACTTCGTGAACAGCCAGGGCAGCGCCTGGACCGCGGACTACATCAACGAAGGCGGCAACGTGGTGCGCGACCTGCGCGCCGATATAGCGGCCGAGGCGGGCGCGCGACAGACGTACGAATCGCTCATCAAGGTCTGCCAGGACGAGGGCAGCAAGCGCACCTTGCGGCACTTGCTGACGCGCGAGATCACGCACGCGAACATGTTCATGAAGGCGCTCGACTCAATCGGCAAGCTGGACGATCCGATGTTCGGCACGATACCGCCCGACGACACGGTGAACGTGGTGTTCAATCTGTCCCAGGGCCAGGATCATCGCGGACCGTGGAACAAGCCGCCGTTCCAGTATATCGAGAACCCGAAGCCGGAAGGCAGCATCCCGCCCGACCCGAAGAACCCAGACGACGAGCGGGCGACGCCGAAGAATACGGAGTGACGGCGCAACCCTCGGTCGCGCGCGTCGGGCGGTTGCGCCGCCCGGCGCGGCGCGGCTAACTGCGATGGCCGATAAACGCCCGAGGCGAGCCGATGCTGTACGTCTTCGTGATATGCGTCTGCCTCTCGCTTATCACCGGCCTGCTCGGCTTCCACGACCTGTTGCACGAGGACGTCATCATCGTGCGCGCCCTGTTCGCGTTCTTCACGGCGGGGTGGGTGGCCGCGCTGGCGTTCGCCCTGCTGCGCGCGCTGCGGGGCGCGCCGCGTCGGGCCGGCTGAATCGCCGCCGAGCCACGCCGTTTCGGCCAGCCGGCCGCAACCGCATCAGCGGCGGCGGGTTAGGTCGGTCGTAGGAGAGAAGCCTGAATGTACTACTGGGTCGCGCCCCTGATCGTGCTCGCGATCGTGGACGGCATTTTCGCCTTCGGCCACATCATCCAGGCGGGCATCGTCGCGGCGCAGGTACTGTTCGCGATCTTCGTCATGGCGCTGATCGTTTCCCTGATCGCCGGCGCCTTGCGCAGCCGACGAACTTATTAATTACGGCCGATCACGGCCGGAGATGCCGGGCGGCTTCCGGCCGGGCGCGCAACTGGGCATCCTGGCGCCGCAGCAGCTTGACGATCCGCTCCGCGGCGAAGCCGAGCCCGGGTAGGGCAGGGGCGGTGTTGGCGATTTCGCTGTATTCGGCGATCGCGTCGTCGCGCAGCCGCATCATGGCCACGCCATCGAACAGGACACGCCCTGGGTCGGCCCCCGGTATCGTCGAGCGAAAGCTGAACACGTAGCGCGAGTAGAGTCTGGCTCCGTCCGCAATCGGGTCCAGCATGTCCCAGCGGAAATCGGTCGCGTCGCGGTAGAACCAATCGTCGATCAGCTCGGCGATGCGCTCGCGTCCCGCGAAGCTGCCGTAGAAGACGTCGTGATAGACGCCGTCCTCGGTAAACAGCGCGGCGACGGCCTGCCCGTCCCGCCGCTCCACGGCGCCCGTGAGCGCGGCGAGCAACTGCTCGATGTCCATCGGCTTGCATCCTCCGCCAACCGCTTCGGCGCATGCATTACCCGAGATCCCAGGCGGGATCGAGCGCGCGGCCGGCCGGCGCGACCGATCGCGGTACCCAGCGCCCGCCCTGCTTCACGTAGCCCCGCTTGACCGCGCCCCAGGCGATTCGGTGTGCCGTCGCTTCGTCGGCCCCGCCGTATTGCTCCCAGGCGCTGTTGAACGCCGCCCTGTAGATGTCCTGAGCGTGCTCGGGCAGCGCATGGCGCACGGACGGCGGCAGCTCGGCATTGGCGGAATAGGGCATGCGGTCGAACCCGGAGCGCGGGAAAACATGGGCGATGGCGGGCGGTCGCTCGGCGGCGCCCGCATCGCGCCGGGCGGCGTCAGGCCGAGGCTTTCACCTCGATCTTCTTTTGTTGCTTCTGCGCCTCCGCGGTTTTCGGCAGGATGACCGTCAGCACGCCCTTGGTGAACTCGGCGCCGATCTTGTCGCGGTCGATCCCCTCGGGAACCGTGAAGGCGCGCTGGAACGAGCCGTAGGACCGCTCGGAGAAATAATAATTCTTCTGCTTGTCCTCCTTCTCCTGCCGCTTCTCGCCCTTGATCATGAGCGTATCGTCGGCCAGCGTGACCTCGACATCCTTTTCGCTCATGCCCGGCAGTTCCGCGGCGATCCTGTAGCTCGTCTCGTCCTCGCTGACCTCGACCGCCGGAACGGCCATGGCAAAGGACGGCTCGCCGCGCGAGGGCGGCTCGAAGTCGAACATCCGCCGCAGCGAGGGAAAGCCGAAGCCGCTGGAAAACCGGTCGAACAGGCGGTCCATCTCGGTGCGGAACGAGCGCCAGTTGTCCGGCACCGACGCGGGCGACGGAGCCGGAGCCGACTTCTTGACCTCGACAGGAGTATTCGCCATTGCACATCTCCGATTGCTTGGACGCGGCCCGCCGAGCCGCGTCGGCAAGCCGAACATAAGGCGCGCGAGCGCACCTTGATCCATCTCAATCCGCCCGATCGAGCGGCTTTGAGCAGCCGCTCCGGCCCGGCAAGATCACGCGCGGAACGCAAGGGAGATTGGCCGATGGCAGGGGCGACGGCGGACAAGGCGCCGGAGCGCGGCGCGGCGCGGCGTTGGCGGCCGGCTTCCACCCGGCCGCGCGCCGGGGCTGAGCCATGACCAGGCTGCTATTCTGGCGCGGACCGCGCATTCACGTCGTGGAATTGCACGGCATCCTGGCCGCGCGCGAGGGGGCGCTGAACCTGAAATCCGTCGGGCCCGCGGTCGACCGCGCCTTTCGCTCGCTCGGCAAGCGCGGCGGCGACGTGGTGCTCGACATCAACAGCCCCGGTGGCTCTCCGGTGCAGTCGGAGCTGATCGGGGCGCTGATCCGCCGCCGCGCCGAGGAGGCGAAGGCGCGCGTGCACGCGGTCATTCAGGATGTCGGCGCCTCGGGCGGCTACTGGCTCGCTTGCGCGGCCGACCAGATACATGCCAGCGCGCTCAGCATCGTCGGCTCGATCGGGGTGATCGGCGGCGGCTTCGGCGTCAACGAGCTGATGACCCGGCTCGGCGTGCAGCGGCGCTTGTACACGGCCGGGCAGAACAAGGCGCGGCTCGACCCGTTCAGCCCGGAGCGGCCGGAGGACGTGGATTTCGCCAAGCGGCTGATGGCCGATATCCACGAGGGCTTCAAGGAGTGGGTGCGCGCCCGCCGCGCCGGCCGGCTGCGCGGCGACGAGGCGGCGATGTTCGACGGCAGCGTCATGCTCGGCCGGCAGGCGCTCGAGCTTGGGCTGATCGACCAGTTCAACGACCTCGACAGCCTGGTGCGTGCGCTCGGCGGCCCCAAGGCGCGGGCGCGGGTTTACCGCCCGGTCCGCCGGCGCGGGCTGCTGGCTTTGCTGCCCCGGCGCGCGGCGGAAAGCCTGGTCGATGCCGCGTTCGACGCGATTGAGGCGCGCCAGTTTCAGATCAGACTGTGAACGTCTGGGCCTGCGCGGGCCCTTGCCGTCTCGCCCGCGTCACCTTGCCGGCGCGCGCGCGAACGGGCTGCCCGGGTCGCCTGCCACCGAGCCGTGGCCGGAGACCCGGGCGCGGAAGTTGGGCCAGTCCTTGTGGCCCTGCTCGCTGATCCGCATGCCGGGGCCGCCGACCCCGCCGGTCCAGCCGCTCGGGCCGGGCGGACCGCCCACGCAGGACTCGTCGATCGTGCCCCAGGGGATATTGGTCACGGCCTGCTCGCATCCCGGGATGCCGCCGCCCGCCCCGCCGCGCGCGGCGACGGCGAGCGAGGTCGTCGCCATCAACAGTAGCCCCGCCATCGCGCCCTGTAGCAGAATTCGCATCGCCAACCTCCGGGTTCGGTACCTCCCGGCGTTGCCGTAGCCGGCCGCCGGTGCCGCTATTGGAAGTAGATGAGTCCCGGAACGGCCGACGACAATAACTGCGCCGGCTCAGTTGAGCCCGCCCGGCGCGCAGGCGGCGAACAGCGCGTCGAGATCGTCGCGCAGCCCCAGCAATTTTGGTTGGAGCAACCGCCCGTGGTCCGGCCGCAGGTCGAGCGCGCGCGCGCAAAGCAGGCCGAACAGCCCATCGAGCCCCGTGAGATCGAGCCGGTTCCCCGCATCGCGCAGCGCGTGCGCGACGCGCACGACTTCGGCAAGGCTTTCGACCAGCGCCTCCACGTGTTGGCGGGCGGCGTGCTCGGCCGGCTCGACGGCGAAGATGAGAGGCGCGCTCATGCCTATCCCACGCATGAAGCCCGCGTCGGGTTACGAAAGCCTTTACGTCCGCGTATTCACCCCGCGTTTACCGGCGATGCCGTAGGTTGCTCGCCCCGGACCATGCGGCCCCGGCGCGCCGACGCGTGCCCGGCCGGGCAAAGAGGAGGCCCGATGGCGCAGCGAAGAACCGAGCCGCGGTCGCCGCAACTGATGGACCGGCCCGAGCCGAACGGCCAACCACCCCGAGGTGACCCGGCGGGAATCCGTCCGCGCCCGCCGGAATCCAACCCGGCTCCGGCCGGGCTCGATTTCAACAATCTCGATTTTAACAATTTGGACATCCTCCAGGCCGCCCGCGGCTTCCTGACGCGGGCCATCGCGCTCCTGAAGTGACCCGGCGTGCCGCGGCATGGTGGATACCGGCTTTCGCCGGTGAGGAAGTTCCGGAAGCGGCCCAGGATGGGATTGCCCTGACGCGTGATGCGTGGCGCCTGACGCCGAATCGGTGGCGGCCACGAGTGCCGGGGAGTACACCGATTTGGCTGCCCCCGAGTCGGAGGCCGCCCGGCCCGCCGTTCTCATTCGAACACAACGCGAACAAATTCTTAACGGGATTTTAGCGATCGGTTGCAATAGTGTTCTCGTCCCCGTTGCGGATGTGTTCGCTGCTGTGAGAGAGTGGGGCAATCATCGGGCGAGCTGGCAGGCTTCCGAACACCGATGGGTTGATGCTCAGGCAAGGACAGACGGATGGACAAGAACAGAGCGCTCGATGCCGCCCTCGGCCAGATCGAGCGGGCCTTCGGCAAGGGCTCGATCATGCGCATGGGGGCCAAGGGGGCGAGCGAGCCGATCGAGGTCATCCCGTCGGGCTCGCTCGGGCTCGACCTCGCGCTCGGCATCGGCGGGCTGCCGCGCGGACGCATCATCGAAATCTACGGGCCGGAAAGCTCGGGCAAGACCACGCTGGCGCTGCACGCCATCGCCGAGGCGCAAAAGCGCGGCGGCACCTGCGCCTTCATCGACGCCGAGCACGCGCTCGACCCGATCTACGCGCGCAAGCTGGGGGTCGATGTCGACAACCTGCTGATCAGCCAGCCGGATGCCGGCGAGCAGGCGCTGGAGATCGCCGATACGCTGGTGCGCTCGGGCGCCATCGACGTGCTGGTGGTGGACAGCGTCGCCGCGCTGGTGCCGCGCGCCGAGCTGGAAGGCGAAATGGGCGACAGCCACATGGGCCTGCACGCGCGGCTGATGAGCCAGGCGCTGCGCAAGCTGACCGGCAGCGTCAGCCGCAGCCAGACCCTGCTGGTGTTCCTGAACCAGATCCGCATGAAGATCGGCGTGATGTTCGGCAACCCGGAGACCACGACGGGCGGCAACGCGCTGAAATTCTACGCCTCGGTGCGCATGGAAATCCGCCGCATCGGCTCGATCAAGGATCGCGAGGAGATGACGGGCAACCAGACCCGCGTGAAAGTGGTGAAGAACAAGCTGGCGCCGCCGTTCCGGCAAGTGGAATTCGACATCATGTACGGCGAGGGCATCAGCAAGGTGGGCGAGTTGATCGATCTCGGCGTGAAGGCCGGCGTGGTCGAGAAGTCCGGCGCCTGGTTCAGCTACGATTCCCAGCGCATCGGCCAGGGCCGCGAGAACGCCAAGCAGTTCCTGCGCGAGCACCCGGAGATGGCCGACGCGATCGAGCGCAAGGTGCGCGACCAATCCAGCACGGTGAGCGGCACGCTCATGGCGGCGCAGGACGAGGAAGCGGAAGCGGAAGCAGCGGATTGAGGCGCGTTGTCAGTGCGGCTTTGTGCCGAGCGGCGCCGGGGCAAACGCTGGTTTCCGCCCAGGGCGATAGCGCGTCAGGGCGATAGCGCGCCAGCCGCGGCTCACTCGATCGCCGCATGCACCAGATTGCTGATCCGGTCCATGCGCGCCGAGTGCCACGGGTCGGGCGCGACAAAATTCGTGACATAGGCGAACGAGACGCCGCTGGTCGGGTCGGCCCAGCAATAGGAGCTGCCGACGCCGCCATGCCCGTAGGTCGCCGGCGCGGCGATGCTGCCCAGTCCGCGCACGCGCTCGCCCAGGCCGCGCGCGTGCGGCCCCAGCCCGCGATGCATCGGGATGTCGCCCATGTAGCCGTCCGGGCGGTCGCCGGTGAAATCGCGCGTGACGTATTCGATCATCCGCCGCGAGAACAGGCGCAGCTCGCCGAGGCTGCCGTAGCCCAGCATCATTTGGTAGAAGGCGGCCATTCCCCGCGCCGTGCCGAAGCCGCCGCCGTGCGGCAGGCCGGCCAGGCGATGCTCGGCGCTGTTGTCGGCCGGGATCTCCGAGCCGGCGGGCACGTGAATATCGGCGCAGCGCTCCTGCGCCTCGCGCGGCACGCCCACGAACAGTTCATGCGACAGGCCGAGCGGGTCGATCACCCGGTCGCGGATCACGTCGCGGTAGTCCGCGCCGGTGCTGGCTTCCAGCACCATGGCCAAGGCGAGGTGCGCCGCGCGCGGGTGGTAATGCAGGCGCGAGCCGGGCGGCCATTCCAACCGGAAGTCGCAGACCTCGGCGCGCATCCTGGCATGGTCCGCCCAGGCTTCACGGCTGACATTGCCGTTCGGGAACCCGGCCTGATGCGTGGCGAGCTGAAAAATGGTGATCTCGTCCTTGCCGCCCGTGGCGAACTCGGGAAGGTGGTCGGCGACGCGGTCGGTGAAGGAGAGCACGCCGTCCTCGACCAGACTCCAGATCGCCGCCATGGTCAGGACCTTGGTGTTGGAGAACAGCAGCCAGAGGGTGTCGTCGTCGGCCGCGACCCGGCGCGGCGCCAACCGCGCGTCGCCGTAGGTGCGGTACAGCGCAAGCTTGCCGTTGCGCGCGAGCGCGATCTGACAGCCCGGATAGCGCGCTTCCGCGATGTGCTGGCGGATCAGCCGGTCCAGATGCTCGAGCGGCTTGCGCGCGAAGCCTAGCATGCCGGGGTCGCTGACGGGCAGGGGAAAATCGCTGGCCATGGCGCGCACTCCTTTGCGGGACTGCGGCCATCCTAACCCGCCGGCCGCATCCGCCCAACCCGGAGCCCAGTCAGGCCGGCAATACGCATGGCCTAACGGAGCAGGTCGCGAACCGCTTGAACGACCGTCTCGGGATTCTCGCGTGACAGGAAATGTCCGGCGAACGGCACCACGCGCCGGTCATAGCGCCCGGTAAAATGCCGTGCATGATCGGCTGATCCTGCCACCGGACCCACGCCGTCCGCCTCGCCATGCAGTACCGACGGTCGGTGCCGAAACCGGCGGCCAGGCAGCCAGTTGCTGCTCCAGTGGCTCCATCGTCGGGTCGCCCGGGGCATTGCCGTAGCGATGCCGGTAGGATTGGATCGTCACGTCCACGAAATCCGGGTTGTCGAAGCTCGTCGCCGTTGCATCGAACGTGGCGTCATCGAAGCGCCAGTTTGGCGACCACAACCGCCACAAGAGCCGGGCGATGTCGCGCCGGTTCCGTGTCAGACCGGCACGGCCGCGTTCGGTGTGGAAATACCACTGGTACCAGAACCGATGCTCCTGCGCGGCCGGGGCGGGGCGGCCGGCGGCGGCGATGTCCTGGATCGCATAGCCGTTGATCGTCACCAGTGCCCGCACCCGCTCGGGCCACAACGCGGCGACGACGCACGCGGCCCGTCCGCCCCAGTCATATCCGGCGAGCACCGCCCGAGCGACGCCCAACGCGTCCATGAAGTCGTGAACATCCGCGCCCAATGCGGCCTGCTGACCCGAGCGTGGCGTCCTTGCATCGAGAAATCGCGTCGGACCGAACCCGCGCAGCCAAGGCACCAGGACGCGACATCCGTCGGCCGCCAATGCCGGGGCCACACCGTCAAAATCGTGCGGGTCGGATGGCCAGCCGTGCAGCAGGATGACCGGCACACCGTCGGCGCGACCGCTCTCCTGGTAGGCAATTTCCAAGACGGGCGTGCGAACGACACGATGCATTGGACCAATAGACCTGAAACAGCGGCAACAGCAAACACCGGAGCCGGGGCGGACCGCGCTGTTTGGAACGCGCCAGCGCGGGAAATGGCCAGCGGGGGAAACGGATTGTCAGATTTTGGCCGCCTGCCTATGGTCCGGGGCAACATGGCCGGCGGCCGCGGCTTTGACGAAATCCCATAGCGGGCCGCGGCCTGCCTTCGGCGCGGGTGGAGCCGGGCAGAATATCGGGGAGGAGCGCAGCGTGCCGTCCGACGATGTGCAGCTGAACTTACGCGCCGTTGTCACGGCCGGCCGTCCGGCGAACGCGTTGTCCGGCTGGCTGAGGCGGCTTACCCAAGAACAGATCGTACTCATCACGATGTTGGCTCTCGCCGGCATCTTCTCGGCAGTCGTGCCGGGATTCGCGTCCGTCAAGAACATCCTCACGCTGCTGAACGGCATCGCCGTGCTCGGCATTCTGTCGCTGGGCGCCGCGATCGTCATCATCGGGCGCGGGCTGGACATTTCGCAGATCGCATCGCTGGCGATCGGCGCCGCGCTGGCGGCGGTCGTCATGGGAAGCGGCGGCGGCATCGGCTTGGGCATTCTCTGCGGCTTCGCGGCGGCGCTCGTCATCGGACTGATCAACGGCATCGTCATCGCGTTCGTCGAAGTGCCGCCGCTGTTCGCAACCTTGGCGACGAACTTGCTGATGTTCGGCCTGGCGCAGATTTTTATCGTCGGGTCGACCTTCCTCGTCTACATCCCCGAGAATGCAAAGGCGTTTTTGGTGCTGGGCGGCACGATCGGCGGCATCCCGATCCCGGTGATCATCTTCGCCGGCCTGGCGCTGCTGGTGCATTTGTTTCTGAGCCGAACGCGCATCGGGCGTTTCATTTATGCCCAGGGCGACAACCCGGAGGCGGCGCGGCTGAGCGGCATACCGGTCCGGCCGCTGATCGTCTTGGAATATTCCCTCTCGGCGGTGATCGGCTACGTGGCGGGTTTGGTGCTGATGGCGATGCTTTCCAGCATCGATACCCAGATCGTCATGGGAACGGAGATGTTCAACGTGATCCTCGTGGCGGTGCTGGGCGGGGTGAGCCTGGTGGGCGGCCGGGGCAGCGTGTTGAGCGTCATCGCGGGCGGATTGCTGATCGGCGTCATGCTCAACGGCATGACGTTGCTCAACCTGAGCAACGACGTGCAGAACATCTTTCGCGGACTGGTGCTTCTGGCCGCCATCGTCGGGGACAACCTGTTGCACCCGAGGGACGAGGAGACCGCGCGACAGGGCGATTGATCGACGGCAACCGCGTGAACACGGTTCGCGTAATTTGGGGGGAGAAAACGTCAAATGAACAGCATCGTCAGTGCGCTGCGGGCGCTGGTTGCGGGCGGCGTCGTCGCCGGTTTTGCGACGGCAGCCGCGGCCGCGCCGAACATGACAACCCAGCAGCTTCAGCAACAGTTCCAGAAGGACGTCGTCGGCAAGACCGTCGTTTTCATCCCGGTTTCCTACGCCGTACCGCTGACCCGCATCTGGGGCCAAACCATGGAGCGGGAAAGCAAGGCGCTCGGCATCAAGTTCCAGGTTCGCGATCCCAATTTCAACACCGAGCGCGAGGAGCAGTTGCTGTCGAGCATAATCGGCCAGCACCCCGACGTGCTGATCGTGCATAATCCGAACGTGCAGGTGCTGGCGCCGGCGCTGCGGCGTGCCGAGCAGGCGGGGATCTACGTGATCCAGATCAACATGGCGTCGCGCTACAAGACGGACGCGTTCGTGGGTGTGCAGCCGAACCAACTCGGCGCGCGCATGGCCGAAGGGATCGTGAAGGTCTGCGGCGGTTCCGCGGCGTCGCACAAGATCGCGCTCATGGATGGCGAGGTCACGTCGGCCTACAGCATCGGCATCATGCAGGGCGCCATGTCGGTGTTCAAGAAGCACCCGGAGATCAGCATCGTCAGCAACCAGGCCGCGAACTGGGATTCGAAGACCGCCCACGACAAGTCGGCCACGGTGCTGCAGGCGCATCCGGATTTGTGCGCGTATATGGGCTGGTGGTCGGGCCAGGACTCCGGAATCGCGCAAGCGGTGAAGCAGGCCGGCTTGGCGGGGAAGGTCAAGATCTTCACCACCGACGGCGGCGAGCCACCCGCCTGCGACTACGTGCGCCAAGGGCTGTTCTACGAAGACTACATATACCCCGCTCCGCTCCAGGCCGACCAGATGATGGCGATGGTCAAGTTCCTGTTGCAGACTCGACATGAAGCCGGGAACGTTCCACGTCGCGCTGTACACGCCCGTCTATCCGATCACGAAGCAGACGGTGACGCCGACCTCCTGCACGCCGGTGCAGAAGTAGGCGCAGCCATACCGGGGGCGCCAACGGTGCCCTCGGGCCGCATCCGCGCGTCGTTGCCGCGGGATGCGGTGCATTTCGGTGGGCTGCGACGCGGCGGATGATCGCGCCGCGAATGGAGGGCGGTACGTGACTGCGGCAGCGCTTTCGACGACGTTCAAGCAGATCCGCTATCGCTGGTCGCCGCGGCAGACGTTCGCCGATTTGTTCGCCAAGACCTGGATGGAGCCGGCGATACCGTTCACGGTGCTCGTCGCGGTCCTGCTGTTCTTCGCGTTCACCGTTGCGGATTACGCGACGCTCTACAACAGCCAGTCGATGGGCCGCTCGTTCGCCGAGTTCGGCTTCGTGGCGATCGCCATGGGCCTGTCGCTGATTTCCGGCGGGATCGACCTCAGCGTCGGTTCCATTTTCGCGCTGGCGGATTTCATCGCGCTGATGGCGTTCAATATCTGGGGCCTTCCCGTTCCGCTGGTCATTGTCGTGACCGTGTTGGCGGGCGGTCTGTTCGGCGCGGTCAACGGCTTCTTCATCGGCTTTCTGCGCACCCGCGCCTTCCTGACGACGCTGGTGACGCTGATCGTCTATCGCGGCATCTTCGATCTGCTGACCTTGGCCTGGTCGGGCGACCTCGCCATGTCCACGGTTTCGAGCCCGACCTGGGAAGCGCTCGGCAGCGGCGGGTTCTTGCTGGTCCCGAGCGACGTCTGGGGACTGGCGATCATCGGCGTCGCCGGACACCTGCTGCTCAGCCGTTCCCGTCTGGGCTGGCACCTCGTCGCGGTCGGCGCCAGCCGCCGCTCGGCGCGTCACGCCGGCATCAGCATTCGCCGCGTGCTGTTGTCGACCTATGTGGTCAGCGGCATGCTGACGGCTTTCGGCGCGGTGTTCTTCGCCGCCCGACTTGCCAGCGCCGGCTCGCAGACTGGTGAAGGCTTCGCTTTCCAGGCGCTGGCCGCGGTGATGATCGGCGGCGTCAGCCTTGCCGGCGGCAAGGGCTCGATCGGCCGCTGCCTGATCGGCGCCGGCATCATTTTCATTCTGGGAAACGGCCTGATCCAGCTCGGCTTTCCCGGTCAGGTGACCACCGCCGTGAACGGCGGCATCCTGCTTCTGGCCATCGGCATCGACGTCAAGTGGTCCAAGAACCGCGGCAAGGCCATTCAGAAGAGCTACGTCAACCCGACCTATCTCGATTACGGAATGCTGCCGGACGCGCGGGAGGGCAGCGGCACGCCCTATGCGATGAACGCCCGCCTGCGCGGCGCCGAGGCGATCGCGCTCGACCAGGTGGAGGGACCGGAGGACGTCATCCTCGATCGCGAAGGCCGGTTCTACACCGGCACGCGGCAAGGCTGGATTTTGCGGTTCTCCGGAAGCAATTTCGAGAACCGCGAGCTGTTCGCGCGCATTGGCGGACGACCGCTCGGCCTCGCCTTTGACAAAGACGACAATCTGATCGTCTGCGCCGCCGGGATGGGGCTTTATGGCGTGCAACCGGATGGCACGGTGTTCAAGCTGACCGATCAGACGAATCGGAGATGGTTCAAGCTGGTCGACGACTCGCGGCTGAAGCTGACCGACGATCTCGACATCGCCCCGGACGGCAAGATCTATTTCAGCGAAGGCACGACCCGCTTCGATATGCTGACATGGCCGGTCGACGGACTGGAGGGTCGCGGCAGCGGGCGGCTGGTCTGCTACGATCCGGCGACCGGGCGGACCCGGACAGTGGTCCACAACGTGCGGTTCTGCAACGGCGTATGTTTGTCGCACGATGCCCGCTCGATCTTGTTTTGCGAAACCTTCGGCCTCAGGCTGATGCGCTACTGGATCGATGGGCCGAAGCGCGGCCGGACCGAAATCGTGCTCGACCATCTGCCCGGCAGCCCCGACAACATCAACCGCGCCTCCGACGGCGGCTACTGGCTGGCGCTGGTCGCCATGCGCACGCCGGTCTACGACGTCGCGATGCGAATGCCGAAATTCCGCATGCGCATGATCAAGCAACTGCCGATCGACGAATGGCTGTTTCCCGGCATCAACAACGGTTGCATCGTAAAGCTCGACGCCAATGCCCGCCCTGTCGAATCGTACTGGGACCCGGGCGGCGAGTCGCATCCCACGTTGACGTCAATGCGCGAAGACCGCGGCTACCTTTATTTGGGTGGGCTGGAGAACAACCGCATCGGCCGCATAAAGCTCGACAACGCCGACGCGAACTGGACCGGGTGCGACAGCTACTGGGGCCCGCGTCCGGCGCCGGCTTGATACGGCCGGCGGAGCGGAGATGTCCGGTGCCATGGAGATCGTGAAGTCGCTGCTGTTTCCGGAGCGCGAGCAGCACGCTATCCCCACGCTGGATGGCGCTTACACGCCCAACGACCGGCTGGAAGATCTAGCGCCGGTCGGTCCCGGACTGGCCAAGCCCGACGACATCGCCGTCGGCGAGGGCGGCGCATTATACGTCAGCAGCTTGCGCCATCTGATCAGGCTTTCCGGCGAGGGTTTTGCCGAAACGTCATCGGTCGCCACGTTCGATGCGCCGATCACCGCGCTGGCGCGGCTGGACGACGGCGGCTTTGCCGTCGGGCTGAACGGGGGTGGCGTGCGGCGGCTGAGCGCGGACGGAACGATCCTGGCGAAACTCGATCGGCTCGACGGGGCGCCGCTTCGCTCGGTCACCGCGATCACCGAAGATCCGGCGCGTGGCGGCCTGTATTTCGCGGTCGGCAGCACGCGCCACGACGCCGAGGACTGGGTCTGGGACCTGATGGAACGCAACCGTTCCGGCCTGCTGGCTTATTGGCCGGCCGGAACCGATGCCGCCGAGACTCTGCTGACGGGACTTGCCTATCCGAACGGCATTCAGGTGGAGGATGGCGGCAACTTCCTGTTGTTCACCGAGAGCTGGCGACACAGCCTGGCGCGCTGTCGGCTGACCGGCGGCCAACGCAGCAGCGTCGAGACGCTGATCGACAACATGCCCGGCTATCCGGCGCGGATTGCGCCGGCACGCGGCGGGGGGCATTGGCTGGCGATCTTCGCCATGCGCACGCAGTTGGTCGAACTGGTGCTGCGCGAGGCGGAATTTCGACGGGAAATGATGCGCTCGGTGGAACCCGAACTTTGGATCCGCCCGGCGCTGACGGCCAACGGCTCCTACCTGGAGCCGTTGCAGGGCGGCGGCATCAAGAAACTCGGCATCCGCAAGCCCTGGGCGCCGCCGCGCGCCTATGGGCTCGTGGTACGACTGGACGCGCATTGCGAGCCGATGTTCTCGCTGCACAGCCGCGTCGACGGCCATAATCACGGCGTCATGGCCGCCCGTGAGATGGGCAACCGCCTGTTCGTGGTTGCGAAGGGCAATGACCGGCTGCTCGTCGACGAGTTGGCGGTGGAGGCAAGGGATGGATGAGCAGCAGACAGCGGTGCGGGGTGGCGCCGGCCTTGCCGAAGGTGGGCGCGCGCCAAAACTCCGGGTCCGCCGCGCCACGAAGGTGTACGAAGGCACGCCGGCGATTTAAGACATCGACTTCGATTTGTTTGCCGGCGAAGTCCATGCGCTGGTGGGCGAGAACGGCGCCGGCAAGTCGACCCTGTGCAAGGCGGCGGCCGGTGCCGTGCAGCTCAGCTCGGGCGAGATCACGCTCGACGGCGAGCCGTGCCATTTCCGCTCGCCCGCCGACGCGCTCGCGCGCGGTATCGCCATGGTCTACCAGGAAGACAGCCTGGTGCCGACGATGACGGTGGCGCAGAACGTTCAGCTCGGCCGAGAAAAGTTCCTCACCAGGTTTCGCACCATCAACATCAGCGCGCAGCAATTGTTGCAATCGATGAATTTCCATGTCGAGCCGAGCGACGTGGTGGCGACGCTCGGCACGGCCAAGCGTCAGATGGTGGAGATCGCTCGGGCCGTCTACTACCAGGCCGAGATCGTCATGTTCGACGAGCCCACCGCGAGCCTGACCCCGGAAGAGACGCAGCATTTGTTTCTGTTGATCGACGCGCTGCGAGCGCAAGGAATTGCGATCGTCTATATCTCGCACGCGCTGGAAGAGGCGCTGAGAATCGCCGACCGGATCACCGTATTGCGCGAACTCGCGGCGGGTGATCACCGGAGCGGCGAAGGATTTTACGCGCCAAACCCTGGTTGCGCACATGGTCGGGCGGAATATCGCGGAAAGCGAGGCCGGCAGGGGCAGCGGCGCCGGACGGCGTGGCGCGCGCGTGTTGCGGGTTCAAAACGTCATTTCCGGCACGATGGTCAAGAACATGTCGTTCTCGGTGTTTGCCGGCGAGGTGCTCGGCATTGCCGGATTGGTTGGATCGGGGCGCTCGGAGATCGCGCAGGTGATTGCCGGCGCGCGCAAGCGCAACCTGATCCACGGTGGCATGATTTACCTGGAAGGGCGACCGATACGTTACCGCGTGCCCGCGCAGGCGATCCGGGACGGCATCGCCTACGTCACCGAGGATCGCAAGGTCAGCGGCTTCTTCGAGACCATGACGGTCGCGGAAAATATTTACCTCGGGTGGCTGTGCACGCGGGCGGGACGACGGCGCCAGCTTTATTCACGCAAGCATCGCGACGAGCTTGCCGCCGACTGGATCGGCCGTACCCGCATCACCGCAATCAATCGGCTGAGCAGAATCATCGAGCTGTCAGGCGGCAATCAGCAGAAGGTGGTGGTCGCGAAGAGCCTGGCGCAGGAGCCGAAGCTCATCATCCTGGACGAGCCGACGCGGGGCGTCGACGTGGGTTCGGTCGAGGAGATCCACGCGATCATCCGCGCGCTTGCCCGCGAGGGCAAGGCCGTTGTGGTGATCTCGTCGTACTTGCCGGAGATCCTGAAAATCTCGGATCGGATTCTGGTCGCACGCGCCGGGCAGATCGTGGCCGAGTTCGATCCCCGCGACGCCACGCAGGAGAAGATCATGTACGCAGCAGTGCATTAGCCTTTGTTTGGGCACTAATCCCTCGTGAAACCCGATCTCTGAAGCTTGGTCGGCCGGGTTTCCGGCGTACACAGTCTATGGCCGCGGTCGCCGAGGTGGAGTTCGCCGCCGATGATGGCGGTCAGGTCGTATTCCGTCGGGCAGGAGGCGGTCGCAACGAACAGGTCGGCGCAACCGGCCCTGGAGACGTCGCGCGCCGCGCCCGGCGTCCATCCGTATTGCGGACAGCGCGGCTTGACGAAGTCCATTCCGGTGGCGGTCGGCGTCACCAGCTTGTGGTCGAACGCGAACCGCGCCTCCCGCGCGCCCGGCACGGCGGACGAGTTGGCGCCGAGCCGGTAGCTGCCGCCGAAATCGGCGCTGAACAGCAGCGCGTCCGGACGGCACGATTTGCCGTCATAGACCTGGAACAGAATCCTCCAGGTCGTGTCGGTGAACACGAACTGGCGCCGGCGCGAGATGTTCGACCACGGCGCGGTCTCGCATCGGAGGCCCTTCCAGCTGCCCGCGAGTTGCGTCGGCGTGACGTCTGGCGGGCCGGCCGGCTGCCCGAGCGCCCACCCGCAGCCAAGCGCCAGGGTGGCGAAAACGGCAGCCGCGAGCGGCAAAGCGGCGGATGGTCGCATCGGCGGCTTCCCTCGGTTCAAACGATGCCGGTAGTCTGATGTCTGACGCGACGTCGAATCGGTCCGGAAAACGATATGGCCCGGCGAAGTCGCCGGAAAGGGTCGCCGGCGGCGGGCCGGAACGGTGCCGCAACCTTTGCGCGTGGGATGTCCGCCATGACCAGCAATCTGGCCGCTCTCCTGACAATCGCCGGCCTCGCGCTCGCCGGGTGCGCCGGCCAGCCGGCGATGCCCGCGGCCGAGGCGCCAGCCCCGCCGGCCGGCGGACCCGGGGCCGTCGTCATGCAAGCTGTGCCGCAGCAGCCGCTCGGCGCGCCGCTGACCGGGATCGGACGGACCTGGCAGGTGCGGCGCCTCACCTGCCGTCAGCTCCTCGTGGCGCCGGATCGGGAGCGCGAGGCCGAGACGATGTTCTATTACGGCTATCTCGCCGCGCGCACTGGCGTCGAAACCATCGACACCGGCAAGATCGACGCCGCACTGCGCCGCGTCACGGCGCAGTGCGAGCGCGCGCCGAACCTGCCCGTGGCCGAGGCTTTCCAGCAGACCCTGAGCACGCCGCCACGCTGGCTTTGGCAGATGCCGTAAATCCGCCGCGCAACGCGGGGCATTTTGCGGGCCAAGCGAACGGCCGTAATAACGCCGGACGTGATCGCATCGGCGGATCACGCGGGGAGGCAAACATGCGTCATTCACCCGAGGGGCGACGGCTCGGCGGATCGCCCGTTTTCGTCGCGACACTTTTGGCCAGTGTGCTGATGGCCGGGGTCGGCCGCGCGCGCGGCCGACATCGCGCTGTCGGGCAACGACAACCATACCACCGTCGAAAACGGCAAGCCGGTGGGCGTGCGGAACCCGAAGCCGGACAACGTCTCGGTGATCGACCTGAGCGGGCCGATTCCCCGCGTGGTCGCCACGGTCGAGGTCGCTTTCAGCGACATCGGGCCGCCGACCGCCATCGGCTTCACGCCCGACGGCCGCTACGCCCTGGTCACCTCCTCCACCCGCCCCGACGCCGCCGCGCCGGACCGCGCCGTGCCGGATGACCGCATCTCGGTGCTCGATCTCTCCGCCATGCCGCCCAAGGTGGTGCAGGTCGCCCATGCCGGCGCCGGGGCGACTACCGTGCGCGTGACGCCCGACGGCAAGCTTGCGCTGGTCGCCGACCGCCTGGCCGGGACGATTTCGCTGTTCAAGCTCGACAACGGCCGGCTGGAACCCGCAGGCTCGGTGGACCTCGGCAACAAGAAGGCGCTGCCCGCCGGGATCGGCATTTTCGATCACGGCCGCAAGGCCCTGGTCAGCCGCTCCGGCGACAACATGGTGAGCGTGCTGGACATCGACGGCACGCATGTCACGGTCGAGAAGCAGCCGATCACCACCGGATTCGCCCCCGATACCATGGACGTCAACGGGCAGGGCACGCTGGCCATCGTCTCCAATATCGGCCGGGTGAAGGGCGACGTGGACACGGTGAGCCTGATCGACCTCGGCGCCAACCCGCCGCGCACGATCGACACGGTGGCCGTGCCGCCCACGCCGGAAGGCGTCGCCTTCTCGCCGGACGGGCGGTTCGTGGCGGTGAACTCGATCAACGGCACGATCGCGCCGGCCGGTTCTGCGGTTTACCACCCGCACGGCATTCTGACGATGTTCGCGGTCGCGCCGCCCGAGCGCGGCCCGACGACGGCGGGACGCGTGCTGCGGCGCTTAGCCGAGGCGCCGGTGGGCCGTGCCTCCCAGGGCATCGCCTTTTCCCGTAACGGGCGGGAGGTCCTGGTGCAGAACCTGTTGGACCGCGACATCTCCGTGCTCGGCTGGGACGGCAGGCAGCTGCGCGAGCTAGGCCGGCTGGCCATGCCGGGCGGGCCCGCCGCGATCGCGACGCCCTGGCCATAGCCTGGGTACCTCTCCGGCGGGCCAAAGCGGCATTGCCCTCCCCCAAGGGGAGGGAGGAGATTTTGCGGCTTCGGCTGCGCGCGAGAGAGACAGAGCGGCCGGCCCGCCCGTTGACGCGAGGGAAATTCACACCGATGTGACAGGACCGGCTGGTTGCGCTACGCCGGCCCGGTCCATCACGTCAGGAAAAAGTCTTCGCGCCGCATGCCGAGCAGCAACGATATCCGCGCCACGTTCTTGGATTATTTCGCACGCAACGGGCACGCCGTGGTGCCGAGTTCGCCGTTGGTGCCACGCAACGACCCCACCCTGCTGTTCACCAACAGCGGCATGGTGCAGTTCAAGAACGTCTTCACCGGCCAGGAGCGGCGGCCCTATTCGCGCGCCACCACGGCGCAGAAATGCGTGCGCGCCGGGGGCAAGCACAACGACCTCGACAACGTCGGCTACACCGCCCGGCATCACACGTTCTTCGAAATGCTGGGCAATTTCAGTTTTGGCGATTATTTCAAGGAGCAGGCGATCCATTACGCCTGGGAGCTGGTTACCCGGGATTTCGCGCTACCGAAGGAGCGGCTGCTCGTCACCGTCTATATCGACGACGACGACGCGGCCGAGTTGTGGCGCAAGATTTCCGGCCTGCCGAGCGAGCGCATCCTGCGCATCGCGGGGGCGGACAATTTCTGGCGCATGGGCGATACCGGCCCGTGTGGCCCGTGCTCGGAAATCTTCTACGACCACGGACCGGGCATTCCCGGCGGGCCGCCGGGCAGCCCCGAGGCGGAGGGCGACCGCTTCATCGAAATCTGGAACCTGGTGTTCATGCAGTTCGAGGAAGGCCCGCCCGGGACCCGGGTGCCGCTGCCGCACCCCTCGATCGACACCGGGCTCGGGCTGGAGCGTTTCGCCGCCATCCTGCAGGGCAAACACGACAACTACGACACCGATACCTTGCGCGCGCTGATCCTGGCCAGCGCCGAGGCGACCGGACAGGACCCGGACGGGCCGCACAAGATCAGCCACCGCATCGTCGCCGACCATCTGCGAAGTTCCGCGTTCCTGATCGCCGATGGCGTGCTGCCCTCGAACGAGGGCCGCGGCTACGTGCTGCGGCGGATCATGCGCCGCGCCATGCGCCACGCCCACATGATGGGCGCGCGCGAGCCGTTGATGCCGCGCCTCGTGCCGGCGCTGGTGCGGCAAATGGGCACGGCCTATTCCGAACTCGTGCGCGCCCAGCCGCTGATCGTGGAAACGCTGCGGCTGGAGGAGACCCGCTTCGCCGCCATGCTGGAGCGTGGGCTGCATCTGCTGGCCGAAGCGACCGAAGGGCTCGGCGATCGGCAGAAGCTGCCGGGCGAGGTCGCCTTCCGGCTGCTACGATACCTACGGCTTCCCGCTCGATCTGACGCAGGACGCGTTGCGCGAGCAAGGACGCGCGGTGGACGTGGCCGGGTTCGACGCCGCGATGGCCGAGCAGCGCGCCCGCGCCCGCGCCGCCTGGGCCGGATCGGGCGAGGCGGTCACCGAAAGCGTGTGGTTCGAGCTGAAGGACCGGCTCGGCGCCTCGGAGTTCCTCGGCTACAGCACCGAGTTTGCCGAGGCCGAGATCCTCGGCCTGGTGGCGGACGGCGCGATCGTGGACGGCGCGCCCACGGGCGCCGACGTGGCCGTCGTGCTGAACCAGACGCCGTTCTATGGCGAGAGCGGTGGGCAGGTCGGCGACACCGGCACGATCAGCGGGCCCGAGGGACTGCGCATCGTGGTGACCGACACGCAGCGCAAGCTCAACGATCTGATCGTGCATTTCGGGCGGGTCGAGGCGGGCACCGCGCGGCTCGGCACCCCGGTGCTGGCCGAGGTGGACCACGAACGGCGCGGCGCCATCCGCGCGCATCACTCGGCGACGCACCTGCTGCACGAGGCGCTGCGGCGCAAGCTCGGCGACCATGTCACACAGAAAGGCAGCCTGAACGCGCCGGACCGGCTGCGCTTCGACATCAGCCAGCCGCGCCCGATCACCGCCGAGGAACTCGCCTGGGTGGAAGCGCGAGGTGAACGCGCGCATCCGCGAAAACACCGAGGTCACGACCCGGCTGATGAGCCCGGAGGCGGCGGTGGGTGAAGGTGCGATGGCGCTGTTCGGCGAGAAATACGGCGACGAGGTGCGGGTCGTCTCCATGGGGCGCGGCGAGGGCAACAAGGGCGCCTATTCCATCGAACTCTGCGGCGGCACGCATGTCCCCCGTACCGGCGACATCGGCCTGTTCCAAATCGTCGGGGAAAGCGCGGTCGCCGCCGGCATTCGCCGCATCGAGGCGGTCACCGCGGCGGCGGCGCTCGATTTCGTCGCCGCAACCCGCCGCAACCTGAGCGAAGCGGCGCAGGCGCTGCGCACGAGCCCCGCCGACCTGGTCCCGCGCGTCGCCGCGTTACAGGAGGACCGCCGCCGGCTGGAGCACCAGGTGACGGAGTTGCAGCGCAAGCTCGCCACCGGCGGAACCGAATCGCGGGTCGAGCAGGTGAATGGGGTGCAGCTGGCGGCGCGCAATCTGGGCGACGTCCCGGCGCGCGAGCTGAAGGGCGTCGCCGACGCGATCCAGAAGCAGATCGGCAGCGGCGTCGTGGCGCTGGTTTCCACGGCGGACGGCAAGGCCTCGATCGTGGTCGGGGTCTCGCCGGATTTGACGACGCGCTTCAACGCGGTCGAGTTGGTGCGCGCGGCGAGTGCAGCGGTCGGCGGCAAGGGCGGTGGCGGCCGGCCCGACATGGCCCAGGCCGGCGGCCCGAACGCCGCCGCGGCCGATCAGGCCTTGAGCGCGGTCCGGACGGCGCTGGCGGCGTGAGCATTTGAAGGCGTAACGATCGCCGCCGCTCGAATCCCCGCTCGCATTGCCTCAGCGGGCGTTCGCCCGCACCACCTCTCCCCACCGCGGTGGCGTGCCCTCCGCGTACAAACCGGCGATCAGGAACGGCAGCATCAGGCCGAGCGGCACCACCATCCGCACCGTCACGCCGGGAATGAGCAGCGCGTTCGACAGGTCGAACAGCAGCAGGATCGCGGCGTAGGCGCCGACCACGCGGCGCCGGCCGAGCATCGCGCCCAGCAGCACCGCCGCCATCGCGAACACGTCGAAGAACGGGTGGAACACCACGCTGCCCGCCAGCGCCTTGTAGAACGCGAACACGGCGGGGATTTTATGGCTGGCCAGCCCGAACGGGTTCGGGTCGATGCCGCCGGTGTACCAATGCCACGAGCCGAGGCAGATCGTGGACAGGTCGAAGCAGAGATATTCCCGATAGAGATCGAGCCGGTAATGGAGATAGGTCCGGGGATGGTCGCGGATCGCCGAGAGCCAGGCCGACTGCAAACGCCGCATGTCCGCCGCCTCGGTGATCCGCCGCAGGCTGGTATCGAGCGGCCCGAGCACGAACGGATCGGGCGCCATTGCCGCCTTCACTTCGGCGAACGGCGCGGCGAGGATGTCGGGCGGGATCAGCGATTGCCCGGTCCTCAGCGACAAGTTCAGCAGGTCGAGATCCATGGTCGCCTGCTGCGGATAGGTTTTCACGACGGCGCCCGCTTGCACCCCGAGCGCGGGACCGCCGAGCGCCAGCAGCAGGAATGCCGGGACGAGCACGGCGGACGCGATTGCCGTGGATGCGGTCTGACGTTGACGCGGTCTGTCGCCGAGCGCCCGAGCCCAGGGCAATTCCCGGGACATGCCGGAACCCAGGCCTTCGCCACGATCCGTTCGGACCGGCTGCGATGGTGAATTCGCACTCGATCTCGCCGAGCCCGGCGATGACAGAAAATCGGCTCCTGGGCGACGTTGGGCCACGCTGCGCGAGATGCGAAACGACTGCCAGGCCGTGAACGCGACGACCGGCAGAAAGATGATGATACCGTTCGGCCGGCACCATGTCCCGATCACCGACAGGACGAGTATTGCAACCACCAGGGGAGCCCGCCACCGCCCCGCATCGAGACACAGCGAACAGAGAAAGCAAGCGCCCAGGATCGCCGTCATGAACGCGGTTTTCTCGGCGGTGGCGATCCAGGGCATGGTCGGCGGCGCGAACACGACGAGGATCAGAATGCCGATTCGCGCCACGGCGCCGATGCGTATGCGAGATAGAACCCCGTACAGCGCGAAGACGTAAATCGCGGATTGCATGGCGACGAATGCCGCGACACCGCCACCCGACCGGATCAGCAGGCGCAAGACCCACGTCAAGGCTGGGCTGTGCCAGTCCATGACTGGCCCAGGAATGACGGCGCCGGCATAGAGCGCGAGCGAATCCGCGTTCATAATGCCCGGATAGAAGGCGAAGACCGGGACGGCGGCGATGATGGCGACGCACAACAACAGAGCGGCCGAGGCGAGCATCGGCCGGCGCGTATCGCGCGCGATACGTCGCCCCGGCCGGCTCCATGGCATCGCGGTTGCGCGTGTGCGCAGGGAACTGCTCCTGTCGCTGATCACGGCCGTGAGCGCGATTGCGCCGGCGTTGGGGCAAATCGCGCCCGTGCACCGCGAGCGGCAACCGACGATCGTGGCGACCTATCGCGCGGCGCTCGGGCGCGATCCGTCATCGGCGGAACTGTACTACTGGGAGCTGTATCCGGCGACTCCGCCCGGCATTATCAATCCGCGAAGCCTGTTCGCGGCGCTCCTGCAAACGCTCCGGAATTCGCCAGCCGAACGCGAGGCGACCGCGCGACGGGCGCTCTCGACCGCCTTCGCGGAGGAGGAAACCGGCAATCCAAGGCTGCGCGCCTACCTCGCCGATGGCCGCAATCCACCGCTCCGGCGCGCCATGGCCGATTTGGTGGCGGAACGTGGCGGCGGCGGGTATCGCGGACTCCTCGCCTGGCTCGGCCGGCCGGACATAAGGCGGCAATTCGACAGCCATGCCGGAATGGCGGCGGCTCGGGCGCCGCGTTCGCCGTAGGTTACGCGCGGCTGCGCATTTCCACGCCGGTCCACTGCTCCAATAGCCGCGCCATGTTGGTGAAGTCCGACGCCGGCCCGAACGTCGCGTTGGTGACGGCGAGCAACTGGCAGACCGCGGCCCCGACCACCATCGGCACGCCCATGCCCTGCGCCTCCTCCACGCAGAGCCGCACGTCCTTCAGCAACAGACTGGTCGCGAAGCCGAAATCGAACGTGCCGGGCAGCACCGCGCGCGGGAATTTCGACTCCGTCGCGGTGTTTCGGCCGCTGCCCGAATTGATCACGTCGATCATCAGCTTCGGGTCGAGCCCCGCCTTCACGCCCATCGCCACCGCCTCGGACGTGACCGCGAGCGCGGCGGCGGAGAGCAGGTTGTTGCAGAGCTTCATCGTCTGCGCGAGCCCGGGATTCTCGCCGCAATAGAAGATTTTGCCGAACAGCCGCAGCATCGGCTCGACCTCGGCGAAGGTGTCGTGCGGGCACGAGACCATCACCGCCAGCGTGCCGGCGCGCGCGCCCGCGATGCCGCCGCTGACCGGCGCATCCACCGACGTCACCCGGCCCTCTTTGGCCAGCTCGGCCGCGATGGCCGCGGCAATGCGAGGCCCGGTGGTGGAGAGATCGACCACGGTGCGCACCCGGTTGCCGCGCGCGATGCCGTCCTCGCCGGTCACCACCCGCTGCACGATGTCGGGGGTCGGCAGGCTGAGGAACACGGTTTCGGCGGCGGAGGCGACCTCGACCGCGCTCCTGGCCCGACGCGCCCCCTTTGCCTCGATCGCCGCCAAGGCGGCCTCGTCGAGGTCGAACACGACCAGCTCGTGCCCGGCGGCGAGCAGATGCGCGGCCATCGGCCCGCCCATGCGTCCCACGCCGATAAACCCGATCGGTGTCGCTGCCATTCGCCGATTCCCCCCATTGCGCCGGCTCGGCCGAGTCGCGCCCGCCATTGCTTGCCGTGACTGCTAGCAGATTAGCGGTCCCGCGAACATCGAGACCCGGAGTCGATACGAGCTGCTACCGACGGTTGGCGGGCACTGTTGCGCCCGGCTTAGCGGGCGCTCTGGTGGCCGAAATCGAAGCCGAGGAATCCGGCCGAGGGCACCGGAGTACCGCCGTTCCGCGGCAGTCGCGCGGGGGCGGAGGCCGGTGTCGTCGCCAGCTCCGCAGCGCGCAGCCGCTCGCGGCCGCGGGTTTTCCGCGCGGACGCCGCCGGTTCCGGAACGAACGCCGCGGCTTCCTGACCACGGTCGCCGCCGACGCGGCGCATCGAAAGCAGCAGGAACGAGATCTCGTTGCGCCCGAGATCGACCGACAGCTCGAGCGGGGTCAGCCCCAACACGTTCTTGCCGTTCAGGTCGGCGCCGCGCGTGATCGCGTCGCGCGCCGCGGCCATATCGCCACGATTGATGGCATCGAACAGCGCCTCGGTCGGCGGCATGTCCAGCGGCAACCGCCGCGCGGGCGCCACCGGCTCGGAGGCGGCATGCGATCCCGGAATGGCCGGCGGCCGCGCGAGTGCCGGCGCCTTGCGCGGGCTTGGCGGCGACGCCCTTCCCAATCCGTCGACGCCGCCGATCCCAGGCGGCCCGGACACTTGCGCCCGCGCCGGCGTGAACACCGCGACGGTGCCCCCGGCGAGCAGCAGCACGGCAAGCAGACGAGAAGCGGTCAGCGGTGCCATGGGATGCGCAACTCCTCGAATCGTCAGTTCAGCCACCAGAAGCCGGCCGCCAGCCAGGTGGCATAGCCGATCCAGCCCGCGTAGGGGAGCATCAGGAAGGTGGCCACCCGATCGACGCGCCGGAACGATCCTATTGTCCGAAGCAATACCGGCCATAGCGCCGCGATGACGACCAGACCGGCGAGCGGACTGTGCAGGCCGAAGAAAGCCGGCGCCCAGAGCGCGTTCAGCGCCAGTTGCCAGCCCCAGAGCCTGAGCGGCGCCGAGGCGCCGAGGCGGCGCCACACCCGCCAGCCGGCAAGCCCGATCATGACGTAGAGCGCGGTCCAGACCGGCCCGAACAGCCAGGGAGGCGGGGTGCCCGGCGGGGCGGCAAGTCCGGCGTACCAGCGGGTCAGGCTGCCCGCCGCGAACTCGCCGCCGACCACGCCGACCAGCAGGCACATGCCGACGAAGCCGACGAGCGCGAGGATCGCCGCCCACGGGGCGGACGAGCCGGGCGAGGTGCCGCGTTCCGGAAAGTCCACGTTCTGGAAGACACGCCCTCCCGCTCGGTTCGAGTTCCGTCCCCTGATTTTGGCCCGCCTCGCCCGGAACGGAAAGGCCAAATTTGCTTCACAGATCGCGTTTAATGATACTGTTCCAGATCGACCCGAAAGGCGTCCTCACCGTCCCACGCGAACGTCAGGCACCAGGCCCCGTTCACGTGCACCGTGTAGCGAACCGGCTTGCCCCGAAGGCGGTGAAAATCGAATCCCGGGAGATTCATGTCCTCCGGTTTGGCTGCTTGGTTCAGTCGGTCCAATCGACGCTGCAACCGACTCACGAGATCTTGTCGGAGTCCCGCCGTTTCACCGCGCTGCCAGTAGGCGTGCAACGCGCGGCTGCGGAAGGAGCGAATCATTTGAGGTGTCGGTAGCACAAGGCTCGCGTCAGGTGTCAAGTGAGACTTGACGCCTCTGGTGCGACTGGGATAACGCTTGCGCACGCCACGCGCGGCCCCGGTTGGCGGGATCGGCAAACGTTCGGCCTAAGTATCTATGGCGCAAGAGTATCCCGTCACCGGCGGTCCGGCATGGCCGCCGACGCATCCCGGCGCATTGCTGCGCGAAGATGTGTTACCCGCGCTCGGCCTCACGGTCACGGAAGCTGCCGCAAAGCTCGGCATATCGCGTCAGGCATTGCACAATGTTCTCTCCGAGAAGGCTTGCGTCACACCCGAGATGGCGCTCCGGATTGGCAAGCTTTGCGGGGATGGGCCAGGGATTTGGCTCCGGATGCAGCAAGCGCGGGATGTATGGGAGGCCGAGCACCGTTTGGCCGACGAACTCACGAAAATCCCAACGCTTCGCGGCGACTGACCCTAGACTAAGCCTTACGCCCCTTCCTGGCGCCAGGCGACCACGGCGAGGCCGCCGATCAGCAGCAGAGCCAGCCAGGGCGGCATCAGCGGCAGGGCAGAGACGCCGGTCACGACGTGGTCGTGGTTGCGGCGCAGCCCGATCCAGGCGTCACCCGCCGCGCTGCTCTCAACATCGACGCGGCGCAGCTCCGGCGCGCCGTTCGGCGCGAGCCAGTGGACGCTGCCGCCACTCGCGCTGGCGAGGGACGCGAGCCTGGTCGCGGTCGCCCGCAGATCGGCGATCTCCGGCGGATCGGCGGCGGTGGCGCCGGCATAGGCGGCGCGCTGGCCTTCGCTGACCTGCCAGACTCCGGGCGTGCCCGCCGGCAGGCGCGCGGTCGCCCGGCCGAGACCCGATTCGTGCAACGGCACGCTCTGCTCGTGGCCGTCAGGATCGGTGACGGCCACCTTCCCCGCCGGGTGCGCCTCGGTCGAGCGGCGCTCGATCCTGAGATGCCCGTCCTGCACCGAGGCGACCAGCGCGTTCTCTTCCAGTTCGGGTTCCTTCATCAGCCAGTGCGCGACCCGGCGCAGCAGTTCGGCCTGCGGGCCGCCGCCCTCGTGGCCGCGCGACCACAGCCAGATCTGGTCGGACAGCAGCAGCGCGACCCGGCCCTTGCCGACGTGGTCCAGCACCAGCAACGGCTGACCGCCCGGCGCTTTCATGACGACCTGCCCGTGCACCTCGCCGACATCGACGTGGCGATACCAGTCGCCCCAGTTCGGCTTGCCGTTGTCGTGCCAGCCCGGGAGGCCCTCGGTCACCGGGTGGCGCTCGCCGAGCTTGGTCACCAAGGGGCGGAACGGCCCGTCGGCGACAGCGTCCTCGGAATCCAGCGGGGCCGCCGGCAGGATCTCGCCGATCGGCGTGGCGGCGAGGGTCGCGGGGCTCGCGAACTCCGGCCCAACGCTCATCAGCAGCGCGCCGCCGTCGCGCACGTAATCGGCGATGTTGCGCAGATAGACCTGCGGCAGGATGCCGCGGTTCTGGAACCGGTCCAGGATGATCAGGTCGAACTGCTTGATCTTCATCTGGAACAGCTCGCGCACCGGAAAGGCGATCAGCGCCAATTCGTTGAGCGGCGTCAGGTCGTCCTTCTCCGGCGGCCGCAGAATCGTGAAATGCACCAGATCGACCGACGGGTCCGCCTTCAGCAGCCGCCGCCAGGTCCGCTCGCCGGGATGCGGCTCACCGGAGACCAGCAGCACGCGCAGCCGATCGCGCACACCGTTGATCGTTACCGCCGCGCGGTTGTTGAGCCGCGACACCTCGCCGGGAAGGGCCGCGACCTGCAATCCCACCACCGAGGGGCCGGCGCGCGTAACCGGTAGTTCCAGCGTCTGCTCGCGTCCGACCGGCACGCTTTCGACCTTGGGTGGCTCGCCGTCACGCCGGATCGTCAGCCGCGCCGAGGCGGCCCGATGCGCCGCGCCGAGATCCTCGACCACGAAGCGCAGCTCGACCGAGCGGCCGACGATGCCGTAGCTCGGGGCCTCGACGATGCGCACGCGCCGGTCGGTCTCCTCGCCGCGCGCAGGGATCAGCGCGTGCAGCGGCGCGCCGCCGGGCATGGCGCTCGGGACATCCCGCACCTGACCATCGGTGACGGCGATCACGCCCGCGAGGCGCGAGCGCGGGACATCGGCCAAGGCGCGGTCGATGGCAGAAAACAGCCGAGTCCCGGAGGTTCCGGCCTCGGGCACCGTGATCGTCCGCAGATCGAGATCCGGCATCTTGCGCGCCTCGGCCTCGATCGACTGCCGCGCCTTGTTCGCCAACGCCAAGCGGTCGCCGACGCGCATGGAGGCGGTCTGGTCCATCACCAGCAGCCCGATATCGGCGAGCGGCTGGCGCATCTCCTCGACCAGCCGCGGCCCGGCGAGCCAGAACAGCAGCACGGCGAAGGCAAGCGCCCGCCAGGCGACGCCCCGGGCACGCCGCCATAGCGCCGGGATCAGCGCCAGGGCGCAGACGACCGCCAGCGTGATGAGCGCCCAGCCCGGGATCAGCGGCGTGAAGCGGACCGCGGCGACGGCCTGTTCGAGATGCATGGCGCTGCCGCTCCTACTGGCCCAGGCGTTCGAGAATGGCCGGCACGTGCACCTGGTCGCCCTTATAGTTGCCGGTCAGCGCATACATCACGAGGTTCACGCCGAAGCGATAGGCGAGCGTCCGCTGCCGCGCGCCGCCCGGGATCACGGCGTACGGGTTATGCCCGTTGCCATCCACCGCCCAGGCGGCGGCCCAGTCGTTGCCCCCGATGATCACCGGGCTGACGCTGTCGTTGGCGCGGTCCTGATCCCGCTGCACCCAGACCGTGGCGCCGTCGTAGCGCCCGGGAAACTCGTGCAGCAAGTAGAACGAGCGGGCGAGCACGTGGTCGATGGAGAGCGGCGTCAGCGGCGGGATGGCCAACTCGCGGCCCAGCCGCTTCAGCACCACTTCGGCGCCCGGGTTGAAATCCGCGCCGCTGCCGCCGTCGCGCGTGTCGATCAGAATGATGCCGCCATTGGCCATGTAGCTGTTCAGCGCCGTGATCGCGGTCGGCGTCGGCGCGGCGCCGTCCGGCACGATCGGCCAGTAGAGCAGCGGATAATAGCTCAGATCGTCCCGGCCGGGCGTGACCGCGGCGGGATCGGCCAGGCTCGCCGCGGTGCGCTGGTTCGACGTAATCGGAAAGCCCGGCCAGTCCCGCCCGCGAGACCTGATCCACCTCGTCGTTGCCGGTCACGACATAGGCCAGATGGACGGTCAGCGCCGGGTAGCGGTCGGTCGTCTGATCAGCGCGCGCCTGCGGGCGCGAGCAGCATGAGCAGGACGGCGCCGGCGGCGAGCCCGGGGCGCCACCGGAGCAACCCGCGCAGCGCCAGCGAGAAGATCAGGTCGATCGCGAGCAGCGCCAGCGCGATCGCCACCAGCGGCGGCCCGAGCGCCCGCTCGGGCGAGAGGCCGCCGAGCCGCACCTCGCGCGCGCCGTGCAGCGGCGGCGCGGCCGTCAGCGGCGGCAGCGCGGCGCCGAGATTCAGCGCCTGACGCCCGTTTTCCGGCCCATACAGGCCCGGCGGATGGCGGGGCGAAACCGCGGTCGTGGTGAACGCCGAGGCGATCAGCCCCCTGGCCGCCTGCGGCGGGGTTCCGAGCTGGCCGAACCCGTCGAGCGTCTCGGCGGGGGGAAGGACGGCGTTGGCGTCGACCCGTGCCACCCCGGCCGAGAGCGCGACCAGCCGGCGCAGCATGTCCACGAACAGTCCGGAGAGCGGCAGATTGGACCAGTCGGCGTTCGCGGTGACGTGGAACAGCACGATGCGGCCGGAGCCGCGCGTCGCCGTGGTGACCAGCGGCGTGCCGTCGGTCAGCGTCGCCCAGGTGTGCGACGCGAGATCGGCGGTCGGTTCCGCGAGCACCTGCCGGTTCACCTGCACGTCCCTGGTCGTGGGCAGGCCGGCGAACGGCGACGACGGCGGGAAGGGCGCGAGGTGCTCCGGCTTGCCCCAGGTCAGCGATCCGCCGAGTTGGCGCGCGCCGTTCAGCAGATGCACCGGGAGCAGCGTGTCCGGATGCTCGGCCGTCCGCGTCCCGGCAAAGCGCACCAGCACGCCGCCGTGCTCCACCCATTCCGTCAAGGTCGCCATCTCCGGGCCGTCGGCAACCACGCGGTCCGCGAGGATCAGCACCGACAGATCGCGCGCGAGCAGCTTCTTGAGGTCGCCCTCGCGCACTTCGGTGTACGGACCGAGGGCGCGGCGCAGATAGTAGAGCTGCCCGATCAGCGGCGATTCCGAACCGGCCATATCGCCGGCGATCAGCCCGACCGGGCGGCGCCGCCAGCGCTCGTCCAGCATCACCACCGACGCGGCGGAGGCCGGGCCTTCCAGCACGAGCCGGGTCAACTGGTTGCGGATCTCGGGTGGGAGCATGATCGGCGCCTCGCCGACGCTGCCGCCCGGGCCGGAGGCATCGCGCGGGAACGCCACCTTGACGCGCGCCAGGGTGCGGCCGTCGCCGCTCTGCGCCAGCACCACCGCGTCGGGCGACGGGCCGGCATGCGGCGCCTGCCAAACGCGCGCGATCAGCCGGTCGGCGTTCGCGCGCGGCGGCAGCAGGACGCGCGTGGACAGCACGTCCGCGCGGATTTCCGAAACCGGGCCGATGCGCGACAAGGCCGAGGCGAAGGCCGCGTCGCCCGATTCCGCCAGGCCGTCGGCCAAGTAAACGATCGCGGCGCCTTGGTGCCGCCAGTCCTTCAGCGCCGCGGCGGTGGCGGCGTGGTCCGCCGGCCAGGGCTTCGGGCGCAAGGCGGCGAGCCGGGCGCGCAGGTCGGCGACCGGCATTGCCGGGGTCGGTCGCGGCTGAACGGCATTGGCCGCCGGGGCCGTGGTCAGCAGCACCGCCGTCCGCCCGGCCTGCTCCGCCCGATCCAGCACGGCATCCGCCGCCTGCAAGCGCCGGCTCCAATCGGCGGCCGATGCCCAGCCGTCGTCCATGACCAGCAGCACCGGCCCGGTGCCGGGAAGCAGACGGCCATGGTCGATCACCGGACGCGCCAGCCCGATGACGATCAGCGCCGCCGCCAACATCCTGAGCGCGAGCAGCCACCAGGGCGTGCGCGCCGAGGTCTCCTCGGTCCGGTCCAGTCCGGCGAGCAGGCGAATGGCGGGAAACGCCTCGCGCTTCGGCGCGGGTGGCGTGACGCGCAACAGCCACCAGAGCACCGGCAGCGCCAGCAGGCCGAGCAGGATCCACGGTGCGGCGAACGTCATGCGGTCCCGCGATCGGACCGTGAGCGCGTTGTAGAGGCCGAGCAGCGCTGTCTCCGGCGGCTGATCGCTGTGATGGACGGAAAACGTGAACCCGGCGGCGGCGGCGATGTCGGACAGCCCGCGCTGTTGCGCCTGCAGCCGCTCGGCGTACCATTCGCGGACGCTCTCCACGCGCGGGATGATCGTCTCGCCGTCACGCTCCAAGCCGAGGAACCGGACCCGGCCGGCATAGGGCAGCAGCGCCTCCGCGGGGTCCAGAACCTGAAGCAGGTGGCCGGAAACCGGCACCGCCGCCAGCCGGGCCACGACTTGGCGGATGTCCTCCAGCGGCGAGAGGAAGTCGCCGATCAGCACCACGCGGCAATGGCGTGGCAGCATGAGGTTGGGCGGCAGCCCGTCCTCGCTCGCTTCGCGCCCGAGCGCCTCGGCGAGCCCGTCCAGGGCGCCGCGCCCGGAAGCCTGCGGCGCCAGAGCCCGCCCGCCCGCCTGCTTGTCAGCCGAGATCAGGCGCACCCGCTCGCCGCCGCGCAGCAGCAGGGCGGCGAGCGCCAGCAGCAGCAGGTCGGCCCGCTCCAGCTTTTCGGTGGCAACCCCGCGCGAGCGCCAGCGCATGGAGGGCGAGCCGTCGCGCCAGAGGCAGACCGTCTGGGCGGCTTCCCATTCCGTCTCGCGCACAGTAGGCGCGGTCGGATTTTGCCGACTGCCGCCAGTCGATGCGGTTCACGGCGTCGCCGGCGACGAAGGGGCGGAATTGCCAGAAGCTCTCGCCCTGTCCGACCCGCCGCCGGCCATGCACGCCCTGCGCCACGGTGGCGGCGACCCGCTCGGCCGCCACCATGAGCGGCGGCAGGCGGGCGCCGAGCGCCTCGGCGCGGCGGGCGGCAGCGGCGGAAGAGCTCATCCGAGGCGGCTCACCAGCCGGTCGATGATTTCGCGCAATGTGACCCCGTCGGCGCGGGCGCCGAAGTTCAGCGCCATGCGGTGGCGCAACACCGGGTGGGCGAGCGCCGCCACGTCGTCGACGCTCGGCGCGAGCCGCCCGTCCAGCAGGGCGCGCGCGCGGCAGGTCAGCATGAGCGCCTGCGCCGCGCGCGGGCCGGGACCCCAGGCGATGTGCTTGCCGATCGCCTCGTCGGCCGTGGTCTCGGGCCGCCCGCCCCGGACCAGGCTCAGAATAGCCTCCATCACGGTTTCGCCGACCGGCACGCGCCGGATCAACGCCTGGGCGGCCAGCAGTTCATCCGGCGAGAACGCCTGGCGGGCCACCTTCGCCTCGGCGCCGGTGGTGGCGAGCAGCATGGTGCGCTCGGCGTCCAGGTCCGGGTAGCTGACCGCGATTTCCAGCAGGAAGCGGTCGAGCTGGGCCTCCGGCAGCGGATAGGTGCCCTCCTGCTCGATCGGGTTCTGCGTCGCCAGCACGTGGAACGGCCGCGGCAGCGCGTGCTCCACGCCGCCCACCGTCACGCGCATTTCCTGCATCGCCTGAAGCAGCGCCGATTGGGTGCGCGGGCTGGCGCGGTTGATCTCGTCGGCCATCAGCAACTGGCAGAACACGGGGCCGGGGATGAAGCGGAAGCTGCGCCGCCCGTCGCTGGCCTCGTCCAGCACCTCGCTGCCCAGGATGTCGGCGGGCATCAGATCGGGCGTGAACTGCACGCGCTTGGTGGCGAGCCCGAGCACGGTGCCGAGCGTCTCGACCAGCTTGGTCTTGCCGAGGCCGGGGACGCCGACCAGCAGCACGTGCCCGCCCGACAGCAGCGTGATCAGGGTCTGATCCACCACGTCCTGCTGGCCGAAGATGACCTGTCCGATTTCCCCGCGGATGGCGCCGATGCGGTCGCTCAGCGCCTCGACCTGGGCGAGAATGGAGCCGCCGCCATCGCCGCCGACAGGTTCAACAATCGCGTCCATGCCTATGCCTAAGCTCCAATCGGTTTCGGGCGCGCCGTTATCCGCCCTGGCTTGCCGACAGCATACGGGATTTCGCAACAGCAGTGCCGCACACTTTTAACCGGGAGGGGAAGCTACCTATATCGCGGCTATCGCGGCCAGTGACGGAAGTACGGCGAGGCTTCGGAGATTGACACGTGCATGATGCAGCGCCGCACATCCCGCCGGCCCGGCGGCCGGCCTTCCAGTCCGAGCAGCGGGAGGCTTTGGCGCCGCGTCCGCCACGCCGTCCGGTCGAATGCGGCGACCTGCCGTTCCTGATCCGTCGCGATGGAACCTGGCTGGACCGCGGCAGCCCGATCGGGCGGAAGGAGCTGGTCTGCCTGTTCTCGAGCGTCCTGCGGCGCGCCGCCGACGGCTCGTTCTGGCTGCAAACGCCGGCCGAGCGCGGGCGCATCGAGGTGGAGGACGCGCCGTTCGTCGCGGTGGAACTCGATTGGGTCGGCGCCGCGCGCGACCAGAAACTCAGCTTTCGCACGAATATCGACGAGATCGTCACCGCCGGACCCGATCATCCCATCCGCGTCGCCCACGACATCCTGACCTGCGAGCCGACGCCGTATTTGCATGTGCGGCAGGGCGAGGGCGGCCTGCCGATCGAGGCCCGGATCAATCGCGCGGTCTATTACGAGCTTGTTGCCCTGGCGGTTCCCTGCCTGTGCCAGGGGCGCAACATGCTCGGCGTCTGGAGCTGCGGCCGCTTTTTCGCGCTGGGCGAGTTGCCGCCCGGCCAGGGCTGATCACAATACGGTGGACCCGGCCGAACTGCGCGCCCGACTGGCCCGTCCCGCGCACCGCGCGCCGCACGGCAAGGCCGCGGTGACGGCCGCGAACCCCGAGCGGATCGCCGCGGCGGCGGGAAGCGAGGCTGCCACGAATTTGCTGGACCGGCCTGCCGTGCCGGCGGCCGTGCTCGTTGCGATCGTCTGTGGGTCCGCGCCGGGGGTGTTGCTGACCAAACGCAACGCGCATTTGAGCGCGCATGCCGGGCAGGTGAGTTTTCCGGGCGGACGGATCGATCCGACCGACGCCAGCGCCGAGACCGCGGCCTTGCGCGAGGCGGCAGAGGAGATCGGGCTTGCCTCCGATCGCGTGGAGCTGGTGGGCCGGCTGGTCGATCATCTCACCGGCACGGGTTTTCGCATTACCCCGGTGGTCGGGCTGCTGCCCGCCGGGATGCCGTTCACGCCGGCGCCCGAGGAAGTGGAGGAGGTGTTCGACCTGCCGCTCGCGGTATTGCTCGATCCCGAGGCGCCGCAGCGGCGCCGGGCCTTCTACCGCGGCCGGTGGCGGGAGTTCTGGGTCTGGCCCCACCCCCACCACTACATTTGGGGCGCGACGGCCGCGATCCTGGTGCAATTGGCGGAACGGCTGCGCGTGGCGGCGGATTGAGGGGAAACTGGCCAGATCGGCGCCGCCAGCCAACAGCCCGTCGATCCGCTTCGGCGCGGACGCGAATCATTTAGGCCATCGCCCAGCAGCGAGGAAGCGCCATGCGGCGGATAAGTGGGGGGCTTCTGTTGCCCGGTGCCCCCCGAACCGCGCCTATCGCTTATGCCGCGACGGCGAGCGCCATGTTGTCGTTGGCACTTGTAGAACGGCCCGATAACGGCGGAACCATGCCGGGCGAAAAGTGGGTCTTTACCACGCGTGTCGAGCCTGTGTCGCCCCCGTATCGGCGGACCGTCCGGCTAGCCGCCGCTCGGTCCGCAACTGGTGGAGGCGCCGGGCACTGCCCCCGGGTCCACTACGCTTATTCCACGCACCGTTTATCGCCATAGCCGGAAGACCGACGAAAGGGCAGATATAGGCACTTGCGGGGCGAATTGGAAGGGCGTTTGCCCCGGTCGATTGACGCTCACGCCTGGAGCTAGGCTGGCAGCAGACCCTCCCGCCGCGCACGCGAGACGCCGCGCTCCGCGCGGAACCACCGCCGCCGGCCGACGGTCGCCGGCGCTGGAGGCAGATGCTGCTTCACCCCGATCCCGGTGCTCGACCACGGCTTCGTCCGGGTGATCGACTACATGGGCGACGACGCGGCGATCGTGCAGGCGGCGCGGGTCTCCTACGGCCGCGGCACCCGCAAGGTGAACGAGGACGCCGGCCTGATCCGCTACCTGATGCGGCACTGGCACTCGACCCCGTTCGAGATGTGCGAGATCAAATTCCAGTCAAGCTGCCGGTCTTCGTCGCCCGCCAGTGGATCCGCCACCGCACCGCCAACGTGAACGAATATTCCGCGCGCTATTCCATCCTCGACCGCGAGTTCTACATCCCCGCCCCGGAGCAGCTGGCCGCCCAATCGACAGTCAACCACCAGGGCCGCGGCGATGTGCTGGCGGGCGCCGAGGCCGCACGCGTGCTCGACATTCTGCGCGACGACGCCGCTCGCTGCTACGACCATTACGCTGCGATGCTGAACGAGGACGACGACGCGCCGCCCGACCGGAGAGACAAGGCCTGGCACGCGAACTGGCGCGGATGAATCTGCCGCTGAACACCTATACCCAATGGTATACTGGAAAATCGATCTACACAACTTGTTTCATTTCCTCTCGGTGCGCGCCGAGCCCATGCGCAGTACGAGATCCGTGCCTATGCTGAGCAGATTTTAAGCGTCGTGCAGGCGTGGGTTCCGGTAGCCCACCAGGCGTTCCTTGACTACCGTCTCGGCGCAGTCACACTTTCAGCTCAAATGTTAGACGTCATTCGGGCGAAGATTGCGGCCGCAGCCCGGACCAAGCGGGAAGCGGTTTCTCAAAGCGAGAATGGGCGGAATTGATGGTTGCCTTGGAGAGTATTGATTCCGGTTCGTTTTCATCCTATCGCATACCGACGAACTCCGAGTTGAAGGCACGATTCGCGCGTCTGGGGCCGGTCCGGGACGCCGACCCGCCCCCGTCGTCTTCCGCCGGACGAGTAGTCGTCGTTCTCCGTAGAACGGGTGCGCTGACTTGGCCGATCAGTGTCTTGCACCTGCTCCGGCCGGCCGGAATGACGCTGCGCGCCGCCCATGCCGCGATCACCCGATTGGCCGAGCGAAGCTGGGCAGTGTGCGAAATCAACGCCGATGTCGATCTGGGGGCGCTCCGACGGGATCTCGCCAGCCTCAATGTCGAAATCCGCCGGCGCAGTCCGGTCGGCGAGTGCGCGCCTGATATCGCCGTGGTGCGTGCCCGGCACGGGCTGTCGCAGCGCGAGTTTGCCGACCTGCTGGGCATCGATCTGCGCACGTTGCAAAACTGGGAACAGGGCCGCAACCGGCCGGACGATGCGGCGCTCAGCCTTGTCCTGATGTTCGACCGCAGGCCGGAACTCGTCGAGGAAGCCTTGTCCGAGCCGGTCGCGTGAAAGCTTGTTCGCGCTGATGCCCGGCGAACCCGACCAGGACGCCCTGAAACACGCCGTCGCCGCGGCCGCGGCCGAGCGGGTGCGGGACGGGATGGTGGTCGGGCTGGGCAGTGGTTCGACGGCCGAACTGGTGGTTCGGCGGCTGGCCGAACGGGTAGGCGAGGGGCTGCGTTTCGTCGCGATCCCGAGTTCCGAGCGCACCGCCGCGCTGGCGCGGGCGGGGAGCATCCGGCTCAGCGACTTTGCCGCGCATCCGCACATCGACTTGACCATCGACGGTGCCGATCAGGTCGAGCGCGACACGCTGAACCTGATAAAGGGCCGCGGCGGCGCGCTGTTGCGCGAGAAGATCGTGGCCGATGCGTCCGACCGGCTGCTCATCGTGGTGGACGCCAGCAAGCTCGCCGACCGGCTCGACATCGCCGTCCCCGTGGAGGTGGTGCCGTTCGGCCTGGACGCGACGGCGCGGAAGATCGAGCGGCTCGGCGCCAGGGTGGCGCGCCGCATGGGCCAGGGTGGCGCGGCTTACGTCACTGACAGCGGCAACGCCATCCTGGATTGCGATTTCGGCCCGATTGCCGATCCCGCCGCACTGGAGGCGGCGTTGCGCGCGCTGGTCGGTGTGGTCGAAACCGGGCTGTTCGTCGGCCGGGCGCAGGAAGTGCTGGTCGCCGACGGCGCCGGCGTCCACAGCCTCGGGCGCGGTCGCATGGCGGTGGACGCCGGGATGGCGCAACCTGTCGTGGTCGCGATCATGGGCGTCTCGGGGTCGGGCAAGACCACCGTCGCGCGGGCGCTCGCCGAGCACCTGGGCTGGCCGTACCGCGAGGGCGACGCGCTGCATCCGCCCGAAAACATCGAAAAGATGAGCCACGGGATTCCGCTCACCGACGAGGACCGCTGGCCATGGCTGAAGCTCGTCGCCAACTGGATCGACGAACAACTCGCGGCCGGGCGATCGGGCATCGTCACCTGCTCGCTGCTCAGGCGGCCGTATCGCGACCTGGTGATCGGCGGGCGCCGCGGCGTGGTTCTGCTCTACCTGCGTGGCGACAAGGCGGTGATTGCCGAACGGATGGCGCACCGGAAAGGCCATTTCATGCCGCCCTCGCTGCTCGACAGCCAGTTCGCCACGCTGGAGGAGCCCGGCCCGGACGAGCATCCGCTCATCGCGGACGTGAACGGGCCGATCGAAGCGACCGTGGCGTCGGCGCGAGCCCTGCTGGACCACGCGCTCGGCTCGCCGGCAACAGATTGACACAGAGCGGCGTTGAATCCGCCACGATCCCGCCACTAACTCTGCGTTCCATGCAGAGACTTTGGAGGAGGTTTCGTCATGCTCAGTTCGGTTCGATCCCTTCTCGGCCGCGCCGTGGTTCCCGCGGCGATCGCCGCCGCGGTTGCCCTTCCGCTCGCCGTGCCCTCGCAGGCGCACGCCTGGTGGCGGGGTGGCGTCTGGATCGGGGTGCCACCGATCGTGGTCCGGCCGCCGGCCTATTATGCACCGCCGCCCGTCGTCTACGCGCGGCCCTATCCGTACGCATACCGTTACGGCTACCGCTATTATCCGCGCCACGTGTGGGTCCCCGGGCACTGGCGCGCCGGTTACTGGATTCCGGGTCACTGGGCGTAATCCGTATTGCGCGCGTCATTGCCGGGCTCGGCCTGGCAATGACGCGGCTCTGCGGCGCCGAGATGCCCGGGTCTGCGCCCGGGCATGACGGTGGTTTGGGCGAGTGACCGCGGCTTAGCCCACCAGCTCCGGGGTTTTGCGGGGCACCGGGGCCTCGACCGGCTCCATCCAGACGGCGGTGTCGTGGAACACGGCCCCGCCCTTGGGCGGGGCCGGATCATCGCTGGTCAGGGCGTTGATGCCGATGCCGCCCTCGAAATCGTCGTTCAGCCAGATGCTCTCGACCACGATCACGCCCGGCTGCAAGCCGTCGAACCGCCGCGCATGCACAACCACCTCGCCGCGGGCGTTTCCGAGGCGCACGCGCGCGCCTTCGGTAATGCCGAGAGCGGCGGCATCGTCCGGGTGAATCAGCACCGTCGGGCGGCCCTCGCGACGCCGCGAGGTCGGGGTCATCGAGAAGCTGGTATTGAGGAATTGCCGTGCCGGCGCGGCGACGAGCCGGAACGGGCATTCCGCCGAGGCATCGTCGATGGCCGACATCTGGTCCGGCAGCGCCGGCATGCGCGCGTGATCCGGCCCGATCGCGCTCCAGTCCGGCGCGAAATGGAAGCGCTTGTCCGCGTGACCGAAGCCGTTCACGAAATGGCTTGCTGCGAAATCCGGCTGCGCGTCGATCCAGCGCTGCTCGATCACCGTCTGCGCGTCCGGCCAGCCTGAAGCACGCAACGTCGCGTCCACGATTTCCATCGCGGTCATCTCGAATCCGGGATGCCGTGCGCCCAGGCGCACCGCAAGGCCTTGCAGCACGTCGTGGTTGGAGCGGCACTCGCCCGGCGGCGCGATGAGCTTCGGCCCGATCTGAATGTGGCTGTGCCCGCCCGACTGATACACGTCGTCGTGCTCCAGGAACATGGTCGCGGGCAGAACCACGTCCGCCATGCGGGCGGTGTCGGTCATGAACTGCTCATGCACGCACACGAACAGATCCTCGCGCAGCGAAGCCGCGTCGCACCCGGTTGGAATCCGGCGCCACCGTCACCGGATTGGTGTTCTGGATCAGCATGGCGTGGACTTCGGGCCCGTCGCCCAATTCCGAGCGGTCGCCGGTCAGCACCGAGGCGATGCGGCTCATGTCCATCATGCGGACCGAGGCATCGAGCGCGTCCAGCCCCTCGATCAGCGTCTTGTCCCAATGGTAGATGCCGCGGTTGTTCCAGAACGCGCCAGCGCCCTCGTGCCGCCACTTGCCGGTGACGGTCGGCAGGCAGGTGACGGCGTGCAACTGCGCCGCGCCGTTGCGCGAGCGGCTGAATCCGTAGCCACAGCGGATGTAGCTGCGCTCGGTCGTGCAATAGAGGCGCGCGAACGTCTCGATCGCGGCCACTGACAGCCCGGTGATGCCGGCGGCCCATTCCGGCCCGCGAGAGGCCAGGTGAGCTTCGAGCCGATCGGGGCAATCGGCGTATCGCGCCATGTACTCGCGGTCCGCATAGCCGTCCCGGAACGCGATGTGCATCACCGCGCAGGCGAGCGCGCCGTCGGTTCCCGGGCGCACGGGCAGGTGCATGTCCGCGACCTGCGCGGTGCCGGTGCGGTACGGGTCGATGACCACCAGCTTCGCGCCGCGCGCCTTCCGGGCGCGGCTGATATGCGTCATCACGTTGACCTGGGTGGCGACCGGATTGCCGCCCCACATCACGATCAGGTCGGACTTAGCCATTTCGCGCGGATCGGGGCCGGTGTAGCGGCCGACCCCGGCCATCCACCCGGCCTCGCAGAGCGAGACGCAGATGGTCGTCTTCTGCCGGGAATAGCGCATCACATGGCGCAGCCGGTTGATGCCGTCGCGCTGCACCAGCCCCATCGTGCCGGCGTAGTAGTAGGGCCAGACGGCCTCGCTGCCGTGCTTGGCGGCGACCCGCGTGAACTCCCCGGCTACCCGATCGAGCGCCTCGTCCCAGCCGATCGGCCGGAACTGCCCGGAGCCCTTCGGCCCGGTGCGCAAGAGCGGCTGGGTCAGGCGGTCGGGGTGGTGCACGCGCTCGGCGTAGCGGGCGACCTTGGCGCAGATCACGCCCGAGGTGTAGCTGTTGGCCTCCGCCCCGCGCACCGCGCCGATGCGGCGCTCGTCCAGCACCTCCACTTCCAGCGCGCAGGTGGAGGGGCAATCATGGGGGCAAACGGAGCCGCGGAAGCGATCTTCCGCCCGGGTCTGATCGAGGGGCATGACCCATATCTAGCCCCGGCGCCGGCCCGGGACAACGCTGGTGGAACGAGGCCGCCGGCGGTCTCGGGGGCTTTGTCCTTGCGGCACAGCCGCTTACATGCGCGTGGACCCACCGAGGAGGACATTCCGCCATGCACGATCCCCGCTTGGCCACCCGAGCGGCGGCGCCCGAGGGCAGTGCCGGGCGCTTGGCGGAACGCCTGCCGACCTGGGACCTCTCCGACCTTTACCCCGGAGCGGACAGCGACGCCGTTCGCGCCGATCTCGACCGCGCCGAGGCCGAGGCCGGCGCGTTCGCCGCCGAATACGCCGGCAAGCTCGCCGGGCTGAGCGGCAAGGCCCTCGCCGCCGCGATCGCCCGTTACGAGGGCATCGAGGAAACGCTGGGCCGGCTCGGCTCCTACGCCCAGTTGCTGTTCAGCGGCGACTCCACCGACCCCGCGATCGGCCGCTTCTATCAGACGATCAGCGAGCGGATCACCGCGATCGGCAGCAAGCTGCTGTTCTTCGCCCTGGAGCTGAACCGGCTGGACGACGCGGCGCTGGAGCGGACACTCGCCGACCCCGAGGCGGCGCGCTGGCGCCCGTGGCTGCGCGACCTGCGCGTGTTCCGCCCGCATCAGCTTTCCGACGATCTCGAGCGCCTGTTGCACGAGAAGGAAGTGACCGGCCGCGCCGCCTGGACCCGGCTGTTCGACGAAACCATCGCCGCCATGCGCGTGCCCGTGCGCGGCCCCGAGGGGACCGAGGAACTCACGGTCAGCGCCGCGCTGAACAAGCTCTCCAACCGCGACCGCGCGGTGCGCGAGGCGGCCGGCAAGGCGATCGGCGCGACGTTCGGCGAGCGCGTGCGGCTGTTCTCGCTCATCACCAACACGCTCGCCAAGGACAAGGAGATCATCGATACGTGGCGCCGCTATCCGCGGCCGACCAGCTATCGCAACCGCGCCAACATGGTCGAGGACGAGGTGGTGGACGCGCTCGTTTCCGCCGTCACCGCCGACTATGCACGCCTGTCGCACCGCTATTACGCGCTGAAGGCGCGATGGCTCGGCCTGCCGAAACTGCAACACTGGGACCGCAACGCGCCGTTGCCGGAGGACGACGACCGGATCATTTCCTTCGCGGGCGCGCGCCAGCGCGTGCTCGCCGCCTATGGCGCGTTCTCGCCGGAGATGGCGGAGATCGGGGAACGATTCTTCGCGCGTCCTTGGATCGACGCCGAACTGCGCCCCGGCAAGGCGAGCGGGGCCTTCGCGCACCCGACCGTGCCGTCGGCGCATCCCTATCTGCTGCTCAACTACCACGGCCGCACGCGCGACGTGATGACGCTCGCGCACGAACTCGGGCATGGGGTGCATCAGGTGCTGGCCGCGCGGCAGGGCTATTTGCTCTCCGGCACGCCGCTGACGCTCGCCGAAACCGCCAGCGTGTTCGGCGAGATGCTCACCTTCCGCGCGCTGCTGGACGCCGAGACCGATCCGCGCCGTCGCCGCGTCATGCTGGCCGGCAAGGTGGAGGACATGCTGAACACCGTGGTCCGTCAGACCGCGTTCTATCGTTTCGAAACCCTGCTGCACGACGAGCGCCGTTCCGGCGAGCTGCTGCCCGAGCGCATCGGGGAAATCTGGATGCAGGCGCAGACCGAGAGCCTCGGGCCGGTGTTCGATTTTTCGCCCGAATACCGGGTGTTCTGGTCCTACATACCCCACTTTATTCACACACCGTTCTATGTGTATGCGTATGCGTTCGGGGATTGCCTGGTGAACGCCCTCTATGCCGTGTTCCAGGACGGGCATAAGGGGTTCCAGGCGAAATACCTGGACATGCTGCGGGCCGGGGGAACGCGCCGGCACAAGGAGCTGCTGGCCCCGTTCGGGCTGGACGCGTCCGATCCGGGCTTCTGGAAGAAGGGGCTGGACGTGATCGCCGGCTTCATCGGCGAGTTGGAGGCGCAGATCTGAGATGTCGGACGTTCGCGACCGGCGCGAGGACCGCTCCACCCTGTTCGGCGAAATCAGGCGACTTGCGCGCACATCCGGCGCGGTCGGCGGCATCGCCGCGCGCATGGCCGGGGAGCGCGTGCTCGGCATGCGCCCCGACCGCGCGGCGCATGCCGAGGATCTGAAAACGGTGCTCGGCGGGCTGAAGGGCCCGCTGATGAAGGTGGCGCAGTTTCTGTCCACGGTGCCGGACGCGCTGCCGGCCGAATATGCCGCCGAATTGGCCGAATTACAGGCCAACGCGCCGCCGATGGGCTGGGCCTTCGTGTCCCGCCGCATGGCGACGGAGCTGGGGCCGGACTGGCGATCCCGCTTCGCCAGCTTCGCCCACGAGGCGGCGGCGGCGGCGAGCCTCGGCCAAGTTCACCGCGCCAGGCTGCCGGATGGCACCGAGGTCGCCTGCAAGCTGCAATATCCGGACATGGCGAGCACGGTGGAGGCCGATCTGCGCCAGCTGCGCATGGCGATGGCGGTGTACCGGCGGCTCGACAACGCCATTCAGCACGAGGACATCTATACCGAACTGGCCGAGCGGCTGCGCGAGGAACTCGATTACCTGCGCGAGGCGGCGCATATGCGCCTCTACCGGCTGATGCTCGCGCGCGAACCGAGCGTGCACGTGCCGCAGCCGATCGCGGGGCTGTGCTCGCGGCGGCTGCTGACCATGACCTGGCTCGACGGCCGTCCGCTGATGCAGCGCGTGAAGGAGAACCCGCCGCAGGAGGAGCGCAACGGCATCGCCGAGGCGCTGTTCCGCGCCTGGTACGTGCCGTTCTACCGCTACGGCGTGATCCACGGCGACCCGCATCTGGGCAACTATCAGGTGCGGCCGGACGCCGGCCTGAACCTGTTGGACTTCGGCGCCATCCGCGTGTTCCAGGCGCATTTCGTGCGCGGCGTGATCGACCTGTACGAGGCGGTGCGCGACCACGACGAGGCCAAGGCGCACCACGCCTATACGAGCTGGGGTTTCGCCGACATCACCAAGGAGAAGATGGCGGTTCTGAACGAGTGGGCGAAGTTTCTCTACGAGCCGCTGATCGAGGACCGCGTGCGCCGCATTCAGGAGGCCGACGACCCGCAATTCGGCCGCGAGGTGGCGGAGCGGGTGCATGCGGGTTTGCAGCGAACCGGGGGTGTGCGTCCGCCGCGCGAGTTCGTGCTGATGGACCGCTCGGCGATCGGGCTGGGCAGCGTCTTCGTGCGGCTGCGCGCCGAGCTGAACTGGCATCGCATGTTCCAGGGTCTGATCGCCGATTTCGACACCGCTTCCCTGGCCGCGCGCCAATCCGCCGCGCTCGCGGAAGCCGGGGTCCCCGCCGCGAGCTGACCCGCATTCGGCTTGGCTGCCCGCCGCGACGGCAGGGCCGGAACAGCAGGGTCGGGACAGCAGGCGGAAGCTGGCGCCATCGCCGCGCTCCGGGTATACAGGGCCGGCGGCCGAGACGGCAGCATGCGGAGACCAAGCCAGCCGCGAACCCGACCAGGTTCTTGAGATGCCGACGTAGCTCAGCGGTAGAGCAACTGATTCGTAATCAGTAGGCCCTCGGTTCAAGTCCGAGCGTCGGCACCAAGCAAAATCAAGGACTCACAGTATCATAGGCGGTCGGCCAGCAAGCCGTCAGGCGTGATTAGGCATCGGCTAGGCCATCATCAGCGGGGTGATGGCCGGCCGGTCAGCAACGATGTTCTTGCTCCGTTCTGCCGAGCCGGCTACGCTCACCGCATGTCGGATGACCGCTTGCTCCGCCCCGCCACCACGGACGAAATCGCCGATGCGCTCGCCTTCGCGCTCCGCTTCGACGGCCGCAAGCGCGTGCATCATGGCGATGAGCTAATGGCGCGGATCACCGCCGAGCGGCCGGTCAGGCATTTGGAGCGGTCGGACTTCGTTGTAATGGCAAAGCCGCCCTTGCAGCCGCCCACGATCCCGCGGACGCGGGACCAAAGCGGCTAGGGCGGCTTGCAAGCGGGCAGAAGGCGCGCCCCGGACGGAGAGCCGCCCGAGGCGACCCCGGTCAGTTGGCCATAGACCGGGCCAGGGCGGCCAGGCCCTCGGGCAAGTCGGACAGGTCAGGCAGGCTGGCCAGATACTCGCGCCCCTCTGGGCGGGTGACCACGTAATCGACCAGCTCGGGATGCTGGGCCACGATCGCGGTTAGGGCAGCCGTGTATCGGGCAAGTCGGGGCGCTGTATCACGTCGGCGCTGGCGTAAACACGGATCGCACCGCCTCAATCGCCTCTGCATCATCTTTGGCAACCTCGATCGCGATAAGGGATACTTCGACCGCGACTTGCAGGTGAGCGAGGCGGGTGCGGAGCGCCGCGGCGCCGGGATTGGTCGGGATGCGCACGATGATGCTACTCTTGGATGCCATTTGGCAGGTGCCTTTCGCGTTACGGGATAGGTATAGACGCGGGAATTCTCCACGAATGCGAGAGTTGTTCCGCCAACTCGCGCAACGTGGTCGCGCGCTCGCGCCCCGTCTCGGCCAGCAGCCGGTTGATTGCCCGTGTCTCGGCCCGGCACGCGTCCGCATTCTTGGCTCGGCCGGCCATGTGCCCCGCCGCCCTGGACAGCAGCGCCCGCAGCTTGATCTCGGCAGCCGGGTCTCCGCATAGCGGATGCAGTTGGCCAGGTAGCCGCTGGAGTTGGGGAAGCGGCGCTTGCAGCCGCGGCTCGGCACCTCAGTAGCTTGCTTGCGGCCACGCGGCTCGGGGCACCCCGGCGGGGAGACCTGTCCAGGCGGGTGGGGACGAGGGCCGTCCGCTAGGCCGGGCGCTCATATGCCAATAGCATTTCGGAATTTCGATCGCGCGTTGGCTCAGGGCCGAACGCAGGTCCTGAATAAGATCGGCACCGTGCGAGCGTCGAGGTTCATTGCCCCCCAGGTAAAATCTGATCAACACGAGGGGCGTCGGATTCTAAGTGGAACGCAGTCCCAGATCGAACTATATTCAAGGCATCACCATCGATCTTAAATCGAAGCCAAACATGTCCCCCTATCCGGTTGAATTGTTGTACAGAAATTCGAACTCTGCGATCGTCGTTTTTGCTGCCATTTCGCACCAGATAGTATTGATAGCGGGTAACTCTATCTTTGCCAAAGCTTTGGGGTGCGTTGAAATTCACTGCGATTGACAACCCAGAAGCCCTTTGGGAGGGACACCAAACGGCAACATCGTATGAAGAGCCGTGCCCGGCAGCATACAACCCCGACCGTAGAAATTTAAATTCCCATTCCGGCTCCCTATTTTCGGGCAAGGCAAGCTTGAACCGGAAAGCTTCCAATTCGCTGAAAACATGTATGTCGGACGACGAAGTGCTGCTGGCCAGTGTCAGCAAAAGCGGGTCTATGTCCATTTCTGCAAGAAATGCCATTTCTACACCAAGCACGACCTGGGCCATTTCTATCCCGAAGCTTCTTGCGGCATTGGCACTCAAGGCAATTTGCTCTTCATCGCATCGGCGGACACAAAGAACTGATGTACCCCCAATCTGTTCTTCGTTGTATCCGAGAAATTTAGGCCGAGTGGCTTTTGGTAATATCTATATTTCCCGCCCGCGAATGCGAGGACACACGCAGAAAGGCAACTAGCCGGCTCTATCTCTTTACTCACCAGTCGGGAATTAAGACGACGTTCCTGTTGTACAGAGTTGCGATCGGTGCTATAGCGGCGGGATGAAGCAGGACGGACGCGGGTTAGATCATCGGACGTTGGAGACCATTCGATTGATGGCAGTCGAGCGAGTGCGGGACGGCGAGCGTCCGTGATTGGTGGTGGCTTCGTACGGCTTCAATCGCACGACGATCTACCGATGGCTGAACGCGGCGGCAAAGCCGGGTATGGGACTGCGAGCACTGCGCTCCAGGCCGGCGACGGGCCGGCCACGCAGTCTGACGCCGCATCAGGAGCAACAGGTGTTCCGCTGGATCAATGGTCGCGATCCGCGTCAGTATGGCCTGGATTTCGGATTGTGGACGCGGTCGTTGGTGGCCGAGCTGATCGAACGGAAATTCGCCATTCGGCTTGGCGTGACGGCGGTGGGAGAACTGCTCGCGAAGCTGGGACTGACACCGCAGAAGCCGCTGCAACGCGCTTACCAGCGCGATCCTGAAGCGATCGAGGCGTGGCGGCGCGAACGGTATCCTGCCATTGCCAGACAAGCAAAAGCCTCGGGCGGTGAGGTGTATTTCTGGGACGAGTCGGGCTTTCGTGCCGATAGCGTGCATGGCAAGACCTGGGCCAAGAAGGGTCAGACGCCCGTGGTCGAACGCCCTGGCCAGCGGCAATCGATCAGTGCGGCCTCCGCGGTGAACGCTCGGGGTGGGTTCTGGTATTGCACCTACCAGGGCGGGCTGAACGCAGAGTTGTTTGTCGAGCTGCTGCGCCGAATGATGCGGCGTCGTTCGAAGCCGTTGCATTTGGTGCTCGACGGACTTCCCGCGCACAAGACCACGCTGGTGAAGACCTATGTTGCCTCCATGAAAGGCATGCTGACGCTGCATTTTCTTCCCGGCTATGCGCCTGAACTGAACCCCGATGAACTGGTATGGAGCCACGTGAAGCGCACCGGCGTGGCCAGAGCGACCCTGCGGCGCGGCGAAAAGCTGCAGGCCAGGATCGAGGCACAACTCAGCGCCATCAAGCGCGCGCCGCAGTTGATACGGTCATTTTTCAAGGCGCCAAGTGTCGCCTATATTACTGACTGGTGAGTAAATGGGGTCCCCGGCGTATTTACGCCCGCGCCAACCGCAGTGATGATTCCGCGTCGTCTGAATTCCCTACCCAGCTTCATAGCGGCGGAAACGCTGCCTCCGGTCGAGGATAGGTCCACAATGTCCTGGCCGGGGTTGTTTGAACTAAATAATCTGAATTCATCAGGGGTTGAGGCAATAATCTCACCAGACGCGGCAATCCAAGAACACGTATTGCAATTTCCTCCGGTTGACTGAATCTCGAACGACATCGCGTGCACGCAGAGGCATTCAAAATGGCAAAGCCAATGGACAGAGCGAAAAGCCTGCCGAATTTGCCCACTGGAACAACCTTCGCCATTATCACCATCTCTAGCCGTCACAACGCGTTCAACCGCAGTCTCCTCGGCGGCTGGTTACGTTTGAGATGACATTCACACGCCCTCCCGCGTTTATCGCGTGTCACCAAACTACAGGGTTGGCAAAGGAATAATTAACGTCGGTCGTGAAAGGATCGGCGGCAGCCAAGGCGCGAGTTTCACGAAGAGGCACGGAATCAATTCAGCGTAGCTCATCACGTGGGACAACCGCTTCAGGGCACCCGGCGGGGGGAGCTGTCCAGGCGGGTGGGGCGTCCCCGCGCGTCTAGCCCGCGCACTCATATGCCCGGCAGATTGGGGATTTCGTTCACCTTCTGCCGGGGCCGTTATTCCGGCCGCCGTTGCCCGGAGCTACCGTGCTAAACTATCATGATGCGCGGCCGCTTCGGCAGCCATATTCCCCCTGAGGAAATCGTCTATTCCGCACCGTGCTGCCGCTGCCGAGCATCGGGCCGAGCTGGAATCTCGACGCATCTCGGGACGCTGGCGCTAGCCGCGAGGTAGTCTGATCGCTAAGCGGTCAACATCGCTGCTCGGCCGGTAACGGCGGGCTCGGAACTATAAATACAAGACGCCCTGCATGACCGGCCCGTTCGCTGGCTCCATTCGAGGGCGGGTGCAGCGCCATTTCTGTCTCCACAAAGCGACGCGGGTCGGTCGTCTGGTTCAAGAGCAAGGCAATTCGATTGGGCGTGATTTGCAAAGCGCCGCCCACCGTCCGTGACCGACCCCGCTCGTCGAGCTGCTGAACCCAGATATTCCCGGGAAGCGTCGATGCCGAATTGCCCCATAACATCGTCAGGAAGAAACGCGTGCGCGGCCGCCAAGTGCTGCGCCGCAACCTGCGGGTTGCCGGCATCCATGTACTGGATCGCATCCATCAGGTGCCCGTTTGTCCCGGCGTGCGCCTGCTGTAACATCCAGTCGTCGGCGTGGCGCGCGCCATTGATGTCGCCACGGACGAGGAACATATTGACCATCGCGTCGCGCGCCCTGCGCCACCTCGCGCATGAGCTGTCGTGCACCTCGGCCGGCTCCGCTGCCGCCCTCTCGGTAAAGCTCTCATACTGCGATGCCGATGGGGGATAGGCGCAACATGAAACCGCAACTGCGCCAAGAGCGGCCACTGCCCGGCAGAAGATGGGCTTGTCTGCAAACCTCCTACTGGCCGTTTCGTGTTGGCCGGTCGCCTTCACGATCGGCGTCGGGCTCGCACATGAATCTCCCGTACCGAGTGTTTCCAAAGTACCGTTCTCCTTGAAAGTGATACACGTGCGTCCGGGTGTTCACCCATACGGGCGTATCACCGGAACATGTCCCGTTTGGGGGGTTCGCGAGTGCGGTCCGCTCGGCAACCGGGCTCAGGGCAAGCAACGCCACCGCCGCAGCGGCGATTGTCGCCCGCAAAACAAGGGTATTCACGATGCTCTCCAGCGTTAAGCTTGTAAGGATCAAGACTGAAATTGGGTTACGAAATGGTTAGTGCCAAGCCTGAAAGGATCGGAGCTGAACGCTTGCCAGTCAAGGAGCGACCGAAACGCGACGCCCGTGCCGACACATTTCGCACGCGCCGCCTTCCAAATACGCGACAATTCAGACATAATACCGCTCACGCGCTTGGTTGGAGCTTTACATGGCCGGTCGCCCCTGTTCTATTTGCAAATCCACCGAAAAAGCGCGCATCGCGACCGAGATGATTGCCGCCGGCGCCTCCGATCAGGCGGTAGCTGACCGGCTCGGAGTCGCCCGCACCTCGGTTCTGCGTCATCGTCACGCGCACATCGTTGCCCCGGCCAAAGCCCTTGTGGACGCGGCCAACAAAGGCCGCGATGCCGCGGAGCAGCGGGCGCAAGTGATGGCGGCTGCCGAGGCGGGCGATCCCTCGGCATTCGTCGCGCTGACCGCCATCGTCGCCGATCTGCGCAAGGTGCATGCGCGGCTCGAACGGCAGGCGGACGCCGCGGAGCAGGATAACCAGCGCCTCGCCGTGGCGTCGCTATCATCGGCACAGCTCCGCGCCGCCGAGGTGCGGGCCAAGATCGGCGGAGTTGGCGGCTACGCGCCGACCAAGGGAGCCGGAGCGAGCGAGGGGGCGCCGTTTGTGGTGAACTTCTGTTTCTCCGGGGGGCGCACTCAGACGCTCGGCATGACGGCGGCGGACGGTCCGGTGATCGAAGGTGAGGCGCCAAGCGATCTACCCGAGCGTGTCGAGTGCCGGCTTGCGCCGGCAACTCCGGGACCGAAGTGGTTGCCGAGCCTGAGCAAGAGCCCGAGGGCAGCTACACGACCGGCCTCGGCGCAACGGCGCACGATGCGTTCTATCATGAGGGGGTGGCAACGCCCATCGCAGGGCCGAGGCAGTAAAGCGTGGGCGGGGGGCTGGGGCCCTGGCTGCACGCTACCGCGTCACGCGCTCGAAGAAGCTGATGCTATCGGCAATCAGGTGCGGCATATACACAATAATGCTTAGCAGCGTGCATGGTAGGGAAAGAACGGCATCGCCGAGTAACAGGGTCGATAACATAAGTCGCTCTGCGCCTGACAAAAATATCACTCTGATGCCGCTCTATGTGCCACTTTCGCTCGCGCCACAGAATTTGGTTCTGACAGGAAGGATCGGGCTCCCACACACTGTCTAGTAGATCGGGTATTGGCGGGTCCCAGAAATGGCCGCGGTGCGGCATGCCCTCAGCATCAACGACGGCTTGGAGTTTGCGAATTGCGTGGTTGAGATCGTCGAACCGGACTGGCCTGCGAGATTTGCCGGAGACCAAGATGTGTTCCGTAACCACTCCGTACGTTTGATTACCGAGCATGACTGCCTTCCATCCCTTGAAGGGGGGCCTCGCAGCCGAGCTTCCGGGTGGATAGGGGCGGACCAAGAGGAATCTAGACCACGAATGAAATTGACAATGCCGGTATCTATGCGTCGCCAAGGCGCTCTACGGTCGATTTGCTCCAACGGAACCTCTGCCCAATCATCACAATAATACTGGGTCGGAAGGCAAGCGAAGGCCGCGACCACATCGTTGCTGTAGACTAGCGGCGGCAACAAGCTCGCGGCCAGAATGCCCGGCCGCGGGCCAACTCTGGCAGCTTCCTCGTGGGCAGCCTCAAGCGCCTCCCGTGTCGGAAACGGCGCATACTCATTCTTTAGTCCTGGCATCGCTATTCACCATTGCTTTCGGGTTCGGGCATCATACAGCGTAGACTGCCGTTGCTTGGGCGTTGACGGGCGCAGTTCAACGCCTAACGAAAACTGGCAGAAATCCTTAGGATTTTTGCCCGTTTGGGCGTGGGCGTTGACGATCTAACTTCGTGGGGCGCGGCACGCGCGCGCCGGCCAGCGTGGAAGGATGGCATGATACCCAACCAATTTCTATTTTTAACGCCCATACGCCCAATAATGAAAAAGATATACGATATATCTCGATCTTTGCTTGGGCGTTGGCGTCAAATTCAACGCCCATTCAACGCCCACAACGCCCATCGGGCGGCTCAGGCCGGCCGCGCTCACGGGCCGGGGTTCCTGATACCGGCCCGCCGCTCCGCCGCGGCGAGCAGGGTTGCCGGGTCGGGTATCGTCCACTTGCGCGGACTGTTACTCGCGCTGTGCGCAAGCTTAAGCTCGCCGAGCGCGCGACCGAACAGGCGGCCGGCTTTCGGCCGCCGGATTCCTTGCGAATTGGCCCAGTCCAGATAGGCGCTGTACAATTGACTCGAAGGCAAAGGTTGGTTGAAGCCGCCGCCCTTCATGCCGAAGATAATTTCGCCGTTCACAACCGCATCGGTGATCCACTGCGTAATATCATCCGTGGAACGCCGCTGCTGCTCCACCAGCGCGGCCGTGATCGGCACGGCGCGTGGGCTAAAGTTCGAGAGATCGACCCGGAGGAGATCATGCAGCATCGCCGCGATCCCGCCGTTGTCCGCCTCATGCCATAGCGCCTCGAAGTAGCTTCGCGGCTGCGGATCGCCCATCACATCGAGCATGAAAAAGCGCCGCGCGGCGGCGCCCGCGGGGATCGCCCACTCCCCGTTCGTCGTCATCATGAAGCCGATACAGTGCGGAATGTTGTAGGCCGGTCGCCCCTTCGGGTTGATGAGCAGCGTCGGCGCCGTCAGCATCGCTTTCAGCATTCCCGATGAGCGATGGTCGCCGGGAAATACCGCTTCCTCAATGAGAACGAAGCTCGCGCCGTCGAGCGCATCGTTAAACGCGCCGAGCACGTGATTGATGTCGGCGATCTCCTGCCCGTGCTGGCCGAAGATGCGGAGCAGCCATTGCCCGAGGGAGGACTTGCCCACGCCCTCGCGGCTGGAGCGCAGCACCACCATTACTTCGGGGTTCGCGCCAGGGTGCTGCACGCGGTGCGCCAGCCAGCGGATCAAGTATTTGAAGGCCGCCGGATTGCCGCCGCACAACACCTTCCAAATGTGCCGGCGCATCCGTTTCCAGCTTCCCTTAGCGGGCTTGATGGCGAACCCCTGCCAGGTGGTCAGCACCACCTCACCCGGCCGAATGTGCTTGTTCTCCGGGTCGTAGAGCACCCTGTCATACACGACTTTCGACGCGCTACTCGTCCACCAGGCGTGCGCCGGAACATGCTTCGCGCCACCCTTGCCGTCCGGCACCATGACGACATGGCCCGCGAGCAGGGTCGGCAGGTCGTCAGGTCGCAGATAACGCACCGAGTTGTCCGGGTTGAAGGCGCCGTAACACGGCTTGCCGCCCCAATTCGCGGCCTTGAATATGCGCGCGTTCAGATGTGCCTCTGCGTCCTGCTCCGTCATAAGCTTGGGCATTTGAGTCAGCGGAGCGCCGCGACTGACTGAGCTTATCCCTACGGTAGGGGCAACAAGCCCTATCGTAGGGCCGGCGGCCTCGTGTCCGCCGTCGTTTTCCCCTACCGTAAGGCTTGCGCCCCCGCCCTGTGATGCTGCCGCCAGGTCACGCCACGGACCTGTGTCGAACCCGGCTTCCGTGGCGGCACGGATCAGCGTGCCAACCGTGATCCCATCGTGCTTCGGGCGGTACGAGTTCCAATCTCGGTTGAAATCGCCCTCACTCTTGAAGCGGCTGCTGGTCTTGCACCACACCAGCGCGATTTCCCGAGCTTCGTGCGCTCCGCGGTGCTCCGCGTCTGCAAAGGCGAACAAGTATTTCAGCCACTCCGGCCTTTCTGCGTCCGCCAGAGCCTTAAGGTGCCCGGCTATGGCGCGGAGAAAATGGTTCTTCTTCGCGCTTGGTTGTGCGTCGAACCAGTCGGGTTCAAGGCCCGCTCGGGCTGCTGCATTGAGACTTGAAGCGCGTCCGGAAAGAGTTGGTGGGGTTCCGGGGAAGGCGATCACCTCCGCCGAATTTACGACAGTAGTGATTTCCAGGCTGCCGAGAGCGGAGTTGAGCGCAGCAGCGGGATAGCACCGCACGGTGTCATCCGCACCGATTAAAACAGTGGCTAAACTGGGCTGGCGCCCGGCCGCGCGCTTGCGCGCGTCGGGCCAGTTCACCGTGTCCGGCACGCGCAAGATGCGGTCGATGTTCTTCACCGGGTCGCCGCCCGTTACCTCGGCGATACGCGCCCCCATTGCTTCGGCGCACGCTACAGCATCGGGCGTAACCGCCTCAGGTCTGTCGAATAGCCAAATCGACTGGAAGCCGCCGCCCGACATGATTAAAAGCGACGGTGCCGGAAGCGGCTGTATTGCAGCAAACGCCTGCTCCATCGTCCGGCCGTCCTTAGCATCCACGTCGGCATAGACGCCCCGGATTGCTTCGATGTCGTCCTTGCGGGGTTTCTTCGCCATGCCAATACGCGGCAAGTTCACGGTGTAATAGATATTGCTGCCTGCCGTGTTCTTCCGTTCAGCCCAATCGGCAGCGGCCGCCAGTGTTTGTTTGTCAAGCCAGCGCCCGGCGACGATACCGTTATCGGGATGGATACTGACCAAGGTGGTAGGGCCGATCCGGCGAAGGATGAAATCAACGCCCCTGCTCGGGGAGCTTTCGGCAATGATCTGCGACGGATCAACAGCTTGCGCACTTTGGGGGGTGAGATTATTTATCATTTGACAAACCTTCAATTCAGCGCCGGCCGCACCCCTCCGAACGGGCCGGCGCTTTTTATTTCAGGCAGCGACTTTCTGGGTCCGGTAGCTTGTCACCTGCATTTCTATCCACCGCCGGACCTCCGACAGAAGCCAGAGCGAGCGGCCGTCCACCCGAATTGGCCGGGGGAACAGGTCGCCAGCATCCTTGATGCGCCGATAGATGTTGGACCCGCTCAATCCGGTAAGTGTACCGACCGAATTGATGTCGATGAGCGCATCACCGGCGAGCCGAGCTAATGTCTCATCAAGGTTGCTCCCGCGTAGGCCGAGCATATCGACGAGCACGCCCTTGACGCGTTGCTCAAGGGGCGCGTCCGTGAGGGTGAGGGGGCTGGAAGGCATCTGGGTTGGCTCGATGAGTAGTATGGAGCCAGTTAGTATACTTATCTAACGCGTTTCGTAAGTGGGCAGCGGCTCATCGGTGCCAGTTCGGTTTTACCGAAGAGGAACATCGTCCCCGTGGCACGGGTCGCGCGCGAGAGAAGGCCGCGGGGCTCTGCTAGCCGTTCTTCTCGATCTTCCGGGCGCGCTGCATTTGCTTGAACAGGTTGCCGACGCCCTTGCCGTGACCCTGCAACCCCGCGGCTTCCGCGAGTTCCTTGGCAAACGACTGGGCGTGAGAGAACTCGGCGGTGGCGTCCATCAACACGGGCACGCCCACGGCTCGCAACGCGTCACATACGTCCTTGACGAAGATGTCCAGCATCCAAGCGGCCGGCTTGGCCTGCTTGCCTGCCGTAATGTCGCTTAGCCCGGCCTTCGCAAAACCCACGGCGCGAACGAGGGCGTTCACCAGTTCCTCGCGCTGCTGGTCTGACAAGCGAGCGAACGCGCTGCCGCGGCCTCGTATCTTCTCGCGGATAACCGAACGCAGCCCTTCGGTCTCGCTTGCGTCCGCTAAAGCAATCTTTTTTAGGGCGCGCTTGCGGCGGGGCATAGGGGTATCCGATGACTGTGCTGGCCCGCTGCGCCTAGCTTCACGTCATGCCCGGAGCCGGACGACGTTCGCGCCCTCACCTTTGCCGATGCGGTCCAGCTCATCCGCCACACCCTGCAACGCCTCGCCCGCCTCGCGCTCGTACCGGCTGCGATTATACGTGCTCGCGAGCGTGGCGTTCAGGTCGCCCGTGCTGCTGCCGATCAGGTGGCCTAGCAACGCCTCAATCGCGTGCGGCAAATACCCTAACCGCCCGGCCAGCGTCGCCACGGTGCGGCGCAGGTCATGGCGCTGCCAGCCGTTCGTTTCACTCACCTCCTGCAATCGCTTGGTGGCGCGGTCCCAATTGCCGATCGGCTTGCCCGAGCGCGTTGCGAACACGTGCGCATCTGCCGCCGGCTTACCGCCGCCCGCCCACTCGCTCAGCGCCGCCGTGGCCTGCCGAGGCAGCACGACCCTATGCCCGCGCCCCGACTTGTGCCGCTCGGCGGGAATTGTCCAAGCGCCCGCTTCAAGCTCAATTTCGCCCCAGGTTGCCCCGGCGGCTTCGGAAAGCCGGGCCGCGGTCCACAAGATGAATTGCAGACATCGCGAATGCGGATCGCCCGGCTGCATTTCAAGCGCGCTCACCAGCCGTTGCAGCTCTGCATCCTGTAGAACGCGCCCGCGCTTGTCGGACGGTGCGCCGGGATCAAGTTCCCGCCCGATCCCGCGTGGCACCAGGTTGCGCTTCTCCGCCCAACGCAGGATCGGCCGCAGGTAGCGCACCGCGGCATTCGCACTGCTGCGGCTCGCATGCGCATCCGCAATCGTCTGAATGGCTGGCCCGGTCAGATCGGCGCCGGGACGGTCCAGGAGCGCGCCGAAGACATCTTCGATGCGCCGGCGCATCTCCGGCCAGGTGCGCCGCTTGTGTCCTTCTAAGCGCGCGTACGCGTCCAGCACGGCGCTGAGCGTGCCGATGCCCGCCTTGGCATCGCTCGCCTGCTGCCGCTTCGCCTTGGCCGCAGCAATCGGATCGGCTCCGGCCTTAACCTCTTGCCGCCGTCGGCGTGCCAGCTCCCGCGCCTCGCTCAGCCCAACGGTTGGGTATTCCCCGAGCCCGAAGCGTCGCGCACGGCCCGTGCTGTCCCGGCAGCCGAGCACCCACGTTGCGGTCCCGCCTTGGCTCACCCGCAGGCGCAGCCCTCGACAACCGCCGTCTGCAATCTCTACCTGCCCCTGCTCGGGCGGCTTGATGTGGCGCAACAGCGCCGGAGTAAGCGGTCGCGTGTCAGGCATCGTAAGCTCCCTAGGCATCAATTAGGCATCACCGGAGGCGCGATGACATGGCCTCTCATAGGGGACCATGTTGTTGCAATGATGCCTAATAGCACACCATATGGGGCATTCTCAAGTGGTTATCCGAAGCATATAAGCGGGTATGAGGGTGCATGAGAACAGCCGGGAGTCGCCGAGCAACTGATTTGTAATCAGTAGGCCCTCGGTTCAAGTCCGAGCGTCGGCACCAACCGCGCAGCACGTAGGCCAAGTGTGACCATGCGCAGGGCCGAACTTGTTCCGCATCCCGGCATCGGAGCTCAGGAATCGACCGCGAACACGCGGCGCGAGAGCGATTTAAAAATTGCAAGTCTTTTAGAGATTTAGAAACCGTGGCAATATGGTTCCAGCGGAATGAACCGGGATGGGAGTTGTCCATGCGAGGGATCCTGTTCGCTGTTTTGCTTCTTGCGGGCGTTGCCGGCGCACAGTTCGCGAACGCGGGGCCGGTCCCGTTACCCTATTCCAGCACCAGCGCCACGGCCCCGATCCAGAAAGTCTACTGGGTTTGTCGCCGCGGCCATTGCTGGTGGCACCGTCCGCAATTGTACCGCTGGCGTCGGTGTTGGCGTCCGTACTTCCGTGGTCCAGTGGTGTGCCGCTGGTATCGCACCTGGAGGTGACGCCGGGGGCGATTGGCAGATCCGGCGTTGGGGCCGCTTGAGTCTCGCACTTGCACCGACCTTTCGGGCCGTGTCGGATCGATCGAAAAGGCTGCGGACCGCGTGGGAGCAATTTCGGTGGCCTCGACCGAGCGGGACGCAGCGCGCCGTGGCGGCCTTTACCGCTATAGCGGCTGAGTCGCTCTACGAATCGTAGAGCCATGGCGCGAGCTGGCCGGTTTCCGGCTTGGTCCCGCGGATCGGCATGGCCGCGGCGGCAACTTGCGCCACGCTGGGCGGTTGAGCTTGGCAGTGAGAGCTGGGACGTAAGCTGGGAGTGCCGCGGCGATGACGGAGGCGTCCGGGCTTAAACTGCACATCCCCGAGCCGCGGTTCCGGCCGGGCGACAAGGTGGATTTTTCCTACCTGCGCATCCCCGCCGCCGGTGCCGCGCCGCGCCCCGATCCCATGACCCCGCCCGCGGAGACCCGGCCGCTCGCGGAATCGCTGATCCGCGTGCTCGACGAGCAGGGCGCGGCGGTCGGCGAGTGGGACCCGCAACTGCCACCCGAGGTGCTGCAAAACGCCCTCGGCGCGATGCTGCTCACGCGCGCCTATGACGAGCGGATGCTGCTGGCGCAGCGGCAGGGCAAGACCTCCTTCTACATGAAATCGACCGGCGAGGAGGCGGTGGCGGTCGCGCCCACCATGGCGCTCGACCGGACCGACATGCTGTTCCCGACCTATCGCCAGCCGGGCATCCTGATGGCGCGCGAGTGGCCGCTGCTCGACATGATGTGCCAGGTCTTCTCCAACGCGCGCGACCGGCTGAAGGGGCGGCAGATGCCGGTGCTCTATTCCAGCCGCGACGCCGGGTTCTTCTCGCTGGCCGGCAATCTCGGCACGCAGTTTCCGCAGGCGGTCGGGTGGGCGATGGCCTCGGCGCTGAAGGGGGACACCCGGATCGCCGCCGCCTGGATCGGCGAGGGCGCGACGGCCGAGGGCGATTTCCATCACGCGCTGACCTTCGCCTCGGTCTACCAGGCCCCGGTGTTGCTGATGATCGTCAACAACCAGTGGGCGATCTCGGATTTTCAGGGCGTGGCGGGCGGCGAGCGTTCGACCTTCGCCTCGCGCGGCATCGGCTACGGCATCCCGACCTTGCGGGCCGACGGCAACGATTTCCTGGCCGCCTTCGCGGTCACGCGCTGGGCGGCGGAGCGGGCCAGACGGAACGGCGGGCCCACCCTGATCGAACTGTTCACCTACCGCGCCGAAGCGCACTCGACGAGCGACGATCCGAGCCGCTACCGCGCGAAGGAGGAGCGGGCCAAATGGCCGCTCGGCGACCCGATCGACCGGCTGCGCCAGCACCTCGTCGTGCGCGGCGCTTGGTCGGAGGACCAGCATCGGGCGCTCGAGGCCGACGCCACCAAGCGCGTGCGCGAGGCGGCGCGCGAGGCGGAAAGCCACGGCACGCTCGCCGAGGGCCCCGCGCCCGACCCACGCACGATGTTCGAGGACGTGTTCAAGGACATGCCGTGGCACCTCGCGCGCCAGCGGCAGGAGGCGGAAGCGGATTTCTGACCCATGCCCACCATGACCATGGTCCAGGCGCTCAATTCGGCGATGGACGTGATGCTGGAGCGCGATCCCGACACGATCATTTTCGGCGAGGATGTCGGCTATTTCGGCGGCGTGTTCCGCTGCACCGAGGGGCTGCAAAAGAAATACGGCCGCACCCGCGTGTTCGATTCGCCGATCGCCGAGGGCGGCATCGCCGGGGTTGCGATCGGCATGGGCGTGTACGGGCTGCGGCCGGTGATCGAGGTGCAGTTCGCCGATTACATCTATCCCGCGATGGACCAGCTCATCTCCACCGCCGCGCGCCTGCGCTATCGCTCGGGCGGCGAATGGTGGGTGCCGCTGACGCTGCGGGCGCCGTATGGCGGCGGCATTTTCGGGGGCCAGACGCACAGCCAGAGCCCGGAGGGGATTTTCACCCATGTCGCCGGGCTCAAAACGGTCATTCCGTCCAACCCCTATGACGCGAAAGGTCTGCTGATCAGCGCGATCGAGGACGACGACCCGGTGGTCTTCTTCGAGCCGAAGCGGCTCTACAACGGCCCGTTCGCCGGCCATCACGACCAGCCGCTGGTGCCGTGGGCGAAGCGCCCGGAAAGCGAGGTGCCGGCCGGCCATTACAGCGTGCCGCTCGGCAAGGCGGCGATCGTGCGCCCGGGCGAGGATGTCACGGTGCTCGCCTACGGCACTATGGTTTATGTCGCCGACGCGGCGGCAGAGGAGAGCGGGATCGACGCCGAGGTGATCGACCTGCGCACCTTGCTCCCGGTGGACATCGAGACGATCACCGGCTCGGTGGAAAAGACCGGCCGCTGCGTGATCGCGCACGAGGCGACGCGCACCAGCGGCTACGGCGCCGAGCTGTCGGCGCTGGTGCAGGAGCACTGCTTCTATCACCTGGAGGCGCCGATCATGCGCGTGACCGGCTGGGACACGCCGTACCCGTACGCGTTCGAGTGGCGCTACTTTCCGGGGCCCGAGCGCGTTGCGCGGGCGCTGCGCCAGGTGCTGGAAGCCTGACCATGGCCAAATACGTGTTCAAGCTGCCGGATATCGGCGAGGGCATGACGGAGGCGGAGATCGCCGCCTGGCACGTCGCGGTCGGCGATACCATCGCCGAGGATCAGCCGCTGGTCGACCTGATGACGGACAAGGCGACGGTCGAGATCCCCTCGCCGGTTGCCGGCAAGGTCGTACAACTGCACGGCGAACCTGGCGACCGGCGGCCTGTCGGAGCCTCGCTCGCCGTGTTCGAGGTCAGCGCCAAGGTCGGCGTCCGGACCAAGCCCGCGGCGGCGCGGGAGACGGTCGCGCCGGAACCTGCCGGGCGGGCGGAGCCGACGCCTCGCCCAACTCCGCCGCCCGAGCCATCACCCAGCCCGGCGGAAGCGGCGGCCAAGGCAACCGCGGCGCCAGCGGTGCGCCGCCGTGCCGCGGCGCTCGGGATTCCGCTGCAATCGGTCCGCGGCAGCGGCCCGGGCGGGCGCATCCTGCACACGGATCTCGATGCCTGCATGGCCGCCGGCGCTCGGCGGCGGGCCGCGCCGATCGCCGCCGAGCCGGACCCGGAGGCCGAGCGTGACGCGGTCACCGAAATCCGCATCGTCGGACTCAGGCGCCGGATCGCCGAGCGGCTGCAGGACGTGCAGCGGCGGATTCCACACTTTTCGTATATCGAGGAGGTCGACGTGACGGCGCTGGAGGCGTTGCGCCGGCACCTGAATGCCGATGCCGGCGAGTATCGGCCGAAGCTGACCTTGTTGCCGTTCCTGATCCGCGCGCTCGTGCGCGCGCTGCCGGACTACCCCGATATCAATGCGCATTTCGACGATCAGGACGGCGTGCTGCGCCGCCATGCCGCCATTCGCGCCGGCATCGCGACACAGACCGACGCCGGGCTGATGGTCCCGGTGCTGCGCCAGGCCGAAACGCGCGACCTCTGGGATGCGGCGGCCGAAATCGCGCGGCTGGCGAGCGCGGCGCGGCGCGGACGCGCGCGACCGGAGGAGCTCACCGGCTCGACCATCACGGTCACCAGTCTGGGCGCCTTGGGCGGGCTTGCGGCGACGCCGATCATCAACGCGCCCGAAGTGGCCATCATCGGCGTCAACAAGATCGCCGAACGACCGGTGGCGCTGGGCGGCGCGATCGTTCTGCGCAAGATGATGAACCTGTCCTCGTCGTTCGACCACCGGATCGTGGACGGATGGGTGGCGGCCGAGTTCGTCCAGAAGGTGAAGGAATTGCTCGAGCAGCCGGCCACGCTGTTCGTCACGCCGCCCTAAGTCGCGTGGCCCGTCGCGTGGTCCGATGCCGGGGCCGCGTCCGCCCGGCTCACAGCACCTCCCGCAGCACGGCGAGGGTGCCCTCCGCGAATTCCTCCTGCGGGATGTGGCCGCAACCGTCCAGCACGATCAGCCGCGCGCCGGGGATCGCGGCCTGCAGGTGTGTGGCGATCGCCACCGGCACGATCCGGTCCTGCTTGCCCCAGAGCAGCGTCACCGGCGCGGCAATGTCCTCGAGCCGCGTCAGCAGCGCCTCGAGCTCGGAACGCGAGGTTTCGCGCACGGTGCGGAGCAGCGCGCGGCGGGCGGCGCGCTCGCGCAGCGGCGCCGCGTACCTTTCAACGGTGGCATCCTCGATTTTTCGCGGATCATAATAGCACATCAGCAGCGCGAGGCGCACGATCCAGCGCGGCGTCATGCCGGCCATCATCAATTCGCCGAGCCCCGGCGTTCGCATGACCCGGAACACGGCGGGAATCGGCTGCGGCCAAGCCATGCCGTCGATCAGCACCAGCCGCCGCAGCGCGGTCGCGTGGTGATTCCGCAGGTCCAGCGCGACTTGCAGCGCCACCCCGCCGCCGAAGGAATGGCCGACGATCGCCACATCCCGCAAACCGCGCTGCGCGATGAAACGCAGCACGCAGTCGGCGTGGTCGCGCAGGCTGTAGCCGCCGGCCTCCGGCTTCGGCGAAGCCCCGAAGCCTTTCAAATCGGGCGCGAACACGCGGTGGTGCAGGCTCAGCATCACCCGAATCTTCGACCAAGTGTGGCTATTGGCGCCGAAGCCGTGCAGCAGCAGCAGCGGCGGACCCTCGCCCTGCTCGATCGCGTGCAGATCCGGGATGCCGCTCTCCGAGCGCGTCGATGCCATGCGTCCTCTTGCCTGGTCCACGCCGGACGGAGAACCCGCGCCGGCGCCGCCCGCTTTCGCTGGACCAGAATCGGAATTTGAGATAAACACGTCCTTAGGCATTTCGCTTCATGGTTGTCGACCGAGGGGAAAGCCGGACGGAGTATCGCTGGCCGGACGCGCAAGTTGTGCCCTCCGCAAGGCGGTCGATGCGCACACACGCCCGGCGACCCACAGCAGCGGATGAGGACTGATGCGACGCTCGCGGCTGTTTGCAGGCATTTTTCTGGTTCCCGCCTTGCTGGTTCCCAGCTTGCTGGTCGGCAGCTTGGCGATGGCCGGGCAGACCACGCCGGCGGTTTGGCAAGGCCTCGAATGGGGCATGACCAAACAGGATGTCGTCGCTCACCTGCCCGGCGCACGCGACTACACGCTCAGCCTCGGGCACCGAAAAGAGGCGCATCTGTTCGGGGTGCCGAGCTATCAGGTGTCCGGCTGCCTCGCGAAGATCGTGCTGCAGTTCAAGGACAAGCGGCTCAGCAACATTAACCTGGACTTTCAGTTCGGCGACCCGAAGTACGGCAAGTGCGATGCCGTCGTGGCGCACGGGCTTCGAGCCGCCTACGGCAAGCCGGTCTCCTTCGAAGCGGTGGACAGCCACCTGTTCCACATCGAGCGCGGCAAATGGCTAAGCCCGACCGCGGACATCTACTATCATTCCATCAGCGAGATCAAGCTGCGGCATGACATGCTGCCGCTCGAACTGAGCGTGACCTACATGCCGCGCATGACTATCGCGGACCAAAGACTCTAGGCGGCATTCCAAGCCCAAGCCCAAACGCAGATCGTCGTGGTGAGCGTAGCGAAGCAATGTCGGCCGCCATTGCCGGGCTGACCCGGCAATTCCGGACCCTGCGCGCCATCGTCATGCCCGGATCTGCGCCCGGGCATGACTCGGTGCCTGACGCTTCGACGAGTCCGGTCGGCGCGACCGCGCGTTAGCCCAAAACCTCCTGGTTCACTACGTTCTCGCGGTTCGGCTTGCCGTCCAGCACGCTCAGCATGTTCGCGATCGCGGTGGCCGACATCGCGTCGACCGACTCGCGCGTCACGCCGGCCATGTGCGGCGCGGTAATGATCTTGTCGGACGACAGCAGGGGCGAGTTGCTCGGCAGCGGTTCCTGCGCGAACACGTCGAGCCCCGCCCCGGCGATCACCCCGTCGTTCAGCGCCGACAACAGCGCCGCTTCATCGACGATGCCGCCGCGCGCGGTGTTCACGACATAGGCCGTGCGCTTCATGCGCCCGAGCCGGGCGGCGTTCAGCAGGCCGGTGGTCTCCGGCGTCTTCGGACAGTGCACGGTCACGAAATCGGCGCGCGGCAGGGCCGCGTCCAGCTCGCCCACCGGCTCGTAACCCGCCGCCCGAATGCTGTCCTGCGGTACGTAGGGGTCGTAGACCAGCACCGTCGTGTCGAAGGCGCGGCAGCGCGCGGCGCTACGCGTGCCGATGCGGCCGAAGCCGATCACCAGCACCGTCTTGCCGGCCAGTTCCATGGGTATGAACTTGTAGCGCTCGTCCCACTGGCCCGCGCGGACCAGCGCGTCCTGCTTCGGCCCGCGCCTGGCGAGGGTGAGGATGAAGAACAACGCGTGCTCGGCGACGCTGATGGAATTCGCGGTGCCGGTGATCATCAGCGGAACCTTGCGCTTGGTCAGCGCCGGCACCTCCACCGTGTCGTAGCCGACGCCGATGCGGCAGACCACGGCGAGCTTGGGCGCGGCGGCGACCTCGGGCTCGCGGAACTGCGTGAGCGAGAGCACGACCCCCTCGGCCTCGGGCAGCAATTCGTGGAACGGTCCCGGCGCGATGCTCGGCGGGTAGCTCACGGTCATGATGTCGGCGCGCGGCCGCAGCAGCAGCCATCCGGCCTCGGCCAGGTTTTCCGGAACGAGCACGCGCCTGCGATTGGTTTCCACCTCTTCCCCCCGTTTCTGTCCGATGCAAGGTCCGCCGTTGTAGCCGAACGGCGGCGCGAGCGCTAACCGCCGCGCCTTGCCAATACGGGCGCGAGCGGGTCAGCTACGCGTGGATCGGCGACAACGACCGGGGATCGAATGGCGAGGACGACGACATCGGGACAGCCATGATTGCCGCCCTGACATGATCGCCGCCCTGATCGTGGCGGCCGGGCGGGGGCATCGGCTTGGTGGTCCGTTACCGAAACAGTACCGGATACTGGCCGGCGCGCCCGTGCTGCGCCATGCGGTGCTTGCATTCCTGCCTCATCCCGCGATCGGGGCGGTGCGGGTGGTGATCCATCCGGACGACAGCCGCCTATGTGCCGATGCCGTCAGTGGGCTGGATTTGCCGCCGCCGGTTATCGGCGGGGCAACCCGGCAGGACTCCGTCCGCCGCGGACTGGAGGCGATCGCCGGGCTCGCGCCGGATCGCGTGCTCGTCCATGACGGGGTGCGACCGTTCGTCGATGCGGCGACGATCGACGCCGTGATCGCGGCGCTCGATGAGGCTTCCGCCGCCATCGCCGCGCTGCCGGTCACCGACACCTTGAAACGCTGCGAGGGCGGCGTCATCACCGGCACCGTGGATCGCACGAATGTCTGGCGCGCGCAGACCCCCCAGGGCTTCCGGTTCGACGCCATTCTCGCCGCGCACCGGGCGGCCCATGGGAGCGGCCCCGGCGTGCCGGAACTCACCGACAACTCGGTTGTCGCCGAGCAGGCCGGCATGGCCGTGCGGGTGGTGCCCGGCAACGAGGACAATTTCAAGATTACCACCGAGCACGATCTGCAGCGGGCGGAACGGATCGCCGCGATCCGGCAACACGTTGGACTATACGCGGCGGTGGCCAAACCGTAGAACCCGGCTGTTGCGCCGGCCGCCAATGATCACTGTCGGGGGAATATGTTCCACCAGCTTCTGACGCCCGTGGCCGGTAGCCTCGGGCTCGCCTTCCTGGTCGCCGTGCCGCCGATCGTGGTCGTGCTGCTCAGGCTCGGCGTTTTGCACCGATCGGCATGGCATTAGAAATAAAGGTCGGCCCCCCGCAACTCGCGATCCACCAGGGCTACAGCGTGCTGGTGACCGAGCCCGACGGACAGATCAACTGGCCGACGGACAAGGGCCTGTATTTCTGCGACACAAGGCTGATCAACCATTGGAATGTCTGCACCAACGGAGAGGCCTGGGAACTCCTCAACGGCGGCACGCTCACGCATTTCACCGCCCGCGTGTTCCTGACCAATCGGCGGATTCTGACCGAAGACGGGGAAATTCCGAAGCGCACGCTCGGGCTGGTGCTCAGCCGCTCGATATCCGGCGGCGTGCACGAGGATCTCGACGTCACGAACTATGGCGCCGCGCCGGTGTGCTTCAATCTCGAAATCACAGTCCGCTGCGACTTCGCCGATATTTTCGAGGTGCGGCAAGGCAGCATCATCCGGCGCGGGCGGATCACCACGGAGTGGGCCGACCAGGTGCTGCGCAACACCTATCGTGACCGCGATTTCTGCCGCGAGCTGATCGTCCGGCCGCGCATGTGCGGCGCCCCGCCCGTCTACGCGAACGGCCGCATCAGCTTCGAACTCGCGCTGAAGCCCGGCCAGACCTGGCATAGCTGCATGCTTTACGATTTGTCGGACGGGGCGAAGCGGATCGCCGCGCCGATGCAGTGCTTCGCCAAGGCCGGTGACACGCTGGCGGGCCGCGCCCTCGTGCAATGGCGCGACACCGTGCCGAGCGTCGAAAGCAGCAATAGCGGCATCACGCGGCTGCATCAGCAGGCGGTCGACGACCTCGCCGCGCTACGTTTGCCGATCGGTTCCTATGACGGCAAGCAATTCATGCCGGCGGCCGGCTTGCCATGGTTCATCGCTCCGTTCGGACGCGACAGCCTGATCGTCTCGCTGCAGACCTTGCCGTTGAATCCCAATCTTGCCACCGGCGCGCTGGAGGTTCTGGGTTTGCTGCAGGCGCGCGAGCGCGACGACTACCGCGACGCCGAGCCCGGCAAGATCCCGCACGAGCTCCGGCGCGGCGAACTGGCGCATTTCAAATTGATTCCGCACACGCCGTATTACGGCACGGCCGACGCCACGCCGCTGTATCTGGTCGCGCTGCACGCCACCTGGCGCCGCACCGGCGATCACGCTTTGCTGGAGCGGCATATCGCCACGGCGGAGCGCTGCCTCGCTTGGATCGACGAATGGGGCGATCGCGACGGCGACGGCTTTCAGGAATACGCGACGCGTTCGTCGGCCGGCTACGAGAACCAGGGCTGGAAGGACGCTGGCGACGCGGTGATGTACCCGGACGGAACGCCGGTGAAGGGACCGAAGGCGCTCTGCGAATTGCAAGGCTACGTCTACGACGCCTGGCGGCGCATGGCGGAGGTATTCGTGGAACTCGGCGACGCCCGTCGCGCCGCGACGCTGCGCCGCAAGGCCGCCGATCTGTTCCAGCATTTCAACGAAGCATTCTGGGACGAGGCGAGCGGCTTCTATGCCTTTGCGTTGGACGGAGACAAGCGCCCGGTGCTCTCGGTCGCGTCCAATGTCGGCCATTGCCTATGGTCCGGCATCGTGCCGCCCGAACGCGCGGACCGGGTGATCGGTCGGCTGCTTCAGCCGGACATGGCGAGCGGCTGGGGGATTCGCACCTTGTCGGCGCGCCATCCGGCGTTCAACCCGTATTCTTATCAGAACGGCTCGATCTGGCCGCACGACAACGGCATCATCGCGCTCGGTTGCAAGCGCTATGGCAAGGCCGAAGCCGTCGCACACATCGCCCGGCGCGTAGCCGACGCGGCGGATTATTTCATGCTGCGGCAGTTGCCCGAGCTCTATGCCGGGATTTCAGCGGCACAACACGAATTTTCCCGTCCAGTATCTCGGGGCCAACGTGCCGCAGGCCTGGGCGGCCGGATCGGTGTTCAGCCTGGGGCAGGCAATGCTGGGGATCGAGCCGGATGGGCGTGACGGCCGGCTGTACGTCGATCCGGAGCTGCCGGATTGGCTCCCCGACCTCACGATTCGCGGCCTGCGGCTCGGCGAGCGGCGCTTCGATCTGAGGTTCGCGCGAACCGGCGACAGAACGGAGGTGGACGTGCTCGACGGCGACCCGCAAGCGGTCGTCCGCCGGCCGTTCGGCGCAAATCTTGCGCCGTTGCCCGAGTTCGGTGCCGCGCAAGACGCCGCCGAGTCGTCGCGCTCCGCAACTTGACGCGCTCGGCGATGGCGGCCAAACCAAAGCCGCTATCATAGCGCGGACCCGGGCGGCTTGGCCGCATAGCGGGTCGGCGTTCCATCGACAAAAACCGACTCAAAGAAGGCGGAGAATCATGGGCAGGAAACGCAGAGCAGTCATTGGCTTTCTCATGGCCGGGCTTGCCGCCGCGGCGGTTACTGGCGGCGCCTGGCTCTGGTCGCAATCCGTGAGCGCGGCCGATTTCGAGTTGGCGATGGTCATCAAGGAAACCACCAATCCGTATTACAACGCGACCCTGAAGGGCGCGCGGATCGCGGCCGGCGAAATCGGCGGTACCGCGAAGAACTACGGGCCGACGCAGTCGAGCCCGCAGGCGCAGATCCAGATCATCAATAACCTGGCCGATCGCCATATCCCCGCGATCGCGGTCGCGCCGAGCGATCCCAACGCCGTGGTGCCGGCGATGAAGCGGGCGCAGCGGCTTGGCGCCAAGGTGATTACCTACGATGCCGATTTCGGCGCCGGCCGGCCGGCCGTTCTTCGTCAACCAGGCGACCACGCAATCGGTCGGCAGCTTCGCCGCCGACAAGCTCGCCGCCGTGATGGGCGGCAAGGGCAAGGTCGCGATCGTCTCCGCGCAGCCGACGGCGGCGAACCAGAACGCCTGGATCGCGGCGTTCCGCAACGAGATGAAGAAGCACCCGGGCATCCAGATCGTCGACGAGGTGTACGGCTACGACAACGAGCAGAAGGCGTTCGACCTGACGGTCGCGCTGACCACCAAATATCCGGATCTGGGCGGCATCTACGCGCCGACCTGTCCCGGTCTGCCGGCGGTGGCGCGCGCGCTCGAATCCGTCAACAAGGGCCACGGCGCCGTCAAGCTGGCGGGGTTGTGCGTGCCCAGCATTACCGCGAAATACATGCTCGACGGCACGATCGGGGTCTTCTACCTCTGGGATCCCATCAAGCTCGGCTATATCACCTACTATGCGGCGAAGTATTTCGCCGAGGGAAAGATCCACGGCAAGCCGGGCGATTCTTTCACGATCACCAAGGGCAAGTGGCCCGGCACGTACACGATCGGCCCGAACCACGAGATCGTCACCGGCCAGCCGTTGCAGTTCACGGCGGCGAACGTGAAAGACTACAACTTCTAGCCGAGCCCGGATGGATGCGGGCCGATCAGCCGCTGCGCGAAGACCCTCACCCTAACCCAGAGGGAGAGGGAACTTGCCTGCTCCCTCTCCCGCTTGCGGGAGAGGGCCGGGGTGAGGGCGAGGCTGCCCCGATCATCGAACTATGCGGCGTCACGAAGCGGTTCGGGCCGGTCGAGGTTCTGAGTGACGTCGATCTGAGCCTTCGCCCGGGGCGCGTGCATTCGCTGGCCGGCGAGAACGGCGCCGGCAAGAGCACGATTGTCAAGATCCTGGCCGGCATTCACCGGCCGGACGCCGGCCGCATCCTTCTGGACGGCGACGCGATCGAACTGCACGGCGCGGCCGATGCGCGCCGGCACGGCATCGCGGTCGTGCACCAGCACCCCGCGCTGTTCCCCGACCTGTCGGTGGCGGAAAACATCTTCGTCGGACGGCAGAAACGGCGGTTCGGGCGCATCGACTGGGCGACGATGCGCCGGGACGCGCGCGACCTGCTGGCGCGCGTCGGCATGACGCTCGACGTTCGGCTGCCGGTGAAAATGCTGGGGGTCGCCGAACGCCACGGGGTCGAGATCGCGCGGGCACTGTCGTTCGAGGCACGCGTGCTGGTCATGGACGAGCCGACCTCGGCGATTTCGGGCCGCGAGGTGGCGCGGCTGTTCGAACTGGTGGGACGGCTGAAGCAGCACGGCGTCGCCATCCTGTTCATCAGTCATTTCATCGACGAAATCCTGTCGCTCGGCGACGACGTCACGATCCTCCGTTCGGGCCGCCGCATCATCACCGCGCCCGCCGCCGAACTCACGCCGGAGCAGACGGTGCGGCACATGATCGGCAGCGATCCCGGCGCGCTGTTTCCGAAGGAACAGGCAACGATCGGCAAGCCGGTGCTGGACGTTCGCGGCCTGTGCGGCGCCGGCTTCGTTCGGGACATCGGCTTCGAGCTGCGCGCGGGCGAGATCCTGGGCTTTTTCGGCCTGGTCGGCGCCGGCCGGTCGGAAGTCGCCGAAATGCTGTTCGGCACGGCCAGGCCGGACAGCGGCGAAATCCGCATCGACGGCCGCGTCGTCGGGCTGCGATCGCCGCAGGACGCGCTGCAACTCGGGATATCGCTGCTGCCCGAGGACCGGCACCAGCAGGGGCTGGTGCTGCAATTCCCGATCCGCGCCAACGAGACCCTGCCAATTCTGAACAGGCTTTGCCGCGGGCTCGGCCTGGTGAACCGGACGAAGGAAGCGCGCGTCGCGCGCGATGTCGCGCAGCGCGTGCGGGTGATCGCGACGGGCGGCATCGAGCAACCGACGAACACGCTGTCCGGCGGCAACCAGCAGAAGGTGCTGCTGGCGAAATGGCTGCTGCCGGAGCCGCGTATCCTGATCCTGGATCAGCCGACCCGCGGCATCGATGTCGGCGCCAAGGCGGAAATTCATCGCATCGTGTCGCACCTCGCGACGCAAGGTTTGGCCATCATCCTGATCAGCGACGAGGCGCCGGAGGTGATGGCGATGGCCGACCGCATCCTGGTGTTTCGCGGCGGCCGCATCGCCGCCGAGTTCACGCGCGAATCGGCGGATCGGGAGGCGATGATGCTGGCCGCCGCGCATACCGCCGCGCAAGCGCAAGCCGGTCCGTTGCAGCCGGCATGAGCGCTTCCGAAGCCGCTGGCGCCGTCAGGCCGGGATTTGCGCTCGGTGACGCGCTCGGCAAACTCCGCCGCGTGCGCGAACTCGGCCTCGTCCTCGCGCTGGCCGTGATTTGCCTGTGCGTGACGTTGCGCGCGCCGCGCTTCCTGGATGGGGCGAACCTGGAACAGGTGGCGCTGTCGGCGACGTTGGTTTGCATCGTCGCGCTGGGTCAGGCGCTGGTCATCATCGCGCGTCAGATCGACCTTTCGGTGGGCGCCATGGTGGCGATCAGCGCGTTCGCCACCGCCGACTGGCTGGAGCATTTCCCGAAGACGCGCATCGCGTTCGCGCTGCTGCTCGGCGTCGGCGTGGGCGGCGTGCTCGGCGCGGGCAACGCGGTGTTGGTCGCCGTCGCGCGCATTCCGGCCATCGTGGCAACGCTCGCCACCCTCGCGATCTATCGCGGTGCGGCGATCGCGCTGTTCGGCGGCCGGCAGATTTCCGCCACCGTGCTGCCGGACAGCTATCAGCACCTCGCGCAAATTCACCTCGGCGGCGTGCCGCTGCTGGTCTGGATCGCGCTTCTGCTAACCTTGCTGTTCGGCTGGTTCGCCCGCTACACCCGTACCGGGCGCAATCTCTACGCGCTGGGATCGAGCCCCGAGAGCGCGCGCCTCGCGGGCATCAACGAGGCGGGGCACCTCGCCTTCGTGTTCATCCTGTCCGGCTTGCTGTGCGGGCTGGTGGGCGTGCTCTGGGGCGCGCGTTTCGGCACGGTGGACGCGGTGATCGCGCCCGATCTGCACTTGCAGTCGATCTCGGCGGTCGTGGTCGGCGGGGTCAGCATATTCGGCGGCAGCGGCTCGGTGTACGGCGCGGCGCTCGGGGCCGTGATCTTCGCGGTGCTGCAGAACGGCGTGGAGCTGTTCGGCATCAACCAGTTCTGGCTGGAGGCGGTGATCGGCGCCGCCATTCTGGGCACCGTCCTGCTCTACAGCGTGCTGGCCCGGCGGGCCGAACGCATGGAGCGCGATCAAAGCCGGTCGGCGCTCCGGCGATGAAACGGCTGACCAGCCTGTTCGCGCGATGGGAAGCGCTGCTGATCGTGTTCCTGATCGCGGCATTCCTGTTCGGTTCGGCGGCGTCGCCGTATTTTCTGACCGCCTCGAACATTTCGATCGCCATCGCCGGCGCCATGCCGGGTGCCATCATCGCACTCGCCATGACCCTGGTGATCGTCACCGGCGAGATCGACATTTCGGTGGGCTCCATCACCGGTCTCTGTGCGGCGACGATGGCGGTGTGTCTGGAACACCACTTGCCAATAAGCGCGGCGATGTCGATCGGCTTTGTCGTCGGCACGTTGGCCGGATTGTTCAACGGCGTCATCGTCGCCTATGCCGGGCTGCCGTCGCTGGTGGTCACGATCGGCACCCTCGCGCTCTATCGCGGCATCGCGCAGATCGTGCTTGAGGAACGCGGCGTCAGCGACTTCCCGGATTGGTATCAGAGCATGGGGTTCGGCACCGTTGCCGGCACGCCGGTGCCGTGGTGCCTGCTGATCTTCGCGGTGCTGTTCATAGGCTTCGCGGTTTTCCTGCACGCGACGCGCTGGGGGCGGACGCTGTTCGCCATCGGCAACAACCGCGAGGCGGCGCGCTTCTCCGGCATCGACGTTCGGCGGACCATTCTCGGCGTGTTCGCCACCTCGGGCGCGATGTGCTCGGTCGCAGCGGTCGTGCTCACAGCCTATCTGGCGAGCGCGCGCGCCGACACGGCGACCGGGCTCGAATTGCCGGTGATCACCGCGGTGGTACTCGGCGGCGTCGACATCTTCGGCGGCAGCGGCACGATGGGCGGCGTGCTCATCGCCATCCTGGTGCTCGCCTTCGTGCAGAACGCGCTCGGCCTGGCCGGGGTGACGCCCGAGGAGCAGCAGATCGTCACCGGGGCGGTGCTGATCGCAACGCTGGTGCTGTTCGGCGCCTCGCGCTTCATCCGACGGCGCGCGTCGGCGCTGTGGCGGGGGCCCGCGCGCCGGGTTCGCGCCAGAATCGTGATCGTTCTCCCGGCGGGAGCGGTCGAGGCGATTCCGAACGGCCACATCGACCGTCATACGAGTCGTCTGCGCGGATGAAGCACCATGGGGGGCGCCAGGCGCGGCCGTCGTGCTTGCATCCAACCGCTCGCCAAGGTCGTAAAATTCCGGACCGTCATGCTCCCCGGCGGCATTGCCCTGAGCGGAGGAACCGCCATGCGGCTCGCGTGGATTCCCCTCCTGATCGCCGCTTCGTTCAGCTCGGGTGCGCACGCCGCCGAGCCGGTGCGGCCGGTCGTGGTCGAGCTGTTCACGTCGCAGGGCTGCTCGTCCTGTCCGCCGGCCGATGCGTTCCTGACCGATCTCGCGCGCCACCGGCCGGACCTGCTGCCGTTCGACTTCCACGTCACGTCACTGGAACCGCCTCGGCTGGCACGACCCGTACCTCGCTGCCCGCCGCTACCGAACGACAGCGCAGATACGCGAGCCGGCGCGGCGAGGGTGGCGTGTTCACCCCCGAAATGGTGGTCGATGGCGGTCCAGAGCGTGGTGGGGTCGGACCGTTCCGCGGCTCAGGGCGCGCTCCGCCGGGCGATCGCCAGTCGGATGACGGCGGCGGTGGTTCACATGGCGCGCGAGGGGCCGAAGCTCCGCGTCGATATCGGTCGCGGCGTCGGCAGCGCGTCCGTTCTGTTGATCGGCTTCGACGCACAACACCGCACGGCGATCAGCCGCGGCGAGAACGGCGGCCGCACGCTGCTGGAGTCCAACGTCGTGCGCTCCATCACCCCGCTTGGCCGTTGGGGCGGTCCCGCGCTCGCCTTCCGCACCGCGGTTCCGGCAGGCGAAGACTTCGCCGTCATCGTGCAGGCCGACGACGGACACATGCTCGGGGCCGCGCAACTCGCTCGCTAGGCGCTCAGCCGAGACTTGCGGCGAATACGCGGACGTAGTTGCCGCCCATCAGCTTGCGTATGTCTTCGGACAGGAAGCCGATGTGGCGCAGCGACGCGACGAGCGACGGCAGATATTCGTAGCTCGGCAGACAGGAGCCGAAGATCAGCCCGCCCATATCCGTGCCGATCCCGACATGGTCGATCCCGACCACGTCGACCATGCGCGCGATCCCGTGGGCGAGCGAGGTGATGGTCGGGAACAGATGGCGCGGCGGCCAGATGCCGATCACGCCGCCGGTATCGGCCACCGCGCGCGCATGATCGGGCGAGATGCGCCGGTTGCGCGGCGCCGGGTGCGCGACCAGCGAGGTGTGCGACAGCACCAGCGGCTTGGTTGTCACCGCGGCGGCATCCTTCACCAGGTCGTAGGTGCCGTGGGCCACGTCGACGACGATGCCGCGCCGGTTGCAGCGGCGAACGACCGCGGCGCCGATGGCCGTCAGTCCGCCGTGCACCGGCGCCGAGGTCTGGATATCGCCGAGTTCGTTCACGCGATAATGCGTGAGCTGCAAATGGCGAAGCTGCCAGCGCTCGTAGGCTTCGTCGACGCGGTCGGACTCGCCTTCCAGGAAGTCGCCACCTTCCGAGGCGACGATCACGGAGGGCTTTTCGCTGGTTGCCGCGCGCAGCCCGGCGGCGTCGGTGACGATGCGCAAGCCCTGGCTCCGCGCCAGCGCGTGCAGGCGGGCGAAGGCGGCCTGCCCGTATCTGTGCAGTTCGCCCGGCTCGGGCTCGTGGAACGCGACGAAGCGCGTATCGGCCACCGAGCGCAGCGCCGGCGCGTCCGGCACGATTGCGAGGCAAGCGACCGCCAGTCGGCCCGCGCGCATCGGCGCGGCGAGCGGCTCGAACGGCGCGTCGTCGTCGACCCGCCACATGCCGATCAGCGCGCCGGCATGGCTGTGCATGTCGACGGAGACGCCGTGTCCCACGGCCTCGCGTGCCTCGGCGGGTGCGGCGGGCAGGGCCGTGGCGACGCAGAGCAGCGGCCCGGCGCCCAGCAGCGCGCGCCGGGTGAAACCCGGGGCGGGAAGGGGAGGGGCGGTTCGCTCCCGGGCCGGCGAGGGCACCAGCCGGGCGTCATGGAGTTGATAGCGCCAACCGGCGGCATCGTCGCTCAGCCAGCGCCAGCTTCCGCGCAGGCGCACCGCGCGGCCGGCGGCGACGGGTTCGGCGGCGAACACCTCGATGCGCTCGGAGGGGTCGCGCGGCAGGCAACCCAGGCAGCACCCGGGTTCGGCGAGCAGCGCGAAATACCAGGACGGACCGGGCTCGCCGAGCGGATAGGACCAGCCCTCGACCTCGACCGAGCGTCCGTCGAGCGCCGCCGCTAACTCCGGGGTCGGCCAGACCGGCGTCGGTTCGCTCATGGCGCGACTTTGGACTGTTTCCAGATTCGGCCCAAGCTAAAAATACACGTATCGCTCTTCGAGGCGGAGCGAATAATACAGTTCGGTCAGCGTCCGGGCCTTTCCGGAAAATTTCTTCGGGCGGACCGTTGCCGCCCCTTTGCTGGGCGCGATCTCGACACGATCCTTCAGTTTGGCGAGCACCTTTGGATTGTTCCGCAGTTCCTCCGGCACCTTGGAATTCGAAAACATCACTTGGCCGAGGTCGGGACCCTACCCGCCGTAAACCATCTTCTCGTTTCTTTTGTAAAAAATCCTGATCGTACGGCCGCCCACGCGACTGAGCTGATACTCGACGTAGGTGCCATCCTCGGGGGCGATGATGCCGGTGTCGAAGCCCCGGGCCGGTCCCTTGAACCCGAGCATCTTGGCAAAACCCGTCATCTCGGTTCGCCAAGCGGCCTTCGGGTCCCCGACACCGGGATAACGAACGGTGCGATTGCAGCACCCGTAAATGGCGTGGATCTTGGCAGGGACGCCGCTTTTGTAGAGCTCCTCAACGAAGTAGGGAAAGGCCCGCTGCGAGGCGACGGTGTCGGTGAGGTGGATGCCGCTGAGATTGAGCGCCCCGCCTCCGTCCTCGGTAAGCGTAACGAAGCCCATGCACAGGAGGAGATGCGGAAACCCGATAACATCCGAATCGAGCCCGATCATCTGCTCGTCAAGGTAGACAGGCATCTCGGCTCCTGCGAACGGGTCATTTTGTTAGCGCAGTATATATTGCCCGAACGCGCGCGGTACAACCGACGACGGCGATACGTGATGCTCGGCCCGGCGGTGGCCCCGCAATCCGGGCGCGCCGGCTCAACCCGCGACTTCGACCAGCACCACCTCGGCATCCTCGGTCGCGGTGATGTCGAGGTTGCGCTCGTCCGCGATCGCCGCGCCATCGCGTGGGCCCAGGCGCACGCCGTTGACGGTCAACGCGCCGGTCGCCGGAACCAGATACCCGCGCGTGCCGGGCGGCAGGGTCAGATGCACCGATTGGCCCGCGCGGATGGTGCCGGCGAGCAGCGCCGCATCGGCGTAGAGCGGCAGCGCGCCGGCCTCCGCGTCCGCGGGCCGGCCGCTCGCCAGAACCGACAGCCCGCCGCCGTTCCTCGGAAACTCCCGGCTCTGCCAACCGGGCGCGACGCCGCGCCGGTTCGGCTGGATCCAGATCTGGAACAACGTCGTGGGCGCGTTCTCCTTGTTGTATTCGGCATGCACGATGCCGGTGCCGGCGTGCATCACCTGCACGTCGCCCGCCTCGGTGCGGCCCTCGTTGCCCAGGCTGTCACGGTGCGTGATCGCGCCCGTCCGCACATAGGTGATGATTTCCATGTCGCGGTGCGGATGCGGGTCGAAGCCGGTGCCGGGCGCGATCTCGTCGTCGTTCCAGACCCGCAGCCCGCCGAAGCCCATGCGCGCGGGGTCGTGATACTCGGCGAAACTGAAGTGGAAGCGGCTGTTCAGCCACTCGTTGCGGAAGGCGCCCAGCTTCCCGAAGGGGCGTAGCTCGATCATGACCATTCTCCCGGCTGCGGTCGGCGGCAAATAGCGATGCCCGGATCTGGGATCGCTCGGCGGCGGCGCAAAGCCGCGCCGGACGCAAGCGAGGCATCGGGCCCGATCCGCATCCGGCGGGCGTAGGACAATCGCGCGCGCCGGTCAGCGCGTCGCCACCAGGAACAGTCGGGGAAACGGCAGCAGCACCGTCCCATCCGGCAGTGGCTCGTAGGCGCGCGCCACGCCGTCGCGATAGCGGGCGAGGAACGCGCCGCGTTCGGCCGCGTCGAGTGGCTTCAGAAACGGTCGCAAGCCGCTGCCTTTGAACCATTCCACCACGGCATCAGGTCCGCCCGCGAGGGCATGGAAATAGGTGGTCCGCCAGATATCGACCCGGGTGCAGAGCGGCTTCAGCAGCCGATAGTACCACTCCGGGCTGCCCAGCGCCGCGCGTGCACGGGCCGCGCCGGCCAATTTGGCTGCCCAAGGTTCCTCCGTCGCGATCGCGCGCATCAGGCGGTGCGCCGGTTCGTCGAGATTGTCCGGCATCTGCACGGCGAGGCTGCCGCCCTGGGTCAGCTTGCCGACCAGCCGGGGCAGCAGGGTGGCGTGATCGGGCAGCCATTGCAGCACCGCGTTGGCCAGCATCGCATCCCAGGGCCCGGAATCGTCCCACGCCGCGATCCCGGCCACCACGAACCGGCACCGCGGCAACCGCCGCCGCGCCGCCGCGATCATCTCGGGCGAGCTGTCGACGCCGGTGATCTCGGCGCCCGGAAACGTCGCGGCCAGCAACTCGGTGGAGTTCCCCGGCCCGCAGCCCAGGTCCACGGCGCGGCGGACCTCGGTCATCGGGACGGCCGCCAACAGGTCGCGGACGGGCCGCGTCCGCTCGCCCTCGAACTTCAGGTATTGCCGTGCGGACCAACCCGCCGCCTGGCTTTCCATCGGCTCGCCGCGCTCCCGATCAGCGGCACATCATCAGCGGCAGGTCTGCGTACTCCAGGACGTGCCGCGTCACGCCGCCCAGGATGAGCTGGCGCAGGCGGGAATGCGAATAGGCGCCCATTGCCAACAGGTCGGCGCCGAACTCCCGCGCCGCCGCCAGCAAGCCGGCCCCCACTTCGCGGTCGACCGGTCGGAAGGTCGCGAGTTCGGGGTGGATGTCGTGGCAGGCGAGATAGGCAGCGAGTTCCGGCGCCGCCGGCCCGCGCCGCTGGTACTCGTCGGCCGAGAGCACGCACACCGCCTCGGCGCGCTGCATCCACGGGATCGCCGCCCAGACGGCGGCAGCGCTCTCGGCCGTGCCGTTCCAGCCGATGCAGACGCGCCGCCCGACGCTCGGCGGCGCCACCCTCGGCGCGATCAGCACCGGCCGCCCGCTGTCGAACAGCACCGCGTGCAGCGCATCCGACGAGGACACGTCCTCGCCCGCTTCCGGATGCGGCACCACGGTGAGGTCGGCCAGCCGCGCCAGTTGCGCGACCAGATCCTCCTCCCGCCCGATCACCGAGGTGAAGCTGGCGGTCGCGGTCGCCGCGCCGCCGCGCGGCTCCTCCACGACCACCTGATGCGTCGTCACGAAACGCTCGAACATGGCGTGGACCGCGCCGGCGCGTTCCGCGCTCTCCTTCTCGGTCGCCGACATCATTTCCTCGATCATCGCCCCCGACAGGCCCTCGCCGGCGAGCGGCGCGACGTCGCGGCTGTCCACCCGGATATGGACGGCGCTGACATGCGCGTTCCAGATGCGGGCGGCGGTGAGGGCGCAGGAGAGCGCCGCCTCGCCGGCCTTGGAGCCGGTCAGCGGCAGCAGCAGCTTGCGGATGACCATCGGCGTTCCTCCGGCTTTTCGCCGGAGGCTAGCACGCTGAACGCGCCTTGGTGCAGTTATCTCCGAGCGTGCCGCGCACGGCGTCCAGCGCCCCCGCGCGGTCGCTCGCATCAACGGGCAGCCAGTCGGCCGGACCCGGGTCGGTGCGCGCGGCGCGTTCGAGCACCGCCAACGTGGCGTCCGAGGCGTCGGCCGCGCGCGCGCCGATGCGGGCCTGCAATTGGGCGGGCGGCGCGGTCAGCCAGAAACCCAGGAACGGCACACCCGTGGCTGCGATCGCGCGCTCGGTCCGGCGGCGGTCGGCCAGGTTCAGAAACGTGGCGTCGAGGACGGCCGCGTGGCCGTGCAGCCCGAGCAGGCAGCCGGCCAGCACGATATCGGCTCCCACCAGCGCGTTTATCGCAGGTCCGTACGACCATGCCGGCGCACGCGCTTCGGGCGGGATCGCGTGCAGCCGCTTGCGGATTTCGTCGCTGCGCACGACCACGGCGCCGGGGGCGGGGCCGAGTTCGGGCGCGAGCGCGCGGGCCAGGGTGGATTTGCCGCTGCCCGGAAGCCCGCCGATCGCAACGATCACCGCCGCGACAGGGCGCAGGTAGGCCGCGGCCGCGTCCAGATACGCGGCCGATTCGGCGGCATTGCCGCGCGCCGCCTCGACATGCGCGCGCACCATGGCGCGCATGGAGAGAAACGGCGCCAATCCGCCGGCCAGCCCCCAGTCGCCGGTGCGGGCGAGATAGCGGTTGAGCACACGATTTGCCGCCGCGCGCCCCAGCCGGTGCTCCAGATCCATCAGCAGGAAGGCGAGGTCGTAGCCGAGATCGAGGGTCGCCAACGCGTCGTCGAACTCGAGCGCGTCGAACAGCACCGGTCGGCCGCGCCAGAGGCAAATATTGCCCAGATGCAGATCGCCATGCCCGCGCCGGATTTTACCCGCGCGCCCGCGTCCGGCGAACAAGCCGGCGCGGGCGCCGATCGCGGCCAGCACGCTCGCGTGCCAGTCGCGGACGCGCTCGGCGGGTAGTCCGGCCGCGAGCGCGGAGGCGACGTTGCCATCGGCGATCCGGCGCAACGCGGCGGTCTGGTCCACGTCGAAGCGCGGCGGCAGCCGCCGGTGATAGGCGGCCACGGCATCGGCGACCCGGTCGAGCAGCGCCGGCGGCAACTCGCCGCGCGCCGCGACCTTGTCGAGGAAGTCGCCGTCGGGAACGGGCGCCATCCGTAGCACCCAATCGAGCACCTCCCCCGGCGCATCGAGCGCGAGCCGTCCGTCCGTCCGGCGCACGACCGCAACGACGTCCCGATAGAGTTCCGGTGCTGCCGGCCTGTTCAGCGCCAACTCCCGCCGCGCGAATGTTTCCCGCGCGGCCAGGGTGGAAAAATCGAGAAACGGCAGCCGCACCGCCTTCTTCAGCTTGAAGGCCGTGTCGGCGCCGACGAACACGGCGGAGATGTGCGTCTCGATCGGCGCGCGGCCCGTCACGCCGGTCAGAAACGCCGCGATCTCGGCTTGTTCCGGCGGAATGCTCACGTTGAGAATAACGTTACTATATCAGTTCGGTTGCGGCTTGGCGTTCGTAAACCCTTACCGGCTTTCGCCGATGAAGGGCGGGGATGTTCGCGCAACGAGTTGCGCCTCATGGATACAGCTTGCTTGCGGACCAGCGCTCGCCGTCACGCGCGAACAGCGTGCGCTCGTGCAGGCGGTAGGGCATGTCGCGCCAGAACTCGATGCGCTCGGGCACCACCCGCCAGCCGCGCCAATGCGGCGGGCGCGGGATGTCGTCGGTCGGGTGCCGCCGATCCAGATCGGCCATGCGCCGCTCCAAGGTGGCGTTGTCGGCCAGCGGCCGGGATTGGTCCGAGGCCCAGGCGCCCAGCTTGGAGATGCGCGGGCGGGTGGCGAAATAGTCGTCCGTCTCCTCGTCCGGAAGCATCTCGACGGGTCCCTCGACCCGCACCTGCCGCCCGAGGGTGGGCCAGTAGAAGATCAGCGCCGCCCAGGGATTGGCCGCGAGTTCCTCGCCCTTGCGGCTTTCCGCGTTGCTGTAGAACACGAAGCCCCGCGCGTCGGCGCCCTTCAGCAGCACCATGCGCGCCGAAGGCCGCCCGTCCGGCGTCGCGGTGGCCAGGGTCATGGCGGTCCCGTCGAGCGGCTCGCGCGCCGCGGCTTCCTCCATCCATTTGCGGAACACGTCGTAAGGGTGTGCGGCGGAGAGGATCACCGCCTGTGTTTCGGACATCATGCGCTCCCTGGGCAGCCCAGCGCGACTGTCGCGCCGGGCGCGCGGCGCGCCAACCCTGGGCCGCCGGGGGCGGATCGATCAGGCCTTGCCCGGCCATCGGGCGCGTGTCACCACGGTCGGCAGAAGCGCGATTCTTTCAACCGGGAATTAACCATCAATGCCCGAAGGCGCCCCGAACACCCAGCAGCCGTCGAGCCCCCTGCCGTTGCCCGCGAAAGGCGATCTCATGCGCGGCAAGCGTGGCGTGGTCATGGGGGTGGCGAACGAGCGCTCGCTGGCCTGGGGCATCGCGGCGGCCTGTGCGGCGCAGGGGGCGGAGCTGGCCTTCACCTACCAGGGCGAGACGCTCGGCAAGCGCGTGCGGCCGCTGGCCGAGAGCGCCGGCTCGCGCCTCATGCTGTCCTGCGACGTGGGTGACGAGTTCCAGCATGGCGGACACGTTCGCCCGGATCGGCGAAACCTGGCCGCGTATCGACTTCCTCGTCCACGCCATCGGCTGGGCGGACAAGGCCTATCTGCGCGGCCGCTACGTCGACACGCCGCGCGAGGCGTTCCTGCAGGCGCTCGACATTTCCTGTTACAGCTTCACCGCGGTCTGCCGCCACGCCGTGCCGCTGATGCACCAGGGCGGCTCGCTGCTCACGCTGACCTATCTGGGCGCCGAGCGGGTGATGCCGCACTACAACGTGATGGGGGTGGCCAAGGCGGCTTTGGAGGCCTCCGTGCGTTATCTCGCCGCCGACCTGGGTGGGCAGAACATAAGGGTGAACGCGATCAGTGCCGGGCCGATCAAGACGCTGGCGGCGAGCGGCATCGGCGATTTCCGCTACATCCTGCGCTGGAACCAGTACAACAGCCCGCTGGCGCGCAACGTGACGATCGAGGAGGTGGGCGGCGCCGGGGTCTATCTGCTCTCGAATTTGGCGGCCGGCGTGACGGGCGAGGTACACCACGTCGATTGCGGCTATCATATCGTGGGGATGAAGAACCCGGCGGCGCCGGACATCAGTGTGGTGAGCGAATGAACGAGCAATCGGCCAAGCTCGCGCTGCAATATCTGCAACGCATCGACGAGCGGATGATCCGGATCGAGCGGCAGATGTCCGATCTGATCGCGCGTATCAATTCCCTCGTCCAACAGTTCGACGGCGTCACCACGCGCCTGGAGCGGATGGGCGGGCAGTTGGAGCGGATCGATCGCTACCTGCGGTCGCTGGACGAACGGCCGCACTGATTGTCGCACAACAGCTTCGGCCACCTGTTCCGCGTCACGACCTGGGGCGAGAGCCACGGACCGGCGATCGGCTGCGTCATCGACGGGTGCCCGCCGCGCATTCCGCTGGCCGAAGCGGATATTCAGCCGTACCTCGACAAGCGTCGGCCGGGCCAGTCGCGCTTCACGACGCAGCGGCAGGAAGCCGACCAGGTGCGGATCCTGTCGGGCGTGTTCCAGGGCCGCACCACCGGCACGCCGATTTCGCTGCTCATCGACAACACCGACCAGCGCTCGAAGGACTATTCCGAGATCGCCGAGCGCTTCCGGCCCGGCCACGCGGACATCACCTACGAGCTGAAATACGGCATCCGCGATTTTCGCGGCGGCGGCCGGGCCTCGGCGCGCGAAACCGCGATGCGCGTCGCAGCCGGCGCGGTCGCCCGAAAAGTGCTCGGAGAGGCGGTCAATGTGCGCGGCGCGCTGATCCAGGTCGGGCCGCATCGCATCGACCGCGCGCGTTGGGACTGGGAGGAGACCGCGCGCAACCCGTTGTTCTGCCCGGATGCCACCTGCGCCGAGGCCTGGGCCGATTACTTGGGCGAGGTCCGCAAGGCGGGCTCCTCCGTGGGCGCGGTGATCGAGGTTATCGCCGAGGGCGTGCCGCCCGGTTTGGGCGCGCCGATTTACGGCAAGCTCGACGCCGAACTGGCGGCGGCGCTGATGAGCATCAATGCCGTGAAGGGGGTGGAAATCGGCGAGGGCTTTGCCGCCGCCGCGCTGCGCGGAGAAGAGAACGCCGACGAAATGCGCATCGCCGACGGTGTCGTGCGGTTCGAGTCCAATCGGGCCGGCGGCATTCTCGGCGGCATCTCCACCGGCCAGCCGATCGTGGCGCGGTTCGCCGTGAAGCCGACCAGCTCGATCCTGACGCCGCGCCGCACCGTGGACCGGCACGGCAACGAGGTCGAGATCGCCACCAAGGGCCGGCACGATCCCTGTGTCGGCATTCGCGCGGTGCCGGTGGGTGAAGCGATGGTCGCCTGCGTGCTTGCCGACCACCTGCTGCGCCATCGCGCGCAGAATCCCGAAGCCCCGCACACCGCGCGGCTGCCGGGTTACGGAACCGGGGCCTAACCCCGGCCGCGCCCCGGCGCGTTCATTCGGCGTTAATGATCCTCTCGTAGCCTGAGACCGAGCGCGGGTTTTGGTCCGCGGACGGGCGGAGATCGTCTCTGCCGCAACGCTGCAACGGTCGGCCGATAGGAACGCATGTCCAATCTGGTCCTGGAGTTGCGTCAGGGCGACATGATGATCGTCAACGGCGCCGCGATCCGCTTCCGCAACAAGGCCCGCATCGAGCTGACGTCGCGGGCGCGGTTTCTGTTCGGCAAGCAGATCATGTCGCCGGAGCACGCGGACAGCCCGGCGCGGCGCATCTATTACGCGCTGCAATCGGCCTATATCGGCGAGGAGGCGGAACGTCCGCAGGCTCTGCGGCAAGCCGGCGAACTGATCGCCGAATACGGCGCCGATTTTGCCGCCCCGCTGGCTCGGGAAATCCTCGAGCAGGCGTTGGCCGCGGCCGAGGCGGACGATTGCTATCGGGCGCTGCGCCTGGCCCGCCAGGTCGTGCGCTACGAGGACACGATTCTCGGCCGCAAGCCCGAGCCCGGGGCCGCCCCCGGGCGGGAAGCGGCGCAGGGTTAGATCGCGTTTCTAGCTGTCGTAGGCGATCAGCGCCTCGAACGGCACGTCCAGCTTATCCCTGCCGTTCAGAAACGTGAGTTCGATCAGCGCCACGGCCGCTGGCACCTCTGCGCCGACCTTGCGCAATAACGCGATCCCGGCCGCCATGGTGCCGCCGGTCGCGAGCAGGTCGTCCACGACCACCACGCGCTGCCCTGGAATGACCGAGTCAGCCTGCGCCTCGACACGGTCCGAGCCGTATTCGAGGGCATAATCGAGGCCGATCGTCGGGCCGGGCAGCTTGCCGCGCTTGCGCAACATGATGAAGCCGCAGCCGAGCTTCAGCGCCAGCGGCGCGGCGATCAGGAAGCCGCGGCTTTCGATCCCGGCCAGCACGTCCGGGTGGTAGCCGCGCACCGCCCGCGCCATCCGCCCCATCGCCACCTGCCACGCATCGGCATGCCGCAACAGGGTGGAGATGTCGTAGAACAGAATGCCTGGGGTCGGAAAATCCGGAATGCTCCGGATGTGCTCTTTCAGATCCATGCGCGAGCGGGCCCCTGGCCACAATGAACGAGGGACGTGTTTAGTTCCCCCTAGAGGGCCACGCAACGCGGCTGGACGGGCGAGCCGATGCTGGTCGCTCCTGGTCTTGGTCGGAGTGAGAGGATTCGAACCTCCGGCCCCTGCGTCCCGAACACAGTGCTCTACCAGGCTGAGCTACACTCCGGCCGAGGGGCGGCATATAGCCCCGGGCCTCCGCACCCGCAAGCAGCGGGGCGCAGCGCGCTCCAGCGATAGCGGGTTCTAGGTCAGCGCGGCCGCGCCGCCGGGGGCGGAGGCTAGTCGGGAGAGGCGATCGAGCACGGCCGGGACACCCTCGATCACCTCGTAGAGCCGGCGGGTTACCGGGGCGGCGAAATCCCAGTCGATCGCCGCCTCGATCGCCGCCACCAGCGGCTCGGCGGAACCGGAAATGTCGCACAGCAGGATCGGCTTGTCGTGCAGCCCGAGCTGCCGCCAGGTCAGGATTTCCATGGTTTCGTCGAGCGTGCCGAGCCCGCCGGGCAGGGTGACGAAGGCGTCGGCCATCTCGAACATCCGGCGCTTGCGGTCGTGCATGCTGTCGGTGACGATCAGTTCGCTCACCCCGTCATGCGCAACTTCGAGGCGGGTCAGGAACTCGGGGATGACGCCGATCACCTCGCCCCCGGCCGCCAACGCCGCGTCCGCCAGCGCGCCCATCAGCCCGACGCGGCCGCCGCCATAGACGAGCCTGAGCCCGGCCTCGGCCAGCCCATGCCCCAGCGCCGTCGCGTTGGCCCGAAAGGGTGGCAACCGGCCGACGCGCGAGCCGCAGAATACGGCCACCGTGGTGATGTCGGGCATGCAATTCTCTCCTCGACTGCCAGCGTCCGAAGCCGCCGCACGCTGTCGAGGGCAATTTGTCGCTGCGGCCCCTGGCGTCGCCGTGCCGAGGGTGCAACCATTTGCCCCACACGAGGGGGAAGGGACGGATGATGAAAAAGCCCGCCAAGTACCGCGGTTTCGTAGCCGCCGGCCTGCTCACGGCCACGCTGGGTGCCGCGGCGCTGGCCGCGCCGCCGCCGGCGCCGGTGCCGGTCGAGCCGGTGCCGGCGGTGCCGACGGACCCGCAGCAGGCGATCGTGGTCCGGCAGCACACAATGAAGCTCGACGGCAAGATCTACAAAGCCCTCAAAGCCGCGCTGGCCGCCGGTCAGAACCTGCGCCCGTATACCGAGGACGCGCGCTGGTTCGTGGATTGGGGCAAGGAGATGCCGGCGATGTTCCCTCCAGGCAGCGAAACCGGCCACAAGACCAAGGCCAAGCCCAATATCTGGACCGACAAGGCCGGCTTCGACAAGTTCGCCTCGGACATGGTGGCCGCGTCGCAGCGGCTCGTCCAGGCGGCGAACGCCAACGACCGGGCCGGCGTTCGGCGCCGCGTTCCACGACCTCGGCCGGGCCTGCGGCGGCTGTCACAAGGCCTACGCCTACCCGCTGCACTGACCCCGCCCCGCTGCACTGACCCGCGGCGTCAGAACACGCTGATCGTCGCGGAGACCAGGACCGCGGCGCCGATCAGGATCAGCAGCGCGAGCCCCGAATTCGCCATGCGCGGTGGCCGCGTGGCGGCGGGGAGCCGCTTCTTGCCGGTGATCATCGGCCTGAGCAGGTTGTGGCGCTTGACCAGCCAGTAGGCCAGGATCGCCAGCACGTGCAGCAGGACGGCGATCCAGATGATCGTCCAGGATATTTCGTGGATCTGGGTCGCGATGTCCGTGCCGGCGCCGGACAGGTGATGCGCGAACGGCCCCTCGGTGATGTCGTCGTCGCGCGCGAACAAGCCGGAAATCGTCTCGGCACCCAGCAGCGCGAGCAGCACCAGCACCATCCAGCCGCCGGCGGCGTTGTGCCCGATCTGCGTGTCGGGCTCGCGGCGGGTGAACTGGGCGAGGTGGCGCAGCCCGCGTAGCGGCGTGGTCAGGAACCGCTTGAACCGTGCGGTGTCGCTGCCGACGAACCCCCAGACCAGGCGGAACAGCAGCAAGGTCAGCACGGCGTAGCCGGCGTAGAAGTGCAGCGTCATCCAGAACTCGAGCTGGCTGACCCAGGCGACGATCAGCAGCACGACAACGGACCAGTGGAACAGCCGGACCGGCAGGTCCCATACCCGCATCGATAGCCGTATTCCGCTCATCGCCGTGTTGCCCCGTTCATGCCGTTCGGTCCCTTCGCCGCGACAGCTTGACCCAGACTCGCGCGCCGCGCGATGCCGGCCGCATGACGGAATTGCACCTTTTGTCGCAGCGGGCCCTCCATCTCGCGCTGGCGGCCGAGTGGCGGGCCGGACTGATCGCCCTGCTGGCCGCGCTCGCCGCCGCGCTGATCGCGCGGATGCTCGGTCATCGGCGATTGGGGGCGATTGCCTGCGGCGTGGGGCTGGCGGCGGGGTGGGCGTGGCTGTCCAACCTTCCGGCCTGGCCGCGCGGGTTGGCGGACCGCATGCCCGAAATGGCGATGATCGCGACGGCCCCGGCCTGGTTCGCCGGCACCAGGCTGTTCCAGCGGGCGCGCACGCCCACGCTGGTGGCGGTCGCGCTGCTGTGCGGGTGGTGGCTGGCGGGCGCGCCGCACGCCGTCCCCGCGCTGCTGCGCGCCGGGAGCGTGCTCGCCGTTCTCGCCGGGTGGACCGCCGCGACCATGCTCCTGCTGGCGGAGGCCGACCCGTGGCGCGTCACCGCCGCCGCGCTCGCGCTTTGGGCGGCGCTGAGCGCCACCGGGGCGCCGGTGGTCTGGACCGCCTTGGCGTTGGCACCGGCGGCCGCGGCGCTCGGCGCGATCGCGGCGCCACCCTCGGCGGGCATTCTGCTTCCCGCCGCCGCCGGGATCGGCGCGGTGGTCGGCGGCAGCATGGTCACTGGCGGACTGCTCCGATACGGGCGCCTGGGTGCGGTCGATTTCGTCGGACTGGCCCCGCTGGCGGCGGTGTTTCTGGCCGCACGGCTGCTGCCGAGGCTGCGCCGGCTCGGCGCGCTGGCTGCGCCGCTCGCTGGCGCGTTGGCGCTGGCCGGGATCGTCCTGCTCACGTATGTCGCCGCCGCGCTTGTCGGATTGCGCTGACGGAATCCCGCACAACGCGATTGCAACGCGCTTTGTTCCGCCTTAACTGTCGCCTGAATGTTCTATGCAGGACGGTCGATGCACTGGTTCGCCCTGCGGCCATGGTTCGTGGCTGCGGCCGGCGCGGCCGTGCTGCTGACCGGCTTCCTGACCGTGCAACGCCATGGCGGCCACTGGCGCGAGAACGGAAGCCTCGACAATCCCTCCGGACCTTCCGCGATTGCCGTAAAATCAGCACGTTCGCCGGCGGCGGTCAAATCTGCTCCGAGCCAGGCGCCTGCTGTACCCGCGATTGCCGCCAAGCCGCCGACGGCGCGGACCGTCGCCGTATCAAGACCGGCTGTCGTGCCGCAACCGGCGAAGCCCGTGCCGGCCGCTTCACAGCCGATCGCGAAGCCCACGCAACCCCTGGCGATGCCGGCCGGCATCGCCGCGAAGCCCCCGGAAGCACCGGCCGAGCCGGCTGCCAGGCCGAGCTTCGACGTGGTTCGCGTGGATGTGGGCGGCGCGGCGGTGTTCGCGGGCCGCGGGTCGCCGGGCGCGGACATCACCATTCGCGACGCCGGCAAGCGGCTTGGCCACATCAAGGCCGACGGTACCGGCCAATGGGTGTTTCTGCCGTCCGCGCCGCTCGATCCCGGAAGCCGCGAGCTGACGCTGTCGGAGCGCACGCCGAACGGCGCCGAGCTGAAGTCGGACGCCTCGGTGCTGTTGGTGGTGCCCGATCGGCAGCAGCGCGAGGCGGCGAATCCACTGCCGACGCTCGCCGTGCTCGCGCCGGATAAGCCGGCGGAAAAGGGAACGCTACGCCTCCTGCAGCCGCCGCCGCCGGTGGGTCTCGGTTCGGGCGCGCATCTCGGTCTCGACGTGGTGCAGGACGACGACCACGGGGCGATCAGCTTCGCCGGGAGTGCCCCACCCGGTGCGCCGGTGCGGCTTTACGTCGACAACCACCGCATCGGCGATGCGCAGGCGGACGGGACCGGCCGTTGGGCGCTCACGCCGGCCTCCGCCACCGTCATCACGGTGGGGCGCCATCAGGTCCGCGTCGACGAGCTCAATCCCAGGGGACGGGTGAGCGCGCGGGTTGAACTGCCGTTCGCCCGCGACATCGAGCCGGACAAGCTGCCGGCCGGACCGGCGGGGCAGGTCGTGGTCCAGCCCGGCGAGAGCCTTTGGCTGCTGGCGCGCCGCCTCTACGGCGAGGGCCATCTGTACACGGTGATCTACCAGGCCAACCGGACGCAAATCCGCGATCCGCGGCTGATCTATCCGGGACAGGCCTTCGCGCTGCCGGACACGCCGCAACCATCCGGCGCCGGCGCGTCGCCTGCAACGGTCGCGCCCGCGAAATCCGGCTGACGCGCCGCTGCGCGGCCGGACGGCACTCCTTTCGGTGGTTGAAATATCTGCAAGCGCGGTATACCGGTTTTCCCTGATTGAACCCGCCCTTCGGCGCCAAGTCGTTGGTGCCTAGCTTGGGGACAAGGCCATGCGGAAGCACATCGGCGTGCTCCTCGTGCTCGGGTTGACCGGCGGCTGCACGAGCCAGCTGCCGCACCATCCGGCGGCGCAGCACCCGGTTTCGCGGCATGCGACTCGGGGCCTTTCGCACGGCACCAATACCATCGTAGGCAAGGCGTCGGTTTCGTACAGCGATGGCCTCGCCACTTGCGCGGGAGACGCCGCGACGCTCGTCCCCGATACCGCCTACGCGCAGACTCGCCTGAAGAAACTCTATGGCGACCGCAACTTCGTCGAAATCAGCACCGCGCCGAGGCTGCCGCGCGATCGGAAATACGAAGCCCACGTTCGGCACGTGCGATGCGACGACCAGGGACGGTTCCGTTTCGACCGCGTTCCGGACGGCACGTACGTCGTCATCGCCCCGCTGCGCCAGCCCGGCCAGAGTCGGATGCAAGGTGAATCCGTCAGAAAGACGGTGAGCGTCCACGGCGGCGAAATCAGCAGCATTTTCCTCACGCACTGATCGGCGAGTCTGCAGGTTCAGCTTGGCGTGGTTTCCTGGCCTGACTCAGCCGGCCGATGTCTCGAGGCCGGATAGCGTGAACGCCGCGTTCACCAGCGCGACGTGGTTCAGCGCGAGCGGATAATTCCCGACCAGGCGCTTTCGGTCGGTGTCGTATTCCTCGCTGAGCAGGCCGAGATCGCTGCGCAGGGTCAGCACCCGCTCGAACAACGCGACGGCGGCGTCGCGTTCGCCCAACCGGAACAGACATTCGGCCATCCAGAAGCTGCACGCCAGAAAAACGCCCTGGCCATGCGAGTTGTCCTCGTCCTTGAAATCGGTCTTGAAACGGCGGACCAGGCCGTCGTCGTCGAGATCGCGCCGAATGCGGTCGATGGTGCCGCGGATACGCGGGTCGGAGATCGGCAAAAACTCGACCATGGGCAGGCGGAGCAGCGCGGCGTCCACGCTGTAGGCCTCGAAGCTTCGCACGAAGCTGTTGCGGGCCGGATCGAAGGCGCGGCGGCAGACGTCCTCGTGGATGCGCCGGCGCAGCGCCGCCACCCGCGCCAGCGCGGCGGTGTCGTAGTTGCGCGACGCCGCGCCGCGCAGGAAGCGGTCGAAGCCGGCCCAGGCCATGACCTTGGAATAGGTGAATTGCCGCGGCGCGCCGCGCGATTCCCACAATCCCTTGTCGGGCAGGTGCCAGATGCTTTCGAGATGCGCGACGAGGCTCGCTTCGGTGGCCAGCGCATGCGGCGACATCGGCACGCCCGCTTCCGCCGCGAGGTGCAGCGCGCACATCAGCTCGCCATAAATGTCGAGCTGCCGCTGCCGAAAAGCCCCGTTGCCGATATGGACGGGATGCGAGTTCTCGTAACCGGGGAGCCAGCGTGCCCGCCACTCCGAAATGTGCCGCCCGCCGTGCGTGCGGTACATGACCTGCAAATTTTCCGGGCTGCCGCCGACCGCGCGGAGCAGCCAGTCCCGCCATTGCGTCGCTTCCTCGTGAAAGCCGGCGTTCAGCAGGGCGGAGAGCGTGAAGCTGGCATCGCGCAGCCAGCAAAACCGATAGTCCCAGTTCAGCTTGCCGCCGACTTCCTCCGGCAGGCTGGCGGTCGGCGCCGCCACGGCCGCCCCGGTCGGACGGCAGGTGAGCGCCTTGAGCGTGATCAGCGAGCGCAGCACCGCGTCCGGCCAGCGCGTCCGGCGCTGGAAGCGCGACGCCCAATCCCGCCACCACGCCTCGGTTTCGGCCAGCGCGCGTCCGGCATCGATGTTCGCCGGGGTCGGCTCGCTCGACAGCCCATGCGTGAGCACGAACGGCACCGTCTCGCCGGCGGCGACGGTGAAATCCGCGGTGATCGCCTCGCTGTCGCAAGCGAAGTCCGCCTCGCCCCGCAACATCGTCTTGTCCGGACCGGCGACGGCCTGAACCCCGTCGGGGAACCGTTCGACCCACGGCTTGATCTGCCCGTAGCCGAAGCGCAACGCGAGCCTGAGCCGCATCGGAACGCGTCCGGCAATGCCGCGCACCAGTCGCACCAGCCGGGGCGGGCCGTTGCGGATCGGCATGAAGTCGACCAGCCGGACGCTGCCGTCCGCCGTATCGAGATCCGTTTCCAGAATCAGGGTGGAGTCGCGATAGCGGTGGGTGAGGCGCCTGACCTCACCGGCGGGGGTGATGCGCCAACAGCCGTGCTCCGCGTTGCCGAGCAGCGCGGCCAGGCAGGCGTCGCTGTCGAAATCCGGGAGGCACAACCAGTCGACCGATCCGTGGCGGCTGACCAGCGCCGCGGTTTCGCAGTCGCCGATCATCGCGTAATCTTCCAGCGGCACCGACATGCGGCGTCAGCCGCGCCGCATCGGCGGGCGTCCGGCGGGCCCGAAATGGTCTCGCAATTGCCTTACTCCAATCGCCGAGGCAATAAACACGTCAGGCGAGCAACGGTTGCCCCGTTTGCCGGCCATGCCGACGCGCCAGGAAACTCGCGAATGGGCCCGGCGTCCAAGGCACCATGACAGTTCCGAAAGCGCCGGACGCGCCCGCGCCGGCCGACCCGGCGCGATGGCTCGCCTTGTTCGAGGAGACGAAGGCGCGCCGAGTCTTGGCGACGACCGTGGTCGCGACCGTCCTCGGCGGGGCGATCATCCTCGTGCTCTGGGCGCTCTCCGATGTCGTCCTGCTGATTTTCCTGGCGGTACTGATCGGCGCCATGCTCCGCGGCCTGGCGGATGGACTTACGCGCGCGACGCGGCTGCCGAGCGCGATCAGCTTGGCCGTGGTCTCCATCGTGCTGTTGGCGTTCATCGGCGGGATCGCCTGGTGGACCGGGCCGCGCTTCATCAAGGAGGGCCAGCAACTCTGGTCGCAAATCTCGGGGCAATTGTCGCACCTTCAGAACGTCTTCGGCGGCTTTCTGATCGCGAACTCGACCTCCGGCGCCTCGTCCCTCACCCACCTGGCTCCGGCGCTGGCCAGCTCGACACTCGGGTTCGTCCTCGGCCTGCTGGTCGTCGTGGTGACGGCGCTCTATTTCGCCATCGCGCCCAGCTTCTACCGCGACGGCGCCGTCCGGCTGTTCCCGATCCCGTATCGCGCCCGGGCGCGCGAGGTGCTGACCGAGATCGGCTACACGCTGCAATGGTGGCTGCTCGGGCAGGCGGTCGACATGGCGGTGGTCGGGGTGCTGTCCTATGTCGGGCTGGCGCTGCTCGGGGTGCCGCTCGCCCTGGCGCTTGCCGTGCTCGCGGGCCTGTTCACCTTCGTCCCGTATTTCGGCCCCATCGTGTCGGCGATCCCGGCCATCATCGTGGCCGGAACGATGGGCTGGGAAGCCGTCCTCTGGGTGATCGTGATCTATCTCGGGTGCCACGCGGTCGAGGGCTACATCGTCGCGCCCTACGTGCAGCGGCGGACGGTGGAGTTGCCGCCCGCGCTGACCGTATTCTCGATGACGATCCTGGGGGCGCTGTTCGGATTCTTGGGACTTATCGTGGCCACGCCGGTGCTCGCCTCCGTGCTGGTGGTGATCCGGGAGGTGTACATCCACGACATTCTCGGCGATCGCGGCGAGGGGCTCACGACGGCGGACAAGCCCCCGGTCGGAACGTGAGCGGGGCGCGTTCACTCGGTTCCAGTCAGTCCGAAAGCGCTCTAAGCCTTCGGCACGCGTACCACGAAACGCGCCCCGATCACCTGACCCGTGGCATCGCGGCGGTTCTCCGCGTAGATACGGCCCTTCAGCGCCTCGACGATCTGGCGGCTGATGGAGAGGCCGAGCCCGGAGTGCTGGCCGAACCGCTCGCCCTGCGGGCGCTCGGAATAGAACCGCTCGAACACGTGCTCGAGCTTGGCCTCCGGAATCCCCGGCCCCTCGTCCTCGACCGCCAACTCGATCGCGCCCTCGGTCTCGCGGGCGCGCAGCAGGATGCGGCCGTTGTCGGGGCTAAACGAGGTGGCGTTGGCGATCAGGTTGCGCAGCACCTGCACCAGGCGGTCCTCGACGGCACGCACGACCAAGCCACCTTGCGGCGCGTCCAGCTCCAGCCGGGGATCGCCGGGCTTGCGCGTCGTGGCATGGATGTCCGCCAACGTCGCCAGGATCGGGGCGATATCGACCGGTTCGGTCGCGGCGCGGGACAGCTCGGCGTCGAGCCGGCTCGCGTCGCTGATGTCGCCGATCAGCCGGTCCAGCCGCATCACGTCCTCGCCGATCACGCCGAGCAGCCGCTCGCGATGGTCCGGGTCCTTGATGCGCGGCAGCGTTTCGATGGCGCTGCGGATCGAGGTGAGCGGGTTCTTGAGTTCATGCGCCACGTCGGCGGCGAATTGCTCGATCGCGTCCATGCGCGCCCACAGCGCGCCGGCGCTGTCCGACAGCGCCTGCGCCAGTTCGCCGATCTCGTCGCGCCGGGCGAGCAGCCGGCGCGGCACGGCGCGGCGGCGGCCCTTGCCCTCGCGCATCTGCTCGGCGGCCGAGGCGAGGCGGAGAATGGGCCGCGCGATGGTGAGCGACAAATACCAGGACATGACCACGGTGAGCCCGAGCGCCAGTCCGAACAGCGCCAGGATCGACATGCGCACGGCGAAGAGGCTGGCATCGACCTCCCTCGCCTCGCGCGTGAGCAGGATGATGCCGATGGTGCGGCGGTCGGTACTGGACGGGTTCGGCCACCGTGACCAGCAGCCGGTTGTCCTTGGTGCGCCGGATATAGGGCGGCATTTCGCGGCTCTGATCGGAGCCGCTCATGCGCAGCTCCTCGCGCACGTTCGGCTGCCAATCGATCCCCGCGGCGTTCGGGCTGATCTCGATCACCTGCGCCTGGTCGGCGTGCGGCAGGTGGGACAGCAGCCAGTCGTAGATAGTTTCGATCGTGCCGAGCACCGGCCCCCGATTGACAGCGGGCGGCAGCGGCTCGGTGGTGACGCGACCACCGGCACGTTCGAGCACCCGGCTGTCGGCGATCACGCTGCCGTCCGGCGCGTAGAGCTTGGCCTGGGCGGCCGGCGTCGGCTCGGTCAGCCGGCGCAGCAGCGGGCGCGCCAGCTCGGGCGACAGCTTCGGGGCTTCCGTATCGGCGAGGTCGACCGCCGCTTGGCCGAGCGCGCCGGCATAGATGCGGGCCTGTTCGCGCAGCGTGAGCACCTCGGCTTCCAGGAGGCCGTTCTGGTATTGATCGAGATAGAGCAGGGTGGCGACGAGCAGGATCAGCGGCACGGCATTGACCAGCAGGATGCGCCGCAACAGGGGCGACACCCAGCGCTCGCGCGGCGCCCACGCCTTTCGCGCCGCGGCGGGGCGTGCCGCGATGGCGCCGGCCGCGTCCGGCATGACCTCGGCGGCCACCGCGCGATCCACCCGCTCAGCGCTCCTTGTAGCGGTAGCCGATGCCGTAGAGCGTCTCGACCTGATTGAAGGCCCGATCGACGTTGCGGAACTTCTTGCGGATGCGCTTGATATGGCTGTCGATGGTGCGGTCGTCCACGTAGATGTTCTCGCCATAGGCGCCGTCGATGAGCTGGTCGCGCGACTTGACCATGCCGGGGCGGAGCGCGAGCGCCTTCAGCAGCAGGAATTCCGTCACGGTGAGCTGGATGTCCTGGCCGCGCCAGGTGCATTGGTGCTTGGTCTCGTCGAGGACGAGATCGCCGCGCACGATCACGTTGGGATGGCCGGCGCCGGCGGCCTCGGCGCGGCTGGCCTCGTTGCGCCGGAGCAGGGCGCGGATGCGCTCGATCAGCAGCCGCTGGCTGAACGGCTTGGTGATGTAGTCGTCGGCGCCGAGTCGGAGGCCCATCAGCTCGTCGACCTCCTCGTCCTTGCTGGTCAGCAGGATCACCGGCACCGAGGAGCGCGCGCGCAGGCGCTGCAACAGCTCCATCCCGTCCATGCGGGGCATCTTGATGTCCAGCACGGCAAGATCGACCGGCCGGGCGTTCAAGCCCTGCAACGCGCTCTCGCCGTCGGTATAGGTGCGCACCTGGAAACCCTCCTGCTCCAGGGTCATGGCGACGCTGGTGAGGATGTTGCGGTCGTCGTCCACCAGGGCGATGGTCTGCTTCATCGTGCGCTCCGCTCCGCCGCGTGACAGCCCGCCGCGTAGGACAGTAATGCCGAATTGCGCGGGCAATTGGGAGAAAAGGTGAACGCAATATGGCGCCCGACCCGATGCCGAACACCCCCCAGCTTCCCTCCCTGGAATCCGCCGCCTGGGAAGCGCGAAGGCTGTTGCGGGCGGCACGAGTCGCAACGCTGGCAACCACCGCCGAGGGACAACCCTATGCCGCGTTGGTGACGCCGGCCACCGCGCCGGATGGATCACCCTTGCTGTTGCTCTCGGGCCTATCGGAACATACGCGGCAGCTTCGCACGAATCCGCGTTGCGCGCTGCTCGTTGCCGGCGCGCCGGCTGAGGCCAATCCGCAGACCGCGCCGCGGGCGACCTTCACCGGCCTCGCCGAGCCGGTCGACGATGCCGCCCCCGGATCGGCATCCGGGGCTAGGCTGAAGGCGCGCTATCTGGCGGTGCATCCCTACGCCGCGCTGTACGCCGATTTCGGCGATTTCGGGCTGTGGCGGCTGCGCCCGATGGCCGCGATTTATGTGGGCGGCTTCGCGACGGCGGTCAGGATCAGGCGCGAGCATCTTCCGCCGGATGCCGCCGCGGTCGCGGCGATCGCGGCAGCGGAGCCGTCGATCCTCGCGCACTGCAACCAAGACCATGCCGACGCGCTAGCCACCATCGCGCGGGCGGCCCGGGGCGGGGAGGGAGCATGGCGCCTGGTGACGGTGGATGTGGACGGCTGCGACCTCGGCTGTGGCGAAACCGTGCTGCGGGTGGCGTGGTCGGCTCCGGTAGCGGACGCGGTAGGGGTGCGCGCCGAATTGGTGCGGCTGGCTCAGCTGGCCGGCGGGGGTTAATTCCTGTCGCCTTCCTGCGATTTGCTGCCGGGAGGCTGGATTTGCGGACTGAGCGGCCATTACACTCGCGGCGCAAAACAGCGCGCTCTGTCCCAGAAGCTCGCGAGCGCGAACCGGGAGGAGAAAAATGGAAGCGGGCCTGGGCGCACCGGCGCACCATGGCGCGGACGATCCCGCGCCGCTGTTCGGCACAGGCGTGCATACCGCCGCGGTGGTGCATGCCAACCTCACCGCGCCGCAACTCATTGCGCATGCCATCCGGCGCAACGAGGGGCGGCTTTCGGCGGACGGGGCGCTGATCGTGCGGACCGGCGCCCATACCGGGCGCTCGGCGCAGGACAAGTTCATCGTGGACGAGCTGGACAGCACCGGTGATGTCTGGTGGGGCCGGGTCAACCAGAAAATGTCCGAGCGGCATTTCGCCACGCTGAAGGCGCGGATCCAGGCCTACATGCAGGGCAGGGAGCTGTTCACCCAGGATCTGTACACCGGCGCCGATCCGGCGAGCCGGCTGCGGGTCCGGGTGGTGACGACGGGCGCCTGGCCCGCGCTGTTCGCGCGCAACATCCTGCTGCGCCCGTCCGCGCGCGAGCTGGCCAGCTTCGCGCCGGATTACGTTCTGCTGCACGCGCCCGAATTTCACGCCGACCCGGACATCGACGGCGTACGCAGCGGCACCACCATCGCGCTCTCGTTCGCACAACGAACGATCCTGATCGCCGGGACGCAATACGCAGGGGAGATCAAGAAGTCGGTTTTCACCGCCATGAACTGGCTCCTGCCCGAGCGGGGCACGCTGCCCATGCATTGCAGCGCGAATATCGGCGCGGATGGCGACGTGGCGCTGTTCTTCGGGCTTTCCGGCACCGGAAAAACCACGCTGTCCTCCGATCCCAACCGCCGGCTGATCGGCGACGACGAGCACGGTTGGGGCGAGCACGGCGTCTTCAACCTCGAAGGCGGCTGCTATGCCAAGGTGATCCGGCTATCGGAACATGCCGAACCGCAGATCTGGCGCGCGACGCATCGTTTCGGAACTATATTGGAAAACGTCGTGGCCGACCCCTGCGGCCGGCTCGACCTCGACGACGATACGTATACCGAGAACACGCGCGCCTGCTATCCGATCCAATACATCGACAGCGCGGAATTGTCGGGCCACGGCGGACATCCGCGCAACATATTCATGCTGGCCGCCGACGCGTTCGGTGTGCTGCCGCCGATCGCCCGACTGAGCCCGGCGCAAGCGATGTATCATTTCCTGTCCGGTTATACGGCGCGGGTGGCCGGCACCGAAAAAGGCGTGGGCAGCGAACCGCAGGCCACGTTCTCCACCTGTTTCGGCGCGCCGTTCCTGCCGCGCCGGCCGGAGATCTACGGCCGCATGCTCGAGGATCTGATCGCGGAACACGGTGTCGATTGCTGGCTCGTCAATACCGGATGGTCCGGCGGGCCGTACGGCGTCGGCGAGCGGATGCCGATCGGGCACACGCGCGCCTTGCTCGCCGCCGCGCTCGACGGCAGCCTGCGGCGCGTGCGGTTCGCGGCGGAGCCGTTCTTCGGGCTCATGGTGCCGGAAACCGCGCCGGGCGTGCCGACCGAGGCGCTGCAACCGCGCCGGACCTGGGCCGACAAGACCGCCTACGACCGTACAGCCGCGGAAGTGGCCGAGCGATTCGAGCGGAATTTCGCCGATTTCATCACGCATGTCGGCGAGGACATCAAGGCGGCCGCAATTCGCGCGCCGGCGCTGTCGGTGAAGTAGCACGATGAACAAGCAGCCGATCAGCCGTTTCCTGCTCCCCGACCTCGCCGCGCTGCCCGAGGATATCCGCGCGCGCATGCTGAAAGTGCAGGAGAAGTCGGGATTCATTCCGAACGTGTTCGTGGCGCTGGCGCATCGGCCGGACGAGTTTCGCGCCTTCTTCGCCTATCACGACGCGCTGATGGAGAAGGACAGCGGCCTGTCGAAGGCGGAGCGCGAAATGATCGTGGTGGCGACCTCCGCCGCCAACCACTGCGAATACTGCGTGATCGCCCACGGCGCGATCCTGCGCATTCGGGCGAAGAATCCGCTGATCGCCGACCAGGTCGCGATCAACTATCGCCGGGCGGATCTCACGGCGCGGCAGGTCGCGATGCTGGATTTCGCGCTGAAGGTGTCGCGGCGCGCGCACGAGGTCGGTGACGCCGATCGCGACGCGCTGCGCGAGCATGGCTTCACCGACGAGGACAGTTGGGACATCGCCGCCATCAGCGCGTTTTTCGCCATGTCGAACCGGATCGCGAGCTTCATGGAGCTGCGGCCGAACGAGGAGTTCTACACCCTCGGCCGCGACCGCCCGGCGGATCGTTTGCCGTAAGCACGACCGCGGCGAAACACCAGCGCGCGTTTTCCGAGCAGCGTCGGCCACGAATTGGCCGAGGCTATTGCGTGTGTGGTTGTTCCGCCATTAGATGCGCCGCCGAGGCAGATGTGCCCGACTTTCCTGGGAGACACATGATCATGCAATTCGTTGTCGCTACAGCGCTTTTGCTCGGGGGGCTCGCCGCGTGCGCTGGCCCGCGCGAAGCGCCGCCGCCACCCGCTCCAGTCGTTGCGCAGCCGCCACCAATGGCTCCGCCGCCCGCTCCGCCGCCGATGGCTGGTCCGTACGCGGGCCATTATGTCGGCTCCGCGATGGGACGGGTCCACCGCGGCTGCCCGCGCGAGGAACATTTCGAATTCGCCGTCGCCAACGGAGCGGTCAGCGGAACCGTCACCACGGGGATCGGCGCAGACTCGGATCTGACCGGCAATGTCAGTCCCGCCGGCCGGGCCGTGATCCGCATGATGCCGCATGGCCCGCGTGCCCCGAGGGGAACCCTCGTCGGCGGGTTCCGGCACGGGCAATTCCACGGCCGAACCAGCGCGCCTTGTGTTCGCGCGGTCACCGCTGCTCGGCAGTAATCCGACGTTTTCGCGGCCCGGCGGCGACATCGCTCATCGCCGCCGGCGCAAACCTCCGCCCGGCGGATTTCGGTGACACTGTTCGGGTCGCGTTAGAGCCGCCTCGCAGCGGAAAACCAGCGCTTACGGGTCACGCCGGGATTTGTCCCGGCCAGCCACCACTTCTCTGCGCCGCCGTGAAAACGTCAAAAACCGGGACAAGCCCGGGCACGACAAATACCAGTAACGCAGCACCAACGTCCGCGTAACCGCGTCCGCGGGGATCGTCCGGCGGCGCAAAACCGGGTGGGTCCGGATTCGCGCCGCCGCGTTTGATTACAAGCCGATGAGAATGTGATTGAGCGGGACGGCGCCCTGGCCGTCGAAGGTGATCTTCGTCCCGTCCGCCAAGGTCAGCACGTTGCCCGACGCCGAGGCGCCCGCAGGCAGACCGCCCGCGATCGTCGCCGCGCCGTAGCCGTTCAGATGCAGCGAGTCGCTGCCGTTCCAGCCCGAGATGGTTTCGCTGCCACCGCCGGCAAAGGTCTTGTCGACCTCGAACACGTTCGCGCCGGTGCCGCCCACCAGGGTATTGGCACCGGGCCCGGCGATCAGCGTGTTGTTGCCGGAACCGGCGACGATGCTGTCCGCGCTGCCGGCGTCCGGCCCCGCGAAGTAGATGTTGTTGCCCGTCGCCCCGGCGCCGTTGAGGGTCACACTTCCGGGCCCCGCGACCATCACGTTGCCGTCGCCCGGACTGAACAGGGTGATGTTGTCCCCATCCATGCCAAACATGACGGCCGCGTGCGACCCCGGTCCGGCGACCACGGTCTGGCTTTCGGCCGCGCCGATCATCAAGAAGTTGCCCGGGCCCACGAAGTACAGACCGTCGCTGCCCGGCGCGCCCCAGATGGTGGAGTCGCCCGAGCCCGCCATCACCGTATCGGCCGTGTTCGGGCCGCTGACGAACATCAGCGGGCCGGAATTGCCGAAATACAACCCGCCACTCGCCGCGGCGAACACGGTGTCGTTGCCGCCGCCAGCGACGAACGTGTCGTTGCCACCCATGTTGATGTAGGTGGACGTGCCGGTATTCCCGTAGAAAATCGATCCGGCGGTGAACGTCGCCACCAGGTTGTTGCCGCCGGGCCCCCCGACGATCGTGTCCTGCCCCCAGGACTGGACGACGTCGTTGCCGGACCCGAGGAACAGCAGGTTGGCGCCGGTGGTGCCGGCATTGCCGTCGTCGATGAAGAAGTTGCCCGAGGTCGCGTAGACGGTGTTGTCGCCGCCATCGAACAGAACCGTCCAGTCGCCTTCCCCGGTCGGGTTCGCGGCGACGAGGTTGCCGCCCTGACCTGAAATGACCGTTCCAGACCCGCCGTTGGTGAAGAAATGCATATCGCCGCCGGCGATGACGGTGTCGTTACCTTGGTTGGGAGCGTTGACGATCTCGGAGACCTGATTGGTGTAGGCGTCGATGATCGCGCGAACGCCAGCGGGGACAGTGCCTTCCGTGGTCCCGGAATTTTGGATACCGCCGCTGTCCCCGATCGTGAACTCGTTAAGGGTGGTTGGATTTGTGCCAGGCGTCGGCGTCTCGCCGTCGTTCTGGACCTGCAGCGTCTGGCCGGCCGCAGCAGCGTAGATCTGCGAAAGCAGCTGGATCGCGATGTTGGCATTCTGCTGCGTCTGGTACTGCAAATTGATCGTGGAATAGACGCCAGCGTTCTTTTGGACTCCGGGCACCGTCACCGTGATCGTCATTGGTCGAGGTCCTTCCGCTTCCCAAGCCTTTGTTAACCTCAGCCTGAGATTTGGGCAAGCGTTTCCGTTCCGACAGCGAACGGTGAACTCCTGAACTTTGCTTGAGTGCGTTGATTTTGCATCAGGGTCTCGAAAAAGAGGCGAAGACATTAAAAATAGAAATCGAGCTAAACCGCCGATTGTCTGTGCCAGATGGAAGACAATGTTGGAGAAGCTCAAGGTGGTGGAATGTAAAGACGAGGGTTAACCATCGCCAGGCGCAAATGCATTTCGGAAAATCGATTAAGAATTCCGATCGCCGGTCCCGGATTTATTTCCTTCGGTGAATTGTAGACTAGATTTCAACCGGCGCGGGATTGGACGTCGTTTCGCCTCCCCCATTCAAAATTTTTTTACTGATCCTCGCCACCAGCGGTTGCGATACCGGCAATGGTGTGCAAAAAAATCAGGCTGCGAATTCGGTACGTTTGCCACACTGGCCGTGGGCCGACCTTCGGCATCGAATCGTATGCCGGGCCTGCGCACCACGCAGCGGCGCTCGCGCGAGCGCGGTTGCACGGCCGGCGCCCACATGTCGCAACCGGTTTATGCCGTCTCCCGAATCCCGCGCGGGCTTTGCCGGCGCCAACCGCCTGTGCGCGCCCGCCCCGAACGCGGATGCGCCCGGGGCGTCGATCGCTCGGCCTAGCCGGCGGCGATTTGGCCGCGAGCTATCGCACCGACGAGAAGGCCGTCGGCTCCAGGATCGTGTTCTGTACTGAGGCGACGATCGCGCCGTCCCGCTCCGTCTCGGCGCGCTTGGCCACCCACTCCGGGTCCTTCAGGAACGTGTTCCACTTGGATTCGCGATCGGCCAGCGACTCCCACGCCAGCAGGTAGAACAGATCCTGGTTCGATTCGCCGATCGCCACCGTCCAGAAGCCGGCCTGCTTGATGCCGTGCTTCTCCCACAGCTTCAGCGTAATGGTCTGGAACCGGTTCAGGAGCGCCGGCAGGCGCCCGGGAACGCAGTGGTAAACACGCAGCTCGTAAATCATTTGGTCCTCCCTGGGTTGTAACGGCGTGCTTCGGCCTCGCGGCCGCGCGCATTGGCGTGCCAGCATCCTCCGCCGGGCCTGATCCGACAAGCCGAATGCAGCCCAGGCTCGACAAGTGGGGGCGAGACATGGCGGGAAAACCGCGCCAATATGACTCGAGCATCGCCCCGTCCGGTCCGCGTGCCGGCAGGCCACCAGCCGCCCGCAGGGGCCTACACCAGGAGGAGCAGTTCGATGCCCCCGATCGCCGTCACCCGGACCACCCGGCCCAAGCAACCGCCCGCCGACGAAAGCTTGCGCTTCGGCAACGTGTTTTCCGACCACATGTTCATGATGGACTACCACGAGGGCCGCGGCTGGCACGATCCGCGCATCATCCCGTATCAGCCGTTCAGCATGGACCCGGCGACCTGCGTCCTGCATTACGGCCAGGCGGTGTTCGACGGGTTGAAGGCGTTTCGCGGCACCGACCGGACGATCCGGCTGTTTCGCGCCACCGACCACGCGGCGCGGCTGAACCGCTCTGGCGCGCGACTCTGCATACCGCCGCTCGACCCCGACCTCGCGCTCGAATCCGTCCGCGCCCTGATCGACATCGACCAGAACTGGGTGCCGTCCAAGCCGGGCACCTCGCTTTATATCAGGCCGACGATCATCGCCACCGAGGCGTTCCTCGGGGTGCATCCGTCCTCGAGCTACACCTATTTCGTCATCACCTGCCCGGTCGGCGCCTACTATGCCGAGGGCATGAACCCGGTGCGCATCCTCGCCACCGATAAATACGTGCGCGCCGTCCCAGGCGGGACCGGGGCGGCCAAGGCTGCCGGCAATTACGCCGCGAGCCTCGCCGCCGCCGAGGAAGCGCAGAAGCAGGGCTACACGCAGGTCCTGTATCTGGACGGCGTGCAGCACCGCTATCTGGACGAAGTCGGCACCATGAACATCATGCTGAAGATCGGCGACGAGGTGCTGACGCCGCCGCTCACGGGTTCGATCCTGGCCGGCGTCACCCGCGATTCCGTGCTGACCCTGCTGCGCGACTGGGGCGTGAAGATTGCCGAGCGGCCGATCGCCATCGACGAGGTGCTGCAGGCAGCCGAGCAGGGGCGGCTCGCCGAGATGTGGGGCACCGGCACCGCCGCCGTGATCTCGCCGGTCGGCGAACTGGGCTACCAGGGCCGGCAGATCACCATCAATGGCGGGCGGACCGGCCCGCTGACGCAGCGGCTATACGATACGATCGTTTCCATCCAGTACGGCCGGGCACCGGACCCGCATGGCTGGACCCAGGTGGTGGTCCCCCGGCCCCCGGATCAGGTCCGGGGCCAGGCGGCGGCCTGACCGCGATGGACAGCGAGACGCTTGGTTACCTGCCGGCCACCGACCTCGCGCGTCTGGTCCGCGACAAGCAGGTCTCGGCCACCGAGATGATCGCATCGCTCCTGGGGCGGATCGAAGCGCTGGAGCCCCGGGTCAATGCCTTTGCCACGCTGACCGGCGAACAGGCGCTGCGCGCGGCCGATGCGGCGGATCGGCGGCTGGCCTCGGGCGAACCGGTCGGCCCGTTGCACGGCGTTCCCGTCACGATCAAGGATTCGACTCAGACCAAGGGTGTTCCGACCGAATACGGCTCGCATTTGCGCAAGGGCTTCGTTCCGGCCGAGGACGCGCCGCTGGTTACGCGGCTGACGCAGGCGGGGGCGATCGTGCTCGGCAAGACCACGACGTCCGAGTTCGGCTGGACGGCGGTCAGTCACAGCCCGCTCACCGGCATCACGCATAACCCTTGGCGCTACGGCTACAGCGCCGGGGCTTCCTCGGCCGGGGCGGGTGCCGCGGCGGCGGCCGGATTCGGCCCGCTGCACCAGGGCAGCGACGGCGCGGGCTCGATCCGGCTGCCGTCGCATTTCTGCGGCGTGTTTGGCCTGAAGCCGACTTACGGCCGGGTGCCCAACTGGCCGCTCTCCAACACCGACTACACCTCGCACAACGGGCCGATGGCCCGCACCGTGGCGGACGCCGCGCTGATGCTGCGGGTCATGGCCGGGCCGCACCCGTGGGACCATTCGAGCGCGGAGGCCACGCCGCCGGATTATCCCGCCCTGCTGGACACCAGCCTGCGCGGCAAACGCATCGCCTTCAGTCCCGATCTCGGCCATGCGCGGGTCGATCCGGAGATCGCCGCGTTGGTGCGCCGCGCCGCCGACGTGTTCGCGACCGATCTCGGCGCGACGGTGGACGAGGTCACGCCGCGGATGGGGGCGGGACGGGCCGGAGCTGGTCCGCTTCTTCTGGCCCGCCCATGTGTCCGTTCACGCACCCGCGCTGGCGGAGTGGCGGGATCGCATGGACCCGGGCCTGGTCGCCTGCATCCTCGCCGGCAAGGATCACACCGTCGTCGACTACCAGCGGATGCGCGAGCGCAAATACGCGTACTGCACTGCCGTGCACCGCTGGATGGAGGATTGGGATTTCCTGCTGACGCCGACGGCCTCGGTGGCGGCGTTTCCGGCCGAGCGCCTGCAGCCGGAGCACTGGCCGCGGCACGAATGGGACTGGGTGTCCTGGGCCGAGTTCTCCTACCCGTTCAACCTGTCCGGCAATCCCGCCGCCTCCGTGCCTTGCGGCTTCACCGCGGAGGGGTTGCCGGTCGGGCTGCAGATCGTCGGGCGCCGGTTCGACGATCTGGGCGTGCTGCGGGCGTCGGCGGCGTTCGAGAAGGCGCGCCCCTGGGCGCATCGCCGCCCGCCGCTCGCGGCCGGAGCGCAATGATGAGCGGGACCGACGATCTTCTTTACGACGTCCGGGAGGCGATCGCCCACGTCACCTTCAATCGCCCGGCGGCGCGCAACGCCCTGACCTTCGCCATGTACGAACGGCTGGCCGAGATCTGCCGGGAGATCGACGCCGACGTCCGCATCAAGGGTCTGATTTTGACCGGGGCAGGGGAGACCGCCTTCGCCGCCGGGACCGACATCTCCGAGTTCCGCGCCTTCGCCACGCCGCAGGACGCCATCGATTACGAGGCGCGCATCGAGCGGGTGCTCGACGCGCTCGAACGCTGCCGCGTGCCGACCATCGCCGCCATCGCCGGCGCCTGCACCGGCGGGGGCGCGGCGATCGCCGCGGTGTGCGACCTCCGGTTCGCGGCGCCCAACGTGCGCATCGGGTTTCCGATCGCCCGCACGCTCGGCAACTGTTTGTCCATGGCGAATTACGGCCGCCTTTCGGCGCTGATCGGCCCGGCGCGGGTGAAGGACATCATCTTCCGCGCGCGCTTGGTGGAGGCGGAGGAGGCGTTGGCGATCGGGCTCGTGAGCGAAGTCATGGTTGATTACGGCGGGCTGTTGCCCCATGCCGAGGCGACGGCGATCCGGCTCGCTTCGTTCGCGCCACTGACCTTGCAGGCCACCAAGGAGGCGCTACGCCGGCTGCGGCCGACGGTCGATCCCGAGACGGAACGCGACCTGATCCTGATGTGCTACATGAGCCGCGATTTCCGCGAAGGCATGGACGCGTTCCTGAACAAGCGCACGCCGGAATGGCGTGGCGAATAGCTGGAGGGTCACGCGCATGAGCCGATTGCCGCTCGCCCGGTTCAAGGTCATCGACCTCACCCGCGTGCGCGCCGGGCCGACCGCGGTGCGCCAGCTTGCCGATTGGGGCGCCGACGTCATCAAGGTCGAGGCGCCCGCCGGCGATGCCGGGCTCGGCGGCGCGCGGCTGGGGCCGGATTTCCAGAACCTGCACCGCAACAAGCGCAGCATCACGCTCGATCTGAAGAAGCCCGAGGGGCTGGAGATCATGCAGCGGCTGGTGCGCGACGCCGACGTGGTGGTGGAGAATTACCGCCCGGACGTGAAGTTCCGCCTCGGCGTCGACTATGAATTGCTGCGCGCCATTAACCCGCGGCTGATCTACGCCAGCGTGTCGGGCTTCGGGCAGGACGGGCCGTACCGCGACCGGCCCGGCTTCGATCAGATCGCCCAGGGGATGGGCGGGCTGATGTCCATCACCGGCCTGCCAGGCCAGGGGCCGGTGCGCGTCGGCATTCCCGTGGCCGACCTGACCGCCGGCATCTTCGCCGCCATGGGCATCCTGATCGCTCTCCTGGAGCGCGAGGAATCCGGGGAAGGCCAGTGGGTGCAATCCTCGCTGCTGGCGGCGCAGATCGCCATGCTGGATTTCCAGGCGGCGCGCTGGCTGATCGCCAAGGAGGTGCCCGGCCAGGCCGGCAACAATCACCCGACCAGCATCCCCACCGGCGTGTTCAAGACCGCCGACGGCCACATCAACATCGCCGCCGCGGGCAACGAGATTTACCGGCGGCTGTGCAAGGCGCTGGATGCCGGGCATCTGGCGACCGACCCGGACTACATGACCGACAAGGGGCGTTCGGACAACCGCGACCGGCTGAACGCCGCCATCGAAGCGATCACCATAGGCCGGCCCTCCGCCGAATGGATCGAGCGCCTCAACGCCGCGGGCGTGCCTTCCGGCCCGATCTACCGCATGGACGAAGTGTTCGCCGATCCGCAGGTGAAGCACATCGGCATCGCGACGCCGGTGGACCATCCCAAGCTCGGCCCGGTCGCGCTCGTCGGGCAGGCGGTTACCCTCACGCGCACGCCCTGGGCGCTGCGCTCGCCGACACCCGAGGCCGGTGAACACACGGATTCCGTGCTGCGCGACCTGGGCTACAGCGACGCCGATATCGCGGGACTGCGCGAGCGCAAGGTGGTGTAGCGCCGCCGTGGCAAACGCGGTCGCCCGGTACCGGTCCGCTATCCCAACAACCGTCCGATGACGCGGGCGGTGTAGTCGACCACGGGGATGATCCGGCCGTAATTGATGCGCGTCGGGCCGATGACGCCGATCGCGCCGACGATCCGGTCGTCGGCGGTGCGCGCCGGCGCCACCACCATGGCCAGTCCGGCGGCGCCGAAAACGCCGCTCTCGGCGCCGATGAAAATGCTCACGCCATCGGAGTTCTCCGCCAGTTCCAACAGGTGCAGAATTGTCTCCTGCCGCTCCAGCCGTTCGAATATCGTCTGAATTGACGCGAGCCGCTCGATCTGCGTCACGTCGGATAACAACCGGCCCTGACCGCGCAGGATCAGCGACGCGCCGCGGCCTTCGCCCGTCCAGGTCGCCAGCCCGGCCTCCACGACCTGCGCCGACAACCCGTCGAGTTCGGTCCGATTCGCCGCGATCTCCTCGGCCACGACGCTATAGAGTTCGCTCAGCGAGCGGCCGGACAGACGCGCGTTCAGGTAGTTGCCGGCCTGCTCCAGCGCGGACGGCGGCAGGCCAGCCGGAATCTCGATGACCCGGTTCTCCACCTGCCCGTCGGCGTTGACCAGGATCACCAGCGCGCGGCCGGTGCCGAGGGGGACGAACTCGATGTGGCGGATCGCGCCCTCGGATTTCGGCGCCAGCACCAGCCCGGCGGCGGCCGACAGGCCGGACAGCATGCCGCTGGCCTCGGCCAGAATGTCCTCCAGGCTGCGGCCGCGCGCGTTGAGGGTGCTGGTGATTGCCTCCCGATCCTCGTCCGAAAGTTCGCCGAATTGCAGCAGCCCGTCGACGAACAGGCGCAAGCCCCGCTCGGTCGGCAGCCGCCCGGCGGAGTGGTGCGGCGCGAACAGCAGGCCGGCCTCGGTCAGATCGGCCATCACGTTGCGGATCGTGGCCGGCGACAGCGAGATCGGCAGCAGGCGCGACAGCGTGCGGCTGCCCACCGGCTCGCCGGTCTCCACATACTGCTCGACGATCTCGCGCAGCACCGAGGCGGAGCGTGCGTCCAGCCCTGGCGCTGCCACCGGGGGACGGCCGTTCAGGCGTGGCGTTGCGGCTGGGGTGATTGTCTGATCCATCATGTAAAAACCTTCGCCGCCAATATCGTTGTTTTTCCTGGCGGCGCCAACGGGAGGGGAGAAAAGCATGCGTCCATCCGGCCGACCGCCGACGGCGCTGCGCGATATCGCGATCACGCCCGGCTTCGCCCGGCACGCCGAGGGCTCGTGCCTGATCCGCATGGGCGCGACCGAGGTGCTGTGCGCGGCGAGCGTGGAGGGGCGGGTGCCGCCGTTCCTGCGCGGCTCCGGCAAGGGCTGGGTGACGGCGGAATACGGCATGCTGCCGCGCGCCACGCACACGCGCGGCGACCGCGAGGCAGCACGCGGACGGCAGTCTGGTCGCACGCAGGAGATCCAGCGGCTGATCGGGCGCAGCCTGCGCGCGGTGGTGGATCGCGCGGCGCTCGGCGAGATGACGGTCACGCTCGACTGCGACGTGCTGAACGCGGACGGCGGCACGCGTTGCGCCGCGATCACCGGCGCCTGGGTTGCGCTGGCGCTGGCGCTGCGCCATTTGCAGCACATGAGCGTGCTGGCGCGCTCGCCGCTGCTCGGGCAGGTGGCGGCGGTCTCCTGCGGGCTGGTCGGCGGCGAGGCGGTGCTCGACCTCGATTACGCCGAGGATTCCACGGCCGACGCCGACGCGAATTTCGTGCTGACCGAAGCGGGCGGCATCGTGGAGGTGCAGGGCACCGCCGAGCGGGCGCCGTTCAGCGAGGACGCGTTCGCCGCGATGATGGCGCTGGCTCGGGCCGGGGTGGCCGAGCTGTTCGCCCATCAGCGGCGGGCGGCCGAGGGCGGCTGATGGCGCGCCATCTCGCCAGGGGCGCGCGGCTGGTGCTGGCCAGCCACAATCCCGGCAAGCTGCGCGAAATCGCCGAACTGGTACGCCCGCATGGGGTGACGGTGATCGCCGCGGCGGAACTGGGCTTGCCGGAGCCGGAGGAGACGGCGGCGGACTTCGTCGGCAACGCGCGCATCAAGGCGGTGGCGGCGGCGACGGCCTCGGGCCTGCCGGCGCTCGCCGACGATTCCGGGTTCTGTGTCGCGGCGCTCGGCGGCGCGCCGGGCGTCTACTCCGCCCGCTGGGCAGGGGAGGGGCGCGATTTCGCGGCCGCCATGGCGCGGGTCAACACGGAAATCGGGGCCAATCCCGACCGCCGCGCCTGGTTCGTCTGCGCGCTGTGCCTGGCCTGGACGGACGGCGAGACCGCGACCTTCGTGGGCCGGGTGGACGGGCAGGCGGGCTGGCCGCCGCGCGGGGACAAAGGTTTCGGCTACGACCCGATATTCCTGGCGCAGGGCGCCGGCGAAACGTTCGGCGAGATGGAGCCGGCGCGCAAGCACGCCGTCAGCCACCGCGCCCGCGCGTTCGCGCAACTCGTCGCGGCGTGTTTCGGCTGAGCATCCCGAGCCGGTCAGCCGCGCAAAAGCGCCGCGGCGGCGGGGGCGAAATACGTGAGCACGCCGTTGGCGCCAGCGCGCTTGAAGGCCGTCAGGCTTTCCATCATCGCGCGGTCGTGGTCGAGCCAGCCGTTCTGCGCCGCCGCCGCGATCATCGCGTATTCGCCCGAGACCTGGTAGGCGAAGGTCGGCGCGCCGAACCGCTCGCGCACCCGGCGCACGATGTCCAGATACGGCATTCCCGGCTTGACCATGATCATGTCGGCGCCTTCCACGAGATCGAGCTCCACCTCGCGCAGCGCCTCGTCGGTGTTGGCCGGGTCCATCTGGTAGGTCTTCTTGTCGCCCTTGAGCGCGCCGCCGGAGCCGACCGCGTCGCGGAACGGGCCGTAGAACGCGCTCGCGTATTTCGCCGCGTAGCTCATGATGCGCGTGTCGATCAGGCCCTCCTCGTCCAGCGCGGCGCGGATCGCGCCCACGCGCCCGTCCATCATGTCGGAGGGCGCGATCACGTCGATCCCCGCGCTGGCCTGCACCACCGCCTGGCGGGTGAGGATTTCCAGGGTTTCGTCGTTGGCGACGTAGCCGTGGCGGATGACGCCGTCATGGCCGTGGTCGGTATAGGGATCGAGCGCCACGTCGCCGATCAGCCCGAGATCGGGGAATTCCTGTTTCAGCACGCGCGCCGCCCGGCACATGAGGTTGTCCGGGTTGACGGCTTCGCTGCCCTCGGCGTCCTTCTTGTCGCGCGGCGTGGCGGGGAACAGCGCGACGGCGGGAATGCCGAGCCGGCGCGCGGGGCGACATGCGCCGCCAGCCGGTCCAGCGTGACCCGCACCACGCCGGGCATGGAGGCGACCTCGGTCGTGGTGTTGCGCCCCTCGATGACGAACACCGGCCAGATCAGGTCATCCGCGGAGAGCCGGTTCTCGGCGACGAGCCGGCGCGTCCACTCGTCGCGGCGGTTGCGCCGCATGCGGGTGGCGGGGAAACGGCCGACGGTCATGGGCTTGGGTCCTGCGTCATGCTGGGCGGTGCATAAAGCGACGCCGTTGCAAAGGAAAGCCGAGCCGGATCGGTGTCTCGGCACCCGTCCCGGCCGCACGCGATGCAGGGTACGGTCGGCGGGTTGGGCGCTGGAACGCGATGGGTTTGCGCCGAATCAGCCAGGCAATCGTCATGGCCGGACTTGTTCCGGCCATCCACGACTTCCTTTTCCCCTCCGCCGCTGAAGACGCGGATGCCCGGGCACGACGCGCCGGTCGAAGTCCGAGCGAAACCAGAACCCATTCCGCGGCCTTGAACGGCGATCGCCGATGCCGGAAACGTGGATGTTGCGTGTGCGCGGCGCCGACGGACATCGAGCCGCCGCATTCCATTTGCGATTTGGTGACTGAAATGGCGAGACAGGCAACGGTCGTACTTTATGTCGTGCTGATGGCAGCCGTCGTGGTCGGTGTGGATGTCCTGTTCTTCAGGCACCGGTTATGGGAACGGCTGATGGTGAACATAGGAATCGTCTTGGTGTTCGCCGCGTTCTACTTGAGATTTCTGAAGCAGCCATGAGCCCAGCGCGGGGCATTCGCACCCATGACCGACGATCCCGCGCGACCCGCTTCCAGCACCCGCCATCGCAAAAGCCTGGCACACACTCTCCGGCAGAACCATTGCTCCCTCTCCGCCCGTGGCGGCGGAGAGGGCCGGGTGAGGTCGGGGAGTGATACCGACCGACTCATCCGATGACTGCTCCGGGTGGCTTTCTGCCGGTCCGTTTTCCGGACCGGGCCCCCAGAAACCGGTCGTTCTGCTCAAGGCAAGGGCTGGCCGAGAGCCGACGGTCCGCATTACGCAATTAATATGCGGAAGCGGACATCGGGTGGCGCGCACCCAAACAAAAATCGCATCCAGATTTTTGCTGCGGCGACTCGACGATGGCGAGGTAGTCGATGTCGCGCTTTTCGAGCCTGGTCGCGATGGCTCTGAATTGGTATAGCTTGCTAAAGAAGCGCCCGACATTTTGGAATGGTTGAGTAGCCGAGAGCGAGGAGCTTTCGGCGTCTGTCTGACAGAAGGGGCAGGACGCCATGAACCGGACCGGGTTTCCCGGAGGCTCCGATCCTTGAGAGGATGGGGCGATGGAGAAGCAGAAAACATCGGTTCGGTATGCGCCTGAAGTCCGCGAGCGAGCGGTGCGGATGGTGTTGGAGCACGGGGGCGGTCATGCCTCGCAGTGGGGAGCGATCGGATCGATCGCCGCGAAGATCGGCTGCTCGGGGAGACGCTGCGCAAATGGGTGCGGCAGGCGGAGCGGGACCGGGATGCGACCGGGCCGACCAGCGCGGAGCAGGCGCGGATCAAGGCGCTGGAACGAGAGAACCGTGAACTGCGCCAGGCCAACGAGATCCTGCGCAAGGCGTCGGCGTATTTTGCGATGGCGGAGCTCGACCGCCGGTCGAAGCCATGATCGCGTTCATCGACGCGCATCGCGCGGTCCATGGAGTCGAGCCGATCTGCCGCGTGCTGCCGATCGCCCCGTCGACCTACTGGGAGCACGCCCGGCGCCGGGCAGCCCCGGACCGCCTCCATCCCGCGCGCAGCGTGATGCCCGGCTGCGATCGGAAATCCGCCGGGTCTGGGAGGAGAATTTCCGGGTCTACGGCGTACGCAAGGTTTGGCGGCAGCTCGCCGCGAGGGCATCGCGGTGGCGCGCTGCACGACCGCGCGGCTGATGCGGCAGATGGGGCTGTCGGGCGCGATCCGCGGAAAGCGGTAAAGACGACGATCAGCAATCCCGCCGCGCCCTGCCCGCGCGACAAGGTGAACCGGCAGTTCCAGGCTCCCGGCCGAATGCGCTCTGGGTGGCGGATTTCACCTATGTCGCGACCTGGCAGGGGTTCGTCTACGTCGCCTTTGTCATCGATGTCTTCGCCCGCCGCATCGTCGGCTGGCGGGCCTCGCGATCGGCCGAGACCGGCTTCGTCTTGATGCCCTGGAGCAGGCGCTCTACGAGAGGCGTCCCTTCCTCACGGATTGGTGCACCATAGCGATCGCGGCAGCCAATATGTCTCGATTCGCTATACCGAGCGGCTTGGCCGAGGCCGGCATCGAGCCGTCGGTCGGCAGCGTCGGCGACAGCTACGACAATGCCCTGGCCGAGACGGTGATCGGGCTGTTCAAGACCGAGGTGATCCGCCGGCGCGGTCCCTGGCACAATGCCGAGGCGGTGGAATTCGCCACGCTCGAATGGGTGGACTGGTTCAACCACCGGCGCCTGCTCGAGCCCATCGGCAACATCCCTCCCGCCGAAGCCGAAGCGCGCTACTATGAACGACTGAGTCAGCGGCCTATGGCCGCCTGACCCAAACACAACCGCCTCCGGGAAACCCGGTACGGTTCACCAAGCGAAATTTCCGCTATGCGGCCAATCTGTGGATGCGAACGCCCGGCACCGTCCGCTCTGCTATTGCGCGAAGGTGATCATGATGCGTCAAGTAAATCACCTGTCCGAGCCGTGCCATTTCGAACACGCGCAACGCCTCCTCGGCGCGGAAGTCGTCGAAGGTTTCCATAATGTCGTCGGCAATGAACGGGACGGGCGACCGCATCTTGGCGAATTCGGTATCCGGCAGCCCCGCAGTGCGAGGTAAAGCTGGAACCGCGTTCCCTTCGAGAGTTCCGTGGCCAAACTGGAGCTGCCATCGGCGCCCAGCGCCACCAGATCGTCGCCGTCCTTGCCCGGCTGTGTGCCAAGCCCGCGATAGACGCCCCGGCTTATGATCCTGACGCGTCCGAAGCTTGCGTCATCATCGAGCTGCGATGCTGGTCGCGGTACGCGCGCAATGCCCGGTCGGCTGCAGCGATCCCGACGCGGAGCTGGAAATAGTGCCGCGCCTTGTCCTCGATCTCCAGTAGCTTCGTCCGGCGGCGCTCCTCGATTTGCTGCCGGCGTCATCGCCGCCGACCGCCGCAATCCGGTCGGCCGCTTGTTTGTTGGCAGCGAACAACTCATGCGTGCGCTTATCGAGATCGTCCAGCTGGGCGGAGAGCGTTGGTAATCGTCCCAGTTCAAGTCCCACCTGCACCGGCCTCCAGCAGCGCGCGCATCGGGAAGGCTTTCACCGCTGGAACGCCGCCCAGGATATTGCTTTGTTTCAGCCTGACGCGCTTCAACATCGGCCTTCAGCTCGTCATCCGCAGCTTGCGGTCAGATCGATCAGTCAGCGGCTTGCACGAATTCCGTCATCTCGCCGACCCGCCGCGCATGGGCCAACGCACCGCGTTCGGCCTCGCGTTGTCTGTCCTCAGCTGCGGCAAGCGCAGACTGCAGTCGCCGTTGGACTTCAGCGGCGCGGCTCCGCTTCCTGGACCCGGTCCACTACGGCTTGCGCGAGATCGAGCCTGGAATGCTGTCCAGGGTCGATGCCGAACTCTGGTAGAGCCGTTCCAGTTCGCGCCCAAAGGCGGCCTGGTCGTCCTCCATGGCTCGGATGCGGTCAACCAAGTCCGCCTGTGTCTTGAGCGTCGGCCCGAGCACCGCTCCCGCCGCCAGCATCTCGCGTACCGCCTCGAACGGCAGCTCCGCCGCCGCTTCTCCAAGCCAACAGGCGACGCACGCGGCACGCAGGCGGCGAGCCACGTCCGGTCGGCAAGGGCCGCCCTCTGCACCGCCAGTTCGCGTTTGCGGACCTCGCGCTCGCAGTCCGCAACGGTTTGGCGAAGCGCCTGCGTGCGGGCCTCGCGCTCCACGGCGGCTGGCCGTCGCCACCGAGGCTCCAGATCTGCGAGCGGCTCGACGGGCACCGCGGCCTCCTCGCGGTTGCCATCGAGCAAGCGGCCTCGCGCAGGCCTCGACGATCGGCCGCTGAACCGTCGCATTTCGCAATCGGCTTGCCGGAGCATGTCCCAGACTTCAAGAACCTTGTCGCGAGTTGCCATCCAGCCCCAGCTGAGCGGGCGACATGTAGGCCAGCTCCCGGGCTGATGTCCGCCGTCGCGCGGGCGACGAACTCGACGTGCCGCTGATGCTGCGCGGTGGCCTCGTCCAGCAGAAGGCTGCGGGCTGGCTCGGAGCCGTCGGCCCGCTTACAGCCAGGGCTTGGGTCGTCTCGTGGGAGCTCTGGCTAGGTCCCGCTCGTGGCCGAGGCGTGCGTTGCTTACGATATCATCCCGGCGCAGGACCTCCTCGAATTCATCGGCAGTGCCCGGGTCGAGGCGCGGCGGTGCTTCGCCCAGGCTGCCTCGCGCTCGCCGCGTATCGCGGCCGCCTCATGGTCGCTCGAGCAGGCCGACGGTCTTGGCGATGGCCTCTAGCTCGGCGGCGCGCCGTTCCAACTCGGTCTCGTGCCGCTCGAACTCCGCGCGCCATTTGTCGATGAGCGCATCGATTTTCGCTGGCCCGCCCCGTGCCACGCTTCAATGCTTGCGGCGTCGGCCACGGTCAGTGCGGCAGCCTCCTCCACGCTCCCACGCCAGGGCGCGAGCGCCGCCAGTCGCGTCGACAACAACTCGCCGTGCTGGGTTCTGGCTTTGGTTGCGCTGCGCAGGCGGATCGCGTGGTCGCTCGCGCGCAATGCCGCCAGGGCCGAGACTACCGACGCAAGCGACGGGGCGGATGCGGAACCAGATTTTCGTGCAGCGCACGCTGAGCCTCGGTCAGCTCGTTCAGCGCCTGCGATAGCTCGTCACTGGCGGCCGTCACCTTCGCTTCGACGCCCGAGCGGGTCACGATCAGGCCGTTCAACGCGGCCGACTGCGCGGCGTTCAGGAGCAGCCGGGCCGGCTCCTGTTCGTCCTCCCGGCCGAGGCGCATGAGGATACTTTCCACCTCGCCCTCGGCGCGCGCGAGGTCCCGGCGTCGGCTTGGCAGGTCAAGCTCGGCCGTGACAAAGCGGGCCCGCAGTTCGGTTAGTTGGTCGAGGCGGCCGGCAAGATTAGCGCTCTCTCATCGACAACGACCGCCATAAGCTCGTCGGACAGGCGCTTGACCTCGCTCTCGGCCTGCTCGGTGCCCGAGCGGTGCCGGTTCTCGGCCTCCTGCAAACCCGGCAGTTCGCTCAACCATCCCGGCGGCGCATCGGGCAGAGTTCTGAACGGCTCGAGCCGCTCCCGCAACTGGCGAAGCGCGGCCATGCGGGGCAGCGCGGCCAGCAATCGCTGCACCCTCGCCAGACCTGTCTGCGCCTTGGTGCGTTCAGCCAGCGCCGCCTCGTATTGCGATGCCGCTTCATCCCTGGCGGTCGCGAGGCGGTGGTACTCGGATGCGAGCGTGTCGATCGCGTCGCGCTCCTCTTTCAGGATGCCCAGCGTCGCCTTGAGCTGTTGGAGTTCACCGCTGCGTGAATTCGGCTTGGTGAACCCGTCCGTCTCCGATCGAAGGTCGAGCAGGGTCCTGCTCAGGTCCGAAAGCCCTGCGGTCGCGGAGAACAGCAGCTGCCCGAGTTCGCCGTTACTGGCGAGGATGCTTTTGCCGCCCGCCTCGAGCGTGTCATCATCGAGCGAGAACATCGCGCGATAGGCATTGCGCTCGAGGCCGCTGAGGTCGCCGAGGATCAGGGCCTCGGCCACCGGTTCGTTGTCTGCATCGCGCAGGGTCGGCTGCGGCCGCTTGATCCGCACCAGATCGCGCGCGCCCACCGAGAGCTCCAAGCAGCCTCCGACCCGCATCGTCGCATATGGGTGTAGGAACCCGTAACGGCTTTGCATTTCGATGCCGAAGAGCAAGTCGAGAAAGCCAGTGAATGCGGTCGTCTTGCCAAACTCGTTCGGCCCGTAGACGATGTGCAGGTCGGGTTCGCCGTCAACACGTTCCCCGAAATCGATCGTTTGATCGGTGAACCTGCCGTAGCGTAGGAGATCCAGGCGCCGCAGCCGCATCAGTTGGACCCCGCCTCGGACCCAGCCCTGAGACGCGCCAACACGTCATCGATGCCATCCCGTGCGGTCTCGGCGAGGTTTTCGGCAAACGTGTCCGCGTCCGCGCCGAGCAGAGACCGGCACTCAGCCGGGAGCTGGGACCGCAACTCCTCGGCGATCACCTCGATCTCGGCGCGATACGCGTCGTCCTGCGTCACCTCGCCCATCAGGCGGCGCAACTCCTCGAGCGGATCAGCCTCGGCAGGTGCGGCGGAATCCGGGCTGGTTCCCGGGGCCCGGCAATCGACCTCGACCTTGTCAATCCAGCTCTTGCCCAGGGCGGCGGCTTGGTTCTCCGCCTCCGTTCGCAGGAGATCGAGGTCACGGCGCATCCGCCAAGCCAACGTTGTCATTCCGGTCAGATGGAGCCGCGCCACGAGATGCTCCGAAGCCACGCGGTCACGGGCTTGCCCAAGGGCTCCGCCGAGCGCGCGCACCATGTCCCGCCAGTCCTCGATCCCACCAAGTTCAACCGGCACTCGCTCGAACTGGGCGACGCTGGTCGAAGTCGCTCCTCCAGCAGGATGGAGCCGTCGTCCGTCACGGTGGCAAGCGTCACTGATTTGGCGCCATCCTCGTTGACATCGCGGCCTTGCGGGATACCTGGCATGACCACCGTCGTCGCACCCTCCGCAGTGAAGCGCTTGTGGATGTGGCCGAGTGCCCAATAGCGGAACCCGGCTGCCTGCAACTCTGTCAGCCTGCACGGGGCATAGGGACTGTGCCCCGGCGACCCGTCGAGGCTTGTGTGCAGCAGCCCGATGTTTACCGCGCCCTCGACGGGCGGCCTAAAGCGGTCGAGCAGGCTGTCGGGCGCATTGGGCTGCGCGAAGCTTATCCCGTGTATAACGATGGGAATCGAACCGCGCTCGCGCTCCACCGAGAAGGCAGCGGCGCGGCCACGGAAGATCGTGACCGCGTCGGGGAAGGTCAGTTCGTTGGTTATACGCGAAATCGCGTCGTGATTACCGCGGATAACGTAGACCTTGATCTTCGCCTCGTCCAGCTTTCGGATCTGGTCGGCAAGGAATCGCGCCGTTTTCATTGAGGTTTGCTCGCTGTCGTACAGGTCGCCCGAAAGCAGCAGGGCATCGACTTGTTCGTCGAGGCAGAGGCCTACAATCCTGATGAACGCCTTACGCGTGGCGTTACCGATGAGATCCGCGAGCGCGGGGTCGCGCAACGCGAGGGAGCGAAGCGGCGAGTCGAGATGGGTGTCCGCCGCATGGACGAAACGGAACGACACGAGGCGACTCTCAGGTTACGGATCCCGTAATCCTAGCCGAGTGCGTGCGTGCCGTCACGGCTCGCGCTGGATTACTCGCTCCTTCTGTGCCCGCATATCGGAAACGCACCACCCTGCAGTCGTTTAGCCATCCATGGCAGTCGGAGAGGACGCTGATGTTTATGTCCGGTTTCGAGAAATGAACCGCGTTTCCTGAATGAACGGCATGGGTCGAGAGCGGTCACCGGATAACGTCGCTGGCATAACTCGGCGCCGTGCCCCACCCGGGGGCACCAGCCCAGCCCGTCCCTGGCTTTCGCCGAGGTCATCGCAAAGACTAAAATGGTCATCAAGCAATCAGGGCGGCAGAAGTACAGCGCATTCCGCCGCCCGTTTTGCCCTGCGAAGCGCGCTTGGATGCCCCGGTAAGTGGCCAAAAGGCGGAATGCGCCACCCTTTTCCACCCTCCAATCTTCGCGTTTCCCCTATAATCGGCTCCCGGCCGAACGGAACAGCGGCATGGATGCCGACGATATTGCCCGCACCACGGCGTGGCTGATCGAGAGCGGGCTTCGCGGAACCGCGGAAACCGAGCTGATGCAGGCGTTCTGCGAGCGCTCGGTGCGTGCCGGACTGCGTCTTGCCCGCGCGGCGGTCATCATCGACACGCTGCACCCGACCTACGAGGGCCGCGCCTTTCGCTGGCGCAACGATGGTGTCGAGGAGAGCAGCCTGTTCGAATACGGCCGCACCAACCAGGGCGAGGCCGCGGAAAACTGGCGCCGGAGCGCATTCTACCATCTCCTGGCGACCGGAGGCGACGAGCTGCGCCGCCGGCTCGGATCCGGCGAGCCCGCCGATTTCCACCTGCTCGACGAGATGCGGGCCGAAGGGCACACCGACTACCTCGCGCTCGTGCACCGCTTCTCGGGCGAGGGCGCGATCGGCGAGATGGACTGCGTCTACTCGCACTGGGCCACCCGGCACCGGGACGGCTTCAGCGAGCCCGAACTCGCCGCGTTGCGCCGGCTCGTCCCGGCGCTGGCGCTGGCGATCAAATGCGCCGCCCTCGCCCGCATCGCCGGCACCCTGGTCGAAGTGTATCTCGGCCGCGGCGCCGGCCGGCGCGTGCTGAGCGGGCGGATTCTGCGCGGCGCCGCCGAGCGGATCGATGCGGTGCTGTGGTTCTCGGATTTGCGCGGCTACACGACGATTGCGGACAGCGCTGCCCCCGAGCAGATCATTCCGCTGCTGAACGACTACGCCGAGGTTGTGATCGCGGCGGTGCATGACGGCGGCGGCGATGTGCTCAAGCTGATCGGCGACGGCGTGCTCGCCATCTTCGAGGCTTCCGATCCGGCCGAGGCCTGCCGCGGCGCGCTGCGCGCCGAGGCGCGGCTGCGGTCCGGGATGCGCGCGGTAAACCAGCGGCGCGCCGAGGCGGGCGACCCGGTCACCGCGAGCTATCTGGCGCTGCACATCGGCGAGGTGTTCTTCGGCAATATCGGCAGCGAGCAGCGCCTGGACTTCACGGTCATCGGGCCGGCGGTGAACGAGGTGAGCCGCATCGCAGCAATGTGCCGGTCGGTCGAGCGGGGGGTTCTGGTGTCTCCGGCGTTCGTCGCCGCCTTGCCGGCGGCAGAGCGGCAGTAGTTCGTGTCGGTCGGCCGTTACGCGCTGCGCGGAGTCGGCCGCGCCCAGGAACTGTTCACCTTGGACCCGGCCGTGCTGATCCTTTCCGGCTAGACCGAACGCCGCCCGCCCGGGGCCCGGTTGGCGCATCGTGCCCCTATCGTGGCCCTATCGTGCGCCATCGAGCGGGCATCGGCGTGCATCATGCGGCTATCGTGGGTCTTTAACGGCCGCCCCCGGTCAGAAATGGCTCCAGCCGCCGCGTTCCAGCCGGAGCGGCGCGCCGTTGGCGTCGCGGACGCGCACCGCGGGTGAACCGGCCAGGAAGCGCCCAATCCGGGTGAGCGGGAGCCCGGCGCGCCGTCCCGCCTGCGCCAGCACCCGCTCGCGCTCGGGTGGAACCGCGAGCAGCAGCTCGTAGTCGTCCCCGCCGGTCAGGTGGGTGGTCAGCCAGTCGGGGCCGGCGGCGCACGCGGCGGCCGAGAGCGGCACCGCGGCGGCCTCGATCTCCGCCGCCACGCCAGTCGCGCGGCAGATATGTCCGAGATCCTGCACCAGCCCATCCGAGATATCCATGCCGGCCGTGGCGATGCCGGCGAGCCGCAGCCCCAGCCGCGGCTCCGGCAACCGGTAGCGCGCGGCGAGATGGCCCGTCGGGTCGGGCAACTGGCCCTGCAAAGCCAGCAGCCCGAGCGCGGCATCGCCGATCGTGCCCGTTACCCAGATGCCGTCGCCGGGGCGGGCGCCGGCGCGGCGGATCATCTGCCCCGGCTCGACGGTGCCGAAAATGGTCAGCGACAGCGTGATCGGCCCCGGCGTGGCGGTGGTGTCGCCGCCCAGCAGCCAAACCCCATAGCGCGCCTGGTCCTCGGCCAGGCCGGCGGCGAACCCGGCGAACCAGGCGTCGGGCGTCGTCCTCGGCGCGGCGACGGTCATCAGGTACCCGAGCGGCGCCGCGCCCTTGGCGGCAAGGTCGGAAAGGTTCACCCGCAGCAGCTTCTTCCCCACCAGCTCGGGCGGGTCGCTGGGCAGGAAATGCACGCCCTCGACCATCGCATCCGCCGTGACCACCAATTCCTTGCCAGGCGGTGGGGTAAAAACGGCGGCGTCGTCGGCGAGATCGAGCGCGCCCGGTCCGGCGAGCGGGCGGAAATGGCGCGCAATCAGGACGAATTCCGCCGGTAATTCTGCCGCGCTCATCCGCAACGCACGAGCTTCACGCGCCGGCACCGTGCGAGCCGAAAGTTCCGAGGGTCGTATTCGGCCCTCCGATCACGCGGTGCTCGTGGGAGTATCAGAGGGAAATTCGGCGGGGCGCAGCAGATGGGCCAGGCGGTTCAGCACCCCGTTCGCCATGCGCGGCTCCTCGCCGGCGAAGAAGCCGTGCGCGACGTCGAGGTATTCGTTGATCACCACCCGCGCCGGCGGTCCGTCCGGCATCCAAAGCTCGGCCGCGCCGGCGCGCAGCAGCGCCCGCAACACCGGATCGATGCGCGCCAGCGGCCAGTCGGCCGGCAGGGCCTCCGCCAGCATCCGGTCGAGTTGGTTCTGCTGGGCGGTCGCCGCGCGCACCACGCTGGCGAACAGCGGCACCCGCGCGTCCGGGATCCGGCCCTCCTCGTAGCCGTCCCCGCCCGGCAAGGCGCCGAGGCGGTGGCGGACGAATTGGTCGATGACCGCCTCCAGGCTTTCGCCCGCCTGCTCGCCCTGGAACAGCGCTTGGACGGCGGCCACCCGCGAGGCGGTGCGCGGACGGGTGCCCCGGTCCATGCCGGGCGCGCGCGCGCCGCGCCGACCGCCGGCCCCCCCCTTGGCGGTGGGACGTTGTCCCATCAGACGGCGTCCAGAAGCCGCGCCGCGGCGATCTGCCGCAGCGCCGCCGCCGCCGCTTCCGCGCCCTTGTTCGGCCCATCCGGCCGGGCGCGGGCCGATGCCTGCTCCACGGTCTCGACGGTCAGCAGCCCGGTGCCGAGCGCGATGCCATAAGCAAGCGCGACCTGCATCAGCCCCGACATCGCCTCGCGGCAGATGTGCTCGTAATGGTCGGTGTCGCCACGCACCACGCAGCCGAGCGCGACATAGCCATCGAATCGCGCGCGATGCCCGGCCTCGCCGTGCGACGACGCGCGCAGGGCGAGGCGGATCGCCTGCGGCAATTCGAAGGCGCCGGCGACGTCCAGCACCTCGTGCGTCGCGCCGGCTTCGCGCAGGATGCGCGCCGCCCCGGCTTGCAGCCCGTCGACCACCTCGCGGTAATAGGGCGCGCGCACGATCAAGAGGTGCGGCGGCGGACCCTCGAGGCGGGGCGCTTGCGGCAGGTCGGCGTCCATGGTGCTCATTCGCGCGCCTGGCCCTCGATCGGCTGCTGATCCACGACGTTCAGCCCGTAACCCTCCAGCCCGACGATGATGCGGCGCGTGTTGGACAGCAGCACCATCTCGCCGATGCCCAAATCCAGCAGGATCTGCGCGCCGATGCCGTAATGGCGCAATTCCGGTTCCGGCCGTGTTGCCGCGGCGAGCAGGCGCACGCGCTCGGACAATCCGGTGGGCCGCCGGTCGCGCAGCAGCACCACCACGCCGCGGCCGCGCGCGGCGATCTTCTGCATGGCGCTGTGCAGGGCCGAGGTATGCGGGCCGCCGACGATGTCGTCCAGCAGATCGACCGCGTGCATGCGCACCAGCACCGGCTCGGGCCCGCCGACATCGCCCTTCATCAGCACCAGATGTTCGGCATATTCCACGGTGTTGGCGTACACGATCAGCCGCCACTCGCCGCCTATCGCGTGGCGGAACTGGCCTTCCTGCACGCGTTGCACCAGTTTTTCGGTGCGGCGGCGATGCGCGATCAGGTCGGCGATCGTGCCGATCTTGAAGTTATGATGCTGCGAAAAGGCGACGAGATCCGGCAGCCGCGCCATCGTGCCGTCGTCGTTCATGATTTCGCAGATCACCCCGGCCGGGTAGAGGCCGGCGAGGCGCGCGATGTCCACGGCGGCCTCGGTATGGCCGGCGCGGACCAGCGAGCCACCCTCGCGCGCGACCAGCGGAAATACGTGGCCAGGGGTGACCAGATCGTCGCGGACCGACTCCGGATTGATCGCCACGGCGATGGTGTGCGCGCGGTCGGCGGCGGAGATGCCGGTCGTCACCCCCTCGCGCGCCTCGACCGAGACGGTGAAGGCGGTCTGCAGTCGCGTGGCATTGTTCGCCGCCATCAGCGGCAGCCCGAGTTGCTGCACGCGATTCTGCGTCAGCGCCAGGCAGATCAGGCCACGCGCGTGGCGGGCCATGAAATTGATGATGTCCGGTGTCGCGAACTGCGCCGGCACGATCAGGTCGCCCTCGTTCTCCCGGTCCTCGTCGTCCACCAGGATGAACATGCGCCCGGCGCGCGCCTCCTCGACCAGCTCCTCGGTCGAGGACAGATACTCCGACAGATGCGCCGTTTTCAGCCGCGGGATCATCGGCACTCCAATAACCGTGCGACGTAGCGGGCCAGCAGATCGATCTCGATGTTGACGCGGCCACCCGGGGCCAGCCGACCGAATGTGGTGACGGCGCTGGTATGGGGAATGATGTTCACGCCGAAAACGTCGCCCGCGACGTCGTTCACCGTCAGCGACACGCCATCGACGGCGACGCTGCCTTGCGCCGCGACGAATCGCGCCAGTTCGGCGGGAACGCGGAATCGCCAGCGAACGGATTCGTTTTCTGGGCTGGCCGAAACCGCCTCGCCGATGCCGTCGACATGGCCGGAGACGAGGTGTCCGCCCAACTCGTCGCCGAGCCTGAGGGCGCGCTCCAGATTGACCGCCGTGCCGATCCGCCAGTCGCCGAGCGTGGTTTTCGCCAGCGTCTCGGCGGAGGCCTGCACCGCGAACCAATCGCCGCCGACTTGCACGGCGGTCAGGCAGCAACCCGAGCAGGCGATCGAGGCGCCGATCGGGATCGCGGCCGTGTCTGGCCAGGGCGCTTCGACGACGAGCCGCATGTCCCGTCCGGCGCCGAGTGGTTCGATTTCGCGCACCGTGCCGACAGCGCTGACGATGCCGGTGAACATCAGGCGGCCCGCGCGAGTTCGGTCAGCACGTCCTCGCCGACCGGCGCGACGCGCGTGCGGACGAACCGTGGCATCGCGGCAAGCCGCCCCGAGCCGAACCCTTGCGCGGCGGGCAAGCCGTCGCCACCCATCACGGCGGGGGCGTGGAACCAGGCGATGCGGTCCACGAGGTCTGCCGCCAGCAAGCTCGCCGCCAGGCGCGATCCGCCTTCGACCAGAAGGCGGTTGATGCCGCGCGAGCCGAGCGCCCGAAGTCCGCCCGGCAAAGAGACCGCGCGCTGTTCTTCCTCTCCGCCCACCGCGGGGGAACTGTCTGGAACCTGGATCACGTCGGTTCCGCTTTCGGCGAAGGTGCGTTTGCGCTGCGGATCGACTTGGTGTCGCGTCAGCAGCCAAGTCGGATCCTGGCGCGCCGTCGCAATCACCCGCGCCGTGACCGGCGTTCGCAAATCACTGTCCAGCACCACCCGGACCATCGGCACCTGCTTGTAGCCGGCCAGCCGGCAGGTCAGGTCGGGATCGTCGGCCAGCATCGTGCCGACACCGACCATGACGGCGTCGTGGCTGCCGCGCAGCGCGTGCGCCACGTGCCGCGCCGTCTCGCCGGTGATCCAGCGGCTCTCGCCGGCGCTGGTGGCGATCCGGCCGTCCAACGTGCTCGCCAGCTTCAGCGTGACCAAAGGCCGGCCCAGCCGCACGCGGCTGAAAAAGCCGGCGGCTACCGCCTCGGCCTCGGCCTGCAACAGCCCCTGTTCCACCGCGATCCCGGCCGCGCGGAGCCGGGCGATGCCGCCGCCGTTCACCCGCGGATCGGGGTCGGTCGCGCCGATCACCACGCGCGCCACGCCGGCGGCGATCAGCGCCTCGGCGCACGGTCCGGTCTTGCCCACGTGGCAGCAGGGTTCCAGCGTCACATAGGCCGTCGCGCCGCGCGCGGCCTCGCCGGCCATCCGCAAGGCCAGTGTCTCGGCGTGCGGGCGTCCACCCGGCGCGGTGACGGCGCGCCCGATCACACGCCCGTCCTTCACCAGCACGCAGCCGACCTCGGGATTGGGCCAGCAATTGCCCATCCCCCGCCGCGCCAGCGCGAGCGCCGCGCGCATATGCGCCAGATCGTCCATCGCGATCTATCCTGGCGCGCCGAGCGAGCCCAGGAAAGCCTCGAAGTCCTTGGCCTCGCGGAAGTCGCGGTAGACGCTGGCGAAGCGGACATAGGCGACCTCGTCCACTTCCTTCAGCGTCTCCATCACCGCCTCGCCGATCTGCTTGCTGGTGATGTCCGTCTCGCCGCTGGCCTCGAGCTGGCGGACGATGCCGTTGACGATGCGCTCGATGCGCTCCTCCTGCACCGGGCGCTTGCGCAGCGCGATGCGAATGGAACGCGCCAGCTTGTCGCGGTCGAACGGCACCCGGCGGCCGTCGGTCTTGACCACGGTCAGCTCGCGCAACTGCACGCGCTCGATCGTGGTGAAGCGCTGGGAGCAGGCGAGGCAGAAGCGGCGGCGGCGGATCGCGGCGCCGTCGTCCGACGGGCGGCTGTCCTTCACCTGGGTGTCCTCGTGGCCGCAGAACGGGCAGCGCATGTGGTGCGGTCAGCGCCCTCCGCTCGCCTGGCCGTAGATCGGGAAGCGCGCGCAGAGCGCGAGCACCCGCTCGGCCACGGCGCGCTCGGCGGCCTCGTTGCCGCCGTCGTTGGATGCGGCGAGCCCGTCCAGCACCTCGTTGATCATCAGCGCCACCTCGCGGAACTCGGCCGGGCCGAAGCCGCGCGTCGTGGCCGCCGGACTGCCGAGACGGATGCCCGAGGTGACGGTCGGCCGTTCCGGGTCGAACGGGATCGCGTTCTTGTTGCAGGTGATGTTGGCGCGCTCCAGCGTGGCCTCGGCGGCCTTCCCGGTGACGGCCTTGGGGCGCAGATCGACCAGCAGCAGGTGGCAGTCCGTGCCGCCGGTCACGATGGCCAATCCCTGGTCCGCCAGCGCATCGGCCAGCACTTTCGCGTTCTCGGCCACCGCCTTTTGGTATTGGCGGAACTCCGGCCGCAGCGCCTCGCCGAACGCGGCGGCCTTGGCGGCGATGACGTGCATGAGCGGTCCGCCCTGCAGCCCGGGAAACACTGCCGAGTTGATCTTCTTGCCGATATCCGCGTCGTTGGCGAGCACCATCCCGCCGCGCGGCCCTCGCAACGTCTTGTGCGTCGTCGTCGTGACCACGTGGGCGTGCGGCAGCGGCGAGGGGAACAGGCCGGCGGCGACCAGTCCGGCGAAATGCGCCATGTCCACCATGAGATAGGCACCGACCTCGTCCGCGATCCGGCGAAATCGGGGAAAATCGATCACGCGCGGATAGGCCGAGCCGCCGGCGATGATGAGTTTCGGCCGGTACTCGTCCGCCAGCCGCTCCACCTGCTCGTAATCGATCAGCCCGTCGTCGCGCCGCACGCCGTAATGTACCGCGCGAAACCATTTGCCGGAGAGGTTGGGCGGCGCGCCGTGGGTCAGGTGGCCGCCGGCATCCAGGCTCATGCCGAGAATCGTGTCGCCCGGTTGCAACAGGGCCAGGAACACGGCCTGGTTCGCCTGCGCGCCCGAATGCGGCTGCACGTTGGCGAATGCGCAATGGAACAGCCGCTTGGCGCGCTCGATCGCCAGTTGCTCGGCGACGTCCACGAAGCCGCAGCCGCCGTAATAGCGCCGCCCCGGATAGCCCTCGGCGTATTTGTTGGTGAGCACGCTGCCCTGCGCCTCCAGCACGGCGGCGGAGACGATGTTTTCGCTGGCGATCAGCTCGATACCGTCCTGTTCGCGCGCCAGCTCGCCGCGAAGCGCCGCCGCGAGTTCGGGGTCGGTATCGGCGAGCGGCGCGGCGAAGAAGCGCGCCAGGCCGCCGGTTTGCGTCGCATCGTTCATCGGGATGGCCTTTCGTGCCCCGCGGTCCGCTCGGGCATGATTCCTGCTCGGGCATGATTGTCGGGGATTGCGTTCGGCGCGATCCGTAGCAGACAAGTGGATGCCCGGGCCAGAATCGCCGGCGGAGCGCAGGAGATAGGTGACATGACGCCCTCGGACAACGCGGCGGCACTGGGCGGTGGCGCATCGCTGTTCCAGCGCAAGCCGGTCGCCGAGCTGATGCGCATCAGCGGCACCGAGCAGCTGAAGCGCACGCTGGGCGCGCCGAGCCTGGTCGCGCTCGGCATCGGCGCGATCATCGGCGCGGGCCTGTTCTCGCTCACCGGCATCGCCGCCGCGCAGAATGCCGGGCCCGCCGTGGTGCTGAGCTTCGTGGTCGCCGCCATCGGCTGCGGCTTCGCCGGCATGTGCTACAGCGAGCTGGCCAGCATGATTCCGGTGGCCGGCAGCGCCTACACCTACGCCTACGCCACCATGGGCGAGCTGGTCGCCTGGATCATCGGCTGGGACCTGGTGCTGGAATACGCGGTCGGCGCCGCCACCGTCGCGGTGAGCTGGTCGGCTTACGTGGTCTCGCTGCTGCGCGGCTGGGGCGTCGCCCTGCCGGCGCGGTTCGTCACCTCGCCGTTCGAGACCGTGCCGCTCGCCGACGGCTCGCATGTCAGCGGGCTGGTGAACCTGCCGGCGATTTTCGTCATCGCCGCGATCTCGCTGCTGCTGATGCGCGGGATCAGCGAATTGGCGCGGGTGAACGCGGTCATCGTGGTCATCAAGGTCGCCGTGGTGCTGGCGGTGATCGGGTTCGGCGCGTTCTACATCGTGCCCGCCAATTATCAGCCGTTCATTCCACCGAACACCGGGCAGTTCGGGCATTTCGGCTGGTCCGGCATCATGCGCGGCGCCGGCATGATCTTCTTCGCCTATATCGGTTTCGACGCCGTTTCCACCGCCGCGCAGGAAACCAAGAACCCGCAACGCGACATGCCGATCGGCATTCTCGGCTCGCTGGTGATCTGCACGGTGCTCTACATCGCCTTCGCGCTGGTGCTGACCGGACTGGTGAACTACCGGGACATGCTGGGCGATGCCGCGCCGGTCGCGACCGCGATCGACCGCACCCCGTTCCACTGGCTCCAGGAGGCGGTGAAGCTCGGGATCATCTGCGGCTTCACGACGGTGATCCTGGTGATGCTGCTCGGCCAGTCGCGCGTGTTCTACACCATGTCGGGCGACGGGCTGCTGCCGCCGGCGTTCAGCACGGTGCATCCGCGCTGGCGCACGCCCTGGCTTTCCAATCTCATCTTCATGGTGTTCACCGGCGCGTTGGCGGGGTTCCTGCCGATCGAGAAGCTCGGCCACATGACCTCGATCGGCACCCTGCTGGCGTTCATCATCGTTTGTGCCGGGGTGATCGTGCTGCGCCGGACCAATCCCGAGCATCTGCGCGGCTATTGGACGCCGCTGTCGCCCTGGGTGCCGATCGCGGGGATTCTGGTCTGCCTCGCCATGATGGTGTCGCTGGACCGCGATACCTGGATCCGGCTCGTGGTCTGGCTGGCCATCGGACTGCTGATTTATTTCGGCTACAGCCGCCGCAACAGTCGCCTCGGGTCCGCGGCGCGGCAGCGGTGAGACACAGGATGCCCGCGCTAATTCGAGCCTGAACGCTCATTCGAGCTTGAACGATAGCAGGCCCGCTTCGGCGGCGGCGCCGAGCACCGCGATCAGCCGCTCGTAATCGGCGCCCAGACGCGCGGCCGAACGCGCGGCGTTGCGCCAGACCACCTCGAGATCCGACGGGCCGCGGTCGTCGAGCACGTCCCATAGCGCATCGGGGTTGCTGCCAAACCACGACGGAACGCCGATCGCGCGGCCGATCGAGTTGTAGACATCCGCGGCACACGTCAAGCTGTCGCCATCGAGCACGACCCGCATGTCAGGGCACCGGTACAAATGACTCGTAATGGTCGGTGGTGACGAAGATCAGCCCGTCGGGCGAGAAGATCAGCCGCTTGGCGCCGCGCTGCCGGCAGGTTTCGTCCAGATCGGCCTCGAAATAGTCGTGCCCGGGCGGGAGCTGTCCGCCAAAATTGCGAAACCGGTCGCCGCCGATCGCATGCCCCGGCAACACCTCGCACAGCCCGCCGCCATGCCAGCCGTGGGCACGGGCCTCGGCCTTGGTCACGTAACCTGGCGGCAGTTGGCCGGTTTCGCGGAGCGTTGTGACCGTCGCGACGAACGCCGGTATGTCGCGCAGCCCGATCCGGCTGGCGAAATCGGCCAAGCTCTGCTCGGAACCCGGCTGCGCGAGCGCGGGCGCAATCGCGGCCGGGTAGGGCGCGGGAAATGGACGGAGCAGCAAGCAGATTGTCAGCAGTCGCCACAGCCAAACCGACAAACCGGGCGTGTTCATCGCAGCGTTACTCCGCGCCCCGGCGTCAAACGGCGCCGATCTGCCGGGCCAGCAGAGTCAGGACGACACACTCCGCCACCTGCTCGCCCGTCCCGAGCACGTCGCCGGTATAGCCGCCGATCTGAGCCCGCGCGAGCAGGGCGGTCAGTACCGATGGCTCCGGCTGTGAGCAGGACGGCGAACGCCGCCCTCGAAGCAGGAAGCAACAGTAACGTTGCCCCGACCGCGACCGCGAACGCCACGGCGGCCTGGGGCAGGCTCGGGCCGCTGACCGAGGCGCCGAGACCATCGGCGCGCGCCGGCGGCAGCAGCATCGGCAAGCCGACCATAGCGGCGCGCCCGAGCGCTCCGGCGACGATCAGCGCGGCGGCGACCCGGCCCCGATCGGCCATTGCGGCGATGGCGGCGGCGCGAGTCGCCAGCGACAACGCCAACGCCAGCGCGCCGAACGTGCCGATCCGGCTGTCGCGCATGATCGCCAGCTTGCTGCCCCGCGTCGCGCCGCCGCCAAAGCCGTCGGCGGTGTCGGCGAGCCCGTCCTCGTGCAACGCGCCCGTGAGCGCGACCATGGCGACCAGCGTCCAGACGGCGGCGAGCAGCGGCGGAATCGCGAGCGCCCGCGCCAGCCAGTATGCGCCGCCGCCGCTCGCGCCTACCACCGCACCGACGACCGGCCACGCCCAGACGCAATCGGCCAAGTCAATATCGTAGACTTCGCTCCGTCGGACTCCAGGTGTGTCCGTCAGTCGGACGAATTGCGCGACCGGCAATCGCGTCAGCAGCGCGAAGGCTTGGGCCAACTGAGCCAACAGGGGGCGTGGCATCAGGTCCGGTCGCTGACCCCGGCCTCAGCGAAAGTCGCCATGCCGCGATGGCAGGCGAGCGCGGCGCGGAGCAAGAGCACCGCGAGCGCGGCGCCGGAGGCTTCGCCGAGCCGCATCCCGAGATCGAGCAGGGGCGCCAGGCCAAGCTCGGCGGCCAGCGCTCGGTGGCCCGATTCGGTCGAGACATGCGCGATCATGGTGTGATCCAGCGCGCCCGGCGCGAGCCTGGCGAGCGGCGCGGCGGCCGCCGTGCAGGCGAATCCGTCGAGCAGCACGGGAACGCCGCGCCGCCGCGCGGACAACGTGGCGCCGAGAATGGCCGCCAATTCCCGCCCGCCCAAGGTCATCGCAACCTGCAACGGATCGTCGAGGCGCCCGGCGTGGCGCACGAGCGCGGAATCGACCACCGCCTGCTTGCGCGCAAGTCCGGCGTCGTCCACCCCGGTGCCGCGTCCGGCCCAGCGGACGCCCCCGCCGCCGAACAGCGCCGCTGCGATGGCGGCGGCGGCCGTGGTGTTACCGATACCCAACTCGCCGAGGCAGAGCAGGTCGATGCCGGGCGCGAGCGAGTCGCGGCCCGTCGACACCGCCGCGAGGAACTCGGCCTCGGTCATCGCCGGGGCTTCGGTGAAGTCGCTTGTGGGGCGGTCGAGGTCGAGCGGGACAACGTCGAGCCGCGCGCCCGCCAGCAAGGCGATCTGGTTCACGGCGGCGCCGCCGACCAAAAAATTCGTCACCATTTGCTGCGTGACCACGGCCGGATACGGCGAAACGCCGCGGGCGGCGACGCCGTGGTTGCCCGCGAACACCAGCACCTGCACCTTGTCGAGCACGAGCATCGGCCGCGATTGCCAGCGGGCGAGCCAGACCATCAGCTCTTCCAGCCGGCCGAGGCTGCCCGGCGGCTTGGTCAGCCGCGCCTGCCGGTTCGCCGCGACGGAAGCCGCCCTTTCGTTTCCGTTCGGCAAACCGCGGCAGGCGTCACGCAACGCGCACAAGGAGCGAAACGGCATCTCTGGAAGTTCCCTCGGGGTGTCAGGCATGTGCGATGGCGTGAAAAAACGTGCCGCTGACGCATCCGCGCCGCCCTCCGGCGAGGCCGAGGGGGCGGCCAGCCGCGTCGGTCAACGCTGCGAGCGGCGCATCCTTGCCCGGATCAACGAGGCTCGCATAGTGGAATTCGTGCCCTCGGATCACCGCGCCGGCCGGGCCGAGCACGGTGTCGGCAACGAGGCGCGCCTCGCGATATCCGAGGTGCAGCCGGCGCTTGGCGAAGCTGGTGGCGTGGCCAAGCAGCCCGCACATCGCGTGCCATTCGCCGCTCGCGTCCTCCAATCCGGTTCCCAGCACCATGTAGCCGCCGCACTCGCCGTGCACCGGGCGGGTCGCCGCGAAACGGGTCAGACCGGAGCGAAACCGGGTTGCCGCCGCGAGGCGGGCCGCGTGGAGTTCGGGATAGCCGCCGGGCAGCCAGCAGACGTCGCAATCATCCGGCGGGGCTTCGTCGGCGAGCGGCGAGAATCGCGTGATCTCGGCGCCCGCGTCGCGCCACGCTTGGACCAGGTGCGGATAGACGAAGCTGAAGGCGTCGTCGCTCGCCAACGCGATGCGCTGGCCGGGTGGCGGCAGGGCAGGGGGAAGGTGCGGCCGCAGGCCCCCGATGCGCAGGGTCGCTCCGGCTTCGGCGATCGCGTGCAGGTCGAGGTGTCGCTCGGCCGCGTCGGCAAGCGCCGCGATCCGCCCCGCCAGGAGGTCCAATTCCTTCGCCTGTATCAGGCCGAGATGCCGTTCCGGCAGGGCGATCCCGGTATCGCGCGGCAATGCGCCGAAAACCGCGATCCCGGCTTGCGCCATCGCGCGCGCGACCGCGTCGCGGTGGCGGTCGCTGCCGACGCGGTTGAGCACCAGCCCGGCAACGGTCACGCGCGGGTCGTGCCCGGCGAAGCCGCGGGCGACGGCAGCGGCGGACTGGGACTGGCCGGACACGTCGAGCACCAGCAGCACCGGAATCCCCCAGCGTGCCGCGAGGTCGGCGGCGGCACCGGTGCGCCCGGGCGGCCCTTCGGCGCCATCGAACAGGCCCATGGCCGATTCGATCAGCAGAAGATCGCAACCGGCCGCCGCCCGCACCAGAAGCGAGGCGAGCAAGGCCGGCGGCATCGCCCAGCTGTCCAGATTGAGGCAGGGGGCGCTCGTGGCAGCCGCGTGAAATCCGGGGTCGATATAGTCGGGCCCCGATTTGGCGACGCGCACCGCGAGGCCGCGCCGGCGCAGCCCGGTCGCCAGCGCCAGGGTCAGCGTGGTCTTGCCCGCGCCCGATCGCGGCGCCGCCACGATCAGCCCGCGCGCAGCCATCGCAACTCCTTCATCACCTGCGGAACGAGCGCGTGTATCCGGGCGCGCACCGCGACGATCTCGCCGATGATGGTGACCGCGGGCGGGGTCAGCCCGGCTTTCTGAACGGCGTCGGCAAGCGTGCCGAGCGTGGCGACGATCACCTGCTCGTCCGGCCCGGTCGCGTTGGCAATGACGGCCGCCGGGGTGCTTGGCTCCAGTCCGCCCGCCATCAGGTTCCGCGCGATGCCGTCGAGCGTGCGCATGGCCATGTAAAGCACGATCGGCTGACGCAGGCGGGCCAGGGCGGGCCAGTCGATCGCCGACTCGTCCTCGGCGGCATGCCCGGTGACGAATACCACCGCCTGGTTGACGCCGCGCATCGTGGCCGGAATGCAGGAAGCGGCCATGGCGGCGAGACCCGACGTCACGCCGGGGATGACGCGGAACGGGATGCCGGCGCCGGCGAGGCTCAGCATCTCTTCCCCGCCGCGGCCGAACACGAACGGATCGCCACCCTTGAGCCGCAGCACGCGCGCGCCGGAACGGGCCAGCGAAACCAGCGTGTCGGCGATGTCGGCCTGATCCACCGACGGCTTGCCGCCGCGCTTGCCAGCGAACACGCGCCTGGCGTCGGCGCGCGCCAGGTCGAGCACGCGCCGGTCCACGAGCGCGTCGTAGACCACCGCGTCGGCCTGCAGCAGGCCGGCGAGCGCGTGCAAGGTCAGATGCGCGGGATCGCCCGGCCCCGCGCCGGCGAGCCAAACCTGCCCCGGCGCGAGTTCCGGGAGACGCCCGATGATCGCCCGTAGCGCTTCGTGTTTGTCCGACACCGCCCTCATTCTGCTCTCGGCCAGGCGCGCGGGCCATGGCCGGTCTCGCCCGGCCGCCGCTACGATGGTCCAATAGCGGAAGATGGGAGGGAAGAAACCATGGAACTGGAACTTGCCGGCAAGCGCGCCGTGATCACCGGCGGATCGAAGGGCATCGGCCGAGCCGCCGCCGAGTCCCTGGCGGACGAGGGCTGCGATCTGCTGCTGGCCGCGCGCGATCCGGACACGCTGGAACAGGCGGCGGGCGCGATCCGGGCGTGCCGGCAGGTGAACGTGGCGACCTTGTCGGTCGATCTGTCGCGCCAGGACGCGGTGGAGCGGCTGGCCGAGGCCGCCGGCACCCCGGACATCCTGGTGAACAACGCCGGGGCGATTCCAGGCGGCGATCTCCTGAGCATCGACAACGCGACCTGGCGGGCGGCCTGGGATCTGAAGGTGTTTGGGTTCATTTCGCTCTGCCGCGCGATCTACCCGGCGATGGCGGCGCGAGGCAGCGGCGTGATCGTCAATGTCATCGGCGCGGCGGGAGAAAAGCTCGATCCGCATTACATCGCCGGATCGACCGGCAATGCCGCGCTGATGGCGTTCACCCGGGCGCTCGGCCGCGCGAGCACCGCCGACGGCGTGCGGGTGGTCGGCATCAACCCGGGACCGGTCGCGACGCAGCGCATCGAGACGCTGCTGCGCACGCGGGCGCAGAAGATGCTCGGCGACGCGGAGCGGTGGCGCGAGTATTGCGACAAGATGCCGTTTGGCCGGCCGGCGCACCCCGAGGAAATCGCCGCCGCGGTCGCGTTCCTGGCCAGCCCGCGCTCGGGCTACACGTCGGGCACCATCCTGACCATCGACGGCGGGATGACGGGATTCTGACGGCGCTCGCCCCGGACGGTCTATTGCTTCGCGGGCGAGGCGGCGAAGGTCAGCGGCTGGCCTGGGGCTGCGGACCGCCGCTGTTCCGCACGTCGCTTTTGCTCATCGCGCGGAGCACAAGGTTGCCGTTGCGCACGCGCGGCCCGGCATCGGGCCAGTCGATCGTGCGGTTGGACTGGAAGAAGCCGAACAGTCCGCCCCAGGTGATCACCGCCGATTTCACCTGGCCATCCGGACCCGTCATGATCTTGGAAAGGCTGCCGATCTGCTCCCCCTTGGCGCCGTAGACCGGCTCGCCCAGGAACAGTTTGGCGACCGCCGTATCGATCGCGGATTTTGCCGGGGCGGCCGGCGTCGCGATCACCACCGATGCGGCCGCGGGCGTGGCTGGCGGCGCCGCGCTTTGCCTTGCGGAACCCGCCGGGCCGCTACCGCCAACCGCCGAGGTCGGATTGCCGCTGCCGCTCTGCTTCTCCTGGGTGGGCAGCGGGATCGGTCCCGGCACGAACTCCAGCTTGCCCGTACCGCCGCCCGCCGGCGGCGACGTCGCCCCGCCGGTTTGCTTCGGCGCGGAGGTTTCGCTTTTCTTGCTCGGGCTCGCGCGCTCGGTGCTGGTATGACGCCTGGTGTGATGGTGCCTCGTGTGGTGGTGCGAGCGTGCCCAGGCAGCCGAGGCCCCGGGTACCAGCGCGAGCGACGCGCCGCACAAAATCAGCCTCCGCATGGTATGGACAACCCCGACGTTCATGTCGATGCCCCTTGTTTCCCGCCGCGCGGCTCCGCGCCCGCAATTCGCCGCAGCGTTGCCGATCAGGCGATCGCTTTTCGATCAGCCGACGACACTAGGTCGCAACGGATGGCAAATCCAGTGCAACCCGGGGCAGTCGGCCGCGCGCCGGCGGTTCGCCGCGCGGGCGGCTATGGACCCGCGCGCCGGATCTCCGCCAATCTGGGTTCGCTCGTACAAGCGGCGCTCGTTCAGCTTCGCCTGCCATCCCTCGGAAAGCCAGTCCAGTGAAATACTACCGACAGGTCATGCGTCCCGGCGAAACGCTGGAGTTCCATTCCACGATTCACTGGATCGTCTACTGGCCCGCGCTGGCGTTCGGCGTGCTTGCACTCGCCGCGATCGTGGTGGAGCTGGCGCTGAATTTGCGCGGGCGCGAGGCCTATGCGTGCCTCGCGGCGGCGGTGGTCCTGGGCCTGCTCGCGCTGATCGCGTTCTTGCGCGGGTTGCTGCGGCGTATCGGCACTGAAATCGCCGTGACGAACCACCGGGTCATCTACAAGCGCGGTCTGTTCGCGCGCAGTACGGTGGAGATGAACGTGAGCAAGATCGAGACCGTGGACGTCGAGCAGTCGATCTGGGGACGTCTGTTCAATTACGGCAACGTCACGATCCGCGGCTCGGGCGGCACGTTCGAGCCGCTGATGGGGATCGAGCATCCGCTGAAGATGCGCAACGCGATCCTGGTCGGCTGAAAGGAAGCCGCGATGCCGCGCATGACCGTCGCCGAAGCCACGGTGGAAACGCTGATCCGGCACGGCATCGATACGATTTACGCACTGCCCGGCGTGCACAACGACCCGCTGTTCGATGCCTTGCATCATGCGTCGGACCGTATCCGCACCCTGCACACGCGCCATGAGCAGGCGGCCGGGTACATGGCGCTCGGCGCGGCGCTGGCGACCGGCAAGCCGCAGGTGTTCTCCGTCGTCCCCGGCCCCGGCATCCTGAACGCGAGCGCAGCGCTACTCACCGCCTACGGCCTGGGCGCGCCGGTGCTGGCGCTGGTCGGGCAGATTCCGCACGACGCAATCGACCGCGGCTACGGGCATCTGCACGAACTGCCGGACCAGTCCGGGTTGCTGCGGCACATGACCAAGCACGTGGGGCGGATCAGCGATGCCGCCGAGGTCCCGGCGAAGGTGGCGGAGGCGATCCGGGTGGCGCTGAGCGGGCGTCAGCAGCCTGTTGCGCTGGAATGCGCCATCGACATCTGGGGCCGCGCCGGCGCGGTTGCGTTTGCCGAACCCGCTGCGCCTGCCGCGCTGCCGCTCGACGAGGCGGCGATCGAGGCGGCGGCGCGCATCCTGGATCGGGCGGAACGGCCGCTGATCGTCGCCGGCGGCGGGGCGCTGGACGCGGGCGCCGAGTTGTTGGCGTTGGCGGAGGCACTGGAAGCGCCGGTCGTCACCTACCGTCGGGCGCGCGGCGTCATTCCCACGACGCACCGGCTGGCGGTGTCGTTGCCGGTGGGGCATCGGCTCTGGGCCGAGACGGATGCCGTGCTGGCGGTGGGCACACGGTTTCATTACCCGCAGGCGTGGTGGGGCACCGATCCGCGGCTCGCGATCGTGCGCATCGATATCGACCCCGAGCAGATCGACCGCTTTCGCCGCCCCGATTGCGGCATCGTCGCGGACGCCGCGCCGGCCTTGCGCGCCTTGCGCGATGCCTTGCCCCGGCGCGCGCCCAAGCCGCGCGAGGATCTGGCCCGGCATCAGGCCTGGTTCGCCGAGGCGCTGGCGCGGCTGGAGCCGCAGATGAGTTTTCTGGCCGCGATCCGCGCGGCATTGCCCGACGACGGCATCGTGGTCGAGGAGGTCACGCAATTGGGCTTCGTCGGCCGGCTGGCGTTCCCGGTCGCGGCGCCGCGGCGCTATCTCTCGCCCGGCTATCAGGACAATCTCGGCTGGGGTTACGGCACCGCGCTCGGCGTGAAGGCGGCGCTGCCGAATCGCGCGGTGGTGGCGATGGCTGGCGACGGCGGCTTCATGTACCAGGCGAGCGAGTTGGCGACCGCCGCGCACCACCGGCTCGCCGTCGTCGCGGTGGTGTTCGATGACAACGCGTACGGCAACGTTCGCCGCATTCAGGCGCAGAGTTACGGCAATCGCCTGATCGCCTGCGACCTGACCAACCCGGATTTCGTGCGCCTCGCGGAAAGCTACGGCATCGCCGGTTTCCGCGCGCGCACGCCCGACGAGTTGCGAGCGGCGCTGGAGCGCGCGTTGGCCCTGAACGCGCCCGCGCTGGTTCACGTGCCGGTCGGCGAGATGCCGAGCCCGTGGGACCTCATCCTGCTCCCCCGCGTGCGCGGCTTCGAGGATGCCTGGCGGCGCAATCTGCCGTGATCTTGCAGCTGGCTACCCTAATAGGGTAAAACCGGCGGGATTGGAAAAGCGGACGCCCCATTACGATCTCGCTCGCATTCAGACGAATGTGGCGCGGCTTGGCGCTGCCGCTTTCACCAAGTCGGCGTTGGATGGCGGTCCCGGAATGGGGTTGCCCACGACCGAGATGCTGGCGGTGATCGGTTCGCTTTCGCGGCGCGAGTTCTACAAGTCGATGACCACCTATGCCGATCATCGCGTATGGCAGGACGTTTACCACGCGGCCACGCCGGTTCGGAAAACCGCCTAGCTCAAAATCACCCTCCGCGGCACCGCGCCGGTGGTTCAGTTCAAGGAGAAGTGACAATGGCACGGCGATGCCTGAACTGCGCTGCCCGCGAGAGCATGACAAGGTTCGAAGGTGAATCATTCACCCTCGACCACGCCGGAATGACGGAAACGGTCAAAGGACTGTCCGGCTGGCGCTGCGGTGCCTGCGGCGAAATCGAGTTCGATGCCGAAAGCGCGCGGCGCTATGGGGCGGCGGGAGACGCGCTGGTCATGCGCGAGCGCGAGCGGCAGAGCAGGGAGATCCGACGCATCCGTCGCAAGCTGGGGCTAAGTCAGGCCGCCGCGGCGCGCCTGACAGGCGGTGGCCACAATGCATTTTCCCGGTACGAACGCGGAGAAGCCGCCCCGCTGGCAGCCGTCGTCAATCTGTTTCGGCTCCTGGACAAGCACCCGGAATTGTTGAAGGAGCTCGTGTAGAACGCAAATTAGCCGACCACCGCCAGCTTCTCCCGCCGCAACTCCACCGTCAGCTCGGCGAGCGCGCGCCACGCCGTTCAGCATCTCCTCGATCTCGTTCTCGGTGATGATCAGCGGCGGGCTGAAGGCGAGCGTGTCGGCCAGCGCGCGGGCGGTTACGCCGTGCTTCTCGGCCAGCTTCGCCAGACGCGCGCCGATCTCGAAGCTGCGCCGCTCGGCCTTGTCGGCCACCAGTTCGATCGCGCCGAGCAGGCCGACGCCGCGCACTTCGCCGACCAGCGGATGGCCGGCGAAGCGGTCGCGCAGCCCGCGCTGCATATACGCGCCCGAAGCCGCGGCGTGCGCGACGATGTCGATCTCGTCGTAAATCCTGAGCGTTGTGGGCGATGTCGCGGGCGGCGGCCGAGTTCGCCCGGGCGGCGGAGGCGGCTGGGGTCATCAGGGGCGCCTGTTCCGGTTACGGTCTGGGGTCGCTCCCGATGTGGGGAAACAAGGCGCGGCGCCGTAACCCCCCCAAGCTCCACGCTAAGGCGGCGGCGGGCTAGGGCGACGGCGGGCTCAGGCGATGGGGGCGCTCTCGTCCTCGGCGGGCGCGTGGCCGATCCCGCCATGCGCGGCCGACCAGGCGACCGGGTCCTCCAGGAACCGCCGCACCTCGGCGAGCGCCGCTTCGGCGAAATACGGCCGCTCGCGGCAGGCCTCCAGCACGTCCCACCAGGTGCAGAGGTGGTGCAAGGTGATGTCCATCTGCGCGAGCGTCTGCAGGCTGCCGGGGAACACGCCGTAGAAGAACACGACGAAGGCGTGGTCGACGATCGCGCCGGCGTCGCGCAGCGCCTGGGCGAAGCGGATTTTCGACCGCCCGTCGGTGGTCAGGTCCTCGACCAGCAGGGTGCGCTTGCCTTCCGGCACATCGCCCTCGATCAGGGCGTTGCGCCCGTGCCCTTTCGGCTGCTTGCGCACATAGGCCATGGGCGCGAGCAGCCGGTCGGCGATCCAGGCGGCGAAGGGGATGCCGGCGGTCTCGCCGCCCGCTACCACGTCGATGCTCTCGTAGCCGACCTGGCGACCGATCTTCTCCACGCCCAGCGCGCAGATTTTCGCGCGTGCCCGCGGGTAGAAGATAATCCGGCGGCAATCGATGTAAACCGGCGATTTCCAACCCGACGTTAAGGTGTAGGGTTCCGCGGGGCGGAAGTTGATGGCGTTGATTTCCAGGAGGATGCGGGCGGTGGTGAGGGCGGCGTCGCGATCCCAGTCGGTCATGTGCCCGGCCCTTGTCTCGACCCGCGGTTGCGCACTGGCGCCCCTGTGTATGCTGCCCGCCATCGGCGTCGTGTTCCTGTCCTGGCGCGCGCTTGCCGCGGCCGCGCGCGGCGCTAGGTAACGCGCCATGGCAGGCACGTCCATCGACCTGGAGGACGTCGCCGAGGCCGGTTTCCCCGGCGACCGGGTCTGGGTGCTGGACGACCCGCGCGACCGCGCCTCGCTGCAGGCGATCGGCATCGCCGAGCGCCTGGGGCTGCCGTTCCGCCGCGTGCCCCTCGGGTGGAACCTGTTCGCCCCCTTGGCGGCGCTGGCGCCGGCCGGATCGCTGCTGGGGCTGGCACAACCGACGGCGCGCACGCCGCTCGCGGCGGGGCGGCCGCCGCCCGAGGCGCGCCTGCCGGTGCCGCTGCCGGGCGGCGCCGGCCCGGCGTTGACGATTTCGGGCGGCTATCGGTCGGCCGCCGTCGCGCTCTGGCTGCAACAGCGGTTCGGCACCAGGGCGGTGCATTGCACCCGCCCGCCCCTGCACGGGTGGAAATTCGATCTGCTGGTCGTCGGCAGTCACGACCATCCGCCGGAATGGCCGAACGTGTTCCCGGTGCTCGGCGTGCCGCACCGGCTGTCGGTTCTGGCGCTCTGCCAGGCCGCGGCCGCCTGGGAGAGCCGGCTGGCGCATCTGCCGCGGCCGCGCGTGGCGCTGCTGGTGGGTGGGCCGGTGCGGGCGAGCGACATGGTGCCGGCGGTGGCGCACGGGCTAGGGCTGAAGGTGGCGGCGCTCGCGCGCCAGCGCGGCGGCTCGGTGCTGGCGATTACCAGCCGGCGCACCGGCGACGAAGCGACCGCCGCCTTGGCGGCCGGACTGTCCTCGGCCATGCATCTGCTGCACCGAAGGGGCGAACCGGGCGAGGACCCCTATGCCGGCTTCCTGGCCTGCGCCGACGCGATCGTCGTGACGGGCGATTCGCTGCTGCGGCTCAGCGAGGCCTGCGCCACCTCGGCACCGGTATTTATCGCGCTGCCGGAACTGGGCGGGGCGCGGCAGCGGCGCCTGCATGCCAGCCTGATCGAAGCCGACGCGGCGCGCCCGTTAGATCGCGACTTCTCTCCCTGGCCGCGCCGCCCGCTCGACGAGGCCGCCCGCGTCGCGCAGGAGATCGTCCGCCGCTTTCTGCTGGATCTGAGCCGAATCGATTGAGTGCCCCGCGGAGTTGCGGCACGAACGCGGCCGAGCCGCCACCCGAGGACAAAGCAGGCATGGCATCTCGTGCGCTTTCGCGGCGGAGGGAGCCGCTTCCGCTCTTTGCATCCCCGCGACTTCGCAAGCCAGAGCGGATTCGCAGTAGAACCGATTTGTGCGCCGCGTTGCGCGAGTTCTCCTTCAACGGCGCGCCGACCGCCGAGATGGAGCAGAACGGGCTTCGGTATTTTGTCAACGAATTCTGGACATCCGGCCAGCGTCAGGCGCACAGCTTGCACGAAATCAGCTACCGCGCCTGCTTCAAGCCGCAATTGCCCGAGTTCTTCATCGCCCGCCTGACCGATCCGGGGGACACGGTCTACGACCCCTTTTCCGGCCGAGGAACAACCTCGATTTAATCGGCTTTGATGCGGCGACGGCCGGTCGCAAACGATGCGAATCCGCTTAGCGAAATTCTTGTCCGCCCGCGCCTCGACCCGCCGCCAATAGAGGCGATTCAGGCGAGGCTCGAGCAACTCGATCTGAACGGCACGGAGCCCACACCCAAAGAGCGAGAGCTACTCGTCTTCTATCACTTGGCGACGCTTCGGCAGATCTGTGCGCTGCGTCGGTACCTGCTCGATCGCGCTGCAACCGGAAACCTCGACCCGGTGGACGAATGGATACGAATGATAACCATTAACCGTCTCACCGGCCACTCGCCTGGATTTTTTTCCGTCTATACGCTGCCGCCCAATCAGGCCGTGAGTATCGAATCGCAGAGGAAGATCAACGCCGACCGGAAGCAAGTACCGCCGTTTCGCGATGTCCGGGCGCTGATTCTGAAGAAGAGCAGGTCATTGCTCGCCGACGGTGCACCGCCGCCCCATCCGCCGGCGGTGCTGATGACCGGCCCGGCTGTTTGCACGCCGGAGTTACGCGATGGCGAGGTGGATCTTCTGATCACGTCACCACCGTTCCTTGATGTCGTGGATTATGAAGGGGATAATTGGCTGCGCTGCTGGTTCGCGGGAATCGAGGCCAAGTCGGTCCGGATCGACCGGCACCGAGAGATTGCTGCGTGGGAGTCCTTCGTGCGTGATGCCTTCAAGGAGTTTGCGCGAGTCGTTCGCCTCGGTGGATTCGTGGCCTTTGAAGTGGGCGAGGTTCGTGGCGGCAAAATCCTGCTGGAGAAGCATGTGGCGGCAGCGATCAGCGAACTGCCGTTCGAGATCCTGGGGATCTGTACTGAATTCGGCAGGAATTCACGAAAACCGCGAATTGTTGGGGGGTGACCAACAACACTGGTGGCACAAATACCAATCGGATTGGTACTGGTCCGGCGTTTGGACTGAGAAGACACTGTCTTTGCAGGGTTACTATGTTGTTATATTGGAATGGAAATCGACGCGTTCGAGGGAGCTGGCAATGAACCGCACATACCGCATCGCGGTGATCCCGGGCGACGGGATCGGCAAGGAGACGGTGCCGGAGGGGCTGCGCGTGCTGGAAGCCGCCGCTAGGCGGTTCGGATTCGCGCTCAGGCTCGACGAATACGACTGGTCCTGCGAGCGCTACGCGAAAACCGGGGCGATGATGCCGGCGGACGGGCTCGACCAGCTCCGCGAGGCCAAGGCGATCTATTTCGGCGCCGTCGGCTGGCCGGGCGTGCCGGACCACGTCTCGCTCTGGGGCCTGCTCATGCCGTTCCGGCGCGGCTTCGACCAGTACGTGAACCTCCGCCCGTGCCGGCTGTTGCCCGGCGTGCGAACCCCGCTCGCCGGCCGCACCGAAAAAGATATCGACTTCTACGTCGTGCGCGAGAACACCGAGGGCGAATACGGCAATATCGGCGGGCGCATGTTCGAGGGCACCGAGCGCGAATACGCGACCCAGCTCGCGGTGTTCAGCCGCCAGGGCGTGGACCGCATTCTGAAATACGCCTTCGAGCTGGCGCGCACGCGGCCGCGGCGGCACGTCACCTCGGCTACCAAGTCGAACGGCATCACCATCACCATGCCGTACTGGGACGAACGCTTCGCCGCCATGGCGAAGCAGTACCCGGACGTGAAGACGGCGCAGTTCCATATCGACATCCTGTGCGCGCATTTCGTGCAGCACCCGGACTGGTTCGACGTGGTGGTCGCCTCCAACCTGTTCGGCGACATATTGAGCGATCTCGGCCCGGCGGTGGCCGGCTCCATCGGCATCGCGCCCTCGGCGAACATCAACCCGGAGGGCGTCCATCCCTCGCTGTTCGAGCCGGTGCACGGCTCGGCGCCGGACATCGCCGGCAAGCACATCTGCAACCCGATCGGGCAGGTGTGGTCGGGGGCCATGATGCTGGACCACCTCGGCGAGACCGAGGCCGCGCGAGCGATCGAGGGCGCCATCACGACGCTGTTGAGCGAGGGCGGCCCGCGCACGCGCGACATGGGTGGCCAGGCCGGCACGGCGGAGGTCGGCCGCGCGCTCGCCGAGATCGTGGCCGGCGCCTGAATTTCGCTCCCCGGCCGGAAAACAGCTTCGTCATCCTGTTCAAGCAGGGGAGGCCGGCGGGCCACTTGTCGGCCGGCCACCCCCTGAAGCCACACCAAGCCGAATCCCCGGCGGATGTCAGCCAACGCTTGCGAAGATCGGAAGGCAGACGCTAGGATGGCGCCATCAAATGCGAATCATTCGCAGCAACCGGGAGCGTTCATGGGCCGCGATCACAGCCACATCGCCAGGCGATGCGAGCGTGCCGTCGTTACGGCGTATCGCGACCTCAGGGCGCACGGACGCGGCGACCTCGAGTTGTTTCAGGCTTGCACGACGCTCTACCGCATCCATCACCCGGAAGCCTCGCTGAACGAGGCGCGGCGGCTGGTCGCCGAGTGGATCGACCACCACGTGGTCCGCGAGGACGCCGGCCCGACCGCCGGCTGCGCCTGCAACTGATCCGATTGCCCGCCCCGCCGGGGCCGGGCGGCGCGCCCGCGTTGATTTGCCGGCCGGCTCGGCCGACATAGCGCCCGAAAGGGCGACCATGCCGGAACTCTACCTGCACAACAGCCTGACGCGGCGGCGCGAGCGGTTCGTCCCGCTCGATCCCCGGCATGTGCGCATGTACGTCTGCGGGCCGACCGTGTACGACGTGCCGCATCTCGGCAACGCCCGCCCGGCCGTGGTGTTCGACGTGCTCGCGCGCCTGCTGCGCCGGCTCTATCCGCGCGTCACCTACGTCCAGAACATCACCGACGTCGACGACAAGATCAACACGCGCGCGGCCGAGACGGGCGAGCCCATTTCCGCCATCACCGCCCGGACCGCCGCCGAATACCACGCCGACATGGCGGCGCTGGGCGTCGTGCCCCCGGACGTGGAGCCGCGCGCCACCGCGCACGTCCCGGAGATGATCGCGCTCATCGAGCGGCTGATCGCGAGCGACCACGCCTACGCCGCCGACGGTCACGTGCTGTTCGCGGTCGCGAGCTTTGCGGAATACGGAAAGCTGTCGGGCCGCAGCCCGGACGAATTGTTGGCGGGCGCGCGCGTGGAGGTAGCGCCGTACAAGCGCGATCCCGGCGATTTCGTGCTGTGGAAGCCCTCGACGCCGGATCTGCCCGGCTGGCATAGTCCCTGGGGGCGCGGCCGGCCGGGCTGGCACATCGAGTGCAGTGCCATGTCCTGGCGCTATCTCGGCGAGACCTTCGACATCCACGGCGGCGGCGGCGATCTGTTGTTCCCGCACCACGAGAACGAGCGGGCGCAAAGCCTCTGCGCCTTTCCCGGCAGCCGCTTCGCCCGCTACTGGGTCCACAACGGCATGCTGCGCGTGAACGGCGAGAAGATGTCGAAGAGCCTCGGCAACATCGTCACGCTGCGCGACGTGCTGGCGCGCGCCCCCGCCGAGGCGGTGCGACTGGTGCTGCTGCGCACCCATTACCGGGCGGTGCTCGATTTCTCCGATACGGCGCTGGCCGAGGCGCGCCGCGACATGGACCGGTTCTACCGCGCCCTGGAACACGCCCCGACCGGCGCCGGGGCCCACGATTCCGTGCCGGCCGGCGTGCTGGACGCGCTCTGCGACGATCTGAACACCCCGCTCGCGATTTCCGAACTGCACCGGCTGGCCGATGCGGCGCTCGCGGGCGAGGAGGACGCGCCAACGGAACTGCGCGGCGGCGCTCGGCTGCTCGGACTGTTGCAGGGCGACGCGGCCGAATGGTTTCGCGGCGGCGTGGACGCCGCGGGGATCGAGGCCAAGATCGCGGCGCGGTCGGATGCCCGCCGCGCCCGCGACTTCGCCCGCGCCGACGCCATCCGCGCCGAACTCGCCGCCGAGGGCATCGTGCTGGAGGACACGGCGGCGGGAACCACGTGGCGCCGCGCCTCTTGAGCCTTGGATCGTTCATGTTCTCCAAGGACAGGAGGTTCCGCCATGCACCGCACGATGCCGTGCCTCGCCGCCCTGGCCCTGGCCGCCGCGCTCCCGGCCTGCACCGCGGTTTCGCAGCGGCCGGCCGGGTCGATGCCGCCGCTCGGATCGGGGCAGCCGCCCGGCCATGTCGCCGTGACGGCGACCGTCGGTCCCCACGGCGAGGCGGTTCCCTGGACGATGCAACCGCCCGGCGGCCCTGCCCGGCCGCCGGAGCCCAGTTCCACGGTCGCTTATCGCGGCGTGCTTTCCCGCGCCCGTATCGGCATGGCGATCCCGTTCACCGGGGACGCCGACCAGGACTTCGTCGGCAACATGGTGCCGCACCAGGAAGCGGGGATCGATCTCGCCGAGGTCGAGCTGAAATACGGCCGCAACCCGGAGGTCCTGCGCCTCGCCAGACGGATCATCCGCGAGAACCGGCGCGAGAACGACGCCATGAACGCCTGGCTGCGGCGGCATCCGGTTGTGCAGCGATGATTGCGGCCGCATGACCGGGCGTGATGGCGGCGCGGGGCTCGCGCCCGCCGGGAACGCCCCGGTCGTCGTTCTGGTGCGCCCGCAGCTCGCGGAAAACATCGGCGCGGCCGCACGGGCGATGGGCAATGGCGGCTTGTTCCATCTGCGCCTCGTCGCCCCGCGCGATGGCTGGCCGCAGGAGAAAGCCTGGCGCACCGCCTCGGGGGCCGATGCCATCCTGAACGCGCTCAGCGTGCACGACTCGCTCGCCGAGGCGGTGGCGGATCTCCACCACGTCTACGCGACCTGTCCGCGCCCGCGGCATATCGTCAAGCCGGTGCTGACGGCGCGCGGGGCGGCGGCGGAACTGCGCGAGGTCGGCGCGCGCGGGCTCAAGGCGGGCGTGCTGTTCGGCCCGGAACGGGCCGGGCTCGACAACGACGAGATGGCGCACGCGGACGCGCTGATCCGCTATCCGCTCAATCCCGGCTTCATGTCGCTGAACATCGCGCAGGCGGTGATGATCCTGGCCTACGAGTGGTGGACCGCCGCCGATCCCACACCGCCGCGGCTGCTGATGACCAACGAGACGCGGGTGGCGACGAAGGGCCAGTTGGAGAATTTCCTGGCGCAGCTGGTCGATCAGCTCGATGCCTGTGGCTTCCTGCGCAACCCGCCGAAGCGGCCCGGCATGATCCGCAACATCCGCCACTTCTTCCAGCGCGGCGAGGTGACCGAGCAGGAACTCCGCACCTTGCATGGCATCGTGACCGAATTGGCGATCGGCCGCCGGGCGCGCGGGCGGCTGGAGCCCGACATGCTGCCATAGGCTGGCGCGCCAGCCGGCCGCCGAAGCGGCGCTACCAGAACCCGACCAGCACCAGGACGAGGATCACCACGAGAACGACGCTGAGCCCGCCCGCCGGGTAGTAGCCCCACCCGGCGCTGTACGGCCAGGTCGGCAGCGCGGCCAGCAGCAGCAGAATCAGGATGACCAGCAGTATCCAGCCCATGTGCCGCTCGCTTCCCGGAGCCGTGGCAATACGCCGGCAACGCACCGGGGCGGGAACGGTTCACCCGCGCATCGCATAAGCGGTTTGTCGTGAACGCGGGATCCGCGCGGTCAGACCAGGTGCTTGGCGAAGAAGGCGAGGGTGCGGGTCTCGGCCAGTTGCGCGGCCTCGGCATTGTAGCTGCCGCGCTCGTCGCAACCGAAGCCGTGGCCGGCGCCCGGGTAGGTGTAAATTTCCACCGATGGCTGCGCGGCGCGGATGGCCTCGACGTCGGCGAGCGGAATGGAGGCGTCGGTCTCGCCGAAATGCAGCTGCACCGGGCAGTGCGGCTTGGCCGTGCGGGTCGCGGCGATCTGGCCGCCGTACCATCCGACCGCGGCGCCGAACAGATCGGTCCGGGTCGCGCCCCACCACGCCACCGTACCGCCAAAGCAATACCCGACGATGCCGCGCTTCCTCGCCCCCAGCGCCTCGAGCGCAGCCGTGATGTCGGCGATCACGCCCGCTTCCGACAGCTTGCCGCGCACTTCCCGGCCGCGCGCGATGTCGTCCGGCGTGTAGCCGAGTTCGACGCCGCGTTCCGCCCGGTCGAACAGGGCCGGAGCGACAACGAAGTAGCCCTCCTCGGCGAACCGGTCGCAGACTTTTCGGATGTGGCGGTTCACGCCGAAAATTTCCTGCACCACCACGAGCCCGCGCGGCGCTTGCGGAGGCCCGCTCTGGTAGACGGAAAGGGTATGGCCGTCCGCGGCCTTCAGGTCGATCGTGTAAGCCATGGCGTGCTCCCTGCCTCGCGAGGCCCATAGGCTATCGCCGCGCGCCGGAACGCGCCAGCATCGATCGGTGTCGGCGATGCTAGCCGGATCGAAGCAGGCGCGGGCGAAGCGCGCCCGCTGCCCGCTGCCGTTGCGACGAGGGACGATCCTCGAACCGCCGCTTGATTTCCAGGATTGTCGGCAGTTCGCGCGCGAACACCCGGATCAGCCGCGGATCGAATTGGCTGCCGACGCGCCGTTGCATGAAGGCGACCGCCTCATCGGGCGGCCACGCCTGCTTGTACGGGCGGTCCGACGTGGTCGCGTCGAACACGTCGGCGATCGCGATGAGCCGCCCGGCGAACGGAATTGCCTCGCCGCGAAGCCCGTGCGGATAGCCGTTGCCGTCCCAATGCTCGTGATGGGTCAGCGCGATCACCCGCGCGAGGTCGAGCAGCGGAAAGCCGCTGCCGGCCAGGATCTCGCCGCCGATGATCGTGTGGCGCTTCATCAACTCCCACTCGTCCGGCTCCAGCCGGTCGGCCTTCAGCAGGATCGCATCGGGGATGCCGATCTTGCCGATGTCGTGCAGCGGCGCGGCGTCGCGGATCATCGCCGCCTCGGCCTCCGGGACGCCCGCGGCCAAGGCGATATGGTGCGCGTAATGACTGATCCGCAGCACGTGCTTGCCGGTTTCGCTGTCGCGAAATTCGCCCGCGGTCGCCAGCCGGCCGATCACCTCCCGGCGCGTCTGCTCGAGTTCGTGGGTGCGGACGTGCACGCGGGATTCGAGTTCCGCGTTCAGCTGTTGCACGTGCCGCGACGCCGCGACGATGTTCGCGTAGTAGATCGACATCATGGAGACGAACACGGTCGCGCAGAACACCGAGGCGATCCCCACGCCCGACAGATCGGCCAGTGCAATATGCCGCGGCGGCGTGAAGCCCAGGCCATGCAGGCCGTACCAGGCCGACAGATAGAGCGTCAGCGAAGCCACGACCGTGGCGATCAGCCAGGGCCGAGAGCCGAGATAGAACACGGCGACCAGGGGAACGGTAAGCAGCCAGCAGAGAAACGGCGAACTGGTCCCGCCGTAATGGTACGCGCCGAACAGGACGACGAAGGCGAGGTTCTGTACGGAGATGTAGGCCAGCAGGGTCAGCCGTCCGCTGAACCGCAACGCGAACGGAAACGCGAAAAACGCGGTGAGCGAGGCGACGATGATCCACCAATGCGCGCCCGGCGCCGGATCGAGCCGATGCAGATAGGCCGCGAGAAGCAGCCCCAACGGCGGCCCGAACAGGTGCCCGACGACGAACATCCGCGCGCGTCGGTAAACATCGCCATCTGCCTGCAAGGCCGGCGGCACGAACCAGCCCAAGGCCAGCGACAGTGATGCGAGTCCGCGATCGGCCGCCCGAACGGGAGCGGCCGCGCAGCGTTCGACGGTGGAGCGAACGCGTTTCAACCGTGCCTGGGTGTATTGCGGAGACTTGCACTCGACCGAGCCCGGCGTTCCGGCACTGCGCTCCCGGCCTGTCCCGTTTTCGTGCTGTCGTTGCCAATGGCAGGCCTGTCGCCGCGTCCTAGGGTGTGGGGAGTTGCACCAACCCAATATACAACCTGGTATGCCGGCTCAGGTAAAGAAACCGTTGCTAAAATCGAGACAGCCGCGGCGTAACGCACGTGTGAACGCGCCGCGCCCGCGCTGGGCAGGTCGCGGCTGAGCGTGGCGTCGTCAAGACGAGCATGATGGGTGTGCAGCCATCGCTGACCGCTCGCGAGCGGCGCTGGGGACTGGCGGCGGCGATCTGCTCGGTCGCCGTGTTCGGGCTCGGGGTCGGCGAATTGGTGCCGCTGCTGTCGCTATTGCTGGAGAAAGCCGGCACGGACCCGACGCTGAACGGGCTCAATGCCGCGGCGGCGTTTCTCGGCGTGATCGTCGGTCCGCTGTTGGTGCCGCGCTGCGTGCGCGCGGTCGGCGTGCGCGACTTCCTGCTGATTTGCTACGCCGTGGACATCCTGGTATTTCCGCTGCTGAAGCTGTTCGACAGCTTCGCGGCGTGGTTCGCGCTGCGCATGGTGCTCGGGCTCATCGGCGCGGGCATCTTCACGGCGAGCGAGGCCTGGATCAATCTTCTCGCCTCCGATGCTGGGCGTGGGCGCGTCATCGGGCTGTACGCCGCCGCCCTCTCGGCGGGATTCGCCATCGGGCCGCTGCTGCTCTCGGCCACCGGCATCGCCGGATGGCTGCCATTCGTCGCCGGGATCGCGCTGAACACGCTGGCGGCGCTGCCGCTGATCGGCGTGCCCGAGCGCGCGCGACGGTTCAGTTCCGAACGCGCCGGCAGCCCTTGGCGCATGGTCGCGCGGGCGCGGTTCATCCTGTTCGCGGTGGCGGTGTTCGGCATTTACGAGACGGCGCTGATGACGTTGCTGCCGATCTGGGGCGTGCGCCTGGGACTGAACAACCGACGCGCCGCCGCGATGGTCTCGACGATCTACGTCGGCTCGATCGCGCTGCAGCCGCTGATCGGCTGGCTGTCCGACAAGGCGCCGCGGCTCGCGCTGATGCGGCTGTGCGGGCTCGTGGGGTTGCTCGGCGCCGGTCTGGCGATCGCCGCCGCTCCGTTCCGGCCGGCGCTCTATGCCGTGCTGTTCGTCTGGGGTGGTATTGCCGGCGGGATTTATCCGGTCGCGCTCGGCATGGCGGGCGAGCGCTTCCAGGGCGGGGATCTGCTCGGCGTCAACGCCGCGATCATCATTGCCTACGGGCTCGGCGCGCTGGCCGGGCCGACGCTCGGCGGGGTGGCGATGGACCTCTGGAACCCGCACGGACTGCTGGCGCTGTTCGCGCTGCTGTTCGGCGGCTTTCTCTACGCGACGCTGCATGCGGGCGCCGGGCGGGTGACGACCCGCTAAGCCGGCGCCGCCCAGCGCCAGTCGCGCACCTCCGGCATGTCGGTGCCGTGGCGCACGATGTACTGCTTGTGCTCGATCAGCTTGTCGCGAATCTTCTGCTTGGCATAGGCCGCCGCCGAACCGAGTTTCGGCACCCGGTCGATCACGTCGCCCACCAGATGGAAACGGTCCAGGTCGTTGCGCACCACCATGTCGAACGGCGTGGTGGTCGTGCCCTCCTCCTTGTAGCCGCGCACGTGGATGTTGTGGATGGTTGCGCCGCCGATACGCCAGCCGGTGGATCAGCCACGGATAGCCGTGAAACGCGAAGATCACCGGCTTGTCGGTGGTGAACAGCGCGTCGAAATCGGCGTCGCTCAGGCCGTGCGGGTGCTCCGAGCGCGGCTGCAAGGTCATCAGGTCGACGACGTTCACGACGCGCACCTTGAGCTGCGGCAGCATCTCGCGCATCAGCGAGACGGCGGCGAGGGTTTCCAATGTCGGCACGTCGCCGGCGCAGGCCATGACCACGTCCGGCTCGCCGCCCTGGTCGCTGCTGGCCCAGTCCCAGATGCCGACGCCGGCGGTGGCGTGCTTGATCGCGCTGTCCACGTCCAGCCATTGCGGCGACGGCTGCTTGCCGGCGACGATCACGTTGACCCGGTTCCAGCTGCGCAGGCAGTGGTCGGCCACGTACAGCAGCGTATTGGCGTCCGGCGGCAGATAGACGCGGACGATATCGGCCTTCTTGTTCACCACGTGGTCGATGAAGCCGGGGTCCTGGTGGCTGAACCCGTTGTGATCCTGGCGCCAGACATGCGAGGTCAGCAGGTAGTTCAGTGACGGGATCGGCCGGCGCCACTCGACCTCGCGCGAGCTTTTCAGCCATTTGGCGTGCTGGTTGAACATCGAATCGACGATGTGGATGAACGCCTCGTAGCAGTTGAACAACCCGTGCCGGCCGGTGAGCAGATAGCCTTCCAGCCAGCCCTGGCAGGTGTGCTCGCTGAGGATTTCCATCACCCGTCCGCTCGGGGCGAGGTGATCGTCCTCGGGCAGATGCTCGGCGTCCCAGGCGCGATCGGTCGCGTCGAGCACCGCGGTGAGCCGGTTCGACACCGTTTCGTCGGGGCCGAAGACGCGGAAATTGCGGTTGGCCTCGTTCTCCCGCATCACGTCGCGCAAATACTCGCCGAGCACGCGGGTCGCCTCGGCGTCGCGCTGTCCGGGGCCGAGCACGGCGACCGCGTATTTCGCGTAATCGGGCAGGCGCAGCTCGCGCGAGACCTCGCCGGCGTTGGTGCGCGGGTTGGCGCTCATGCGCCGCTGCCCCTTGGGCGCCAGCGCCGCGATCTCGGGCTGGAGCCGGCCCTGCTCGTCGAACAGCTGCTCCGGGCGGTAGCCGCGCATCCAGCTTTCCAGCAGCCGCACATGCGCGCGGTTGCTCATGTCGCCGAACGGCACCTGGTGCGAGCGCCAGTAGCCTTCGGTCTTCAACCCGTCGACTTCCTTCGGCCCAGTCCAGCCTTTCGGGCTCTGCAAGACGATCATCGGCCAGCGCGGCCGTTCCGTGTCGCCGCCGCGCGCCGTCTGCCGAATGGCGTCGATCTGCGTCAGCACCGTGTCGAGCGTGGCCGCCATGAGCTGATGCATGGTCGGCGGGTCGTCGCCGGCGACGAAATACGGCGTGTAGCCGTAGCCGCGCAGCAGGCTTTCCAGCTCCTCGCGGCCGATCCGCGCGAGCACCGTGGGATTGGCGATCTTGTAGCCGTTCAGGTGCAGGATCGGCAGCACCACGCCGTCGGTCGCGGGATTGAGGAACTTGTTGCTGTGCCAGGAGGTGGCCAGCGGCCCGGTTTCCGCCTCGCCGTCGCCGATCACGCAGGCGACCACCAGATCGGGGTTGTCGAACGCCGCGCCGTAAGCGTGGGCGAGCGAATAGCCGAGTTCGCCGCCCTCGTTGATCGAGCCCGGCGTTTCCGGCGCGGCGTGGCTCGGGATGCCGCCGGGGTAGGAGAATTGCCGGAACAGCCGGCGCATCCCGTCCTCGTCGCGCGAGACGTTCGGATAGACCTCGCTGTAGGTGCCTTCGAGCCAGACATTGGCGACGACGCCGGGCGCGCCGTGGCCGGGGCCGGCGATGAAGATCATGTCGAGATCGCGCTCGGAGATGACGCGGTTGAGATGCACGTAGATGAAATTGAGCCCCGGCGTGGTGCCCCAATGCCCGAGCAGCCGCGGCTTGATGTGCGCGGTGGTCAAGGGCTGCTTCAGCAGCGGGTTGTCGCGAAGATAGATCTGGCCGACCGAGAGGTAGTTCGCTGCGCGCCACCACGCGTCCATGCAGCGCAACTGTTCGTCGGAAAGCGGCCGCGCATCCGGTTGCGCGGTGTTCTGCCGGATCATGTGCGTGCTCCGCCGGTGTGCCGACCCAGAAATTCACGGTATTCGCGAATTGCGCAACCGGGCCGAGCGAAACGCCGGCAATGAGCGGGAAGGCGTGTGGGGGCGCGGTATTCTCACCGGCGTCTCATTGCCCGTTCAGCAAGACGCCGGACCGTTTTCTGAGACGGCGGCGGGACAGGCTCGCACCGCAGGGACGGCGCGGGTTGGCGGACCCCGACCGGTTGGACGCGGGGGTTCGGCGCGCAACGGCGGGGGGTGAGCGAGCGCCGGCTAGCCGGCGCGGGGTTCGGGGAGCGGGGCTCCGCGCTCGATCGGCGGCGTTGGCGGGCAGCCGGCCAGGCTGTCGAGCGCGGCCAGGGCCGGGGTGCGGCCGGCGATGAGCGCCCGCGCGAGTGCTGCCTCGGACGGGCAGAAGTAGCGGACATCGGACGGCAGCTTGCCGGTGCGGCGAATTTGCGCCGCCCGCTCGGGATAGGCGGCGGCGTAGCGCTCGGCGGCGGCGACGAGGTCGGGATCGGGTTCGGGTTCTGCGGGAGGTTCCGGGGCGCGGACAGGGCCTGACCCGTCCCCCCGAGCCCCTCCGGCAAGGGGAGGGGAAGAAGATTCCGGCGGGGTCGCGAGTGCCTCGGCCATCAGGCCGAGCGCGCAATGTTCGGTCCAGGCGAGGCGGTCGGCCGCGGTATTGTCCGCGGCGAGCTTGCGCCGCGCCTGTTGCATGCGCAGCAGCAGCCGGAGCGCGCCGTTGGCCTGGCGCATCATGCCCATGGCCTGGGCGCGGCACTTCGCCGCCCATTCCGGCGTTGTTTCCGGACGTTGGGCGAGGCGGAGGCAATCCTTCCACTGCTCCGAGGCGGCGACGAACTGCGCGGCCAGGTCCGCCTCGGCGGCGTTGGCCGGCGCGAGCGCGGCCACGCGGGCGATCGCGGCGTGATCGCGCCGGAGCGAATCCTCGGCGCTGTCGGTCGGGGGCGGCGGCAGGGTGAGGCGGAGCGTGCGGACGAGGTGATAATAAGCATCGACCGGCAGCCGGTCGGCGAGGGGTCTCGGGGCGGCGCCATCGAACATGGCGCGGGGTATACCGTTAGTCTACCTATGCGTCAATGGTTAGCACCACTAACCTACACGGCTGCGCGACCGAGCCGTCGGCGAGCCAGCGAAACTGGGACGTGGCCCGGATGGAGCGCAGCGAAATCCGGGGTCTGGGCCGATCCGACAAGCCCGCACCTGCCACAGTTCGACGCTTCGGCTGGAAAAAATCCCGGATTGCGCCGCGCTCCATCCGTTGGCTACGCTGTAGCAATCTCCGGAGTCGAGGAGCTTAGCATCGAGCGCGCCGGATTGTGTCGCTCCCCGTTTGAAAAGACACTTTTTCTCCCCGTTAGAAATGTCACTCCGGGCGGCCGTGCAGAGTTGAAATGACGCCCTGGTTCGGCGGACACAGCCCGCCGCGCAACGGCACCAGTGCCCTTCGCTGGCCGGGCGGGCGGGGGTCAAGGGCTGAAACCGGCTTGCCGGCGCGCCCAGCGCGGCCCTTGAGGCCCGTCCGGCCGGTCAGCATTCTGCCAGGGCCGTGCGCCCGGCCATCATTCAGCGGCGATGAGAGCCGCGCGTGACGGACGCCCCTTCGTCGGCATTCCCGGCGCCTCGAGATTGTTCGGCGGCCGCTGACGCGCCGGATGATACCGGCGTCGATGCGGGGCGTATTGTTCCTGTTGCTCCTTGACCAGCGCGAGCGCCGCGCCCAGACGCTTGTTCTCGACGATCGCGCCGGGTTGCACGGTCGGGATCTTGTCGAATACCGTGAATGGCAGCGGCACGCCCTCGAACTGAACCGCAAACCGACCGTCCGGATAATTCACCACCTCGACCTTCCTGCGCCTGAGCGGAAGCGTCTCCGGCGCGGGCGTGAGCATGATCATCATCTGATCGTAGTGCAGGGTGAGGTTGTTGGTGACCGAGCGTTGCTCGCGCCAAGCCAGGATCTCGTCGAGGTTGTCGGCCTTGGTCAGCGGCCGATGCAGGTCCTTGGCGTTCGCCGGCGCGCGGCCAAAACGCTTGTTGTAATCAGCCATGAACCCAGGGAGCCACGTGTTCGCCGCCGTGATCGCGGAAATGCCCGCCAGACGCAGTTCTTTCACCAGCCGGTCCTGCAATGTGCCGAACGCGCGCTCAACGCGGCCCTTCGCCTGCGGACTGTTCGCGCAGATGATGTCGATGTTCAGCTCGCTCAGCACGCGGCCGAACTGTGTGACCCCGTCACCGCTCGCCGCGTCCTTGCTGTTGACCCGAAAGATGCTGTGTTGGTCGCTGTAGAACGCTACGGGTTTGCCGTGCGTTCGCAAATAGTCGCCGGTCGCCCGGAAGTAATCGAACGCCGACTCCGAGGCGACGAAGCGCAACTGCATCAACCGGCTGGTGGCGTCATCGACGAAGGCCAGCAACGTGCAGGTCGCACCGCGATCCTCGAACCAGGCGTGTTCCGAACCGTCAATCTGCACCAGCTCGCCCAGACAGTCGCGGCGCCGGCGTGGCTGATGCGGCGAGGGCAGCCGGTGGCGGCGATCGATCCACAAACCGTCGGCCATCATCCATTGCCGCAACGTCTCGACGCCGATGCGTAAGCCATCACGCTCCAACAACTTCTCCGCCGCGAGCGTGGGGCCGAAATCGACGAACTGCTCCCGGACCAGCGCCAACACCGTGCGCCGGAACGTCTCGCCGTGTTGACGATTGCCTGGACGACCGCGCTTGCGCGACGCCAGCGCCGAAGGCCCGTCAAATTCAAAAGCGCGCCGTAGCCGGAAGACCTGACGACGGCCGAGGCGCATCAATGTCGCCGCGGCATCGGCCGTGATTCGCTTGTCCACGAGATCGACCATCACCCGCAGTCGGGTCAGTTCCCGATCGCTCATCTGAACCACCGCCATCGCACGCCACTCCGAACGCCCGACCGGCAGCATGTCCCGGTGACATTTCTATCGGGGACGCGAGTGACATTTCTAATGGGGGCTTACAGACCCGCGGAGATCGCAGGGGCGGCAAAGGCACTTTAGACGGGATCGCCAGATCAAAAGCTGAAGCTATGGAACCCGAAATAGCCCGCAATCAAAATTACGACGACCACTATGCCAATGATAGTAAAGATGTTCATTCTGCTCTACTCCCACTCCATGATGATGGCGCGCGGGGTGCTCGCCGCCATGTATCCCGCCGCTGTTGGCGTCATTCCGCCATGGGCGGCTCGGTTCGACGGAGGCTAAGCAAGGTTCAAGTCGTTGTTACCGCCACCGCCTATATCCCCAATAGCCGCCCCCTCCGAAGATCAGAAAGAGCACGATGAGAATCAGAATGAGGTCCATGTCTTCCTCCAAAAATATCAAGCGGAAGTTTCCGTTCGACATATCTGGGCGTAGAATTTGATATTCGCCAGCCTCGGATTCTACCTATTTTGCCAATTTCGGGGGCGGTGACGGCCAGAGCGTCGAGACGCGGGTGCGCCGGCTCACCAAAGCAAGCGTAGGGATCGCCGCGTCCTCGGTGCAAGGCCGGGATGCACGCCGTCGCGATAGTGATTCTAACTATTGAGTTACAGGCCAACTAACGCTACAAGCGCCACCATGAGCCCCGGCCCCGCATCAGATCTCGCCCTTCGCCTCCCGCCCACAGGGGTCCCCAAAAAGTCCGGCGGACTTTTTGGGGTGCCCCGACGCCTATTGGCAACTGGTCCACACCCTTCGCCTCACGCTGCCGCCGCCGCTCTCCGACGACCCGGAGGCGCTGCTCCGGCGCGATCACGCCGCCATCGCCCGCATCGCCGCGCTGGTTCCGGCAAACGCCGCCGAGGCCGATCTCGCGGCCCAGTTCGTCGCCGCCTCGGAGCAGTGGAAGGACTGCCTCCGACCTCGCGCAACGCCCCGAGAAGACAGGGACGGGGTCCCCGCAAAATCTGTCGATTTTGCGGGTGCCCGCGTGGGCGGCGAAATGCCGCGCCCAGGCGCTCGCCATGATGCGCCAGGCGAACAGCGCGCTCCGGCTGCTGCTGCGTCTCCAGGCCGCGCGAGCCAAGCGCGAGGCGGATGCCGCCGCCACCGACCGCGCCGCCTGGACCGAGCATTGCGCCCTCGGCCTGATGGCCGAGGCGCTGGCGCACCGCCCTGACCCCGAGCGAGCGGGAAACGGCGCCACCTCGGCGCTCGTTGCGGGAGCAGGGGAAGAAGAGTCCACCGCCGGGGCCGGTGGCATTGCCCGCGGAGGGCAGGCTGAGGGTAACGCGGCGTCAGCGGCGCTTGCCGGCCCCGGCCTGCCCCTGGGCGAGCCCGACCTCGTCGCCGCCGCCGAGCGATACGCCGCGGAATATCCCGAGCGGGCCGCGGCGATCCGCCGCACCGGGAAGCTGCCGCCCGATGTGCGCTACTTCTGTCCATCCGAGGCCGCGCTCGCGCGGGCGCTGATCACCGCGCGCACCCCCGCCTTGGCCGCGCTCGACGGCTTGCCGATCGGCGCCCCGATCCGGGCAACCGTGGCCCCCGACCGCGCCATGGCCGAAGCCTAGCCCCGTGCCCCGACACGGGGCCCGCGCGGCGTAGCCCTCCCGCGCCGCGAAGCTTCGCCTCCACACGCCGCCTTCCCGGCGAATCTCGGGGACCCACTGAGCCGCCGAACGATGGCGGGAAACCTCGGCACGACATTGCCGCGGCCCGGCGGATACCGGCTGTCGCCGGTAGGGTGTCACGCTGGCCCGCGCAGCGCCGTTGCTACGCAACCAATTCAGCCATCGCGATTGTCTCAAATCCCGATCCGCCGTCGCGTGAATTGGCGCCATGAGACACTCGCGAGATGCCCTCGGCGGATTGCGCTCCGCTGCAACCGGGCTAGGCTGGCGGACATGCAAAAGCGCTGTGACCTGATCATCCGCGACGCCACCATTTTCGACGGCACCGGCGCGCCGCGCTTCACCGGCGATGTCGGCATCACCGGCGATCGCATCGCCGCCGTCGGCGACCTCTCCGGCGCGACCGCCGACCGCGAAGTGCCGGCGGCGGGCAAGGCGCTCGCGCCCGGCTTCATCGACGCACACACGCACGACGACCGCGCGGTGCTGTGCGGCCCCGGCTGCGTGCTGTGCAAGATGTCGCAGGGCGTCACCACGGTCGTCGTCGGCAACTGCGGCATCAGCCTGTCGCCCGTCCGCATGACGAAGCGCCCGCCGCCGCCGCTCGACCTGATCGGCGACGAGCGCTGGTGGACGTTCGGCAGCTTCGGCGAATACGCCGAGCGGCTCGCGCGCGATCCGGCGCCGCTCAACACCGTCGCGCTGATTGGCCACATGTCGCTGCGCATGGAGGCGATGGACGGCGACACCGGCCGCGCCGCCACCGACGCCGAGGCCGCGCGCATGCAGACGCGGCTGGCCGAGGCGCTGGCCGAGGGCGCCTCGGGCTTTTCCACCGGCCTCTACTATCCGCCGAACAACAAGGCGCCGACCAGCGAGGTGATCGCGGTCGCCGAGGCGCTGCGCCGGGCGGGCGGGCTCTACGTCACCCATATGCGCGACGAAAGCACCGGCGTGCTCGAACTCGATCGAGGAAGCGCTCGGCATCGGCCGCGCGGTCGGCGCCCCGGTGGTCATCAGCCACCACAAATGCACCATGCCGGAGAATTTCGGCCGCTCGACCGAGACCCTGGCCCGCATCGCCGCGGGCGCGCGCGAGCAGCCGGTCGCGTTCGACATCTATCCGTATTCGGCCAGTTCGACCGTGCTGCTGCCGGAGAAGGTGCGCCAGGACGTGCCGGTCAAGATCACCTGGTCGCAGCCGCATCCGGAACTCGCGGGCAAGTTCCTCGCCGATATCGCCACGCTCTGGGAACTCGGGCTGGTCGAGACGGCGCGGCGGTTGGTGCCGGCGGGCGGCATCTACTTCCAGATGGACGAGCCGGACGTGCAGCGCATCCTCGCGCACCCGCTCGCCATGATCGGCTCCGACGGGCTGCCGCACGACGAGTTTCCGCACCCGCGCCTCTGGGGCACCTTCCCGCGCGTGCTCGGCCACTACGCGCGCGACCTCGGCCTGTTCAGCCTGGAGGTCGCCGTGCACAAGATGACCGGGCGCACCGCCGAGGTGTTCGGCCTGGCCGATCGCGGCGCGATCCGGCCGGGCGCCTATGCCGATCTCGTGCTGTTCGATCCCGCGTCCGTGCGGGACGCCGCCGATTTCGACGATCCGGTCCGCCCGGCCGAGGGCATCCTGCAAACCTGGGTGAACGGGCAATCGGCCTATCGGCGCGGCGAAGGTGCCACCGCGGCCCGCGCCGGCCGGTTGCTCACGCGCGGGCGGGCCTGAACGGAGGAAACACCGACCCCCTCGCGGGCGTTCGCGCCATAGGGCAAACCCGCCCGCCAAGGAGGTTCGGCATGGACGCGAACAAGAAGGCGAAGAGCGCGCTCTCCGACAAGCAGAAGTTCGAGTCCGGAAAGGGCAGCGTCGAAGACGACCGGATCGGCGAACGGCACGCCAAGGAAGACCTGGCGCATATGGGCGAGAAGACCCGCGAGGGCGAGCACGAGAAGTCCTCGTTGCCAAACGAGAAGAAGTGAGCAATGGAAAATGCCCGGCGCTAGGCCGGGCATTTCAATTCCGCTTGCGCCGGAGCCGCCGTTGCGATCAGCGGCGGCGCGGCTGCTCGGCGACCTCCGCCTGGCTCCGCCGCCGCGCGACCAGCCGGTGCCAGCGCCGTTTCACGTGCGCCCGCAGGTGGCGCACGTGGTGCTTCTTGCCCACGAACGCGCCGGGTTCATCCGTGGCGCCGGCCGTGTCAGTCGCGCTCGCCTCCTGAACGCGCCCGCTCGGCTGCCGATCGCGCGTGCTCGCCATCTGGACGCGGGCCACGGGCGCGCGGTCGTAGATGAAGCCGTGGGTGGCATAGACGCTGCCGTAACTGGCGCTGCCGCGCAGCGCCACGCGGACCGCCGTCCAGTCGTTCCCGGGCGAGACGTCGATGACGGACACGCCGCGCGCGACGCCACGGCTCGCCCAGTGCGAATGGTCGACGTCGATCTCGCGCGAATTGACTACCTTGCTGACCACGGCGACGTGCCCCAGCCTGATCCGCCCGCTACCGCGGAAGCTCAGTATCGCGCCGACTTCGGGGGCGCTGCCCCGGGCATACAGCCCGCCGGCTTCTTGCCACCAATTGGCGGCATTGCCGCCGAGCATGAGGCCGGTCTCCTCGCGCGCGAAGGTGACGCATTGCAGCACCGGGCGGCGAGCGTAACGGCGATGCCGGACGTGGTGGCGCGAGGCGTGTCCGTAGCGGACTATGCCGTGGTGATGGTGCTGGTGGTTCGGATGGTGCGCGTGGTGATGATGATGGTGGTGGTGCGATGATCGGGCCATGGCGATGCCGGAGCCGAGCGACATGAGCGCTCCGAGCACGATTCCAAATACGAGTTTCCTGGTGCCGGTCTCCCCTGCCAGCATTGCGCCCCCCCTGCTGCTGCCGTGATCCATCCGGCCCTAGCAACAGGTTCGGGCGCGTGACAACACGCATCCGTGTCCGAAACGCGGATCGCGCGCGATTTGCCAGATCGGGGCTGTGGATAACATGGCAAATTAGGACTTTGGTCCTAACGCCACTTCGATCGGGCCCAACTCGGGCAAGGCGGAATCCGCTTCGCGCTGGCTTTCCGCTTGCGTGGAAGCGGGAGTTTCGCCCCCAGATGAGCGGGGGCGTTTACCCGCTCAGAACGGCCGCTGCGCCCGCTCCAGCAGCCGGCTGAAGAATCCCGCCTTCTTGCGCGACGACTTGGCGGCATCGGCCTTGGCTTCGGCGCGCGCCTCGGCCTTGCGCTCCCGCTCCCGTTCCGCGAGCCACTTCTCCAGGCTGACCCCGGCCTTGGCGGCGCGGCGCGCCTCGTAGGCCCGCTGGCCCTCGCTCATCGGCTTGCTCACACCCGCTCCCCTTCCGGCCACCACTGACAATCCCCGTGGGTTGGGCGGCGATTTAGCGAACCACCCCCGCTCCGTTCAAGTGCCGCGCGCCGGAGGGGGCGCAAAGAGGGGCACAAAAATGTGCGGTTCGGCACGATCCTTGCTTGGTCATTGCGCGGAACCACCTTTCGGAGTGGACGTTCCCGTGCACGCCCGCAACCCCGAGCGGCCTACCGCAACGATCCGATTGGCGCCGGGCTTCGCAAAGGCCGGGCGCTTGGCCCAGGATCGCGCGGGCCTTGCACGACGGTGAAACCGCAGCAGGAGCTCACGATGATAGGCTTGCTCGACCTGTTCCTGATCTACTGTTCGGCGACGGCGCATGTCTGCGTACAGGAACACCCGAAGCTCGATCCGCCGCTGACGCAGTTTTCCGATTGCGAAACGGTCGGCAAGATCGGGGATCCGGGATTCACCACCAAACATCCCGATTTCAGGCTGCGCGCCTTCACCTGCGCCGCGAGGCCGGGCATCAGCACCTGAGCAGCACCGTTGCCGAACGGGGCGCGGCCGTTCCCGCCGCGCCCTGAATTTATTCCGTATTGACGATGTTGAAATCGCGCAGCTCGTCGCGCGTCAGGTTGCGCCAGTGCGCGTTCGGAATGTTGGCGAACTCGGTCAGGAACCTGAGCGACAGGCTCATATCCACCAGGAAGCGCGCGATCTCCGCCGCCTGCCGCGCGTCCGTCTGCTCCATGCAGAGCACGTGCAAGGTCATTCGCCGCAGCATCGGGTTCAGCTCGGCGCGCAGCATCGGGTCGTTGATCTTTCTGACCGCGTCCGTCACCTCGTCGGCCAGATCCTTGGGCTCCAGGATCGATTGCTCGGGACAGCCGAGCCGCTTCAGATAGGGGTCGTTGGTTTCCAGCGCGGGCTGGAGCACTTCGGGCGTGTCCTGCCTGGTCTTTTCGGGCTGCTGGCGCACGCCGCCGACCAGCTCCGGGAGCTGGGCCGGGATCAGCGAGCGGTGCCCGCCACGCGCCCGGCGCGGCGCCTCGGTCGCGTGCGCCAGCCGATACGCCTTGTCGGCCGCGATCTTGGCTTCCAGCAGGTCGGCGACGATCAGCCGCGGCGCGGCCTGGTTGGCGAACATGTGCACGCCGAAGATGCCGCCGGGGTCGATCGAGCGGACCACGCCGCCCATGAACATGAAGTTGCAGGCGCTGATGCAGGCCATGCCGCGGCGGATGCGGGTCGTGAGCTTCTCGGCGCGAATGATCCGCCCGATCTGCAGCCCCTCGTCCAGCACACCGCCGCCGGAGAAGAAGATCACCTCCTGGATCGGCTTGGCCTTGTCGATGGCGGTCCGGAAGCGCTCGGAATCGCCGGAGTCGATGTGGCCCCAGGCGAACAGGATGTTGCGCCTACCGGCGTCGATCAGGGTGAAATGCAGATGCGGCGCGTCGACGTCGTCACCCTTCGGAAACGACGAGAACAGCGGCGGCGGACCCTTCTGCTCGGCGGCCACGGCCGGCGCCGCGGCGAGCACGCCGGCGAGCAGCAGGCCCGCCGCGGCGCTGGTCCATCTCATGCCTTCTGCCACTCGCTGTTCTGGCTGCGGCAGTATTTCTGGTTCTCTACCAACTCCTTGCCGCTGACATAGGCGACCTCGCGGACCGTCTTGCATTCCGACCCGGACCGCGACTTCTGCACGGCGACGACCGTGGCGCTGCCGCGGGCGCCGGAGTGGTCCGAGGCCCAGTGCGCCGTCGCGTGCGCGGTCGCGCGCGGCCGGGCGTGGTGATGGCGCCGCGGCGGCGGCGCACCCGGCGCGGCTTCGTACTCGGGTTCGGGCTCCGGCTCGTAGTAATAGGCCTCCGGCGGTGCCGGCGCGTACAGCACCTGCATCACGGCCCGGTTGGCGACCTGCCGGTCGCGCTCGTCGAGCGCGCGGCCGATGGCGCTGCCGATCAGATAGCCGCCGAACGCGCCCACGCCAGCGCCGATCAGGGCGCCGGCCGCGTTGTGGCTGAGCGCGCCGCCGATCGCGGCGCCCCCGGCCGCGCCGCCGAGCGCGCCAAGCAACCCGCCGGTCTGCTCGTTGGTCTGACACCCGCCGAGCAGCGGCAGGCTCGCCACCGCGACGACCAGAATTCCCTTGCGCATCGTCCCCCCCGTCCCATCGCCCCGATCGGGGGATTATTCTGCATTCGAGCGGTTATCTCAAGCACGCCGCGCGTGATGACGCCGAATCACGCGCTTGCGTTTCGGCGGGTCGCTCGCAACTTGGGACGTCATGAGCGAGCCACGGGTGAAGGCGGGATTGTGGGTGAAGATGGCGCTGCGGCTCGCCGATCTCGACGGCCGGCCCGGCGCGGTGCTGCGCCGGGGCGACGTGGATGCGGGCGGCGTGCTCGTGGTGCTGCGCGGGCGGGCGGGATTGTCGGTGCTATCGCAGGTGCGCGCGGCCGACGGCGAGGCGGCCTGGATGCGCGCCACCGGCGCCGCGGCGGTCGACGAGGCGACGGTGGACGCCTATGTCGCGCGCCAGGTGAGGTTCGATCCGGATCTGTGGGTGCTGGAATTCGAGGCCCCGGATCTGCTGCCGCCCTTCGCCGCGCGGATCCTCTGACCCCGCGCCGCTCGCCTCACGGCGGTTCCAGGCGTCAGCAGGCGAGATCCTCGTGGAAGCGGTTGCCGGCGGTGGTCGGGGCGATGATACCGGCACGGATGACGAAATCGGCGAAGGGTTCGCCGGCGCGCCGTTCGGCCGCGTAGGCGGCGAACAGCGGCGCGAGCGTCGTCACGATGTCGTCGTGCCGCACGTCCTTGCGGTACAGCTTGTTCAGCCGCGTGCCCGCGAACGCGCCGCCGAGATAAAGGTTGTACACCCCGGGCGTGCGTCCGACCAACCCGATCTCCGCCAGATACGGCCGCGCGCAGCCGTTCGGGCAGCCGGTCATGCGGATGGTGATCTCGTCCGCGCCGAGCCCGTGGCGGTCCAGTTCCGCTTCCAGCGCGGTGACGAGATCGGGCAGGTAGCGCTCGCTTTCGGCCAGCGCGAGCCCGCAGGTCGGCAGCGCCACGCAGGCCATGGCGTTGCGGCGCAGCGCGCCCACCGGCACGGACAGCCCGTATTCCTCCAGCAGCGCCGCGATCCGGGATTTCTGGTCGGGCAACACGCGGGCAATGATGAGATTCTGGTTGGGGGTGATGATGAAGTCGCCCCCGTGCTCCCGGGCGATGGCGTTCAGACCGCTCAGCAACCGCCGTTCCGGCCAGTCGCGCACGCGCCCGTTCTCGACGAACAGCACGTAGTGCCAGGCGCCGTCGTCGCCCTGGAGCCAGCCGCTCGGATCGCCGCTGCGCTCGAAATGGTACGGGCGGGCGGGCGCGAGCGGAAAGCCGAGCCGCGATTGCAGCTCGGCGGTGAACGCGGCCAGCCCGCGGCGCTCGATCGTGTATTTCAGCCGCGCGTGCTTGCGGTCGGCGCGGTCGCCCCAGTCGCGCTGGATCGTGACCACCTGCTCGGCGATATCCACCGCCTGCTCGGGCGTGCAGAAACCGATCGGGTCGCCGAGGCGGGGAAACGTGTCGGGCTCGCCGTGTGTCATGCCCATCCCGCCGCCCACCGTCACGTTGTAGCCGGCAAGCCGCCCGTCTTCCTCGATGGCGATGAAGCCGAGGTCGTGCGCGAACACGTCCACGTCGTTCAGCGGCGGCACCGCGAGCGCGATCTTGAATTTCCTGGGCAAATAGGTGCGGCCGAGGATCGGTTCGTCCTCCGCCTCGCCGCCCGCCACCGGTTCGCCGTCCAGCCAGATTTCGTGATACGCCCGCGTGCGCGGCAACAGCTGCTCGCTGATCCGCCGCGACAGCGCGAGCACCTCCTCGTGGATGGACGCGCGGTATGGATTGGGCGTCGCGATGACGTTGCGGTTGACGTCGCCGCAGGCCGCGATGGTGTCCAGCATCGCCTGGTTGATCGCCTGGATCGCCGGCTTCAGGTTGCTCTTGATGATGCCGTGGAACTGGATGGTCTGCCGGGTGGTCAGGCGCAAGCTGCCGTTGCCGCGCGCCTCGGCGATCGCCTGCATGGCGAGCCATTGCGCCGGCGTCATCACGCCGCCGGGCACGCGCAGCCGCGCCATGAACATGTAGGCCTTGTCCAGGAACTTCTTCGCGCGTTCGGGCCGCAGGTCGCGATCGTCCTGCTGGTAGATGCCGTGGAACTTCGTGACCTGCGTGTCGTCCTCGGCGAGCGCGCCGCTGATACGCTCGGCGAGCCCCTCGGCGATCGTGCCGCGCAGGAAGCGGCTGCGCGCCTTGATGCCCTCGTTGGCGGAGTTCTGGCTCATGGCCTGACGTCCCTTCGCAACGGCGCCGCTCGCGGCAGGTGGATGCCGCATTCGCTCTTCTCCAACCCGTCCCAGCGCCCGGCGCGCGCGGGTTCGCCCGGATCGGCTGCGCGCGTGCAGGTGGTGCAGCCGATCGAGCCGTAGCCGCGCGCCGCGAGCGGATGGCGCGGCAGGTCGTGCGCGACGAAGTAGGCGTCGATGTCCCACTCGCTCCAACCGGCCAGCGGATTGAGCTTTATCCGCCCGTCCGGCCCGGATTCGATCACCGGCAGATTGCGCCGAAGCCCGCCCTGGTAGCGCTTGCGCCCGGTGATCCAGGCGTCGAATCCGGACAGCGCCTCGTCCAGCGGCTCCACCTTGCGCCGCCAGCAGCACAGGTCGGGATCGCCGCGCCACAGCGTTCCGCGCGGATCGGCCGATTGCACGCTGACGGGATCGGGCCCGACGGTGCGCACGTCGCGCAATCCCAGCAGCCGCGCCAGCTCGTCGCGATAGCGCAGCGTTTCGGCGAACAGCTTGCCGGTATCGATGAAGATCACCGGCGTGGTGCGGTCGATGGCCGCGACCATGTCCAGCACCACCGCGCTCTCGGCGCCGAACGACGATACGAGCGCGATCCGTCCACGATATTCCGCGAGCTTGTTCGCCAGCAGATCCTCGGCGCCGACATCCTCGCCGGCCGGCGTGGTCACGGCGTTCATCAATAGACGTCCCGCAGATAGCGTCCGGATTTCTGCAAGTCGCGCAGATAGGCCTGCGCGTGCTCCGCGCCGCGCCCGGACTGATCGGCGACGATGCGTTCGAGCGTGGCGTGCACGTCCTTGGCCATCGCCTGCGCGTCGCCGCAGACGTAGAAATGCGCGCCGTCCTCGAGCCAGCGGAACAGCGCGCGCCGCTCGTTCCACATGCGGTGCTGCACGTAGATCTTCTCCGGCTGATCGCGCGAGAAGGCGACGTCCATGCGCGTGAGGACGCCGCTTTTCAGCAGATCCTGCCATTCGAGCTGGTAAAGGAAGTCGTGCAGGAAGTTGCGCGCGCCGAACAACAGCCAACTCCGCCGAGCGACGCCCGTCGCCTCGCATTCCTGCATGAAGGCGCGGAACGGCGCGAGGCCGGTGCCGGGCCCGACCATGACGATCGGGCGATCGGGGTCGGCCGGAAGGCGGAAATGCCGATTCGGTTGCAGATACACGTTCAGGCGGCTTCCCGGCGCGCGGCGTTCGGCGATGTCGCCGGAGGCCACGCCCTTGCGCGCGCGGCCGTGGCTCTCCCAGGCCACCGCGCCGACCAGCAGATGCGCCGCCTCGCCGACCTGCTTGCGGCTCGACGCGATGGAGTAGAGCCGCGGCGGCAGCGGGCGCAGCAGCGCGGTGAGCTGATCGGCGCTCAGCCGGCTCGGCGCGGCCGCGAGCAGGTCGACGAACTGCCGGTGCTTCAGGAAGGCCGCCGTCGCGTCGGCATCCCGCGCGATCGCCGACAGATTGTCGTCTCCGGCGAGCGACGCGTACGACTCCGATCTGCGCCGCGGTCAGCGTGGTGATGTCGAAACGCTCGGTGAGCGCGGCGCGCGCCGCGGTGTCGCCGTCGAGCCCGGCGTGGTTCAGAACCTCGTCCACCAGCGCCGGGTCGTTGCTGGGCAGAAAGCCGAGCGAATCGCCCGGTTCATAGGCGATGCCCGACTCCGCCAGCGACAGTTCGACATGGAGCGTTCGCGTGGTGGAGCGGCTGCTGTTCAGGTCGATAAGCGCGGTGATTTCGGCCGCGAACGGGCGGGTCCGGGTGAATGTCTCCTCCGCGCCCGATTGCCGCATGAAATCGACGTGGATGACGGCCGCGCCGGAATCCTTGGGCGCCAGCTCGCGCAGCGTGCCGCCGATCCAGGCGGTGGCCGGCGCCGCGTAGTCGAGATCGCACTCAACGCGCGGCGCCGCGCGTTGCGCCCCGAGTGCTGCCAGCCGCTCGTCGATGCGCCGCCCGGTCTCGCAGAACCGCGCATAGGCGCGGTCGCCCAAGGCGAGCACGCCGTAGCGCAGCTCCGCTAAACGCGGCGCGCTGTCCGCCATCAGTTCGGCGAAGAAGCTTTCCGCGCGCTGCGGCGGATCGCCCTCGCCCCAGGTGCTGGCAATCACCAGCAGGTTGCCGGCGCGCGCGATCTCGGCGGGCGTGGTGTCCGCCATGTCGAGCAGCTTGGCCGCGAAGCCCAGGCGCGCCGCTTCCTTGCGCGCCGCGGCGGCGAGCGCTTCGGCGTTGCCGGATTCGGTGGCGTAAAGAATCGTCAGCGGCGTCTTGCGCGCTTGCGGCGCGGCGGGGGTCGCGCGCGGCGCCAGCGCCGCCTGGAATCCGGCAATGTAGCCGCTCAGCCATTGCCGCTGCTCGGGCGAAGCGCCGGCGAGCATATGCCGGATCGTGGCGAGCTGGTCCTCGGCGAACGGGGCGGCGCCGAGCACGGCCGACGCGCTGGACATCGACGGGGAATCCTCCTGGGCCGGTTCTGGCGGGGCGGGCAGGTGGGTCATGGCACGAGCGCCCCGCGCGCCGGTTCGCGGGCGCCCCGCAACCATCCGGCCCGCTCGATTTCTGCCTCGGTGAGGCGCGCCAGTTCGGGCATGGAGCGTCGTTCGCGCTGCCACGCGGCGCGCGCGGCGCCGATCGCCGTGACGCGACCCGCCCATTCGGGGCCGAACTCGGCGGCGAGCCGGGCGCGGATGCGCGCGGAAAGGCCGGGGCTCTTGCCGGCGGTGGAAACGGTCAGCAGCAGGTCGCCGCGGCGTACTTCCGCGACGTTGTGGAAGTCAGAGAGGGCAGGGCGGTCCTCGACATTGACCAGCACACGCGCGCGCTGCGCCGCCTCGGCCAGCGCCGCGGCTGCCTCGTCCGGCAAGCCGGCGATCCAAAGCACGCGCAGCGCGGCTAGGTCGGCCGCGTCCGGCAGACGCCGCCGCAGCGCGTCACCGGCCGCGCGGATGATGTCGGGACCGGTGCGGTCGCAGTACAGCAAGGCGGAGCGGGCGCCCGCCGCGACCGCCGAGAAGCGGGCGAGCGCGGCGGCGCCACGGCCGGCTACGGCGAGCGGAACGAAGCTGGGATCGATCGCAAGAGGAACCATCGGGCTGCCGTCTCCCTGCCGAGGGCGGCCCGAACCCGGCCGCTTTGCAGGGTATAGAGAAGGATTTTCTCTAATTACCGCAAGTGGCCGGGTGAGAAAAGAATTTCCTGCTAATAACGGCCCTACTCAGGGCGCAAACTCATCTCCGAGACTCAGGGTTCTGGTATGTTGAGATCGCGGGCTGTCGAGAGGTCGTACCGCGGCGCGGCCGATCCGGCTTCCGCCGGGAAAGTCGAAGGACGGCGCCGTGACTAGGGCAGGCACGCCGCGATGTAGGGCGGCAGGTTGAACGCGCCCGCGTGGATTTCCGGCGTCCAGTAGCGGGTGGCGCCGAGAATGCCGGCGGCTTCGGCGCGGGCGCGCAGCTCGGCGGCTGGAATCCCGGGCAGGCCGAGGTCCTTCGCGGCGAAGCCGAGCGTCATGAATCCGCCGACATAGGTCGGCACCGCGGCGACATAGGCGGTCACGCAGGCAAACGCCCGCGCGCGGCGCAGGCTGGTCTCGCGCAGTTCGTCGGCCTGCATGAACGGCACGCCACACTGGTTCACCACCACGCCGCGCGGCGTCAGCACGCGCGCGCAGTTGGCGTAGAATGCGTCCGTGAACAGCACCTCGCCGACTCCGATCGGATCGGTGGAATCGACGATGATGGCGTCGAAGCTGGCGTCGGACGCCTGCTGCACGTAGTCGATGCCGTCGCCCACGATCACGGTCGCCCGCGCGTTGCTCCAGGCGTCGCCGGCGATGGCGGGCAGGAATGCCTTGGCGAGGCGGATCACCTCGCCGTCGATCTCCACCATCACGGCGCGGCGCACGTTGCGGTGCTGCAACACGCGCCGCAGCACCCCGCCGTCGCCGGCGCCGATGATCAGCACGTCCTTCGCGTCGCCATGCGCCAACAGCGGCACGTGCGCGATCATTTCCTGATAGACGAACTCGTCGGCCTCGGTGATCTGCACGACGCCGTCCAGCAGGATGATCCGCCCGTGCGTCTCGGTCTCGAACACCGCGATGTCCTGGAACCGGCTCTGCACGCGGGCCAACTCGCGCTTCACCAGGAAGCGCTGGCCCCAGGCGCTGTACAGCGTCTCGTTCACCCAGCAGTCGGTCGCCATCGCGGGCCTCCGACCGGCCGGCTTAGCGAAGCAGGCCGCGCCGCTGTTCGCCGATGTCCATGGAGTCCGGGCGGAACGCCGCCTCGATCACCGGGATCGAGCGGTACGGATCGCAGGCGCCGCACATGAAGATGTCGATGGCGGCGAAATCGCGCTCCGGCCATGTGTGGATGGAGATGTGGCTTTCCGCCAGCACCAGCACGCCCGACACGCCGCCCTCGGGGGAGAAGTGGTGGAAATGGCTGTGCATGATCGTGGCGTTCGCCGCCGTCGCCGCCGCGGCCAGCGCGCGGTCGATCGCCTCCGGGTCGCACAGGTTCTTGGCGCCCCAGAGATCGACGAGAAGGTGCATGCCGGCGAAGCGCTGGCCGTCCTTCTCCTGGAAGTAGTCCTTCTGGCCCTCCCCGGAGCCTGCCATCGTCGGGTTGTCGCTCGGGAAATCCGAGACCGTCCCCAGTGGCGCGAGTGCGTCCATTACGTACCCCTGCAACCAGCAAACGGCCTGTTGGGCAGGTCTGCCCCCTTCGGCCAAGGCAGCGGAACATGGGGAAGGGAGGGGGGTGATGCAAGCAAAAATCCGCCCCGGCGCCTGACCGGGGCGCGGACCAGCCGGGCCTCTATCGCGCTTGCGCGCTCGCCTCGCTGCGGGTGGCGCCGACGCGGCTCGCCAGCGCGGCGGCCATGAACTCGTCGAGCCCGCCGTCCAGCACCGCGCTCGGGTTGCCCTTCTCGATCCCGGTGCGCAGATCCTTCACCAACTGATACGGCGCCAGCACGTAATTGCGGATCTGGTGGCCCCAGCCGATGTCGGTCTTGGCGCTCTCCGCCGCCGCCGCGGCGGCCTCGCGCTTCTGCAACTCGGCCTCGTAGAGCCGCGCCTTCAGCATCTGCATGGCGATGGCGCGGTTGCGGTGCTGGCTGCGGTCGGTTTGGCAGGCGACCACGATCCCGGTCGGCAAATGCGTGAGGCGGATCGCGCTCTCGGTCTTGTTCACGTGCTGCCCGCCGGCGCCCGAGGCGCGGTACGTGTCCACCCGCAGATCGGCATCGTTGACCTCGATGTCGATATTCTCGTCGACCACGGGGTAGACCCAGACGCTCGCGAAACTGGTCTGCCGCCGCGCGTTCGCGTCGAACGGGCTGATGCGCACGAGCCGATGCACGCCGGCCTCGGTCTTCAGCCAGCCATAGGCATTCGGGCCGGAGATGCGCAGCGTCACCGATTTCAACCCGGCCTGCTCGCCCTCGGAACTGTCGATGAGCTGCACCTTGTAGCGGTGTTCCTCGGCCCAGCGCATGTACATGCGCATCAGCATCTCGGCCCAGTCCTGCGCCTCGGTACCGCCGGCCCCGGCGTTGATCTCCAGATAGGCGTCGTTGGGGTCCGCCTCGCCGGACAGCAGGCTCTCGATCTCGCGGCGCTTGGCCTCGTTCGCGAGCGCCTGCAAGGCGGCGATCCCGTCGGCGACCATGGCCTCGTCGCCCTCGGCCTCAGCCATGCCGACCAGTTCGAGCATTGTCGGCCAGCTCGCGTTCCAGCCTGCGCACGCCCTCGATCGCCCCGGCCAAGCGCGTGCGATCGCGCATCACGCTCTGCGCGGCGGCCGGATCGTTCCAGAGAGCGGGGTCTTCGGCGCGGCCGTTCAGCTCGGCGAGCCGGGCATTCGCGGCATCCCAGTCAAAGATGCCTCCTCAGCAGCCCTATGGACTGCTCGATCTGCTCGCGCAGCGCGTCGGATTCCGCGGACATGATTCCTCAAGTTAGCCAAACGAAAAAACCGTCAGTACAGCCCGCCCATCGAGGTGTCGAGACCGCTCGCCGCGGCGGTTCCCCCGCCGCCCTGATCGGCGCCGCCCTGATCGGTGCCGTTCCGGGCGCCGGCGACCTCGCTGCCGCCCGGCGATGCGCCCGGGACCTGACCCGGCTTGAACGCGTCGGTCACCGGGCCGACGCTGCTGTCCCAGCGCGCCAGGGTCACGCCCCCCGGGGCGACGAAGTTCAGCACCGGGCGGTTCTTCAGCGCCACCGACATGTAGTCGTGCCAGATCGGCGCCGCCAGATTGCCGCCGGTCTCGTTGCGGCCGAGGATCCGCCGGCTGGTCAAAGCCGACCCAGACCACGGTGACCAGATCGGGCGTGAAGCCGCCGAACCAGGCGTCCTTGAAGTCCTGCGTGGTGCCGGTCTTGCCGGCGATCGGCCGGCGCAGCCCGGCGCCCGCCGCATAGCCCGTGCCGTGCGCCACCACGTCCTGCATCATCGTCACGACCTGGAACACGCTGGCCGGGTCGGCGATCGACTTGCGCCGATCGACCAGTTCCGGCGGATGATCGGCATCGCCGTTGCAGTTCTCGCAGTCGAGCCCGAACGGGCGCCAGATCACGCGACCGTTGCGGTCCTGCACGCTGTCGATCAGGCTCGGGATCACCTCGCGTCCGCCCTCGTCCAGTGCGGCATAGGCGCCGGCGAGGCGCAGCACCGTGGTGTCCACGGCGCCGAGCGCCGCCGGCAGCACGAGCGGCATCTTGTCGACCACGTGGAAGGCGATCGCGGTCCGCGCCACCGCATCCATGCCGACCTTCTGCGCCACCCGCACCGTCACCAGGTTGCGCGATTTCCTGAGCGCGACGTGCAGCGAGGTCGGGCCGCCGTAATCCTGCTCGTAGTTCTCCGGCTTCCACTGCCCGGCGGCGCCCATGTCGAGCACGAACGGCCCGTCGAGGAAGCGCTGGCTGGGCGAGATGCCCTGTTCCATCGCGGTCAGATAGACGAACGGCTTGAAGCTCGAACCCGGCTGGCGCATCGCCTGCGTGGCGCGGTCGAACTGGCTCGCCTCGTAGCTCCAGCCGCCGCAGAGCGCGAGCACCCGCCCGCTGCGCGGATCGAGCGAGACCAGCGCGCCCTGCACCAGCGGGATCTGCCGCAACAGCATGCGCTCGGGCCGCCCCGGTGACTGGCCCGCCGCGGCGGCCGGCTCGGCCGGCGCTACCATGACCACGTCGCCCGCGCGCACGACGTCGGACATGCGTCGTGGCGTCGGGCCAAGGCGCTGGCGGTGAACCGGCCGTGCCCAGCGCGAGTCCCGCAGCAGCATCTGCGAAAACCGCGGCGTGGCCGCCTTGCGCGACGGTCCCCCCGCCTCGTCGAGCCAGCCCAGCTTCGCCTCGCTGCCGCCGCTGTCGAGCACGATGGCCAGTTTCCAGTCCGCCAGCATGCCGGGCGGCCGCGCGATCTCGGCCAGCCGCTCGGCCCAGTTGCCGCCGAGCGAGGCCGGATCGACATGCGCCACCGGCCCGCGCCAGCCGCCATGCGAGCGGTCATAGGCCATGAGCCCGGCGCGCAAGGCGTGCTCCGCCTCCCGCTGCAAGACCGGATCCATGCTGGTCCGCGCCATCAACCCGTCGCGCGTGGTGCGGTCGGCCCCGAATTGCTCGATCAGGCGGTGCCGGACCTCGGCGGTGAAATACTGGCCGATCGCGATCGGCTCCGATTTGTGCAGCGCCAGCTTGATCGGCTCGGCCTTGGCCGCGGCGGCCTGCGCTGGCGTGATGTCGTGGTCGTCGGCCATCCGGTCGAGCACCCAGTCGCGGCGGAGCCGCGCCGCCTCGGGGTTGCGCACCGGATTGTAGTTGTTCGGCGCCTTCGGCAGCGCCGCGAGCAGCGCTGCCTCGGCCAGGGTCAGCCGATCGAGCGGCTTGTCGAAATAGGCCTGCGCCGCCGCCGCGACCCCGTAGGATTGCTGCCCGAGATAGATCTCGTTCAGGTACAGTTCGAGGATCCGCTGCTTGGTCAGCGCCTTCTCTATGCGTATGGCCAGGATCGCCTCGCGGATCTTGCGCCGCAGCGTCACCTGGTTGCCGAGCAGCATGTTCTTGGCGAGCTGCTGGGTGATCGTGGAGGCACCGACCGGCCGGCGGCCCTCGCCGAGATGCTGGAGATCGGTGAACGCGGCCCGCAGGATGGCCAGCGGATCGACGCCGCCGTGACGCCAGAAATTCTGGTCCTCCGCCGCCAGGAACGCCTTGCGCACCACGGCCGGAATGGCGGCGTAGCGCACGAAGATGCGCCGCTCGGTCGCAAGCTCCTGCATCAGCTCGCCGTCGCCCGCGTAGATCCGGCCCATCACCGCCGGCTGATAATGCTTCAGCCCGTCCACGTCCGGCAGATCGGCGGTGTAGACGCGGTAAACCCCGTAGAGGCCGAGCAGGCCGGTCAGGCCGGCCAGGAACAGTATCACGAACAGCGCGCCGATGATCCGGCCGGGCCAGCGCCAGAGACTTTTCCGCTTTTGCGGCGCCCTGCGGCGGGGCTCCGGCGCCTTGCGGCGGGGCTCTGGCGAATTGGGCGCCGGCTGACGCGAACCGGGCGCGAGCGGTTCGCCGGCTTTGAGCGGGCCGAACATGGTGGTGGTCTTAGCACCCGCCGTCCGGCGGGCGTAGCGTCAAATCTGCTTCAGCCGACCACGCGCGCGATGTGAGCGGCGGAGGCGAAATAGGCGTCGACCGCCCGGTGCATCGCGGCGGCCACCACGGCGCGATGCTCCGGGCGCCGCAGGGCGGCTTCGTCCCGCGGGTTCGACATGAAGCCCATCTCGACCAGGACGCTCGGGATGTCGGCGGCCTTCAACACCACGAACGCGGCGTGGCGGGCCGGATTGGGCAGCATGGGCAAATCGTTGTCGAGTTGGCCGACCAGATCGCGCGCCAGGTGTACCGAACTCGATCCGCGTCTCGCGACGAACCAGGCTCGCCAGGATGCGGGCGACCGCCGGCGAGACCGAGCGAAATCGCTTGTCGCCGAAGCGGTCCGCCGCGTTCTCCCGCTGCGCGAGTTGCGCGGTCTGCGCGTCGGAAGCGGTGGCGGAGAGCGTGTAGACGCTGGCCCCGCGCACGCCGTGGTCGGTGACCGCGTCGGCGTGCATGGACACGAACAGGGCGGCGCGGCGCAATTCGGCGATGCCGACCCGCAATTCCAGCGGGATGAACACGTCGGTCTCGCGCGTCATCGACACACGGTAGCGGCCGCTCCGTTCGAGTTGGCGCTTCAACTCGTGCGCCGTGGCCAGCGCGATCTTCTTCTCGTAGGTTCCCGAATAGCCGATCGCGCCCGGGTCCTTGCCGCCGTGGCCGGGGTCGAGGATCACCATGGGCCGTTCCGCTCGCGCCTGGCCGGAGCGGGCATCTGGATGGCGGACGCGCGGGTGCCCGTGATGCCGCCGGTGGCCGGCGGCCAGGGCGTCGGGCGACCACCAGCCCGGCAGCAGAAAGCTGGCCAGCAACCCGTGTCCGAGCAGCAACCGGCGCGCTACGACAGGATCCCTCATGCCGTCTCCTCGTTCGGCAAACCTCGGTTCTTTTAAGACGCGAGATGCGGAATTGCACTGTCTGCCTTGATTTCGCCTCGCTTCGAGATCACCTGTCGCTTCAAAGTCACGCCAGCTTGCGAGTCCGGCGGGTTTGCTTCATCGTTCGCTGCGTTGTCCGGCGCAGGCTGGCGGAGCGCGTTGATCCGTTCGGGATCGGCGCTCACGACCGCCACGCGCCGGGTGGTATCGCTGCCTCGCGCATCCGCGCCACTCCACGATCGGCCATAGCCGGGGTGGCGCAACATCATTACCGGGCGGCGCCTCCGAGCTTGGCGCGTCAGCCCCCGAACCAGGGATCGACGATCGCCGCCGTGCCCGCTTTGCAAGCCCCCAGTCGCGAGTCGGCCATCGCCGATTTCGGCTTCGATCCGTTCCGCCGGGGCAGTTCACGGCGTGTCGCTTTCCCCGTCCCACAGCCATTCGGCCAACGGTGGAGCGCGCCGCGTGCGCGCATCCCGGCGGCGTATCGGAGTTTGTCGTTACATGACCAAGCGTATGCTCGTGGATGCAAGCCACGCGGAAGAAACCCGCGTGGTGGTGCTGGAAGGTAACCGGCTCGAGGATTTCGACGTCGAGACCGCGACCAAGAAACAGCTCAAGGGCAACATCTATCTTGCCAAGGTCGTCCGCATAGAACCGAGCCTCCAGGCCGCGTTCGTCGAGTACGGCGGCAACCGCCACGGTTTTCTCGCCTTCAGCGAAATCCACCCCGACTACTACCAGATCCCGATCGCGGACCGGCAGCGGCTGCTGGAACTCCAGGCCGAGCAGGCGCGCGCCGAGGAGGAGGCCGAGGAGGAGGAGGCGGTTGAGGCCAGGCCGCCGCGGCGGCACCACGACCGCTCTCAGTCCGGCGAGACCGAGGCCGAGTACCACGAAACCGCGGTCGAGATGGCGGTCGATGCCGCCGCCGAGGACACGCTCGCCGCGGACGTCCACGACGCCGACTGGCCGGCGGAGACACCTCCCGACATTGGTCCGGAACGCGACGACGAGTCGGAGGACCCGCCCACTTCCCCGTCGGGCGGCGCCGCGCAGCCGGCGCGCATCGAGGCGGATCGCATCAGCGGGCCCACGCCCATCGGCGACGAGGATGCGGCCGGCGACGAGTTGACGGCGCGGGCGCCGGACGACCAGCCGCTACCGGAAGCGGATTTCCGGCAGGGTTCCGAGCCGAACTCCCCGGCGGGGAACTCCGAGGCCGCCGAGGAATCGCCCGCCCCGGAAAACCTGGGTGGCGAGAACGACGGCGCGGAGGAGGCCCACGAGCGCCGCATCCCGCCGCGTTTCCTGCGCAACTACAAAATCCAGGAAGTCATCCGCCGCCGGCAGATCATGCTGGTGCAGGTGGTCAAGGAGGAGCGCGGGACGAAGGGCGCGGCGCTCACCAGCTATATCTCGCTCGCCGGCCGCTACTGCGTGCTGATGCCCAATTCGCCGCGCGGCGGCGGGATTTCGCGCAAGATCACCTCGCTGGCCGACCGGCGGCGCCTGAAGGAGATCACCGCCGAACTCGAGATCCCGAAGGGCATGGGGCTGATCGTGCGCACCGCGGGCGCCAACCGCCCCAAGGCGGAGATCAAGCGCGACTGCGAGTATCTGCTGCGGCTTTGGGACGAAATCCGCGAAACCACCATGCGCTCGATCGCCCCGGCGCTGATCTACGAGGAAGCCTCGCTCATCAAGCGCGCGATCCGCGACGTGTATTCGCGCGACATCGACGAGGTGATCGTCGACGGCGAGGACGGTTGGCGCGGCGCGCACGAGTTCATGCGCATGCTGATGCCGAGCCACGCGCGCAAGGTGATCCTCTGGAACGATCCCCGCCAGCCGCTGTTCGCGCGCTATCAGGTCGAGGCGCAGCTCGACGCCATCATGTCGCCGACCGTGCAGCTCCGCTCGGGCGGCTATCTGGTCATCAACCAGACCGAGGCGCTGGTCGCCATCGACGTGAACTCGGGCCGCTCCACGCGCGAGCGCAACATCGAGGAAACGGCGCTGCGCACCAACATGGAAGCGGCCGAGGAGCTGGCGCGGCAGTTGCGGCTGCGCGACCTCGCCGGGCTGATCGTCATCGACTTCATCGACATGGAGTCGCGCAAGCACAACGCGATGGTCGAGCGGCGCCTGAAGGATGCGCTGAAGAACGACCGTGCGCGGCTGCAGGTCGGCCATATCAGCCATTTCGGCCTGCTGGAAATGAGCCGCCAGCGGCTCAGGCCGTCGCTGGCCGAAACCACGCTGGTGATCTGTCCCAACTGCGGCGGCACCGGCCATGTCCGCTCGACCGAAAGTGCCGCGATCCATGTGCTGCGCGGCATCGAGGAGGAGGCGGCGGCGCGGCGCGCCTCGGAAATCCGCGTCCACGCCGGCGGCCCGACCGTGATGTACATCCTCAACCACAAGCGCGAGCGGCTGCACTGCATCGAGCAGCACTACGCCTTGCGCGTGCTGTTCGAGCCCGACGACGCGCTGATCTCGCCGCAGATGCGCATCGAGCGGCTGCGTCCGCCGGTGCCGCTGGAGCCGGTGCCGCTGGAGCCGCCGCCGCCGTTCGTCGCCCTGGAACCCCCGGCCGTGCCCGCCGAAGCGGAGGTCGAGGAAGCCGACGTGGTCGAGGCGGAAGCCGCCGCCGCCGAGGCGCCCGAAGCAGGGGAAGCGGCGATTACGGCCGAGGAAACCGAGCATCGGCGTCGGCGGCGCCGCCGCCGGCGGCGGGCGCCGCGGCCGCAGGACGGCGCCATCATGCCCGAGGGCGCCGACCAGCCGGAAATTCCGGAGCCGGTCGGCGTGCTGGCGTATCCCGAGGCGCTTGTTCCGGCCGAACGCCCGCCCGCCATCGCTGTCGCCGCCGACCTGGAGCCGGGCTCCGCCGGGACCGCGCCTGAAGCCGAGGCGGCGGCCCAGGCGACGGAGCCGGCTCCCACCGGCATCGCGGTCGCCGCGGCGGCCGCCGGCGGCGGCCGGAGCCGGCCGAGACCGCGGCAGCCGAGTTCGTCGCGCAAGCGGCGCCGCCGGCCTATTCCGGCCCGACCCCGGCGAACCCGTTCGGCAGCGGCGCCTTCGACATCTTCGATGCGCTGGAACAGGCCGAGCAAGCCGAACAGGCGCCGATCCCCATTCCGGCCTACACGCCGCCGCCACCTATGGACGAACCGCAAGCCGTCGAGGAGGTAGCGATGGCAGCCGAACTCGCGGCCTCGCCGCCGGAACCGCCGGTCGCGGAGGCGCAACTCGCCGAGCCGCCGCCGGAAGCGGAACCGGAACCCGAGCCGGCCGAACCGGCGGTCAAGCCGGTCGTGATCGATACGGCCCCGCCGCCCACGGAACGCAAACGCGGCTGGTGGCGGCGCTAGCGAGCGAGCAAGCACGCCCGTTCCCTTTCTGGTTCGGCAAAGGAAGCAACGCATGCCGCAGCAGTCCACGCGCCCGGTCATGCTGGTCGTCATGGACGGCTGGGGCTGGCGGGAGGCGGCGGCGGACAACGCCGTGCGTCAGGCGAACACGCCGACCTTCGATCGGCTATGGACCGAGTGTCCGCACGCGTTCCTGAGCGCGTCCGGCAAGGCCGTCGGCCTGCCCGCGGGGCAGATCGGCAATTCGGAAGTCGGCCACATGAACATCGGCGCCGGGCGCGTGGTGGTGCAGGAACTGCCGCGGATCAGCGCCGCCATCGCGGACGGCAGCCTCGCCCGCAACGCCGTGCTGGGCGACTTCATCGCCACGCTCGGGAAATCCGGCGGGACCTGTCACCTGCTCGGCCTGGTTTCCCCCGGCGGCGTCCACTCGCACCAGGACCACGCCGTCGCGCTGGCGCGCCTGCTGACCGAGGCGCGGGTGCCGGTGCGCGTGCACGCCTTCATGGACGGCCGCGACACGGCGCCGCAGGGCGGGCGGGACTACCTACGCGACTTTCAGCAGGCGCTGCCGCCGGCCGCGACCGTGGCCACGGTGTCCGGCCGCTATTACGCGATGGATCGCGACAAGCGCTGGGATCGCACCGAAAAAGCCTATCTCGCGATGGCCGAGGCCAAGGCGCCGCGTTTCGCGAACGCGCTTGCGGTGATCGACGACTCCTACGCGAAGGGCACGACCGACGAATTCATTCTGCCCGCGGTGATCGCCGATTACGCCGGCATGCGCGACGGCGACGGCGTGCTCTGCTTCAATTTCCGCGCCGATCGGGTGCGGCAGATCCTGGCGGCGCTGCTCGACGCCGACTTCGCCGGATTCCCGCGCCCGCGCCGGCTGCAACTCGCCGCAGCCCTCGGCATGACGCGCTACAGCGACGAACTGGCGGGGCATTTGGGCGTGTTGTTCCCGCCGCGGAGCATGAACCACCTGCTGGGCGAAGTCGTGGCGCAGGCGGGTCGCACGCAGCTCCGCATCGCCGAGACGGAGAAATACGCGCACGTCACCTATTTTCTGAACGGCGGCCGCGAGGAGCCGTATCCGGGCGAGGACCGGATCATGGTGCCTTCGCCGAAGGTCGCGACCTACGACCTACAGCCGGAAATGTCCGCCCCCGAGGTGACGGAGCGGGTGGTCGCGGCGATCGCGAGCGGAAAATACGATCTGATCGTGCTCAACTTCGCCAACGCCGACATGGTCGGCCACACCGGCAGCCTGTCGGCCGCCATCCGCGCCGTGGAGACCGTGGATCATGGCCTCGCCCGCATCGTCGCGGCGATCGGAGCGGCCGGGGGCGCGCTGCTGGTCACCGCGGATCACGGCAATTGCGAGCTGATGCGCGACCCGAAGACCGGCGGGCCGCACACCGCCCACACCACCGATCCGGTGCCGGTCATCCTGGTCGGGCACGCGGGCAAGCTGCGCGACGGCATCCTCGCCGACGTTGCCCCTACGCTCTTGGAACTGATGGGCCTCGCGCAGCCCGCCGAAATGACCGGGCGCTCACTGCTGCACGATTGAATCCGCATGCCCGTAACGTCGGGTGACGACTATCCCTGCTGGGATATGTCGCCGACCTTGACGCGCACGGTCTTCGTCTGACCGCCCCGGTCCACGGTCAGGTCGATCGTCTGGCCGACGCCAAGTTGCTGCAGCACGGCCGTGAGGTCCGACATGGTGTGAACCGGCTTGCCGTTCACGGCCGTGATCACATCCTGCACCATCCCGCCGGCGCTCTCCGCTCCGACCAGGCCGGCCTGCGCGGCCGGTGAACCAGGAAGCGTGCGCAGCACGATCACCCCATCGACCCCGAGCCGTGTGGCGGTCAACTCGTTGGCCGCCACGATGCCGATGCCCGGGGTCGCGGCGTGGCCATTCTTGATCAATTCGCCGGCCACGCGATTGACCAGGTCGACGGGAATCGCGAAGCCGATACCCGCCGAGGCCCCGGAGCCGGACAGGATGGCGCTGTTCACCCCGATCATCCGCCCCGCGTCGTCGAGCAGCGGCCCGCCGGAGTTGCCCGGATTGATCGCGGCATCGGTCTGGATGACGTTGGAAATCTCGTACTGTGTGGGTGACGGCAAGTGCCGGTGCAGCGCGCTGACGATGCCCGAGGTCATGGTCAAGGTCAGGCCGTACGGGTTGCCGATCGCGTACGTCGCCTGTCCGACCTGAAGATGGGCGGAGCTTCCGACCAGGATCGGGCGCAGCGCCGTGCGCGGCCTGACGAGTTGCAGCACCGCGAGATCGTAATTGGGCGCCGTCCCGACCACCCTCGTGTGCACGAACTCCCCCGAACTCAGCCGCGCCGCAATCTCGGCGGTGCCGTGGATGACGTGGAAATTGGTCACGACGTGCCCGGCCGTATCCCAAATGACGCCCGAACCGGTTTGCAGCACCACGCCGGAGTCCTGGAAATCGAACGGGTTCAACCGGCTTTGCTGCGCGAACACGTGCACGACCGAGGGCGAGTCCGTCTTGAACACGTCGATCGCGGTCTGCTCCGCCTCGGTCAGCTTGCCGCGCGGCACGACCGGGCGCGGCGCGGACGCGCTGAACAGCGCCGCGACGACATAGGGTTCGATCACCCATGCGGTCAGGAGCAGAAGTATCCAGAGAAAGACGACCTTGGCCCATCGGTTGACCATTACGAAACTCCAAGCTTCCTGGGCACCGGCGGAGAGATGCGAACGCGAGCCGCCCATTGTGCTGTGCTCGGCAACGACGCGGCAATCGCGGCGATTCGAGCGCGCGGCGAAGTCCTCTCGACGTCGTGATAACCGCCGGCGATGCTCCCGCCTAAGATGCGGCCGGCGAGCAACGTTATCCGGGATGTTTTCGGGGCGGGCCGACGAATGATCGGCGACAACGCGCTTCTGGATTTGGCCAATCGCGGCGATGGTACGTCGCGCCGCGATGAGCATGAGGCCGTGGCGATCCCGCCGTCCGCGGCGGCGTCGGCCGGCCCGCCGTTCAGCGATGTGTGCGGTTCAGACAGGCAACCGCGGCCCGATCCGTTGGTTAAATGGGCCGGTCCGAGTTGCTCGGTCTTGCATGCTGCTCCCGCAACCCAGGTCCGTTTAGTTGGCAACCAGCACACTCGGCATTCGATTGGGATGCCGTAGCGCGCAAACGCAAACGAGGGAATGCGATGCCCTTCGACGGTCAAGAATTCAACCTAACCCAAGTCGCGCAAGCTGCTGAACCGGCGCCCGTCGGGTTCAACACGGGAGCGCAAGGCAAACTGCGGCGCCTGCTCGGCCAAAGCTTCTGGTCGTTCACCGCGACCGTGATCGGGCGCCAAGTGCACGCCTATGCCGTGCCGCAGCGCGTGCCCGAAAGCACCGAGGCAGCGGCCGCGCAGTTGTTGCGCTCGGCGCGCTCCATGATCGACCGCGAGGAGATGTGGGTCCAAGGCCGCTACAACGCGCGCGGCGGCCGACATTGCGCGATCGGCGCGCTGCGGGCGGCCGGCCGGTTCTATCACAGCGAGACCTTGCGGCTGGCGCACGCGCTGCTCCACAACGTCGCCAATTCGCGCGGTTTCGACAGCGTGGAGAAGATGAACGACGCCTCCGCGCACGGTCAGGTGCTCGCGGCCTTCTCCTCGGCGATCGCCTCGGCCGAAGCTATCGCGTCGGCGCGCGTCGACGCGTAGCCGTTGCCCTGAGCGGACGGGATCAGGGACCGCCCCGGTTCCGGCTGGATGGTCGGGACCGATGCCGGTCCGCCGGGGTAAATCGCGGTGTCGCCGCCGCCGGGCGGCATTTGCCCGGTGAACCATGGACGCGCCGATTCGGTGCGCCTCTGGAGAGCGGCGGATCCGTGACGTATCGTGCCATGCCGCAAGCACAGGAGGACGCGTCATGGCCGCCCAGATCCGCCCGATCATACTCGGGATCGGGGGAACCACCCGGCCTGACTCCTCCACCGAGCGCGCGCTTCAGGTCGCGCTGAAGGCCGCCGCCGCCGCGGGCGCCGAAACCACGCTGATCAGCGGCTCCGACCTGCATCTGCCGATGTACGACCCGGCCGTGCCGGGACTGCCGCGCGAGGCCGAGCGCCTGATCGCGGAGGTGCGGCGCTGCCACGGGCTGATCATCGCCTCGCCCGGCTATCACGGCACGATCTCCGGCATGGTGAAAAACGCCATCGACTACATCGAAGAACTGAGCGGCGACGCGTCGCCGTACCTGGATGGGCGGGCGGTCGGCTGTATCGCCTGCGCGTTCGGCTGGCAGGCGACCGGGACGACCTTGGTCGCGCTGCGCTCGATCGTGCATGCCTTGCGCGGCTGGCCCACGCCGCTCGGCGTCGGCATCAATTCCGCCATGCCGATTTTCGGCGCCGACGGGACCTGCATCGACGAAACCGCGCGATTCCAGCTCGAGACCGTCGGGCGGCAGGTGGTGGAGTTCGCGCAGATGCGCCTGGGGATGCGCGAGCCGGCGCCGTGCGCTCCGCTCGACGCGTAGAACGGTCCGGCGGCCATGTCCGACGCGCTGACCGCCCGGCTATCGCGCTGCTATACCGGCGTCGTGCACGACGTCATGCGCGCGATGGCGCTGGCCGATTTCGTGCTGCCGCGCGAGTTGCGCCCGATCCTGCCGGACCGGACGCTCGCCGGCCCCGCCTTCACCATCGAGGGCCGCGCGGACCCGAATGCCGACCCGCACGAGACGCTGCTGGCCTGGACCGGGCTGCTGTCGCGCGCCAGGCCGGGGCATGTCTGGGTCAGCCAGCCGAACGATCTGGTGGTCGCCCATATGGGCGAACTGTCGGCGGAGACGCTGAAGAACAAGGGCGTGCTCGGCTGCGTCGTCGACGGTGGCACCCGCGACGTCGGCTTCCTGCTCGACATCGGTTTTCAGACCTGGGCGCGCTTCTTCACCCCGCGCGACATCGTCGGCCACTGGCTGCCGCACGCGGTCGAGCAGGAGATCCGCATCGGCGAGGTGGCGATCGCGCCCGGCGACTACCTGCTCGGCGACCGCGACGGCCTCATCCGGATTCCGCGGGCCCGCGCCGAGGAGATCGTCGCCGCCGCGGAGGCAGCCATGGCGACCGAAAACGAGGTGCGCAAAGCCATCCTCGCCGGCACCGACCCGCAGGAAGCCTATCGCCGCTATGGCAAGTTCTGAGGAAACCGGCCACCAGGAACTGCCCCGCCCGCTCGCGTTGGAAGGCGCGTCCAATGTGCGCGACCTCGGCGGCTGGCCGATCGCCAGCGGCGGCCGCGTGGCGTTCGGCCGGGTGTTTCGTTCGGCCGCCTTGTCGCGGCTGACCGACGCGGATCGCGTCACGCTGGCCCGCCTCGGCCTGCGCACGGTTTGCGATCTGCGCGGCAACCGCGAGCGCGAACGCGCGCCCTCGCTGCTGCACGGGCTCGACTGGCTGCGCGTCGAGGCCTTGCCGATCGAACCGACGGTCGGCGGGTCGCTTACGGAAATCCTGGAAACGCGCGAGGCGACCGGGGAGGACGTGATGGCGCTGCTGCGCCGCGCCTACCACGCCTACGCCTTCGAGTGCGGCGCGCGCTACGCGGCCATGTTCGCGCTGATCCTGGACGGCGCCGATCGGCTGCCGCTGCTGTTCCATTGCTCCGCCGGCAAGGACCGCACCGGCTTCGGCGCCGCGCTGATCCTCGCCGCGCTGGACGTGCCCTGGGCGCGCATCGTGGAGGACTACCTCGCCACCAACCGGCTCTGGCGCAGCGATCCCGAACTCGCCCGCGAACTGCCGCCGGCCGTCGCCGAGAAGCTGCTCGGCGTGCACGCGGAATTGCTCGAGGAAACCTTCGCCACGATCCGCCGCGAGTTCGCGACGATGGACCGCTATTTCGAGGTCGTGCTCGGCCTGACCGCGGAACGGCGCCAGCGACTCCGCGAGATATTGGTCGCTTAGGGGGAGACATGCCGGATTTGCTCGAATCGGTGGCGGACAAAGTCGCCGTCCTGACCCTGAACCGGCCGGACCGGCTGAATGCGCTCTCGGACGAGATGGTGCTCGGGCTGATGGCGGCGCTGCGCCGCCACGCGGCCGATCCCGATGTCGGCGCGATCGTGCTGACCGGGGCCGGGCGCGGCTTTTGCGCCGGTGGCGACGTGAGGGCGATGGCCGAACGGGGCACTTTCACCCTGGAAGACCGCGCCGCCGAGTTGCGCGAGCGGCACCAGGTCATCACGCTGCTGCGCACGACCCCGAAAGTGGTGATCGGCGCCGTCAACGGCCCGGCGTTCGGCGCCGGGCTCGGCATCGCGCTCGCCTGCGACCTGCGCATCGCCGCGCTATCCGCCCGCTTCGGCACCGCCTTCGCAAAGGTCGGCTTTTCCGGCGATTTCGGTGGCTCGTATCACCTGACCAAGCTGATCGGCGCCGGCCGGACGCGCGCGCTCTATTTGCTGGGCGAGCCGATCGACGCCGAGGAAGCGCAGGGGCTCGGCATGGTCACGCGCGTGGTGCCGGACGAGGCGCTGATGGACGAAGCGCTGGGCTTGGCGCGGCGGCTCGCGCACGGGCCGCTGATCGCCTACGGCTACATGAAGCGCAACCTGCTGGCGGCCGAGACGGCCTCGTTGCAGGACGTGCTGGACCTCGAAGCATTCCATCAATCCCGCACCGGCATGACCGAGGACCACCGCGAAGCCACCCGCGCCTTCGTCGAAAAGCGCCCACCGGTGTTCCGGGGGCGATGAGCGGAGCGGCAGCTTCGCCCGGCCGGTGCGCCTCAGCGCCGCGCCTCGAAGGAGAACGGGCTGACGCCGGTGCGCATCGGGTCGAACGCCAGCCGGTGCTCCAGCGGCGGGAAGGCGCGGCTGCGGCAGTCGGGGCGGTCGCAGAGGCGGCAGGAGAGGCCGATGCCGACCGTTGCGCGCCGCAAATCCAGCCCGTCGGCGTAGACCAGTTCGCCCGCGTGGGCGATCGAGCAGCCCATCGCCACCACATGCACCGGCGCCGGATCGCCCCAGCGCGTCGCCGGGCCGGTGACGGTCTGGGCGAAGCACAGGAATGTCGCGCCGTCCGGCAGGCTCGCCACCTGCACGCGCACCACGCCGGGGGTCGCAAACGCGCCGTGCACCACCCAGCGCGGGCAGGAGCCGCCATAGCGCGCGAACGGAAAGCCGGCCGCGGAGAAGCGCTTCGAGACGTTGCCCGCCGGATCGACCTTCAGGAAGAAGAACGGCACGCCGCGCGCACCCTCGCGCTGCAAGCTGGATAGCCGCTGGCAGGCCTGCTCGAACGACACGCCGAAGCGCGCCGCCACCGCTTCCATGTCGTGGCGCAGCGCGTGCGCCGCTTCCAGAAACGGCTGATAGGGCATCAGCAGCGCGGCGGCGACGTAGTTCAACAGCCCGATGCGCAGCAGCCCCGCCGCCTCCGCCGTGGAGGGCTTGACCGCCGTCACGACACCCTCGACCGCGCCGCGCGCCTCCAGCAGCGCCAATTGGAACGCCATGTGAAAGCCGCGGCTTTCGCGCGGCAGCGATTCGGAAAGCGTCAGGCTGCGCGCCTCCGCGTCATAGGCGCGCAAGGCGCCTTCGAGCGGCCGCACCACCACGGCGAGCCCGTGCTTGCGCCGGAGCCGCTCGGCGATGGCGTGGTTGCGTTCCGCCGGGGTCGCGGACAGCTCGGCCGCGATCGCCTCGGCCGCCGTTTCCAACTCGGGAAAATAGTTAGCGCGATCGTCGAACGACGTCGCGCACTTCCTCGTTCGGCAGCAGGATGCGCCGGCCGGAGGGGAGCGCGATGCCGCTCGCGTCCTCGCGCGCCACCCGCCAGGCGCGGTGCAGCGCCAGCACGGCGCGGGCGGCATTGGGCGCGCTCGCCGCCAGCGCCTGCAGCTCCGGTTCCGGCACCGCGTCGGCGCCGAGCAGCGGGTCGGCCAACGCCTCGCGCAGCCCGACTTCCAGTTGCCGCTCGGCCGTTCCCGACAAGGTGGCGAGGTCGACGCGGAAAATCTCGGCGAACTTGATGAGCAGGCCGGCGGTGACGTTGCGCTGGTCGTGCTCGATCAGGTTCAGGTAGCTCGCGGAGATGCCGAGCCGGCTGGCCAGCGCTTGCTGCGAGAACGCGTGCTCCTGGCGCAATCGCCGGACGGTGCGGCCGATCAGCGGGCCGGTCATTCTTTACATCCTTTACAAAGCGCGGCGCCTGTCGGTGAAACCCGCGACAGGTTCTACCACAGCACCGCAGCTTTGCGCTGGTCTTCGCGTTTGCAATGTGAATTATTTGCACGCGAACGCCAGCCGAAGGAGCACGACGATGCGACCGAACCGCCAGCCCTGCCATCTACCCGAGGGCCTCGCCGGCGCCCCCGGCTACGATCCCGAACGGTTCGCCGGCATCCGCCGCGACTACGCGCCGGCCGAGGTCGCGCGGCTCGCCGGCTCGTTTCCGCATCCGCCACACCCTGGCCGAGATGGGCGCGCGCACGGCTGTGGCATCTGCTGCAGCACGGAGCCCTATCGTGCCGACGCTCGGCGCGCTGACCGGCAACCAGGCGGTGCAGCAGGTGAAGGCGGGGCTGAAGGCGATCTACCTGTCCGGCTGGCAGGTCGCGGCCGACGCCAATCTCGCGGGCGAGATGTATCCCGACCAGTCGCTGTATCCGGTGAACTCCGTGCCGAACGTGGTGCGCGCGGATCAACAACGCGCTGCGCCGCGGCCGACCAGATCGCGCGCCTGGAGGGCAAGGCGACGGCACCTATTGGATGGCGCCGATCGTCGCCGACGCGGAAGCCGGGTTCGGCGGCGCGCTGAACGCTTACGAGCTGATGAAGGCGATGATCGAGGCCGGCGCCGCCGGCGTGCATTTCGAGGACCAGCTCGCGTCGCGAAAAGAAGTGCGGCCATCTCGGCGGCAAGGTGCTGGTGCCGATCAGCCAGCATATCCGCACCCTGAACGCCGCGCGGCTGGCGGCCGACGTGGAGGGCGTCGCCACCGTGCTGCTGTGCCGCACCGACGCGCAGTCGGCGCAGTTGCTGACCGCCGACGTGGACGAGCGCGACCGGCCGTTCCTGTCCGGCGAGCGCACCGCCGAGGGCTTCTTCCGCATCCGCCCGGCATGCGGCGAAGGACTACGCGATCGCCCGCGGCCTGGCCTATGCGCCCTATGCCGACCTGCTGTGGTGGGAGACCAGCGAGCCCGACCTGCACGAGGCGGAGCGCTTCGCCGATGCGATCCACCGCGAGTTCCCCGGCAAGATGCTGGCGTACAACTGCTCGCCGAGCTTCAACTGGACGCAAGAAGCTGTCGGCGGAGAAGATCGCCGATTTCCAGCGCGAGATCGGCGCGCATGGGCTACAAGTTCCAGTTCGTCACCCTCGCCGGGTTCCACAGCCTGAACCTGTCGATGTTCAAGCTGGCCCGCGCGCTATCGCGACCGCGGCATGGCCGGCTACTCGGAGTTGCAGCAGGCCGAATTCGCCGCCGAGGCCGAGGGCTACACGGCGACGCGGCACCAGCGCGAGGTGGGCGTCGGCTATTTCGACGCGGTGGCGATGGCGATCTCCGGCGGCACGTCCTCCACCACGGCGCTGGCCGGCAGCACCGAGGCGGCGCAGTTCCACGACGCCGAACCGGACTCGGCGGAGCCGGCGCCGCTCGCGCCTCGCGGCGCAGGTACCCGGCAGCCCGCGCTCACGGTGAGCGCCGATAACGGCTACGACGACGGCATCGTGCACGGCCACGACTGGGCGCGCGGGGCATCGCTGAACGTTTAGGGAGGAAGCGGCCCGCTCGTGGCGGCGCGGCAGCCAACGAACTGCCGCGCCGCATTCCGCCTATGTGCTTTGCGCGATCTGCCAAGCCGAATCGGCGATTTCGCGGAACATCGCGCCCCGTTCCAGCGCGCGCGCATCGGCGGCATTGCCATCGAGTGCGCGGCGATATACCCCGGCGACAATCGCCGCGAGGCGAAACATCGAAAACACCGTGATGAATTGCAGTCCCGGTACGCCCTGCCGCCCGGTGCGCCGGCAATACGCGTCCACGTAATCCGCCTCGCTCGGAATGCCCCGCGCGATGATCTCGGTTTGCGACGCGCCGCCCGCCGAGGGCGGCAGGTGATAGGTGAGCAGGTTGTAGCCGACATCGGCGAGCGGATGGCCGATGGTGGAGAGCTCCCAGTCCAGTACCGCAACGATGCGCGGCTCGGTCGGATGGAACAGCAGGTTGCCCAGCCGGAAATCGCCGTGAACGATCGTCGCCTCGTCGGGCGGCGGCGCCCGCTCGGGCAGCCAGCGCATGAGACGTTCCATCGACGGCACGTCCTCGCTGCGCGAGGCGTCGTATTGCTTCGACCAGCGCGCGATCTGGCGCGCGAAATACGCCTCGGGACGCCCGAAGCCTTCCAGCCCGACGGCGCGCCAATCGACGCCGTGCAGCGCGGCGAGCACGCGGTTCATGTCGTCGTACATCGCCGCGCGCTCGGCCGGCGCACAGCTCGGCAAGTGTGCGGTCGCCCGCGTAAACGCGGCCGGGCACGTAGTCCATGACGTAGAACATCTGCCCGATGACGCTCTCGTCGGTGCAGAGCAGGTGCATGCGCGGCACCGGCACGTCGCTGCCCGCAAGCGCGCGCATGACGCGGTATTCGCGATCGACGGCGTGCGCCGAGGGCAGCAGCTTGCCCGGCGGTTTCTTGCGCAGAACGTATTGCTGCCCGCCGGCGCTCAGGTGAAACGTGGGATTGGACTGCCCGCCCTGGAACTGCCGCACGACCAGTTCGCCCGCGTAGCCGGGCAGATTGTCGCGCAGATAGCGCGCGAGCGCGGCTTCATCGAAGCGATGGTTCGGCAGAACCGGAACGAGTTCGGGGACGCCGTCGACGGGTTTGCTGTTTGCTGGAGGCGTTTCGCTCACGACGGCGATTTGCCGTCGGGTTCAGGCAGGAACGTCGGATCGATTATCTGCGCCTCCGAGTAGGGGCAAATTTGCGGAAACACGGTTCGGGCCAAGCCGGTTTCCTTCTGGGCCGCCAGAACGGCCAGCCTGTACGCCTTGGCGATGCTCGAATCCAGTTTCGGACGAAGGCTTGGGTTTTCGCCGAGATGGTCATCAAGTCGGACCCGCTGCTCCTCGATCGTAAGCCGCCAACTGTTGCCGCGAAACCCAGGCTGGAACTCCCATTTCAGGAGGTGGGCCAGGAGCACGGCCAACCGGTTCACCAGCTCGCGCCTTTCGCTTTGGCCCAAGCGCTCTATCTCCTCGGCGATGTTGTCGATGTCCGCCGCAGCCAACCGGCGCTCGCGAAGCAGCGCGGCCTGCTCCATCGCCCAGCCGTAGAAATCGTCGTCGTACGTCGAGGCCGCCTTGGCTCGCTGCACTTTCGCCGACATTCGCTACTCCGCGCTGCCCGGCGAGCCCACCGTGACGCCGCCGTCGATCACCATCGTCTGTCCGGTCATGAAATTTGCGGCCGGCGAGGCGAGGAACACCGCGGCGCCGGCGATCTCGTCCGGCTCGCCGATGCGCAACAGCGGGGTTTCCGCCGCGCGCTTGCGCTCCAGTTCCGGGTTCTCCCACAGCGCGCGGGCGAAGTCGGTGCGGATCAGGCCCGGCGCGATGCAGTTGGCGCGGATGTTCTTCGGCCCCCACTCGACGGCGATATTGCGCGCCATCTGCATGTCGGCCGCTTTCGACAACCCGTAAACGGCGAGATACGGCGTGCCGCGCAGACCGCCGATCGAGGACACGATGATGACGGAACCGCCGCCGCGCGCGGCCATGTGCGGGATGGTCATGTTGCACAGCCAGAAGTTGCTGCGCACGTTCGCACCCATGATGCGGTCGTAGGCCTCGTCCGGAATCCCGGCGGAGGGCCCGAAATACGGGTTCACCGCCGCGTTGCAGACCAGCACATCGATGCCGCCCCATTGCGCGAGCGTCTTGTCCACCAACGCCTGCAACTGATCCTTGTGCGCGACGTGGCACGGGATCACCACCGCCTCGCCGCCCTTGCCGCGGATCGCCTGCGCGACCGTTTCGCACGCCTCCGGCTTGCGGCTGGAGACCACCACCTTCGCGCCGTGCTCGGCCAGCCGCTCGGCGATGGCGCGGCCGATGCCGCGGCTCGATCCCGTCACCACGGCGACCTTGCCGGCGAGGTCGAATAGCGTGCTCATGCGTTGGGCCGCTCCGGCTGATACTTGCGCAGTTCCAGCCGCCCGAGCTGGTGGCGATGCACCTCGTCCGGCCCGTCGACGATGCGCATGGTGCGCGCGGTCGCGTACATGCGGGCGAGGCCGAAATCCTTGGTCACGCCGCCGGCGCCGTGCGCCTGCACCGCCCAGTCGATCACCTGGCAGGCCATGTTCGGGATCGCGACCTTGATCTCGGCGATCTCCCGCCGCGCCTCCTTGTTGCCGACCGTGTCCATCTTCCAGGCCGCGTGCAGCACCAAGAGCCGCGACTGGTCGATCATGATGCGCGAATTGGCGATGCGCTCGATCATCACGCCCTGCTCCGCCAGCGGCCGGCCGAACGGTCGGCGCTCCAGGGCGCGCCGGCAGGTCTTCTCCAGCGCCCGCTCGGCGAGCCCGATCGTGCGCATGCAGTGATGGATGCGCCCCGGACCGAGCCGTCCCTGCGCGATCTCGAACCCCCTTCCTTCGCCCAGCAGGATGTTGGCGGCCGGCAGGCGCACGTTCTCGAACAAGAATCTCGGCATGCCCGTGCGGCGCGTCGTCCCAGCCGAACACCGGCAGATTGCGCACGATCCGCACGCCCGGCGTGTCGCGCGGCACCAGGACCATCGACTGCTGGCGGTGCTTGTCCGGGTTCATGGGATCGGTCTTGCCCATCACGATCAGAATCTTGCAGCGCGGGTCGGGGGCACCGGAGGACCACCACTTCCTGCCGTTGATGACGTAGTGATCGCCCTGGCGCTCGATCCGGCATTGGATGTTGGTGGCGTCGGAGGAGGCCACGTCCGGCTCGGTCATGCAGAAGGCCGAGCGGATCTTCCCCTCCAGCAGCGGCGCCAGCCATTCCTGCTTGTGCGCCTCGCTACCGTAGCGCTCGATGGTCTCCATGTTGCCGGTATCCGGGGCGGAGCAGTTGAACACCTCGGACGACCACTGCACCCGGCCCATGATCTCGGCCAGCGGCGCGTATTCCAGGTTGGTCAGGCCGGCGCCGTATTTCGAGTGCGGCAGGAACAGGTTCCACAGCCCCGCCGCGTGCGCCTTGGGCTTCAGCGCCTCGACGATCGGAACCGGCTGCCAGCGGTCCGCGGCCGTTTCGAGTTGCTCCTGGTAGGTCGCCTCGTTCGGGTAGACGTGCTCGTCCATGAACGCCTGCACGCGCCCGCGCAGCTCGTTCACCTTGTCTGAATAGGTGAAGTCCATTTGCGTTTCCTCCCGCCCCCGCTCGGCCGACAGCCTAGGCACCGACGCCTGCGCGGGCAAACGGGGAAATTCCGGCCGTCCGCCGGGCCGGCGCCCGTTGCGCGCGAAGCACGGAAGTGACAGAAGGCGGTCACACATCGGTGATGAGGCGCGGCTCGGGGCCGGATGTTACCCCGTCAGGCACGGTCCGCGCGGGCTGGCGCGTTTGCCGAGCCATCGCCATCTCATTCGGTGCAGCGAGTGGACAGAAGGACGTTGGACGGCAGACGTGACCCGCCTAGCTCCGCCCGGATGTCCACGCGCGTCGCGTCCGGCATTCGCACCATCGCGCGCCGCTGACGCCGCCGCCCAGAGACCATGTTCGGCATATCCGTTGCCTCGCTCCTGCGCACGGCGGGGCATCAAGAGCTATTCCAGGCGCTCGCCATCGTTCTTGGCACGTTCATCCTGGAGGACGCCGCCACCGTGCTCGCGGCCATGCAGGCCGAGACGGGCGGGCTGCCGATCTGGCTGGCGCTGGTCTCGCTCTACACCGGCATCGTGCTCGGCGATCTCGGCCTCTATGGGCTGGGGCGGCTGTGCGCGCAGGTTCCCTGGATTTACCGCCTGGTCGGCGAGCGACGCATTCACACGGGCCAGGATTGGCTGCACGGCCGCCGCCGCCGCGTCTTCAAGGTCGTGTTCGTGAGCCGCTTTCTGCCGGGGATGCGGCTGCCGACCTACACCGCCTGCGGTTTCCTGCAGGCGGATTTCGGCCAATTCGCGCTCGCCGCCATCGCCGCTGTCCTGATCTGGACCTCGCTGCTGTTCGGCGTCTCGCTCCGCGTCGGCAAGGTGCTGATGGCGCATTTCGGCGCTTGGCGCTGGGCCGGCGCGATCGGCTTCGCCATCGTCGTGGTCGGGCTCGGCTGGGCCGCCGGGCGCTGGAAGCAGAGCAGCGACGCTAACCGCCGCGATTCCCGCCACGAGGACCGGCGATGAGGGATCTGGCCGCGGCGCTGTTGAGCCGGTCGCGGGCGCGCGGGCCGGGCCGGGGCGAGCCGCCGGTGTCGCCGTTCGAGTTCTGGCCGGGCTGGCTGTTCTACACGCCGATCGTGCTGCAATGGGTCGGCCTCGGCCTGCGTTACGGCTCGTTCAGCCTGCCCACCGCCGCCAACCCGCGCATCGTCGCCGGCGGCTTGTGCGGCGAGACGAAAAGCTCGGTCCTCGACCTGGTGGCGCCGGCGGCCCGGCCTTGGCTGGCACCTTACGCCTGCGTGGAAACCGCCGACGACCCGGGGGCCGACCTTCCGCGCGCGTTGGCGACGATCGCGGCCGCCGGGCTCGGTTACCCCCTGGTGGCCAAGCCGGACATCGGTTGCAACGGCACCGGCGTCCGACTGATCGGCGAGGCGGCCGACCTGGCGCGCTATCTGCGGGAATTCCCCCGCCGCGCGCCCCTGATGTTGCAGGCCTATGTGCCGCACGAGGGCGAGGCCGGGCTGTTCTACATCCGCCGCCCCGGCAAGGCGCGCGGGCGGATCAGTTCGATAACGCTGAAGACCTCGCCGGTGGTCATTGGCGACGGGCGGCGCACGGTGCGCGAACTGATCCTCGCCGACCCGAGGCTGAGCCGGCTGCCGCAACGGCTGTTCCTGGAGAAGCTCGGATCGCGGCTGGACGAGGTCCCGGCCTCCGGCGCGCCGGTGCGGCTCGTGTTCGTGGGCAACCACTGCAAGGGCTCGACCTTCTTCAACGGCCTGGAGCACGCGACCGAGCCGCTGACCGCGTGCGTGGACGAGATCGCGCGCGCCATCCCGGACTTCCATTTCGGCCGCTTCGACGTGCGCTTCCGCTCGCTCGCCGAACTGCGCCAGGGCGGCGGCTTCAGCATCATCGAGATCAACGGTGTCGGCTCCGAGGCCACGCATATCTGGGACACGCGAACCCGGCTCGGCGAGGCGTACGCGTCGCAATTCGCGCATTACCGCGCCGCGTTCGAGATCGGCCGGGCGATGCGCAAGGCGGGCCATCGCCCGGCCGGGCTGCTCGACTTGCTGCGCCTGTGGCGATTGCAGAAGCGCCTGATGGCCGCGTATCCGATGCACGACTGATTTTCTCCCGCGATTTCGTCAGGCCGCCGAACATGGACACCATCCACGCGATCGCCATTGCGCTGCTCCAGGGCGCCACGGAACTGTTCCCGGTGAGCAGTCTCGGGCACGCCGTGGTGCTGCCGGCCTTGCTGGGCTGGAAGCTCGACCAGCACGCGCCCTCGTTCCTGCCGTTTCTGGTCATGCTGCATCTCGGCACGGCCGCGGCGCTGCTGCTGTATTTCTGGCGCGACTGGCTGGCGCTGGCGGCGGGCGTGCTCGGCTTTGCCGAGCCGCATCAGATGCGCGAGAGCCGGCGGGTGTTCGGGCTGATCGTGATCGCGACGATTCCGGCCGTGCTGATCGGGTTCGCGCTCGAACACTACATCCGCGCGCTGTTCGCCACGCCGGTGATCGCGGCGATTTTTCTGGTCGCCAACGGCCTGCTGCTGCTGTTCGGCGAGCGGCTGCGCAGCCGGGCGCATCGGCCGCTCTCGTCGCTGCAGGCGGCGGACGCGCTGACCATCGGGCTTTGGCAGTGCACGGCGTTGATCCCGGGCATTTCCCGCTCCGGAGCCACCATCGTGGGCGGGCTGTTGCGCGGCATCGACCATGAGGATTCGGCGCATTTCTCGTTCCTGATCGCCACGCCGATCATTCTCGGCGCCACCGTCCTGGAGGCGCCGAAGCTGCTGCGCGCGGGCGTCGCGCCGGGGGCGTTCGGGCTGGCCGCGCTGGCCGCCGTGGTGGCCGGTGCCACCGCCTTCGCGAGCACCGCGTTTCTGATGCGCTATTTCCGCCGCCACGACGCCTGGGCGCTCAATCCCTTCGCTTATTATTGCATGGCGTTCGGTCTGGGGGCGGCGGCTTGGCTGCTGCTCGGCCGATGAGCCGGACGAATTCGGGTCGCGGTCATGCCAGGTCGATGAATCGCTCGACCAAAATCTTGTAGCGCTGGGTCTTTGGTTTCGCCGCATCCTCCGCCAGCACGTAGCGGATCGAGCTACGTCCCTTGCAGCTCCGCGGCAGCACGCAACAGCGAACGAAGCGGGTCGCCTCCGTCTCCGAAGTCGGCGCAAGCACCGGCGCCGATCCCAATTCGAACCACGCCTCGCCCGGCCCGTACTCGTTGGCGTCGCCTTCCGTTTCGATGCGGATGCGGCCTTCCAGGCACACCCTGATCCCCGGCCCCTGATGCACGTGCGTGTAGGCGATGCCGCCTTTCGGAAACGCCACCTCGTCGCAGCGCATCAGCCAGCCGAAGCCGTCGGGGAGGTCGATGTCCGCTGCGAGCTTGATCGTCGACGGGCAGCGCGGCGCGGCGAGCGGCAAGCCCTGGTTCGCGGGCGCGTTCCCGGGCCCCAGTTCCCATCGCAGCACGCGCGCGCCGGCCTGCCCCGCCAGCAAGGCGATTTCGCCGCTGCCCACCCACGCCGATCCGCGCTCCTGGCGCGCGCAGCCGGTCGGATGTTCGACGACCATGTCACCCTCGGCCACGTAACAGACGCGGCCGAGGGCTGGCAAATACACCGGATCGCCAGACGGGGGCAGCGCGTCCTCGATCAGGCGCATGGTCATCCGGGTCATGGTCGCCTGTCCCCTGATCGGGTTTGCGGCGCCAGCCGCCGCTCAGGTAGCGGCGCGCGCTACGCCGACGCGCCCGCGTCCGCCTCGGCGCGCAGCCTGTGCCGCAACGGGCTCTCGGCGCAGGGTAGCCGCTCGCTGAATCGGTAGTCCATCGGATCGAACGCCGGCTCCGGCTTCCGCCCGAGGTCCTCGCCGCCCAGGACATAGTCGACCAGCGGGTTCACGTCCCCGATCAGCTCGCCGTAGGTTTCCATGTACCATCCGGGGTCGAAGTGGGAATTCGGCCTGCGCCCCTCGCGCCAGCCGTTCCGACAGAAATGATCGAGAGGATCAATTCCGGCGGCCGCCACGTCCGGATAGCGTTCGAGATACCAAGCGCCCTGGAACAGGCCGGATTGGCGCAGCAAGGCCTTTTCCTGCTCCAGGTCGTGTTTTCCGCCGGCGGTCGCCGCCCCGCCCAGGAATGGCACCGGCAGCGCCGCCCGCGCCATGACGAGCTGCTGCGCCGCCACGCCCTCGCGCGAGATGCGATGGTGCAACCCGTAGTTCCGGGCGATGTCGCCCGGACGCAGTCTCGCCAGCAGCGCCTCGTTGCGCTCGCACACGTAATCCGTTCCTAGCCGCTCGTACTGCAGCAGCGCGATCGGGTGACGCGTCTCCCAAACGATCTGGCCGGTCGGATCGGCCGCGTGCCGGCCCACCGCGAAGTTGGTCTCCAGAACGGCATCGGGGTTGAAGACGGCCATCCGGTCGAGCTGCCGCATCCGCACGCCGCGCGTGACCGTCTGCGCCAATACCTGATCCTCGCCGGGGAACGCGTCGGCCACCATGTCGTAGCCAATCACCTTGATCGCCGTCGCGCCGTCGCTTGCGGCGTTGCGCAGAACGTCGAGCATCTCGGGATGAAACAGATGCTCGTTCATGTCGACGAGGAACACCCATTCCGCCGCACCGCGGCTTTGCTTCCAGCACGCGTTGCTCAGGCCGCGCGCCGCCTCGAACACGGAATCGCCGGTCAGCTCCCACGGGATCACCCGCACCCGCTCGTCGCCCGCCAGTTTCGCCAGCGAACCGTCGGTCGATCCGCCATCGTAGACGAAGAACCGGGCGACGATGTCGCGGTAGTGGTGGAGAAAGTACGGGATCATCCGCGCTTCGTTCCAGCACAGGGCGTGCAGGTGAACCTGGTCCCTGCCGGCAGCGATACCCGACGGCGTGCTCAAATCGGCAACTCCGGGCGGTTTTCCCATTCGGCCATCCGACGTCTACCGCAAGCGCCGCCGGCCGGGTTGTCCGGCGCGGCTTTACCCGAACTCCGCACCCGGACGCCACCACGGCCCGGGTTGGGCTGGCCCTGCCGCGGTATGCGGACGCAGTCTGGCGCGAAAAGATGAAGCCGCGCTTAGCGTCCCCCGGCGGCATGCGTGCCCGTGATTTCGTTCGCGCCGCCGCCATGATATCCCCCGCGGCAGGATCACCGCCAGGGAGATGCGGGATGCGAGCAACCGTGATGGCTGTTCTGTTCGGGATCGGCCTCGCCGGGCCCGTGCTGGCCCAGCCCGCCGCCGCGGTCAGCCGCCAGGAACTGCGCCAGGGGGCCGATCTGATCGCAAAACAATACGACGAGGCGTACAATGCCAAGAGTGCGTCGGCGATGGCCGCGCTCTATGCGCCGAACGGCGTTCTGGTGCCGCCCGGGCGGCCGCCCGTGGAAGGCCGCCAGGCGATCATGGTCTACTACCAGGGCCGGTTCGATCACGGCATCGGCGGCCATGTGACCCGCATCGATCAGGTTCACCCGTTGGGCGACGGCGGATTCGCGGTCGGCCGGTTCAGCATCCAGGCGCCCGGTCCAAACGGTACCCGCCGCGAGGTGCACGGCAACCTCGTCTACGTCCTGGAACGCATGCCGCGGGGCTGGAAACTCCGCCTCGTCATGGCGAGCCCGGTCCCCGGGCGGTAACGCTCAGCCGCCGGGCTTCTCGCCGCGGAGCGCCAGGGCGCGCGTATAGACGACGCGTCGCGGCAGCCCGGTCGCGGCGCTGACCTGCTCGGCCGCGTCCTTCACGCCGCCCGCCGCCAACGCCGCGCGAAGCCGGTCGTCCAGATCGAGCGTTTCCGGGGCGTCCGCCGGAGCCGGCCCGACCACCAGCGTGATCTCCCCGCGGCAGGGCTCCGCGTGGTAATGCGCGGCGAGTTCGCCGAGGCTGCCGCGGCGCACTTCCTCGAAGCGCTTGGTCAATTCCCGCGCGACCGCGGCTGGGCGGTCGCCGAACGTCTCCGCCAGATCGGCCAGGGTCTCGGCGAGCCGATGCGGCGCTTCGTGCCAGAGCAAGGTGGCGGAAAGCCCCGCGCGTTCCGCGGCGCGCAGCCGGCCGAACGCGGTCCGGCGCGCGCCCCGGCGCGGCGGCGGAAATCCGGACATCAGAAACGGCAGCGGCGGCAGTCCGGAGAGCACCAGCGCCAGCACGGCGGCATTCGGGCCGGGAACCCCGCTCACCGGCAGCCCCGCCGCGATCGCCGCGCGAACCAGGCGGAACCCGGGGTCCGACAACAGCGGCGTGCCCGCGTCCGAGACCAGCGCCAGAAGCTTGCCCGCGCGAAGCAACTCCAGCAACTCGGGCGTCCGGGCCGCCTCGTTGTGCTCGTGCAGCGGTGACACGCGGCCCGCGATGCCGTGGGCCGCGAGGAGCCGGCGGGTCACGCGGGTGTCCTCACACAGAATGAGGTCGGCCTCGCGCAGCGTGCGCACCGCGCGGGCGCTCGTGTCGCCGAGGTTGCCGATCGGCGTCGAAACCAGCACAAGACCGGCTTGCGGGGCGTTCGGCCCCGATGTCGGCTCGGGAGGGAGGTCGTCGCATGCGTCGGCGCGCATTCGTGTTCCTGCTCGGCACCATGTCGCTCGCCGCCTGCATGCGCGCGGAGCCCGAGTTGTATCCCCCGCCGCCCTACGGCGCGACCCCGCCGGTGTACGCCCCGCCGTCCCGGCCGGTCCCGCGCGGTCCGGGCGGGCCGGTCGCGATCTTGCTGCCGCTGACCGGGCCGAACGCGCAACTCGGCCAGGCGATGCTGAACGCCGCCAGGCTGGCGCTGGAGGTTCCCGGCGCGCCGAAGCTGGACGTGCGCGACACCGGCGGCACCACGACCGGCGCCGACCAGGCCGCCGAGCAGGCGATCGCGGCTGGCGACCGCATCATCCTGGGGCCGCTCACGGCGATCGAAACGGAGGCTGTCGCCGGCCCGGCGCGCGCTGCCGGCGTGCCGGTGCTCGCCTTCACCAGCGATCCCGCGCAGGCGCGGCCCGGCGTCTGGACGCTCGGCCTGACCCCTGGCCAGCAGGTGCGGCGGCTGGTCGGCGCGTCGGTCGCCAAGGGGAAGAACCGGTTCGCCGGCCTGCTCCCGGACAACGAGTTCGGCCACGCCATGGAATCGGCCCTCGTGGACGCCACGCAGTCGGCTGGCGTGCCTGCGCCCAAAGTCACGGAATACACCGCGAACCCGGACTCCATGACCCAGCAGGCGCGCGATCTGGCCGAGTATGCCCAGCGCCACGGCCCCGCCGGTGAGACGCCGGCCGGCATGCCGCTGCCCGCCAACGCCGCGGGTGGCGAGCAGCCGCACCCGCCGGTCTCGCCGCCGCCGTTCGATGCCCTGCTGCTCGCCGCGACCGGGCCGCAACTGGGCGAACTGGCCACCGCGCTCGGCGCGAGCGACGTCACCCCGGCACAGGTGCAGATCCTGGGACCGGCGCTCTGGGCACAGCCCGGCGCGCGCGGGTCCCACAACCCGTTCCTGGACGGCGCCTGGTACGCGGCGCCCGATCCCGCCGCCCGCGCACCCTTCGTGGCGCAGTACCGGGGGAAGTATGGCGCCACGCCGCCGCGGCTCGCCGATCTGGCCTACGACGCCGCCGCGATCGCGCGCCTGGACCACCAGCGCGGCTATTCGCCCTCGCTGCTGACGCGACCGAACGGGTTCGCCGGCGTCGATGGCCTGATCGCCTTGCTGCCGGACGGGCAGGTCCGCCGCGCGCTCGCCCTGTTCGAAATCCGCAACGGCGGCGCCAAGATCCTGGAACGCCCGCCGTCGTCGCTGCGCGGTCCGGGGGTCTGAGCCCCCGCGCGGCGTTCTCTCGCCGTTGCGTCCGGCCACCGCCGTTGCGTCCGGCCACGTTTCTGCTGACGGCCGGCGCCATCGCCGCCGCGCCCGTGCTCGCGCTCGCCGTACTGGCCGGCACCGGCACGGCCTCGGTCGGTCCGGCCCTGGCCGCCATGGCCGGAGTCGTGCTGGCGGCGCTCGGCATCGCCGCGCTGGCCGCCCGCGATCTCGCCCGTCTCCGGCACGACCTGAACGCCGCCACGACCGCCGGGCCCGCCCGACGCGCCGCGAGCCTCGCGTCCGGCCTGCTATGGCCGCCGCTCGCCAGGCTGGCGCGCGAGGTCGAGCGGCTGGCGCGCGGGCTGGAGGAGCGGGCGGTCCGCGCCGCCGGCAAGGTCGAAACCGAGTCCGCGATCGTGCAGCGCCTGCCCGATCCGCTGATCGTGGTCCGGGCCGACCGCTCGGTGGTGTTCGCCAACGAAGCGGCGCGCGCGGCGTTCGGCGCCGACCTGCCGGCCGTGCTGCGGCATCCGCTGCTGCGCGCCGCCATCGACCGCGCCGCGCTCGAGGCAACGAACCAGCGCGCCGCCCTGGCCTTGGCGGCGCCGGTGCCGCGGGAACTGGACGCCACCGCAATTCCGCTCGGGCGCGATGGGGAAGGGACGGTCGGCGAGCCCGGCCGGATCGTCGTCGTCCTGTCCGACCGCACGCGCGAACGCGCGGTCGAGCGGATGCGCGCCGATTTCGTCGCCAATGTCAGCCACGAGTTGCGCACCCCGCTCGCCAGCCTGACCGGCTTCATCGAGACGCTGCGCGGACCGGCGGCCGACGACCCGCCGGCGCAGCAACGCTTCCTCGGCATCATGGCCGAGGAGGCGGCGCGCATGAACCGGCTGATCGACGACCTGCTGAGCCTGTCGCGCATCGAGCTGACCGAGCACCAGGCGCCGTCCGGGCGGCTGGACATCCGGGCGTTGATCAAGCGGCTCGCCGCCACGTTCGAGCCGCGCCTCGCCGCGCGCGGCATGGTTCTGGCGCTGGCGCTCGCGCCCGACCTGCCGCTGGTCGCGGGCGACGCCGACCAGCTGACGCAGGTGCTGCAAAACCTGCTGGACAACGCGCTGAAATACGCCGGGTCCGGCACGGTGCGCCTGTCGGCGAAGCCGGCCAGCGGCGGGCGGTTCCCGGCGCGGCAAGGCGTGGCGATCGCGGTCGCCGACGAGGGGCCGGGGATTCCGCGCGAGCACATCCCGCGGCTGACGGAGCGGTTCTATCGCGTGGACAAGGGCCGCTCGCGCCGCGCCGGCGGCACCGGGCTCGGCCTCGCCATCATCAAGCACATCGTCAACCGCCACCGCGGCCAGTTGCTGATCGAAAGCGAGGAGGGGCACGGCAGCACCTTTATCATCTGGCTACCCCTCGGAACATAGGCCCGCCCGCTAGTTGCCTCGGACTTTGTTGGCTGGACGAGCCGCATCAGCCACATTGCAAGGATCAGTATGGCTCATGCTTCTCGACATGATCTATGACCACAGCCCCGCTAGGTTCGATAATAAAGTACCAAACCAACTCGGGGACATCGTCGAAAGCCTTTGTTATCGCATATCTCACGCTTCCCCAGTCGCTTTCCCACCTATGAAACCCGTAGGGATTTCTGTCTAGGCCGTCGTAAATAGTGAGGCGGACCCCCTCAAGTGGACCACTGAGCCGCTCGGCTTAATTGGAATTCGACCGCTCCTAATTCCTCACATTATGCCGCTTGTGGCTGCTGCTGCTGCGGTTGTGGGCATGTGGATAACGCGCCAGCGTTATCCAAGCGCAGCGTCATGTCCACAACCGTTTCGCTCTTGCCGGGCAGCAACCGTTTCGCTCTTGCCGGGCAGCCCCTCGCGCGAAACCGCCATCGGCGGGCGATTTCCCAGCGCCTGATGCGGCCGCCGCAGATTGTAAAACGCGATCCATGCGGCAATCCCGGCCCGCGCCTCGCGGCCATCCGCATAGCCTTTCAGATACACGTCCTCGTGCTTCAGCGAGCGCCACAACCGCTCAATGAACACGTTGTCCAGCCACCGCCCGCGCCCGTCCATCGACACTTTGATCCCGGCCGCGAGCAGCGTGCCGGTGAACGCCGCGCTGGTGAATTGGCTCCCCTGATCGGTGTTGAAGATCTCCGGCTTGCCGAACCGCCTCAGCGCTTCTGCCAGCGCGGAAACGCAGAACGACACGTCCATCGTGTTCGACAACCGCCAAGCCAGCACCGCCCGGCTCTGCCAGTCCATGATCGCCACCAGATACAAGAAGCCGCGGCCGATCGGGACGTAGGTGATGTCCGCCGCCCAGACCTGGTTCGGCCGCTCGATCGGCAAATCCCGAAGCAAATACGGGAAGATCTTGTGCCCCGGCGCCGGCTTGGTGGTGCGCGGCTTCGGCCCGAGTGCGGCGATCCCCATCCACCGCATCAACCGCTGCACCCGCTTGCGGTTAACCGCGCGACCTTCGGCCCGCAGCAGCGCCGTGATCCGCCGCGAACCGAGAAACGGCCAGGCCGTGAACAGCTCGTCGATGCGACGCAGCAGCGCGAGTTCGTTGTCGTTCGCCGCCGTCGGCTCGCGATACACGCCGGATCGCGCCAGGCCCAGCAACGCGCATTGGCGGCGGACCGATAGGTTGGGGTGGTCGCGGTCGAGCCGGGCGCGCCGGTCCGGAGTGCTCATCTTCCGGACCTCCCGGCCAAAAAATCGCGTTCCACGGTCAACTGCCCGATCTTGGCGTGCAGCTTCTCGATCTCACGTTCGCGCTGCGCCTCAGCCTCGTGGCCGACCTTGGCTTCGAATGCCCGTGCCGCCTGCTCCTGAAGCTGCTTCTTCCAGGCGTAGATTTGGTTCGGGTGCACCCCATAGCGCTGCGCGAGGTCGGTCACCGTCGCGGTCTCCCGCAATGCCTCCACTGCGATCTTCGCCTTCAGCGCCGCATCGATCTTGCGTCGTGTTCGCTTCGTCATCTCCCGCTCCGTCTATCAGCGGAGCGGCCTCTCTCCAATCAAGCCACCGGTCCTAAATTCGGGGTCCACTTCTGCATTGCACCTTACGGTTTGGTTCGCGGCGCTATGCTTGCCGCCGCGGCATGCCGTTCCCGATGCCGAGAACGACCGCCACGCGGCCTGTGATCGCGTCCAGCCAGCGTAGGGTGGAATGCGCTTTCGCATTCCACCAAAAACCGTCCGATTGATCGCGGTCACGCAGGTTGAGGTAGAAAATCAACTGTCGCCCGCGACGCGGTTGCGGGGATAATCCGGGATGAAATGATCGTCGCGCCTCGAGGTGGTGGAATGCGAAAGCGCATTCCACCCTACGCTCTCAGGCCGCCACGGTCCCGGATGTCTTTCGCGGCCGGCCGCCTTTCCGGCCATTGGCTTGGGCGCTGTTCCGCTTTGCCTCCGACGTCGCCTTGCCTCCGCGGCTCGCAAAGATCGCCGCTACCGCCCGGCGCGGCAGCATCGCCGGCAGGACCGCGGTCATTAAGCCCTGCACGCTGATGTGGATGTCCCGGTCTTCGAGCTCGGTCGCCGATCCGTCGGGCCAAACTGCCAGCCGTATCAAATCCTCGGCGGGCACCCCTCGCAGGGCATCGATCCACTGCCGAGGGATCACAAATCCAGCGTTCCGGGTCGTCATGATTTCGATGGCGTCGCGCTCAGGCTCATAGCGCACGGCTCGGGCCCGAATCTCCGTCTCCACGTCCGCCCGGCCGGCGGCGAGCGCCGCGGCGTATTCGGCATCGGTGATGTGGTGCTGGCTCACGGCGCTACACTTGCCTCTGCTGTCGTGCCATCCCGAAACGCAATGCGAAGCCTCTCCGCCGCAGGCTCGTACCTGGCATCTGCGATCTGCTTCGCCTCCGGTCACCTGGCGGGCGCAGCTCGATTTTTTCGCCTCCACGCGGTCCACGTGGTCGCACCATAGCTCCCGACCCTGGTAGATCCATTAACGGTTTGCCGCAAGCCTAACTAACGATATAACGCTGCCATGTTCGATGCCGCCGCGCCAAACGACCTTGTGTCCCA